>BCAA01000083.1 GCA_001305115.1 Clostridia bacterium UC5.1-1E11 | reverse complement strand
ACTGCTTTTCAGGCACAGCGGGGTGTAAGTCCATGCACCGGTTATAGTTTCTTGCCCGGGAAATTCTGCCTTCCAAGATGGGACAAGTATCAATGGATGTACACTCGGAACCCCGGGGTTCGGAGATCACTGCTTTTCAGGCACAGCGGGGTGTAAGTTCGTGCGCCGGTCATAGTTTCTTGCCCGGGAAAGTCTGCTTTCCAAGACGGAGCAAGTATGAACGGATATACACCCGGAATACCAGGGTTCGAAGATTGTTGTTTTTCAGGCACAGCAGGGTGTAAGGCCATGCACCGGTTATAGTTTCTTGCCCGGGAAAGTCTGCTTTCCAAGACGGGGCAAGTATGAGCGGATATATACCCGGAATACCGGGGTTCGGAGATCACTGTTTTTCAGGCACAGCAGGGTGTAAGGCCATGCGCCGGTTATGGCTTTTTGCCTGGGAAAGTCTGCCTTTCAAGACGGGGTAAGTATGAACGGATATATACCCGGAACCCCGGG
>BCAA01000082.1 GCA_001305115.1 Clostridia bacterium UC5.1-1E11 | reverse complement strand
CCGTCATCTGCTACCTAACTGAATGGGTTTATACCATTTGTAAGTTATCCAGTGCTCAACCAACGGCCACCGTACAATGCATCTGCGCATTCTGACCCGGCAAGGTCGTATAGACCTCCCGTACCCTCGCCTGGCGGACGCACAGCGTCTTTCGCTCCTACGGCGTTTTCTACGAAAACGCGCTTCCGTCATCTGCTGCCTAAGCGAGTGGCTTATGCCATTCGCAAGTTATCCGGCATTCAGCCAACCGTCACCGTACAATGCATCTGTGCATTCTGGCCCGGCAAGGTCGTATAGACTCCCGTGCTCTGGCCCGGTGTGCCAACTGCATAAACTCTATAGTAGTAGTCATTGCCGATCTGCGTCACAAACTGTGTCTTCAGAACGCTTCCGTTGCCCACTGTGAAGCTCGGTACCAGCCCGTTTCCATTCACCACGGTCATCTTGAAGCAGTATGCTGCGCCCCTCTTCAATGTGAAGTTTACCGTCGTATCGCTGTATACG
>BCAA01000081.1 GCA_001305115.1 Clostridia bacterium UC5.1-1E11 | reverse complement strand
GCTGGCTCTCCTCCATCAGCGATTGCTGGATCGAATGGTTTACACCCTTCGCTGGTATCCGGCATTCAGCCAATGGTCACCGTGCAGTGTTTCACCGCATTCTGCCCCGGCAGGGTCGTATAGACGCCCGTGCTCTGGCCCGGTGTGCCGGTTGCATAGACTCTGTAGTAGTAATCGTTTCCAACCTTCGCCACAAACTGCGTCTTGAGAACGCTGCCGTTGCCTACTGTAAAGCCCGGCGTCTGGTTGTTTCCATTTACCACCGTCATCTTGAAGCAGTATGCGCTGCCTCTCTTGAGCGTGAAGTTCACTGTCGTGTCACTCACCACATGCGCCTTCTGGGTCGAGACGTTCTGTGCCGCAGAAACGACGCCTGCCGCCCCATAGGAGTTGGAGGCATTCACAGAACTGCTTCCCTTTCCTCCCTTGTTGCCCGGCTTCGGGTTGGGCTTCGGCGTCTCCGCCTTCTCCAAACCTGCTACAGCTGCTTCCAGATTTACATATACCTTTGCGATTGTCTGGTTGTTCGCGGTTTCATCCCCGGCGACTGCCTTTGCTACCTGTAGCGCCGCCTCC
>BCAA01000080.1 GCA_001305115.1 Clostridia bacterium UC5.1-1E11 | reverse complement strand
GGTATCGCTCTTTACCGTCTCATTCTGGCTTTTTACCAGGTCACCTTCCGCAGTTCCTTCACGCCACTCGATGGTCACGTTGTCCTCGAAGCGGTCCGGGTCCTCCGGATCGGTCGAGCTGGAACCGCCCTGGTCCGGCTTGCCAGCGCCGGTGTCGTCCATCTGATAGGCATTCAGCACCAGCTTGCCGTGGAAATGCTGCCCCTGATAGGCGTTGTTCACGGTCTCCGGCAGATAGCCCGCGATCACATAGGTCGCTGTGCCCTGGGCTGGAAGCATCGCCGTCATGTATGTATTGTTCGTCTCTTTCGCTGTGTTGTCCGACGCTACTTTGTCCGGATTTGCTTTAGCCTCGTCATACGCTGTGTTCAGGTTGACATCCTCAACCTTTGTCCAAGTCCCGTCTACCAGCTTGTAAACAAATACTTTCAGGACCGGCGCCAAACGATTTGCACAATCCTGCATCTTTTCGGGGTCCTGTTTGATCGTAATGTTGTCTTCCGTCAGGATCGGTTCCCCTGCTTCGCAGCCGTCTCCTGCTTCCAAAGATAGCTTTACCTTTGCCGGCAGTGTGCCCTCATTTTTGATAACCAC
>BCAA01000079.1 GCA_001305115.1 Clostridia bacterium UC5.1-1E11 | reverse complement strand
ACAGGCTTTCTTCCACCAGCGGTTACTTGATCGAATGGCTTATGCCTTTCACTGGTATCCGGCATTCAACCAATGGTTACCGTGCAGTGTTTGACTGCATTCTGCCCCGGCAGAGTCGTGTAGACGCCCGTGCTCTGGCCCGGTGTGCCGGTTGCATAGACTCTGTAGTAGTAATCGTTTCCATCCCTCGCCACAAACTGCGTCTTGAGAACGCTGCCGTTGCCTACTGTAAAGCTCGGCGTCTGGTTGTTTCCGTTTACCACCGTCATCTTGAAGCAGTATGCGCTGCCTCTCTTGAGCGTAAAGTTCACTGTCGTGTCACTCACCACATGCGCCTTCTGGGTCGAGACGTTCTGTGCCGCAGACACGACGCCTGCCGCCCCATAGGAGTTGGAGGCATTCACAGAACTACTTCCCTTTCCTCCCTTGTTGTCCGGCTTCGGGTTGGGCTTCGGCGTCTCCGCCTTCTCCAAACTTGCTACAGCTGCTTCCAGGTTCACATATACCTTTGCGATTGTCTGGTTGTCTGCGGTTTCATCCCCGGCGACTGCCTTTGCTACCTGTAGCGCCGCCTCCAGGTTTGCCACACTGCGGTCCGTATAGCCA
>BCAA01000078.1 GCA_001305115.1 Clostridia bacterium UC5.1-1E11 | reverse complement strand
AAAAGGAACTACAAAAGATGTAGTTCCTTCAAAAAGTGGCTCCCCCTGTTGGACTCGAACCAACGACCCTGCGGTTAACAGCCGCATGCTCTACCGGCTGAGCTAAGGAGGAATGTTTATGTTGGCATCTTCCTATTGTCCCAGGCCGTTGCCAGCCAAGTATCGTCGGCACTAATGAGCTTAACTTCCGTGTTCGGGATGGGAACGGGTGGACCCTCATCGTCATCGACACCAACTCTATTTAGTACATTCCTGTCTAAATAGCTCTCTATATTCACTTTCCTTGTTTGCTTTTGGTGACCCGTGCGGGAATCGAACCCACGTTAACGGCGTGAGAGGCCGCTGTCTTAACCGCTTGACCAACGGGCCACATCTTTCAGTCTTACGCAGAGGCCAGAGATCTCTCCGACCTCCGTCGTCCGACTTCTTTCATGGTGCACCATCAGGGACTCGAACCCGGGACACCCTGATTAAGAGTCAGGTGCTCTACCAACTGAGCTAATGGTGCAGACCTGTGGTCTCGCCGCCTCCGCGACTTACCATTCGCCAGCATACTTTTTGCCAGTACACTGAAAACTGAATAAAGATTTAAGATAGAAGCTAACT
>BCAA01000077.1 GCA_001305115.1 Clostridia bacterium UC5.1-1E11 | reverse complement strand
GGTGTTTACACCACCCTACCGGGCCAGGATGCGAAGCTGCATTGCGAGGTAGCCATTGGCTGAACGCCGGGCAATTTGTATAAGGTATAAACGTGTACATATTCGATCAAGCACCCGGCAGCCGATAGCAGAAAGTTTGCGTAGGAGACGCCGTAGGCGCGGAAGACGCTGTGCGTCCACCGGGCCAGAGCACAGGTGTTTACACCACCCTGCCGGGTCAGGATGCGAAACTACATTGCACGGTAGCCATTGGCTGAATGCTGGGGGGCGTGCAAAAGACACAAGCCATTTAATTGGGCAACCGTTGACGGAGGTGCACTTTTGCAGGAAACGCCGAAGGTTCGAAAGGCGCTGTGTACCCACAGGAGCATGGCCCAGCCATCCTTGGTGGACATCTTAGTAAATTGAGCGAAGGGAGCCCCTTTCGCAAAGAGCAGAATCCCCGCTCCGGGAAACCGGAGCGGGGGTTTTGCTGCTTTGAGACTTTGTGTACTTGGGATATAAGTGAAAGATAAAATGTATGGGGATTTCCAAAAGGAAGCAAAAGATTGCAGGCCAAAAGGCGCTGTGGTCCGCCGGACCAGAGCACAGGCGTTTACACCACCCTGCCGGACCAGA
>BCAA01000076.1 GCA_001305115.1 Clostridia bacterium UC5.1-1E11 | reverse complement strand
GGAGCTCATCGAAGAGACAGAAGCGATCGACTTGAACGGTTATACGGACCGTAGTGTGGCAAACCTGGGGGCGGCGCTACAGGTAGCAAAGGCAGTCGCCGGGGATGAAACCGCGGACAACCAGACGATCGCAAAGGTATATGTAAACCTGGAAGCAGCTGTAGCAGGTTTGGAGAAGGCGGAGACGCCGAAGCCCAACCCGAAGCCGGGCAACAAGGGAGGAAAGGGAAGCAGTTCTGTGAATGCCTCCAACTCCTATGGGGCGGCAGGCGTCGTTTCTGCGGCACAGAACGTCTCGACCCAGAAGGCGCATGTGGTGAGTGACACGACAGTGAACTTTACGCTCAAGAGAGGCAGCGCATACTGCTTCAAGATGACGGTGGTAAACGGAAACAACCAGACGCCGAGATTTACGGTAGGCAACGGCAGCGTTCTCAAGACGCAGTTTGTGGCAAAGGTTGGAAACGATTACTACTACAGAGTCTATGCAACCGGCACCCCGGGCCAGAGTACGGGCGTTTACACGACCCTGCCGGGACAGAATGCGGTGAAACACTGCACGGTGACCATTGGTTGAATGCCGGATACCAGCGAAGGGCATAAGCCATTCGATCCAGCAACCACTGCTGGAAGAGAGCCTGCGTAGGAA
>BCAA01000075.1 GCA_001305115.1 Clostridia bacterium UC5.1-1E11 | reverse complement strand
GATACAACGGGCCTGGACGACGAGGATTATGCGCCGGTGCCGGCATACTTTAAGCCGGTGGTTATCAAAAATGAGGGCACACTGCCGGCAAAGGTACAGCTATCTTTGGAAGCAGGCGATGGATGCGAAGCAGGGGAACCGATCCTGACGGAAGACAACATTACGATCAAGCAGGACCCCGAAAAGATGCAGGATTGTGCAAACCGTTTGGCGCCGGTCCTGAAGGTGTTTGTCTACAAGCAGGTGGGCGAAACCTGGACAAAGGTTGAGGATGTCAACCTGAACACAGCGTACGACGAGGCCAAGGCAAATCCAGATAAAGTAGCGTCGGACAACACAGCGAAAGAGACGAACAATACATACATGACGGCGATGCTTCCGGCCCAGGGCACAGCGACCTATGTGATCGCGGGCTATCTGCCGGAGACCGTAAACAACGCCTATCAGGGGCAGCATTTCCACGGCAAGCTGGTGCTGAACGCCTACCAGATGGACGACACCGGCGCTGGCAAGCCGGACGAGGGCGGTTCCAGCTCGACCGATCCGGAGGACCCGGACCGTTTTAATGAAAATGTGACGATCGAATGGCGTGAAGGAACTGCGGAAGGTGACCTGGTACAAAGCCAGAATGAGACCGTAAAGAGCAATACT
>BCAA01000074.1 GCA_001305115.1 Clostridia bacterium UC5.1-1E11 | reverse complement strand
ACCATTGCAGCTGTGAACTATGATGCGCCGGAAGGCTATGTGTACAGCCCCGAGGCGGCAGAACAGAAGACGGATGTAGTTGTGGATGAAAAGACTGGCGAAGCGACGCCAGGCAAGGTTATTTTCACGGTGGTGCCGGAAGAGGCGAAGGCGATTGAGTATGTGCTGTATTATAGAAATACAGTAGACGGTCAATTGCTTACCCAAACCGAAACGGTTTCACTGGAATATCCAGGGGAATACACCATTGTAGCCCCCAATGCGCCGGCGTCAAGGACCAGGGCGACAGAGAAGGATCGGATTTCCGCTCCGATTCCGGCGGGCTATGTGTTTGATCCGGATACGCAGGCCTATGATGTAGCGGTCAATGCGGAGGGAACAGCCACGCCCACGAGGATTACCTTTGATGTAAAACCGGAGAGTACAGAACCGACCGATCCGGACCCGGAGGAGCATCCGGAGGCGTATCAGGTGCGCGTAGACTTCCGAAATCAGGAAACAGGTATCCTTTTGGATCGGAGCTATTCCAAAACATATGGTGGTCTGACGAAAGGAGTCCACACCTTTACCCCGGTTGGCGAAGCACAGAATGACACCGAAGTTCTACATTATGTAACGGCGCCGGAAGGCTATGAATATGACCCGGCGGGACA
>BCAA01000073.1 GCA_001305115.1 Clostridia bacterium UC5.1-1E11 | reverse complement strand
CTGCGTCCAAGCAACTGATTCGCGCATCGGACGTCAGCAATTTGAATACCGCCATTGAAAAGGCGGAGAAAATCAAAACGGACATCGAAGCGGGCAAATACCTGCCGGACGGACAGGAAGCGTTCCTGGAGGCATTGGAAGCTGCCAAGAAGCTGGACAAGGATTCCCCACAGGCAGAAGTGGACCAGGCCGCGAAGGATCTGTTGCAGGCGATGTCGGCCCTGCGCAAGAAGGCGGACAAGACGGAACTGGAAGAGTTGCTGAAGGAAATCAATGCGCTCGATCCGTCGGAATATACAGCGGCAAGCTATGCAGCAGTAGCAGAGGTCAAAGAGGTTTTGAACGCGTTGATGGCGGATGACAGCCTGGACGCGGAGGAAGGCCAGAAGAAGATCGATGCAGCTGTGGCGCAGGCACGCGAGGCACAGAACAACCTGGTGAAGGTTGATACCAATAAGCCGTCCAAGGGCAGCAGTTCTGGCAGTTCTTCTGCAAACGCGAGCAACGCCTATGGGGCCAGCGGTGTGGTATCCGCAGGTCAGAATGTAGCGGCAGTTGGCGCCTATGTCCGCAGCGATACGACGGTGAACTTTACCCTGAAACGCGGGCAGGCCTATTGCTTCAAGATGACGGTGGTAAATGGAAACAACCAGACGCCGAGCTTTACAGTGGG
>BCAA01000072.1 GCA_001305115.1 Clostridia bacterium UC5.1-1E11 | reverse complement strand
CCTGGCCCGGAAGTGTGGTGTAAACACCTATGCTCTGGCCCGGCGGACCACAGCGTCTTTCACCCTGCAATCTTTTGCTTCCTTTTGGAAATCCCCATACATTTTATCTTTCGCTTACATCCCAAGTACACAAAGTCTCAAAGCAGCAAAATCCCCGCTCCGGTTTCCCGGAGCGGGGATTCTACTCTTTGCGAAAGGGGCTCCCTTCGCTCAATTTACTAAGATGTCCGCCAAGGATGGCTGGGCCATGCTCCTGTGGGTACACAGCGCCTTTCGAACCTTCGGCGTTTCCTGCAAAAGCGCACCTCCGTCAACGGTTGCCCAATTGAATGGCTTGTGTCTTTTGCTCGCTCTCCAGCATTTAACCAATGGTTGCCGTACAATGCAGTTTCGCATCCTGACCCGGCAGGGTAGTGTAAACGCCTGTGCTCTGGCCCGGTGTGCCAACTGCATAAACTCTGTAGTAGTAGTCATTGCCAATCTGGGACACAAACTGCGTCTTCAGAACGCTTCCGTTGCCCACTGTAAAGCTCGGCACCAGTCCGTTTCCATTGACCACGGTCATCTTGAAGGTGTACACGCTTCCTCTGTTCAGCGTGATGGCATTTGCCGCATCACTGCGCACACTTGTCGCTGCACTCTGGCTTGCGGAAACCACACCCGCTGCTCCATATGTGTTGCTTACATTTCTCGATGTGGAGCCGCTCTTCTTCGTTGCCGTCGTCTTTGCC
>BCAA01000071.1 GCA_001305115.1 Clostridia bacterium UC5.1-1E11 | reverse complement strand
GTGCGGCAATGACCGTGTTGTCCTCGATCGACAGAATGCCAAATACGCCGCTCTGACGGCGTTCCTCCGTCAACAGCGCCAGCCCATGCGCCTTTGCATCGCGCACCGACTTCACCTTGAACGGCTTGCCGTCCTTTTCCACATGGCCCGATGCAATCGCACGCAGACCGAACAAAGCCTCGACCATCTCTGTACGCTGTGCGCCTACCAGACCGCCGATGCCCAATATTTCTCCTTTATGCAGCTCAAACGACACATGCTGGAACGACTTCGGCAACGGCGAACACAGATCGTCCACCTTCAGCACGACTTCCTTCCCCGGCTTGTACGCCTTCGGCGGGAAACGGTTCGTCATATCGCGCCCTACCATTCGGTTGATAATCAGGTCCGTTGTCAGTTCGCTTGCCGGCCAGGTTCCTACATACGTGCCGTCTCGCATGATCGTTACTTCATCCGAGATCTTCAAGATCTCTTCCATCTTGTGGGAGATGTAAATGATCGCGCAGCCTTTTTCCTGCAGCTGCCGGATAATCTTAAACAAGTGCTCGGTCTCGTTGTCTGTCAACGATGACGTCGGTTCGTCCATGATGATGATCTTCGAATTGTAGCTGACCGCCTTCGCTATCTCCACCAACTGCAAGTTGGACGCCGACAGCGTTCCCGCCAGTACCTCCGGATCAATGTCCAGGTCGACCTCTTTAAAGAGCTCCTTTGTCTTTTTTGATCATCGTCTTTTTTATCGACGGCGATCCCTTTCATGGGGAATCTTCCCAGCCAGATGTTTTCCATTACC
>BCAA01000070.1 GCA_001305115.1 Clostridia bacterium UC5.1-1E11 | reverse complement strand
ACACAAATTGCCCGGCGTTCATCCAATGGCTACCTCGCAATGCAGCTTCGCATTCTGGCCCGGCCGTGTCGTGTAAACACCTGTGCTCTGGCCCGGTGGACGCACAGCGTCTTCCGCGCCTGCGGCGTCTCCTACACAAGCTTTCTGCTATCGGCTGCCGGGTACTTGATCGAATAGTACACGTTTATACCTTACACAGGCCCGGAAGTGTGGTGTAAACGCCTGTGCTCTGGCACGGTGGACGCACAGCGTCTTTCACCCTGCAATCTTTTGTTTCCTTTTGGAAATCCTCATACATTTTATCTTTCGCTTACATCCCAAGTACACAAAGTCTCAACGCAGTAAACCCCCGCCCCGGTTTCCCGGAGCGGGGATTCTGCTCTTTGCGAAAGGGGCTCCCTTCGCTCAATTTACTAAGATGTCCGCCAAGGATGGCTGGGCCATGCTCCTGTGGACGCACAGCGTCTTCCGCGCCTACGGCGTCTCCTACGCATCTTTCTGCTATCGGCTGCCGGATGCTTGATCGAATATGTACACGTTTATACCTTACACAAATTGCCCGGCGTTCAGCCAATGGTTACCGTGCAATGTAGTTTCGCATTCTGGCCCGACAGGGTAGTGTAAACGCCTGTGCTCTGGCCCGGTGGACGCACAGCGTCTTTCGCGCCTGCGGCGTCTCCTACGCAAGCTTTCTGCTATCGGCTGCCAGGTGTTTGATCGAATAGTACACGTTTATACCTTACACAGGCCCGGAAGTGTGGTGTAAACACCTGTGCTTTGGCCCGGCGGACCACAGAGCCTTTCGGCCTGCAATCTTTTGCTTTCTTTTGGAAATTCCCATACATTTTATCTTTCGCTTGCATCCCAAGTACACAAAGTCTCAAAGCCGTAGAATCCCCGCTCCGGTTTCCCGGAGCGGGGATTCTGCTCTTTGCGAAAGGGACTCCCTTCGCTCAATTTACTAAGATGTCCGCCAAGGATGGCTGGGCCATGCTCCTGTGGACGCACAGCGTCTTCCGCGCCTACGGCGTCTCCTACACAAGCTTTCTGCTATCGGCTGCCGGGTGCTTGATCGAATATGTACACGTTTATACCTTACACAAATTGCCCGGCGTTCAGCCAATGGTTACCGTGCAATGCAGCTTCGCATTCTGGCCCGGCAATGTTGTATAAACACC
>BCAA01000069.1 GCA_001305115.1 Clostridia bacterium UC5.1-1E11 | reverse complement strand
TGGACAACCAGACAATCGCAAAGGTATATGTAAACCTGGAAGCAGCTGTAGCAGGTTTGGAGAAGACGGAGACGCCAAAGCCCAACCCGAAGCCGGACAACAAGGGAGGAAAGGGAAGCAGTTCTGTGAATGCCTCCAACTCCTATGGAGCGGCAGGCGTCGTTTCTGCGGCACAGAACGTCTCGACCCAGAAGGCGCATGTGATGAGTGACACGACAGTGAACTTCACGCTCAAGAGAGGCAGCGCATACTGTTTCAAGATGACGGTGGTAAATGGAAACAACCAGACGCCGGGCTTTACGGTAGGCAACGGCAGCGTTCTCAAGACGCAGTTTGTGGCGAAGGTTGGGAACGATTACTACTACAGAATCTATGCAACCGGCACACCGGGCCAGAGTACGGGCATCTACACGGCCCTGCCGGGTCAGAATGCAGTGAAACACTGCACGGTGACCATTGGTTGATGTCGGATACTTGTGAAAGACATAAGTGATTCGATCAAGCAACCACTGCTGGAAGAGAGCCTGCGTAGGAACGCCATAGGCGCGAAAGGCGCTGTGCGTCTACCGGGCTAGGGTAGGGGGGCTTTACACGACCCTGCCGGGGCAGAAAAGCCACCAAACACTACGCAGTAACCATTGGTTGAATCACGGATACTTGCGAAGGGCATAAGGCATTCGATCCAGCAACCGCTGATGGAAGAAAGCCAGCGTAGGAACGCCATAGGCGCAAAAGACGCTGTGCGTCCACCGGGCCAGAGCACGGGCGTCTACACGACCCTACCAGGGCAGAATGCAGTGAAACACTGCACGGTGACCATTGGTTGAATGCCGGATACCAGCGAAGGGCATAAGCCATTCGATCCAGCAACCAATAGTAAAGAGTTTCGTAGGCAATACCCTAGGCGCGAAAGGCGCTGTGCGCCCACCGGGCCAATGTACAGGTGTTTACACGACACTACCGGGTCAGAATGCAGTGAAACACTGCACGGTGACCATTGGTTGAATGCCGGGAAGTTTCGGAAGGTATGCAAGTTTTCGCGTTCAACCAAGTGTTCAGTGATTCATGTGGTTCGAAATCTCTTGTAAGTGTTCTATATAATTCATCACATCAGCAAAATAAAAAAGAACCCCCGTCCAGCTTTTGAACAGGTCCCGTAAAAACGGAGAATAGACAAAAAGCCCCCTGATGTAGGAAAATGAAATACTACATCAGGGGGTATTATCATGTCAAAAAAGAAATGGACAAACATCAAAATTCTCGGGGCAGAGATCAACACAATGCGCGAAGCAGGG
>BCAA01000068.1 GCA_001305115.1 Clostridia bacterium UC5.1-1E11 | reverse complement strand
ATTACATTATAATAGTTGTCCTTTCAATTTGTTTCTAAAAGACAATTATATTTAATATTTGTATATAATTTTATTTTTATATGATTAAAATCTATCTAATTTGTTTACTATCTCCTTCTGTTTTTTCCAATAATATTTTCTTTAAAAAATTTATCCTTTCAATTCAATTTCTATGTGCTACTTTAAGGAAACAAGAGAAGGCCCCGGCTTTCACCGGGGGCCTTCCGTTGCCATGCGGCCTGCGCATTTCTTATTGAAGGGTTGGATAAGTGCCATCTACAATGTTCCAGACGCCGGTGTCCCATCCAGCATCCGTATACGTCGAAGCCGTCTTCATTTCCTCTTCGGTTTTCCCCTGGCCACGGGCTTTATCAGTATCCCAGCCTGTATAAAGCCGGCCCCCGCGATAGAGGTTTCCTTTCCGGAAGAAGATGGTTTCCTTCCCAACCGTTCCTCCCTCCATCCATCCAATGACCGGATGAGTGGAAGTATCCACATTGCCGAAACTGTCGGTCAAAGCATACACTCTGCTCGTGGTATAGCAATTTGAAATGGTTCCCTGGTTCAGCCCCAGCAGACCGCCTGCCCTTGCTCCTTTGACCGTACCTGTCGAATAACAATTTGTCACCGTACCACTGTTGGACCCTGCAACCCCACCGTAATAGTAATGTACAGGAGTATTAACCGGCAGGTTCGCGGGGTTTCCACTGACATTGGCAAGAGATGCACAGCCGCTGATGACACCGGTGGTATCGTTCCATCCGGTAATACCCCCAACTTCCCAAATATTTGCGAATGAATCCCCGGCCGTTACGTTGCCGCTCACCGTACAATTCTGAATCTTTCCGGCGTTCCAACCTACCAAAATACCGGAGTTGCTGTGTGCGTTGATTTTTGCATCGTTCACCGTAAGATTGCGGATTGTCCCGGCAGAATAGGTGAACAGGCCATTATAACTCTTCAATGTGCCGACATTCAGGCCTGTGAGTACATGCCCGTTTCCGTTCATATCCCCGGTAAACACATTTTCAGACGGCTCATAATAGGTTCCATTCCATGGATCATACTTTTGCTCCAATACTCCAATGGGCTCCCAATTCGGATAGGCCTCGCTGAGGTCTACATCATTGGCGAAAATAAAATTGCAGTGCGGATGCAGCCGTACGTTGTACAGATCTTCTGCGTCACGGATAATATGGTCGTCACGATCACAATTTGGATTATCCGGCTCTTCCGGGTCCGTGCTTCCGCCACCCACGTATTGAACCGTAAATTCGATGACTTGCGGTCCCTTTACCGCCGGAATGGTGACAAATTTTGCGTCC
>BCAA01000067.1 GCA_001305115.1 Clostridia bacterium UC5.1-1E11 | reverse complement strand
CCCGGCTGCTGTATTTTTCAAGATAAGCGGGCGCCAGCGCGATATATGGACGCCACGGGCAAGAATGTTACAGCAGATTGCAGAGCACATTCAAAGCCAGCGGAAACAGATCATGGGCTGGACCGGACGATGCGCGAAGGATGTGCAGGCCCGTTCATGAACAGCAAGGAACAAATTGTTGTAAGTGGCAGATGTGCCGGCGCCTTCAGGTCCGGATAAAACCAGAGAACTTTGCCCACATATGCCAACCCGCCAGCTCTATGCATTTTTCAAAGAAAAGCAGGCACTAAAAACCACCATAGAATCAGAACCCCCAGTTCGGTCTTGTACTGAACTGGGGGTTTATCATTCAGGGCAGCCACAGGCCGCTGGTGGTTGAACTAGTAAACATACTCGTCCAACCGTTTGGGAACATTTCTGTATTCTCTAAGTCGAGGGCAAGGTGTAACTCTCCTTGCTTCAACCATTTAACGCTTCCATAATTGCATGATCGGTTGGAGTTCCTGCTCGAGACCTGGAGCGTCATATGCCATAATGGCCGTAAGCCTTAACGAAGGCCGGTGAGGCGTAAACAAAGCCCCGGCCGGTATATAAGTCTCTCTGTGGCATCTGCTTCTCCTTTTTCCAGCAAGTTGTTTAGGCTTCTTGAGGCAGTCGAAATAGGAATATCACACAGTACCGCCTTGGCTCGGTGTTGCCTGGCATGTAAGAACCTTAGGGAAATCTCGCCTTCCGGCGAACGGACCACCCGGACCAGTTCTTTTTTCGGCTTGCTTTCTCCGCATCCTGCACACATACGCAGGGGATTCGCTTTTGATGCATTTGCACATACCGCCCTTCCCGACTGTGATTTCTTAAACATACGCTGATGAATCTATATGAAAACAACCGCGGCTTGGGGAGGGATTCCCCCAGCGCTATTGTTAAATGGATCGATCCACAATGTCTATTTCTCATTTTTATTCCGTTTTTAAAGATAGTCATGTCGGATACTACGAATCCAACAGGGTGGTTGACATTCCAGTTTCCTGCTATTACGTGGGGATCGAACATGTTCTTCCCATCCTTTTAATTAGGTGTTTTTCCGCCTGTGAACGGATACGGTCCTGTTTGCAGCATGTATGGGCAAAATTATGAGAAAGCATCCAGTTGCATCAAATACGCCTTGTGCCAACATGTGATGTCCGTGAGAAGGGTACTTCTTGTGTTGTTCTTCCATTAACCTTGGTAGCAGAAGCCTATGATGCTCATATGTATTCGGTTTATCCTTCGGGTTCTCCACTTGTCATAACCAGCTGGATGGACAGGCATCCATTGCAAAGAGGTGAAACCAGGGATTTGGTTCTTAATATTTCTACGCTTTCGAACCCTTGCCCTATCCGATAACGTGTTTGCTTACACCAGCCCCTTTCGCTTGCAATCCTTTTTTACCGTTCCTTTTCAACTCTCAATTTGACGTCTATGAGCCCTAGCCGCTCTATTGTAAGATCTTCACTGGGATGTAAAGCAGAGAAAGGATTTCCTGGACGTCCCTTATGCTCAAATGAGGATTTACCTTCTATAAACTTTTCACTCAGTAGCAAACCACGCTGCAATCTGCGTTATCCCTCTTCTCCAATGGTTTCACTGAAACATGTTCATCC
>BCAA01000066.1 GCA_001305115.1 Clostridia bacterium UC5.1-1E11 | reverse complement strand
GGGTGAACATGTTTCGGTGAAACCATTGGAGAAGAGGGATAACGCAGATTGCAGCGTGGTTTGCTACTGAGTGAAAAGTTCATAGAAGGTAAATCCTCATTTGAGCATAAGGGACGTCCAGGAAATCCTTTCTCTGCTTTACATCCCAGTGAAGATCTTATAATAGAGCGGCTAGGGCTCATAGACGTCAAATTGGGAGTTGAAAAGGAACGGTAAAAAAGGATTGCAAGCGAAAGGGGCTGGTGTAAGCAAACACGTTATCGGATAGGGCAAGGGTTCGAAAGCGTAGAAAGATTAAGAACCAAATACCTGGTTTCATCTCTTTGCAATGGATGCCTGTCCATCCAGCTGGTTATGACAAGTGGAGAACCCGAAGGATAAACCGAATACATATGAGTATCATAGGCTTCTGCTACCAAGGTTAATGGAAGAACAACACAAGGAGCACCCTTCTCACGGACATCACATGTTGGCACAAGGCGTATTTGATGCAACTGGATGCTTTCTCATAATTTTTGCCCATACATGCTGCAAACAGGACCGTATCCGTTCACAGGCGGAAAAACACCCATATAAAAAGATGGGAAGAACATGTTCGACTCCCCATGTAATAGCAGGAAACTGGAATGTCAACCACCCTGTTGGAATCGTAGTATCCGACATGACTATCTTTAAAAACGGAATAAAAATGAGGAATGGACATTGTGGATCGATCCATTTAACAATAGCGCTGGGGAATCCCTCCCCAAGCCGCGGTTGTTTTCATATAGATTCATCAGCGTACGTTTAAGAAATCACAGTCGGGAAGGGCGGTGTGTGCAAATGCATCAAAAGCGAATCCCCCTGCGTATGTGTGCAGGATGCGGAGAAAGCAAGCCGAAAAAAGAACTGGTCCGGGTGGTCCGTTCGCCGGAAGGCGAGATTTCCCTAAGGTTCTTACATGCCAGGCAACACCGAGCCAAGGCGGTACTGTGTGATATTCCTATTTCGACTGCCTCAAGAAGTCTAAACAACTTGCTGGAAAAAGGAGAAGCAGACGCCACAGAGAGACTTATATACGGCCGGGTCTTTGTTTACGCCTCACCGGCCTTCGTTAAGGCTCACGGCAATTATGGCATACCACGCTCCATATCTCGAGCAGGAACTCCAACCGATCATGCAATTATGGAAGCGTTAAATGGTTGAAGCAAGGAGAGTTACACCTTGCCCTCGACTTAGAGAATACAGAAATGTTCCCAAACGGTTGGACGAGTATGTTTACTAGTTCAATCACCAGCGGCCTGTGGCTGCCCTGAATGATAAACCCCCAGTTCAGTACAAGACCGAACTGGGGGTTCTGATTCTATGGTGGTTTTTAGTGCCTGCTTTTCTTTGAAAAATGCACAGAGCTGGCGGGTTGGCATATGTGGGCAAAGTTCTTTGGTTTTATCCGGACCTGAAGGCGCCGGCGCATCTGCCACTTGCAACAATTTGTTCCTTGCTGTTCATGAACGGGCCTGCACATTCTTCGCGCATTGCCCGATCCAGCCCATGATCTGTTTCCGCTGGCTTTGAATGTGCTCTGCAATCTGCTGTAACGTTCTTGCCCGTGGCGTCTATATATCGCGCTGGCGCCCGCTTATCTTGAAAAATACAGCAGCCGAG
>BCAA01000065.1 GCA_001305115.1 Clostridia bacterium UC5.1-1E11 | reverse complement strand
CTCGCCTGGGCTACAACTCCCTGCGCCGCTGCGACGGTCGGATTCACCACTGCTCTGCCCGCGGAACCATAGATGTTCCCGCTGCTCTTCGAGCCGGAAGAGCTGGTATGTTTCTTGTTTCCGCTATTCTGGTCGTTATCCGGCTTTGTGGGTTCTTCTCCCTTTGTCGCCTGGATACGCGCTTCCAACGCATTGTATGCGCTTTCAATCTCTTCGGAAGTCGCATCTTCTTTTTCCAGAACTACCTTTGCTGTCTGAAGCGCTGCCTGCAACGCTGCATAATCTGCCGCTGTATAGTCGTTCGCATTTACCTGTTCGCCCTTTGCGATCAGAGCTTCCAACGCTTCCTTATCCGGCGTCTTGCGCAGATTTGCCATCGCTATGGTCAATTCGGTCGCAATGCTGTTCACTTCTTCCTGCGTCGCGTTCGGATCGTTCAGAATCCCCTCGGCCGCATTCAGCGCGTCAGTAAAGGCCTTTTTGACTTCTTCGCTGCTCTCATAGCTGTCCAGGTCTGGAAGAATCTCATTGCCCTTTGCGATCAGCGTTTTCAGTGTGCTGGTGTCCGCCCGCATCGTCAAGCCCTGGATTGCATCACGCAAAGCCTGCTTCGCCGGCTCTACCTCCACCTCGAGAGCATCTTCGTCGTTTACCAACTCTTCTGCGTCCGCTTTTGCCTTTTCATAGACGCTCCAGCTGTTCGGCGTGAAGTCTTCCTCATTCAGTTCCGGCAGGCTATCCAACAACGCCTTCAGGCCCTCTCGGTCTCCTGCGGTAAAGGACAGGTAGAACATGGCATCCGTCATGTTTAGCCATGCTTCATTGATCTCGTCCTGCAATGCGGTTCTGTCCGCCTCTACCTTGATTGCCGCCTCATAGGCCTCGTCAAAGAGCTTCTTCGCGCTTGGCACCATCGTCGCGTACTCGTCGCCTTTCATAGCCTTTCCTGCACTCTGGATCGCGTCTCGCAACAAAAGCTTGTTGACAATCGTGCTCTTGAACTGCACCGTAGTCTCCGTGTTCGGCATATTTAGCACATAGTCAATCGCTCTTGTGGATTCCAGCGCCTCGATATCGATTGTTGTCTCTTCACCGTTCACAATCACAGAGGCTGCTGCAAATTCTCTGCCGTCCACTCTCGGAGCAAAGGTCAGTTGTACTTCATCGCCTGCCATAACATTTGCCGTATAGCTGCCTAGCTTATCCGCATAGGGCGGTTTCTCTCCGTCGACCCACAAAGTCACATTGTCGTCGAACTCAACCAGCAGCTTATGCTCGGATGGCTCTTCTGCGGTCAAGCCGTCAATGGCATTTTGCAGAGTCTCTGCTGCATTTCTCAGCTCGTCGTCCGTCGCCGCCTCGTTGTCAAGCGTTGCTCCTGCCGCCTTATAAGCGGACTCGAACGCATTCCAAGCCTCTTCCAGATACTCGCCCTGGCCTGCGTCGTGGATCTTGGTCGCTTCCAGATACAGTTCTTCCAGCTTTTCGCGCGGGGTCTTTTCCGGCTCTGGAACGACGGTTGCATAGGTCTTTGCTGTAAGATTCTCATTGCCATTGATGTTCGTCGCCATCACGCGAATTCGTGTTCCAACCGGAACCGCTTCGCCTACAGAAACGGTCGCCTTGCCGGCATCTTCCGCATTCGGGGTAATGGT
>BCAA01000064.1 GCA_001305115.1 Clostridia bacterium UC5.1-1E11 | reverse complement strand
CCCCGCTTTACCTTCCATGTTCATGCTTTTCAGACACGTTCCTTCCGGTGCTTTCCCCTCTACGGAGATTTCCCCGTCGGTCCATCCGACGCTTTCCCTTCTGCGGAGATTGCCCCGTCGGTTCATCTGGCGCTTCCCCCTTTGTGAAGATTCCCTCGTCGGCCGCCCCGCTTTTTCCCGTGTCGGAAGCTACACCGGCCTGCGCTTCTGCATTGCGCCCCTGGACAATACCCTGCGCGCCTCGCTTTGCCTTCCATGTCCATACTTCTCAAGCAAATTCCCTTCCAAGTGACAGGCCCGCTTAAACCCCTAGCAGCGCCGCAATCTCCTGTGCCGCGCTTTGGTATTCCTCCGGAGGTAACCCCATCTCCCGCAGCTTGTCCTTCAGGCACTCGTAGTGGGCCCAGCGGCGCAGAAGGCCATCCTTGCGCCGCCCGCGCGCTTCATCGAGCAGCGCCTTCCATTCATCCGTCATATTTTGACTCCACCTCCATAAATGTGTGATACTGCGGTTGCCAATGGAACCGGAAATCTCCCGTCCGGCCGTTCCGGTTCTTCGCCAACGTCAAGTGGATGTCCGTCCAGGCTTCGCCGGAGAGCCGTCCCTGGGGCTGTTCCCCGTCCCGCCAGAGAAACAGCACATAGTCGGCGTCCTGTTCCAGATCGCCGGTCTCGCGCAGGTCCGCCAGGCGGGGACGTTTGTCCCTGCGTCCGTCCGATTGGCGATTCATCTGGGCCAGTTCTACAATGGGCAGCCCCGTGTCCAGGGCGATCTGCTTGAGCTGATTGCTCACCCAACCCAGTGCGCGATAGGCGTCCCGCATGGATGGGCGTTCCATCAGGCCGATGTGATCGATAAAGAGGATGTCCGGCTGATAGAGTTCGATGCACTGGCGCACCCGGTCGACCGAGAGCCGAGGTTCCACGCAAAACTGGATGCGTGTTGATTCGCGGAATTGGCACAAGACGCGCTCGATGTCGCCCTTCTCTTCGTCCGAGAGCAGGCGGTCCCGGATGCGGGTGCCGTCGATGTGCATGAGCTGGGATGCCACACGCTGCATGAGTTGTTCATCGGGCATCTCCATCGAGCAGTAGAGCACCTTTTTCTTCCGGCGTGCGAGGTGCAGGGCGAGGTTGAGCGCAAAGTCGGTCTTGCCGCCGCCGGAGCGCGCCGAGAGAACGGTGACGGTGCCGGGCAAAAATCCGCCGGTTGCGCGGTCGAGGGCCCCATAGCCCGATTTGGCAGGCGCGCCCTTTGGGGCGTTCATCCATTGAAGGAAATGATCGACCGCCTGAGCAAAGGAAACGCCGCTGTCGCCTTCGGCGCGGGTGAGGGCGTCCTGTTCCACTACCAGATTGCGCAGGCGCTCGACGGATTCCTGTGCCGTGCAGATGGGGGCGTCCGCCGCGATCTCAGCCGCCGCGGTACAAATGCAGCGTCTCCGCCACGCATCCCGCACAATTTTCACATAGTCAAAACGGTGCCTTGTGGTGGGCACATAACCGGCCAGTTGGAGCAGGATCTTTTTCTCATCCGGCAGACGCTCAACCAGGGTCACGCCGTCCACCGGCCCGTTGGCGCGGTACTGGGCGACCATGGCTTCAAAGACGCGCCGCGTGGTGTCGTGGGTGAACATCTCCGGGGTCAGGGCGTTTGCCACATCCTTGATGAATTCGCCATCCAGGACGACGCATCCCAGGACCGCCATCTCCGATTCTACACTCACTCCGGCATCAACTCCTCCCAGCCGCACTCTCCGGCGCGAAAGCGGCGCAACGCCTCTTCCCGGCGTTCTTTTTCACGCGCCAACTCCGGGGGCAGCGCACAGGGAGGCGCATGGCCGGGCGGGTCCAGATTGCCGCAGTACGCCGGGCTGTCCGGAAAGGGCTCGTCCTCCCAGCGCCGCTGGCCCAGCCAGGTGGATGGATTGGGAATATACCGCCCTTGGTCTCGCTGCCATTGTTCGCTGCCCTTTGCCTGTTTGATGGCCGTCAACATCGTGTCCAACAGGCGGTGGTCCGGCTTTAGCCGCACAAAGAGCTTTTCCGCACGGCCTTTGCCGACTTTACGCGGATATGCGGTCCAAAAGCGCTCAAACGCCTCCTGTACGCCTTTGCCCCGTGTTCCAGCCTTTCCGCCCATGCGAAACGCCTCTTGCGATTCTTGTACCTCTTCGTCCTGCGTTCTGGCTTTTCCGCCTGTGTGAAGTATCTCTTGCGCCTCTTGCACCCCTTCGCTCTGCGTTCCAGCCTTCCCACCAGTCCGAAGTACCT
>BCAA01000063.1 GCA_001305115.1 Clostridia bacterium UC5.1-1E11 | reverse complement strand
CGAACAACCAGACAATCGCAAAGGTATATGTAAATCTGGAAGCAGCTGTAGCAAGTTTGGAGAAGGCGGAGACGCCGAAGCCCAACCCGAAGCCGGACAACCAGAGCGGAAAGGGAAACAGTTCTGTGAATGCCTCCAACTCCTATGGAGCGGCAGGCGTCGTTTCTGCGGCACAGAACGTCTCGACCCAGAAGGCGCATGTGGTGAGTGACACGACAGTGAACTTCACGCTCAAGAGAGGCAGTGCATACTGCTTCAAGATGACGGTGGTAAACGGAAACAACCAGACGCCGAACTTTACAGTAGGCAATGGCAGCGTTCTCAAGACGCAGTATGTGGCGAAGGTTGGAAACGATTACTACTATAGAGTCTATGCAACCGGCACACCGGGCCAGAGCACGGGCGTCTACACGACACTGCCTGGTCAGAATGCAGTGAAACACTGCACAGTGACCATTGGTTGAATGCCGGATACCAGTGAAGGGTATAAGGCATTCGATCCAGCAATCGCTGATGGAGGAGAGCCAGCGTAGGAAACGTGAAGGCGCAAAAGGCGCTGTGCGTCCACCGAACCAGAGTATGGGCGTCTACACGACACTGCCAAGGCAGAAAGCAGTGAAACACTGCACGGTGACCATTGGTTGAATGCCGGACACCAGTGAAGGGCATAAGCCATTCGATCAAGTAACCGTTGATGGAAGAGCACCAGCGTAGGAAACGCCGTAGGCGCGAAAGGCGCTGTGCGTCCACCGGGCCAGAGCACGGGCGTCTACACGACACTGCCTGGTCAGAATGCAGTGAAACACTGCACGGTGACCATTGGTTGAATACCGGATACCAGCGAAGGGTGTAAACCATTCAATCCAGCAATCGCTGATGGAGGAGAGCCTGCGTGGGAAACGCCGGAGGCGCGAAAGACGCTGTGCGTCCACCGGGTTAGAGCATAGGTGTCTACACGATTCTGCCGGGGCAGAATGCAGTCAAACACTGTACAGTTACAATCGGCTGAGTACCAAATCTGTTCTGAACAACGAGAAGGTAAACTACATCCGATCGAACCCAGTAACCAACAGCAAAGAGTTTCGTAGGCAATACCCTAGGCACGAAAGATGTTGTGCGTCCACCGTGACAGAACACAGGTGTTGACACAACCTTGCCTGGTCAGAATGTGGTGAAACACTGTACAGTGACCATTGGTTGAATGCCGAATAATTTGTGGAAAGCATAAGTGATTCGATCCAGCAATCGCTGATGGAGGGGAGCCAGCGTAGGAAATGCCTAAGGCGCAAAAGACGCTGTGCGTCCACCGTGCTAGAATACAGGCGTCTACACGACCCTTCCGGACCAGAAAGTGGTGAAACACGTGGCATAAGGGTTCGGAAAAAAGAATATGGGATGTCTCTGGCGGATAGCTTTTCTACATGTACATGTATATCCTAATCGCATGTAGATGATTTGCCTCTCATGGGAGCGAATACATAGGAAAGCCAAAACGGAGATATTCCACCGAGATGACCCAGTAGGGGAGTTCGCAAACGCGAATGTGAATAACCCCTGCTGGGTCACACTTTTCATAGGTATGGGAATGTGTTGTACGACGTTGTTACTGTGTAGTAACAGTTGGACGGATGTGGGGGATCTTTTAGGGACGGCATAAAAGCTATTTCCACCGTAGAAATCCGGCAATAATCCATGAATACCGGAATTATCTTTGGGAAAGAGTGAAAGAAATCTGTAACTAATCAAGTACCCGGCGATTGGTGGCATGAAACTCCTGTAGGGAAACGCCATAGGTGTAAAGGTGCCGAATGTCCGGCGTTGATAGGCGAACATTGGAATCGTGTTACGGAAAGAGTGAAAGTAGTTCGTATTCGATCAAGTGGCCGGTAATCGATAACAGGGAGCTTTCGTAGAAGGATGCCGATGACGCAAAAATTGCGATGGGTTTGTTGATGATAGGCAAACACCGGAAGCGTGTTGAGGAAAGAATAAAAGTAGTTGGTATCCAAATTAAGCTCCTAACAACCGATAGCATGGAGCTTCCATAATCGACGCCTATGGTGTGAAAAGCTCTGTGTGTCCGCACTATTCAAAAGATATGAAATTGTTCGCATTCAACCAAACTAACTGCCAATGGCTAGAGACTTCCGTGAATATCCCTTTGAGCTTCAGTCTAAATAAAAACACAAAGGCATGCTCATCCGAGTCTGCTGGGATGAATACTCTCTTGTGTTGTATTTGTGAGAGCTTTCTTTCATCAGGCTAATAAGAAACAATTGTTCACGGATCTCTTTACGTTTCTTAATTTACTTCATTTTATAAGACAAAGGCGTTTGAGCGAAACAAGCAAAATCCTATATTGGAATATTTGATAACATTTCCCTCTCATTGATGCCGATTATACAACTCCCGTTTTTCAGATGATGAATTGATCAAGGCCGTCATGCCTGTAGAATCTAAAAGTGTAAAACTTTGCTATGATTACAAATTGGCACATATTTATCCACATAATTTTCCCTATCGTTCCCCATACAATAATCCACATTGAAAAACAGAAGGAACCCCCATCATTGGATGGGGGTTCCTTCTTATATTTTCATCATTCTCTTGGAAGGAGAGCTTAAACGCATATTGACTGGTATAGCTTTCACTCCATCAAGTAAACAACTCTTATCCCACGATTGCTCAGATCCATCGGATCTTCATCTGCAGGAAGTCCCTAAATCAACTTAAGCAATGGTTACCGTGCAATGTAGTTTCGCATTCTGGCCCGGAAGTGTGGTGTAAACGCCTGTGCTCTGGCCCGGTGTGCCAACTGCATACA
>BCAA01000062.1 GCA_001305115.1 Clostridia bacterium UC5.1-1E11 | reverse complement strand
GCGTCCACCGGGCCAGAACACAGGCGTCTACACGACGCTACCGGGTCAGAATGCAGTGAAACACTGCACGGTGACCATTGGTTGAATGCCGGGCACCAGTGAAGGGCATAAGCCATTCGATCAAGTAACCGTTGATGGAAGAGCACCAGCGTAGGAAACGTAAAGGCGCAAAAGACGCTGTGCGTCCACCGGGCTAGGGCATGGGCACCTATACAACACTGCTGGGGCAGAATGCGGTGAAACACTGCACGGTGACCATTGGTTGAATGCCGGACACCAGTGAAGGGCATAAGCCATTCGATCAAGAACAGCTGCTGGAAGAAAGCCTGTGTAGAAACGCCATAGGCGCGAAAGGCGCTGTGCGTCTACCGGGCTAGAATACAAACGTCTACACGACATTACCGGGCCAGAAAGTGGTGAAACACTGCATGGTGATGGTAGCTATGAGGCTTCGGAAAGAAAAAAGAATATGGAATGTCTCTGACGGATAGCTTTTCTACATGCAAATATAAACGTATATCCTAATCGCATGTAGATGATTTGCCCCCATAGGAGCGAACCCATAGGAAAGCTAAAGTGGAGATATTCCACCCATATGACCCAGCAGGAGTGTTCGCAAACGAGAATGCGAATAACCCCTGCTGGGTCAAACTTTTCATAGGTATGGGAATGTATCGTACGACATTGTTACTGTGTAGTAACAGTTGGACGGACGTGGGGTATCTTTTAGGGACGGCATAAAAGTTGTTCCCACCAAGATAAAATGAAAATAATCCGTAAATATCGGAATCGTGTTATGGAAGGAGTAAAAATAGCTGGTATCCAATTAAGTGTCTAGCGGCTAACAGCAGGAAACTTCCGCGGGGAGCGCCATAGATGCAAAAGATATTGTACATCCACCGGGCCAGAGTACGGGTATCTATACGACACTGCCAAGGCAGAAAGCAGTGAAGCACTGCACGGTGACCATTGGTTGAATGTAGGATGACTTGTGAAGAGCATAAGCCGTTCGATTAAGCAACCGCTGCTGGAAGACAGACCGTGTAGGAAACACCATAGGAGTGAAAGACGCTATACGTCCCCGATTGATAGGAGGGAATTGAAATCAAGTTACAGAAAGAATGAAGGTAGTTCGCATTCGATCAAGTGTCTGGTAATCGATAACAGGGAACTTCCGTAGGAGGCACCGTATAAAGGACATTGTGTGTCTGAATTGGATAGGAAAACATTGCAATTGTATTATAGGAAAAGTAGAAGTAACCGATATTCAATCAAGTGACCGACAATTGGTAACAGGGAACTTTCGTAAAGGATGCCATAGGCGCGAAAGACGTGATGTATCCGTTTATGATAGGTGAACATAAGAATTAAGTTGTAGAAAAGGTAAAAATAGTTGGTATCCGAATCAAGTGTCCAGCAATCGACAACAGGGAACTTCCGTAGGAAGTACCATAGGGATGAAGGACGTTGTGTGTCTGGAATGGATAGGCAAACATTGGAATTGCATTATAGGAAAAGGAGAAATAACCGGTACTCAATCAAGTGCCTAACGGTCAATAATAAGGAACTTCCGTAGGAGATGCCGAAGGCGCAAAAGATGCGATGTATCCAATAATAAGGCAACATCGGAATCGTGTTGTGGAAGGAGTAAAAATAGCTGGAATCCGATCACTGGTGTATCTAGAAAATCAATAATCATTCGGATCTACACTTCTCCCGCTTGCGTGGGTTGTAGTAGCTCTTTCAGTAGAGTAGAGGTCCATAACCGTGCGGCGGTTCTTAAAGATATTTTTCATTTTTCCTTGGCCACACTCTTGTGAAATTCCGTATGGCCATATTTTTGTCTGGTACTCCTACGGACAGAAATGCAAAACAGGGCCACCTTAAAAAGCACCAGCAATCCTTGCTGCCTATTCCACCACCCTGCTAACGCCTCTCTCCCCTTTCAAACTATATCCCACAAAAACAAAGTCTCTGTACCGGATTATGTACTGCCCCCAATTATACGGATAGCACAAAAAAGCCCCTTGGTAGGAAAAATTAAGTTTTAAGCGGAGTGGCGCAGCGTGAGCGGCGCCACTCCAGCTTTTAACTGGATACGGTCGTGGTTGTAAAAATAAATGTAGCTGTCAATGCCTTCCCTGGCCTCGGCAAATGTCGTTGGCTTGAGGCGGGAGATGCACTCTGTTTTTAGAATGGAGAAGAAATTTTCTGCCATAGCATTGTCATAACAGTTTCCCCGTCTTGACATGGACGGCGTTATACCATAGGATTGAGTCAGGTGAAAATACTCTCGGGAAGTGTATTGAAACCCTTGGTCGCTGTGGAGCTATAACGTTGCAGCGACTCTCTTTTTCTCCTTCATCATAGCCAGGTGGATGGTATCCAGAACGAGATTCACCGTCTGCTGTGTACCGATCTTATAGGCAACAATGCTGTTATCATACAAATCACGAATCATGGATAGGTACAACACTCCCTCTTTGGTGTGGATGTAGAAGATATCGGTCACCCATTTGCTGTTGGGCCTGTCTGCTTGAAATGGACAATTCAAAAGATTTTCATATTTGTGCAGTTGTTGGCCCACCTGAACCCATTTTCTCCGGCGGCGAATTTCTGCCAAAAGGCCGTATTTCTTCATGATTCGCAGAACTATCTTGGGATTGCGGCGCGTACCTTGTTTCTCCAGCCACAGCCACATCCGTCGATATCCATATATCTTGAAGCAGCGCCCTCGCTGAACGTGGATAGCTTCCGCCAAATCTGCATCCTTCTCCTTCATCCTTCTTCTTGCGTTCCAAACGGTGGACAAAGTCATCATATCCACTCCGGGATACCTCAAAAAGCCGGCACATGACAGAGACCAGATAACGCTCTCGGTTCCTATAGATCATATGATATTCTACTTTTGGCCTTACTTCCTTTCTGTGAATTGCAGAAAATCCCGCAACCGCTTGTTTCCATGCGAAGCCGTTCCAGTTCGCTCTTTTCGTTCTGCCGAGGTGGTTGCCCGTCTTTGCGCGGACGCCCCTTTGGACGTGGCGCAATTCCGGATGCCGTACGTTTTACCTCTTTGTTGTATCGATGAACCCCGTTCTTAATTTGAACTTTATCAAGGTCGAAATAGTCCGCTATTTCTTGTCTGGATTT
>BCAA01000061.1 GCA_001305115.1 Clostridia bacterium UC5.1-1E11 | reverse complement strand
GGGTAATCATCAGAACGGTCTGCCGGTAGTGGCGCGAAGCCTGATACAGCAGGTCGATCACATCCTGGCTGTTTTTGGAGTCCAGGTTCCCCGTCGGCTCATCGGCAAGGACCAGCATGGGCTTGGTGATGAGCGCACGCCCGATGGCCACGCGCTGTTGCTGCCCGCCCGAAAGCTGGCTGGGCAGGTGATGGCGGCGGTCCATCAGGCCCAACACCCACAAAAGCTCCTCCACGCGCGTTGCATCCGGCCGCCGGCCGTCCAGCAGGAGCGGAAAGACGATGTTTTGCTCCACGGTCAACTCCTCCACCAGCTGGAAGGACTGGAAGATAAATCCGATATTCTGCCGCCGGAACACCGTCCGCTGGCTCTCTTTCATCGCAAACAAGTCCCGCCCATCCAGATAGACGTGCCCGGAGGACGGCTCCTCCAAACCGCCAATACAGTGCAGCAGCGTGCTCTTTCCAGAGCCGGATTCCCCGACGACTGCCGTGAACTCGCCCTTCTCCATTGTGAAGGAGACGTCCTTCAGCGCGTCCACCTTGGCTTCACCTCTGCCGTATACCTTACAGAGGTGTTCCACTCGCAATACTTCCATTTTTGGGTTACCTCCTTTATTCGACCGAAATTCGATCGTCTTCAGGATACCACGCGCACCTTACGCCCCGGTGAACGCCAGCTTACAGTTTTGTCAGGAAGGACAGGGTGAAAGCAGTCCCGCGGCCGGGGGCGCTCTCCACCGTCAGGATACCGCCCTGCCCCTCCACGATCGATTTCGCCAGGGGCAGACCCAAGCCCACCCCCTCCTGCGAGCTGCCGCCCCTGCCGCGGTAGAACCGCTTGAAAATATGGGGAAGTTCCTCCGGAGGAATACCGCACCCGTTGTCCGACACAACCAGGCGAAGCATCAGCGGCGAACGCTGCCACGACAGGCAGACCTCGCCCCCGGCCTCCGTATGGTCCAGCGCATTTTTGACCAGGTTGCCGACGGCTTCGCTGGTCCAAGCCAGGTCGCACAGGACCGGCTCCTCCGGCAAGCCCTCCCAACGGATGCGCTTGCCCTCCCGCTGTGCGCGCGTCGTGAGTTCCTCCGTCGCGCGGAGCAACACCTCCCCCATGGAATAAAGCTCCTTTTCAAAGGGGATGCTTCCCGCATCCAGGCGCATCACCTTCAGCAAGGTCCCGATCAGGTCCTCCATGCGGCGAAGCGCCTGCGCCGCCTTCTCGGAAAATTGCCGCACCGCTTCGGCGTTTTCCGGCTCTTCCAGCACAATCTCATTGTACATATGGAGCGCGGCCAACGGCGTCTTGAGCTGGTGGGAGATGTCCGAAAGCGCATCCTTGAGGAATTCTTTGGCACGGCGCTCCGCTTCGCCCTTCGATTCCAGCGCCATGGCCAATTCATCCACGGACGCGAGCAGGTGGGAAAACGCCCCCGTCCGGCCGCGCGGGAACCGGCTGTGAAAATCCCCGCGTGTGAACCGCTCCACGGCTGCGCCTGCGCGCTGAAAAAGGCGGTCCAGCCTCGTCAGAAAGAGCAGGGAACCGCCCAACAGCGACAGCGCCAACAACAGCGATCCCCCCACGGCCATGGGCAGGGTCCGGGCGGCCGCCTCCCGGACCGCGGGAAAAAGAGGGCCCCGGTCTGTTCCGTCCAGCCGGCCTCCCGCAAAAGGGCAGCGCCCTGCTCCGTCTCCTGCGCCTGCTTCAGCGCCCGGACAATGGCTGCTGGGGGGACGTCCTCCTCCAGCAGGGACGATGCGAACGCCCGGTCGTGGGCGAGAAGCACCTCCTGTTCCGCCCGGACCCAGGCCGTCCCGCAAAATATCCCGAATCCGGTCAACAGCGCCAGGAATCCCAACAGAAATCCGAAATACCGGCGCAAGACCGCCTCCTGCAAAAACTCATTCGCCCGCCTCCTTCCACTGATACCCCAGTCCGCGGATGGTCCGCAGGTATTCCGGATGGGATGGGTCGCGCTCCAGCTTGCCACGCAGACGCCGCATGTACACCGAAAGGGTGTTGTCGTCCACGAAGTTCCCATTCCCGTCCCAAAGCGCGTCCAACAACGCCCGGCGGGTTACAATCCGGTTTGCGTTCCGCACCAGGATGCACAGAAGCCGGTATTCCATCCCGGTCAGCTCCAACGGCCGCCCTTCCAGCGCCGCCTTGCTTCCCAACAGGTCGATTTGCAGCGGCCCGCTCCGCAGTACGGAGGGTTCCTCCTGCCGCGGCATCCCCGCCCGCCGCAGCAAAGCCCGGATGCGTGAACACAGCTCCCCGAGTTTGAAGGGCTTGGTCAGATAGTCGTCCCCGCCGCAGTCCAGCCCGCGGATGATGCTGGTCTCCTCATCCGCCGCAGTCAAAAACAGGATCGGCGCCGTGCCGCCCGCCCGCCGTACCTGCTCGCACACCGCAAAGCCTGTGCCGTCCGGCAGGGTTACATCCAAAAGCAACAGCCCGTACGGCGGTTTTTCCGCCAGCAGGCGGTTCGCCTCCGCCACCGTCCGGGCGGCGTCCACCTCGTATCCATTTTTCCGCAGCACATATTGCAGGCCGTCGAGCAGAGCGCTGTCGTCTTCCAACAGGAGCAACCTGTCCATAAAATCCCCTCCTTGCGTCTATTCTCTCCGATTGTACCACACTTTTTGTGCGTTGGGCGATTCGCTTACAAAAGTGTAAGGATACGGCCCGCAGGCGGAGAGGAGCTTCCGGGGCGAACGGCCGCCTGTGCGTTCGATGAAAGAAATTTTAAGAAAATTTGTTCGAACCCCTTGCGTTTACAGAACAAATGTACTATGATAGATATGCCATCTAAAGATGCTGATTGCATTTGTGTAAAAAACGGGGCCGTGCCCCGGCGCAGGTCCGGCCGGTTTGCACGGACCGGCCTGCAAAAAGGAGGGACGTTGGATGAAGCAGCCGCAGAAAAATCGCCACACCCGGCAAGGGGGCGCCGGGCCGCCCCGCTGCCGCCTGTTTACAGATTTCTTTTGAAAAGGCGGTGCATTGTGTCGAGAATCAGCAAAAATGTCGCAGAGTATTTCCCGCATTTTGCTGCGGACAGCCGGACCAAAAGTATCTTGGAAAGCCGCTTCGGAAACGACGGCTATGCCTTTTGGTTTAAGCTGCTGGAACTGCTCTGTAAAACGGATGGGCACAGCTATGACTGCCGGAATGCGCTGGATTGGGAATACCTGCTCGGCTATACCAGGGTTTCTGCGGAGACCGCCGGGCAGATTCTGGATTTGCTCGCCGGGATGGGGAAGATCGACCAGCCCCTTTGGGCGGACGGACAGACGATCTGGTGTCAGGCGCTGGTGGAAAACTTGCGGCCCGTCTACGAAAAACGGCGGAGATTGCCGCCCGAAAAACCGCTTCTGGGGAGGGAATCCCCGGGCCGGGCGGATTATTTCCCCGAAAAGAAGCCTGGGAAGGATTTTTCTCCCCAAGCTGTGCCGGAAAAGCGACAAAGTAGAGGAAAGAAAAGTAGAGGGGAGAAGAGCAAAGAAGAATCCCCCTGTAGTCCCCCGGCAGGGACGGCGGGAGGTTTTCATCCGATGGAAAGGGGGAAAAGGCCGGAACGCAAGGCGAAGAAGTGCAAGAGGCGCAAGAAGTGCTTCGTATGAGTGGGAAGGTTGGAATGCAGGACGAAGGGGCGCAAGGAGCGCAAGAGGTACTTCGGACGGGCGGGAAGGCGGAACACAGGGTGAAGGGGCGCAAGGAGCGCAAG
>BCAA01000060.1 GCA_001305115.1 Clostridia bacterium UC5.1-1E11 | reverse complement strand
TTTCCTTAAAGCCGCGCCCCAACAGGTTTCTTTAAGGCCGCGCCCGAACCGGTTTCTTTGAGGCCGCGCCCCAAAGCGGAGTGCGGTCAAGCGGTGTTTCTGCGGGCGAATCGGAGGCGCTTTGAAAAAGCAGGCCGGAACAAACGCCGGTTACCCCTCCCACTCGTCCGCAAAGACCTCTTCGTCCTTCCCGCCGGGCGTGTGCAGGTCGTTGTACTCGTCCATCACAGCGAGGAACTCGTCGAAGTAATAGCTTTCCATCAGCTCCGTCCGGGGGATGCCCACACTTTGCGCGATTGCGATCCAGCGTTGGAACCAGAATTCGGCGTTTGCCCCGCCGGTGTGAGCAGCCGGCGGACGGTCCCGAAAAAACCCGACAAGTCGTTGGCCTTCCAGGCGGCCTCCAAAATCTCCGCCAATTCCGCCAGCCCGAGCGCGTCGGACGCATCCGGGTTGAGCAGGCGTTCCGATGGGATGTCCAGCAGGCTGGAGACCATCCGGCAAAACTGTTCCGGCAGCACGGCCAGCAGCCGGACGGCGAGCTTGGTCATTCCGCCCCGGTCGATGTGTTCCAGCATCGAGAGCATTTTCGGCATGGAATCGCACCCGGGAAACAGCTCGCCGAGCACAACCGCCGGCAAGTCCTCCATCGCGCGCAGAACCTGCAGGTACTTGCCCATGGGCAGCTTGCGAATCTTCACCCCATACAGCTCCTGGACGGGCGGCGCGCTCATGCGCAGGCTTTTGTCCGGGCGGCGCAAAAATCTCTGTACATTCATGGATAGCTTCCTCCCATATGGAGAGGGTGTCCCAAAAGTCGAAGAAGGACGGAGGGACACCCTCGTCTTTTTAGAAACTCCGGTGTTGTTTCAAGCAGGAAGGGGATGCCCCTTTCCTATGAATCGAACCATTCGTCGGTTGGGGGCGTCCTCTTTGTCCTGCAAAGCGTCCGCTCAGGGACGGAGGGATTGCAACCGCTTAATCGCCAACCTCCGGGAAGGCCGGGATCGTGTCCAGCCAAGTCAAAGCGGTGCCCTTGTCCACATCCTTGGTGCCGCGGATCTTGCCGTCGCAGGCGCGCGGGCTGCACTTAAAGGTCAGTTCATAGGTCTGGGCCTCGTTGTTTTCGCCGCGGGTGCTGTGGGTGATCTTGTAGCCGGAGCACTTTGCCACATAGTAGCGATAGAGGCGGTAGCCGCCGTCGGCGCGCAGTGCGGAGAAGGTCAACGCGAACTCCGGCGGCACGTCGAAGGTGCTCTCTTCCAGCTCGTCGGTGAGTTCCTCCATGTCCACGCCGCCGAGCGCCGCGAGCAGGGAGAGCTCCATCTCGTTGACTGTGACCACCAGTGTGGTGTCCGTCCATTCGGCGCCGCTGTCGTACACGCCGTCGTCGCCCGGGATGCTGAACTCCGTGCGGTTGTCGGTCGGCGCGCAGGTGCGTGCGCCTACCAAACTCTTTTTCTCGCCGGTTGCGGAGTATGCGGTGGCGGTGTTGGTCGCTACCGGGATGATGCCGAGATTTGCAAAACCTTTCAAATACTTTTTACCCATAAATATCCTCCTTTAATTGCGGCCCCATAGGGCCAATTCCCAGTAAAATGTGGTGTATGCGTCGCCGGATTCCAGCTTGAGCGGCCCTTTGACCGGCCGTGCAATGCAAAATTCTTCCGGCGTCAGGTCGATGAGGGTCTCCTCCGGGCCGCTGTCCAGCAGGCGAAAGAGCTCCTCGCACAGGGCGCGCGCGTCGGCATATGCCTCCCGCCGCACCTGCACTTGAATGTAGTGCGTGCCGGTCCCGTCGTTGACCTCCCCGACGGTGTGATCCCACTCCAACAGTGCGATCATGTCCCGCTGTTCTCCAGGAGCCGGGACGGTATCCACATAGATGTCGGGATAGCCCCAGCTCTCCAGATAGCATTTCAGCGCATCGAGCATGGTTTTGCTCCACCTCCTCCCAGATCCCGTTGGCGATGGGCCACCGGAAGCGTCCTGTTCAGGAAGGCTTCTTATGCAAGTCCCCTGGTTCAAAGGGCCTCGTTCCGGGGTCCATGTCCATGAAAGTCTTCCTGGCTAAGAAGAAACTCTCTGGCTAAAAAAACTCTGTCCAAGAACGCTTCCCTCTCTGGCTCAAAGGGCTTCGTATCCAAAGCCCTTGTCCCCATGAAAGCCTCCCATCTGAGAATCCCCCTGTCCAAGTCCCCTTGCCCAAAATCCCTTCCCCAGCGTCAGGCCGGTCAAAAGCGCCCAGTTTGCCTTTGGACGTTCCCGCTACCTTCCCCTTTGTGCCTTCCGCCGTTCCAGGCTTCGAAGGGCCTCATGGCGGCTGGCCAGGCGGCCCTCTGTACCGGGAAACTTTCTGGCAAGGAAGTCCTCTGTCCAGGAGACTTTTTGGCTAAGAGGCTCTCTGGCTAAAAACCTCTGTCCAAGAACACTTCCTATACAAGCCTTCCTGGCTCAAAGGGCTTCGTATCCAAAGCCCTTGTCTCCATGAAAGCCTTCCATCTAAGCCCCCCTGTCTAAGCCTCCCCCGGCTCTCAAACCCCTGTATCCGAGCCCCCTTGCCCAAAGAAAGCCTCCCATCTGAGAATCCCCCTGTCCAAGCCTCTTTGCACAAAAGTCCTTCCCCAGCGCCAGGCCGGTCAAAAGCGCCCAGTTTGCCTTTGGACGTTCCCGCCGCCGTTCCTATGCCCAAAGCAATCGAGAAAAGAAAGGCCGGGCGTCGGGCCTGAACAGGTTGAAACCAGGTACGCCGGGTAGGCGGCGGGAAGTCATCCCGGCCTGTGGCTTCCCAACAGGTACGGACGCAAGAGGCTTGCCGCCTCCATGCTGTACATCGTTGGTTCTCTTGCCGGTTCGCCCGGATTCTGCGCGCCGGCTGTGTCCGGTAGGGCTAGAGCTTCCAATGCCTGGGCCAGCTTGATGTTCACGGGAATGCTCCGGCTCAGGTCGCGGGGAAAGGCCATGTCCTGAAAAATGCTGTGTTTTCTGCCCGCATAGTGCAGGGCTTCCAGATGTTGAGCCGCCCGTTTCAAGCGATCCTCTTTTTGAGCATCATGGAACATCATCCACGACTCGCCGCCGGGCCTCCCTGTGAGAAGTCCGTCCGCCTCCGAAAGGGTGAGGTATGTGTCGGTCCCGACTTTGAGCAAGTCCCATCGCCTCCTTCTAGGGCTGCCGGTTTGGCTCTTGTATCGCGTCCCCTGCGGAGCCGCATAAAAATCTCGAAATTGAAATTAAAATCTTAACAAGATACCAAAACCCTACAGCTTTTGATTTCGTCCTCCGGTTGTCCCGGATTCCGTGATTCTATCGTATCACAAAGGAACTGCTTGTGAACGCCAATATCCGCTGGAAAACGCCGGAACCTGTTTAAATGCGTTGGACCGCTGCGGCAGCTTTCCAACAGGGGTTATCTTCCTGCGAGCGGGCAGCCAGCTTGCGTACCGCCTGAACGGCGATATGGCGCGTCTGGCTTTCGCTGTAGGCCACTTCGTCTGCAATTTCTTTCCAGGCAGGGCGGCGTTTCCATTGGTTCCGGGCGCGCAGATCCTGCGGCCCCATGTAGGCCAATTCTAACACGCGGCGTTCCACACGTCCGAGTTCATTTAAAACCGAGCGGCACCAGTTCTTTTTCTCGCGCAGTTCCACCGCACGCGCACGGCAGGCATCCGCCTCGCGCTCGTATTCCAGCAGGATTTCAGACAGTGCCAACGCAGCAGTCGGGTCGCTGTAGCGCCCCTTTCCGCCCGGCATGCCGGTCAGATTGGGAGAGGGCAGGCAGATACACTTCTGTTCCTCCTCCAGCGCTTTGATCTCCTCCAATTCGCTGTGGATCATCCGGGGGAGGTCGTAATACTCTGCAAGCAGCTTTTCGATTTCCTTGGGTGTCATAACAAAATGCTCCTTTCAAATGTTCCGATGCTGGCCCATGCCCGCTCGAATGGGTGACTCTGCGCCCTTTAGCGCTCCATATGTAAAACTCTGGCTTCTATGTCGGACGCCGCTCTGCGCGCCTCGCTTTGCCTTCCATGTTCATGCTTTTCAGACACGTTCCTTCCGGCGCTTTCCCCTCTATGGAGATTTCCTCGTCCGTCCGCCCGGCGCTTCCCCCTTTGTGAAGATTCCCTCGCCGGCCGCCCGGCTTTTCCCGTGTCGGAAGCTACACCGGCCTGCGCTTCTGCATTGCG
>BCAA01000059.1 GCA_001305115.1 Clostridia bacterium UC5.1-1E11 | reverse complement strand
TGATAGCTTCTATCTTAAATCTTTATTCAGTTTTCAGTGTACTGGCAAAAGACTCATCCGATTTGGATGAGTCTTTTTTTATTGTGTGAATTGTTTGTATATATTGTAGAATTAGAATTGTAAACGGAATTGCTTTTTATTTATAAAATATATGTACGATAATAGAATATGATTGTATTATAAGTAATAGATAATTTTGTTTTGAGACCATTTAAAGAGCGTGATTCCGATGGGCTGTTTATTTTGTTTGAAGGATATTGTGAAGGGTGAAAATATAAGAAGGTTTTTATTTTCAAAAGAGAATGGCTATGCGAATCATCCGCCTTTGCATGATGTTGGTTCTCGTCATGGTTTCCATTCCTATGGCAAACGCGGTAGAGATAGACAGCCCAAAAGCTACGTCGAATATAGTTTATTTACAAAGGGATACCGGCGTGGAAGCGATCCAGCTACCGGAGAACGTGACGCAGGCGGATAAAGCCCGGATGCAGAAAAATTTGCTTTTGTACGGAAATCGTGTGCTTTCGGAAAGTGAGGTAGCAAAAATTAACCAGGAGGCCGCGGCAAAAGGTGGACTGGTTTATGGCCCTTGGTTTGGCGGAGTCGAAAAATATTATAGTATGTCTACAGCAGAATGCATATCTGCTTTGGCGTGGGTGGCAAACGCTGTTGTTTCTATCCTTTCTGCGGCAGGGGCAATTTCTCTTGGAGCTGCGGCAGTGGCAGAGGCACTTTGTTGGGCTGCAGGAATCCCTTCGATCAATCCGCCGGTATTTGGTGCAAGCTCGGAAATAAGCGTTACTATGAAGAAGCAGTATCGGGAGGTTTCTTATTCAGACGGTACATTTGCCTATTACGAAACGGGGTTTTTCGCTCAGGATTTCACGATGGGAGGAACCTACTAAGGTTCTCCGGAGGCAATTTTTTCAGGAGGGCTTTACTGAGTGCATTTTACAGAAAAGCTGATCACGTTATTTCAAGATTACCGGCCTTTGATTGTGATTTTTGGGTCGAGCATGCTTTTTGGCGCGATATTCTTTTTGCCATACGAAAACGGTGCGGCAAGGGTTTTGGTGGGATGGCTGGGTGTTACGATTGCGAGTCTCGACTTCTCCAAAGTTCCAAAGCAAGCGGAGAATCGGAACAAAGGGATTGCAAAAACCGTTTTGCGCGCTGTACTTGTGGCGTCAGGGCTCTTTGCCGTTTTTTGGGCGCTGCCTAATATTTTATGGTGTGTGTTTTGCTCTGCGTAATCTGTTTTCCATTTCGAGTATTCTTGTTCAAACAGGGTCTCAAGTACAAGCCATCATAGAGCGCAATAAGGAAGAGGTTCTTACCAACGCGATTCCTATAACGGCTCGCAGGAGGCAATTTGCTTGGGAAGTCTTTGGTGAGGCAGGCACGGATGAAGTTCTATGAATTTTTACAAAAGTAAAGTATGGAATGAATATTTTTAATAGGGACAGCCTCCGCAAAAAGCAGGGGCGTCCCTATCGCTATTAAACTAATTGATATCTACGCTGTATGGGCATTGTACCGTAGCTAACACTGTTTTATCCGGACAGGTATTGGATTCTTCGATTGTTGCCATCTGGATGACAACGTCGGCCAATACGCACTTTTGTAAAATATCGGAAGATGTGGATGGAAGAAGCGAGGCGATTATAGAAGTATTTCTTTGGAGAACGCTTATCGGGGTTGGCAGTGGCCGTATTTTTGCGCTGCTTGTGTCTCTGCCGTTTGGATAATGGTCACCATACCGCGAATCTTTTGCACAGCACTTAAACCTTTCCTGTATATTCGGTGGCGTGTTGATGTTATTTTTAGGAGGCGACCGCTCTATCCAACTGAGCTACGGGGGCTTATACAGAAAATATTCAATTTTACAGGGCTCCAGGATTCGAACGATTCGATTGTTAGGAGGCGGACCCTCTATCCCGGTGAGGTACGGGGGCATATACAGAAATGATTCAATTTTACAGAGCTCCGGGATTCGAACGGTTCGTTTGTTAGGAGGCGGTCGCCCTATCCAACGGAACTACAGGGACATATACAGAAATGATTCAATTTCAAAGAGTTCCGGGATTCGAACGATTCGATTTTAGGAGGATTCCATTGCATCGTTTCTTGATTCGTATCTATGAACTTGTCCGGCGCTATGGTTTATATGTTGGGGTGCTTCCCTCATTGATTGCACTCATTTTGCCGGAGAAATATTTTTATATCAGCATCCCGCTTCTGCTTTTCGCGATCTTGTTAGACAGCCTGAGCTTCTATTATGGCAGGATTCCGGAAGAGCTTGTGGAAAAGCGCCGGAAGATTGCAAAGGCAACTGTGTATGGCGTTTGCACGACTATTGCGTTATTTGCGGCGTGCTTTTTGGCGGCATTCCTTTTGCATCCGGAAACTTTTGGGAGATAGCGTCAGTTCCTCTGGAGGAGAGGAAAATTGAATTTCTCCGGCTGGCTATGGAATCTAAGTGAAAAATGATGTTTATTAAAACCGGCAGTTCTTGTCAGCTCTTTGGCTCGGTATTTCTTCTTGGTAGTTGGATGATCCTGAAAGCTTTTTTTGGCAGTAGTTGCGGGAACCGCCTATTTGCCGGACTCTTCGTGCATCCCGGAGACGCAAAAAGAGGATAAAAAGGCAATCGTCAAAGCGGTCCTGCGTTCCTTTTTGGAAACGTTGGCAATCTTGGCGGTTGTTTGGGTGGTTTCTTTTCTTGCCCAATGGATACGATGAGCGGCCGTCCGGTATCGAAATCCAGTAAATCAATTGGAATGTGTTTGTGGACGAGACATGTCTAGAGATCAAAGGGGGGCAGAGAAACACCTCTAATTCAGACGGAATATTTACCTATTATTGAAGTAACACCAGGTTCCGATTAACGCAATAGATTGGGAGGCACTTCCATGATGGCAAGGAGCGGCGCATTTGGAAAAAAGGGAAAATTTCTAGGAGCAGGGATTGCTGTCCTGGCGGTTCTCTCTTTGCTCTTGTATTATGGGGTGGCGTCGGGAACGGATTTTGTCCGCACAGACCGCCTTTGGAGTTTTGAGTCGAGTGCGAAAATTCTTGCCTTAGGGCTTTCAGTTGCAGTGATTGTGTATTTGGGAATTGATCTTTTGAAAAACCAGTTGAGTTTGCGGCGCTATACACTTTTGGCGTGGGGTTGGTTTGTGATTTTCCTTCTGTTCGCCGGTTTGTTTGCGGTTGTTTTCCCGTCTTCCACTGGGAGCGGATGGAGCTTTTGTATTTGGGCCTTTCCCAAAATGGTTTGGGCGTCGATTTTTCTGGCGGCGCTCGGTGGATTGCTCCGGATGGCTGCTGGGAGGCAAACCGCGCCGCCGCAAGGCGGTTCCACACGCTGCCTGTTTTTACAGGAGCGGGGAAAATATGGGTGGTTTGCCGCCGCTGCCCTTGCGGGAGTGCTGGCAGAGGGCGCTTGCCGGATTGTTTATTTCATGGGAAACCAGGCGGTCGTTTCCCGCCAGGACATGGCCTTTGCTTCCTGGGCTTCCAGTGCGGGGACATTTCTGGACGGCCTGTTTCTGGCCCTGTCAAAATGGCTGCTTGCGGGCCTGGCTGTCCTTCTTTTCTATGGAAGGATGCGGCTTTCGACGTATTTGGCGGGAAACGTCCTGTATTTTGCCGTTTTGTTCATGGTTCTTCCCACTCTTCAATGGCTGCTCGATCCCATGTTTGTTCAGAATGTGGTCTTTTCCGTCGGGTTGTCCTTGGTTGGCGGGATAGAAATTGTATCCGTGGCATGCCTTCTATATTTGATAGCTGCCTTTATGCAGGAGAAAAAGGGGAGAACTACCGGATGATGGAAAGAATTTTTGCAGAATGGGGTAAAACTCATAAGAAATGATAAATGATTGCCAATGTGTAACCATTTTACCCGCTGATGAAAGAGGCTCCTTACTTTTCAATAAAACAAAACCCCAGCCTTCGGCTGTTTTCTACAGCGAGGCTGGGGATTTTTTGTATATTGCGAAAGGCATTTGGACGAGTGCACTTTTCTATTCTTTACGCGTTGAATAGATCCTCTCCCATCTTGTTATTTCGTTTTCAGTGTACTTCGGAAAGAGATCGGTCCAATTGCACAGGCCCTTTATTGTTACCGTTATTCTCTTGAAACTTTTTGAATCCGTTTTCCACAGAGGCCGGCAATGCTGTGGAAAACATTCTCCGCAACCAGATTTTTGCCGTTATAAAAAGGGTTACCACAATCCTCTTAGCCTTCTTCCCGGGTACCGGAAGCATAAATCCCAGGGTATATGTCCGAAACTTCCCTTGCCGGTTGAATGAATGCGTGTTCGTATGGACAGCTCCATGGAATGGCTCTT
>BCAA01000058.1 GCA_001305115.1 Clostridia bacterium UC5.1-1E11 | reverse complement strand
CGAGGGTTGGAAACGATTACTACTACAGAGTCTATGCAACCGGCACCCCGGGCCAGAGCACGGGCGTCTACACGACACTGCCGGGACAGAATGCAGTCAAACACTGCACAGTTACAATCGGCTGAGTACCAAATCTGTTCTGAACGGCAGAAAGGCGGACTACATCCGATCGAACCCAGTAACCAGCAGCAAAGAGTTTCGTAGGCAATATCCTAGGTACGAAAGACGCTGTACATTTGTGGGAGAAGAAGGGCATCTACTGCCCTATCGCATAGCCGATGTGTTTGTAAAAGGATAAGCCTAAAGACAGAAACCAAACATACGGATAACCGTCCTGAGAAGAGAGGAAGCATTCAAGGGACGGTGTGGGTTCAGACGACCCTGGTGGAACGCAATTGAATAAAGGCAAAAGACCCGCTTCGGTTTTAGTCGGAGCGGGTTTCTTTTATATTCTGGATAAACATGTAACAAAAAATGAACTTTCTTTATTGATCCGATCAAAGAACTCGACTAGGAATGAATTGTCAATTATAGTACTTCATTTAAGTCCATGATTCTGTAGACGATGTGCATGTAATATTCTTTACAAAAACCCATTGCATGGCCTTCAAAAAGAAATTTTATTCTCTCTTTTCACTATGCATCGTTCTACTATGTTTTACTTCTAATTTACACTTAAATGCTAAAAAATTGTATATTTACACTTGTTTTTTATAAATACAAGCTAAATTTTTGTGGCTATGATGTAAATAACAAGGAAAGACGGAAAGGAGGTTCATGCGAACTAAAAGGTTATATATCAAAAGAAACATGTTAAAAGGAGGAGCTTTATGAAAAAGAAACTTGCAGCGTGCTTGCTTAGTGCGACCATTTTGTTCTCTAGCGCATCACCGGCCTTTGCTGCGCCAGCCTCAGCTACAGAACCACAGGAACCTGCAAAATCAGTCGATTTTACTCATGTAAAAATTACAGATGATTTCTGGACTGCGCGTCAGAAACAGTTTATCTGTAAGGTTATTCCTACTGGCATTTCCAACGTTGAAAAGGCAAGCGGTGGAATACCGAATATCATCAATGCAGCTAAAATGCACCGTGGTGAAGCATATGAAGCGTTTCAAGGGGCATTTTACGTGGACTCCGATGTGCATAAGGTTTTGGAATCCATGTGTTATGCGTTGCAGATCGACCCGATGGGAGATGAGGAGATCCTCGCGGGGCAACAGTATATCCGAGACAAATTGGAAGAATGGATTCCCTACTATATGGACGCACAAGAGGAGAATGGATATTTTGACACCTATTTTATATTAGGGGCCAATGGCAATACACCTAAATGGTGGGATTTTAATCTCCATGAGCTCTACTGTGCGGGGCACTTCTATGAAGCCGCTGTGGCACATTATCGCGCAACGGGCGGCAAAGATACTCGTTTGTTTGATATGGCCATCAAAAATGCGGACTATGTTTGTTCCCTGTTTGGAGAAGGAAAGTGGAAGCAGGTACCGGGCCATCAGGAAATCGAACTTGCTCTCGTGAAGCTGGCAAACCTTTGCGAGGAGATTGGCGGCGAGTATTCGGATAAGGCAAAGGATTACATCGCTTTGGCAGAGTTCTTCTTGGATACTCGCGGAGATTTTGAAGACCGCCATGGAACAAATCACAATAGCGAATACGATCAGGATCATCTACCCGTTACAGAACAAAAAGAGGCGGTCGGTCATGCTGTGCGTGCAGGATATATGTATACAGCAATGGCCGACATCAATCTTTTAGAACAGGATGGCCGGTATGATGAGGCGCTGCTCGCCTTGTGGGATGATATTGAAAACAAAAAGACCTATGTCACTGGTGGAATTGGCTCCAATCCAGCCAATGAAGGTTATGGAAGTGCCTACGATCTGCCCAATGATACCGCTTATTGCGAGACTTGCGCCAACATTGCCAATGTGATGTTCAATCAAAGGATGAACCTCCTATATGGAGACAGCAAGTATGCAGACGTTGTGGAACGCGGCTTGTACAACAGTATCATCAGCTGTGTGGATTTTGAGGGCGAAACCTTCTTTTATGGCAACCCCATGAGCAGCGATGGGAGTAAACATCGCTCCGAATGGTTTGGTACAGCCTGTTGTCCTCCAAACCTGATGCGCACAGTGGAATCCTTGGGCGGATATATTTATACCCAACAGGGGGATATTCTCACACAGAACTTATACATTGGCAATGAAGCCACACTACAAGTGGACGGCAAAACAGTCCGCCTGCATACAGATACCGATATGCCCTGGGAAGGGACGGTATCCATTGCGGTGGATGTGGATCAGCCTACAGAATTCACCTTCCGCCTGCGAGTTCCCTCTTGGGCAACGGATGAAAACACCCTCTCAGTAAATGGAGAAACGGTCTCTGCCGAGCCGGACGAACAGGGATATGTTGTCTTGGATCGCACATGGAACGAAGGCGATTCGATTGATCTGAATTTTACAATGGAGACAAAACGCGTCTATTCCGATCCACGTGTAGAGGCGAATCAGGGGAGAGTCGCGGTCAAACGTGGACCCATCGTTTATGCAGCAGAAGATGTGGACAACGAATATCCGGTCACACAGTATTATCTGCCCAAAGATGCGACCTTTACCACCAAATGGATCGAGAATTTGGAGGATGAAAAATTCGACCGCCCCATTACATACCCGCCCTATGTTGAGGCAAATTTGAATGAGGATTTTGAAGATGCACAGGCGGCGTCCTCCCGTTGGCTCAATGTTGACAATACGCAGACCATTGAAATTGCCAATGGAAAAGTCCATATGGAGAAGGGGACTAACAATAAGTTGGTTGCAGGAGACGAGGCCTGGAGTGACTTCGCTATAGAGGCGCAGGTAACTCTTGGAGAAGACGGAACCGATTCGGGAAATGCCGGCGTGCTAGTCCGTTCTTCTCAGGAGGGGTCCGGACCGGACAATTACCACGGCTATTACTTTGGAATTGGCCTGGAAGGCGCAGAGTACGGAAAAGCAAATGGCAGTTGGACACGATTCGGAAAGAAAACCTGGGATATTGAGCTTGGGAAAACGTATACATTGAAAGTACTTGCTTATCAGAATACGTTTCTGTTCTTTGTCGATGGAGAAAAGGTAGGCTCTTTCAAAGACTTGGAGCATCAGGCGGGCCGTATCGGTCTGCGCAGTTACAACCGGGAGGTTACAGCGGATAATGTTACCGTTCGCCCATTGACAGATGAAGAGATCCTCCTTGCCCAGGCACCGAGTGAAGATCCCTATCAGATCAAGTCTACCATGCAGATTGTAGCAAATGCTAAGGTGCAGGTTGATGAGCAGGACCTGGATGCGCCTTTGGTGATGACCCCTTACTACGCATGGGACAACCGTGACAGTGGCGCAATGGCGATTCATATCCGTGAGGAACGTGTCGAATTCCCGCTCGAAAGCTATGCGACGCCTTCTGCTTCCGCGGTTTCTCAGTACGATACCATAGAGGCACTCAATGATGGAACAGATGCGCGCTGGACATCCTATGAGACGCCGCTCAATCCATGGGTGCAGTATGACTTTGAAGAACCGGTCAGTCTGTGGGGATGTGACATCAAATGGTATGATGACAACGGTGGCGTACAAATTCCGGACGGCTTGGAAATTGCCTATTGGGATGGAGAGACGTTTGTACCGGTTAAACCGGTTGAAGAGTACAATTATTTCTCCAAAAATGCATACGATTCCTATGAATTTGAACCGATCATCACAACAAAGATTCGCCTCAATATTAAAAATGATATAAAGAAAATTGCTTCGGGGATTATGGAGTGGAAGCTCCAGGGTGAAAAAGGTGTTGTAGACTTCCAGGACATCCCGCTTCAGGAGGTCTGTTATGGAAACAAACCCTATGGAACAGAATACGATGTACTCAATGTAGCCGATTTTACCCCAGTTACTGCCCAAAGCTTCCGTGTCTTGATGGACGGATATAAACCAGTCGGTATGAAGGAATTCCGCCTACAGAAGACAGACGGAACATATGCAGAACAGGATGCAACTGTCAGCGCTTCCTACACATGCACTTGGACCAGCCTGGATGCGGTTAATGACGGAAAAGGATGGGATACCTCTGACGAAGGAGGAAACGCGAAATTCACTTGGTCCACTTATCCAAACAGCGGAGAACACTGGGTACAGTACGATTTTGCAGAGCCCATTACTGTTCAGCAGGCGGAAATCTGTTGGTACCGTGCTTGGGATAGTGGGGTCATTGCACCGGACACCTGGAAAATTCAATATGAAAAAGACGGCGAATGGGTGGATGTACCACACGTTACAAGGAGTCTGTCCGATTTTGACAACGATGTATTGGAATATACCGTCAAAGTGCCGTCGGGAAACGAAATTCCAACTGTAAGTGCAAAAGTGGAAGAACCTTATGCAAGAATTTCTATCCAACAGGCAGAGTCCATCCCGGGAACAGCAGAAATTACCGTTTGGGCCATAGGTATTGAGGACAGCAAACGTACCTATCGGATTCACTTTGTAGAGGAGACTGAGAAGGAGCCGCAGTTGTTGACCGTACAGTGGAGCAGCAATGCAGCGGTGGAAGTGGAAGGAAATGCAGATGTGGTGATTTCCACGGATGCAATCTACGGCGCGAAAGTGATGCCGGGCGAAGATCTGACCTTTACCTTCACCCCGACCGATGGCGCGTTCGCCAGCGCACAGCTCAACGGAGAGGACATCCCGTTTGAATC
>BCAA01000057.1 GCA_001305115.1 Clostridia bacterium UC5.1-1E11 | reverse complement strand
GAAAAAGCTTTGAACCAAGGAACTATGGTCAAGCCCTCGGCCTATTAGTACTGCCAAGCTGAACATGTTACCATGCTTACACACGCAGCCTATCAACCTTGTAGTCTTCAAGGGGCCTTACTAGCTTACGCTATGGGATATCTTATCTTGGAGTCGGCTTCACGCTTAGATGCTTTCAGCGTTTATCCGATCCGCACATAGTTGCCCAGCTGTGCTCCTGGCGGAACAACTGGTGCGCCAGAGGTGCGTCCATCCCGGTCCTCTCGTACTAAGGACAGCTCTCCTCAAATATCCTACGCCCACGACAGATAGGGACCGAACTGTCTCACGACGTTCTGAACCCAGCTCGCGTACCACTTTAATCGGCGAACAGCCGAACCCTTGGGACCGAATACAGCCCCAGGATGTGATGAGCCGACATCGAGGTGCCAAACCTCCCCGTCGATGTGGACTCTTGGGGGAGATCAGCCTGTTATCCCCAGGGTAGCTTTTATCCGTTGAGCGACGGCAATTCCACTCTCATACCGCCGGATCACTAACTCCAACTTTCGTTACTGCTCGGGCCGTCACCCTCGCAGTTAGGCTGGCTTACGCGTTTACACTCTAAAGCACGGTTTCCGTCCGTGCTGAGCCAACCTTTGAGCGCCTCCGTTACCTTTTTGGAGGCGACCGCCCCAGTCAAACTGCCCGTCTAACAATGTCCCCCGGCCGGATTCACGGCCGCAGGTTAGAATTCCAGCAACTTAAGGGTGGTATCCCAAGGGTGACTCCACCAACACTGGCGTGCTGGCTTCCCAGTCTCCCACCTATCCTGTACATAAATTACCGAAACCCAATATTAAACTGCAGTAAAGCTCCATGGGGTCTTTCCGTCTTGTCGCGGGTAACCGGCATCTTCACCGGTACTACAATTTCGCCGGGCGGGTAATTGAGACAGTGCCCAGATCGTTACACCATTCGTGCGGGTCGGAACTTACCCGACAAGGAATTTCGCTACCTTAGGACCGTTATAGTTACGGCCGCCGTTTACTGGGGCTTCAATTCAATGCTTGCACATCTCCTCTTAACCTTCCAGCACCGGGCAGGTGTCAGCCCCTATACTTCATCTTTCGATTTAGCAGAGACCTGTGTTTTTGCTAAACAGTCGCCTGGGCCTATTCACTGCGGCCACGTCTCCGTGGCGTCCCTTTTCCCTAAGTTACGGGACCAATTTGCCGAGTTCCTTAACTACCCTTCTCCCGTTGGCCTTAGAATTCTCTTCCCATCTACCTGTGTCGGTTTGCGGTACGGGCGCCTCAGATATACAATAAGCTTTTCTCGCCCCCCGTCCAGCATGCTTCCCTACTCTAATTTCGGTCCCTTACGCCCGGGGCGACCATCGCCCGGGTCATGCCTTTCTAGGGTGTCCCTTATCTTAAATCTTTTGGCGGCTACGGAATTTCCACCGTATGTGCATCGACTACGCCTTTCGGCCTCGCCTTAGCTCCCGGCTTACTTGGAGCGGACGAACCTTCCTCCAAAAACCTTAGACTTTCGGCCAATATGATTCTCACACATTTCGCGCTACTCATTCCGGCATTCTCACTCGAATGAAGTCCACCACCGCTTCCGCTATGACTTCACCCCTCATTCGACGCTCTCCTACCATTCCTCACGGAATCCCAAGCTTCGGTATACTGTTTAGCCCCGTTAAATTTTCGGCGCAGGGTCACTCGACCAGTGAGCTATTACGCACTCTTTTAATGAGTGGCTGCTTCTAAGCCAACATCCTGGTTGTCTGTGCAACCCCACATCCTTTTCCACTTAACAATATTTTGGGACCTTAGCTGTGGGTCTGGGCTGTTTCCCTTTTGACAATGAAACTTATCTCACACTGTCTGACTCCCGTACATCAATTATCCGGCATTCTGAGTTTGATAGGTTTCGGTAGCCTCTCGGCCCCTAGACCATTCAGTGCTTTACCTCCGGTAATCTAATACGAGGCTAGCCCTAAAGCTATTTCGGAGAGAACCAGCTATCTCCGGGTTCGATTGGAATTTCTCCGCTACCCACACCTCATCCGCTACCATTTCAACGGGAGTCGGTTCGGTCCTCCATGGAGTTTTACCTCCACTTCAACCTGGACATGGGTAGGTCACCCGGTTTCGGGTCGTGTACAACTGACTTCATACGCCCTCTTCAGACTTGCTCTCGCTGCGGCTCCAGACCTGAAGTCCTTAACCTTGCCAGTTACACACACTCGCCGGACCATTCTACAAAAGGTACCCGATCACTCTTTGATGAGCTCTCGGTGCTTGTAAGCACAAGGTTTCAGGTTCTATTTCACTCCCCTTCCGGGGTCCTTTTCACCTTTCCTTCACAGTACTCTACACTATCGGTCACTGAGTAGTATTTAGGCTTGGAGGGTGGTCCCCCCGTCTTCCCACCGGGTTTCACGTGTCCGGCGGTACTCTGGATACAGCTAGTCGCTTTGACCTTTCGCATACGTGACTCTCACACTGTTTCGTTGGCTTTCCCAAACCATTCTGCTAGATCGCTGCATACATATTGCTGTCCGAACCCCAAAGGTATTGCTACCTCTGGTTTGGCCTCTTCCGCGTTCGCTCGCCACTACTAGCGGAATCTCGGTTGATTTCTCTTCCTCGCCCTACTTAGATGTTTCAGTTCAGGCGGTTCCCCTCGTACACCTATGGATTCAGTGTACGATGACTGGACATGACTCCAGCCGGATTGCTCCATTCGGAAATCCACGGATATAGCGCCCACTTACGGCTCCCCGTGGCTTATCGCAGTTAGTCGCGTCCTTCTTCGGCTCTCAGTGCCAAGGCATTCCCCTTGCGCTCTTTGTAGCTTGACCATGTGTTTCTCTTGGTTCTTCTTGAAATTGTAGATTTCACTTAAAATCGAAACTTTACAAAGTTCTTTTTCTCGTTCTATCTGCTTCTTTATTCAGTTTTCAATGTACGGACATAGTCTGTTTCGCTCGTTGCGATTCCTAACGAAATCTTCTTCAAACTCGTTTCCAAGTCCTTTGCGAAACTTCCTATTTACTTTTGCAGGTTTCCCTGCTGGTGGGCTTAAGTGGACTCGAACCACCGACCTCACGCTTATCAGGCGTGCGCTCTAACCGGCTGAGCTATAAGCCCATATTTCCGGCTTCGAGGCTATCCGGTCTTTCTCGCCACAGTAGCCGTTCCAGACCTTTCGGCCTGTGGTGGAGATAAACGGGATCGAACCGTTGACCTCCTGCTTGCAAAGCAGGCGCTCTCCCAGCTGAGCTATACCCCCAACTATTTGGTTGTTCACTCAGGTGTTCTACCTTCGTTTATTTCCTCTTTGAAAGCTCTCTTCTGTCTCCCCCCAACTTCCCTTCCTTCTTCGGGAGTTTCTTTCGACTCTCCCGCCTCTCTCAGGGCCTTTCCTCACCCTTGCTTTCGGGCGGGGCTTGTGTCGAGGTTCAACCTCGAAGGGCCTTCAAAATTAAACAACGTTTTGAAATGTTTCCTCGTAATGCCTGACCTTGGATTTAGATCAGTTCTTCAACCAATCGTTTCTCCATAGAAAGGAGGTGATCCAGCCGCACCTTCCGATACGGCTACCTTGTTACGACTTCACCCCAGTCGCCAATCCTACCTTCGGCAGCGTCCCCCTTGCGGTTAGACTACTGACTTCGGGTATTACCGGCTCCCATGGTGTGACGGGCGGTGTGTACAAGGCCCGGGAACGTATTCACCGCGGCATGATGATCCGCGATTACTAGCAATTCCAACTTCACGTAGGCGGGTTGCAGCCTACGATCCGAACTGGGACCGTTTTTAGAGTTTTGCTCCACCTCGCGGCTTTGCTTCTCTCTGTTGACGGCCATTGTAGTACGTGTGTAGCCCAGGTCATAAGGGGCATGATGATTTGACGTCGTCCCCACCTTCCTCCGTTTTGTCAACGGCAGTCCTATTAGAGTGCTCTTGCGTAGCAACTAATAGCAGGGGTTGCGCTCGTTGCGGGACTTAACCCAACATCTCACGACACGAGCTGACGACAACCATGCACCACCTGTCTCTGCTTTCCCCGAAGGGCACCTAACGTATCTCTACCTCGTTAGCAGGATGTCAAGACCTGGTAAGGTTCTTCGCGTTGCTTCGAATTAAACCACATACTCCACTGCTTGTGCGGGCCCCCGTCAATTCCTTTGAGTTTCAACCTTGCGGCCGTACTCCCCAGGTGGATTACTTATTGTGTTAACTCCGGCACGGATGGGGTCAGACCACCCACACCTAGTAATCATCGTTTACGGCATGGACTACCAGGGTATCTAATCCTGTTTGCTACCCATGCTTTCGTGCCTCAGCGTCAGTTAAGGCCCAGCAGGCCGCCTTCGCCACTGGTGTTCCTCCCGATCTCTACGCATTTCACCGCTACACCGGGAATTCCGCCTGCCTCTACCTCACTCAAGACCCACAGTTTCAATAGCAGTTCCAGGGTTAAGCCCTGGGATTTCACTACTGACTTGCAGATCCGCCTACGCACCCTTTACACCCAGTAAATCCGGACAACGCTTGCTCCCTACGTATTACCGCGGCTGCTGGCACGTAGTTAGCCGGAGCTTCCTCCTCAGGTACCGTCATTATCTTCCCTGAGGACAGAAGTTTACAATCCGAAGACCTTCTTCCTTCACGCGGCGTTGCTGCATCAGGGTTTCCCCCATTGTGCAATATCCCCCACTGCTGCCTCCCGTAGGAGTCTGGGCCGTGTCTCAGTCCCAATGTGGCCGTTCAACCTCTCAGTCCGGCTACCGATCGTCGCCTTGGTGGGCCTTTATCTCACCAACTAGCTAATCGGACGCGAGTCCATCTTTCAGCGGATTGCTCCTTTGGTCGCTGTACCATGCGATACTACGATCTCATGCGGTATTAGCATTCTTTTCAGAATGTTATTCCCCTCTGAAAGGCAGGTTACTCACGCGTTACTCACCCGTCCGCCACTAAGTTAAAAGAGCAAGCTCTCTTAACTCCGTTCGACTTGCATGTGTTAGGCACGCCGCCAGCGTTCGTCCTGAGCCAGGATCAAACTCTCTAAAATCTTGTATTTAATCGCTCCGTAGAGCGTTTAAATCAACTTAGAGTTTTGAATAGCTCTTTTCGATACACTAACGTGTATTCCAGTTTCTCGAGTCTGGATTCTCGTTTCGTCCGAAAGTTCCGTTCCCATCCTCTCGGATGTTCCCGTCCCTCTCAAAGTCATTACGGGTCCTTTTCATTTCGTAACGTTGTTTAATTTTCAAGGTCCTTCGC
>BCAA01000056.1 GCA_001305115.1 Clostridia bacterium UC5.1-1E11 | reverse complement strand
ACCACACTTCCGGACCAGGATGCGAAGCTGCATTGCACGGTAACCATTGGCTGAACGCCGGGCAATTTGTGTAAGGTATAAACGTGTACATATTCCATCAAGCACCCGGCAGCTGATAGCAGAAAGCTTGCGCAGGAGACGCCGCAGGCGCGGAAGACGCTGTGCGTCCACCGGGCCAGAGCACAGGCGTTTACACCACCCTGCCGGGTCAGGATGCAAAACTGCATTGTACGGTGACCGTAGGTCGCGTTATCCCAGGCAGAAATCGAAAGAGTAGGGGGAGAACCTTTTGTGATGAGGGTGAAAAAACTTTTAGCGAATCCATGAAAATCTGTAAGGAGAAAGATTCCCATAACAGAAGTTGAGGAGGCAATCCTCTTTACAGCAGGTCCTCCATATCAGACAAAAGCCCCTGTACCGAGTAATCCGGTGCAGGGGCTTCGTTTTTGTGGGATATAATTTGAAAGGGGAGAGAGGCGTTAGCAGGGGTGGTGGAATAGGCAGTAAGGATTGCCGGTGCTTTTTAAGGTGGCTCTGTTTTGCATTTCTGTCCGTAAGGGTACCAGACAAAAATATGAACATACGGAATTTCACAAGAGTGTGGCCAAGGAAAAATGAAAAAATCATCTTTAAAAACCGGCGCACGGTTATGGACCTCTACCCTACTGAAAGAGCTACTACAACCCACGCAAGCGGGAGAAGTGTAGACCCGAATGATTATTGATTTTCTAGATACGCCAGTGATCGGATTCCATATACGAAAAAATCATGGAAAGAAACTCCAGGGATCTTCCTATTAGGAGTATGGAGTGTGGGGCGAGGTCGGACACAAAAATTATATTATGAAAATGGATCACCCACTTTTTAAAGGGACTTTTTCGAGGGGATGCCATCGAATCTGTCGATGTAAAGGGAAAACCATATGTATCGTTAAAGCCCTTTGGATAGTTCCGTAAGAATGAATGTCAATGGATGCGTTTAAAAAAGAGAATGTGAAACCATATAGGCGAACAAAAAGAACGAACTTATCGCAAGAGGGGTATGGCCGTTTAACAGGGGAAACCGGATTTTCGAGCACCCACCCAGTAGCAAATCGGTTCAAAGCGTTTGAATGATTACATCTTTCGACATAAGTTCTATAAAAGTGTGTATTTCTATCGAATAATCTTAAAAAAAAGGATATAGTAGTTGAAAAAATGTAAATACATTCGTTGAAGCTTCTGCTATACTTAGTCTAAAATAGGCAGTTGATTGCCTGAAAATGAAAGGGTGAATTTATGAAACGCACAGGAACTCTTTGGCGGCGTATAGCCGCTTGTGTGTTGTCAGTATCGTTGCTATGTAGCGTGGCTTTGCCTGCCGCAGCAGCGGAGGAGCCTACACGCCGGGGAAACGTCAACTACCTGGCCAATCAGGGAGAGCTGATGGAGACGCCTCTGATTCAACTACCGCTTGGCGCAGTTAAGGCGCGTGGTTGGCTGGAAAATCAGCTCTTATTGCAGAGGGATAATCTCACGGGAAATATGTCCCTATTTAATGACTACAACGAGGAGACCAGCGCTTGGTTAGGCGCGCCGAATGGAGAAAATTGGGAGAGAGGCCCCTATTATTTACGCGGCTTAGTCGCATTGGCGTATACGCTCGACGATGATGGGCTTAAAGCAGAGGCGCAAAAGTGGATTGATTGGTCCATTGAAAATCAGCGTGACGATGGATATTTTGGCCCGGCCAATGAGAATAGCTGGTGGTCCCGCATGCCTGTTTTGATGGCGATTCGTGACTACTATGAGGCAACTGAGGCCGCAGGAACGCCGGATGAGCGTGTGATTCCCTTTATGGAAAAATATTTCCGTTATCAAGCGTCAGAGTTGCCGCACCGGCCTTTGAGCAACTGGGCGGACGCCCGTGGCGGTGACAATATTGATAGTGTGTTTTGGCTGTACAACCATGTCTATGACCCGGCCAATCCGGAGGCTAGTGCCTGGTTGTTGGACCTGGGAGAACTCCTGCTACAGCAGACAACCAACTGGGAAGATCAGTACAACAATACGACCGTGCGCCAGCATGTGGTCAACACCAGCCAGGGAATGAAAACTCCGCCGGTTTATTATCAGTATGACCAAAGTGAAAAGTACCGGACTGCCCTGCGAAACGGTATTTTTAATATGAGTTTGGACCATGGGCGCATCGACGGACTGCCGAACTCGGACGAAGCAGCCCGCGACAATCGTTCTACCCGCGGGTCAGAAACTTGTGGTATTGTGGAGGGCTTGCTTTCCACAGAGATTGCTCAGAAAATTTTGGGTGAAGCTTGGCTTGGTGACCGCATAGAGCAGTTGGCTTACAATGCGCTTCCGGCAGCCTATACGCCGGATCTCTCTGGCCATACCTATTATGTACTGCAAAATCAGGTGATGGCAACGCTTGGCAACCATGAGTTTGACTGCGACCATGGGGACAGCTCTGCGTTTGGCGCACCGCTTGGTTTTGACTGTTGTTTCGCTAACTGTCATATGGGTTGGCCTAAGTTTGTCCAGAACATGTGGATGGCAACAGCGGACAACGGTCTGGCGCTGGTAGCCTATGGACCGAATCGCGTGACAGCGAAAGTGGCCGATGGGAAAACGGCAACCTTTGTACAGGAAACCAACTATCCATTTGAAGATGCCGTTCATTTGAGCTACAGCGGTGAAACAGCAGAATTTGAATTGAAACTGCGCATCCCGGAGTGGTGCGACGCCCCAGAAGTCTCTGTCAATGGGGAAGAGCAGGAAGGCGTTGTTACCGGCGAATACTACACCATCCAGCGCGATTGGCAGGCAGGGGATGAGATTGACCTGAACTTCCCAAGTGAGATTGAAACATCCACTTGGTATAATGATTCCATCGCTGTCGAAAAAGGTCCCCTGATCTACGGACTTAAGATCGAAGAGGACTGGCGTACCTATGATAGCAACGATGCGCGCGAGCTGAAGGTGGAACATCAGGAACAGTCTCCCCTGCGCGAGGTATTCCCCGCCAGCCGTTGGAACTATGGTCTGATTGTGGATGAAGACGATCCAGCATCCAGCTTTACAATTGAAAAATTGGATGAAGTACCGCTTCAACCGTTTAGTACAGAGAACGCGCCAATTGTACTCAAGGCAAAGGGGCAGATTATACCGGAGTGGCAGCTTGATGGAAATATTGCCGGACCGCAGCCCTTTGGTCCTACCCCTTACGATGAGAGCTTGGTTGAGGACATCGAGTTGATCCCCTACGGTTGCGGCCGTTTGCGCATCACTCATTTTCCAAAGATCGGAGAGGCACAGGAAACGGTGGTTCGTACAGCAGAGCGTGATGCGGAGATAGTAAAGGACAATGGAGTGACCTATCAGGAGTTTGATAATGTCATCGTTCCTGCTGCAAACAATTATACGTTGCATGTCCGGGGAAATGGCGTGGGATCAGTTGTAATCAATGGTAAATACACGCAGGAGATCGATCTCTCGACGGGTTCTGCCACCATTACAGACCTTAAAAACTTGCTTTCCGGCGGTTTCCGTTTTGATGCAGAACAATATAATAATATCCGTTTTACGGATGGAGTTACGGTCGATGAGATTGAGGTTGTCCCAGTAGAGCGCTCGATTACAGAGATACAGATCAATAGCACCCGTCGTTCCGGCGATAGCATAAAATTGGTCACGAACCTCGATCCCCAGGAAACTCCTTACCGTGTGGTATATGGAACGGAGTCCGGTGTTTATACCCATACGGTACGCGGATTCAGCTCCAACACAGCTACTCTCACTGGTCTGGATACAGACGAAACCTATTACGTCAAAGTGATTGCGCCCATTATGGGGCAAGAGGTGGAAAGTGCAGAAATGGCCTTCGAACCGGCCAGCGAATGTGGATTAAAGCCCAATCCGAATGTACCTACAGCGGTTTACAACGGCTTTAATTCCCTCAACTATATGGAGCAGGATTGGAAACTCTACGATCCAAACGGGAAAGTTTCTCTGCGCGCCAGCGCAGACGGCTCCAAGACCGAGATCCGATTTGAAAAAGATCCGGATGTCAAGGCTGTCTTGAACCTCGCCGATGCGGATAAGTGGGTAGACTTTGTCGCAGAGGCGGAACTATCCGTAGACTTGGCGAATAACAACAACTGTGGTTTGATCCTTCGTGGAACAAACATTGGAGAGGGGCCGGACAATTACCAGGGGTACTTTGTAGGAATCGGCCGATTGGATGTCAAGAATTTGCCGGAAACCGGTGAGGCATACAATGGCCCTGGTGTAATGATTGGCTATGCGGACGGCGCATGGCATGATTTGAAACCGATCCGCGCAGACATTCAGCCCGGTGAGACCTATCGATTAAAAGTTGTCGTATATGGGAATCAATTTGCCGTTTATCTAAACGATGAATTGCTTACTACCTTTGAAGATGATCGTTTTGCAAATGGTACCATCGGTCTGCGTTCCTATAATGAGGCGTTTACCGTGTATAATACAACGGTTCGCCCGGTGGAAGAGGATGATCTCACCGTATTTGAAACAGGCGAAGAAGGTCCCTCTGATTGGCCGCCCTATGTAGAGGCCAACTTGGTGGACGATTTCTCCAACATGGAGGAATCAAATGCACGATGGACGAAGGTGGGCGATGCTGACCGTATTCAGATTGAAGATGGAAAGATGAGCCTGGGTTCCAGCACGGATATCAAAGCGACAGCGGGCGACGACACTTGGAGTGACTTTGCCTATGAAGTGAACCTCAAACTGCTGGATGGTGGTGGAAATTCGGGAATCATTTTCCGTACAACAAATGAAGGTCCTGGTGCAGACAATTATTACGGGTACTATTTTGGCATCAGCGGAACCAATTTCGAAATTGGAAAGGCGAGCAACGGATGGACCAGTTTGCGAAATGAAAACTATGAACTGGATACCAGCATTCCACATACCTTAAAGGTTTTGGTTCACCACGACCGAATGTTGTTCTATATCGATGACAAACAGGTAGCCAACTTGACCGATACTACGCACCAAACCGGAAAAATTGGTCTGCGCGGATACAACCGCGCGTTTGAAGTAAACCATGTGACGGTTCGTCCTCTGACGGACAAAGAGATCGAGGAATTAGAAACGCAGACAGTAGAAGTCAAAGAAGTAACAGCGGATTCTTCCTATAACGTCGTTCGTGTAAATTATCCCAAGACTTCCAATGCGACCAGCTTTAAGGCGCTGGTAGGTACGGAATCCGGAGTATATACAGATGAGTTTGTAGATTTCTTCTTTAATGGCTATAAGGGGTCCGGCATTTTCTCAGCAGACAAAACAGCCTTTTCCGTCCCGGAAAACGGCACTTACTATGTCAAATTCATGGGAATGAATGGAACAACGCCGGTAATGACCTCGGAAGAGATTGTGATTACTACAAATGATCGGGCAGATACAGCGGATGACTGTGAGAAGCTAGCAGAAATTCTGGCGCAGGCCAAGGCAACGGATACCACAAACTTCACACAAGCCAGTTTGGAACGCCTGGAACGTGCCATCGCGGATGCAGAAGCGCTTCCGGAAGATGCCAGCCAGATGGCGATAGGAGTTGCAAAGAATATCCTCTATGCAGCGATGACCACGCCGAACTCGGAGGATATTCCCGACGAACCGGTGATTCCGAGCGAACATACCCTGACGGTAAGCTACCCGACGACGGTGAAGCTGTCGATCGATGGGGAAGAGCAGACGATTGCAAACCTGATCGGCGCATATAAAGACGTCGTAATGGCAAACACGAATCTCGACCTGACCTTTGAGCCGAGAGTCGAAGGAAGAGAGATCGCAGGCGTGACAGTCAATGGCGAGCCTGTAGAGGC
>BCAA01000055.1 GCA_001305115.1 Clostridia bacterium UC5.1-1E11 | reverse complement strand
CACGGTAACCATTGGCTGAACGCCGGGCAATTTGTGTAAGGTATAAACGTGTACGTATTCGATCAAACCCCCGGCAGCCGATAGCAGAAAGCTTGCGTAGGAGACGCCGCAGGCGCGGAAGACGCTGTGCGTCCACCGTGCCAGAGCACAGGTGTTTACACCACACTTCCGTGCCAGAATGCGAAGCTGCATTGCAGTGTAGAAATTGCGTAATCTCATAGAAGTGTTTCGAAGCGCTTCAAAGGAGGAATGTTTGATTCCCCTGTAAAAAACACCTGGGGTACATTCAAGTTCGAATGTACCCCAGGTGTTTTGTTCTAGAAAAGAACTGGTCAGTTGGCCGTAAAACCATCGGCTAAACTACAAAGGCGAATCGTGCATAAAGAAACGATTTCCCCATGGCAAACAGTATTTTCGTGTAGGCCAAAGGATCATGGCTGCAATTAGCGCTGTAGAGCAAATACGGATGGAACCAACTCCTCTTATTTGTTGCTCGCTGCCTGCGTCATCTGACGTTCCCATTCGCATAGGGCAGTCAACGCAGGCAGAAGTGTTTTCCCGGAAGAAGTCAAACAGTATTCGACCTTTGGAGGGATTTCTTGGTACTGCTGCCGGTACAATAATCCGTCCAAACAGAGTTCCTTGAGACTTTGGCTGAGCATCATGTCTGTGATGCCCGATACAGCGGACTTAATCTCTCCGTAGCGGCGGGTCTGCCCATCCCGCAAGGACCACAAAATGCGGATTTTCCATTTTCCGCCAGCAACACGTAAAAATAAGCGAGCGGCGCCTCAGAGGATGTTTCTTGGATCTTTTCCTCCTCAAGGGGGAAACTTCTGTTGATGCGGGTGAAGAAATTGCCCGTTTCACTCGTTTTTTCTTCTTTTCCTTATCCTTTTTCATACGCCGCTCCTTTCTATATTTGCTCATAAAATTAGAGTCAATCTACAAAACCGATGGTATCATATTTACCGCTTTTTGGCAAGCACATTTCCCTGGAAACACATGAACAGACCTGAAAAGCAGAATCCAGCCCCCAAAAGAAGGGCATACACAACGGAACGCTCTGCCAAAGCGCCAAATGCCAGATTGGTTCCAACTGCGGTCATATTCATCGCAAGGGAATGGATGGAGAGCATGGTTGCTCGGCTTGACACAGAGATGTGACGGTTTTGGAGATCCACGCGCAAGGGAACAAAGGCGGAATTCGCTGCACATAAAAGCATCATCCCTACAACAGAAAGCAGCGGATGTGCACAGATGGCCATTAAAATGCATGCCAGGCCCCCTGCACCAAAGATCAGAATAACGGTTCGACGCTCTCCTAGACGAGTAGATAACCGGTGGGATTGCATGGAAGAAAGTCCAGAGAAGGTTACCAGGATGGTACATATGCCCATTGTCGCCGGGGGAATCCCACTGCGCAAATATTGTAACTGGTTTAGGAAAACAGTAATGGTCTGTTTGCTTTCTTCGAGCAGTGCACAGCCGAGAAGAAAGAGAAAAAACGCCGGTCGCACATCAGAAGTTTACAAAGCGCCCGTAAATGTGGCCGCGGAGCGGTGATTTCTGCTGGTACCGATGGCAAGAACACAGAAAGCAGCCAAGCTGCACCATAGGAGTAGACCGTTAGAAGGGCCGAGAGGCGATAATTCTCGCGGATAAACCATGAAAAAAGGACACACGCCAACACGAGCCCGGCTGTATTCATTGCCTCCCAACAGCCAAAAATGCGGCGGGATTCCCTTTCTGGACAATTTTTCCCGCCCATTGCCAGAAAAAGATACGCGGTATCGCAGCCGGATAATCCGGATAGAACCACGGAGAGTAAAAGCCGTTCTGCTAAAAACCAGGCGAATCCGTCGGCTCGCCAGAAGAAAACTTTCGAAAGAAAAAAGAGAAAATGGCAGATCACCAGGGTATTGCGATATCCAATGCGGTCTGCAATCCAACCCCAAGGAAGTTCCATAGCAAGGCTAACTGCCAGGGAAATGCTTTCGATCAGAGTAATCTCAAAAATGCTGATCCCATTTGTCTGCCGGTAAAGAGTGGAGATCGGTGCGTAAAATAAAAGGCCCTGCAAAAATGCGATTGCATAGCAGAGCCAAATCGTTCGCTTCTGCATAACAATTTCCCTTTCAACGTAATTGGGCAACAATCCCCTAAGCCTATCGGACGATGGCGCCGAAGGCTAAAAAAGATAAATTCCGTTGATGGAAAATCAATGCGGATGCTTCATAAAAATGTTCCTTTGATGAATCAAATTTTATTAAAACCGGTTATGTCCGGTTGGCTTCCAGGGCCAAAGCAGCTGCGCGGGAATAGACACAACCGCAGTAATTCTGCCGGTAGAGGTGGTATTCCCGGCTCAGTTCGATGGAACGCTTATAGCCGTTCCGTTTCTTAAAATCGGAGAATAGATAGGGAACCCCATAAGTTTCCGCCAGTTCTGCGCCGATGGTGTTCAACTTTTCTGCGTTTTTATAAGGGCTGATGGAGAGCGTGGTCGTGAAAAAATCACAGCCCAGTTCTTTGGCGGCTCTGGCCGCTTCGGTCAAACGCAGGTGATAACATAAGGTACACCGGTCTCCGCCTTCAGGTTCTGCCTCGTGGCCTTTTGCAAGGGCAAAGAACCGTTCCGGTTCGTAGTCACCCAACGTGAGGACTACCGGGCTGGATAACGGCATCTCCTGCAATAGACGGCGGACCTCTGCCACTCGTTTTTCATACTCCTCCTGAGGGGAGATATTGGGATTATAATAAAATAGGACGATGGAGAAATAGCGCGAAAGATATTCCAATACATAACTGCTACACGGTGCACAGCAAGCATGCAGTAGAAGCTTGGGGTGTTTTTCCTCCAGCTCCAAACGTGAAAGAACCGCGTCCAATTCTTTCTGATAGTTGCGTTTGATCATGTTTTCCACCATCCATCCTCTTTCGGTTGAAAATCCACTTGACTGGTTCCCAAAGGAAGTAGATTTTGATACACAGCGGTATGATGCTCATCGATGTCCAAATCTTTATGTACATGCCCAAAATACCATCGTTTATAATGCAGGCGGGAGTCAATCCCTTCTAAAAAGCGATTGAAGGGCTCTTCTCTCGTCCTCTTGCGAAATTGATTGACAATTTTTAGTGGCGCGGTATGGGTAACCACATAGTCTACTTCAAAATGAGCGGCCATCAACGTGCGCATGGCCACCCCATATTCCACTGCGTTCGGCATCTCCTCTGGCCACCAGGAGATCCCCTCTGTGCGGAATTCCACATCTCCGGAGGCGCCACCCCCCATAGTAAAGATTCTGTGTCCTTCCAGGGTGAAGAGTTGACCGCGCATCAGGTGGAATACACTGTCTGTCACGCGGTGCACCTTGCCGCCGTTCCACTGTTCCACAGGATATTGGTTTAAAAGCTCAAAATTTTCATGATTACCATCTACAAACAGGGTTGTAAACTTTTTGCGTTTAAACCAGCGGAGCCAAAAGTCGTCCGAACCACCAGGGCCTGTCCAAATACCGCCAAAGTCGCCGCAAATCAATACATAATCATGCTTTGTCAGCTTTTTTTGCGCGGGGAACGCCTTGGTTGTCAGCTTTGTCACGTCGTATGGAATGTGCGTGTCGCCCGTGATATAAATCATTTGGCATCCCCCTTTTTTCCTATTGTAGCAAGCCCCCGGAGAAAAAGCAAATGGGAAAGAGGAAGATATGCTCCTATCCTTGCATCCCTCAGGCGGTTATGTTAGAATGGGACTACCAAAGGAACGGACAACGGGAGGGAAACGGAGATGTTGGAGGAAAAGGATCTGCAAGCGATTGCGCAGCTGATTTTGGCGAGCGAGGAGCGTTTGCGCGCCGAGTTTCACGCCAAGCTAGAGATGGAAATTCGTGCGAGCGAGGAGCGGATGCGTGAAGGAATGAGCGCGGAGTTCCATGCCGGCGAAAATCGCACCCATGCTTACATAGAGAACGGCGTCATGAAGCCGATTCGCCTGTTGGCCGAAGGCCATGCGCAGATCTTAGAACGTTTGCCGGGAGTGGGCGCGTTGGATTCGTTGCGTGGGCGGGTATGCAATTTAGAGCGAATGGTCACGGAACAGGGACACGAAATCGACGAACTCAAGCGTGCATAAACGATTCTCGTCCGGTGGTATGCAGAAAGAGGAATCAAGGGATTTCCCTTTTTATGGCAGGTTGCAGCTTTGGAATGGTTGGTCTGTTGTAGTCTATCAAAGGTTATCTTATTTTGATCAGGCGAGGCCGGAGAACTTTTCTCCGGCTTTTTTGTATGGAAAATGGAGAAGGATTTGATCTGTAAGTCACCTACAGAACTATAGGAGGTTTTTCTGCCTTATACTTAAAAAAGGAAGTTGTGGGTGTGCTCGATTCAGCGAAAGATTTCTTTTCATAGATTAACGGCAAAATATTCGGTAGAGTGGCGGAAAGGGGAGAAACCACACGAAGAACGCACAGAACGATTTTACAAAGGGAAGTATGGCTGGGAACATCATGGGGATGGCGATGCCCATGATGTTGGCGCAATTGATCAATCTGCTGTACAGTGTCGTAGACCGCGTTTATATTGGGCGTATCCCCGATGTAGGAACGTTGGCACTGACGGGATTGGGCCTGACGTTTCCGATCATTAATATTTTAAATGCCTTTGCAAACCTTTTTGGCATGGGCGGCGCGCCGCTCTGTTCCATTGCACGAGGGCGTGGAGAAAATGAGGAAGCTGGACGCATTATGCGCTGCTCCTATACTTTATTGTTGATGAGCGGAGGGATTCTCACTGCCTTGGGGTATCTCTTTTTGAAGCCGCTTTTGTACTTATTCGGCGCAAGCGACGCTACATATCCATATGCGCGGGATTATATGCTGATCTATCTGGTGGGTACCATCTTTGTGATGGTCAGCTTGGGGATGAACAATTTTATTAATTCGCAGGGATTTGGACGCATCGGGATGTTGACAGTACTGTGCGGCGCGGTCGCCAATTTGGTGCTCGATCCGGTGTTTATCTTTGTATTTGATTTGGGAGTCCGCGGAGCGGCGCTTGCCACTGTACTTTCCCAAGGGCTGTCCGCGGTATGGGTGTTGCGCTTTTTGAGCGGTAAAAGGGCGATTTTGCGCCTGGAACCGGCAAAATTTTTCCTGCGCGGCGGGATGGTCAAACAGATCACCGCCATGGGGTTTTCAGGATTCACCATGTCGGCCACCAACAGTGCAGTACAAATCCTCTGTAATGCACAGATGCAGACATATGGTGGCGACCTCTATGTGGGCGTTATGACCATCCTCAATTCGGTGCGCGACATTCTTACCATGCCGGTCAATGGCCTGACCAGTGGAGCGCAGCCGGTTTTGGGCTTTAACTATGGGGCGCAGTCCTACCGGCGAGTCAAAAAAGGGATTGTATTTATGACTCTTACCTGCATGGTGTACACATTGGCCGCGTGGCTGCTGGTGTTCCTATTCCCCCAATTCTTTATCCAGATTTTTAATACAGAGGATGCAGCCCTGCTGCAGGCCAGTGTACCGGCATTACACATGTATTTTTTGGTTTCTTTATGATGACTTTCCAATTCTCCGGACAGTCTACTTTTGTAGCCCTGGGCAAGGCAAAGCATGCGATCTTCTTTTCCATATTCCGCAAGGTGATTATCGTTATCCCGCTCACGATTTTGTTGCCCAGTTTGTTTGGGATGGGTGTCGACGGTGTGTTTTGGGCCGAGCCGATTTCCAACTTTGTCGGTGGTGCAGCGAGTTTCATCACCATGTTGTGCACGGTCTGGCCGACGCTAAAAGAACAAAGAAAATGCACTGCCTAGGGGCCCCTGAAATTCCTTGGAAATACGGTTATCAAGAAATGGGATTTGATCGGGAGGGGCGCCTGCAAGAAAGAATCAAAACACCCTTTTTCCTTGAATGGGAGGAACCGGCCCAGTAAAGATGCACAGTAGAAAACGTCTCCTGGCGGGGGAAGATAAAAGGTTCTGCGCCTCGGCTTCTCCCGCCCCCTTTGTTGGTACAATCAAGTAACAGCTGTGAAGCCGTTGCTTGCTCGATCAACAAAGATTTAGAATGACGCTCCGGCTTTTTCATAAATTGTAAAAAATTCTTGTCGCTGAGTTGGTTTTTTATTTTCTCCGTTG
>BCAA01000054.1 GCA_001305115.1 Clostridia bacterium UC5.1-1E11 | reverse complement strand
ATCCATCCATTTTGTGTATGTGGTAGGTTTGTGATGTCTGCCTCTATGAAGATTTCTGCTTGTTCTTGTAGGGCTTCCCCTGTGGAACGGAAAGCAAACTCTTTGCAGTCTGCTTTCGTAGGGACGCGAAAGGCGCTGTGCGTCACCGTGCTAGAATACAGGCGTCTACATGACGCTGCCGGGCCAGAAAGTGGTGAAACACTGTACAGTAACGGTAGCATAAGGCCTCTGAAAAAAGAATATGGAATATCTCTGACGGATAGCTTTTCTACATGCAAATATAAACGTATATCCTAATCGCATGTAGATGATTTGCCCCTATAGGAGCGAACCCATAGGAAAGCTAAAGCAGAGATATTCCACCCATATGACCCAGTAGGGGAGTTCGCAAACGAGAATGCGAATAACTCCTACTGGGTCAAACTTTTTACAAGCATAGGAATGCATCGTATGATGACGATTCATGTAGTAGCGGTTGGAAGAACGTGGGGAACCTCTTGGAGATGGTATAAAGTTTGTTCCCACCGTAGAAATCCGGTAATAATCGATAAATACCGGAATCATATTGTACAAAGAGTGAAAGTAGCTCGTATCCGATCAGGGCCTGGCAGTCAATGGCAGGGAACTTCCTTAGACATCAGCTATTCGATTTTAAGTAACCGCTGCTGGAAGAAAGACCGTGTAGGAAACACCGTAGGAGTGAAAGATGCTGTGTGTCTACTGGGTTAGAACATGGGCGTTTACACGATGCTGTCGGGGCAAAATGCGGTGAAACACTGACGGTGACCATTGGTTAAATGTCGGATACTTGCGAGAAACATAAGCCATTCGATCAAGCAACCGCTGCTGGAAAAGAACCAGTTTAGGAAACGCCGAAGGCGCGAAAGGCACTTTGCGTCCACCGGGCCAGAGCACAGGTGTCTATACGGCACTGCCTGGTCAGAATGGGGCGAAACACTGCACGGTGACCATTGGTTGAATATCGGACACTAGCGAAGGGTATAAGCCATGTGATCAAGGAATCACGGATGGAAGAGAGCCAGCGTAGGAAACACCGAAGGCGCGAAAGACGTTATATGTCCCAAATGGATAGGAAAACATTGAAATCGTGTTACGGAAAGAATGAAGGTAGCTCGCATTCGATCAGGTGTCTTGTACCCGATAACAGGGAATTTTCGTAGGAGGTACTTAAGATGTAAAAGATACAATGTGTTTGCCTATGATAGGAGAACATCGAAATCATTTGTGGAAGGAGCAAAAACAGCTGGTATCCAATCGAGTATCCGGTAACCGATAACAGGAAACTTACGTAGGGAATACCATAAGCACGAAAGATACTGTGCGTCCACCGGGCCAGAGCACAGGTGTCTATACGGCACTGCCTGGTCAGAATGGGGTGAAACACTGCACGGTGACTATTGATTGAATATCGGACACTAGTGAAGGGTATAAGCCATGTGATCAAGGAATCACGGATGAAAGAGAGCCAGCATAGGAAACACCGAAGGCACAAAAAACGCTGTGCGCCCGACAAATGCCTTGTTGGTGGTAATCATATGAATGGATGAGAACAGAATAAAAAATACCTCTTTCGCAAATAAAGGTCCCCACCCGGATAATTCCGAGTGGGGACCTTGCCCTTACAAGTTTTTGTAAAAATAGCCGCCAGAGATTCTATTAAGAGGTCTTTTAAAATGTGGTATGCTGAGTGGCATAGGAATAAGCCTCATAGAATAATAGAAAAAAGAACCGTATATTCAACCGGTTTATAAAAAGTTTGTTCATAAGGAAATACATACCGGTAGCTGCCATACAAAGATTTTTCATGTGGTATTTAACATAATATTGATTGATTTGAGTGGTTGCCGATATGTTTTGAAGGTCTAATACAATGGATAGGCCCATATAATTTTAAAGATACACGAATTACATAAAGTGTACAAAACAATAATAAAAATAATCAATTTATATGATTTTATAAGAAAAATTCTCATATATCGACAAAATATTAATTAAAATTTTCTTTTAATATATATATATATATATAAATTGTAATATATCAATAAAAAATAAATATTCATTAGATTTTAAATATTGATTTTTTATATTTTTATGATATACTAAAATCAAATCGCTGCAAGGGGGGAGGAGCCTTGCATCAAAAATGCTTTTCAAAAAGAAAAGGAGGATATGTTATGCAAAAGACAAAAAAGAGTAGAGTCGTTTTGTCAGGAGTATCTGTATTAGTGGTATTAAGTTTATTAGCCGGAATGACGATGGCCTGGTTCACAGATACGGAAAAGGTCAGTGGGGATTTCGCTGCCGGCGTGCTGGACATCAGTGTAAAGCCAGGAGAGACAGGCGTGCAGGACCTTACATTTGAGAATTTACGCCCGATGCAGTTTGAAAATTTTGAAAAGGAACTGGCGGGCAATGGCAGCGGAAAATGGACCAACGATGTTACACAATGGAATACAACGGGCTTACATGAAAGCGATTATAATCCTATTCCAGCCTATTTTAAGCCGGTAGTTATTAAAAATGAGGGTACGTTGCCCACAAAAGTACAAATTTCTCTGAAAATGGTCGATGGCAACGACCAAGAACCTGTTTTGACTGAGGATGGTGTTACGATCACGCAGGGCAAGACGGAGAATTGTAAAAATGGCTTACAGGATGTTCTGAAAGTATTTGTTTATCTTAATAAAAATGGTATAAATAGTGGTAAGTGGAATCAAGTGAAGGATATTAACCTGAACACCGAATATGATGCAGACATCGCTGGAACTGCAGACGAAAGCCAGGATACATATATGACGGTGATGATCCCAGCAGGTGAGAGTGTGCGCTATATGGTCGCGGGCTATCTGCCGGAAACAGTTGGAAACCTGTATCAGGGGAAACATTTCCATGCAAAATTGGTCTTGAATGCCTATCAGATGGATGTGACCGATGTCAGTGATCCCGATGACGCGGAAATCGATTCCCTAGACCGAGACGATCTACAAAAGTTATACGATAAGATGGAACCCCTGGAGCAGGCTGGAGGAGAAAATTTCCTTCCCGATGCATGGGAAAAGTTTGAGGATGCTTTCAATAAGGCGGAATCTGTTTTAAAGGATGAGGACGCCACCGAGGATGAGATTCTGGATGCTTTTTATGGTTTGATGGACAACGCCCTCAATTTGGCAAATTCGGTTGCCTCTCCAACGGACATTCTGGATGCGGTGATCGCAAAAGCCGAAGCAGTCAATAGAGACATTGAAGCAGGTTTGTACCAAGAGACCGGTGTAGAAGCGTTCAAACAGGCTCTTGCCGAGGCGAAGGCGCTTGACAAGTATGCGCCCCAGGCGCAAATTCAAGCAGCCGCATTGAAGCTGAATGAAGCCATGGCAAACCTGCGGCTGAAGTCTGTGTCGAATGCGATTATGGCACCGTCGGCAACCGACAACGATGCGGTGGATGTAGAAATCGCTCTGTTCTTGACGCAGTATGTCGTCGAGAGAGACCATTTGGATACAATGGAAACACTCGAAGTGTTCTACAGCTTCCTGGGTGAGTAAAGAAACTACACGATCGGTTTGAAATGCAATAACAAAGGGGCCCCGGATTTTTCCGGGGCCCCTTTTGTGCGCTTTGGCGCGGCTCCGGTGAGATAGACGCCGACGCCTTTGGCGGGAAGTTGGGACGGAAACAGGAAAGTAATATACGGATATTTCAACGATTTTTAGTTGAAATGAACAAAATTAAAACCAATTTTTACCGAAAATATTCATGGCGATTTTGTTAGTTTATTCTTTCAAAGAATAAACCGGGGGTAGAATATTATACTATCTATAAGTAAAAATTTCCTATTTACATTCTCGTGTCGCTGTGGGTTGGTGTGAGTGGCCCAAAAGGGGATGTAAAAAGAAATGGAGGAAAAACAATGAAAGCAAAAAGAGTAGAGTCGTTCTGTCAAGCGTATCCGTACTGTTGGTACTGAGCTTGTTGGCAGGCATGACCATGGCCTGGTTTACGGATACGGAAAAGGTGAACGCGAATTTCACTGCGGGCGTGTTGGACATCAGCGTGAAGCCGGGTGAAACAGACGTAACGGATCTCACGTTCGAGAATCTGCGCCCGATGTTGTACGACAACTTCTACAAGGAGTTGGAACCCAATGGCAACGAAAAATGGGTCAACGATGTGACCCAGGATAAGACAACGGACCTGGAGGACACGGATTATGCGCCGGTGCCGGCATACTTTAAGCCGGTGACCATCACCAATGAAGGTACACTGCCTACAAAGGTAAAGCTTTCTTTGGAAATTGCACAGGATTATGCCTGCAAAGAGGGCGAAAAACAATTCGTCGCAGAGGATCTGGCCAACGGCACAATGACTGCCTCCCAGCCGGACAGCCCGATTTGTGAAAACAAGCTGGAAAAGGTTCTGAAGGTATTTGTCTATAAGCAGGTGGGCGAAACTTGGACAAAGGTTGAGGACGTCAACCTGAACACAGCGTACGACGAGGCTAAAGCAAATCCGGATGAAGCAGCGTCGGGCAACACAGCGAAAGAGACGAACAATACATACATGACGACGATGCTTCCGGCCCAGGGCACAGCGACCTATGTGATCGCAGGTTATCTGCCGGAGACAGTAGATAACGCCTACCAGGCAAGCACTATCACAGCAAGCTGGTGCTCAATGCCTATCAGATGGATGACACCGATGCCGGCGTTCCCGATGAGGGCGGGTCAAGTTCGACCGACCCCGAGGAGGCTGTGGCCATCAACTCGGAAGAGGACTTGAAAAAGATCGGCCAGAATATGGACGGCGATTTCGTATTGAATGACGATATTACGCTTACTTCGGATTGGACGCCTCTGGGTATGGACGGGGATTCGACAAAACCCTTTACGGGAACCTTCGATGGCCAGGGCCATACGATTTCTGGTTTGAATGTGTCTAAGAGCGATAAAATTTCAGTCGGCCTGTTTGCCGTCAATAGCGGGACGATTCAAGATGTCAACATTGTGGCAGAGGAAATTTTAGGGAGTTCCTCTGTTGGAGCCGTTGCTGGTTCCAATGAAGCAGCAGGCACCCTTTTGAATGTCCATGTCACCGCTGAGGGCGTTCGCGGGCAGTCGAATGTAGGCGGACTGGTGGGAACAAACAGAGGAAACGTCTCCCGCTGCAGCGCTGATACAACGGTAACGGTCACCGCTACCCAAGGCGTCGGCGGTTTTGCAGGCGACAATTCGGGGGTTATTGAGGAATCTTGGGCTGTTACGGGAATCAATGTCGATCAGCAGCAGAGTACGAATCTGGATGTAGGCGGTTTTGTAGGTTCTAACCAAAACAGTGGTACCATCCGCAACTGCTATGTGATTGCACGCGATACGATTGCCGGACTATTCAATGTTGGCGGCTTTGCAAGCCTCAACCAGTATGGCTCGACCATTGAGAACTGCTATGCGGTCACGACCGACAAAATTCAGTGCTCTGACACAGTTTCGGCCGGCGTTGCAGTGAATGAGAATGGAACCATAAAGAATTGTTATGCGGTTTCTACCGCTGCGGTAGGTAGCGGAGAGTTCCAGAAGGTCGAGGAGAGCGCGCTGAAGGGGACGCTCCCGCAGGGCTTTGACGCATCGGTTTGGACGGCCGCGGAAGGGGAATATCCGCAGCTGGCCAATAATCCGCAGGCGTAAAGGTTTGCATTTTTTCGGTTCATCTCATGGCTTTTTCGGAATAACTTCTGAGGGCTGTACAAAATTGCAAATAGGATCGCGCGGGGTGTGAACCGTTCAGCGATCAAAAAGAGGATGTCTCAAAACGATGGATTTTTTGATTCATGGGAGGGGCGTCCTCTTTCTGTTTCAAAAAAGATCTGAGTTTCTAAAAAGCGAGGGTATCCGGAAGTCTTTTATGGCTTTTGGGATACCCTCGTTTTGTGTATAAGGGGATACAGCAACCTCTAAGAATGATTGCAGAAAATTACGGTTCGTTTAACTTTTCAAAAATCAGCCAGTTAGCCAGACGATGGGGATGCGTTCGATCAGAAAGCGTAACGGACAAATGATAATCTTTTATAGGATGAGCCTCTAAAAATAGGAATGGACATATAAAATTTATAAAAAATATCTGGTTACTAATAAAAACCGTATAAAATAGTAAATTTTATTTTTTCTATTATTAGATGGAGAGAAGAAAAAATGGTATAATGAATCCATAAAGAATGAAAAAATCATTCTTTATGGATCGTGGGCCAATGGAGGCCTAATGGAGGATA
>BCAA01000053.1 GCA_001305115.1 Clostridia bacterium UC5.1-1E11 | reverse complement strand
GAGCCTTGCGGGGGATTTTTTCATTTCGTTCTTTTGGATGTTATAGATAACCTCACGCCGTAAGCGGGAATCAGAGATTTCTGACGGTTGAGAGAGCATTGAAACATCCGGATAAGGGGCCGTGGAAGCCTTGCGGGGGACTTTCCAATTCGTTCTTTTGGATGTTCTAATATAACTAAAAATCATTTGAAAGTTGTGGAGGAACCGTAATGGACTACAAAGTAGACGATAAAGAACTCAATGCATCCATGTTTATTTCTTTTGTTCATCAAGTATGGCCGGGTGATTATGATATGGAACGGACAAAGAGCGCATTATCCAAAACACTCAATATAACAGCCTATGACCAGAAGGAGCTTGTTGGATGTTTGCGTATTCTTTCTGACGGCTATTATTTTGGAACCATTACAGAATTACTGGTTCTTCCACAATATCAAAAACAGGGTGTTGGAAGCAAACTTCTGCAACTGGCAAAGGACAATACCCCTACCATGTTATACTTTGGTTCGCAACCAGACGTAGAGAAATTTTATGAAAAGAATGGCTGCCAAAAGAGCCTACAATCTTACATAATAATAAAGGAAAGGTAGGCGCTTGTTTCCGGCTGTAAGAGCAGGCAAATCCCAGTTTTCAGTGACGAATAAATCTTTGATTGTTGAGATTTTTTAAACCGTCTCATTGCATAAAAGGATTGAACCCATTATCCTGAAAGTAGGAGGTGGCTGAAATGGCAAATGAAGAGAAAAAAGATTTTAACGCTATGTTACACAACCATTCGGATATGCCAAAGTTTCAAACGATTACAGACCAGAAAAGTATTGAAAAATATGGTGGAAACAAAATGTATTTTGCCCCACCTACAGACTATGACAAAATAATGAAAAAAATTCCTTATGGCAAAGTAATTACTGTTGGGAAAATACGGGAATACTTTGCAGAGTTAAGCGGTGCAGATTTTACAGAGCCTATTACAGCAGGAATTTTTGTTTCGATTGTAGCGTGGGCAAGCGATCAGCGTTCCGAAGATGAAACGCCTTATTGGAGAACATTGAAAGCAAACGGAGAGCTAAATGCCAAATATCCCGGCGGGATTGAAGCACAGAAAGAGAAGTTAGAAACAGAGGGACACACCATTATTCAAAAAGGCCGCAAGAATATACGGTATTATGTAAAAGATTATGAAAATTCTCTATTTGATTTGAAAGGCTGTTCTGATTTGTAAAGAACTGGATCAATTGGAAGCCGCTTCCCTTTCCAATAACGTACTTCGTATATTTTTCTCTTCTGCGGGAAAAATGGGGACAAGCGGAGTTTTCCGCAAAAGTTCAGGGCCCCGACGGGCCAAAGGAGAGAAAAAATATGTTGGATAAAATCGCTTTGACGCTGCTGATTATCGGCGGCCTCAACTGGGGCCTTGTGGGCCTTTTCCAATTTGACCTCGTGGCCTGGATCGGTGGTGGACAGGCCGGGATTATCAGCCGTATTATCTATGTAGTGGTGGCGCTGTGCGCTCTGTGGTGTATCAGTATGCTGTTCCGCCGCGACGACCATCCCGTCCCCCACGCGAGCTAGACGGGCATCTATTTCCATCCGCCTTTAACGACTGATAGCGGGCAGCTGAATGAATACCGCTCATTTGCTGTTTAAAACGGAGTTCTCTGTACAAGTGTTTTTAAGGATCGCAATGCAGCCGTTGAATCCGGGAAACCCATCCAAATATCGTATATACTATAAAACAACCTGTTGTATCCCATAAAACGGGATACAACAGGTTGTTTTTCGATCCATTCCCCCAGGAAAGTTTTTTTCGACCATCACACTGGCCGGCGCTACTAGAACCAAAAGCAGAGAACGGAGAGACCCTCGACCTCCGTAGGTACCGTTCATCCTTTTGACAAACAAAGGGAGCTTTTTTATAATAAATAACAGAATATAGAAAAAGGCGCTGGATATCGGTATGTTTGCCTGCTGTTATCTGCTCATGTTTCTCCCGTTTTTGCGGTCATACGAATCCCAGCTCCTAAAAATTCCCATATGGAACAGAATGGCTCCGTTTGAGGCCAGAAAGGCGGTATCCATGGCAGAAATTGCACCCCTGCGCGCTTTGCGCTATACAAACAAGGCCGGCAGTCTGGAGGACCTGATCTGTCCTCCCTATGACGTACTCGCTCCCGGCGACCGGGAAACATACCTCTCCCGCAGCCCGTATAACAGTATGCACCTAGAAGTCCCAGATACCTATCCGCATGCAGCAGAACTCTTGAGAGATTGGATGAAGCAGGGCATTCTCAAACAGGACTCCGCCCCTGCGATGTTTCTTTATGAGGAAGAATTTCAAGTGCGGGGGGAAACGCTGCGGAATAAACTTCTCCTGTGCCGGATGAAGCTCTCGGACTTTTCTGAGAAAATCGTATTGCCCCACGAAAATACGCTTGATGAGGCAAAACTCGATCGATTCCGTCTGATGCAGGCGACCGGCTGCAATATCAGCCCTATTTATGGACTCTATGCGGACCCGGAACGGGAAACGCGCGAGCGTATAGAACGCCTTTCCTCGGATACCCCACGCAGTACCTGTACGGTGGACGGCGTTACACACCGCCTTTGGGTCATAAATGACCACTTAGCCATCGGCGCCTTGTGCGAGGATTTCCGCAATCGGAAGATCTATATCGCCGACGGGCATCATCGCTATGAAACCGCACTGCGTTACCGGAACTGGTGTCGGGAACAGGGATTGCCCGAAGCAGAATACGTACTGATTGGGTTAGCTGACCTGAACCATTCCGGCCTGGCGGTCTTACCCATCCATCGCCTAGTTCACGGACTGAACTCCTTCGACGAGAAAGAACTGCTCAAGCGCTGTGCCACCGTTTTTCAGGTATATGAGATGGACACACCCCCGGAATACATCGAGACGAACATGGATGCCCTCCACCGGCAGGGCAAAAAGGCTTTTGCCTATTACTCCGGCGGAAAAACCTGGCATTTGCTGCTTTTAAAGGACGAAACCCTGATGGATCGCCTTTGTCCAAAGGAGAGCCCGGCCACTCGAAACCTGAATGTATCCCTTCTCCACAAGGTGATTTTAGAGGGAATGCTTGGCATCGACGCAGAGAAGCTTGCCAAGCAGACGCATTTAACCTATACGCACGATTTTTCCGAGGCATTGGCCTCTGCCCGGTCGGGCGCATGCCAGTGCGCGTTCTTTGTCAATCCTGCTCGCATCAAGGAAATCTGTGAAGTCGCGGACGCTGGCGAAAAAATGCCGCAGAAATCAACCTGGTTTTATCCCAAACTGTTTACAGGACTGGCCTTTCACCCTCTGGAAAGTACAACGCTTTTCTCTCAGGAACCTCTTTCTCATTACGAATCGTAATGTTTTCCACTGTTTCAACAATTCGTTGTTGAAAATTCAAATGTGTTCTTGCTCCGTACAAGGATGGCTGTCAAGATGCCATTGCCCGTTATCCAGCTGTATCCCCACACGATGGATCAATCGAAAGGCCTCGTCCATCAACAAACAACATAAAAAGAAAGGGATTCTTTACAAAATTCCTCTTGACTTCAAGTGTACTTGAAGCTGTACAATTTCGATTAGAAGTTCAGATTTTCACCTATAATAAAACAAGTAGGAGGATTTTGTATGCCTTATACAGCTAGTAATAACCGATACGCAACCATGCCTTACCCCCGCAGTGGGAATAGCGGATTGAAGCTCCCCGCCCTCTCGTTGGGGCTTTGGCATAATTTTGGCTCCAATGGCGACTATGAGAACATGAAGGCCATGTGTTTCACAGCCTTTGACCATGGAATCACCCATTTTGATTTGGCCAACAATTATGGCCCTGAACCCGGCAGCGCAGAACGCAATTTCGGCCGGATTTTACGGGAAGAACTGTCCGCCTACCGGGACGAGCTGGTCATCAGCACCAAGGCTGGATATACAATGTGGGATGGCCCTTACGGGGACTGGGGCAGCCGGAAATACCTGCTGGCCAGTTTGGATCAGAGCCTTCAACGGATGGGATTGGACTATGTAGATATTTTTTATCACCATCGCATGGACCCCAATACCCCACTGGAAGAGAGCATGATGGCCCTCGACACAGCGGTCAAAAGCGGAAAGGCCTTGTATGCCGGGATCTCCAATTATGACCGGGAGCATACGCAACGGGCGATGGAGATTCTAAAGGACCTCAAATGCCCGTTTATCATCAATCAAAGCCGGTATTCCATATTCGACCGGCATATTGAAACAGACGGTTTAAAGGCCTTTGCTGCACAAAATCGATGTGGGATTATTGCGTTCAGTCCCCTGGCGCAGGGGCTTCTGACGGACAAGTATTTAAAAGGAATCCCGGAGGACAGCCGCATCAAAACCGATGGGCGTTTCCTGCATGCAGAACAACTGACTTCAGAAAAGCTTGCGCAGATTACCGCACTGAACGAGTTGGCCAAAAGCCGTGGCCAAAGCCTGGCGCAGATGGCCTTGAGTTGGATTCTGCGCGACGGCGAGGTAACCAGCGTGTTGATCGGCGCATCAAAGCCGGAACAGATTCTCGAAAATCTCAAAATTATCGGCCATACAGCCTTTACCGAAGAAGAACTTCGGGCCATCGACGCAATCAGTCCGGCAAAGTAAAGACTGCTCGAACGGACCCTTTACAAACATGCGCCCTGAAACAGCGGCTTCCGACTGTTCCAGGCGCATTTATTTGTTTTAAGGCGGCTTGAGTAGGCCGCTGTTGGGAATGGGGTTTGCAGCCGCCCCTTCTTCCGTATGGATTCGGTTTACAAGTGCATTTTCGGAACCCTATTCCACCGAAAACGGCAGGAGGTTCCAGCCATTCGTTCGGGCGGAACAACGCCCCCCTCGGCCGGCTGGCCGGCTTCCTCTTCTTATCCTCAAAACCAGACCCCCAGGAAGATCGCCAGCCACAGGATCACTAAAAAGAACTGAAACAGTATCCAGGGGTCCTTCCAATCGATCGCCGTCCCCTTTCGCCAGTGATTCCATAGAAGGCGAAGCTGCTCTTTGCACGCAAAAGCTCCAACCAGCAGAAGCAGCACGCATCTCGCTGCCCGGCTAAGACCAAATGCTCCTGTAAGTGCAATATAGAACGCACCTGCCAGCAATATAGCGCTCAATAGACGAAACAGGATGGAAAGGGCCTTATCCCCCGTTTGCATAGGAATCCCTCCCCTAGTTTTATAAAGATTTAAGCCGTTCACGCTTCCAGGCGCATGGGAGAAGTCCCCTCATAATACTCTGTGGTTTCTCCACCGTAGATGTCTTTTCCATCGTGGTGCAACCACGCTGTAACCGTATATTCTGTCTGATAGTAGGAGAATACACCATTTACATAGACCTCCCTATACCTTTTATGGATATTTCCATATACATAGTCATCGGGTGCAATTGCGGCTACAGCTCCGAAGAACGGCCCTAAAGCTTGACCTACAGCCTTTGAAGCCGGTTCTGGGCTCCATTGTCCTACTGCGCTTGAAATTGCCATTACAACCGTCGATAAGTCTTTTCTTCTCTCAAAATGTAAATTCCCATGCCGGTTGCGCCCATACGGCTCCAATCCAAGGGAAAAACAGGAACAAAATTGTCCGTCAATGCCAATTTTTGTGATGAACAACATCGATTGAGCTAATTCGAGGCTCATATGTTTCCTGATATGGACCTATGCAAAGGACAGACTGGCCAGCCTTGCTCTGCCGCATGCATGGCAATTTTCCTCCCGCCCTCTCAGAATGGAAAAAGCATATATAAGGGACTGTACTTTATATGCACATTGTTCTCATGATAAAGCTTTCTTTCTATTTTTTATTATAAACTCGACCAAAGAGAAATAGAAGATTCATTTTAAACAATAAACCCGATTATATTTGGTACAAAATTATAATAACACAAAAATATTTGTCAATGATAAAAAACAAATTTCTCAAAATCTTAAAGTCTATCAGCACACCACACATATATAACCGTTTTTTATGAACATTCTCTTTTGGCGAGGAAGCAGATAAACAGCCGGAGGGGCGGAGGGGGAACTACCGCAAGAAGGCACGAAAAACGACAAGAAAGCTAGTTTATGGATGTGGTAATGAATCCATTCCTTATATCTGGGATAACTGAGATAAAACGACAGCTGCAAAACGGCAGGCTATTCTTACTGCTAAATACGGTTGGCTCTTTGTTTCCCGGTTCACCAAGATAAAACGGCTGCCGCAAAACGGCAGGTTATCCCTGCTGCCAAATACGGTTGGTTCTTTGTTTCCCGATTCATCAGGATAAAACGGTTG
>BCAA01000052.1 GCA_001305115.1 Clostridia bacterium UC5.1-1E11 | reverse complement strand
GGTTGCGGTCGGATCGTCGTAGACCTCCTGCGCGTTGGTCCGGGCATTTACAAAGAGTTCCCGCACTTCCGGCACCAGGCGGTCAATGTCCTCCTGTGTAACGTTGTTCGCCTCATCCAGGACAATCTTCAAGATATCCTTGTCCACCTTCGTAAAGGTAAAGCGCAGGCTTGCACTCTCATTCGGCATCGTGTAGGTGTACGTAAAGCCGTTTGGTTCAAACGGAATGTCCTCCCCGTTGAGCTGTGCACTGGCGAACGCGCCGTCGGTCGGGGTGAAGGTAAAGGTCAGATCTTCGCCCGGCATCACTTTCGCGCCGTAGATTGCATCCGTGGAAATCACCACATCTGCATTTCCTTCCACTTCCACCGCTGCATTGCTGCTCCACTGTACGGTCAACAGCTGCGGCTCTGCGGGAATAATTTGTTCAGGTTCCAGTTCTACTATCACCTGAACTGCGGATGCTGGCATAACAAACGTATAAGCTTTTCCTTCTTCCTCTGTCGTTATGGGCAAAACAGCACCGCTCTTATCCCTCACTTGGATTGACTTGAACTGTTTTCCTTCTTCCACATCCGAAATGGTTACTCGAACAGTATCATTCTCCTTCGCGGCGGATTTCTCTGTTGTGATGACCGCTGTACCTCCCGCAACCTCTGTACGGACTGCATAGACTGTACTGGTTTCCTCACTCTTAAAGAGTTTAAGGTCGGCCCAGTCGGCATGGTCATTCGCGTTTGTCTCGCCCATGTCTGCATGGAGCCTTACTTCATCTACTCCAGAAATATCTACAGAGAAGTGTTTTTGTACCGTACCTACACGCATGACACCACTATCAAATGCCGGTGTATCATTTCCATCCAAGAATATCTGGAAGGTGATACTTGCATTGTTATTATGGGACTGTGAACGGTCGACTCCAACAAATCCTTCAAACAGGTCAAACGCACCATTCAAATTGTAAATAATGTCAGAGGTTGCATGTGTGCCAATTCCTTTGTCATATTGAACTTCCTCATTGTTCTCGTCCAACAAAGTCAACTTTCCACTGTTGTTATGCGAGTCTTTGCTGGGTTGGTAAGAATCGTAACCCGTTGTGGCGGACGTCCAATCCAAGTCACTCATATAAGTGAACTGCATGACAGAGAACTGAATGGTATAGACCCATGCATCCGCTTCATCCGCACCGGAAGGTACCACCTTGACCACGGCTGTTCCGGGCAAAGAATCTGCCTGTTCGACGGTTACCATTGCATCCGCATCGTTGACTGAAACCGTCACTTTCGGAACGGAATCAATGGACACCACAGGAACTTCATACTCATAAACATTCTGCTGGAAATTCTCGATTGGCGTTCCATCGACTAAAATAGATTCGACCAGTTTATCGGTAAGACCCGTCTTGCTGTTTTCCATCATTGCATGGATATCCTTTTCTGCAATTGGAGTAAAGCGGAAGGTATACTGATAATCCTGGTTAGGACGGATCGTCACATATTCCTCTGGTCTGGCGCCCCAACTCTGCTGGCCGCCAAGGCCGGAAGTCAACTGGTTGATTTTAAGATAAATATCTTCCTCCTGAATGAGCTGATACGGATGCTTCTTAGAAGCAAGATCATTTTGCTCAAAATAGGAGGCATTGGTTTCGATAACTTCGCCACTCTCTGCGCTGATCATAAAGCCTTTTCCATCCGTATTGGTCAGAGCAATCCAGCGAACATCACTGCGGTTTCCATGCTCCTGTGGCTCCACATAATGGACAAACTGATCCATAACCGTGGACTCATAGACGCCGACATCGTATGCATCCTGGCGGTCACGATAATTTTCTTCAGGACCTCTTCCATAATAGGTAATCTGATCGTATTCTCCTTTGACTTTCATCATTGTGCCAACCTCAGGAATCTCCGGAAGAGAAGAAGAACCGGGATGCAGCGTTTGATCGAACACGATCTGTCCATCGCCATAGACAGTAATAACGCCTTTATAGGTAGACTGCGTTGAAGTAGGCAGTGTTGCATCTACCGTGAAGCTGACACCTTTTCCTTCGGCCACATCTGCGATCTGTACATTGGTCACCGTGCGGTTTTGACCTGCATTTTTCCAAGTTGCTGTTCGAGATACAAAGCCATTCTCACGGTCATTGTCAACTGGAGGCTTATTGTAGTTTGGAACAGGGCCGTCAACTAGGTACTCATCCCCCTGGTACTGATAAGAAGTAATGGTTCCCTGCGTCTTATCAAATACTGCTGTGAACGCCTCGCCTGTAATGGTAACTGTATCGCCTTCTTCGGTATACGTGAGTTCTGGCAAAGAGGCCAACGACTTGTTCGCATGCTTCGGTGTGTTTACATCCAGCTTAAATTGTTGTTTTGCAACCTCATAGCCTGCTTCCGCCCAACGGGTGTCTTCTTTGAGCGTCGCATGCAGATTGAGCCAATATTCGGCTCCCGGCGCCAGTTCGTCCGGAAGAGCGAATCCTTCGATGGTATAATCCTGTTCGCTCAGCGGATCTACTGTCACTTCAAAGTTGCCGCTGTCAATCAACTTTTCATCCTGCATCAATTCCCAATGGAAATCATAGCCTTCTGTGGTCGTGAACAGGAACTCATTGACAATGCGAATTACGCCATTTTCTACATCTGTATCCTTGAAATTGATCTCCTGTTGCACCTGTTTGACCTGAGCAAGCGCTGGATGCGGTTTCCGATCGGAGGACACCACGCCGTTGGCCAGGAAGTTGTCGTCGTGGACAGTCTCTCCCCAGTCGCCGCCATAAGCATAATATTTGCCCGGCGCTGCTACTGGTCCAGTGGCCTCAATGGGATCGCCCTCACGCATGGACTGGAAATCCACCCAGAGTAGCGTATGGGGAGCTGTCGGCTGGCGATTGGTGTCGTTGAATTCCTCTAAGGTCAAAGCCTTATCGTATACATGGACATCGTCGATCAGTCCACTGAACTGCCGCCCGCTCTCTTGCGTGCAAGTACCAACGGCAAATGGATGGGATTCACCGGGCTGGATCGTTTCGCCGTTCAGGGCTTTTTCTGCCACCTGTTCCCCATTCAAATAGAGTTTTAAGCTCTTACCATCATAAACGCCCGCTACATGTTGCCACTTTCCGACCCAGTCTTCTGCGTTCAGAGCAGCTGTCACACTTACATACTGGTCATAGTTGGCATTTTTACGAGTTTCATCATAGATAAAGAATTCCAAATTTGTTCCATTGGTCTTAATCATATACTGGTTGTCGCCCTTACCCATGATGGTCTTATGACCTTCTAACGCATCCGGTTTTACCCAAGCTTCCAAGGTCAATGGAGTTGTGCCAGTAATATCCAAATCGTCGTTGCTCTCCAAGGTCATCGTCCCTCGCAGAGCCTTATCTCCGGAAATCGCCCCAGGTTTGTCTTCGCCTCCAAGCGTTTCATCCGGATTTTCTCCGTCCTTTGGAACGATGGTACTACCGGATTGCAGTGTTCCGTCGTATCCATATCCGCCTTTATCAACCACTCGGTCCGGTGTCACACCGGCTTCGTCATCAAAATCAGCCCAGAAGAATACGCGGTATTGGTCCCCAGCATCAATATTAGCTTCGTCAATCTCCTGCGGAGAGAGTACTTCTTTAAAAATACGCACAGAATCAATCTCACCGCTAAAGGAACCGCGGTTTTATATTGACTGTTGATCCCGATGGAGAATTTTTGGTCGCTGTTGTCCATGGTAGCCGCATCATTATAGGTTGTCTTGAGTTCTCCATCAATATAGATTTTAATGGTCACCGGCTTTGCTGTGCCTTCGTCGTAATTATAAGAGACCACAATACGATGCTCTTTTCCAAACCAATCGTCCGGCATTGGTGCATTAACCTCTGTCCAATTCTTCCCGAAATAGAACTGGATAAGTTCTTCTCCGTCAGCCGTTTTGATCTGCTGTAACGCATATTGTTGATCGCCCTTACCAACTATGTAGTTAAATACACGGTCTTTCGCAGAATCATAACCTGCGGGTTTTTCTGGCTTGAGGGTGACATCAATCGTGAAGGTCTTGCCAACCACTACGCCATCAGCCATTTCAGTATTTCCTGTATAGAAATTTAAATAGGGTGTATTATCAAAAATCGCTGAACCGCGCAGAACATTGTTTACATCGGGGCGATCCCCAGTCTTTTCCACCGTACCCGTATAAGTATTGCGCAAATCCGATGCCTGATCCAAGAAACCAGTTCCCTCTTCTGCGGTTGGGAGGTCCCAGAGCGGGGTCTGATCCGCCCAGTCCCACATAAAGCCGCCCTGTGCCTGTGGCTGCTCGCGGAAAATATCCCAATATTTCTTGTAATAACCAGTGCTGTTACCCATCGCATGCGCATACTCAGACATGATGTATGGCTTTGTTGAAGAGCCATTGCAGTAATTTGTGACATCTCCGTACGCAGGATATTGCACGCTCATGACATCTGTCCAGCGGTTATCGCGCTCATACTTGATCGGGCGTCCGGCGTCGCGCTCTTTGGTCCATTCGCTCATGAGCTTAAAAGCATTTCCATCCGCGGGCGTCCATGTCTCGCTGGCCTCATTGCCCAAAGACCACATGATTACGGATGCATAGTTTTTGTCGCGCTCCACCATGTTTTCCATACGATCCAGGCAGGGTCCACGCCAAACTTCAATGTTGGATGGGAAATTTCCTCGTACATCATGAGACTCCACATTTGCTTCGTCACAAATATAAATACCATATTCATCGCACAAATCGTAGAAATTCGGATCATTGGGATAGTGCGAAGTACGAATGGCATTTACATTATTCTTTTTCATGAGTTTGATGTCTTCTTCTTGGAAGTCGCGCGGGAGATAACGGCCATATTCCGGATGCACTTCATGGCGGTTGAATCCTCGCAACATTAAGCGTTTTCCGTTAATGGTCATCATTTGCTTGTTTCCATAGTCCTTACCATTGTAGACACCAATATTTTTGATTTCAATTTGGCGGAATCCCACCCGGTGGCCAATGTTTTCTATAACATTCCCATTTTGATCCACCAACTGAAGCAACAGGTTGTATAAGTAGGGGTCCTCTGCTGACCACTGATGTGGCGCCTCCACCGGGATTGCCGTATGCAGTTCTACCTCATCCTCACCGTCTGGGATTTCGGTGACCGGAAGAGAAACGTCATCAAAAACGACTTCGCCTTCTGCATCCAACAACTTGGCCTTCACCGTGTAGCCGGATGCGTCCGCATTGTCATGCGTACGTACGTCAACCCGTAGATCTAAAGTCATGTCTGTGTAGGTGTCATCGTCAAAGGTCGTCTGAATATAATAGTCGCGCATCTCCACCTTGTCTTTGGAGAACAATTCCACATCGCGGAAAATACCGGACAAGCGAATGAAATCCTGATCTTCCAACCAGCTTCCGTCGGACCAACGGTATACCCGCAGGGACATGGTATTTTCCCCATCTCTGAGATAAGGGGTGATATTAAAGTCATGCATAGTAAAGCTATCTTCCGAATAGCCTACATATTGCCCGTTGATATACAGATAGAAAGCGGATTCAACACCTTGGAATGATGCAAATACTTCACGATCTTTCCAGCTGTCCGGCACAATAAACGTCTTTTTGTAATGGCCAACCGGATTATAGACGGTTGGGGCCAGCGCATCTTGCCAATCCCCGCGGTCTTCATAGTTGGTCCACGGATAAGGGATATTCGTATAGATCGGTGTATCATACCCCTGCATCTGCCAACTGCACGGAACCATGATGGTATCCCAATCGGACGTATCATAATCATCATTCTGGAAGTACATAATTGCATCCGCCGGCTTGTCCACAATTTTGAACTTCCAATCGTCTCCATTCAGAAGCATGTAATAGTCCGATGCCTCTCGGTCTCGCGCAAGGGCTTTTTCTTCTGTGTCATACGGAATAAAGTAGCTGCGTTGAGGTTCTCGATTTTCCTCATATACCTTTGTTCTGGAGAAGCGACCGTCCCCCTCCACTGTTTTTGTGGCGTTATACCAGTATTGTCCGTCAAATTGCGGATTGACTGGCGTCCCTGCCACTGCCGCTGCCTGTGTTAAGCCAGTACCTGTCAAAAGCATGGCCAACGTAAGCAATAATGCGGTTACTTTTCTGTTTTTCATTTCTTTCCTCCTTCTCTTCATAGGCTCCACAATAATATAAACAGCCCGAACGTCGATCGTCGGTTCTGCCAAAAATATCCTAACATACTCGCAAGTTTTTTGCAATAATTTTGAATAAATACTTTGTACGATTAGAGATTAGATTTTGAATGTAAGTGTTTACCGACATTCCCTTCAATACATCCGACAGATAAGAATTAAAAATGTCTGCCTTTTCATTTCTTTATTATAGAGGACATTGATAAACAAGAAAAAGGCACCAGGCACATCACAAGATGATGTGCCTGGTGCCTTCATTTTATTACTGCATGAATTCAATCGCTTGTTCGCATTGATTGCTAAGGAACGCTTTCTACCATAAGCCGCCAAGTTTTGACCGGATATGGTGTATCTTTATTCCTTCTGAAACTGATCTGACATTCAACCAATGGTCACCGTGCAGTGTTTCACTGCATTCTGACCCGGCAGGGTCGTGTAGATGCCCGTGCTCTGGCCCGGTGTGCCGGTTGCATAGACTCTGTAGTAGTAATCGTTTCCAACCTTCGCCACAAACTGCGTCTTGAGAACGCTGCCATTA
>BCAA01000051.1 GCA_001305115.1 Clostridia bacterium UC5.1-1E11 | reverse complement strand
ACGTCCATCGGGCTAGGGCACGGGCACCTATACAACACTGCCAAGGCAGAAAGCAGTGAAGCACTGCACGGTGACCATTGGTTGAATGTAGGATGACTTGCGAAGAGCATAAGCCGCTCGATTAAGCAACCGCTGCCGGAAGAGAGCCAGCGTAGGGAACACCGAAGGCGCGAAAGGCGCTGTGCATCCACCAGACTAGGACACTGGCGTCTATACGACCTGCCGGGTTAGAATGCGGTGAAACACTGCATGGTGATGGTAGCTATGAGGCTTCGGAAAGAAAAAAGAATATGGAATATCTCTGACAGATAGCTTTTCTACATGTAAATATAAACGTATATCCTAATCGCATGTAGATGATTTGCCTCTCATGAGAGCGAATACATAGGAAAGCCAAAGCGGAGATATTCCACCGATATGGCCCAGCAGGAGCATTCGCAAACGGGAATGCTCCTGCTGGGTCAAACTTTTTACAAGCATAGGAATACATCGTATGATGACGATTTATGTAGTAACGGTTGAAAGAACGTGGGTAACCTCTTGGGGGTAGCATAAAAGCTATTTCCACCGTAGAAATCCAGCAATAATCGATGAATACCGGAATCATCTTTAGGAAAGGGTGAAAGAAACCTGTATCCAATCAAGGCCTGGCAGTCAATGGCATGGAACTTCCGCAGACATCGACCGTTCGATTAAGCAACCGCTGCTGGAAGAGAGGCCATGTAGGAAACACCATAGGAGTGAAAGACGCTATACGTCCTCGATTGATAGAAGGGAATTGAAATCAAGTTACAGAAAAAATGAAGGTAGTTCGTATTCGATCAAGTGTCTGGTAATCGATAACAGGGAACTTCTGTAGGAGGCACCGTATAAAGGTCGTTTTGCGTCTGGAGTTGATAGGAAAACATTGGAATTGCATTATAGGAAGAGTAGAAATAACCGGTACTCAATCAAGTGTCTAACGGTCAATAGTAAGGGACTTCCGTAAGAAATGCCGAAGGCACGAAAGACGCTGTACATTTGTGGGAGAAGAAGGGCATCTACTGCCCTATCGCATAGCCGATGTGTTTGTAAAAGGACAAGCCTAAAGACAGAAACCAAACATACGGATAACCGTCTTGAGAAGAGAGGGAGCATTCAAGGGACGGTGTGGGTTCAGACGACCCTGGTGGAACGCAATTGAACAAAGGCAAAAGACCCGCTTCGGTTTTAGTCGGAACGGGTTTCTTTTGTGTGTTTGCAAGGTAGAGAATAAAGAGAATTGTACAGTCTGTTTTCGGATAGTCACGATACCCCTCTATAAAATGATGAACATCAATCTAAAAAAGTAATTTATACACACAGATTGACTGAATTAGCCACACAGGTGAATTATTCCTATATACAATAATATTTTGCATAATATAATAAAATTTCTTGTCATAAACCGGAAATTCTATTGACATTATTAATATAACCTGCTTTAATTGTACTAACAGCTAAAGTCAATAAATATCTTAACCGGCCAGAATGTGCTTCGGTTTAAAAAGGGAGATGAGAATGGACTCACATCGTTCAAAGGCAAGCGTAATATGGCGGCTGGAATGGGGATTTCAGCTGGACGGTTTGTTCTGTTTAGAAAATGGGAAATTTAATGGGAATCTTTACGCTCCAACAAGAGGAAAGAGATCATTTCTTCTTGGACGAATGTACGCCATACATTCCTATTGTTCTACAGACCAAAAGTTTTAGGAGGAGAAAGGATAAGGATCATGAAAAGGACCAGACAGATTATCGCATGGATTCTGACCGTAGCGATCATGTCGATGAGCTTGGGGGTTATTCCCGCAAGTGCTTTGGAACAGACAGCTTCTGATGGCTATCCTGTTGGGATAAGTGCGGTTACAACAGGTGGTGATCCGCTGCAGGATGCGACCATTACATGTAGTTCAGAAGATGCAGACCACATAGCCAATGGGGAACAGACAGGTCCCGCCAAATATCTTGTCGATGGTGACAAAAAGACCCGTTGGGCGGCAACGTCCAGAGGAAATGAATGGATAAAGTTTGATTTTGGCGAACCCAAGGAGATTGGTTCCCTGATTATTACCTGGGAAACCGCCTTTGCCAGCGATTATTCCATTTTCGTTTCTAACGACGATCAGGAATACACCAGCGTATTCCATGACACTCCCAGTTCCAAACCGGGTGAGACGCCTATTGTCATCAACCAGACTTGCCGGTATCTGAAATTGACCATGGACAGTGCCGGTACGGGATATCCCTATTCAATTTATGAGATGGAAGTCAGGGATGCCGGTACTATCATCACGGACTTGAAGACTGCCTCAGCGGAAACCGTCGAGGGAATCGCTCCCGAACTCCCTGAAAAAGTGACCGCAACCTATTCCGATGGGAAACAATCCGATTTGAAGGTAACCTGGAATGCTATCCCTGCTAAAAATTACAGCAAGGTTGGTACTTTCGAAGTATTGGGCGCAGTCAGCGGGACCGATCTTCCGGCCAAATGTGTTGTAACGGTTTATCCTGCGGATGAGAGCCAATATCTGCGCTTGGCAAAAAACAGGTTGGCGGAAGAGTTTTGGTTCCATCTGCCGACTATGCGGATGAGCAGGCTATTGCAGAAGCAGCTACGGAGGTTGCCCAGGAAAAGATTACCCTGGGAGATACGATTGCCAATGTGACTTGGGAAGAAGACCGCTATGTATTGACCTTGACAAACGGTGGGGAAACATATACCCTGGACCCCTTTACCGTGAGTCTACCCACCGAACGGGATACCAGTGGCCGGTTTGATCTTATGGAAGAACGCATCGAATTTGCCCGTCAAATTGGCGATGAGGGTGTGATTCTTCTAAAAAATGAGAATCAAACATTGCCATTGACAGAGAACGATCAAGTTGCTGTGTTTGGACGCATGCAAGTGGATACCATCCGAGGCGGTTTAGGCGCAGCGTATATGAATCCCGCCTATGAAGTCAATGTGTTGGATGGTATGCGAAATGTGGGAATCCATGTGGATGAAACCTTGGCTGAGATTTATGAAACCTGGTGCAATGACCCTGCCAACAAGAAGGAAGAGGTCATCTATACCAGCGACCGCTTTTTCCCTGAAATGCCTCTGACCGAGGAGCTGGTCAAGGAGGCCAAAGAACGAAACAATAAGGCGGTTGTGGTGATTGGCCGTATCGTGGGCGAAAACAACGACATGCAAAACAACAAGGGCGGCTGGCTTTTGACCGACGAAGAAACGGAAATGCTCCAACTGGTCACGAAATACTTTGACCAAGTCACTGTGGTCTACAACAACGGTGTTGTAGCGGATATGGAATTTGTAGAGGATATGGGAATCGAAGCCCTGGTCTTCATGGGATACGGCGGCCAGGAGGGCGGCAATTACGTTGGCGATATTCTTTCCGGTAGGGTGACCCCATCGGGAAAACTGACGGAAACCGTTGCTAAGAGCTTTGACGCCTATCCTGCTGATGGTTTCAGCGGAAGTACCACCCAGAAATATACGGAAGACATTTTTACCGGTTACCGTTACTTTGAAACCTTTGATCCCGATTATGAAACAGTCCGCTATCCCTTTGGCTATGGCCTGTCCTATACGGATTTTGCGATCTCCAATGTCACCGCTAGCCAGGTAGGGACCCACATAGAGGTTTCTGCTACAGTCACGAACACAGGTGATTTTTATTCCGGAAAAGAAGTTGTGCAGGTTTATTACAGCGCTCCACAAATGGGAGAAGGCGACGCTGTGCTGGGAAAACCCGGAAAGGTATTGGCTGCCTTTGGTAAGACCAAACTGTTGGAACCCGGCGAGAGCCAGACCATGACTTTGTCCTTCCCCATTTCGGATATGGCGAGTTATGACGACACAGGCGTAACAGGACACAAGAATGCCTGGCTCTTGGAGGCAGGGGACTACAAGGTCTTTGTGGGAAATTCCATCCGCGATGCTGGAAGCCGCATGGTCTACACGTACAATCAGCCAAACTTGCGTGTGATTGATGAAGATCTGACCCAATTGGATACCATGTTGAATGAGCGTCTCTTGGCGGATGGAACCTACGAAGAACTGGAAGTCATTGAGATTCCCGGCCAGATCAATGTCAAGGATGACGTTGTCAATCAGGCAGAAGTGGAAAATTATAAATCAGCCGGAGCGGGCGTAATCGAAAGGGATGGCGCACTGTCTATTCCTGAAAATGAGTCCGTGACATATCAGTTACAGGTGGTCAAAGGAGGTAAATATCAGCTCAAGTTGGCATACACCAACAATGGTGAAGCAGTAAAACTCAATGATGCACTGGCCATATTCGTTGGTGGAAACCAAGTGAACATCGATGACTCGCTTGTACTGGAAAGCGGTGAACATTTGGAAACGGCTGCTATCCAGGTTGGTTTCCCGACGGGAGATGTTGCGTTCGAGTTCACTGGAAAGGCAGCTGCAGACATTTTGTGGGATAGTTTCACGTTGGAACGCGACAACGATGCCGATGTGGTCAACGATATCCCTGCCGATGGTATTGGCAAAGTAGAAGGCGAAGACTATGTAGATGCTTCCGCCGGAGTCCGCTATGAAGATTTTCAGGACGATGGACAGGGCCAGCCCGGCAGCTGCTTGTCCAACATGCGTGCTGGTTCCCGTGTCAACTACAAATTAAACGTGGAGGAGACTGGAACGTACCGCATGGTGGTCCACTATGCAGCAGTTGGGGAGACTAAGCTGAACAGTACAGCGATCTTCCTGATTAACAATATCACGCAGGCATTCGACGACAGCATCTCCTTTAAAAACACAGCTATTTCGGGAAACACCTATTACAATTTTGTGGATCTGGAACCTCTGACTGTGATTTTGCCCAGCGGTGAGGCGACACTTACCATCGAGTCGCAGATTGCAGCGTTCCCCAATATCGACTACATCACCTTTGAAAAAGTGGAGACCCCAGCAGCCAGGACCAATGCGGCTGTCAATAGTCTCTCTACAACAGCCGAAGAACTATCTTTTGAGGATGTGGCTGAAAATCCGGAACTGATGGATACATTTGTCTCTCAGCTTACGGTGAATGAGTTGGCGACCCTGGGAAGTGGTCAAGGAAATGTGGCACCCAATACCAACACGGGTTCAATCGGGAACATTCCGTCTTTGGGAATTCCCGGTGTACAAACTGCGGATGGTCCCACAGGTGTTCGTTTGAACGATATTACCAGCCCTGTTGCCTGGCCTGCGACCAATGTCATGGCCAGCTCTTGGAACGAAGAACTGTGTGAAGATTATGGACTGGCCTTTGGCAAAGATATCAGGGCCTATGATGTCAACTGTATCTTGGGCCCCAGCATCAATATCCAGCGCAATCCTTTGGGTGGGCGCAACTTTGAATACTACGCAGAAGACCCCTATCTCACGGGCAAGTTGGGTGCTGCTGTGACCCGTGGTATCCAGTCCGTGGGCGTGGCAACAGCTGTGAAACACTTTGCTGTAAATTCCACCGAATTTAGCCGTTTGGCCTCGAACAGCCTTGTTTCCTCCCGCGCGATGCGTGAGATCTACTTGAAAGCGTTTGAAATTGTCATTAAAGAAGCTGACCCATGGTCGATCATGACCTCCTACAATTTTGTCAATGGAACCAAGGCTGCTGAGTTGGAGCCTATGATGAATGAAATTGCCCGTGGAGAGTGGGGCTATGATGGAGTATTTATGACCGACTGGGGAAATGACTCCAATATCGTCAAGGAAGTTTTGGCGGGCGGCGATGTGAAAATGCCCAGCGGCGATTCCAATGCTCTGGTCAATGCGGTCAACGAAGGAATCCTAGACCGCGAGACTTTGGAAGCTGCTGCGGTCCGTCTCTTGAATCTGGCGCTCAAGACGGACAGTTTGCGCGATGAGGAAGCTATTGACCATTTGGCTGTCGGGAAACCTGCTCAAGCGTCCAACACAGAGAGTGCCGATCACAGTGCCGCAGGCGCCGTAGATGGCCTGATGTCGACCCGTTGGGCAACCGGATCGGTCAACCAATCCTCTCAGCCGTGGTTCCAGGTGGACTTGGGCGATGTACAAGACTTGGGATATATCCGTATTTCTTGGGAGCATGCTCCGAAATCTTATGCGATTCAGGTCTCCAGCGACGGTGCTGCGTTCACCGAAGTAGCGAACCATACGACAACTGCAGCCAGCGGAGGAGACAATGATAAACAGGAATTTGACCTGTCCAATGTTTCCGGCCGTTATGTGAAGATGCAGGCAACAGAACTTTGGGATGAATGGGGAGCCAGCATCTATGAATTTGAAGTATATGACAGCGACTATGTACCGCCTACAGAGGAAGAAGATACTTATGTTGTTTTGACTCGGAATGCGGTAGTCTCTGGGGAAAGTACTGGACTTAAAGAAGGAGACGAAGTGACAGTTACTGCAAATGATGCTCCTAAAGGGTATCATTTTGCAGGATGGAGCACGGTCGGCCTGACACTTACCCCGGAACAACGGGTTTCCTCAGAACTGAACTTTACAATGCCCGCGAATAATGTAATCTTAACGGCGGATTTTGCTAAAAACCAGAAGCCGGACGAACCGAAGGAGCCGCAGTTGTTGACCGTACAGTGGAGCAGCAATGCAGCGGTGGAAGTGGAAGGAAATGCAGATGTGGTGATCTCCACGGATGCAATCTACGGCGCGAAAGTGATGCCGTGTGAAGATCTGACCTTTACCTTCACCCCGACCGACGGCGCGTTCGCCAGT
>BCAA01000050.1 GCA_001305115.1 Clostridia bacterium UC5.1-1E11 | reverse complement strand
CGCCCGCTGTAAAGCTCAGATACTGCAATGCCTCGATCAGCTCAAACATCGCATTGTTGATTTCATCCTGGCTTGCGGTCTTCTTTTCTTCGATCGCTTTCGCTGCCTGCAGTGCTTCCTTGTACTTCTTCTGTACCGACGGGACTGCCGCCTCTACCTGCGCTTTCACGTTCTCGCTCTCTGCGATTGTGATCACTTCGCGCAGATTTTCCTTATCCACGATTGTAAACTCATACAAATGATCCAAGCCTTTGGCTGCTTCCTCAGCCGAGATTTCTACAACATAAGCATCCTTCTCAAAGGCACTCTCTTCAACAGCTGTTCCATTGACCTGTACGCCTGCGAATTCGCGTCCATTTGTCGGGGTAAACCGCAGGGTTAGCGCCTCTTCGCTCGCCGGTACCGAGTAGACACCTATCAAATCTGCCAACGGCTGCTCCTTTTCGTTCACCGTCAAGGACGCATGGCGGCCACTATACCGGATCACTATGGTTTTTTCCGATGGTTCGATCTCTTCCAATTCGTCGATCGCTGTGCGGATTGCCTTTACCGCTTCATCGACTGCCTCTTGGGGTGCATCTTTTGGAAGGGCAGCTGCATCTTCAAGAGCCTCTTGCAGTTTTTCCCAACTTTCTGCTGTGTAGTCGCTTTCCGTCAATTTTGCAGCTTCCTCTTGTACTTTTGTCAACTCTGTCCAGTTCGCTCCAAAGAACGAGAGGTCCCATTCATCCATCCATTCAATCCGCAGGGTACCATCATCGTTAAATTGAAGTGGCAACCAAAGATAACGGGAATCCTGCAAGTTGTTGGCATTCCAACGATCCGCCATAAAAATAAACTTGTCCGGATACCCCTCCACTGGGAGTACATGCGTACTTTGACCACGGAAGGTAAGATTTGCATCCGTACCTACACACGGATTGGGTAAAAGCTCTTCAAAGGGTCCAAGCGGAGAATCCGCGACCCCATAACCAGCGGCATTTGGACTCCATCCCGTACAACCAGACGTAATGATGTAATATTTACCATCATGTTTAAACATCGCGGGTGCCTCTCGAGACTGGTTCACAAAGTTGCGGGTGTATGTACCGGACTGACTGAGATAATCATCCGATAGCTGAGAAATGTACAACGTCGCATTGTTCTCTGAAGAGTAGATCAAATATGCCTTACCGTCGTCATCCTTAAACAGGGTCATATCACGGCTCATCTGTCCATTTGGGCGTTCACTGCGGATATAAGTAAACGGCCCTGTCGGAGAATCACTCACAGCTACGCCCGCACACGCTTTACTATAGTCAGCACTGTCGATATGAGCCCACATAACGTATTTTCCAGTGGTGTCGTTGTAAATCACCTTCGGTCGTTCCAGAACATTTTCCGGGTCCAACTCGTCGGCATACTCCCCTGTTTGGAGTTCGGGATCAAGGGCTAATCCCTCGTACTTCCAGTTGTAAAGATCCTTGGAAGAATAACACGATACACCGATCACCGGTGTTCTCGTTGTGCCGGGGTCATTGTCTACATCTTTATTTTCTCCATACCAATAGTAAGTTTCAGATTTTTCATCATACAAAATTCCACCGCCGTGTGCCTGTATAAAATCGCCCTCTGTATCTAACCACAGATCGCCAGGAGTAAACGATTTCAAATTACCGATGGACTCGATACGCTCAATCTCTTCTTCAATCAGATTTTTTAGGCTAATAAACTCTTCCTGTGTCGGTGTTGTACTATCCAGAAGTGCCTCTGCCCGAGCGACGAGTGCCTTCAAGTCATCTAGGAGAGATTCCTTTCCCTCGAACGATTCCATAAAGCTCTCTGCTTCCTGAATCGCTGGGGGCAACATAGATGTATCGATCGTAAAGTCATTTAGACGAACTACGTTGATCTCTGCTGCTGAAGCAAATGACTTTTCTTCGTTGTTCTCCGAGGTATAGGCAGTCAAGCGCAAATACCTCGCCGTTACCGGAGTGAAGGATGCTGTTTTTTCGTCCTTGGTCGGCTCCCACTCGCCGGTTGCCACTGTAGTGAAGTCCTCACCATTTTCACTAGCACTGATCGCATACTTCAAAATGGTACCATTCCAGTCCTTATCCTGACGGGGTAGATACTTCATCTGATAGACATCGGTATATGTCTTTCCAAGATCCAGTGTGATATAGTGTGGCAACTGCGTATAATTTGTCCAATTGGAATGCCACCAGGTGCCAGTATTTCCATCAATAGCCTTCGAAGCTTCATTCCCCTTTTCTTGGGTATCAGCTGTTGCCGTCATGTTTTCTTGAGGAATCAACGTAGGTTCTGTCGCAGGAGCAACATCTTTCAAGGCCGTCTGAATACTCTCAGCGGCGGCATCAAATTCTTCCTGCGTAAAGAGTTTATCGCTAGAGAGCATTTCCTCCGCCTTTTCTACGGCAGCGGTCAAAGAAGCGATTTGTTCAGGATCTCCTTTATAACTGTCTAAGAATGCACGACCTTCCTTCGCTGCTTCTTGCAATTCGGTCTTGTCTACAACAAAATCCGCCTTGCGCACAATGTTAATCTCGGCTGCAGAGGCAAACTGGTCATACTCAAAGTCGTTATTTCCCATAGAGGAAATGGCTGTCAAACGCACATAATGTGCCCCTGTCGCATTAAAGGATGCCGTTTTGAGATCACGATTTGCATCCCAAGTGCCCTCCGCAACCTTTGTGAATACATCCCCATCATTACTAACGGAGATCTCATAGCCAAGAATGGTTCCATTGTACTGTGGATTTCCATTTGAAGAATCCTGGCGAGGCAGGTACCGCAGCTGATAGACATCATCATACTGCTCTCCCAAATTCAAGGTGATAGAAAGTGGGCATACCGGATGACCGTCAGACCAACTGCTATGCCACTTCGTGTTGTTGTTGCCATCGATTGCTTTATCCGCGCCTTCTCCAGATGCCGAGCTGTCTGCAGTTGCAGACATTTGACTTTGCGGAATGACAATTTCTTGACCCTCCTGAGCAGCCATCGCCACAAAAGTGCTCGTTCCCTCTGAGGTTCCAACGGTTGTCGCGCCTGCCGCTGGGATGCCACTGACGCACAGAGACAATGCCAGAATCCAGGCAAGTACTTTTCTTCTTCTTTCCATGATTTTCTCCCCTTTTACTTTCATATTTCAAACAGAGAAACTCTGTCTGTATGTTTATATATAGAATCTATAACATTTTTTCATAATTATTTAAATTATCGTTATAATAGCACAAATCCCATCTCACATCAAGCATCAATTTTTAAAATGAGAAATTTATCCATATTCATGCAACAAAAGTCTATAATCATATTTCTATTTTATCATAAAGTCTAAATTAGAATAATATCAAACAGAGTCATTTATAGCATTATTCTTTTATATGAAATTAATTTAATAAAGCAATAAAAATTTTTTCTTACTTCCAATTCTGTGATGTCTGCAATATATTTCTATGGACAGTAGTTCAAAATAAAGCCTCTTAGAAAATTACTAGTAATTCATCGCTGTCTATTCCACCACACTGGCTGGTATCCCCTTAATAATCCTACAAAGACCGAAGCCCCTGCGCCGGAAAATCCGGTGCAGGGGCTTTTGTCTGATATGGACCTGCTATAAAGAGGATCGCTTTTTCAGTTTCTATTATGGGGACCTTTCTCCTTACTAGTTTTCCAAAAGTTGTTCTCACCCTCATCGCAAGAGGTCTACCCTCTACTTTTTAATTTCTACCTGGAATCACGTTGTCCGGCCTACGGTTGCCGTGCAATGCAAACTTTACATTCTGAAAGACCTGGTAATATCGTATAGATATTCCTGTTCTATTCCAAATCGCGTGTACTTTCGCCTGGTGATGTTTAACGTCTTGCTCTCCTGCAATGCTCCTACGGAAGATTCCAGATTTCGACTGCCAAACATGCAGTATCTTCCATACCTACAGCGCTTTCTACACTAACGTTTACTATTGATCGTCCAATTCTTTCCAAATACAAATGGATCTCTTTTCCAAGTCATCCAATATACAGCCAATCGCCCGGATACACAAGGCCCTTCTCTCCTAAGGCGTTTCCCACGGATGTTTCCTACTGCTGGTCATCGGGCATATAGTGGCTTCATACCTACGACATGTTCTACGCAAGCATTCTACTATTAACTGTCCAACTCTTATCCAATACGGATGGTTGCCTTCCCCAAGCTATTCAGTATTCAGACGATTCCCTCGGGTGCATAATACCTTTTCACCTCTAGGGTTTTCCTACGGAAACTTCCTGCTACCAGCCACCCGGGTACGGTACATAGCACCTTTATGCCTATGGCGCTTTCTACACTAGTGTTTGGCTATTGACCGTCCAATTCTTGCCAAATATGGATGTCTTCCTCAAGTTATTCAGTATGTAGTCGAACGTCTGGAAACATAGTACCTTTCGCTCCTAAGACGTTTCCTACAGAAGTTTCCTGCTGGTTGTCGGGTACGTAGCACCTTCATATCTACGGTGTTTTTTATGCAAGTATTCCGCTATTGACCGTCCAACCCTTGCCAAATACAGACAAATGTTTTCCTCAATCTATCCAGTATTCAGTCAATTACCCCGAACACATAGTGCCTTCTGCGTCTATGGCATTGCCTACATGAGTTTCCCTCCTCCCAGCCGCCGAGTGTGTAGCCCCCTCCACGCCTATGGCACTTCCTATAGAAGTTCTCTGATATTAGCTGCCAGGTCTTACTTTGGATACGAGCTACTTCCACTCTTTGTACAACACGATTCCGGTTTTTATCGATTATTCCTGATTTCCTCTGTAGAATCATTCTTTATACCATCCCCAAAAGCTTATATCCAACCGTACGAGTAATGACGATACAATAATGCCGCCACGTGATATACCACCTGTAAAAAGATGGCCCATCAGAGATATTCCATATTCTTTTTTGCTCTTATGAACTCTTATGCTACTTACTGTGCAATGCATTTTCGTATTCTAGCCTAGAATGTGATACAACAGCATAATTGTGGTCCGACAGCGCTGTGTAAACGCTTGTGCTCTGGTTCCTTAGCGTGTGGGGGTATCCTCGTCTTGACACGCAGCGTCCTTCACTCCTACAGGGTGTGTCCTTCTATGCAATTTTCCTGCTTTGTTTAACGGATACTTGCTGGAATACGGAGTGCTTCTACTCATTCCGAAATACGATTGCAATGGTTTCCGATTATTCCCGATTTCTCCTGTAGAAGCACCTTTTATCCCATTCCCAAGAGTTTACCGCATCCATCCAACCATACGAGCAATGGCGATACAATAACGCCACCATACGATACATCCCTATCCCTGAGATACGTCCGTAGCATCCGACTTGGATTTGGGTTCCATACCAGGAACATTAGCGCTAAATCTGACAACTCACGAACGCTGTCGGTAGGCGGATATGCTTCCCATTCTGGAGCATTGCCTCCCGTATCTTCCACTGCACAATAGTCGGATTTGTACCCAGACCTTGCAAAAACGATGGCCCAGCAGGGATTTCCGCGTTTACATTTGGAAACCACCTGCTGGGCCATATCGGTGGAACGTCTCTGCCTGCACCTTCCTACATGTCCGGTCTCTTATTTCTATGATAAGAAACAGACCGAATGATATACATACACACTGGGAAAGTTACCGATTCGAAGTATTGCACTTTTGGAAGTGCCTGTTTCTATCTTTCCGATATACCGATCAGAGACATCCCATATTCTTTTTTGCTCTTACGAACTCTTATACTTCCATTATCATGCAATGTAGTTTCACATCCTGACCCGGCAGGGTGGTGTAAACGCCTGTGCTCCAGCCCGGTGGACCACAGCGCCTTTCGGCCTGCAATCTTTTGCTTCCTTTTGGAAATTCCCATACATTTTATCTTTCACTTACATCCCAAATACACAAAGTCTCAAAGCCACAGAATCCCCGCTCTGGTTTCCCGGAGCGGGGGTTTTGCCCTTTGCGGAAGGGGTCTCCCCTTCGCTCAATCTACTAAGATACTCGCCAAGGATGGCTGGGCCATGCTCCTGTGGACGCACAGCGTCTTCCGCGCCTGCGGCGTCTCCTATGCAAGCTTTCTGCTATCGGCTGCCGGGTACTTGATCGAATATGTACACGTTTATACCTTACACAAATTGTCCGGCGTTCAGCCAATGGTTACCGTGCAATGCAGCTTCGCATCCTGGCCCGGCAGGGTAGTGTAAACGCCTGTGCTCTGGCCCGGCGGACCACAGCGCCTTTCGGCCTGCAATCTTTTGCTTCCTTTTGGAAATTCCCATACATTTTATCTTTCGCTTACATTCCAAGTACACAAAGTCTCAAAGCCGCAAAACCCCCGCTCCGGGAAACCGGAGCGGGGATTCTGCTCTTTGCGAAAGGGACTCCCTTCGCTCAATTTACTAAGATGTCCGCCAAGGATGGCTGGGCCATGCTCCTGTGGGTACACAGCGCCTTTCGAACCTTCGGCGTTTCCTGCAAAAGCGCACTTCCGTCAACGGTTGCCCAATTAAATGGCCCGTGTCTTTTGCACACCCTCCAGCATTTAGCCAATGGTTGCCGCGCAATGCAGTTTCACATTCTGACCCGGCAGGGTGGTGTAAACGCCTGTGCTCCGGCCCAGTGGACGCACAGCGTCTTCCGCGCCTGCGGCGTCTCCTGCGCAAGCTTTCTGCTATCGGCTGCCGGGTGCTTGATCGAATATGTACACGTTTATACCTTGCATAAATTGCCCGGCGTTCAGCCAATGGTTACCGTGCAATGCAGCTTCGCATTCTGGCACGGAAGTGTAGTGTAAACGCCTGTGCTCTGGCCCGGTGTGCCAACTGCATAAACTCTGTAGTAGTAGTCATTGCCGATCTGGGACACAAACTGCGTCTTCAGAAT
>BCAA01000049.1 GCA_001305115.1 Clostridia bacterium UC5.1-1E11 | reverse complement strand
AAATTTTTTCAGCTTTTTTAAAAAACCTTTTTCTACCCCTTTTCCCTGGTAAAACGGGGCGATTCTGCTGCTTTTCCATTCTACTATATATGCATACAAAATGCAATACAACGGCGGATGGTATACAAGACCATGTATGTCGACTCTCTTTCCTTTCTGCAATTGGCTACAGCACCGCTGGACCGCTTTTCAAGGATACCTTTGCGTTTCTTTCTACAGATTTTCTTTTTTCCATCCTATCCCCTATCCAACTGGCCCCACTTTTCTGTGTTGCTCTACAACCATTAAATCCATTGTTGATCTGTTTGGTAGTCTGGTACAGGGAGATCGAGAGGTTTTTCAATACCTATTCTGACATGATTATTGGATTGTGTCCTTCTCATTCAGTTGCATGGACACCAAAATAGCCACGTATGTACTGGCCGTGTTTCAGTCTTTCCCTGCTCGATTGCGGGAGCTCTCCTCCATAGAGAATCTATAAGAATTGGCAGTATCCTGTGTTTCCCCGCCTTCCCTGTGGCCAGGGCAGAGGATTTTTGGCGCGTAAACCAACGTCCCTTGCTTCCTCGTTCAGTCCGCCCCTCTATTTCCTCAGGGCACAAAGAACCATGATGGGAAGATACATGCTCAAGAGGGAAAGTCTCTGCCACAGTCCCTCGAACGCCACAACAGTTCCTTGGTAATTTGGTTTATCCGCCATTACAAACAATGTAAAAAAGACAATCGCAAAGGCAAAACAGACGAGGGAGAAAATCCCCCATAGGACATTCGAAATTTGAAACAGGTACATGCCAACGAACAAAGGGGCCAATGTTAAAAACAAAAAACCGATTGCCGCTCCATAGCCATGTATTTTTGCCGGCATCGTTTTGAGCTCTTTCGTTTCACCTACCGGGAAAAGGCCGGACAACATACATCCTCCTATGGCATAGACCGCCATAACAGAACAAAGCCAAGCGGCTATTCCGTTTGATGTGTATGCAATCGCAGGATACAACTGAAATGTACTGATGAAAACCACAAGGCCAAAAAGTACTAACCACCCATTGTAAAGGACATGTAAAGGCGCTTTTGAATTGCCTAAAACACTCATAACTTGCGTCAAATGGCGATACCCCTTATAAGATGGCGCCAGCAGAAAGGGGATTAGCAAATCCATCGCCAGAAGGAAGGGCAGGATGCCCAAGAGGTTACTCTTCACCATCGGCTCCTCCCTTAAAATGCCCCAAGCCTTTCAAGATTTTTACGGCAACCTCCTCCATAACATCCGCTTTTACAACGGCTATTCCCTGCTTCTCATCGCCCAACACCAGCAGCGTATCCCCGGGATTTATGTTGAATATCTCCCGTGCCTCCTTCGGAATCACGATTTGCCCGCGCTCTCCGACTTTCACTGTTCCAAATATGTGCTTTCCCTTCGGCATCGTCATTGTATGCATCTCCTTTAATTCATATTTTTCATATTTACATGAAAAGTATATAGTATAACTACAAAAATGTCAATCTATCCGGATGAGCGTTACAGCAGCGTAGCTTTTCAGAGTGAACGATGAAGTTTTTGTGTTACTTTCCGGCAGATGGTCATTCTGCCTAGTATATATCGGCACTCCATGGAAACAATCCTAACAATGGAAATTTCTGTGGGAGGCCACAATATGAAAAACAGTTTGAAATATCTTTGGCGTATCCTGGTGATTCTGCTGGTCAATGTGCTGATTATCGCATTGGTCGGCAATTATGGGGGCAGCGTGCAGACTCTCTCCAAGGTGGGTTCCACCGGTGAAGAGGTCCGGCAGATCCAGACCAAGCTCAAAGAATACGGCGTCTATTCCGGCGAGGTAGACGGTATCTATGGATCACAGACCAAAAAAGGCCGTAATCGCCTTCCAAAAATACAACGGTCTTGCAGCGGATGGAATTGCTGGAGAGCAAACACTCCGCAAGATGGGGATTTCCTCCGGAGCTGGACAAGGCGGATTCAGCAGCAGTGACGTCGATCTGCTGGCAAAAATTATCTCTGCGGAGAGCCGGGGGGAACCCTACCAAGGGCAGGTGGCCGTCGGCGCGGTTATTTTAAACCGTATAGAACACCCCTCCTTCCCCAACACATTGGCCGGTGTGATCTACCAGCCGGGAGCCTTTTCCTGTCTATACGATGGCGGTGTCAACGCACCCGTGGCGGATTCGGCTTATCGGGCGGCACGCGATGCGATCAACGGCAACGACCCATCCGGCGGTGCTGTGTACTACTACAATCCCGCCAAATCGACCAACAAATGGATCTTCTCCCGTCCGGTGATCACCGTGATCGGAAGCCATCGATTCTGTTCGTAGGCGATGCTCCAAGCTTAATGCAAAAAGGCGGCTGCGGTCTCATTAGAAACCACAGCCGCCTTTTCTATATTATCTGTGTGTAAGGCTCAGAATCAAATGGCCGTTTGGTATTATAGAGCCATCTTCACACATTTTCGCCATTTCTCCAAAGATGAGCGGTACCTCCACTGTATGCAGACTACTCCACCTTTTTAAAGGTGGCTTTTACTGTTACGTTGTTTTCAGGCATTTGAAAGGTAAAGGGACTGGTTGCGCCTTGGGCGATTATTTGGTTCTGGTCCTCCGTATTGACAATTAAAATATTATCCAGTTCATAGCCAGTCTTAGGCTTTGCCGTAACTTTTATCGTTTGTCCTGCTTTGGCCTTAGCTTTATTGATCGTAAGGCTTCCGTTTTCTAGCGGCGCTACCTTAATCCTGTAAGTCTCGCTCTCTGCTTTGTTACTGACAAAGGATATCTGTATTTTGACATCGCAATCCGGCATTACAAACGTTATAGGGCTAGCCGTACTTTCATATACCACTTGACCGTTCTCGTCCATTACCAAAATCTTCTCCAGCTCATAACCCGAAGAGGGGTTTGCCTCCACCTCTACCTCCTGTCCTGCTTTCGCCTTGGCTTTACTAACGATTACACTGCCAGAGCCAGTACGCTCCAAGTGGATCTGATGGGCTATCGCTTCGGTTGTATCCTTCGTGAAGGATATTTGAATTTCGACGTCAAAATCGGGCATTTCAAAGCAGAAGGGACTTGTCATACTCTTATATATGACCTGACCACTTTCGTCCGTCACCAAGATGCTTTCCAGTTTGGATCCAGCCTGGGGTTTTGCGGTAACTTCGATCTTTTGCCCTGCCTTTGCTTGGGTTTTATTGACGGTTATGCTCCCACTTCCAGAATGATTCGTATGAATGGTATGCAATTCGGTATTCTGGTCCGTCTGAAGTGCATTGACCAATAGGCTTCCATGGAAGTGCTTTCCTTGATATCGGTTATCCACATCTTCTGGAAGATAACCAGCAATTACATAGGTAACTTCCATGCCTGCGCCCAAGCGAGTTTCTGGATGATACAAGCTGACTTCGTCCTCTGCTGTGTTCGGGTTTAAGTTGACCTGTTCTACCCGCTCCCAACGGTCTCCATTCAGGCAATAGACATAAATCTTCAGTACGTCCTCCAATCGATTGGAACAGGGGACCTTGTTGTCTTTATTCCAATTGACTGTCTTATGATCGTTGCTTAGGGAGATATCCTCTTCCCCAGGACAGTCCGGCGTCTCCTGGAGCGCCATACTCAGATGTAGATCTACCGGCAATGTACCATCGTTTTGGATAACCACGGGCTTAAAATACGAAGGTATGGGCATGTAATCGTCTTCTGTCAGTCCCAATGAACCGTTTTCAACATTATTGACCCAATCTTCTGTTCCATTGTCCTGCAGCTCGTTATAGAAACGGTTATACTGCATGGGACGCAAATTTTTAAATTCCAGACTTGTAGCTTGCTTTTCCCCCGGCTTGACATGGATGTCCAGTACACCGGCGGTAAATCCCGCCTGTACTGCCTCCGTATCGGTAAACCAGGCCATCGTACCGCCTGCCAAAATACCAAGTACCAGAAGTATGGAAATCGCCGAAAGGACCACTCTGGTTTTTTCGTCTTCATCGTTTTCCTCCTATTCCGTTTCCAACTCTCAACGATCGGCCCTGCACATCCTGTGAGGGAGATGGCAAATAATCCCTCATTTCTATGTCCATTATAACACTTTCTTTCCAAATGTTACATTCACTTTTGCTCCAAGATCTCTTGTCCTTCCATTCTATTGTTTAGTATATTGATACAAGTGAACCGGTCTTTTTGTATTATTTATAAATCAATATGTGCAAAATAAATTAATAACCATATTACCGAAAATTTAAAACTCCACAAACGTATACGATAGGGATTTGTGGATAGCTGTCCGTTCATGTCTCCTATTACAAAACAAATAAGCTAAAGGGCGCGGCGATAGGGATGTCCGCCTCATTTGCTGGCGGTCGTCAATTGACGCGTCTCTACCACAAATAAGCAAAGGTAGGACCGAATCGGGCTTTTGAATCCGATTCGGTCCTACCTTTTGAGAAACGTGTATTCGCTTTATTTAACACCCATGGGCAGGCTCCCCGGCAGCCCCTGCCGGCGCCCTTTGGCCCTTTGTCTCTGTAATCCAACGATTCAGACGCCGCATCTCAAATACAACAAAAACCGCTACAACCACGCCGGAACCCAAGTCCGCGATCGGACCTGCATATAGAACACCATCCAGCCCCATAAAGACCGGCAGGATTACGATCAACGGCACCAGCAAAATGACCTGGCGCATCAAGGAAAGGATGGAGGCCTTTACCGGCTGTCCAGTCGCCTGGAAGTAGTTGGTCGATACCACCTGGAATCCCGCACAGAATACCGCCCCGAGGTAGATACGCATGCACTTGACTGCAAAATCCGTGAAATTGGCATCCGCAGAACCGAAGAGCTTGAGGATGATCTCCGGGAATAACATACAGGCGGCCCATCCCACAATGGACACAACAGTTGCAATGACCGCAGACAGCCGATACGTCTTTTTAATTCGCTCCGGTTGGCTCGCCCCGCGGTTAAATCCGAGAATGGGCTGAGCGCCGATGCCAATACCAATACAAACCGAAACCAAGATCATGCTCAGTTTCATCACAATCCCCATGGCGCTGAGCGCAATGTCCCCGCCCACAGCGCTTTGATCGCCATAGAGCACCAGGGTATTATTCATGACAATCTGCAACAGAGTGGAGGCAAGCTGTGTGATGCAGCTTGACATTCCCAAGGCCACGGTCCGTGCGATGATGGCACCATCCGGACGCAATGCCTCTTTACGAAGCCGCATAGTCTTTCCCCGGCGAAGAAAATACCAGGTCAGCATAATTGCCGAAATGATCTGCGAAGTAATCGTCGCAATCGCAGCTCCGGTGACTCCCCAGTGGAACACAAAAATGTAAACCGGGTCGAGGATCGTATTCAGTACAGCGCCAATCAACATCGAATACATGGAAAACTTCGGGCTGCCATCCGTACGGCACAGGTTCGACAGCCCCACACCCAACATATTAAATGGGGTGCCGAGCAGGATGATGGACGCATATTCTTTCGCATACGACATATTGTTGGGCGTCGCACCGAATACCTTTAAAATTGGCTCTAAGAAGATCAGGCCGATTGCGGCGCACACCACACCGATTACTACCAACAGGGCGAACACATTACCCAAGGTCCGCTCTGCTTCCTTCTCCTTTTTTTCTCCCAACTTAATAGCCGCGTAGGAACTGCCACCGGCACCCAGCAGGGTTGACACCGCCAAAACAATCGTAACGATCGGGAAAGCCACAGTCGTGGCGGCATTGCCCAAGTAGCCAACGCCCTGACCAATAAAAATCTGATCTACGATGTTGTACAGCGCATTCACCAACATGGAGATCACCGCAGGGAGTGCAAACTGCTTTAGGAGTTTTCCAACCGGCGCATACCCCAAGGGGTTCCCCAATTTTTGTTCGTTCACTTGTTCCATTCGTTTTCCCTCTTTCCTTTCAAAAGCGAGATCCGCGCATAGGCATTTTCGGCCATCCGCTCCAAGAGCTGTTCCGCCAGTGCACACTCCTCCTCCGTCATTCCCTGCGTGAGGGCGTCCTGCCAAGAACGAGACGCTGCCCTTGTGGCTTTGAGAAGTGGGCCGGCCTTTTCCGTGACGAATAACTTACGCAATCTCCGGTCCTCCTGATCGGCTTCAACACGGATATACCCGGCCTCTTCCAACTTGTGCACAGCACGGGCAGTTGTCCCCTTATCAAAGTATCCGTTCTGCGCCAATTCCAACAGGGTAATCCCGGGCGCCTGGGCGATGTTCACCAGAAAAAATTGTTGTCCACTTCCGATGGAAAACGGTGCCAGCTCGTTGTCATAGAAAATTTGTCCCATACGGTAGGCAACGGAGATATGTTTGCCGATTTGCCGCTGCTCTCTGTCCATTGGTCCGTCCTCGCTTTTCCAAAATTCCTTGCATACGCAACAATTTTAGTATACTGCAACTTCCTTGCATATACAACAATCCAATACGACAAAAAAGCCTCTTTTCTACGCCGGTATTTTGTCTGCTATCCCATAGAAAAACTTCCAGCGTACAGTGGGAATTCGTGTTCCGGAGTATCCACAAAAAATTAGAGCAAAGGTCCACTCTTTCACATCCAGGCACAGGCCACACTCTTATATGGCCTACAACCCCAAAAGCAGTCGATTCGAACTCCCCCTTCCTTCTTTTACGAGCGCTCTTTACTCCCCCACCTCGAATAAACGCCCCATTCCCGGGCAAGGAACTACGCCGGCGCATGGTCTTACACTCCGCGGTATCTGAAAAACAACAATCTTCGAACCCTGGTATTCCGGGTGTATATCCGTTCATACTTACCCCGTCTTGGAAGGTGGACTTTCCCGGGCAAGAAACTATGACCGCGCGTGGTCTTACCCCCCGCGATACCTGAAAAACAACAATCTTCG
>BCAA01000048.1 GCA_001305115.1 Clostridia bacterium UC5.1-1E11 | reverse complement strand
CTGTAGATATACTCGGCAACGTCAAAGTTCTCTTCTGCTACGGCTTCGCCGTTCACGGTGACGCCTGCGATCTCTCTGCCTTCGACTCTCGGCTCAAAGGTCAGGTCGAGATTCGTGTTTGCCATTACGACGTCTTTATATGCGCCGATCAGGTTTGCAATCGTCTGCTCTTCCCCGTCGATCGACAGCTTCACCGTTGTCGGGTAGCTTACTGTCAACATATGCTCGGTCGGAACTTCCTGCTGATACTCGTCTGCCGGAATGACCTTCAGATCCTGTACCTGCAAACCGGAATTAAAGTTGCGCAGACCAATCATGCCGTAACTGTATGCATCGTCTTCTACGGTATAATATTCCTTGCCATTCACGGAAACGGTGATCTGATTGCCGATAGCCTTGACTTCAAAATCGTACCACTTGGAAGGATCAATCCGGAAGGAATGATCGTTCATGATGGAACGCCAGCCATAGTGAATATCACCGGTCTCTAAGCCGCTGGCTTCCTCGCCAGTCTCTACTTGTGCATTATAGTTGATGCCGGAAACATATCCGTACTGGTCGTCCTGGCCGACATCAAAGTCAGAGCAGCGGAAGATATAGCCTGCATTGGACTTGGTGTCCTGACGGACGTCTAGCTTGATCTTGGCCTGAATCACATAGTCGTCCCATGTGGTATAGCCATCGACCATCTTCTTGCCGGCTCCATCCTTCAAGGTGAGGGTGTTGTCCTTTACCGAGAAGTCGCCGCTGATGATGTTCCAGCCATCCAGACAGCCATCCGAGAAGTCCTCTTCATAGATGAACTTATCCTTTACTTTGACGTTATCAAAGGATGCTGTTCCATTCAGGACGGATAGACCCGCCTTACCATTTCCAAAATCATTGATTCTTGCAACCAGAATCGCCTCATCGCTGTCATCCACATAAACGCGGACCGTATTGTTGACGACCCTTGCCTTGAGGTTGTAAACTGTGTCCGCCGCAACGTCCATATCGGCTTCTTCCAGGACATTTTCAACGCCGCTCATGGTGCGGATCACTTGAATCTTGTCCGCCGCTTCATCCACTGCTACGTAATAGCCGGAGATGCGTTCCTTCTGGACACCGGCACGTACCGCCAGGCCAGCCTTGCCGTTTTCTTCAACCGATACATCAGCGGAGAGCTCATAGTCGGACCAACCGGCATTGCCGATCATCGCTGTTGCTTCTCCAGTTGCGGTGATGGTTCCGTCTTCAAGGGTCCAAGCTTCCCCAGAAGTGACCCACTCTGCAATGCTGCCATTCTCAAAGTCCGCTTCATAGCGCGGAGCTGTGGAAACAACAACATTGTCAAAGATGCCCTTGCAACGGAAGCCTCTCAACGCTACACTACCGTTGGAATATGTTCCGTCGTATACATCGACTCTCGGTTCGGTTTCGTCATCCAAATAGACGCGGATTCTCGAGCCAACCGCCACAAAACGCATGCGGTGAGTCTCTCCTACTGCAATTGGAGCATCCACCTTGGCCAGTTCCGTCCAGCCATTGTGCATTCTGCCCACCTGGATATAGCCTTCGCCAAATCCTGCATAGTAGCCGTCTGCACCGTCCACATTTTCCAGATAATTGCTGCCGCGAATAATCAGACCCATGTTGCCATCCGTCCCGGGATTGACCTCAGTCAGTGTGATGTCCGCTTCTGCAACCAGATCGGTGGATTCGGTGTTGTTGATGATCGCTTTATTTCCCCAATCAGCTTCCATATAGAGATTGTTATTCTCATTGGAGCCGTCCCACAGTCCATCGGACTTCTGGGAATCGTTCGGCTGATTTTTGTCGCCTCTCATCAGGGTATAACGCTCGTCAAATGTCGGGTTCGGGCGGCCCGCTGTGGTGCCGGAACCAATGTTGAAGGAATCGGCGAACTGTACATCTGCCTGCATATCGCCAGAGGAAAGCACGTCATAGCTTTCCGGTGCAACGGTCAGGGTGCCGCCGATTGCCTGGGCAATACCGGAGAAGTCGCTGTAGTCGTATACATCGATAACCGGAACCGGATTGTTGTTCGCATAGACTGTGATATGGTCATCAAAGAAGGTCGCCTTTACACAGGAGGCGTCTGTATCTGCTGTTGCAAGCACAGTGCCGTCCACCTTGGAAAGGGTAACTTCATTTTCCGCCACATCAACCTTGTAACCGGTGTTTGCCTCTACATTGTAGCGGGCATAGAAGCTGCCTTCACTCTCGACGGTATAGTTGTCGCTCTCTGGAGTGACGGTTTCACCTGTGGTATCCGCCGGGTTCAAGATAACCATCGGATTGACGGCATAACGGCCGTTGCTTTCGTTGTAGATGCGCAGGCCATTTGCATTCTCTGCATCTTCTTTGACCGAATAGGAGACGGTGAAGGTGCTATTTTCCGCCAACTCTGCCTTGAGGACCTCCAGTACGGAGTCCGGAATGTCAAGGTTTACCAAGTAGCCATAGTTGCCAGCGCTGGAACCGTTGCCTTCGCCCGGCGTCAGTGTCAAGGTACCGCGAATGTCTCTCGGGTTATCCGGGAGGTAAACCGTACCTACTTCATGTCCATTGATGGAAATCGTCATATCGGACGGGCGTTCGCTTCCTACCGTTGTCTGGGAGAAAGCAGAATTGTCGATGCCGTGGTTGACAGAAGCATCCTTCAAGGAAGAAGCTTCCACAATCACACGCATGCTGTTCAGAACGTCCGCACCGATGCCTTCTGGCAAGATATAAGAATAGGTGATTGCGCCAACGCCGTCTTTAATGGTGTTGGAATCTGCGTTGGACTGGCGCAGGACGGCACTATCTTCGGTGAGGATACTGACCGGCGCGGTATCCTTGCCGTTGGTAACGATCACGTTGACAAAGTTCTTTGCAATTTTCTCGCCGTTGTTCTCGATCCAGACCGTAAAGGTGCCAACACACTTCTGGTTCGGGAGGGAGAAGGAGATGTCGTGCTGCTCGCGGGTATACGGAGCATAGTCCAGAGCGACTTCGCCGCTCTTGCCCGTAGTGATGTAGTTGCCATAAATGTCGGTTGCATCAAAGCGCCACTTGAGCACCGGATTTTCCAGCGTCTCGCCGGACCAGTTCATCGCCACAACCGGCGCTGTGTACTGGCTGCCCGGAGCTGCCTTGATCGCAGGATTGATGTCTACGCCGACATAATTGGGCTGGTTGAGATCCAAAATGGTCATGTCGCCGCCGTAAGCGACATCTTCATAGCCAAAGATCTTGTCGCGGCGGTCATAGGTCAGAACGCCGTTGCGCTCGTATTCAATGTCGTACGGCTCCGTATAGACAAAGCCGTTGAGTTTCTCATACTGACGCTGAATATCGGTCTGATACTTGAAGCACCAGGATACGTCATAATCGCCGTCAAAAGCAGCGACGCCGCCATATTCACTGTTGAGCCAAGGCTCGCTTTCTTGCTGGAACCCACCCCAGAAGTTGTTGGTGGAACCCGGATAGGTATTGCGCTCTCGGTCTGCCACGGTATCTTTGGAGCTCTGATACCCCTTTGGATACATATGGAACGTGTTGAGATCGGTCGGCTGGATATGGTCGTTGTTGCACGCGCTCATATCCTCGACCAACAGATGCGGATTGAGTTCCTTTGCCTTGTAATACAGATGCTGAATCCACTCGTTCGTGGTCATGCCGTCACTGGCCTTCTGGCCATTATGATCGATGCCCCAGGTTTCATTAAAGAGCATCACAGCGATGACGCACGGATGGTTGTAGTCGCGGTTGAGCATGCTCTCCAGAGCATATTCATACACCTCGCGGCCGGGAGTCTCGCCGCCATAGCTCTTTGCATTCATGTAAGTAGCGTGCGGCATATCCTGCCATACAAACATGCCGAGACGGTCGGCCCAGAAATACTGGAGCGGATCTTCAATCTTGAGGTGTTTACGGATCATGTTAAAGCCACGATCGCGCATTGCTTTGATGTCGTATTTCAGTGCTTCCTCGCTGGGAGCGGTATAAATTCCCTCTTCCCAGAAGCCCTGATCCAGCAAGCCGGAAAGGAACACCGGCTCGTTGTTGACATAGATGTACTCATAGTTTCTGCCGTCATACTTTTCAGTGCTGACCTTGCGCTGGCCAAAATACGTAGCCACGTTGTCCAGCTCTGTGTCGCCGTCAAGGAGACGAACGGTACCTTCATAGAGGTTCGGGGAATCAAAATTCCACAGTTTCTGGTCTGTAATCGCAATTGGGTCCAGAGAAACTTCATTTTCACCGGCCTTCAATGTGATCTGCTGTGTACCGCTAAATGTGGAGCCAGTTTCAATATTTTCGCCCTTTTCGTCGTCCCAAAGAACGCTCTTAAAGTCATAAGCGACTGTGACTGTCTTGTCTGCGTCGCTCTGAACTTTCAGATCGAACTGAACGGAAGAGTTGTCAATATCCGGATTTGCATGCGCATAATCCATATAGGTACTGCTCCGGCCTTCCAAATAGACGGTCTGCCAGATGCCACTGGTATGTGTATAGCCGCATGGAGCGTTATGTCCCTGCTTGCCAACCAGCGCCGGATACTCATCCTTGCCATAAGAGGCCTCATCATTCACCATCAAGGTGATCTTGTTGTCGCCGGCCTGTACATAATCGGTAATGTTGAACTCAAATGGGGTATAACCGCCCTCATGGTCGCCAACCTTTTGTCCATTTACATACAGGGAACAGAACCAGTCGACCGCTCCAAACTTCAAAAATACTTGCTCGCCATCGGCAACCCAGGAATCGTCCAAGTTGAGGTTACGCTGATACCATGCAGTACCGAGGTAAGAACCGTCCTCGATGCCGCTCGCCGGGGACTCCCACGGGAACGGGACATTGATCTTCAGTTCATAATCCTTGGACTCGAACCACTTCTCGTCCTCGCCCACCTTATTGGGGTCAAATTCAAAGTCCCATACGCCGTTGAGGTTCATCCACTTGTCGCGCTTCCAATCCGGACGGGGATGTTCGCTGCGGGCGACCTCGCTGCCGGAGGAGGAAGTAACCACGATATAGGAATCTGCATACTGGATGTACATGTCCTGGCTCAACTGAATCTTATAGGCTCCGGGTTTCAAGGTCTCCGGAACATTGACTACCAACTCGGTATCGCTGACAGAGACAACGTCCATGACAGCCTGCGGCTCCAAAGAGGACCCACCCAACGTCACCAGTTCTGCGGTAATCCCCTCAGAGAAATTCGAACCAGTGAGAGTGATTGTACCACCTAAACCTTCATCCTTGTCGAGCTGTGCATTGTCGGTATTTACGTCATCTACAAGCGGGCCGGCAAAATCTGCCGGAAGATAAAACGCAGAAGCCGGGATCTCGGTCTTTGCCATACCCTGGTCATTGGACCAACGTACATATACATGAGAGCCGCCGGTTGCTTCAAACCATTCCATCTTGAAATCATAAACCTGGCCAGCTTCCAGATGGATCGGAGCACTTGTTTGCTCAACATCCCACTGATTGACCCACCAATCGATGATCGGCTTCTCCATATCTTCTATATATAGACGGGCACCGTTGTCCGAATAGAAATAGAAGGTATATTCGCCTGTGGTCGGAGCCACTAAGCGGCCTGTCCAACGTGCGCCAGCCCAATCGCTGGCGCCGGTACGCTTGCTGAGCATGTTTTCTGTATCGCTAAACGCGATATCCGAGTCCACATAAATGCCTTTTAATGTTGTAAAAGGATAGCCGCTTGTATCCTGGACCAGATAGTATTCGCCCTGCAATCCATGATGTGTAAGCGGCTCCTCCACCTTTGGCGCAGCAGACGCCACAGGGGCTAGCATGGTAATGACCATCGCCAGAGAGAGAACGAGACTTAACAGCCTTTTTTCATAAGCTCCTCCTTTGATAAACAGAATACTCTACTGTTTCCATGCTGTAACACAGTTAGGAAACATAGCAAATGCTGTGCGGTGTCCGCCATAGAAAAACATTTCACAGCAGACTCTGCCAGAGAATCGTTTGACGGTTCTTTGATCCTATATACCCCCTTTTGCCGCAACCGCCTATTGGCAGATATTTTATTGATGATAAAATTCTACACCGGATATTCTCGGAAGTATTTGTAATTTTTTAACTATTTGGTTCGATTTTTTGACGTTTCTATCCAAAATTAATTTGCTCTTGCATAAATAAAAGTAATGACACTCGCAAAGCATATTTCTATCGATTATGAGGCTTGGCCTTTCGAGTTTTCTTCATCTACAAATAGGCACTCTCGACCATGCCAGGTTTTGAGAAAACCTTATTTTTTGCTCAATCTGTATCCAATACAAAAAATGAAAAAGGAACCCATTCCGGCCAAACCCGGAGTGGGTTCCTTTTCTAATGATTCCATTGTTTCCAGCAAGAGTGCGAAGCAATACTCGTTCATGAACGGCCCATTTGTTTTTTTAGAATGGTTTTTCGTATGTTTTTCTTCTATTTTTGGTATATCCTTTTACAAATGTATCCGCCATAGATAAGGAAGCTGATACTTGTCTTCTCCGCTGTGTTCCTTACAGACCTCCAAGCTAGGTCCTTGGCCACCAGCTTGACCGGATGTAATCCGCCTTCCTTCTGTTCAGAACAGGTCTGGTACTCAACCGATTGTAACCGTGCAGTGTTTGACCGCATTTTGGCCCGGCAATGTCGTGTAAACGCCCGTACTCTGGCCCGGTGGACGTACAGCGTCTTTCACTCCTATGGTGTTTCCTACGCTGGTTCTCTTCCCGCAGCGGTTGCTTAAAATCGAATAGCTGATGTCTACGGAAGTTCCTTGTTATTGACTGCTAGGCCTTGATTGGATACGAGCTACTTTCACTCTTAGTACAACGCGATTCCGGTATTTATCGATTATTACCGGATTTCTATGGTGGAAACAAACTTTATACAAT
>BCAA01000047.1 GCA_001305115.1 Clostridia bacterium UC5.1-1E11 | reverse complement strand
CCGGTTATCTGGGTTCTATCTGCATATGTCTTGGCTCGCATGCAATGGTATTTGACCGGAGGAAAAGGCATCCCATTACCACAAAGTGCCGGCCCTGTATCGAACGCTCCTGGCGGCGTCCCTTTTAGCGGGCGCTCCATTTTCAACGGGAGGCCGGGTGGCCGTACAGGGGAGTGCGATATGGAAGGGAATGCCCGTTTATCTGGGCGCTATCTGCATATGTCAGGGATAGGCATGCGGCAAGGGAGAGTCCATCGATTCTTTCTATTTATAATTATAACTACCGCTTCCTTGAGAGAGAAAGCCATCGAAGAAGGACTTTTGGCATGACCTAGAGAACTTTCCCGGATGGCACAAAGTTTCAGAAAATATGCCCTGTGGCGTGGGAAGGAACCTCGGGGCCTTAAAAGAAGGGCTTAGCGCCCATGGTGCGAAGAACAGAAAGCGCATCCAAACCGTTTGAATGGAATGCAAGGGATTCCATGCGAAACAAATAGATCAACCAAAAGCAGCGGCCGGTTTAAGAGGCCGGCAAAAAGATTGTTGACAGAACCATGCTATAAAGTCGAAAATATTTCGAAGAGAAAGCGAGGGAGATGCATTGAAAAAATACGGGATATAGTGCTGAATGTCAGTTTACGGACCAGAATGATCCTGTCCAACATTGTTGTGGCGCTCATCCCCTTCCTGATCTTTTCGATTGTCAGCGGAATCGTATTTCTGAATCATGCACAGAAAACGGCAGAGGAACACTCCGTACAGATGATTCATCAGGTGAGCAATTCCATGGATGTATATGTCGAAACCATTGAAAAGATGGTGAATTATGTCCAGCTGGAGGTGCGGGACACCCCGTTTTTTAACATGCGATCGGATGATGCCCCAGGGTGGAGGGACGAAACCGCTTATATACGCTCTATATTGGAAAATGTTGCAAACTCGCACCGTGAGGTGGCGGGGATTTTAATCGCTTCAAAAGAGGACCTTTATGTCAGCACAGGGATGTCGCGTATCTCGCGCGACCCATTCGAAAATGAACAGTGGTACCGTGAGGCTGTGGAAAACCCGGAGGAAATCCAGCTCATCAGCGTGGTGACAGGCCGAAATATCGTGACCAACCGCAGCTATAGCATCGACGACGTGTTCTCTCTGGCCAAGGCCGTCCAAAATCCGGACACCGGCGAGGTGCTGGGGGTCATTCTGCTGGACATCCGGCATGACATCATTCAGAGTTCCATCAATGGCATCACCATTGGAGAAGAAGGTTTTGTCTTTGTCATCGACGAGGAGGACAATATGGTATACACGCCCGTCAATGAGATTGTATACCGCGTCAATCCCAAGTGGTTCCGGTCTGCGGAGCCCATGTCGGTGCAGATTGGCGGCGGCAGCTACCAAATCCGAAGTGAACTGTCTCCTTATACAGGATGGCGTACTGTGGGGGTGTTTTCGCTCGATGAAGTGATGTCCAGCGTCAATACCATTGTGTACATTCTTCTGGCCTGTGTCATTATTTCTCTGGTGCTGGTGGTGATTGTGTCCTTCCAATTGACTCGGACGCTCACCAACCCGATCTTTAAGTTAAAGCGCCTGATGCGGCAGGCAGAATCCGGAGATCTAACTGTTCGGTTCAATGGGCGCAATAATGATGAGATCGGCGAATTGGGACAGAGTTTCAACCATATGATTGCACGCATTGACGACCTGATTCAAATGGTCTACGTAGAACAGAAAAACAAGCGTACAGCCGAGATGAAGTCCCTCCAGGAGCAGATCAAGCCGCATTTCCTGTATAACACACTCGACACCATCAGTTGGATGGCCCGCGACTACGAAGCGGACGACATTGTGCGGTTGGTGGATGCGCTGACCAATATGTTCCGCATCGGCCTGAGTCACGGCAAGGATATTATCAGTGTCAAAGAGGAAATCACGCATGTTTCCAATTACCTGTACATTCAAAAAATTCGATATAAGGACAAATTGAACTACCAGATCCAGGTGGACGAATCCCTCTATTCCATCGAGGTGCCGAAATTGATCCTACAGCCTTTGGTGGAAAATGCAATTTATCACGGCATCAAGGCGAAGCGAGGGGGAGGAACGATTTATATTACAGGAGAACCTGTGGAGAGGAACCTGCTCTTTACTGTGCGGGATGACGGCGCGGGGATGCCCCAGGAAAAGGTGGACGAAATCAACCGGCGGATGAGTGAACGCAGTGTGTTGGATGAGCAGAAGAGCTTTGGGCTGTTCTACATCCGAGAGCGCATCCAACTCTGTTACGGAGAGGGATACGGCGTACATGTCGAGAGCACACTGGGCGAAGGGACCCGTGTGACGATTACGCTGCCTTTGGATCAAAGGCCAAAGAAATTCGATGAGGAGTGATGGGGATGTATAAGGTGCTGATTGCAGATGATGAAGAAATCATTCGAAGAGGGATTGCCTATTTTTTAAAGAAAGATCCAGAGATTCAAGTGGTCGCGCAGGCGGAAGATGGAGAAATGGCTTTGGATCAGGCAATGGAGTATCGCCCGGATTTGCTCTTTGTGGATATTAATATGCCGTTCTTAAACGGATTGGATTTCATTGAAAAATTGAAGGCGGTACAACCGGATGCTTTGATTATTGTAATCACTGGATATGACGATTTTAAATATGCGCAAAAGGCACTGCGGTTGGGCGTCTTTGACTATTTGCTGAAGCCGATTATGGAAGATACCTTTTACGGCGCTCTGCACAAGGCGAAGGAACAACTTGGCCGCCGGCAAAAACAGGCCCAATATCTTGAATTTGCCCGGAAGCTGGTGGAAAAGAACCGCCCTGCAATGATCGCGGAATTTCTGGAGGGCTGGCTGGATGGCCGGCTCACAGAGGCGGAGGTACAGGAACGTACAGCGGCGCTCGATCTGGAAATCCCAGAACCGTTTGGTGTGACGTTGGTACACCTGGAAGATAAGGACAATGCTGAAATCGGAGGTGAATGGGACGACGATCTCCTGTTTTATGCAGCGGAGAATATGGCACGGGAGGTGTTCCAACCCTTCCGCCCAGTATCCACCTGCCGAAATCCAGCCGGCGAACTGGTGCTTATATCATCCGGAGAGCCGCGCGCGGAGTGGGAGGCCGCAGGGGAACAATTGAAAAACCTTTTGCAGACCCACCTGCCGGTGGATGCCTTTTTGACCCGGCGCGGGGGAGAAAAGTTAGGGGGCCTGCCGGCCTCTTATGAGGGCGCGGCCGAAGACCTGCGTGCACTTTTAGAGACGCCGCAGTTGGTGCGCGATGCAAAGAAATACATAGAAGAAAATTTTGCAAGGGAAGAGTTTTCCCTGACGGATGCGGCGGACTATACGCACGTTTCTCCACAACACTTGAGCCGGGTATTTCGACAGAGTACCGGAATTACCTTTATGGACTATATCACACGTGTTCGTATCCGCAGGGCAATCGAGCTTTTGCGGGATGACGACCGTAAAATGTATGAGATTGCCGAGACCGTAGGGTATTCCAGCCAGCATTATTTCAGCAGTGCTTTTAAAAAGGTTTTGGGCGTTTCCCCGATGGAGTATAAAAAGAGCCTACAGAAGAAATAGAAAGACAATTCCCACTGGAAATGCGGATCAGGGAATATATACGTTTGGGGAGTAGGGGGACAGCATGAGGGAATGGTTTAAAAATATCGGCGGCCGGCGGATTGGGAAGATTGCCTGTGCATGTGTTTTGACTTTTGCACTGCTTTTTTCCCTCTGTTCGGCATGTGTGGCCAAGAAACAACCCGATCAGATTTCGTATGTGATCGGTATTTCACAAGCCAATATGCGGGAACCGTGGCGTCTTGTACTCACACAGGAGATTCGAGAAGAGGCGGCGAAACATTCGGACGTCCGTCTGGTCATCACGGATGCAACCGACAACAGTGAAAAGCAAATAGCAGATATACAAAAACTGCTGGATTTTGGGGTCGATCTGATGATCGTGTCCCCCTGCGATGTCAAGAAGGTCACTCCGGTGGTGAGCGACGTCTACCAGTCCATCCCCGTGATTGTTCTTGACCGTGTGGTAGAAGGGTACGATTATTCCCTGTTTATTGGTCCCGATAACGAACTGATCGGGAAGCAGGCGGGTAAGTCTGTTTCTCAGATGTTGAACGGCAAGGGAACGGTGCTGGAACTTTGCGGAAGCTCCGCCTCACAGGCCAGCATCGACCGAAGCGAAGGGTTTAGCAGTATCATTGATGAAACAGGGGATATTCAGGTCGAGCAGGTACACGTGGTCAGTGAATCGCGCGATTCGGCGGAGGACATCGTTCGGGCATACGGCACGCATTTGCGGGATATCGACGCCATCTTTGCTCACAACGATTACATGGCCTTGGGAGCGTCCCGTGCTTTGGAGCAGCTGGGGTACGAGGATATCCGCATCGTCGGGGTCGATGGATTTACCGGTGAAAATCGCGGAATCGACTTGGTGAGGCGTGGAATCATTGATGAGACGATCACCTGCCCGACCGGCGGCAGGGAGGCAGTTCAGTATGCATTGGAGATTCTGCAGGAGGTCAGTGGTGTTCCCAAACAGGTGATTCTTCGCAGCCATAGCGTTACAAAGGAAAATGCCGATGCGTATGAGGCGGGCCTCAACCGCAGCTATGAAGAACCCGATAAGATCATTGACGTAGGATATGCCCAAGTTGGCACAGAGAGCGCTTGGCGTCTGGCCAACACACAGTCGATCAAAACCGCTGCAAAGGAATTTGGAATCAATTTGATTTATGAGGACTGCAACCAGAGTCAGGAGCGGCAGATCGAAGCCTTGCGCCGGTTCATTGAGATGGATGTCGATGTCATTGTTTTAAGCCCGGTGGTGGACAGTGGCTGGGATGAGATACTAGAAGAGGCGCAAGAAGCGGACATTCCGGTTTTGTTATCCGATCGAAAGGTCAGTACAAAGAAAGATGACATGTATATGACCTTTATTGGGGCCGACTTCCTGGAGGAAGGGCGGCGCGCCATGCGTTGGGTAGCAGAGACTATGGAGGACCCGGAGGAGTGCGTGCGTATTATGGAGATTGAAGGCACGGTGGGGGCCTCCCCATCGGAAGAACGCAGCCAAGGGTTCAAAGAGGTTATGCAGGAATACCCGAATTGTGACATCGTCTATTCGTCCTGTGGAGATTTCACCTATGAGGGTGGGAAACAGGTCGTAGAAGAGTATATCAATTCCCATGATTGGGACATCGATGTGATTTTCTCACAGAACGACGACATGGCGCTTGGCGCGGCGGAGGCGTTGGAAAACAACGGGATCACGCCTGGTGTGGATGTAAAGCTGATCTCTGTCGACGGCGCGCGATCGGCGTTTGAAGCGCTGATTGACGGCCGGCTGAATTGCGTGGTTGAATGTAGCCCTTTGTTGGGCCCCCAGCTGATGAAGGCGATCAAAGATCTGATGGCGGGGAAAGAATTGCCCTTGCGTATCATTACAGATGAAAAGGTTTACACACAGGAAAACGCACAGAAGTATATCCGAAGCAGAAAATATTGATTATAAAAAGCATTGCTTTGCCGATTTTTAGTGTGATTACAAAGGGAAATCGGCGGTAGCGGTACGACTTTAAAAAGGCCCCGATGGAGCTTAGGCGGATGAGAAACGGCAAAGCAGGAGGAAGCAGCACAAAGACTGCAGGCAAGGAATCCACCCAAGGCTGTCCGGAAATGTCTGGACAAGAGACCTCTCGGACTTTCAAAAAGACAAGCGGGCTCTTCCCATAGATATACAGACAGATGTTCTCACGCAGGGGGAAAATCATTGAGCCAGCTTACTGGCAATTAAAATAAGGAGAATACAAACATGATTACACAGGAACGATTTGGAACAAGAAAGGACGGAACTCCGGTTTACCGGTTTCGTATCGAAAATCAAAGCGGGGCGTCCGTCACCGTGATGAACTATGGATGTACCATTACATCGATTCAAGTGCCTGACCGGGAAGGCCGCTTGACAGACGTATGTCTGGGCTATCGCACCTTGGCGGAATATGAACAGAACAATGGGTATCTCGGCGCGGTCGTTGGAAGACATGGAAACCGGATTGAAAAGGGTATTTTCACACTTGGCGGGACAGAGTATCATCTGGCAGTCAACGATGGGCCGAACCATCTGCACGGCGGACTTTGCGGCTTTGACAAACGGGTGTGGGATGCCACAACGGAGGGAAATTCCGTGACCTTTCACCGGATTTCGCCGGACGGGGAGGAAGGGTACCCCGGCGATCTGGATGTATATGTGACCTATACTTTCACGGATGACAATCGTTTGTGCTTGCAGTATCGCGCAGAAACCGATCTGGATACCGTGGTGAACCTGACCAATCACTGTTACTTTAACCTCTCCGGAGAGGGAAGAGGCACGATTCTAAACCACTTTCTCCAGATACCAGCTTTGTCCTTTACGGAGAACGACGAAAATTGTTTGCCGACTGGAACAATCCTTCCAGTTGAGGGCACTCCATTCGACTTTCGTGAGAGCAAAGAAATCGGGCGGGACATTGGTGTGGATTGTCCACAGCTTCGGAATGGGAAAGGGTACGATCACAACTTTATTTTGCAGGGTGAAAAAGGAGAGAAACTGGCGGCAATTCTATATTCTCCGGAGACAGGAATTGAGATGACCGTCCGCACAACCATGCCCGGTGTACAGTTTTACAGCGGGAATGTATTGGATGGCCCCGTTGGCAAATCCGGTATCGCCTACGAAAAAATATGGGGTTGTGTTTGGAAACGCAGTACTTCCCCAATGCAATGTCATGTACCAATTTCCCTTCTCCGGTATTGCGGAAAGGCGAACCTTATGCACAGGATACGACATTTACTTTTTGTTGTAAATAAGATAAATAGTTCTGTTTGTATATTAGCTGAAATAGCCAATAAAAGAAGAAGCCAAAAAGATCCATGTATTCTTAACCGTTGTACTGCGGATTAAGAATTGAAAGAGGGCGTCCCCAAACTGCGAATCTTTCGATTCATAGGAAAGGGACG
>BCAA01000046.1 GCA_001305115.1 Clostridia bacterium UC5.1-1E11 | reverse complement strand
TTTGTATAAAGTTTGTTTCCATCGAAGAAATCCGGCAATAATCGATAAATACCGGAATCGTGTTGTACAAAGAGTGAAAGTAACTCGTATCCAATCAAGGATTGGCAGTTAATAGCAGGGAACTTCCATAGACATCGGCCTTTCGATTAAACAACCGCTGTTGGAAGAGAGCCAGTATAGAAAACGCCATAGGTGTGAAAGACGCTGTGCGCCCATCGGATCAGAGTAAGACGTTTACACGACACTGTTTGGGCGGAACGTAGCAAACCCTGCATAGTGACCATTGGCCAAATATCGGATACGCTTCGAAAGGTATGGAAGTATCCATATCCGAACCCGACCAAATATCTGACAGCTGGTAGTGGGGAAGCTTGCGCAGAAACCGTGGCAGATGTGAAGGACACTGTGTGTCAGTTAACAGGAAGTTTTATTGTAACCCCATGTGTAAAGTATAAAAGATATGTTATCACATGATTCAGTTCATGTAGGTGGTGGGACCTGTGGATAAATGTTTTCATAGATATAAGGAAATAAAAAATATTTCGCAAGCTTTCAGATTTTTCTGTATTTTTAAAAGGATTTCTCTTATGTATGGGTCCCCTAATTTCAGGGCATTCAATTGAATAGTACAGGTGAATCATGTAGGCAACCAGACACATGTTTATAATGTGTCCGGCTGTTCTTGTTTCTTCTTAGTTAAAATCTGGGCGGTGAAGGGCCTATTTTTGGGGGAGAAAACGCAGGAATATAGATACAGAAATAGATTCACAGGTTTGCTTATAAAAGCTGCTCAATAAGGAGGGGATAAAAAGGAACCGCTTCTGTTGGAAGGGGAGGGAGTGGAAGATTTCCCATTACAGATTTGATACTGTTCAATTTGCGCAGAAGATGCTATAATAGCAAAGATATCAGTGGATTTTTTAGAACTATTTCTTATATTAGGTTAAAAAATAGACGATGTATTCCAAAATAATAGGGAATATGGATACAGAATCATCCTTTATCGATCATGGGGTTGCTTGGAAAAGGAGGGCTGCGGATTGTCTCATAGATTGCGCATTTGGTGCACGGCGGTTGCCGTAGCTCTGGTTATTTCGACGCTGTTTTCAGGGTGCTCTCTATCGGCCTTGGACGCGCAGTCCTTAATGCGTCCGCCGCGTCCCACAGGGGAGCGTGCACAAATCCACGATGAATTGGAAAAATCGGCGGGCGGAAGCCTGACCCTCAAATATCCCAGTCGGGGGGAATACCGTTCGGCCATTGTTATGCATAGCCTGGTAAGCGCGGGGCAAGAGGATGCTATTGCTTTTTACCAGAAAAAGGGCGATAGCGCTGGCATCAATGTCATGTTTATCCATAAGCAGGAGGACAGCTGGAAAGCGATTGGTGACTTTAATAATCCAGCCAGTACGGTGGATAAGATTTGTTTCGGCGATGTAAACGGCGATGGCCACGATGAGGCTGTGATCGGCTGGGGAAGCAACATCAACAACTCTACAACCATCTGTGTGTATTATTTTGATCGGGGGGAGATCCATGAACTCAAGTTGGAACAATCCTATACCGAAATGGTTGTGATGGACTTCGATGATGACCGGTGCGACGAGATTTTTACCGCGAGCGTTACGGTGGGCGACCAGCCGGCCATTGCGCGGCTTTTGCGCGTAAAAGACAATCAGCCGGAAATTGTCGGCTCTGCCAATTTGGATACCACGGTGACTAGTTATGCTTCTACAGCAGCTGGAATCATCAGCGAAACCGGGGAACTGAAAGGGGTTGTCCTCGACGGCCGCAAAAGCGCAGATACCCTGGTGACGGAAATGCTGTACTGGGATGAAGAGACTTCTACTCTGCAATCTCCGTTTTACGACAGCAACGCACAGACATCCAATTACACCACGCGCAAAACGCGCGCTGTATCGCAGTCCATCGGGGACAGCAAGATTATCGAGATTCCGATCGTAACCCCTATGCCAGGTTATACAGCGGACAATGCGCCCGATGAGACAAGCTATCTTACGAACTGGCACCGTTTTGATGAGCGGGAGGGAACGTTGGTGCGCAGTGTTTCCATGGTGATGGATTATACCGACGGGTATTCCTTTTTAGTGCCAGACATGTGGCGTGGAAAGGTCAGCACCCGGATGGATGCAGCCACGCGCACTCTGACGTTTTATGAATGGGTTGTTGCAGATGAAACGACGGGGTCAGGGGCGATGGGCGCGGCATTATTGCGTCTACAGGTGTTTACCAAGGATAAATGGGAAAAACAGGAGGGAACAGACGGCTATTATCAGTTGGTCGATAACAACAATCTGGTGTTTGCCGCGTCGATTCCCACACCGGATAACGCACTGTCCCTTACTATCAATGATATAAAAAGCGGATTTGAACTGATTCATCAGGAATAAACGTCGTCTTTGCACGCTGCCTTTATTCCAGGATAGTGATACAAAACCCATGGGGGAGAAGCCCCTGTTTTTCGATGGGGAAAAGCGGAACAGCCGCTGGAACGTTCAGGTGGAAAGGTTGTATTGTTATGAAAAAAGTACTGGTTGCGGAGGATGAACAGGCCATCCGCGAATTCGTTGTAATCAATTTGAAGCGCGCCGGTTATGAGGCATATGAGGCTTCAAACGGGGAAGAGGCGCTGGAGACTTATGAGCGGGAGGGCAAGGATTTTGATGTAGCCATTCTCGACATTATGATGCCCGGAAAATTCGATGGCCTTGCCGTTTGTAAGGAACTGCGAAAGCAGAGCGGCTCCATTGGTATCATTATGTTGACGGCGCGCACCCAAGAGATGGACAAAGTCAGTGGGCTGATGATGGGGGCGGATGACTATGTGACAAAGCCGTTCAGTCCTTCGGAGTTGGTCGCCCGTGTGGATGCCGTTTATCGCCGTGTTGCGCTTGCACAGATGCGCGACGAAAACAATTTTAAGGAGGAAATCCGCTCTGGCGAGTTCGCACTCAATTTGCGCAACCGCACATTGATGAAGCGTGGCACGCCGATCGAATTGACACAGGTAGAATTTCAAATCATGGAATACTTTTTTTCCAACCCTGGCACAGCCCTGGACCGTTCCGCCATATTAAAACATGTTTGGGGGGAAGCCTACTATGGGGAGGAAAAGATTGTCGATGTGAATATCCGCCGCCTTCGTATGAAAGTAGAGGATGAACCCAGCAACCCAAAGCACATTGTCACGGTTTGGGGCCTGGGCTATAAGTGGGAAGCGTAAGGCAAGGCGATTGCTTGAGAGAGGAGGGAAACCCGCATGGTGGTAAAAGGCATTACAAAACGCTGGCTTTTGAATAGCCTTGGTGTTATACTGATCTTAATCATTGCGCTGGTTTTCAGCCTTTCGTTTGCCATTCAGAATTATATTTATTACGGAATCCAGCAGGCAATCAACGGCCGTGCGGGAGAGATTACCAATGTCTTTTCCGATTACGGGCAGCGGTCCTCGCAGGATTTTATCACGGTTGCACGTAACTATGTAGAGAATTTCCCCAATAAAGAGAGCATGGAATTGATGGTCTTTAATGCAGAAGGCCACATCATCACGACATCCATCGGCTTTGCCCCCGATGAGAGCCAGCCAATGCCGGACTATCAGCAGGCTTTGGCAGATTCCAATGGCTATGGAACATGGACCGGGAATCTGACCAGCGGGGAGAAGGTGATGGCCGTCACACGGGTGATCCATAACAATGCCGGCAGTGTTGTGGGGGGCGTGCGGTATGTTGTCTCTTTGGAGGAGGCAGACAAACAGATCGGGATGCTGGTGTGCATCTTGATTTTAGCAGGTGCTATTATTTTGCTGTTTATCTCGGTTTCGAGCTACTATTTTATGAAGTCCATTCTCACGCCGATCAAAGAGATCGGCGCAACCGCGCGGCGCATCGCTCAAGGCGATTTTAAAGCGCGCATCGAGAAGTCAAACGACGACGAAATTGGGCAACTGTGTGATACCATCAATGACATGGCGGTAGAGCTGGGGGCGGCGGAAAAGATGAAAAATGATTTCATTTCCTCTGTATCCCATGAGCTGCGTACACCTTTGACAGCTATCAAGGGATGGGCGGAGACGATGCAGGGTGGCGGAATGGACGACGCCACGTTTGACAAAGGAATGAGTGTGATTATTCGGGAATCGGAGCGGCTTTCCGGTATTGTAGAGGAGCTGCTGGATTTTTCCCGCATGCAGAGCGGCCGTATGACCTTGACAATGGACAAAATCGACATCCTTGCCGAGTTGGGCGAAGCGGTCTATATGTTCAGCGAGCGCGCAAAATCCGAACACAAATACCTGCTGTACGAGGAACCGAGGATGCTTTCCCCGGTGCTGGGGGACATCAACCGGCTGCGTCAGGTATTTGTCAATATCTTGGACAATGCGTTAAAATATACAAACGAGGGCGGAACCATCAGTGTGGTTGCCTCCGAGGAAAACGGATTTATCCGCGTCGCAATCAGCGACAATGGGTGTGGAATTCCGCCGGAGCATCTCCCCAACGTGAAGAAAAAATTTTATAAGGCGAACCAGACCGTCCGTGGCTCTGGAATTGGTTTGGCACTCGCCGACGAGATCATGCGGCTGCATTCCGGCAGTCTGGAGATTGAGAGCCACGAAAATGTAGGAACAGTGGTCACTATTCGAATTCCTACATTCCGCGAAAGAACGCCGGACCCCGCGCAAGACAAAGAAAGGATACCCGAATAGAATGGCTAGAGAAACAACAAAACGCATCACCTCCATCGGCGGGCAAGCTTTGATCGAGGGCATTATGATGCGTGGACCGAAGCGTACAGAAATTTCTGTTCGCATGCCGGACGGCACGATTTCCTCCGAAACCTTGGAGACGGGCGGTTTGGCAAAAAGTATAAGATTTTCCGCGTCCCGATTTTCCGGGGGATTGCAGCGTTTATCGATTCGCTTTCCACCGGATTTAAAGCGCTGAATATTTCAGCGGAAAAGTCCGGTATGGCGGAAGAAGAGGGGGAACCCTCAAAGTTTGACCAGTGGATGGAGCGCGTTTTTGGCGATAAGCTGATGAATGCGATCATGGCAGTAGGAACGGTTTTGGGTCTGCTGCTGGCAATTGTGCTGTTTTTCTTTTTGCCGACGTGGTTGTTTAATGTGTGTGAGCAGTACCTCTTTGGCGAAGGAATCGAAGGCTGGCGCTCCATTGTGGAAGGCGCCATGCGCATCGGAATTTTTGTTGCGTATATTGCAGTTGTTGCGCATATGCCGGAGATCAAGCGTGTGTTTCAGTATCACGGTGCAGAACATAAGACGATCTTCTGTTATGAAAACGAAGAGGAACTTACGGTGGAAAATGTGCGCCGGCACGGACGCTTCCATCCGCGCTGTGGCACCAGCTTCATGATTATTATGCTGTTGTTGGGCGTGATTATCGGCTTCTTCATTCCGTTTACCAATCCGATTTTGCGTACACTGGTCAAATTGTTGTGTATCCCGTTGGTGGTGGGCATTGGTTATGAGCTGATCCGTATTTGCGGCCGTTATGACAACCTTGCAACACGCATCATTTCGGCCCCTGGCCTTTGGATGCAGCGCCTGACAGTGAAGGAACCGGACGACAGCATGATCGAAGTGGCGATTGAGGCAATGAAAGCGGTGATTCCGGAGGATGGTACCGATCTGCAATGCCCATTTCAAGCCAAACAGCCGAAGGAGAAAACAGCATGACGCTGCGGCAAGTTTATCAAAAAGGAAAAGTGCTTTTGGAAAAGGCAGGGATTGAAACCCCTGCCTTTGATGCTGTTTGCCTTTTTCAGAAGGTCTTCGGACTGGATCGCCAGCAGTTGATTATCCACGGGACGGAAACAGCCGCCGATTCTAAGGCAGACGCTTATTGGATGCTCTGTGAAAAGCGTGCCAAAGGCCGCCCGCTTCAATATATCCTCGGAGAATGGCCATTCATGGACTTTACCCTCCGCGTGGGGGATGGCGTGTTAGTACCGCGCGAAGAAACAGAATTATTGGTGTATACCGTTGCAGAACACATAAAATCGGCTGGCCTCGCCCGAGCGGATTTGCAGGGGGCCGATCTTTGCGGCGGCAGCGGCGCGGTGGCGTTGGGATTGTCGTCCCTGTTACCAAGGCTGAAACTTTTCTGTGCAGAGTTTTACGAAGAGGCTTTTCACTATCTCGAAGAGAACGTCCGCCTTTTGGAAAATAAGGCGGTATGCCCCGTCCGGCTGGATGTTCTGTCTCCGGAGGCAGCGTTGCCCGTTTCGAGACTCGACCTGGTAGTGTCAAATCCCCCATACGTAGCGGCATCTGAAATTGCCGGACTGCAAAGAGAAGTGCAGCAAGAGCCGTATACAGCTTTGGACGGGGGGGAGGACGGCTTGCTGTTTTACCGAGCGATTGCCCGGCGGTGGATTCCCCAAGTACGTCCCGGAGGAATTGTAGCGGTGGAAATTGGAGAAGGACAGGCGCAGGCCGTGATGAAGTTGTTTCATGATGCAGGGGTTCGGGCACTGGAAGTGTATAAGGATTTCAATGGATTGGACCGGGTCGTCATAGGAACGGTTGAAAACGGTGTCTCATCGTCCGGCTAAACGGTCAACAAAAGGGAGAGGGTCCCAACAGTCATGAAGGGACTTGAGAATATCCTCTGAATACTCTCGCTTTTTCAAATCTAGATATTTTTCAGGTAGAAAGAGGATGCCCCTTTCCTATGGATTGAAAAATTCGTAGTTTTGGGACATCCTCTCTTTTTGGTTAGGCTCCCCGGCAAAGCTGGTGGAGGAACTCTGTAAAAAGCTTTCGTATCGGGCAAAGTGAGCGGATCACAACAATCTTTTGATGAAAGAAGGCTGCCGTTAGAAAGGCGATTGCCCGTTTACGGGGTGTGGGGCAAGTGATATAACCAGAATAAAGTTTATACGTCTTGAGATGTTTGCAGGAATAGGCCCTTATTAGGGGCTTATGCTTCCTTAGCCGGTGGATTTGGCTACCGGATATGGACAGCCCAATTTTTCAAAATACAAGGAATCATAGAGTCCTCAAAACCTATAAAGGCGAAGATGAGGAAAACCTGCCTTGCTTGCCTATAAAATGTAGGTAAAG
>BCAA01000045.1 GCA_001305115.1 Clostridia bacterium UC5.1-1E11 | reverse complement strand
CGACATCGCCCCGTTCAAGAATATCCTGAACGAGATGTACAGCAAGGATATTTCCAAGAAAGTCCATTCCTCTTATCTTCTGAAAGCGCAGAAAGGACAGTTTACCGGGTGTCTTGCCCCGTTTGGGTATCGGAAAGACCCGGAGGACAAAAACCATCTGCTCATTGACGAGGAAACCGCCCCGATTGTGCGGCTGATTTTCGGATATGCCCTAAACGGTCATGGTCCGAACTATATCCGCAGACGGCTGGAGGAAGAAAAAATCCCCTGCCCCACATGGTGGAACCGGGAACGGGGGCTTCGCAATACCCGCACCAAATGGGAAAAGAAAGACCCGGAAAACGGGCGGTATATGTGGGACTTTTCCGTTATCAAAGACCTTTTGATGAATCCCGTTTACACTGGGGCGATTGCTTCCCAGAAAAAGGACTACCGTTTCAAAATCGGCACGATTGGGGAAAAGAAGCCGGAGGACTGGATTGTAGTGGAAGGACAGCATGAACCGCTGATTGACCGCATGAGCTTTGACATTGTGCAGAACAAGCTGAAATCCCGCCAGCGTCCGGGGCAGACCAATGAAATCAGCCTGTTTGCCGGACTGATAAAATGCGGCGAGTGTGGGAAGTCTCTGACGGTACGCTACACAAACGCAAAACATCCCCAGCAGATTTACTCCTGCAAGACCTACAATGCCTTTGGAAAGAACCACTGCACCCAGCACCGGATTGATTATGACACCCTTTACAGTCATGTGCTGCGGAAAATCCGGGAATGTGCCAGAGCTGCCCTGATGGACGGGAAAGCGGTTGCTGACCGCCTGACCAATACCTGTGAAGCCGAGCAGCGGGAACAGCGGGAAGCAATGGAACGCTCCCTTACAAGGGACGAGGAACGGATTGAGGTTCTGGACAAAATGGTAATGCGGCTTTATGAAGATATGATTGCAGGGCGTATCAGTGAGCAGAACTTCAACACCATGCTGGAAAAGACACAGACCGAGCAGACGGAACTTAAAACAAAAGTGTCCGAGGGCAGAAAGCGGCTGTCCGATGAAGTCCAGCTTGCCAATGACGCAAAACAATGGGTGGAAGCCATTCAGGAATATGCCAACATCACAGAGTTGGACGCAGCCACCCTCAACCGCTTAATCAAAGAAATCGTCGTGCATGAGCGCATTGACGAAGATAAAACAAGACACATTTCTATCGAAATTCATTTTAATCTCAAACCCATCCCGGAGGTGGAACAGGTCACTGCCTGACCTGTCCCGCCGGGACGGTTCTCTTAAAAACACCATATAGATTTTTTGTACGCCGCCGCCCGCCATCGAGCAGAGTTTTACACCTAATTGGGGATAAAACACGTTATCCTGTGTGCCCTGTATCCGGAAAAAGCGTGCGTTTACAGCAAGGCGTATAAATGGGTCCTGCTTTTCTGCGAGAATATCACGGACTTGCTGCGCCGTATGCAATTTTCCAGCGGATGGGACCCATACGCCAAGGCAGGAAGGAAAGAGATCCATCGCCACCTGAAGCCACTCCAAGAGCATTTGCGAACGCTCTTGGTAGGATAACAAGCTGCTCATAAAGTCAGAAAGCATCACTTTCCATGGGCAACGGTCCAAAAGAGCCTCGCCGTCCGGGATATTCCAAAGTTGGCTGCGCTCCATGAAGCCCAATTTTTCTGTTCCGGACGGCATTTCTTCTGTGAGCAAAATCTGTGCGGGGACCTGCTTGACGTCAGAAAAATCCACAGGATATTTTTTAAGAGCGAACGACCAAAGCCCTTTGGAACATACAATGTCTACTTGGCCAAATGCCTTTCGCAGAGCTGCATGAACGGTCTCGATCGGGGGACGCTGAGGCTTTTCCGAAAATAATAGATGGATAAAGAAAATTCGCTGAAAATCCCCTTTTCCTCTAAATTTTGCTGTAAAGGACTCTGCTCCTGCTCCATAGGAACGTTCACGTTTTTCGTCTGGTCTTTTTCGCCACAATTTTGAAGTTCCATAAGAAGTCCCTTTCTTCCCTTGGCTGTATACGCTTTTGTAGCTTCTTTTTTGAACAGTCTATGAGAATGTCCCCTGTATGATAAGACTCTAAAAGCCTTGTCAGAGATTCCCAAATTCATCGGGCCGAAAGTAGGTAGTAGAGAACTCCCTGCTAGCCGAATTGACCGCTATTGAAAAACCAATCAGACAAGCGTCAGGTTAGACTTCGGCCGACGGCGCCCGCGACGGCACGCACTTTTTTAACCAGCGCTTGATACTCCGGAATGGTAAGCTGCTGGGCGGCGTCGCTCATAGCGACCTTCGGATTGGGATGTACTTCAATGATAAGTCCATCGGCCCCGGCGGCAATTCCGGCCAGCGATAGGCTTTCAATATAACGCGATTTACCTGCGGCATGGGATGGATCGATGATGATCGGTAAACTGCTGCGCTCTTTGACCACAGCTACAGCAGAGACATCCAACGTATTACGCGTTGCCGTTTCAAAGGTACGAATGCCGCGCTCGCAAAGTACTACATTATAATTTCCTTCGCTCATAATATATTCAGCAGCATCCAGCCATTCCTCAATGGTGGAGGCGATACCACGTTTGAGCAGCACTGGCACCTTGGACCGCCCAATTTCCCGTAAAAGGCGGAAATTCTGCATGTTGCGAGCGCCAACTTGGAACATATCGCAATATTTCGCGGCTGTATCAATCTGATCGTGAGAGATCACTTCACTGACGACCTTGAGACCGGTTGCGTCAGCGGCCCTGCGCAGAAGTTTAAAGCCTTCATCTTCCATCCCCTGGAATGCATAGGGGGATGTGCGCGGCTTATATGCTCCACCGCGTAAAAAAGTAGCTCCAGCGGCCTTAACCCCTTGGGCAGCCTCGAGTATTTGTTCTTCACTCTCAACCGCACAAGGTCCTGCCATTAGAACCAGATCTTTCCCGCCAATCTTCTGATCGCCCACCTCCGCAATACGGCCATCCGGACACATTTCGCGGCTGGCAAGCTTATAGGAATGCATAATGGGCACACATTTCTCGACGCCGTCCATCAACTCTAGGTTGACATCGGCCAACTTGCTTTTATCGCCTAGTACACCAATAATGGTCGCCTGAGCGCCGGTGGAGAGGTTTGCTCCGAGGCCGTGTGCTTTCAGGACATCAACAATTCTATCCACGTTCTCCTGCGAGGAGCCGTTTTTCATGACAATAATCAAGTAATCACTCCCTTTGATACTTTTATAACTTTATGCTTTAAAGTGCTAAATAACATTATACGAAAACGATTTATAAAAAACAAGTGGGAAATAAAAAATTCTCCGATATGATTGTCCCCAGGGAGAACGTTGTCATGTATAGACCTGAAATCAACAAAAATCTGCTGAAAGATGACAAGGGGTATCCTTTTAAAGGCAAAAAATATAAAAAACAGCCACCCTATTGGGTGACTGCTTTGATGTTGGCACCTTCCTATTGTCCCAGGCCGTTGCCAGCCAAGTATCGTCGGCACTAATGAGCTTAACTTCCGTGTTCGGGATGGGAACGGGTGGACCCTCATCGTCATCGACACCAACTATTTATTTTGTTTGTCGCTCTCACCGGCGACTTCTAAATAATATCACAGAAAGTTTGAAAATGCAAGCACTTTTTTTAAATTTTTTGAAATTTTTTTGGCGGTAACCGGATTTCCTTTTGTAAGTTTCTGTTTACATGAAATATCGTTACGAAATTCAGCCGATTGGTTCTGTTTGGTTGGTGGTTGGTTATTTTATGTCATAAAATGAAGTCTTTCTATAAAGGAGTGGAATGGAATCCATCTTTTCATTGTTTGAAACCTACGATGCATAACAATTTTTGTGGTGCTGGTTATATCAATAGCAATCTAAGATTGGATATAATTCGATCATGCACAGATTTGTATAAAAGTTCTTTACAATTCTTTTGATAAATGGTAATATATTGCCAAAGAAAGCAAAGGCACAAAATAGTTCGCCAACCCCATTTTTCGATACTAAGATTCCGCACGAAAATCCTGTTTAGGATTTGTGCCATTTTATAGGGGGCCCAAAAGGAGGAAATTTGCTGGGGAAATTCCATATCAAACGATTTCCCACAGGGGGGCGTTCTTATTCACGTGCAATTTGCTAAAAAATTCTGCGACTCTTGCAAACGATCACATGAAGAAAGGAAGGATGTCTCATGAAGAAACTCCATCGTTCCGCACTTGCGATGTTCCTGTGTTCCACACTTGTAACGGGGACAATCCCGGGTGGGGCGTTTGCGTCAGCAGACGTACAGGAGGATTCCATTCTTGCCCCAGAGCCGATTGGCTACGCCAACGTGCTGGACATGACCGCTGTTCCCACCCCACAGATCTATGGCGACTACAGCACCAACAAATACAACAATTTCTGCGATCTAGGGTCCTGGCACGGCTACTACCTGCATACACAGGACAACACAGAGGCTTACGGCGGCTTTGCCGGCCCGGTGATCCTCGCGGAAGAGTACCCGGTGAACCTCTCGGATTGCATCGGCAAATGGGTAATCGAGGGGACGGACGGCACAGTCTATGACCTGGCGGACGCGGAAGCCACTGTCAACGCCTATCCCGGCAAGCTGGTACAGGGCTATGCCATGGAGGACATCGACCTCAAACTCGAATTAATCTTTGTTAGCGACCGCACCGCCTTAATCCGCACGACCATTGACAATAAGACGGACGAGGCGTTGGAACTGAGCCTCAAGCAGACCGGAAGAATCTTCGACACATACAGCGGAGGATCTCCTATGGGAACCTCTCTGGCGGCGACGGACGACGGTGTGGCCGTAAACTTCCAGACCATCCGTTCCATCTGGAGCTACATGACCACGGAGGAGAACAAGTTCAACATCCGCTTTGATCAGCCCGTCACAACAGAGGTTTCCGAGGATGAACTCTCCTATGAAAGCACTTTCGAAGAGCCCATCACTGTGGAGCCGGATGAGCCCTATGTGACGTATCAGACGCAGAGCTTCACCTTCACGGATGAAGAGGCCGCAGAGGAAGCAGACAAGTCCACCGATATGCTGGTTGGCGGCGACGGCTATTTTGTAGAAAACAGCGAGCGTTGGGAGGGCTATGTCGAAACCATCGACAACGCAGACGTAGATCAGGCGTATAAAAACGCGGCTGTAAAAGCCGTCGAAACCTTGATGACCAACTGGATCAGCGCAGCGGGCGCCCTGCAGCACGGCGGCATTGTCCCGTCCAAATCCTACCAGTGGTTCATCGGCCTGTGGGGATGGGATTCCTGGAAACAGGCGACCGGCATGGCCCGCTTTAATCCCGAGGCCGCAGAGGATAATATCCGCGCGCACTTCGATTATCAGATTACCGCAGACGACCCGGTCCGTCCGCAGGATGTGGGCACCATCGTCGACTGCATCTTCTACAACCTTGGGCCGGAACGCGGCGGCGACAGCGGAAACTGGAACGAGCGCAATTCAAAGCCAGCGTTGGCTGCCTGGGCAGTCTACAACGTCTACCGGCAGACGGGCGACGTCAGCTTCCTGGAAGAGATGTATCCGAAGCTAGTCGCGTATCACAATTGGTGGTACACCAACCGCGATGTGGACCACAATGGGATTGCAGAATATGGCGCCATGGTCCATGATTCCCATTACTTATACGACAATGAAGGAAATATCCAGCTGGACAAAACGGCGAGCCGCTTTTTGACGAGGATGCAGTGATTGAAGCTGCTGCTTGGGAAAGCGGCATGGACAATGCGACTCGTTTTGACAAAGAGGGGAACGGCCCGGATGACATCGGCGTGCATGTCTTCCCGGTGCGCAATTCTGACAACGAGATCGTCGGCTATAGTATCAACCAGGAATCCGTGGACCTGAACTCCTATCTCTACGCAGAGAAAGCGTTCCTGATGTCCATGGCAGAGGAACTTGGCTACGACGAAGACGTTGCCAAGTACGAAAAAGAAGCGGAATATGTCCGCGATTATATCAACACGAATATGTACGATGAGGAAACCGGCTTCTACTACGATCTCCAGACCAACGAAGACGGCAGTGAAAAGAAGCTGCTGGTCAACCGCGGCAAGGGCACAGAGGGTTGGCTCCCGCTGTGGGCAAAGCTCGCCACGCCGGAACAGGCTGCGCGCGTTGCCGAGAACATGCTGGACGAGGACAAATTCTACCGCCCGGTTCCGTTCCCGACCGCTTCAGCAGACAACGACAAGTACAGCCCGAGCACTTATTGGAGAGGCCCGGTCTGGCTGGATCAGGCGCTCTACGCGGTAGAGGCATTGCAGAACTACGGTTACAATGAGGAAGCCAGGGAAGCGGCCTACCTCCTGTTCGACAATACGGAAGGACTGCTGGGCGACGGACCCATCCGCGAAAACTACAACCCCGAGACCGGAGAAGGCCTGCACACTAAGAACTTCAGCTGGTCCGCGGCGGCATTCTATCTGTTGTTCGAAGATACACTGGCCGGCAACGAGACCACCTCGCAGGACGCCCTGCCGATTCCAGGGTCGGAAGAACAGAACCTGACGGTGGGATACAACAACAAGGACGTAACGTTGAAGGTGGACGGCGAACCGCAGAAGATCGCAGACCTGACGGGCGAGTTTACGCTGGAAGACGTGGCAGAGGGAACGAGCGTAGAATTGACCTTTGAACCGCGCGTGGCGGGCAAGAACTTCCGCTCGGTGGCGGTCAACGGCCAGGAGGAACTCATCAGCGGCGATTCGTACACCTACACAGTAGAGATGACGGGCGAAGGCGTCGACTTGGACTTCGTGTTCGAGGTGACGGACAAGCGGATTCTGGAGCAAACCTATCAGTATGCAAAGCCCTACGTGGATGATGGGACGGTGGATTCGCTGGTGACCGAGGCGAAAGAGGCCTTCCTGGAGGCATATGACGCAGCGGAGGATGTGCTGAACAATACAGCGGCGACGCAGACGGAGATTGACCAGGCTTGGAGCGACCTGCTGAACGTACTGCATTATCTGAACTTCCAGCCGGGCGATAAGAGCGCCCTGGAAGAGCTGTACAATATCCTGAGCGCCCTTGTGGAGGATGACTTCACAAGCAGCAGCTGGA
>BCAA01000044.1 GCA_001305115.1 Clostridia bacterium UC5.1-1E11 | reverse complement strand
AGACTGGCGCCGAGCTTCACAGTGGGCAACGGAAGCGTTCTGAAGACGCAGTTTGTGTCCCAGATCGGCAATGACTACTACTACAGAGTGTATGCAGTTGGTACACCGGGCCAGAGCACAGGTGTTTACACCACCCTGCCGGGTCAGGATGCGAAGCTGCATTGCACGGTAACCATTGGCTGAACGCCGGTCAATTTGTGTAAGGTATAAACGTGTACATATTCGATCAAGCACCCGGCAGCCGATAGCAGAAAGTTTGCGTAGGAGACGCCGTAGGCGCGGAAGGCGCTGTGTGTCCACCGGGCCAGAGGTGCGGGTGCTTATACGGCCCTGCAAGGCCAGAATGTAAAACTGCATTTCATGGTAACGGTAGCATAAGAGTTCGTAAGAGCAAAAAAGAATATGGGATGTCTCTGATCGGTATATCGGAAAGATAGAAGCAGGCACTTACAAAAGTGCAATACTTCGAACCGGTAACTTTCCCAGTGTGTATGTATATCATTCGGTCTGTTTCTTATCAGAGAAATAAGAGACCGGACATGTAGGAAGATGCAGGCAGAGACGTTCCACCGATATGGCCCAGCAGGTGGTTTCCAAATGTAAACGCGGAAATCCCTGCTGGGTCATCGTTTTTGCAAGGTCTGGGTACAAATCCGACTATTGTGCAGTGGAAGATACGGGAGGCAATGCTCCAGAATGGGAAGCATATCCGCCTACCGACAGCGTTCGTGAGTTGTCAGATTTAGCGCTAATGTTCCTGGTATGGAACCCAAATCCAAGTCGGATGCTACGGACGTATCTCAGGGATAGGGATGTATCGTATGGTGGCGTTATGGTATCGCCATTGCTCGTATGGTTGGATGGATGCGGTAAACTCTTGGGAATGGGATAGAAGGTGCTTCTACAGGGGGAATCGGGAATAATCGATAAATACTGGAATCGTGTTGTACAAAGAGTGGAAGCAGCTTATATCCAAAGTAAGACCTAGCAGTCACTAACGGGAAACTACTCTAGGAAACACCTTAGGTGTGAAAGACGTTGTGCGTTCGGGCGATTGGCCGCACACTGGATAACTTGGGGAAGACATCCGTCTGTATTTGGTAAAAATTCTGCAAAAATGCCATAGGCATAAAGGTACTACGTACCGTACTCGACGGCTTAGAGGAGGAAACTTCCATAGGAAAAATCTTAGGAGTAAAAGACACTATTTGCCCAGGCGGTTGGCTGAATACCGGATAGCTTGGGGCAGATATCTGTCCGTCTTTGGCATGAGTTCGACAGTTAATAGTAGAGCACTTGCATAAAAAACGACGTAGGTATGAAAGAACTACATGTTCAACAACCAATAGAAGGAAACTACCCTAGGAAACACCTTAGATGAGAAAGACGTTGTGCGTCAGGACGATTAGCTGCATGCTGGGTAGATTGGGGAAGACAATCGTCCGTATTTGGCAAGAGTTGGATGACCGATGGTAGAATGTTTGCGTAAAAGGTATGGAGGTGCTACATGCCCGGCGGCCAATAGCAGGGGTCTTGTATATAGGGAAAGCCTCAGGTATGAAAGACTCTATTTGTCCGGGTGATTGGCTGGATATTGGATAGCTTTGGAAAGACATCCGTCCGTATCGGGCAAAAGTTGGACGGTCAACAGCAAAACACTAGTGTAGAAAAAGACGTAGATATGCAGGCGTTACATGCCTGGCGGCCAACAGTAGAAAATTTCCAAAGGACACATTGTAGGGGAACGAGACGTTATACATCGCCGGGCGAAAGTACGCACGAATTGGGATGGAATAGGAGTATCTATACGACATTACCAGATCTTTCAGAATGTAATGCCCGCGTTGTACGATAACCATAGGCCGGACAACGTTATCTCAGGCAGAAATCGAAAGAGTAGGGGGAGAACCTCTTGTGATGAGGGTGAAAAAACTTTTGGCGAATCCGTGAAAATCTGTAAGGAGAAAGATTCCCATAACAGAAGTTGAGGAGGCAATCCTCTTTACAGCAGGTCCATATCAGACAAAGACCCCTATACCGAGTAATCCGGTGCAGGGACTTCGTTTTTGTGGGATATAATTTGAAAAGGGGAGAGAGGCGTTAGCAGGGGGGAATAGGCAACAAGGATTGCCGGTGCGTTTCTAGGTGGCCCTGTTTTGCATTTCTGTCCGTAAGGGTACCAGACAAAAATATGAACATACGGAATTTCACAAGAGTGTGGCTAAGGAAAAATGAAAAATATCTTTAAAAACCGCCGCACGGTTATGGACCTCTACTCTACTGAAAGAGCTACTACAACCCACGCAAGCGGGAGAAGTGTAGACCCGAATGATTATTGATTTTCTAGATACGCCAGTGATCGGATTCCATATGCGAAAAAAATCATGAGAAGGAAGTGGGCCTCGGCACTTTCCTGTCGCGGGACTGGGAAATAAGAATTAAAATTTCGGCAAATTTTTCTCTGCTATAAGGATAAATAAATTTTTAAACGATTCGGATTCGCCAGGAAAGGTTGCTATTATATTTATGATCATACGATAAACATCTCTACAGTTTCACGACCCTACAGGGTGGATCGGTATCGTAAAAGAGAGGTATCTGGTTTTGTTAAAGTATGGAAAATATTTTGTTTAAAACACCTATACATATTGACTTTGTAAATAAATTATATTAGTATTGTACATAGAGCGAATCTGTTCGTTCGATGCAATAATATGTTGGAATACCAAAAGATGTGCTGTACGAAGTGCTATGAATCGTTGGAGGAGAGATCTTCGTACGAAACTTATGGAAGGAGGAGAATGATACGTCAGATTCGCACAGGTTATGAGGAATTTTTGAAAAGGAGATGGAGATCAAAAATGAGTCGAAAAAGAAAAAGGCGTAAGTAAAAGAATCCTTGCGGCGGTCTTGTCGACCGCTATGGTCGCAACGACAATTCCTGCAATGAGCATCACCGCCGGTGCTGAGGCTGTCGAAGGAAACATTGAGCTCTCCAGGCAGATCGCTGCTGATGGTATGGTTTTGCTCGAGAACAATAACAGCGCGCTACCACTGCCAAAGGGTGAAACGGTAGCGATGTTTGGACGCGCCATGATCGACTATACGCGCGGTGGCGGCGGGTCCGGTGCAACAAATGTGGATTATACCCGCAATATCCTTCAAGGGATGCAAATGAAAGCCGAAGAAGGAAAGATTTCCCTCTACCAACCCCTCGTCGATTTCTATACGGAACAGGTTTCGACAAATGGTATTAAAGATGACGCACAGATTAACGTCACGGATGAGATGCTTGACGCCGCAGCACAGGAAGCTGGGACCGCAATCGTGACGGTCGGCCGGTATTCCTCAGAGGGTAGTGACCGCTCGGAGGCGGATTACTATCTGACTGACGCGGAAAAAGAACTCATCACCCGTGTAGGCGCAAAATTTGACAAGGTTGTCGTTGTGTTGAATGTCGGTGCAGTCATGGATACCAGTTGGATCAAGGAAATTGACGGGATTGATTCTGTGCTGGTCGGCTGGCAAGCTGGCATGGAGGGCGGTCTTGCTACTGCAGATATTCTTGTAGGTGATGTGAACCCCTCTGGTAAGCTGGTCGATACTTGGGCAAAATCATATAATGATTATCCAAGTTCTGAGACCTTTAATGAGTCAAGCAATTATGTAAACTACACAGAGGACATCTTCGTAGGATATCGGTATTTTGAAACCTTTGATCCGAATTATGAGAAGGTCAACTATCCATTTGGTTATGGTCTGTCCTATACAGACTTTGAAATTTCAGATGTTGACATATCCTTTGACGGTGATACTACAGATGGTACTGCCAACGTTACAGCAACGGTCAAAAATACTGGTGATGTGGCTGGCAAAGAGGTCGTACAGGTGTATTTTAGCGCGCCGCAGATGGGCAAGAATGAAGGCGATCCAAAGCTTGGAAAACCCGCGAAGGAACTGGCGGCATTTGATAAGACAGACCTGCTGGACCCAGGCGAATCTGAAACGCTGGAAATGTCCTTTAAGATCTCCGACATGTCGAGCTATGATGATACGGGTGTGACAGGACATAAATCCGCCTATGTGATGGAAGCGGGCAACTACGACATTTACGTCGGAAATTGCATCAAAGATGCGGGGGAACAAGGTGTACGCGATACATATACCCTCGATGAAACAATCGTAACAGAACAGCTCTCAGAAAAGTTGGCGCCGGTACAGCTGCCAAAGAGGCTTTTAGCGGACGGAACCTATCAAGAGATCGAAACACCACCGGCTTTTGATCCACATCATACGATCAAGGCGGAGGGCCAGACGGTCGTACAGAGTGAGGCCTTTATAGATGGTGATGTGAGCATTGAAAATTTCTATAATGATGACTTTGAGCGAATGAGCTGTATTGCAATGATGAACGCAGCAGGCAAATTCGTCGAATATGAAGTAACGGTTGAAACAGCCGGCACCTATAAGGTCACGATGCGGTATGCGAATGGAAATGCGGATCTGAGCAACTGCTTCAAGGTTTCGGTTGATGGCGAACTACAACCGGGTATCAATTTCAACGCTCCGCAAACCGGTGATGGCAATGGAAAGAGTGAATGGTACAACTTTGCAGACGCCGAACCATTTTATGTCAATCTGCCAGAGGGGAAACACATTCTGCGGTTTGAAGCGAACGGTAACAACCCGAACTACGATTACATGGTTTTTGAAAAGAGTGAGGAAGAAATTTCCTACTATAAGCCTGTTTCTGCAACCGAATCCACCAAGATCGAAGCAGAGAGTTACGATTTCTCCGGCGGATCGGATTCCGCAAACTATGTCAGAACCGAAAACTTCACTGTAGGAGAGGAGTCCGGTGTATGTGTGGCATATATGAACCATGTAGACAACTGGATTTCGTACTACCTGGACGTCGAAGAAGCCGGTAAATATGATTTGACCTTCCATGTTGCCAACGGGTATGCAAGCTTTGACTGGAATGTAGGCGCTGATATAAATGACAAACCTGTAGAGAAGGACATTATCCGCGTCAATACAACCAGTGTGGATGGTAACCAGTGGTATAATTTCGTGGATGTTGGCCCCATCTCCATTACATTGCCTGAGGGAGAGTGTGTCCTAACATTTACTTGTTCTGAAAAGGATAAATATCCGAACATTGATTACTTTACCTTTGAGAAGCATACAGAAACCGAAATTCCCGACGAACCTTTTGAAAAAGTTATTTCCTCAACAGTATCGACACAGATCGAAGCGGAGGACTACGATAACACGGGAAGTACTTCGGATACCCCGGTCAGAGAAGAGTCCTTCACTGTCAACGGTGAGGATGGAACATGTCTTGCATATATGAATTACGCGGGCAACTGGGTTTCCTATAATCTGTACGTTGAACAGGCTGGCGATTACAACCTGATGTTCAATGTGGCAAATGGACGCGAAGGCTTTGACTGGAATGTAGGCGTCGAAGTGGGCGATACTGTCGTAGAAAACGACATCCTTACCGTCCCGCAGACCGGCGACGGCGACGGAGAAGGCGAGTGGTACAATTTCGAGGATGTTGGACCGGTTACAGTAGCACTGGAAGAGGGCAATAATATTGTAACGCTTCGGTGCAGCGAGACCAACAAATATCCGAATATCGACTATATCACTTTCAATAAGGCGGATACAGCTTCGGCATCCACTCCGATGCGTGCACGTGCTCTCGCCGCCAATGTAAGCAATGCGGACCCGGCCGAAAAGATTATGCTCTTGGATGTCTATGAGGGACGCGCAACGATGGACGACTTCCTTGCGCAGATTACGAATGAACAGCTTATCGATATGATGGGCGGTCAGCCGAATACAGGCGTTGCGAACACCGGTGGTATGGGCAACCTGATGGAATACGGGATTCCGAATATCATGACAGCGGATGGCCCGCAGGGTGTCCGCATCGGCGTCAACTGCACCGCATGGCCGATCGGTACATTGCAGGCTTGCACTTGGGATGTTGATCTTGTGGAAAAAGTCGGTAAGGCAGCTGCGGTAGAAGCACATAATAATGGAATTGACATTTGGCTCGCGCCCGGTATGAATATCCACAGAGATCCGCTCTGCGGGCGTAACTTTGAGTACTATTCCGAAGATCCGTTGCTCGCAGGCAAGATGGCTGCATCGCTCACAACAGGCTGCCAGTCCGAAGGCGTCGCCATCTCTCTGAAGCATTTTGCGGCGAACAATAAAGAGACAAACCGCTCCAGCAGTGATTCCAGAGTGAGCGAACGTGCGCTTCGCGAAATTTATCTCAAGGGTTTTGAAATTGCTGTAAAAGAGGCTGATCCGTGGACAATCATGTCCTCTTACAATCTCATCAATGGTGTCGAAACAGCGGAAAGCGAAGAGCTCCTGACAGACATTCTGCGTGGAGAATGGGGCTATGAAGGTCTGGTTGAAACCGACTGGGGAAATAACTCCAACCATGCGTTTGAGTTGAAGGCAGGCAACGATGTGAAAATGCCCACTGGTTCTCCGGAGACACTGAAAAATGCATTTGAAAAAGGCTTTATTACTCGAGACGAATTGCTGAGAAGTGCGGAAAGGCTCATGAATCTTGTCATGAAAGTCAACACCTTCCACGACAAGATTGCAGATCCGATCACTGTAGACATCGGTGCAGATACCACCTTCAAAGCAGCAGAAAATATCCTGTGGTCTGAGACTGTAAAGGCAGAAGGAACATCCGACGAGGATGGTGGCAAAAATCTTGGTTACTGTGACGCAGGCGCTTGGGCGGAATACCGTATCAACGTTGGGACAACGGGCAAATATAACCTCTCTGCACGTATTTCCTCTCAGGCCGGTGCCGGCGCATTTGATGTCTTGGTTGATGGCAAAAAGGTTGCAACCTTTGAAGCAGTGAACACCGGCGCATGGCAGAACTGGACGACTTTGCCCGCACAGGAGATCCAACTTGAAGCAGGCGAACATACGTTAAAGCTTGCGTGGACAGAGAGTGGTTCCAATCTCAACTGGTTGAAGTTTGAGTTAATTGACGCTCCGGCAGCAGAACATACCCTGACGGTAAGCTATCCGACGACGGTGAAGCTGTCGATCGATGGGGAAGAGCAGACGATTGCAAATCTGACCGGCGCATATAAAGACGTCGTGATGGCAAACACGAATCTCGACCTGACCTTTGAGCCGAGAGCCGAAGGCAGAGAGATCGCAGGCGTGACAGTCAATGGCGAGCCTGTAGAGGCGTTTGATGTCAATGAGTATGTATACAGCCTGGCAATGCCGAATGCAGACACCACGATTGAACTGGGCTTCACA
>BCAA01000043.1 GCA_001305115.1 Clostridia bacterium UC5.1-1E11 | reverse complement strand
CGGCAGGTTATCCCTACCAGCAATATAGTAAAATATATTTTTAATTCCTGTTGAAGTCAAACGGCCCAGAGCCTCGTTTTATACACTGAACGGCCGTGAAGGATATGCGGAAACGAGGGGGTGGACACAGGCAACTATGACAAATGAATCTTTTTCGCAGTTTGTTGGACAGTACGAAAAGCTGGTGTTCACCGTCTGCTTCCAGATGGTACGGGACTATCAGGAGGCGCAGAATCTCTCGCAAGAGACCTTTCTCTCCGCCTTTCGCAACATTGACCGCTGTCCGCCCGAGCACTATAAACCATGGCTTTGCCGTATCGCAACCAATAAGGCCAAAGACCATTTAAAAAGCGCCTATGCGCGCCGCGTATCCGCTCCGGGCGAGGAAGCGATGGACGCCTTGCCGGCGCAAGGCAGCCCCGAGGAATGGCTTCTCGCGGAAGAGGGAGAAACCCGTATCCAAGAGCGTATCCGGCGCTGCCGGAACCCTATCACAAAGTCTCCATCCTTTATTTTTTCGAAGAAAAGCCGGTTGAAGAGATTGCAAAACTTCTCAACCGGCCCAAAAAACCGTACAAACACAGCTCTATCGCGCCAAACAAATTTTGCGCGAACAGCTGGGAAAGGAGCTTGACCGATGAAAGCCTATTTTGACCCAGGTGGCCACTTGACCGATTGTGCGTTTGACGATCTCCTTCACGGCGAACCGGATGAGCTCGCCCGGCTGGAGATTGCAGAGCATTTGGCCTTTTGCGACTATTGTACCGAACGGTATACAGAGCGTCTTTGTGGGGACGAACTGCTCCCCGCTCCGGACACGCTCCAGCCTTCGGTGATGCGCAGTATCCGGCAGAGAGCGCGGCAACTTTTTATAAACCGCTATGTGGCGGCAGGCGTAGCGGCTTGTCTCACCATGCTCCTCTGGCTGGGTGGCGCATTCAGCGTTCCATCCAGCTCGCAAACGCCGGACCCCTTCCAAAATCTGACCTCCTTTTCACAACAGTTTTCTGAAAAAACCAAGGAGATCGGCGACCGGATGACGGACGGCATCCAACAATTTTTTCACAGTTTCCAATTGAAAGGAGATACCGGCAATGAAAAAAGTAGTTTTTGGACCTTTGTATTCTCTTTATTCCCGGGGGCGGGACACATGTACTTAGGGTTGATGAAAAAAGGGGCCTCCCTGATGCTGCTCTTTTGTTTCGTATTTGCCCTCTCTGGATTTTTTAACCTCACGTTCTTAATGATGTTCCTTCCCGTCATTTGGTTCTATTCCTTTTTCGATGCGATGAACCTGCGTCATATCCCTTACGAAGACCGGCTGGCTCAGGAAGACCACTTCCTGTTCGACATGGGCGGCCTTCTCAAAAAGGACTGGCTGCAGGTCCTAAAAAAGCGCCATTTGCTGGTGGGAATCATCTGTATTTTTCTTGGCGCGTGGATTCTTTTCCAGAATGTCATGGGGCCTTATCTGTACTGGATTTCAGATGCCATGCCTTGGCTCTATCACCTGATAAACAATCTGCCGACTATCCTGGTAGCCACTGCAATCATTGTGCTGGGCGTGTATCTGGTGACCGGTGGGAAAAAGAAGTACACCCTTCCCGAACAGGACTATGTGGAATATGGAGGTGACGGCCATGATGGAGAATGAAACCTGGATGGATATTTCCTCCGGGGTTGCCCAACCCTCCTCTGAAGATCCTGTCATCGATTGGGACACAAATAAAGCCCCCTCTTCCGAGCCGCCGGCTCCTTCGGAGAACAGTGTCCCTGAATATCCCATCCATCCCCCGGAGAAGCCACAGCGAGTACGGCGGGTGGGCAGCTTTACAATGGGAATTGCCCTCATTGCCTGTGGTATCCTAGTTCTGCTATTTCTCCTCTTTCATAACATAGAGATGGTGACCACCGCCGCCAAATGGTCCCCCGTCCTATTGATTCTGTTGGGGGTGGAGATTCTTTTGAGCAATTTTCTGTTTCGAAAGGATCGGTTAAAATACGATTTTCTCAGTGGATTCTTCTGCCTATGCATCGTCGGTGGGAGTTTGCTGATTTCCACTGGTTCCGTGGCCTATGCGTATGGGCAGGGGCGCTATGAGGCAGAAGCTTCGATCTCGCAACAGATCAGCGACCAATGCTATGAACAGCTGCGGGACATCCAAGATATTTCTTCCCTGTCGGTACAGGTTTCCCTCAATGGAGCTGTCAACGACATCCCGCAGAGTTACCAGGAGCTCCATCCCTACGACTATGTGTCCATCCATATCCGGCTGCTCGGACAGGATGGCAGCGCGCAGTCCTTTGCGCAGCGCTGCAAAGAAATCACCAGCCGGCTGGATTCCGGGGACTTCTCTCTTTTCACCTTGTCCTTTTATGCAGGCGATCTCAGCAAAGAGCAAAACGAATACGAGCTGACCATCCAAGACCGTTTCCAAAAGGGTCTCTCTGCAGAGCACCTTGCTGAGCTGGTGACTGTAACGAAGCCTGCGCCACAGCCGGAGGAAGAGCCTTAACCGGCGCCATACAGAAACAAAAATGCGTCTCAACCCACCTGCGGGCGGGTCGAGACGCATTCTCTTTTATCTGCTTATGTATGAAGCATTACATTCCTTCGGGTTGGGACCATACTGGTTTGCGCCGGGCTGGCTGTCCATGCAAGCAAAAATCAGAAGAATGATCGCACCTATGCCGGGGATCAACGCCAACAGAAGGAACCATGCGCTCTTGCTGGTATCGTGCAATCTTCTTGCCCACATTGCGAGGAATGGAATCAAAATTGCCAGGCTATAAATCATCTGGATAATGCCAAAGAACGAAGCAATCCCAGTGAGAATGCTCAGAATCAAGCTAATCAGAAAGTTCACGAGGACGGCCATCCAGAAGTCTTTGCGGCGGGTACGACCAGAAAAAGTCGCATAGTTTTTGAACATGTTGATATAAGGCTGAAAGAATTCCATGGTGACTACTCCTTTTCATAATTTGTTCATAATTATACCATGTGTAGTCATAAAAAGGAACCCCCATTGTGCAAATTTGTCAACTACAGCAACGAAATGCAAAAAACTTTTAAAACTTCTACAGATCATACGAACTTTGGTTTCATCCAAAAAACACATTAATTTGTTTTCATAGAATTTTCACTATTCTAACATACAACGGTTCCGATTTCACTTCTTACAGCGCTCTTTTCAGGGGTCCCACATCGTCAAATTCACACCCTATTTTCCGCCTGGCGCATCGTGAGGGAAATCCGTTTCTTTTTCATATCCACGGAAAGCACCCATACTTTCACGATATCCCCCACTTTCAGTACCTCACTCGGATGCTTGATATAGCGGTCACAGATCTGTGAGATATGTACCAGCCCATCTTGATGGACTCCGACGTCCACAAATGCGCCAAAATCGATCACATTGCGCACCGTTCCCATCAGCTCCATACCGGGTTTGAGATCCTCCATACTCAGTACGTCCGTCCGCAGCAAGGGCGGCGGCAGTTCGTCGCGCGGATCACGTCCAGGACGAAGCAATTCTGTCACAATATCCTGCAATGTAGGAACGCCAATTCCCAGAGATTGCGCCACGGCCTCTTCGCCGAGTTCCGATACCTTTTCGCGCAATCCCCCCAGCTTTCCCGCACGCACATCCGGCAGGCTGTATCCGCAGTGCTCCAACAAGTCCCTTGCCGCCGCATAGCTTTCCGGGTGGACGGCGGTATTGTCCAGTACATTTTTACTCTCACTCACGCGCAAAAATCCTGCACACTGTTCAAACGCCTTGGGCCCCAGCTTCGGCACCTTTTTCAGTTCTGCCCGGCTCTGAAATGCGCCGTTTTCCTCACGATACTGGACAATGTTTTTCGATACCGCCGCCGAAACACCGGATACCTTCTCCAAAAGGGCGGGCGAAGCTGTATTTAAATCCACGCCAACGGTATTCACACAGTCCTCCACGACGCCAGAGAGCGCTTCATTCAGGCGTTTGGGCGGCATGTCATGCTGGTATTGCCCCACGCCGATCGCCTTTGGGTCGATTTTGACCAACTCGGCAAGCGGGTCCTGTAAACGCCGTGCAATCGAAACCGCACTGCGCAAGGTTACGTCGAAGTCCGGAAACTCTTGGGCCGCCAGCTTGCTAGCTGAATAAACGGAAGCTCCTGCTTCGCTCACCACCATATAGGAAACGCCTGTTCCCAACTCGTGAATGACCTCTGCCGTAAACAGCTCGGTCTCCTTGCTGGCTGTCCCATTTCCAATGGCGATTACCTGGACCCCATGCTTCCGGATGAGGGCAGAGACCACCTGTTTGGCCTCCTCCACCTTCGCCTTGGAATGGGTGGGATAGATCACGCCGGTGTCCAACACGCGGCCTGTCTCGTCCACTACAGCCACCTTACAGCCCGTGCGGTACCCCGGGTCCAATCCCATCGCCACACGCCCCTTCACCGGCGGCTGCATCAACAACTGGCGCAGGTTGACTGAAAAAACCTTGATCGCCGCTTCATCCGCATTTTCCGTCAAGGTATTGCGGATCTCGCGCTCAATTGCCGGGAAGATCAAACGGCTGTATGCATCTTCCGCCGCCTCCCGCACCGCATCAGTACAAGCAGACCCCTCTTTGACGCTGACCGAATAGACAATATTCAACCCGCGGGATGGGTCCAATTCCACACTGACCTTGAGGAACCCTTCGCGCTCACCCCGGTCCATCGCCAGGACGCGGTGCCCGGCCAATTGGCGTACAGGCTGTCGGAAATCATAATACGGTTCATAGACGGATTCCTCATCCGATTTGGCGGCCTTGCTTACCAGCACTCCTTGGGCCAGCGTCACAACACGCAGGCGTTTGCGGATTCCCGCGTCATCCGATACCCATTCCGCAATGATGTCTTTCGCCCCAGCGAGCGCATCCTCCGGCGTCTCCACACCGAGCTCCGGGTGAATATAAGCTTGCGCCAGGTCGATAGGGTAGGCGGCGTTCGGATCTTGCCTGTAGATTTCCTGGGCCAAGGGTTCCAACCCCTTCTGTCGTGCCACAGAGGCGCGCGTCTTGCGTTTGGGCCGGAATGGACGATAAATATCCTCAATCTCGGACAGGGTCACCGCACTTGCCAATGCTGCCGCTACTTCGTCCGTCATGCTGCCCGCAGTCGCAATGAGGTCGGAAACCTCTTGCCTGCGTTTCTCCAAACCGCGCAGATAGTCCAAACGTTCTGCAATCTCTCGCAGCGTTTGGTCGTCTAAGGAACCGTGCGCCTCCTTGCGGTAACGCGCAATAAACGGGATGGTGTTTCCCTCGTCGATCAGTTCGATGACCTTTTCGACTTGCCAATTTTTCAGATGAAATTGTTCGGAAAGAACACTTACAAAGTTCATCGACTCACCACGCTTTCGCTAACTGTGCCGCCATACTTTTTGCCTGGTCCATCCGTGCGGCTACTTCTTCCTTCGGAAGCAGATCCGTTCCCTCCACAAAAAGGCAATCGAAACCTGGTATCCCAAAGAATTGCGAAAGGGCCTTTAGCTCCTTTTCACCGAGTTCCAGACTGGCGGCCGCTTGGTATAGATTCCTCCACGTGTCGTCAGGTAGAGCAGGCGGCTCGCCTTACAGCAGCCGGCACAGCCGGTATCGCCTTCTCCATATCGGAACGTAACGCCTGGTACGGAGACCGTCTCAATATACGCTTTGAGCATTGCTGGAAAACTCAGTTCCCACATCGGCGCGGCAATGACAATCCCATCGGCTGCCGCAAACCGGCGTGCCTCGGCGAACTCCGGTGCATCCACCTTGCCCTCACGTTTCAATGCTTCCCGATGCTCCAATTCCTCCCCACGGACACAGTGGACGTCTGCCTCCGCCAGGCGGACTATATCCAATGTGTCCTTCGGGTGTGCCTTCTGATAGGCTTTCAGGAAAGCGTCCGCCAGCTCGCGCGTACGGCTGTGGGGCCTTAGACAAGTATCCACATACAAAAGCGTCCGGGGAGAAATCCATTTTTCCATCACATAATCGTCCATGACAAACCCATTTCCAATATCTGTCACAAGCGGGTAAGCTGTAACAAAGCCGCGCGCCCGGTAACAAGCAATGGAACCGTCGTTGTTTTTATTGACTGTAAGCCAAATCTTCCGTAAGCCCTCGCGGCGGCACAAATCCTCCATAAATGCAATTCCTAAAGAAGCAAGTCCCCTGCGGCGGAAGGACTTTTCGACATAAATTTTGCTGAGGAACAGGCTGTCCCCATCACGGCGGATGCCTGTATACCCCGCTTTCTGCCCATCATACAGGAAAAAGTAATAGTGATACCCATCATGCTCCATCTGCGCGCGCATGGCCGGTGCGGACTGGAATTTTTCGATCATATAGGCCGTCTGTTCCGCGCCAATGATTGGCGTAAAGTGGTCGGTCCAGATTGGTTTGGCCAATGCAGCCAACTCGTCCACCTGTTCTGGACGGACCTCAACCATTTTCATATCTGGCATTGTGAATCTCCTTTGTTCTGAATTCATGCTTCTTATTATACGTACTTTTCCCACCAGGTGCAAGAAGGCCCCGGCTTTCACCGGGGGCCTTCTGCTACCATGTGGCCTGTGCGTTTCTTATCGAAGGGTTGGATAAGCGCCGTCCACAATGTTCCAGACGCTGGTGTCCCATCCGGCATCCAGCGGCCATGTCCAACGAAAAGGCCCTTGATCTCCTCTCCCGCTTCAATAGGCACAATTCTCTTTAAAAACCTCTAAAGGTATCACCCAACATAAAAAGTTCCCATTCTTTTTTATAAACTTCTGCCCCTCCTCTTCTATTTTAGGTGCCAGCCCCATGATACCGGCCGCCCGGCGGCAAAACAAGGAACGCCCTCTATTTCCCATAAAGTTTGGGAAATACATATGTTTCCTATCTTTATCTTCAAAAAGGTGAGTTAAAAATCAGAATGACTGCCCTTACTTCCCTTCTCCACTGTTGATGTTCTCAATCCCTAATCTCAAGCAGCACAAAAACCCCGGCAGGAAATCCCTGCCGGGGTAATTTGCTCCATAAATATAGATTCAGTCAAATCACTAACGCGCGTTCCCGAACTGGTAACCTAGATTTCCCATGTAATTAAACAATTGTTCCTACATTACATCCTGCAATATCGCCTGTGTAGCCGGAATAGTTTGCATATAGTTCCCCGTCCGCTGTACATCCGCGAATGGTACCACCGTTGATCCCGACGATTCCACCTGCGAATACGCCCTGTCCAAAATTCGTATTTGCTATACTCGTTGCAAAAATATAGGTATCTACACTGCAATTTTCAATCAGTCCGGTATTCTGTCCAGCAATTGTACCAATTATAGCGCCTGCTTGTACATAAGCATTGGTAAGTTTCAAATTCTTGATCGTTCCGCCCCGATTATAGGCTACCAGGCCGGCGCCCGCTGTTCTAGAATCCAACATAACGTTCATATTTTTGATCGTATGGTCTTGTCCATCAATCTCCCCACTGAAGCCAGTGCTCACCCCACCAGTGCTCACAGTCGTGTGAATCGGCATCCAATTGGAACCGCTCAAATCGATATCTTTCACCAAACGGAAATGGGAAGACATATGGTCCTCAATTCTACTCAACTCACTCCTGTTGGAAACCATAAACGGATGAAGGCTTGAACCGTCTCCTCCTAACAGGTAATCTGCGTCGCGTCTTACTTTTACCGTAAACCGCACATCTGTAATGGGCTCCTGAGTCTCCGTATCAAGCAAAACCCCGTCTTTCAGCGTCACAGAGACGCTTTGCGGATCTGGGTCAATATAATATCTACCTCCCGGCTGCCCAACATCCGCTGTAGAGATCGTCTTCGTCTCGCCCTCTTTGAGAGTCACAGTGTAGTTGGCAGAGCCTGCTTCATGATCGTTCTTATGTGCAGCAGGATTATCCGGGTTATAATTATACTCATGGCTTGGGTCAACACACCACCACTGGATGACAACTTCCTTTTCCTCCGGCTCAGGCTCTTCGCCGCCAACCTCTTTTACCGTGAATTCAATCACCTCTGGTCCCTTCGCCGCCGGAATAGTGACAAATTTTGCGCTC
>BCAA01000042.1 GCA_001305115.1 Clostridia bacterium UC5.1-1E11 | reverse complement strand
AAAAACCAACTTAGTGCTTGTCACTGGGTTGGTTTTTTTATTTTTTCCGCTGCCTCATCCTCCAATCACACTTCGCCTTCCGAGGCTCGCGTTCTTGGGATGGGACGTCGTCGGAAAAGTACTACTTTTCATCCATTCACATCTAACTTTTTATCAATTCCTCCCGTCAAAAGAAGAGAATACAATGGAATTGTTGTATTCTCTTCTTTTTGCGCGTTTTCCTATAATTTGGATACAAAAAATTAAGCGAATAAAATAATTACAAACGATTAAGAAAAATACATAGAAAAATTTGTGATAAAGTTTAAAAGTACTATACTATTCGCCGAAAAGGAGGTGGCCGATCTTATTCTATTAGGTTTTGTGTGATGTTGGGAAGAGAGATTATTGAAAAGGAGAAGAATTATGAAACAGCGAAAGATCGCTTGGCTGCTGGCAATAACCATGCTGTTCAGCGGGACAGGCCTTGGAAATGTTGTTTCCATGGCAGCACCCGCCGAACCGGACGTCAGTGGACGGGCAGTGAGTGGACAGGACAGCCCACTCAATTCCAAGTAAACCGAGAGCCGGCACACACGGCATTCATCCTTATGACACGGAAGAGAAAGCACTCGCCCGATCCGAGGAAAACTCTGCCTATTACCAACTCCTCAACGGGGAGTGGGCCTTTCAGTATGCGGAAAAACCTGCGGACCGAAACACGGAATTTTATAAAGAGGATTACAATGTCAGTGATTGGGATACCATTCAGGTCCCTGGCAACTGGCAGACACAAGGGTATGACAAACCAATCTACACCAATTCCACATACCCATGGACATTAAACGGTGGTGGTAAAAACGACTCTACCAATGCCACTGCACCTACGGAATATAATCCGGTCGGGTCCTATCGTCGGAGCTTTACCGTAGAACCAGAGATGTTAGAAGGTGGCCGACAGGTCTTTATTTCCTTCCAAGGTGTAGAATCCGCATTTTATCTTTGGATCAATGGTTACCAAGTCGGCTACAGCGAAGACAGCTACACCCCAGCCGATTTTAATATAACGCCTTATTTACATGAGGGGGAAAACTCTGTATCCGTACAGGTTTACCGTTGGTCGGACGGCAGCTACATGGAGGATCAGGACTTTATCCGTTTGAGCGGAATCTTCCGCGATGTGTATTTGTATTCCAAGGATGAGGTCGAAATCTTCGATTATGAGGTCACTACGGATCTCGACGACCAGTACGAAAATGCACAGTTTACGCTCTCTATTAAAGCACGCAAGCTGGCGCAAAACGCGCCCGATGGTTATACAGTTCACGCTCGCCTGTTGGACGACGCACAAAATGCCATTGTTGAGCAGGACTTCCCGATTCAATTTGGCAGCAATGTCGATGAAATGGGACATGCGGTCTGTACCATGGACTATGAACAGATGGTGCTATCTCCAAAGCTATGGAGCGCTGAAAAGCCAAATTTATACACACTGGTCCTTGAACTGCGGGACGAAACCGGCGCCAGTGTAGAATTTTCCAGTTCTCGAATTGGGTTCCGTGAAGTGGAGCTGCGCGACAACACGGGCCTATTTGTGAATGGGCAGAACGTCATTATCAAGGGATTCAATCGCCACGAAACGTCTCCGGATACCGGCCGCACGGTCAGCCATGAACTGATGGAACAGGACATCATCCTGATGAAGCAGGCCAATGTCAACACCGTCCGCACAGCGCACTATCCCAATGACACTTACTGGTATGAGCTGTGTGACGAATATGGGATGTATGTCATCGACGAGGCAAATATCGAAGCCCACGGGGCTATGCATAAAATTCCCGGCGATGACGAAGAGAAATGGGGCGCTGTGCATCTGGACCGTATGAAGAGTATGGTTGAGCGCGATAAAAACCATCCGAGTGTTATTATGTGGTCGTTGGGCAATGAATCTGGCGCGGGAGAAGTTTTCCAAACCTTATACGATTGGACCAAAGCGCGCGATGCCACCCGGCCTGTCCATTACTTCAATTCAAGAGGCGACGGTAACGCCGATTATTCGGATACCCGCTCCTCGACCTATCCGTCTGTAGATGGGTCTTTCTCCGGCCGCATCAGTTTGCCGGAGGTTGCAACCGATAACAATCCAAAGCCGTATCTTGCCCATGAATATGCACACTCCATGGGCAACAGCACAGGTAACCTCCAAGAATATGTGGATGTATTTGAAAAATACGATAAGTTGATCGGCGGCTGTATCTGGGACTGGGTAGACCAGTCGATCCGCGTTGAACTGGGCGGTGAAAAGAAAAACGTCCTGACTGACAGCAGCCCCAATAAGTTGCAAGCTGATTTCACTGGTTCCCTTGTTGCCGGAAAAGATGCAGACAATGCCCTCAAAGGTACTGCGGAACTTCCTGCTGACGCAGTATTTGACACAACGGGAAGTTTTACTGTAGAGGCGTTGGTCTGCCAGACCGGTAAGAACAGCGAGGGATATGATACCATCCTTGCAAAAGGTAACGAACAACTCACACTGCAATATACCAAAGGAAATCTGGAATTCTGCTTTAAGAGTGGAGGTTCCTGGGTTTCCGCAACTGTCCCTGCGCCTGCGGATTGGCTGAATCACTGGCACCGTATCACCGGTGTGTTCTGTGCAGAGGACAGCACTTTAAAGATCTACGTCGATGGCCAAGAGATCAAATCTGTGTCCACCGGTGGTAAAAATGTACGCAATACCAACACGTATGCTGTGACAATCGGAGAAAATTTGGAACGTCCTGGCCGCGAATTTACCGGTTTGATCGACGAAGTGCGTATTTACAATCGTGCTTTGACTGCACAGGAGGTTGAACAGGCAAATATTTCTGCCGCTGATGAATCCGTCCTATTCTGGTGCGACTTTAATGCAGTGGATTCAGAAAACAAGCTGATGGATGCTGGTCCAAAGGGGCTTCACGCCACTTATAAGGGGACCTTAGAAGCTCGCGGCGGCATTGGCAACGGCACAGCCCTGGAAGGTACCGCTACATTGCCCGCCAGCGAAGCACTTAATTTGACCGGCAGTTTGACGCTGGAAGCGCTCATCTATCCAAAGAAAGTTTCGGGTAGCACGAACGGCGCCATCGTGACGAAGGGCAACAGCCAATATGCAATGAAATATATCGGCGACACGGCCCAAAATAAGAGCGTCATAGAATTCTTTATCTACGATGCCACAGCAACCGGCAGTTCGAGCGCTAAGTGGATCAGCTTGGAAGCTCAGGTTCCAGCCGACTGGTTTGAGAACTGGCATCAGGTGGTATCGACCTTTGATGCAACGGCCGGCACCATCAACATTTATATCGATGGGGAACTGGCAGCCAGCAAAGAAGTCAGCCAAAAGACCATCTCCACCAATGATTATGCGGTTGCCATTGGTACGGATACCGAACGTACCGGCCGCGAATTCCAAGGAAAGATCGATAACGTGCGCATCTATAACCGTGCACTTTCGCCCGAGGAGATCTGTGATGAAGGCCGTACCCCGAACGACGAGGGCGTCGTCCTTTGGATGGACTTCAACTCCATTACCGAAGTGGACACCGGTGAGAATGAACAGTCCTATTTCGGTTATGGCGGCGACTGGGGCGACAATACCAATGATGGCAATTTCTGCAGCAACGGCGTTGTTTTTCCCGACCGCACTTTGCACCCTGCATACCAAGAGGTTAAAAAAGCGTATCAGGGTGTAAAACTTACGGCAAAGGACCTGGAAGCCGGCGAAATTCAGATTGAAAATCTCCTCGAATTCACCAATTTAAATGAATACGAGGGAATCTGGACTCTGTATAACAACCATGAAAAAGTTCAGTCCGGCGTCTTGTCGGACGATCAACTGGACATCGCAGGCGGTGAAACCAAGGTGGTCACCATCGGTTACCATGCGCCTGAATCCGTCCGTGAAGGCAGCGAGTTCCTACTAAACATTGCGTTCCGTCTGAAAGAAGATACCCTTTGGGCGGACAAAGGCACCGTCGTAGCTTTCGAACAGTTTGAATTGGGTTTTGATGCAACAGAACCCGGTGAGGCATTGGATACCTCTCTGAAATTTACGGAAGTGAGTGAATCTGGAAACCAGTTGACTGCAAAGGGAGAAGGATTTGAAGTCACTTTTGACATCCAAAAAGGTGAATTGACCTCCTTTAAGAACAATGGCAAAGAACAGATTTATCGTGCACCGGAACCGAATTACTGGCGTGCCCGAATCGATAATGGGACGATTAATACCAAGTATCGCGATCCGGCAACTACTGTAGGCGAGGTACAGGTCGAGAAATCAGAGAACAAAATTGTCGTTACCGTGCCGCTCTCCTATTCTACTCTGAACAACTCCACCAATCAGATTACATACACGCTTTACCCGACAGGCGACCTTGTGGTCAACAGCGTATTCGACTCGAAAGCATCCGAAATGTTGGGCCGTGTCGGTATGAAAATGGAGCTGCCTGCGGGTTATGAAAATATCACGTATTATGGCAGAGGTCCGGAAGAAAACTACATTGACCGAAATACCGGTTCCTTGATCGGCGTATATGACAACACCGTAGACGGTATGTTTGTCCCCTATATGAAACCCCAGGAGAATGGCAACCGTACGGATGTCCGCTGGGTCTCCCTGACCGATGAAGAGGGCGACGGCCTTCTGTTCTCAGCCGATGTTCCCATGGAATTCGGCGCCCTGCACTATTCCGCTTCTGAACTGAACAGCAAAGCCCATCCCTATCAGTTGACCCGCTCCGATCAAATCTATTTGACGTTGGATTACATGCAAACCGGCGTTGGCAATGGAAGCTGCGGCCCAACCATGCTGGAAAAGTACAAGGTCAATTCCAACAAGCAGTACACGTTTACCTATCGAATGCGTCCTGTCACCGGCGAGACAAACTCGGTCGAACAGAAAATGGCACAGGCACAAAAGGCGATTATCACCCAGACACTCAACGGCATCGAGGTGGATGGACGCCCCCTGCCCGATTTCTCGCTGGATAAACACACATACACCATCCCCTACCTGAGCAACCGCACAGAACTCCCACATGTGGAAGCGGTTCCTGCACACTCCTCCATTTCCGCCAATGTAAAACAGCCCACATCCTTTGATGACACAGCAGAGGTCTATATCGATGATTTGGAAGGGAATCCACAGGTGTATACCATCCACTTCACAAAACAGGATGAGATTCCTTTGGAGAATGTGGTATGGAAATCCGCGACCACCGGTTGGAAAGAGATCACCAAAGGGACCAACCTTGAAGGCGATCCTATGGAACTGACCGTCGATGGAGAGCGCAAGCAATTTTACAGTGGATTAGGGGTTCATGCAGCCTCTGAAATTGTCTACGACATTGAAGGCCTCGGTTACGACATCTTCGAGACGTATCTTGGTCTGGATTGGTTGGGGAGTGTCGCCAGCGACGGCTCTGAATCCCGCGGTGAAGCCCGGTTCGAAATCTGGGTGGACGGCGAACAGGCCTACATCTCCCCCATTATGACACAGGACACCGAAGCGGAACACGTTCGTTTGAATATCATTGGCGCTAAGGAACTCAAACTTGTGGTCGATCCACTGGGGTCCAATGCACACGATCACAGTGACTGGGCCAACGCCCGGTTCCTCCCCAGAGGGGAAGGCGATCTGGAACAAATCGAAGTCACCGGCCTACCCGAACAAATTCAGTTGAAAAAGGGTTCTTCTTATACACTCTCTGTAGAGACCGTTCCCGCAGATGTAACCGTCTCCTACGGCGTGGCATCTACGGATAACGCACTTTCCATACAGAACAACCAGATCACCGGCGAACAGACTGGGCATTCTGAAGTTCTGGTCTCTCTCAACAAGGAGGGCTTTGAGTCCCAGTATTATTCCATCCCTGTCAGTGTCTACGAGGAGGAGCCGACCATCACCGCTGTTCAGAAAGAGGCTGTCGCTACCCTTGTGGGCCAAGCGCCAAACCTTCCCGAAGAGTCCGTGTCACATATTCGGACAATACGAGCGGTATGATTGGTCTGAAATGGGCCGATATAGCATCCAGTGACTATGCCCAGGAAGGCTCCTTCACGGTAGAAGGCACTGTAGAGGGCACCTCCATCAAGGCCATATGTACCGTTGACGTTCATAAGACCAATGTTGTTTCCACAGTAGAGGAAAGCCGCGTTTCGGCGCCGCTCCAAGGAACGGCTTCTCTGCCGCAGCAGGTGACCGTCACCATGGCAGACGGCGCACAGGAAGCCCGTGCTGTCTCGTGGGACGATCCCAGCAGCGCAACGTCCATTCTCGGCGAACACATCCTCACCGGTACAGTGGAAGGCACCGATCGTCCGGCAGTCTGCCGCCTGTATGTATACAGCGACATCAATCTAGTTTCTGAAATTGCAGCCACTACGGCCGAAACCACGGCCGGCGTAGCCCCGGTTTTGCCGGAATCCGCTGCTGTCACCTATGTAGACGGTACTGAAGGAACCCTCCCCATCGTCTGGGAGGAAATCCCCGCGGAAGCCTACCAACAGGAAGGCAGCTTTACGGTATATGGCTATGCGGATGGGTTCGGTGCGCAAGCATCCTGCACGGTGACGGTTTCCGGTTCCACGGACCCCGATCAAGAATACGCATTCACAGCCAACTTTACTACCAATGCACAGGTTACTGTAAACGGCGAAGATGCAACAATCGCAAACCTGACCGGCCGGTATATGTCCTCCTTCAAGCCGGGCGACACTTATACACTCGTCTTTGCCCCCAGAGTGGAGGGCAAGGAGTTTTCCAATGTCCTGGTCAACGGCGAGGATTACAGCGATCAAATCGTCTTTGATGAAGAAACACATACTTCTTCCTTTACCTATGAAGGGGTTATGAGTGCCGCGGAACAGACCCTACAATTCACTTTCACCACTGTGGACAAACAGATTCTTCGCACAGTCATCGCGGTTGCAGAGGGTCTGGCCGACGGCGATGAATACCATGCTGCCATTCCAACCGTACAAAAGGTATTTGACCGTGCATTACAGGTCGCAAAGGATGCAGAGGGCAATACGAAGGCCAGTCAAGAGGACATCAACAACGCATGGAGCGGCTTGCTCGACGCGATTCATCTGTTGGGCTTTGCCGAAGGCGATACTACCGAACTGGAAGAATTGCTTGGCATCGCCGGTTTACTGGGAGAAGAGGACTATACTTCCTCTAGCTGGTCGGCACTCCAAGCTGCAATGGAACAGGCGCACGCCCTGTTGCAGGACGATGAACCGCTTCAGGCGGATGTCGAAAAAGCGTACGATGTTCTGTACGAAGCTCTGACCGGCTTACAAGCCGTAGCCGATACCACCCATCTACAGGCCGTCGTCCATGCGGCTGAAAACATCGACCTTTCGGACTATCTGGAAGTTGGGCAGGAAGAATTCTTGTCCGCGCTTGAAGCGGCCAAAACGGTTCTGGAAAACAGGGACGCCACACAAGAAGAGGTGCAGAACGCTGCCGAGGAACTGAACTGCGCCATGGCAGCCCTGCGGAAAATCCCGTCGCGCGAGGAACTACAGGACTTGATTGACAAAGCGGAAGCAATCGATCTGGACAAATATACCGACCTAAGTGCGGCAAGTTTGCAAGCAGCCCTGCGCGTCGCGAAGGCCGTTGCCGCAGATCCCCATGCAAGCAACGAGGAACTCGCTTCAGCATACACGGCCGTGCAGCATGCGTGGGATGGCTTGGTAAAGGCCGAATCTCCCCAGAAGCCGCAGAAACACTCCAGCGGTTCTGCCTCCGCAAACCGTTTCAATACATACGGTTCCAGTGGGATCGCCCTTGTGGCAGCCGCCCAAAACATGGTCACTCCGGCAAGCGTACGCAGTGACACGACCACGGACTTCACACTGCTGCATGGCAACGCATATTGCTTCAAGATGACCCTGGTCAATGGAAGCGGTCTGGTTCCGAGCTTCACCGTAGGCAACGGAAGCGTTCTGAAAACACAATTCCTGACCCAGATTGGAAACGATTATTATTATAGAATTTGGGCCATTGGGAATCCGGGCGATCGCACGGGCGTGTACACAACATTGCCCGGCCAAAACGCTGTCAAGCATTGTACGGTTACAATTGGCTGAATGCTTTCGCACAAGAACCCAAAGCCGCCAAATAAACTTGTAACATAAGGTACGGAAAGTTCCATTCGGACAGAAGGTATCCGGCATAGATGGTGCGGTCAATCTTAGATGCAAAGAACGCTATGGGGCGTCCTCTGTAGATGCAAAGGCAATCTATAACCAACATCTATGCCTAGACCTCAGCAAAAGAGGCCATCCGCTTTCAAGTTTGAAAACGGATGGCCTCTCTCTTTTGATCTCCCGGGAAAACATTGGACCGATCACTCCGAAATCAGGGCGGACGTAGCAAAACGGCTCCCTATCGAACGGAACAAGGACCTCGTAAATTCCTATTGCATAAAGAATGCGTTCTATACGATACAACTTTTCTGAAAACGTTTCCAAAGAGATTCTCTCATCATATAGGCCTCGAGAATTTTGGGGGATTTCAAGCGGTTCGTACCTTACATTTTTTATTGTCTCATTTCAAGATAAGCGCTTCTAAAATAAACTTTGGCAGTTTTTCCAAAGGTATATGTCGATTGAAGTGCAATTCTATCATAAAATATGAGACCATTTACATGGGGGAACCTATCGACGACGGTATGGAATGCCATCCAAAAAGCTCAAAATTGGGTATCTGGCACAAAGCTTGTGAGACGCATTCCGTATTATGTAATGGATGTATCCTATCGCACGATCCTGACCATGGGGGATGGACAACGGTAAAATCGAAAAGTTCTGACGAGCATGCGGCTTTGGACGACACATTACATGGATGCTCCTCTAACGCTAAGGATTTTCGACCAGTTTTGATTTTAATGAATATTCCAAGGACTTGATCGGCAGCGTATGAACAAACGTCTAATGATCGGCTATTTTGAGAATATGCGCGGTATTTGGCAGAAGCATCGGAAAACGTAATGGATCTTCATTTCAGAACCCGTTGAAAATGAACCAGAAATCTCCCCATCAATATTTTTAACAGGGACAGCCGCCGCAAAAGGCAGGGTATCCCTATCGCTATTAAACTAAGCATGAAGTTGGTTTTTGTGGCGCGCCCGAAGTAGGGGAGAGAAAAAGGCTCCTGTGGAGCGTTTTTCCGACGACGTCCCTTCCCAAGAACGCGAGCCTC
>BCAA01000041.1 GCA_001305115.1 Clostridia bacterium UC5.1-1E11 | reverse complement strand
CCGCACGATAGCCCCCGGCAAGTGCTGAACCGATTGTTCTGTATTCCATTTCGTTCATCATAGCCATTTACCCACACAATCCAGACGGTATCTGGCTCTGTTGAACCTCATCTTCATTATACTTCAAATCTTTCTTTTTAGCAAGATATTCTTTTGTATTTGTTTTGCCGTATTTCTGGGAAATCAGGCTGACGAACACATCGGTGGCGTCCAGTTCCCCGTCAAATACGGTTGTCACTTCAATCTTGGTCTTATTTTTCGCCATAGGCAGTTATCCTCCATACATGAAAATAGCCAGACAGAGAACGGTCGGCAACGAAGTCCGGCAACGGGCTTCAAAAGACCTTGCAAACAATCTCAATCTGGCGTTGATTACTATTTATACTTTTCTTTTATTTTTCTGTTGTTTTGGTTGTCAGAGAGGGAAAAAGCCCGGAAATAAGGGATTTTCCCCGGCAACCGGCTCGGCAACGGGATAGCAACGAAGTCGGCAACGGGCTGTCATTTTCAGAATGGAAGCTCCATCTGCTCTGTGACCTCCACAAAACCGTCCATAGATTTTTCGGGCGGGTTGTCGGTGTCCGTTGCCGGGATTTCACGCTCCCAGCCCTTTTGTCTGCCGTATTCCGCAAACATCCTCGGATTGGAAAAGTAGTTCCACCCGGTAATGCACTGGTTCATTATCTCGTTGATTTCCCGGATTTCCCATTGCTTCGGCTCATCAAAGGTGTGGTTTAAGGCTTCCTTGTAGAGCTGCTTGGAGCAGACCGTTTCCCCGGTGTACTTATCAAGGTAAGCCTGTATCATCCCGGCTTTGGTGTCCTCCGGCATAAAATCCCGCTGGTGTTCTTTGAGATACCGCTGCATGGCTGGGCTGAATGACAGCTTGAACATGCCGCTTCGGTAAATCTCCATTGCTTCCGCCCACATCTGGCTGATATAGGCTCTGGAAGCGGCTTCGTCCTCCAAAATGTGAACCTCGGCTTGCTCCGGGTACACCATGACCGGGATAAATCGGCGGTTGCCGGAACGGTCAAGGGGGAGAAAGTCAAGGGCGTTGGAAGTGCCGCCGAACACGCATTGACGGGGGCGGTCTGCCGGGTGAGTTTCATAGGGAATTTTGTAAACCTCTTTCTGGCGGCTTAGAAAGGACTTGATTTCCTCAATGCTCTTGGCATTGGCGGTTGCCATCATTTCCGACATTTCAATTATCCAGTGACCTTGCAGCTTGCGGTACACGTTATCATCGTCCAGCTTCCGCAAATCATCGGAAAACCACTCGTCCCGGACTGCCAGCAGCCGGAAGAAGGTGGATTTGCCAGCCCCCTGACCGCCTACCAGACACAGCATGATTTCAAACTTGCTTCCGGGCTTAAATGCCCTTGTAATCGCCCCCAGCATGAACAGCTTCAAGGCTTCATAGGTGTAATCGTCCACATCAGCTCCCAGAAAGTGCCGCAGACAGAAGCGGATGCGCTCAGTCCCGTCCCATGCAAGGCTGTTCAGAAAATCCCGGATGGGGTGGTACTTATTCTCATTCGCCACAATCCCGATGGCGGTTTCAATCTTTTTCTCACTGGTAAGCCCGTAGGTTTCCTCCAGATAGAGAAGCAGATACTTCATGTCCGTATCGGTCAGGGCTGTGCTTTCTCTGTGAAAACCGATGGGCTTTATGATGTCCTTGCGGTCGGTCAGGATGTTGTAGGCGATTGCCCCGGCAAGCACAGGGTCACGCTGGAATACGGTCAGGCAGTTCCGTATGCTCTGGCGGACGCCGCCTTTCTCGGTGGTTTCCAGAGTTGCCTTTACTTCCTCAACGCTCTGGGGCGGCTGCATGGCGTTCATGGTGTTTTTTAGTTCTTGCTGCGTCTGCGGCTGCAAGCTCTGCCATTCGCTGTTCAAGCTGTATCACATCCTTTCCGTAGTCCATAATCAAAACCGCTTTTTCCTCTGTCTCCCCGAACAGCAGCACATCCAGCAGATATTCCACATGGGCTTGCTTCTGCAAGGCTTCCACGAACCGGGGATGAAACGCTTCCTCCGGGGAGTGCGGGGCATAGTCGGTTTTCCATACCCGTAAGAGGTGTAGATAATCGGCAAGGACACGGAAGCAATGTGCCTTTGCTTCCCGGAACTGTTCTTCCGGGGATTTCTGCCGGGGCTTGGGCTTCCTTGCCCTGCCCGGTGGCTTCCAGTCCTCATAGGCAAGCCCGAAGTCACTCGCCAACTGTGCGGCGGCTTCCTTTTTCCCCAGCCCGTACAGGGCAGCTACAAAATCAATCACATCCCCATCTGCACCACATCCGAAGCAGTGGAAACGCTTGTCCAGCTTCATGCTGGGGGTCTTATCGTTGTGGAACGGGCAGCAAGCCATCCCGTTTCTGTTTACCCGGATTCCGTAATGCTCCGCAGCCTGTCTTGTCGTAACGGACTGCTTCACAGCTTCAAATACATTCAAATCAATTCCTCCTTGTAAAAAAGAAAAGGCACTTATCATTCTCAATCTGAAAATGGCAAGTGCCTGTTAAAGTTCCATATCCTGTTGTTTGTGTTTCGTCTGCGCCGGGGCGTTTTTCTGTGCTTTCTTCTCGTCAGCCTTATCCTGCAAGACTTCTTTGAGGGGCTGCTTCTTGGGCGGCTCTTTGCTTTCCTCTGTGCCGGGTGTGGCTTTCCGTACCCAGTAGCGGATGTCCCGCAGCTTCTTCAAATCTTCCTGCACCTCGGTCAACGGTACTTTCAAGTCTGCGATTTCGCCCACAAGCTTCGCCTGTTCCTGCAAAAGCTCCTTTTTCGTGCTGTCCTTATCATCCGGGTGCTTGGCAAGGTAGGCACTGGCTTTCTCAAACCGGGCAACCTCCGGGTGTTCCAGCTTGAATTTTTCCTTAGTTTTCTTGAAAAATATCTTCTGGTATTTCTCATAAACGGGCTTACATTCCTTACAGTCCGTCCGGGCGGCAAGGATAGCGTCAATCACGTTGCTGCGGGTTTCCTTTGGCTTCATCTGCTTTCGGTAGTCGGCGGCAGATTTCCCGGACGTTTCTATAAAGTTTTCCAAATCCTCCACGGTGGAAAGTCCCTTTCTCTGAAGATAGGATAGGGCTTCGCTGACTGCCTTTAAGTCTTTGGAAGTTCCACGGTTTTGTCCCGCCCGTGTCCAGTCGCTCCGTTCTGCCTTTCGTACCTCCATGTACTTCATCAACAGATTGGGAAGAAATACCGCTTCCTCCGCAGCTTTTTCCGCAAGCAGTTCTTTTCGTTTTTCACTAAGCTCGATAATCCAGCCTTTGAGATTTTTAATAAGCTGCCGGATAGACTTCATCAGGCTGTTGGCGGCTTTGATTTCCCGGTTCAGATTTCCGATGTTGGTCTGAATCCCTCGCTTTTCCATCTGCCGGACAGCAGCACCCTCATGGACGGTAGGGATAATATCAAGCCCCTGTCTTTCATAAGAACGGAGATCCACCCGCTCCGGGCGGTTGTTGGCTTCCAGATAGCGGTTCTGGATGATCTCCCATTCATGCCGCCAGATTTCACAATACTTGCGGTCGTTCCAGTCAACCGTATCTTCCTTGTGACTTTTCCATCTGCCGGACGGAAGTTTTATCCGTTCCCCGTTCTCGTCAAGGTCATAAACCTTGCGGCTCTTGGGAAGCCATTTCCCATGTTCATCCATTGCCCGCATAGTCAGCATGACATGAGCGTGAGGGTTTCCGTCCCCTTTGTCATGGATGGCAAAATCCACGCACATTCCTTTGGAAACAAACTGCTGATTGCAGAAATCCCGGACAAGGGCGGCGTACTGGTCGGGCGGTATCTCTCTGGGAATGGAAAGCACCCACCGCCTTGCAAGCTGGGAGTTCCATTGCTTCTCAACAGCTTCGGCGGCGTTCCATAAGGTATTGCGGTCTGCATACTCTGGCGGGGCATTTGCCGGGAGCAGGATTTCATTATGGACGATACCACGCTTTTCTGGGTAGTGCTTCACTTGCTGGTCGTATTCACAGAACAGCTTTTCGCCGCTTTGGTAAGCAGCGGCGGCAACAGCAGACTGGCGGTTGCTACGCTGGACGATGGAGATTTGATTGTGTGGACAGGGCATTTAGTGTTCCTCCTTTCCGATTTTAGGTATAAAAAAGCAGGAGACCTTTTTCAGATTTCCTGCTTGGTGTGCCGCTGGGGGCGGCGGGTATTTAGTTAAAATTCAAGATTACTTAACTTTATAATAGTTTTCTATTGCCTGTGCAAAGAAATCAGAAGCCCCTTCACCGTATTTTTCGTCTATCATTGGTTTGATTTGTTCATTGCGGTAATACTGCGCCTGTGCCATCATAAAGCCTTTTTCTTCTTTTATCTGGGCAAGCTGTTTCATAACAAAGCCATATTCTCCAACAAGCTCTTTTACTTCAAAAGAATCTATGTCACAATTCTGTTTTGCAATCAGTTTTTGCAAAATCGCTTCTATCCGTTTGTTATAGCTTTCTGCAACTTCTTTGCTGACGGGAGTTCGGGCAACAGACAGAAACTTGTCCTTTCCACCATACCATTCAACTACCTTTGCATAGCCTTTCTGCATTTCTTCCGAAGATACGACTTCCATATAATGCTTTTTCCATTGTTCAATGCTACCAAATTCTTTAATTGCAATGTTTCTCATATTCTCCGGCATATGCTCAAGCATGGTTTGGAACATTTCTTCTACTTCTGTTTTGGTAAAAATTGTAAAATCCATTTTGTTCTCTCCTTTCAGAATGTCATCAATGCTGGCAATCAGACGTTCCATTCGTTCTTTCTTTGTTACCAACATTTTTCGCTGTACTTGTAGAATCTGATTTCTTTCAAGAGCCGGATTGTCCAAAACAGCTTTGATTTCTTTCAAGGAGATATCAAACTCACGGAAAAATAAAATCTGTTGTAATGTTTCCAGTGCCTTATCGTCATAAAGCCGGTATCCCGCATCACTTTTTTCTGTTGGCTTTAACAACCCGATTTCATCATAATAGTGAAGCGTGCGAACGCTGATACCTGTTAAATCTGATATTTCTTTTACTGTCCTCATAGCTGCTGACCTCCTGTTCCTGATAAGGTAACTTTAATCTATGACGTTCCGTGAGAGTCAATAGGCATTTTCATTTTTTAGTATAACATTTTTCATTTCTTCTCAAAAGACAGAAAACTGATTCTGTAAAACTTGTCGGCTGGGAACAGCTTGCAACGCAAGGTGTCCCCAGATGGCAAGTCCACAAAAGGGTAGCTGGCGAAAGCCAGCGCAGGGGAAGTGTAGCGTCCCCTGTTTGATTTGGAGCAGACCGTGGCTGCGGAAAATTACAGCCCTCCGGCGAGGAGCCTTCGGAGAACGCAATGCACCAACCTTTGGGTGGTGTATAATTGCGCCCTTAGTAAACTAAGGGGTTTCCGGCTTCTCCCGTTCCAGCAGTTTTTTCAATAGTTCCTGCGTGTCCTGCCTGTGAAAAATGAGTTTCAACAGCAGCATGACATCATCATCTGTCAGGCGTTCCGGCTCTTGCAGAAAACTTTCCAGCATACCGCCACGAGTACAGAGCCGGTGCGTCCGTTCCTTTCGGGTAAGCTGCTTCAACTGGTGCTGCAATGCCTTTTCATCATTGATGGCTTTCCGCAGTTTCTTTTCGCTTTTTTCCAACTCCCGGTTGAGCTTTTCCAGTTTTGAGGTATCAGGCAAGGGCAGCGTCCTCCTTTCCCGGTATCAGCACATAAATCCTGTTTGGTTCTCCAATGCCCTGACGCACCCGCATGATAAGTCCGGCGGTTTCCAGTTCATTCAGAGAACGCTTGACCGTCATGGGGCTGCGGGACAGGACTGCGGCAATGGCTGTGATGGGGAAGCAGACAAACAGGATTCCGTTCTCGTCCTCCTTCCCTTTGGATAGCATAGCGTCCAGCATCCGGCAGTACATGACCTTTGCGGTGCTGCTGACTGGAAATCCTGTCAACGCTCTGGGAAATGGCATACAGGGCGGTAATGGTGTGTCTATCGTCATAAATTCAAAATTCATTCGGTGTGTTCCTCCTTTTTCTTTGCTCGTTTGGATAAATAACGGGGGCAGTCAATCACAACCGCCCGGAAGCTCTGCTTGCACCCATGCTGGCATTTCCGGCATAATTCGTTGTAAGTGACACGCCCCCGGTCATTGAGGTAAAAGGAAAGCTCATGCTTCCTCTTTTTGCTCATTCTCGGCATATTGTGTTTCCTCCCGTTTTCGTGTATGGTTTCGGGGCGATTTTCGGCAAAATTACAGCCATAGAGCCGCTTAAAATCTCCCAAAGTATCAGCGATAGGGTAGACTATCCCCCTATCAGATTGTCGTGTTTCGGTATCATTTCGGTGTCAGTTCGCCAGTTCTCCCCGGTGTCGTTCCTCCCCTGAATCTCACAGCGGCGTATCGCTCCCTTTGGTACGCTCGTTTCGGTCAGGGTTCCTCCATATCCCTGCCAAAAGTCATGGCGCTACATCGCCGGGGAAGCATATCCCACACAGGCTGGTCATTCGATTGGAATAATCCATCGATGAACTACCTGTATCATAGAACATTTTTGTGCCCTGTGCCGTATGTCCACAAAGTAGGAATTAGGGGTAAAAATCAGAAATTTCCACGATTGCGGAAAGTGTGATATAATCCAGTTAAACGGCAACAATGAAACCGCCGGAAAGGAGCGTGCACCCATGAAAGGAGCAACAAGCATACAGGAACGCCTTTGGGAACTCCGCAAGGACAAAGGCTTAAATCTGGAAGAACTTTCAAAGCTGACGGGTATTTCTAAATCAGCCCTTGGCAGTTATGAAAAAGAAGATTTTAAGGAAATCAATCATGGAAACCTCATCACGCTGGCAGACTTCTATGGGGTTTCCGTTGATTATCTGCTGTGCCGGACAGAGAACAAGGAGCAGATCAACACGCCATTGACGGAGCTGCATTTGAACGATGAGATGGTTGCACTTCTGAAAAGCGGTCGGATTAACAACCGTCTGCTCTGTGAGCTTGCCACACATAAAGATTTTATCAAGTTTCTTGCAGACATTGAGATTTATGTGGACGGGATTGCCACCATGCAGATTCAAAACCTCAATGCACTTGTTGATACCGTCCGGCATGAAATCATTGAACGGTATCGCCCCGGCGAAGATGACCCGCATTTGAAAGTGCTGCAAGCTGCCCATATCAGTGATGATGAATATTTCAGCCACATGGTTCTGGATGACCTAAACCTGATTATCCGGGATATTCGGGAATCCCACAAAAAGGACAGTGAAAGTGCGCCCCAGACCACCGTTGCCGATGAACTGAAAGAAAATCTGGAAGCCGTCGAAAAATTTCAAGGGCAGCCGTTTGGAAAAACTGGCAATGCTTTACTGCAAGCAACTCGGTATCAACTACAAAAATTTATCGGAAGAAGAATTTCGCTGGCTGATTCGGATTCTCCAAAAATCAAAGAAAATGGGAACGCCTATCAGCCAGAGGAAAAAATGGTAAAGAAAAACCGCTGTTGCATGGTTTGTTGGCTTCATTCCATGTAGCAGCGGTTCGTGCTGTGATTATTCAGTTAGAATTTCTGAAAGACAAGCTGGAAGTTATAGTGCAATCTTTTTCCATTTTCTAATCTTGGTTCTAAAGGTTCCGAACGGAGCAACTGTATTAACATGTATGAATTTGTATACTTCCCAGACGGCTGTTTTAGTTGCTTCGTCAGCCCATTTTCTCATATGTGGTTTAAATAATTCTTCCTCACTCAGAGAATCAATCATTGCATAAATAGAGTTGATATTCTCATTCAATCTGTCTTTCAATTCTTGCAGTGACAGCTGGGCATATGTATCTGTGAACCATTGATATAATTCGCCAAGCTGATTCCACTTAAAATTATCCGAAGGAGTTTTGACAGGAATACCCTTTCTTTCGTCTGATTCCCATTTAATAACAAGAGTTGTCCAGCCGACCTGATAAGCAAGATTTTCAGCTGGAGTTCGATCGATCTCATCAACTCTCTTATCTTTTAAATGCTCAGGAATATCATTAAATTCTGAAATATACTTTGCAAAGCTTTTATTTATCTCGTTTTTAAGCTCGTCTTTATTCTCATATGTTCTCAATAGTCTATCCCCCTCAGCTTCCGATTTTCCGGTTTCAAAAACAGGAATTTTCAAATTAGTCTTTGCAAATAACCTTTGAACCTTCACCATCAATTACAATTCCCTGACGGTTGTTAATTGGGCATAGATTCAAATCCGAAAACTCAGTCATTATTTTCTCGGTAACTTTCTTAAATGGTGCTGTAAGATAATGCGGAAGAACATAGAAATCAATCAAATCAAGCCCTGCATCATCTTCTTGTGAGTAGTCCTCTGGCTTTTCATCCATTTGCTCGATATATTGGATGCTTGGAGCGCATATAATTGCGCCTGCCGACTCGCCAATCATCAATTTTCCATTTGCCAATTCCTTTTTCAGCAGCCCATCAGCTCCCGTCTTACGGAGCTGGTCCATAAGAAAAAAAGAATTTCCGCCGGTAAAATATATCACATCTGCATTTTCAAAAACAGACTGTATCGTTGAATAAGCCTCCGTTGAAATATCAATTTCAGTTACGATTGCTCCCAACTTTTTGAATAATTTTCGAGCCGAGCCGACATAACCGATGTAGCCTTCACGCAGCGAAGCTGTTGGAATAAATGCGACTTTCTTATTTTCAATTTCTTCCTTTATCAGACTTCCTACACTTGAAAAGTGCGAACATAAAAATAGTTTCATCAATATTCTCCTTTATAGATTTCGATTTATCATAATTATTCTACCATATCGTTATGAATAAATCATCTCATGCAAAACAATTTCTTCTGCCCGGTTGCGAATGTTATTGCAACGCTGCACCCATTCCATTTGACAGGTACGCTTTAATTCCTCAGTCACACCCTCGGCAGCTTTCATCTGCTCCATGATGGTATCGAACCGCTTCTGTGCCTGTTCGTTCAGGTCTGCAAGATATGTCCACAATTCTCCGGTCAGTATCAATGTGTTCAATCTGGCTGGATGGACTTCTCTTAAATATTCCCGGTGCATCCGTCCATATTTTCCGATGGGGCGGTGTTCCTCCGGCAGTTTCAAGTCTGGGATGTAGTAATCTCCGACAAGAATATAATCAATTCCATTTTCCGTTATTCTTGGTTTCAATTCGCTCATGTTCCTTACCTCCTGTGGAAGTAGGCTCGTCTGGTACTAACTCAATCACATCGGTAATCTCACAATTCAGCGTTTCGCAGATACGGGCTAATGTATCCATGCTGATGTGCTTTCCCTCTTTGCTCATGTTGGCAATCATATTTGTTGTCATACCAGCAGCAAGCCTTAAATCCTCTTTTCTCATATCACGCTCTAACAGTGTGTGCCAGAGTGGTTTATAGCTGATGTGCATATTGTTTTCCTGCCTTTCTATCCATACCACCGGGGCGGCTGCCCCGGCAGGAACTTTTCTCTTATTATAACACCAATCTTGTGAAATCACAATTTATTCTTGTAGACTGCCGCTGATACCGTCTGGATTGTGCTTTTCCTTTCGTTTTTTGTTCCAACTAATTAGCCATGAGCTGGTAGATACCTTGGGGATGTACGCGCTTGGCCTTCCAGACGTACAATACCACTTCCATGAAATGGACCCAAATCATGTGGTAAACCATGCCTACTGCCTGGCCTCGTATCTATTCCAAAACAATTCTCCAATCCAGTCTGGCGAAACGGTTGACGGAATTGGACCGGATGGAAATATCCAAAGGGGCATACAATGGAGATGTCAATACGAACATGCACTCATTCAACCGGCAAGAGAAGTTTTGGACATATGCCCTGGAATTTATGCCTCCGGTTTCCGGGAGGAAGGCTAAGGAGATTTGTAGTAAGCCTTTTCATATCTGGCCAAA
>BCAA01000040.1 GCA_001305115.1 Clostridia bacterium UC5.1-1E11 | reverse complement strand
CCCTGCTTCGCGCATTGCGTTGATCTCTGCCCCGAGAATTTTGATGTTTGTCCATTTCTTTTTTGACATGATAATACCCCCTGATGTAGTACTTTCATTTTCCTACATCAGGGGGCTTTTTGTCTATTCTCCGTTTTTACGGGATCTGTTCAGAAACAAGGTAGGAGGCTTTACATTTTATAGTCTCATTATAAAAATCTGTCCATAATACGCGAAATAAGCTAAGTGAATATATTTGTAAAAAAAGTATAGTTTAGGCTCGGGAATGGCTTATTGCCAGGTTGATTGGAGTGTCAGGGACGAACTCTGTATAGTTGTGAGAGGCGATCCGTAAAATCGGCCCGCAGCCAGAATCCATATCCTTTTACATCCTCTAAAACTCTGTAATCGAACGAAATATCCAGGAGGCGTATTGTAAAATACAAAGCCATATAGTAATATAAGACTTTAAATCCTACGTATCCAAGAATTTCCGTTAAGGGAGTGAAAAGATGGATATTCCGAGAAATATTACATGGGGCGCGATAGGCAGCCCTTCATGGTATACATAAGGCAATGCCTTCCGCTGAAGTAGTTAAGAAAACGGATTTGTCGTAGCAAACTAAACTTCAAAGGTTCTGTCAGCTTGTGCTTATGCTTCGTCAGGATGATAGGAGATAATATCGGCAATATCACATTCTAAAATGGAGCAAAGTGTGTCCAATGTTTTGAGCGTAATATTCCGGCCGTGCTTCATCCGATGCAGGGTGTTGGCAGAAAAACCATAGTTGTAAATAAGCTGGTATTCTGTAATGTTTTTGCGAAACAGGGTCTGATAAAAGGGCTTGTAGCTGATCATAAGATGCACCTCTGCTAGACCCTATCCTACCATACTCAATAGATTGACTATCCCTAATATATTGAGTATAATGAAGATAAATAGAGACTATATATCACATAATAAGTCGTTATTTGTCACTGAATGAAAAATTAGAACTATATTTAGATGAATTCCTGTTACAGCTCCTTTGGCCAGACAGTGAAAATAGACGGTTAGAGGGCATATATGGTGTTGCAGAGCCTCTTTTGCATATTCGCCTCTCAAAATATAAAACGAAAAGGACATGGCGCAGGAGGACGTTTGTCCAAGCAAAAGTTAAAAATAACGGATGACTTTTCAAACGTGTACGAAAAGAGTTCTCCCATTTTGGACCGAAATTACTTCGTACATCAGCGAAAAACAAACGAAAAGCAGACTTGCCCGGTAAAGAAATGTGTTTAGAAAAGGAGGGAGAATAGGCGGCCAAGAGATTCAACAAGAGCGAGCCAGTTAAAAATGGAATAAAGAAAAAGGCTTTTCACGAGGCCCGTTCTTCACGTTAGTCGAGCGGTCCTGTGAAACAGCCTTTGTTTCTGTGTACAATTTTTGAAATTCTTATAATACCGGGAATTTGTGCACACCAATCACAGCTCCAACCATTTTGCAAGTTGCAGCAGAGTGTGGGCCTGTTCTCCGTCCAGCTTTCGGACGGAGGCAATCAGTTCCCGTTCATATGCCGAAGGATAAAGAACATCACGGTCATCATTAAAGAATTCCGGCAGAGTGACACCCAACGCGTTGAGTAACCTTTCCAAAATCGCGACCGATGGCTGTGTGGTCCCCTTTTCAATCGAATGAATGTGGTTTTCCGATACGCCCGTCTCTTTGGATAAGGCATAAACACTTTTGCCTTTGCCTTCACGGATATTTTTTAAAGCTTATGCCTAAATCCATTTTTTCGCCTCCGAATACATTGATAATACTATATTATTATAGTATGAAAGAGACCCAAAATTAATACATATAGTGTTCGGTAGAGTACAACTATATACATGTGCTATTGAAGTGATGATTCTTCACTAAAATGAAGGGGCAGTAATCATGATGAATTTAAACGAAGCGCTACGTATTTTGCGGATTCGTGCGGGTTTAACCCAAAAACAATTGGCGGACATGTTGGAACTGGATCGATCCAGTTATACCTATTACGAAACCGGAAAAAGCATGCCGACGGTGCCGGCATTCAAACGCCTTTCGAATCTATATGGTGTCTCCATGGATACCATGATGGGGGAAAGTGAAGAGCGCCTCTTGCGAGAGATAGAGGCTTCTCACCGGATGCGGGTGTTGGCAGAGTCGGGACCACGGGTTCGGCGAATTCTCTTGCAGGCGCACGGCCTAGAGCGGGAAGAATTGCGCGAGTTGGCCCGCGCTGTCCAGCAACTGTGGGAAAACCATGGACTGGACGGGTGTTGCGCTTTGCCGGGAAAACAGATATAATAAGTACGCACAAAGGCCGGTTTTGTACCGGAAGTGATTTCGAAAAAAGAAGGGGTTCGCATCAATGAAGCTGGGAATCGTAGGCTTGCCGAACGTCGGCAAAAGCACCCTGTTTAATGCTATTACCAATGCAGGCGCACAGTCCGCCAATTATCCATTTTGTACCATTGAACCAAACATTGGCGTAGTTGCCGTACCGGATCAGCGGCTGGACAGGCTTGCTGAAATGTATCATCCGGAAAAATATACTCCCGCTACCATCGAGTTTGTCGATATAGCTGGTCTGGTGCGTGGCGCGAGTAAGGGAGAAGGTTTGGGAAATAAGTTCCTCGCAAATATTCGTGAAGTCGATGCGATTGTGCATGTTGTCCGTTGTTTTGTCAACGATGACATCGTACATGTAGAAGGAAGTATCGACCCTAAGCGCGATATTGAGACGATCAATTTGGAGCTGATCCTCTCCGATATGGAAGTATTGGATCGACGCATTGAAAAGACGCAGAAGCTGATGAAGGCTGACAAGAAATATCAAGAGGAATATGATTTTTTCCAACGCGTCCGTGAAGCGCTCGATGCAGGGAAGTCGGCTCGCAGTGTAGAATGTACTCCGGAAGAGGCAGAGCTTCTCTCGACCGTATCCCTTTTGACCAATAAACCGGTCATTTATGCGGCCAATGTGAGTGAAAACGATTTTAAAGGCGGTATTGAGAACAACCCATATTTTAAACAAGTCAAGGAGATTGCAGACAGCGAGCATGCGGGGGTACTGCCGATTTCCGCGGAAATTGAAGCGGAGATTGCGGGGATGGACCCGGAGGAAAAAGATCTGTTCCTTGCAGATATGGGCCTAGAGGAATCCGGCCTGGACCGTCTGATCAATGCCTGTTATTCTCTGTTGGGGTTGATTTCCTATCTGACAGCTGGTCAGCCGGAGGTACGTGCATGGACCATCAAGAAGGGAACCAAAGCACCGCAGGCAGCTGGCAAGATCCACAGTGATTTTGAACGCGGTTTTATCCGTGCGGAGGTCATTTCCTTTGATGATCTGATGGCGTGTGGCAGCATGACTGCGGCGAAGGAGAAAGGTTTGGTCCGTTCGGAAGGAAAGGACTATGTGATGAAGGATGGGGACATTGTCCTGTTCCGCTTCAATGTCTGACCAGAAACCAGCGCGGTTCCGGATTCGTTTGGCCCAAAAGAGGATGCCGCTGTATTGGCGGCGATCTATGCGCCTATGTGCGAAATACAGCCGTCACATTTGAATATGATCCGCCGGATGCAGCGGAATTTAGACGGCGAATTCAAGCCGTTCAGGGGCAGTTCCCATACCTCGTCTGCGAAGAAAATGGAATACCAAAGGCGTATGCCTATGCATCCCGGTTTCATGGGCGGGCTGCATTCCAATGGGATGCAGAATTGAGTGTCTATGTAGCGGAGGGTGCTCAACAGCAGGGAATAGGACGGGCTCTATATGGATGTCTGATGGAATTTTTGCAAGAGCAGGGTTATACGACTCTGTATGCGCTGATTACATCGCCCAATGATCCAAGCGAGCGGATGCATACCCAGTTGGGTTTTCAAAAAATTGCCGTTTATCCACAGACAGGGTATAAATTGGGGACGTGGCGCGATATGACCGTTTGGGAAAAACGGATGAAACCGCTGCCTGAAAACCCCATACCTCCGCGTAAGTTTTCCACACTCCCGATAGACTTTGTGGAAAACGTGCTGCAAAAAGCGGCTACAGAGCGAAATCTTTTAAGGTAACTAGAGTATATAGAAAAGTAACAGCCGTAAAATGGTTACATCGAAAAAACAAAAAATCCCCTACAATGGACGGTTTTGGTCCATTGTAGGGGATTTTTTGCAAGTTCTTGTCCGTAGAACCAATCTTGATCGGTTTATAATGACAGAAACCTGACGGAAAATTCTCTGAAATTTTTATGCATTGTTTTTTGCTGAAAGAAGGGAAAACGCATCGCAATTCCCTTCTTTTATCAAATAAACAAAAATCTAAAAATTTTTCAATATTTCTCTCAATTTTCGGTTGAAATATTGACAATTTGAGAAACCTATGATTTAATAGGCTTGAAAAGTTCATTGGAATAATTAGTGAATTGGTATTACTTTACAATGGACTCTTTTGCCACTGTAAAGGCTGGGATGCCTTCTGACCAGCAGCAAATGGAAAGGGGGATGAAAAGAAAGAAGGCGACCAAACATAAGACGGAAAATACCGTGGGAACAGGAAGATTGCAACTTTAGGAGGAGAAAGATGTTTAAGGTGAAACGGAGGGCCACTGCTCTTTTGTTGGCCGCACTTATGGCGACATCCGGACCGGGTGTAGTGGGCTTGGCAGCGGATTTTTCTGCCAATGGATCTGCAAAGGATAGCGCCGTTTGGCAAGTAGGAGATACGCAGGTAAAGGGCTTTCTGCGCGGTGCCCCGGCAGAAGCGAACCTGGAAGAAGAGGGACCGTTGGGTTGGATTCATTTCAGCGATAAGACGCTCGAAAATTGCCCCCAGAAGAGCGAGGACAATGGAATCACGGACATCGAGCTGTCCGGTACAATGGCACAGATCGCTGGGGACACGGCGACCAATTTCCGTTATGAAGGGGCTCCCGATTCCAATACGAAAGGTCAAGTGATCAATGGGGCGGGCGGCAAAGTGACCTTTCACGTTCCAGCGAGTACAGAGCCGCGCTATTTGCGCGTCTACATGGGGTCCTGGGCATCGGAAATCACCTTGCGTGTAGCTGTCAATGGCGAAGAGCAATACAGCCGCACTTTTGGAAAACGTGAGACAACGTCTGGCGCAGAGTGCTTTTTGTCCTCCATCATGTACCAAACGGCTTCGGAGGAAGATGTTGTCACAGTGACCGCAGAGGTTACCGCTACATACGATGCAGCCTATAGCAATATGAGCATTCAGGCGATTGCGCTGACCGACGAGGCGTTCCCGGAGGAAGAATCGCTTGTTTCGGGCGAGGTGCAGGATGCCCCAGAGTCGGCAAACCTCACGAAAGAGGGCGGTATCGATTGGGTTCAGCTCGACAACACCGATTTCGGTGCGTTCAATCGCAAGGACACGGAAGACCCGGCGATTGGCGGTCCGACGCTGATTGGAAAGCAGGATTATGTAGCCCAAAATACAAAGACCAATTTTGTATTCTTGGATGGAGTTTCTCCGGTGCAGTCGATTGAGGATAATAACCACAAGGGCTTAGTCTTTACCGGAGAAGGCAATGGCTTGGAATTTACCCTGCCCGCTAGCAAGGAAGAGCGCTATGTAAACATTTACACCGGCGCCTGGGCAGCCGACATCACAGCCGAGGTCCTGGTCAACGGGGATACAGCCTACATAGAGACGTTTGGCAGTACGGACACCACATCCGGAACCCCTGCTGTGTACCGGGTGCTCCGCTTGTCCTACAGCTGCGTGGATGAAGGGGATGAAGTGTCTGTTAAGCTTCATGTTTCCAAAGCGTACGACAGCCAGTGGGGAAATATGTCCATCTCTGCCATTACATTGAACGACTCCCAGGTGGTTGATACTGGGGTAGTCGCTGCCGGAAAGGTTTCGAGCGCGCCGGTTGCGGCAGACCTGACAAACGAAGGCAATGTGGACTGGGCATATTTCAATGATACCGATTTTTCCAGCTATAACCACAAAAATGTTGCTGAATCACAGATCACCGACGTAACACCGGTGGGGACGCAGCAGGGCAGCCCTGTCATTCAGGATGCAAAAACGTCCTATATCTACAGTGACGGCGTCGATCCAGAGACGGAGACCGATGGCCACAATGGGTTCGTCTTTGTAAAAGAAGGCAGTGGTGTGACCTTCCGCGTGCCCGGAGGCCCAGAGATGAAGTATCTGAATGTGTATACAGGAGAATGGGCCTCTGACATTACCCTGGAACTCGTTGTGAACGGAGAGGTTGAATTCAGCGAAACGTATGGAAACAGCGTCACCACCAGCGGAACACCGGCGGTATGCAATGTCGCCCGCCTCCAATACTATACGCCCAATGCGGACGATGAGGTAGAGGTGCGCGCGCTCATTTCCCATGGGTACGACCAGAATTGGGGAAATATGAGCATACAGGCCATTACCCTGTCTGACACTGCTCCGGTCAGCCTGGACGAAAAGATCACAACACCTGAATGGGAAATTGACCATACGGGAGGTCAAATTCAGTCGATGAAGACCATGATCGGCGGCGAAATGTATACCATTCCGATGCGTACAGACAGCCGAGGGGGCTTTATCTGGAATTACAACGGCCGCCAGATTGCGATGACTTCCGGAGATACGGCGGACGATGGTACCATCACGTATACAGGACGGTATCGCAATGCGAATGAAGACCTGACCTTTACCTTGCGGTATGCCGTGGATGAGCAGAAGCAGTTGGTGGTCACAGCATCGGTCACCAACAACAAGGATACGGAACAGGCGGTGGACAAGTTGTCCTTAAACCTGGGATTCAATACGTATTTGGAGAGCTACCCACAGTACAACGATCAGCTTTTCCCAACTCTCCTGCGTTGTGAAAAAACCCATCTGTGGGGCTATCTCTCCACACCTTCCGGCCGTCTGATGACCATTGCAACCGATGCCCCCGTTGCATCCTATACTTTGGACTATGAGTGGGGCGCACACCGCATCTACACAGCCTCTCTCGACGTTTTACAGTCCGGCGAATTGCCGGAGCGTCATCCGCAGGATGCAGATCACATTGGTGCAAACGAGACGAAAACCTGGAATATTTACCTCAAGCCGGTCGAGGATTTAAATGCAATTGAAGACGTCAAACCGACGATCTCCAATTACACAGAGATTCCGACCATCGACGCAGATCGTTATACCATGGCGGAGAATGAAGTTTCTCAAGTGACGGTTTACTCCCAGTCTCCATTGAAGAACGGTGTGGTTACATTAGTTGACGAGGATGGAACCGAAACGACGCTCGCAGTGACCGACAATGGGGATCATACCTATTCCTGTACCTTTGAGGCGGAAGGCAGGGAGGAAGGCGTCTATAAGCTTTGGGCAGAAAACGAGGCCGGATATAAGGCGGAGGGCATGTTCACGATACGGATGCCGTGGTCCTGGTACACGAAACAGGCCCGTAAGGCGGCCGTAGAGGCTCCACAGAAGGCGACCTCCCACACAGAATCCTGGTACGGACTGTATTCTGCCTATATTGCTAAGAGATACTTCCCGGATGAAGAATTGGACATGGCGATCGACGAGAAGTTTGAAGAGATTTATCCGTTGATGTATGATGTCACGACCGACCTGCCGACTTCCTGGCAGAGCCGAATCCAGAACCACTCTGGTATGTTAGGCGTATTTGTCGATAAGTATGAGAGTTCTGGGAATATGAGCGATTTGGAGAGCGCTGTCCATCTTGCCGACTTCCTGCTCACCACCCAAAAGGAGAACGGCGGCTATTACAATGGAAGCACGGATTATACCTCGGTCATTTATCCAGCAAAGTCCATCATGGAACTGATCTATGTAGAAAAGGATCTGATGAACGATGCGGACTTGACAGAGGAGGAGCGTGCAGTCTGGGCAGAGCGCTATGACCGTCACTTTGCCTCCGTTACCCGCGCTATGGACAACCTGGTGCGTCTGGACGGTCACTTTGAAACCGAAGGGCAGCAGACCTTTGAGGACGGCGCCAATTCCTGTTCGGCGACGCAGCTGAGTGAATTTGCCTTGATGTTCCCCGAGGGCTCTGCAGAGCGCGAGAAATATACCAATGCAGCGCTCAAGATTATGAACTACCATACCTCGCATCAGCAATCCATTGTTCCGGATTCGCGTATGAATGGCGGCACCCTGCGCTTCTGGGAAGCACAGTATGACGTCGAAATGCAGTTGACCGGCGATTCTCCCAATATGATGAACTCACCGCATGGCTGGTCTGCATGGAACATCTATGCACTGTTTAACCTATATGAACTGACCGGCGACCAGCAGTACCTGGAGCGCGGTATGAACGCCATGGGGTCCTGTGCACAGCTGATGGGCTTTGACGGCACCCTGCGTTGGGCATTTATCGCAGATCCATACCGCAATACGGGCTTGTGGGTGAAAGATGAAGAGGCGTCGCACGACGATGTGATCGTTGGCAAGCATGTCAACACGGTGATCGGCGAAGAATATGTCGATATGATCTCCTACTGGTGGAGAGCGCCGAAGAATACTTGGGTCCCGGGGTACACCGCTATGGGCGGCGCAGTCACCCAGGGCGCTGCATGTGATAATGATGTACATGAGGTATTCAAAGCATTGGGCGAAGTGGCACTGACAAAGGCTTATGTATTCCAGAAGGATGACGGGACTTTTGAAACCTACAATTGTTCCATTGAAAATACGGATCGTGGCTTGATCGTTACGCCGAGCGAAGAGGTAGTCTCCAATGTGAGCGTACAGGTTCAAGAGGATACAGATGTCACAGTGAAATTCTATGACGGTGATCAGTCTGCGACAATCTCAGCGGGTTTGCCGGTTTGGATTTCTACGGAAGAGAACGTTGCCGATTTTGAAGACGGAGATAAGGATTCCAGCCTGCGCAATTTGACGGTAAGTAAGGGTGAGTTGAGCCCATCCTTCCAGGCAGATGTACAAGATTATACGGTAGACATCGGCGCCGAAGCCGGCACTGTAGAGATCACTCCGGTAGCGAATAGTGAACATGCCGTTGTCTACGTCAACGGAACCCGTGTTCTCCCAGGCGAGAGCTACACGGTCACTATGGACAGCGCAATGCAGGAAAAAACCATTCCAATTGTAGTCAAATCGCAGTATCAAGCGACAAAGACGACCTACACATTGACGGTTTCGACCATGGGCGACTATGAGAATGTAGCGCGCAAAGCGGTCAATGTGACAGCAACCCGTATCCAAGGCCCGGCAACGGACCCGATGAGCCTGATCGATGGAGACCACGGCCTGGACGGTTCGACCACCACCCATATTACAGTGGCGCCGGATGGAACCCCCGACAACTTTATCACCCTCTCTTGGGCGGAACCACAGAGTTTTGAGAAGATTCTTGTCTGGACCTTCTACGGTGCAAAGCAGGGACCGACCAAGTGGGATTATCAGATTTCCAAAGATAACGGAAAAACTTGGGAGACGGTCGCAGAGAATGTCACAGCGGAGTGGAAATATAGCGATAAAACACATGAGAGCTACACCGTTGCTTTTGATGAACCCCTCACAGGTGTTACCGATCTGCGCATGGTTCTGAAAGAGGGCCTGCATGAGTGGGGAAATACCTGTATTACAGAGATTGAAGCCTTTGGAAAGAAGGATATTCAACCGGAAGAGCAGAACCTGACGGTGGGATACAACAACAAGGACGTAACGTTGAAGGTGGACGGCGAACCGCAGAAGATCGCAGACCTGACGGGCGAGTTTACGCTGGAAGACGTGGCAGAGGGAACGAGCGTAGAATTGACCTTTGAACCGCGTGTTGAAGGCCGGAATTTCCGCTCGGTGGCGGTCAACGGCCAGGAGGAACTCATCAGCGGCGATTCGTATACCTACACAGTAGAGATGACGGGCGAAGGCGTCGACTTGGACTTCGTGTTCGAGGTGACGGACAAGCGGATTCTGGAGCAAACCTATCAGTATGCAAAGCCCTATGTAGACGACGGAACGGTAGACTCCCTGGTTACCGAGGCGAGAGAGGCCTTCCTGGAGGCATATAACGCAGCGGAAGCTGTGCTGAACAATACAGCGGCGACGCAGACGGAGATTGACAAGGCTTGGAGCGACCTGCTGAACGTACTGCATTATCTGAACTTCCAGCCGGGCGATAAGAGCGCCCTGGAAGAGCTGTACAATATCCTGAGCGCCCTTGTGGAGGATGACTTCACAAGCAGCAGCTGGG
>BCAA01000039.1 GCA_001305115.1 Clostridia bacterium UC5.1-1E11 | reverse complement strand
ACTCCTTTTGCCTATAAAATGTAGGGAAGGCCCGCAGCGGATGTCAAGACGATCTGCCCTGCTTGCCAATAGGCAAACCTGGCAAACTACCGTAATGGTTCCCTTCATTTACCTAAAAATGTAGGTAAGGCCTGCGACGGATGTCAAGACAACCTGCCTTGTTTGCCTAATAGGCAAACCCGGATAACTGTCGTAATGGTTCCCTTCATTTATCTATAAAATGTAGGGAAGGCCTGCGACGATTGTCAAGGCAATCTGCTTTTTTACCTAATCGGCAAATCCAGTTATCTATCGTAATGGTTAGCCCCATTGGCTTATAAAAAATATAAGAAAGACCTACGACAATTATCAGGATCCTTTATACTGGAGTCAAAGGGAGCGGAGAGAAACAGTCGGGAAAATAGCGCTTTTCCATTCTGTATCGAACAAAAAAGGAATACAAAAAATGGGGAGAATATATTTTCACAGGATAAAACAGGTGAATCGGTGCCACCCAAAGAGCAAAACGAAGGGACATTATTGGGTAAAGAACCGATTGCTTGTGAACAACAAGTTTATATTCGCTATCGGTAACATTTTAAGATCTTTCTATGGTGGTTTTGACCGCAGGAGTTACATATACAGGTTTCCATCGTAAAAGAAAAAAGCTGGCTGATAGGCTTTTACACGAACGCCAATGATCCTAGAAGATGTCGTCAAACCGATACCGAATCATGATGCGTAGAAAACAACAGAGAGGATGAATCCAAACGGTCTGTTGGGCACTGAAACTTTATATGGATATAGACTAGGGGGACTCTCCTTTTGCATAGAACGCTTGAGATAGAAACCCGGGCAAATCTTTGTTCGAAATTGTTCGGAATCCATTGCTTTTCTTTGAAAAATACGATATAATAACCTCACACACGAAGCGGGAATCGACGATATCCGCTTCATAGAAGAACGATGGAATCCTTGATGAAAAACAAAGTCCGTTTTTCATCGGATTTGTGAAACAATCGTCCGTTTTGTGTTCGTCAATTTTATGTCATAAAAGCTGTCATTTTAAGACGCCGGAACGTTTTCCGGCGTTTTTTCCAATCAAAAGACCGGAGGGAATCAAATGGCCATCGATAAAAGTCGCGGCGCAGCTGCGGGAAAAACCATGGATAAAAAGGCGGCGCTGGAGACAGCGCTTGCGCAGATTGAAAAGCAGTTTGGCAAGGGCGCGGTGATGCGTCTTGGCCAGAATGAGGCCATGCATGTAGAAGCGATTCCCACGGGTTCGCTTTCTTTGGATCTGGCGCTTGGCATCGGTGGGTTGCCGCGCGGCCGTATTGTCGAGATTTACGGGCCGGAGAGTTCCGGTAAAACCACCTTGGCCCTGCATTGTATCGCGGAGGGACAAAAGAACGGCGGGAATGCGGCATTTATCGACGTGGAGCATGCGCTTGATCCGGTGTATGCCCGTGCGCTCGGCGTGGATGTAGATGGATTGCTGGTGTCCCAGCCGGATACCGGTGAACAGGCGTTGGAGATTACAGAGGCACTGGTACGCTCCGGCGCGATCGACGTAATTGTTGTCGACTCCGTAGCAGCGTTGGTGCCGCGTGCGGAAATTGAAGGGGAGATGGGCGACAGCCATGTTGGGCTTCAAGCGCGCCTGATGAGCCAAGCACTGCGCAAGTTGGCGGGCGCGATCTCGAAATCGAACTGTGTGGCGATTTTTATCAACCAGCTGCGTGAGAAAGTAGGCGTGATGTATGGCAACCCGGAGGTTACCCCTGGCGGCCGTGCATTGAAGTTCTATTCCTCGGTGCGTATCGACATTCGCCGGGTCGAAACCCTCAAAAATGGCACGGAGCAGATCGGTTCGCGTACCCGCGCGCGCGTGGTGAAGAATAAGATTGCGCCGCCGTTCCGCGAGGCGGAGTTCGATGTCATGTACGGCCGCGGCATTTCGCGCGAGGGAGAACTGCTGGACCTTGCGGTTAAGCTCGACATTGTGCAGAAGAGCGGCGCTTGGTTCTCCTATAAACAGGAGCGTTTGGGACAGGGGCGCGACAATGTTAAAACCCTGTTTGCTACGAATAAAGAGCTTGCAGATGAAATTGAACAGCAGGTCCGTGATAATATCGGCGCTCTGTATGCGAAGTCGGCAGTTCCCATGCCAAATGCATCGCCTGCAAAGCCGTTGGAGGTTCCAGCTGCTTCTACGCCTGCGGCAGAGCCGGCCAAACCGGCGGCTTCCCGGGCTGGAAGTGCGAAGATCGACATAGAGGCTGACGACGTAGAATAAACATAAGCATAAAAGGATGGGGATCGTTTGCTGATTACTGCGATGGAACCGCGCCGGAAACGCTTGACAGCTCTGTTTTTAGATGGAGAGTTCGCCGTGAAACTGGATACGGAGACGCTCCTGCAATCCGGTTGGCGGGTGGGAATGGAGATGGACGACGAGGCGTTACACCAGCTCATCCAGCGCAGCGATACGCATCGGGCGCAGGAAAAGGCGCTCTATCTGTTGGAGCACCGCAGCCACTCCAAAAAGGAACTGACGGAGAAAATTTCCCGTACGGCAGGCCGGGATGCGGCAGAACATGCCGCGCAGCGGATGGAAGAGCTCGGCCTGATTGACGACGTGCAGTATGCACGGCGCTTTGCAGAAGAACTGTTACAACGGAAACGCTTTGCCGCCCGGCGGGCGGAATATGAACTTTTACAGAAGGGGATTGACCGGGAACTGGTGCGTACCATTGTGGATGAGTTGGCGCCGGAACCGGAGGAATCGCTCCGCCTGCTGATTGAACGGAAGTATCGAAGCGCTTTATCGGACGAAAAAGGCCGCCGCCGGGTATTTGCCGCATTGCAGCGGCTGGGCTATCGCACGGAGGATATCCGCAGTGTACTGCGAAACTATATCGACTACGAAAATGAGGATGGGATGAATGGCATCGGTTGGAATGATTAGCCTTGGCTGTGAAAAAACCGCGTGGACGCAGAGATTATGATGGCGCGCCTGCAAAAAGCAGGATATACGTTGGTGGACGACGCTTCCTGTGCGGATGTGGCCATTGTCAATACCTGTGGTTTTATTGAGGCTGCAAAGAAAGAATCCATCGGGGAGATTTTGGAACTTGGAAGGCTCAAAAAGGCTGGCTGTATCAAAGCGCTTGTCGTTACTGGCTGCATGGCAGAACGCTACCAGCAGGAGATCCGGAAGGAATTGCCGGAAGCCGACGCGGTGTGCGGCATTGGAGCGGACGCCGATATAGTGGAAGTGGTAGACCGTACTCTGCGCGGGGAGCATCCGGAACTCTTTCCGGATAAAATGTTGTTGCCTCTATGCGGGGAACGTATCCAGTCAACGCCTCCCTATTCATCCTATTTGAAGATTGCAGAAGGCTGTGACAATCGCTGTTCCTACTGTGCCATTCCATTGATCCGCGGGCCGTACCGTTCCCGTCCGATGGAGAGCATCTTGGAAGAAGCGGAAACCTTGGCGAAGAATGGAACAAAAGAATTGATTGTCATTGCACAGGACACGACCCGTTATGGCTGTGATCTGTATAAAAAACGGATGTTGCCAGAACTCCTGCAAAAGCTTTGTAAAGTGGACGGGATTGTGTGGATTCGCGTTTTATACTGCTATCCGGATTTTATGACGGAAGAGTTGATGGACACCATTGCGCGCGAGCCGAAAATTGTCAAATATATAGACCTTCCTTTGCAGCATTGCAGCGGCACGGTATTGCGGGCGATGCGCCGTTTTGGCAATCGGGAAAAACTCACGGCATTGATTCAAAAGATGCGCGCGCGCATTCCAGGATTGATTCTGCGTACGACGATGATCGCAGGATTCCCGGGGGAAACAGAAGAGGATTTTGCGCAGTTGTGCGCGTTTATCAAGGAAATACGCTTTGAGCGTCTGGGATGTTTTGCTTATTCGCAGGAGGAGGATACTCCTGCGGCAGAGATGGAAAATCAGATTGAAGAAGAGGAAAAGCGCCGCCGGGCGGACCGGGTGATGGAGACCCAGATGGGCATCATGCAGGATTGGGGCGAGGCGCAGGTTGGCAAAGTATTGGATGTGTTGACCGAAGGCTTTGAGGAAGAGACCGCCTGTTGGTTTGGGCGCAGTTATGCCGACGCGCCGGAGATTGACGGCAGAATTTACTTTACCGCCGGGGAGGCGCCGGCGCCCGGACAGTTTGTGCGGGTACGTATCACGGCTTGCATGGACTGCGACCTGATGGGTGAAGCGGAATAATCCGCGCCCGGTTGGAGGAATGAAAATGAATTTGCCCAATAAATTGACGGTGCTGCGGATGGCAATGGTACCATTCTTTGTAGGAGCGCTACTATGGCAGGAGTTGCCGCACCGGTATCTGGTCGCGCTGCTGCTGTTTGTTGCGGCGTCCTATACAGATCATTTGGATGGAAAAATTGCTAGAAGCCGCAATCTGATTACGAACTTTGGAAAGTTTATGGACCCCTTGGCAGACAAGATCCTTGTGATTTCGGCCTTGATTTGCTTTGTGAGCCTGGATTTGATCAATCCGTGGTGGGTATTGGTGATTGTGGCACGCGAATTTCTTGTTACATCCCTGCGATTGGTTGCTGCGGATGAAGGGGTTGTAATCGCCGCGAACAAGTGGGGAAAGGCAAAAACGGTAAGCCAGATTGTTGCAATCGCATTGATTTTGGTGATGCAGTATGTGCAGGAATTGGTGGCCATGGGCGTGCTTTCCGCTTTTACAATGGGCGGGTTGCCAAGCTCGGCAATTTTCCTTTGGGCCGGCGACGGGTTGATGGCAATTACGGTGTTTTTCACCGTGCTTTCCGGAGGATCTACTTAAAGCAGAATTGGAAGGTCATAGGGAACTCCAAGTAAATACAGAAAGGCCACGGAAAGCGTTGGGACGCTCCGTGGCCTTTTACTTTTTTGGTAAGTTTTTCCTCTGTTTTCTTCGTACCTTTTTAAATCGTAAAAAGGCGACATATTCCCGAACTTCTCTTTTCTCAGAATCCTCAAATTCCGCGGGCAATACGATACAATTCTTTGTCCTCAGGAACGAATACGGTTCATCCACCAAACCAAGCAGGTAGTCAAGCGATATATCAAATAGTTTAGCAATTTCCATTTTCGTTTTGTCGTCTGGAGCGCTGCGGTTTCGCTCATACGAGGAAATAGTGTGAATGGATACGTTGAGTTTATCCGCTAAATCCTGCTGGGAAAGGCCATGATCCTTCCGAAGTTCCTGGAGCCTTTCACCTAACATGGGTTTCCCCCTTCGTATATTCGTTTATCACTATCATTATAAAATTTCTACGAATTTATACAATTAAATGAAAGAAAACTTATGGGTTTTTCTTGACACCCATATGAAACTACTGTATCATTTAAATAATCCGGAAGAAACTTATGGGTGACCGCGCCCCCATAATCCCAAAAAGGAGGAAAAACATGAAAACAAACAAAAAGAGGATTGTTTTGTCGGCTCTTTCCTTGGTCCTGGTGTTTTGCCTGATGGCTGGCGGGACCATGGCTTGGTTTACCGACACAGAGAAGGCGGCTGGGAATTTCTCTGCCGGCGTATTGGATATTGAGGTGAATCCGGGTGACGATGGTTTTACAACCAAGGAACCCATGGAGTTCAAAAATCTCCGTCCGATGCTCCTGAAGAACTTTGATAAGGAATTGGTAGAATCCGACGAGAAAGACGCTGTAAACAATTTGGAGAACAATGGACAGGACCCGGACAACTATCCGCAGGACAACCTGCCGATCTATTTCCGGCCCGTTCGTGTAGAGAACAAAGGCACACTGCCGATCTACATTCATCTGGGCATGGAGCCAACCAGAAGTGACGATAAGGAGCCGGTCCTCTATGGTGACGACGAGTTCAATATCAATCAGGACTCGTATGGGGTCAAGGATTGTGAAAACACGCTCAAGGATGCGCTCAAAATTTTTGTCTATAAGCAGGTGAAAAATTCAGAGGACCCAAGTCAATACACATGGGAACGCGTCAAAGGTGTAAACCTCAACGAAACTTCAAATTGGAAAGGGGAGAGAAAGTGCTACGACCCAACCGAGGTAATTGGCGCCGGTGAAGAGGTTACATACATCATTGGCGGCTACCTGCCCTCTCAGACAGGCAATGAATATCAGGGCATGCATTACCATGGGAACCTGGTGGTTAAGGCACAGCAGGCGGATCAAGGCCCCTTCAAGCATGGCGATGGCGGTGAAGAGCCGGAAAATATCACAGTAAATGTCCCGGCAAAGATTCTTGACCAAAGTGATGCATCGAATCCAAAATTCCTCGAAGACGTGGAAATTTCGATGACTTTTGACCTTGGAACAGAGGTAGCAGATTCGGAGGAAATCGTTGCGTATCTGAAAGCTTACCTGGAGACCTATGAGTACAATGGACAGAGGTACGAATATTTTGGGAATATGCCGAAAGATTTTAAAATTGTCTATAATAGGGAGACTGGTGAGTACGAAGCCGATCTTGGCGGTGCAGAATACTTGGCAATTGGCGTATTGCCAATAGAGTAAGTTGTTATGAAATGACTGAAAGATTGGACGGACGTTTTATTTGATAATTCTATGATACAGGAAATATATCGTGGAGCTTATTTATGAATAGAACGAGCAATCTGGAATGATGAGGGCGCAATATTGCTGCATAAGTTTTGAAAGCCTCTTTTCTTTGCAAAGAAAGCCGTTTTAAAGTTTCCTTTCCTGTTCTCTTTACATTTTCCGGTGGGCAGCATATAATAAAGTATACAGAGTATATTTTGAAATGCAGTGAGCGGAAAAAGTACCTCCGGTTAATCCTACAACAGAGAGAAAGCGTCGTTGGCTGAAAGCGTTTTCATGTGGGCCCCGAAGGAAATTGCGTCCGTGATGCCGGGGAAGAGACCGGCAGTGCAGGCGAGGGGAAAGGGATCGTATCTTCGCACGGAAGCCGCCGTTACCGGCAGCAACGAGAGATAAAACGGAGTGGAACCGCGGTTAACGACCGCCTCCGTCCCTTAGGGGACGGGGGTGGTCGTTTTATTTTGGAAAGCAGGTGACGAAGGAAGCAATGTTTGACCAGTTAAAGGCAGAGCTGGACTCGATTATGGAGCGCGACCCGGCGGCCCGAAGCCGTTGGGAGGTTTATTTTCTCTATTCGGGTTTTAAGGCAGTGCGCTCCTATCGCAAAGCACACTGGTTCTATCAGCATGGGCACAAGTTTATTGCACGTTGGATCAGCCAGCGTGCCCGGCATAAGACGGGGATTGAGATTCATCCCGGCGCGACGATTGGGAAGGGGTTGTTCATCGACCATGGCATGGGCGTTGTGATCGGTGAGACGACTGAGATCGGAGATAACTGTACTTTGTACCAGAATGTCACGTTGGGGGGAACCGGGAAAGAACACGGAAAGCGCCATCCAACCCTGGGGAACAATGTGATGGTGGGGTCCGGGGCAAAAGTATTGGGCCCCTTCAAAGTGGGGGATAACGCCCGCGTAGCCGCTGGGGCAGTTGTATTGGATGAGGTCCCGCCCAATGCGACGGCAGTTGGCGTGCCCGCCCGCGTGGTACGAATCAACGGTGTAAAGCCGGACAGTCTGGATCAGGTCCATGTGACAGACCCGGTTTCGCAGGAGCTGTGCCGCATGCAGGCAAAGTGTACCCATCTGCAAAGACGGTTGGAGATATTGGAGAAAGAGGTGGATATTTCTCCAAAACTGCCGGAGGAAGAATAAAGCAAGTTCGGATGGCATGTGCAATCCCCTGAAGCCCATTCGATGGAAATGACAGGTTGCGTCTTGTATTTTCCGGAAAATCCCATATAATAACGGGTACTGGAACTTGGAGCGCACAGAATAACAAAGCTGGGAGGAACAAGGACAATGAAAATCTATAATACCCTGACGCGCCAAAAGGAAGAGTTTGTACCGATTACAGCAGGCGAAGTAAAAATTTATGCCTGTGGTCCCACCGTGTACAATTATATCCATATTGGCAATGCGCGGCCGATCTGTGTGTTCGATGTGTTGCGCCGCTATATGGAGTACCGTGGTCTAAAGGTCACGTATGTACAGAACTTCACCGATGTGGATGACAAGATCATCCGGAAGGCAAACGAGGAGAACAGCGATTATCTCACCGTTTCCCAGCGCTATATTGAGGAATACAAAACCGATGCGGAAGGATTAAACGTCCGTCCTGCCACCATTCATCCCTTGGCGACGGAAAACATCGAAGAGATTATCAACATGGTTGCAACGTTGATTGACAAAGGGTATGCTTACGCGTCGAACAATGGAGACGTTTATTTCCGGACCAACAAGGATAGCAGCTATGGAAAGCTCTCCCATCAGCCGTTGGAAGATTTGGAGGCTGGAGCGCGCATCGCGGTTGGAGAGGAAAAAGAGGACGCAATGGATTTCGCTCTTTGGAAAGCAGCGAAAGAAGGGGAACCGAGTTGGGTTTCCCCTTGGGGAAATGGGCGTCCGGGATGGCATATTGAGTGCTCTGCAATGGCAAAGCACTATCTGGGAGAAACCATTGACATCCATTGCGGAGGCCAGGACCTCATTTTCCCGCACCATGAGAATGAGATTGCACAGAGTGAATGCTGCAACGGCGCTCCGTTTGCCCATTATTGGATGCATAATGGCTACATCAATGTCGACAACCGCAAGATGAGTAAATCCCTTGGAAACTTTTTCACAGTGCGCGATGTAGCAGCACAGTTTGGCTATGAGCCCATCCGTTATCTGATGGTGGCATCGCACTATCGCAGCCCAATCAATTACAGTGTCGAGGTGATCGAACAGTGTAAAGCCGGCTTGGAGCGCCTGTACAATTGCCGGGATAACCTGTCCTTCCTGATGAAGAATGCGCCGGAGGGGGAAAAAGAGGGCGAGAAAGAAATTCGCCGCCGGTTTGGTGAATATCAGGATCACTTTATTGAAGCGATGGAGGATGACCTGAATACGGCGGATGCACTGTCCGCACTGTTTGATCTTGCAAGGGACATCAATTCCACGTTAAATGCGTCCTCTGCACCTAGCCGGAACTTGTGCGCCTATGCATTGGATCTTTTCAATGAGTTGGCAGGTGTATTGGGGTTGCTTTACAATCAGAAGGAGGACCAGCTTTTGGACGAAGAGGTCGAAAAGCTGATCGAACAGCGCAATGAAGCCCGTAAAAACAAGGACTGGGCGACGGCGGACCGTATCCGCGATGAATTAAAAGCGCGCCATATTGTCTTGGAAGATACGCCACAGGGCGTTAAATGGAAAGTCGAAGAATAATTGGAAGTGAACGGTTCGTACCATACAAATCCATGTTGTACGATCTCGCAGCGGCACTCCCGCCGGCAATAGGTCCGGCGGGAGCGCGGTTTATTTGGAGAGAAGGAGCGTTTCCGATTGGCAAAGGACAAGGAGAACAAAACAAATGTTATGCGGATCTTGGACAAGGAAAAGGTTCCGTACAAGTTTTATTTCTACGATCACGAGGACGGAGCGATTGACGGCGTTGCGGTTGCCCGAAAATTGAATCAGAATGTTGAGCAAGTATTTAAAACTCTGGTGACAAAGGGGGCTTCTGGAGCGTTTTACGTCTTTGTTGTACCGGTAGCAAAGGAGTTGCACCTCAAATCTGCTGCCAAAAGCGTCGGGGAGAAATCAGTCGAAATGATTCACGTCAATGAGATCAACCGAGCGACTGGTTACATACGCGGGGGGTGTTCACCGATAGGAATGAAGAAACTGTATCGCACTGTGGTGGACAAGAGTTGCGAAGCGCTTCCCACGATCATCGTTAGCGGCGGGAAGATTGGCGCGCAGGTGGAGGTTTCGCCGCAAGATCTGCTGCGTTTGGTACAGGGAACCGTGGCGGAGATCGCAGTGGAGCCGTAAGAATTGTAGTAGGGCACATGGGAAGAGAGAGGGAGTGGCGAAATGACGGAAACTTCGCTTTTGCAGGCGATTGAAACGATGATCGATCGAAAATTGGAGCCCATTCGGGAGGACATGGCCCGGATGAAACAGGATTTATCCGGGATTCGGCAGGAGCAGGCAACCATGCGGCGCGACATTACTGCGGACAGTCAGGCGCTTGTGGGGACGAAGCAAAACCTTGCGGAACTGAAACAGGGAATTGCCACATTGAAGCAGGAAATCAACACTGTAAAGCAGGAGACTATGGACGCCAAACAGAAATTGGTCGGCGTCATACAGGATCTTTCTGCTGTGAAGCAGGGACTTACTGCCATTAAGCAGGCTGAAACAGAGTTAAAGCAGCTAGTTTCCGGTGTGGGACAGGACACTTCGGGCTTAAAACAGGCAGTTGCAGCGGAAAGGCAGGAGTTGGCTGGATTTAAGCAGGAGTTCTTGGCAGTCAAACAGGTGTTGTCCAATTTGGAAACGGTTGTATCCGGCATCGAGCAGGATGTCTCCACAGCGCGTCAGGACATCTCAAAAGAGCGAAAAGCGATGGAGCTGTTGGCGCAAAAGACCGTGCAGGTGGAAGCAACCTTGGAGAATACGACGAATCCACGTTTGCAGGCGGTACAGGAAAGTCAAAAAGCCATGCAGGCCCGTTTGGATGCATTCGACCGTCTGGACGAAAAGTTGGAGAAAATACATAGCATCGTGGATGTCCTCCGGGCAATCCGGATCAATCCCCAATATTAAAAAAGAAACCGGCAAACACCGTTTGTCAGCCTCGGCTGTCAAAGTGTTTGCCGGTTTGTTCTACTATGAAGGCTTTAAAGATGCAGATCGACCGATTATCCAATACGGAAAAGCCAATGAAATCCAATCGTGGCCACGGCGGGAAACGTTTGACCACTTTTATAAGCAGATACCCAATGGGATTACCATTACCGCAGATGTGGATGTCGCCTCGATGCAGGATGCTGCTAGGGGAGGAGCAGTACTTTTCTCCTCCGTTTTACATTTTCTCTGCTGGGTGTCCAACCAGCATGCCAGTTCGCTGCATTTGCCTGTGCCGAATACGGACAATCAAAGTAAATAATCAAGATGGCGTGCCGGGTTTACCTATACCGCATAGGGGC
>BCAA01000038.1 GCA_001305115.1 Clostridia bacterium UC5.1-1E11 | reverse complement strand
GGGCGGAACCGGATTGGGTGCAGCTCCTGGTGGATCATCGAGATTCCCAGGTCCAACGCCTGTTTCGACGTATTGATGACCCGTTTCTTTCCATCCAGGATAATCTCGCCGCCATCTTCATGGTAGATGCCGAACAAACACTTCATCAGTGTCGATTTTCCTGCACCGTTCTCGCCCATCAGAGCATGCACGCTGCCGGGCCGCACTTTCAAGGTTACTCCGTCCAGCGCTTTTACGCCCGGGAATACCTTCGTGATGTTGTTCATTTCCAGCACATATTCTCCCATACGATCAATCCTCCTTCTTGCTAAAATTAAGCGGGGAACGGAAAGCGCTCGCTTTCGCGTTCCCCGTAGAACAAGCTTTTCTTTAAGAAATCAAAAGAAAGTGTACTGCGTTCGCGCTAATTAGGACATGTAATCCTGATAGTTGTCCTGTGTGACCTTTACATAGTCAACCCAGACATACTTGTCGTCGGTAACCGGATAGCCAATGTTCTCTTCGGTGATTTCCTTACCCTGAGCAGCTGCAACAGCGATGTTCACGCTAGCATTGCCCTGGCTGGTGGAATCGTTCAGAACTGTACCGAGCAAGGAGCCGTCCTTCATAGCTTCCAGAGCCGGAGCCGTTGCGTCAACGCCAACAACCGGAATATACTTGGACTCGTCGCCGGAGTTGTAGCCTTCTGCCTTCAGAGCTTCGATTGCGCCCAGAGCCATGTCGTCGTTGTTGCACAGAACAGCTTCGATCTTGTCAATGCCCTGAGAGGAGATAAATGCTGCCATCAAGTCGGTAGCCTTAACCTTATCCCACATAGCGGTGTCAGCAGCCAGCTGCTCAACGCCGAATCCAGCCTCTTCGATTGCCTTCGGAGCATACTCGGAACGGAGGGTAGCATCCTGGTGGCCAGGCTCGCCCTGAATCATGACATACTGGACCTTGCCGTCGCCATTCTTATCAGCTTCCGGATGAGCGGTGAAGTAATCAGCGATGATCTCGCCGGACATTGTACCGGACTGCTCTGCACGGCAGCCAACATACCATGCCTTGTCATAGGAATTCATGTCTTCCTCGGACGGCTGGCGGTTCTGCAGAACGATCGGCAGATCTGCGTCCTTCGCCTTGGTGATGATCGGGCCAGCAGCGGTCAGATCAACCGGGTTAACAATCAGAGCATTGACGCCCTTTGTGATGAAGGTATCAACCTGTTCGTTCTGGGTGGGCTGCTTGTTCTGGGAGTCCACGATGTCGATCTTTGCACCCAGCTCTTCTGCACGAGCAGTCATGGTGTTACGAACGCCGGTCATGAACGTATCGTCAAACTTGTAAACGCAGGAGCCGATGCTTACATCAGAAGCGTCTGTGCCTGCTTCGGAAGGCTCTTCGTTGTTGTCCGTGGACGCAGTGCTGTCTGTGCCAGTGGACTCTGTCGAAGAAGTGTTGCTATCATTGCCGCAGCCAACCGCTACGGAAGCCATCATCATGGCTGCCAGCATAAATGCTAATACCTTTTTCATACCTGAAAATCCTCCTACTTTCTTTGAAAAATCTTCTTTCGGTTTTGCAATGAATCTGCGCTTTGTGTATTTGCACAAATGCGAGTTCAATTGCGATTTACTATTAGTAAGTATAGCTGTCCCTATTCAAAAAATCTATATAAAATTCTTCGGTCTTGTATGAAATATCTTCGCTCTTTTGCTCGATTGTTTTTGCCAAACAATGACCGCCTTTGTGAAAAAGGACAAAATAGCTTCTTGAAATTAGGGGAACATGCCTAAAATCTGTCGTAAATTGGGGATGGCATGCATAGAAAACACAAGATACAGGGACAACCTTCCTTTCCCGAAAAATTTCACAACAAAGCGATCCTTTCTATAAGGATTTTTCTTTCAGCATGCATAAACCGCCTAATAGCCGCATAGAAATCTTTGTTGAAAAGGAGGCGGACAATATGGGAGATTTTGCATGCGTCCAGGCCGCAGTCGCACCCCTTTGGAATGCGCCAAAAGAAGGCGCCGTACGGGTAGACGAAGCTCTTTGTGGCACAGAAGTTGAGATTCTAGAGAGTTCCGGCGCCTACCGGCGGGTACGAACCGCCTATTATTATGAGGGATGGGTCCTAGAAAACACGCTGTTTCCGCTTTCCTCCCCAGAACAGTGGCGGTCCGCATCCAAGGCCGTTGTCTGCGCGTCCTTTGCAGATCTCCAACATGAACCGTCGGTACAGGCTTCTACCCTTTGTACGTTGCCGCGCGGGGCACGCCTGCGATGGGAAGAAGCCTCTGCTACCGACAAATGGCAAAAAGTATTCCTTCCAAACGGCACGCCCGGATTTCTTCCCGCTTCGTCCCTTGTTAAGCCGTTTCACGGCATTGGCGCCCGAAAAGCACCGCAATTTCGCTGCGACGTGGTTCGCTCTGCAAAATCCTATTTAGGAACCCCCTATCGGTGGGGTGGGATGACCCCCATGGGAATCGACTGTTCCGGCCTTTGCTTTATGGCCTACGCGCTAAATGGCGTCTACATTTTCCGTGACGCGCGCATCGAACCCGGCTATGCAATTGAACAGATCCCCTTCCGCTGTGCTGGACCAGGAGACCTGCTCTTCTTCCCCGGGCATGTCGCTATGTTAATAGGAGGCGGACGATATATCCACTCGACAGCCGGAAACGGGTGCCATGGAGTGGTAATTAACAGCCTGAACCCCCGCTCTCCTGAGTACCGCGCCGACCTCCCGCGCAAATTGCTCGCTGTAGGCAGCCTATTTGGGCAAAAATTTTCCGGCCAGGGGAGAGGAAAAGCCCCTGGCCGGAAGCGCCGCGTTGAATAACGATTCTTATTCAATATATTGAGGAAAAACACGAAAGCAAATTCATAAAAGCGGCCATCAACATTTCGATGGCATTTTACCCAGACATCCTTCCTACTCGCTCGGAATTCTCACATTTTGAGATCTCTCAAAGCTCTGGGTTTGTTACGCTGGTATATAGTATAAGATATTTCAATGAAAAAGGCAAGCGATTTTGCATAGAACATTGGTCATTTTAGGTGGGCTTGTTTCGTTATTTCACCAAATTCTTATTCGTCTGCGGAATAGATCAGGTTTCCTTCGGGACGTGGCTGTGCATCTGCAGCAAACAGGCGGTTGACTGTTTCTTCATCCGCAACTCCAGTGATTTTCAATTGATTGACATACTGAAAGTCCATAATCGACTGCTGCGTCCCCTCTCCATACAGGCCTGTGGGCTGCACAAAAAGGTATCCTAACTCCGCCAAACGCAGCTGAAGATTCTTGACTGCATCCCCTTCATCTCCCAGCTTCAGGGAATCCCCCTCCGGCTGTGCAGGAGCAGAACTGACATCACCGACATTCATGTCCGGGTTCCCGCCCGTAGGCGCTTGACTTTGGCCATCCTCCGGCGCCAAAGACGTGGTTCCCTCCGCCAGGGATGGGTACACGGTCCCCGCCATAAAACTGACGGCCGAAATCACCCCATTGCCCTGCCATTGCATCAAAGCGGGGTCCATTTCATAGACGCGTCCTTCCTGTACTGCTGTCAGGTTCTTGTATTTGTCCGTCTGCGCCAGAGTCTCCTTGAGCCCCGTAGGACAGAAGATGTACTGTGGTTGAACCATCAATAGGGTGTCCACTTCCATGTGGTTATCCACTCCATCGGAAGCTGCATTGATCAGCCCAGCGCATTCGATCAACTTGCCCTCGAGAGTATCGCCTGTCACTACGCCGCCTTCCACATCATAAAGATAACAGACGGAAACCGGCGTATCCGTCTGGGGAATCTGGCGGCTGATGTCGTCGATGGTACTGAAAATCCCCTCGGCAATCTTTTCTCCCCGCTCATATCCTTTCACGCCGCCCATAATAGAAGCGCCAACCTCCCGATACAGGCGGGTAAAGTCTTCGCGGCTCGCTGCTGGCGCGATGGTGACAACATCTACTCCTGCATCGTTCAGCCCTTTCTTTTGCTCTTCGGTCGGAGATTGCTCCGTGAGTACCAAATCCGCCCCAACCCCTAGTATGGACTGTGGGTCATCCATCGTCATGTCCGGAAGTACCGAGAGATCTTCCTGCGTACATGCCGCGCCCTTTCCACAGAGCTGCATCTCATAGCCGAGCGCTAGAATCACCTCTGCCAGATTGGGTGAAAGCACCACAACGCCCTTCGGCTCGTCTTGAATGGTCACTTCATTGACGGTAACTGGAAAGTCCCTCTCTGCTACGCCAGAACTGATGTCCCCTTGTGGTCCACAGCCCAAGCAAGCCCCAATCATCAATAACACGCCCAACAGCGCTGCAAATGATCTTTTCAACATAAGACTTGTCTCCCTTCCGTCCTGTGTCAATCGAGCGGCTGTCCACGCCGGATGCGCGCTTCCGCGTCGTCGATATATTGTTTTGCGCAGCGCGGTGAACGGCCACTGCGGGCGATCGCCCAGCGTTCCGCCCCCGCCCTGATCTCTGGGAGGTATTCGTCCAGCTCGCGCTGGCGTGCCAAAAGCTCCACAATCTCCAAGAAATGCACTTTATCCGGGAGAGAAAATTGGATGGACAATCCAAAGCGGTCTGCCAGCGACATGCTCTCCTGGATGGTATCACCCAGGTGGATTTCGTCCCCTTCCCGATCGGAAAAACTTTCCCGCAACAGATGGCGGCGATTGGAAGTCGCATAAATAAGCGCGTTTTGCGGCCGTGCAGCCAAACCGCCCTCTAACACAGCTTTCAATGCGGCATAGGTGTCGTCTTGCTGGGAAAAGGATAGATCATCAATAAAGATGATAAATTTTAGCGGAACCGATGCAATTTGGTCCACCAACGCTGGGAAATCCATCAACGCTTCCTTGGGAATTTCAATTACACGCAATCCCTGCGGATAGAATTCGTTGAGCATCGCCTTGACCGTGGAAGATTTCCCCGTACCGCGATCCCCATACAACAGGCAGTTGTTTGCAGGAAGCCCTTGCAAAAAGGCCAATGTATTATCAATCGCCAATTTGCGCTGGATCTCATATCCCTTGAGATCGGCCAGGCGCTGCTTGTCCGGATAAGCCACAGGCTGGATGCGGTGGTCTCGCCAAATAAAGGCACGGTAGCGCGCATACATTCCGCATCCATTGGAGCGATAGTACGCTGCCATTTTCGTAATGCAATGGTCGAGTTCGCCATCGAGCACTGCAACAGGTTCGCCTATATTCCATTCGGGGAGCTGCATCCCCGCAATCTCCTTTGCAAATGCACAACTCTCCCGGATCTCTTTGGGTGTGAGAGTCGCCGCCTTCCGGATCACAGCCAAATCTCGCTTCACTGCACAGCGCATTCCTTCCGGAAGTACGGCAGTTCCCGCGGCGGCGGCCAAAGAAAAGGCGTTCTCATCAAACAAAGCGGTCCCCGTGATGCATCCTGCAAGGTTTTCACTGTACCCACGCATACACAATACAGCAAAAAATCGCCCCACGCATTTAGAAACGATTCCAAGGAACCGCCTTCCGCCTCCCACAGCAGCCGGTAAAACGCCTTTGGAACCGTCCGATTTAAAATCCCTTTATAAACAGAAAGAGAAGCCATCTCCATGGCCACTTCTTTGACTCGATTCGACAACAAAAAACCCCTTTTCTATCCAAACACCGTTCGGCCTCTATGGCCGTTCCTGTTCTGGGCAATCTCCCCTACTACGCGGAAGCTTCCCGATTAAAACCCCATAGTTATATACAATACATGATACCCTTCAAAGGGTTTTATGTCAAGTTCACGACACGATTTGTCTTGCGAATTTACAAATTGTTTGCTACTATGGTGGTAAATCTGTTTAGAAAGCGATTTCTCCTCTTTCCAGTGTTTCGAAAGGAAGTCAATCATGAAAAGAAATTGGATTCGAGGCATAGCCGCTCTGATTCTCTGTTTTGCTCTTTTATGTACGGCCTGTTCCTCCAAGGGGCAACTTGACCCAGACGTCCTCTTTCGGGAGGCTATGTCGCAGGCAAATGCCCTTGAAAGTTGTGAAAGCCGCTTTTCAAGCGACCTGGAGTTTTCTGTGGGCGGTACAAAACAAACTTTTCATTCCGAGGTTTCCTCCATATATTTTGCCGATCCATTTCGTTTAAAAAGTACGCAGGATGCGGGGACTGGTGCGCCAATTGTAACGTATACAGTGGCCGAGGACAGCGCTTGCTGGTTTTACGCTGAATCTGAGGATGGATGGCTCCGCACTCCTGCTGAAAATCTGAACACCACCCCTCTGGAACAGATCGAGTGTCTGCGGTTGTTGAAGCAGGCTGCTGAACCGCACCTGGTTCGGGAGGAAGAAGTGGACGGTGTGGCAACCTACAAATTAGAGGTGACTTTTCCGGCAGAAATTCTTCGGAGTTCCATTGAGGCTACTGTATCTGCCAGTGGAATGGGGGATGGGTCTCAAACATTGGTGCAGGAGCTTTTGGACAGTGTACCGGCGGTTTATGGCTATTGTTATCTGGAACAGGAAACCGGGCTTCCTGTTCGTATGGAATTGGATACTACAGAGGCGCTCAATACTGTATTTAATAAAATCAGTGGCGACAGTGTAAAGGTTTCCGTGTCCAAGTGTACCATAGAAGGGAGCCTTACGCATTGCAATGACGCTTCCGCTGTAGAGCTTCCGCCTGAGGCAGCTTCAGCGCAAACGGTAGAAGCCGCGGGATAATCATGGCTTTTTCTTTTCATCGTATCGGAAACCTACAAGGGTACTTCTTTCGCACGGTATCCGTATTATAAAAGGCGGTGTGGAGTGTTCCGCACCGCCTTTTATAGAGGGATAAATTAGTAGTAAAACCGAATAAACTTGATGTTGTAAAAATCGCATGCCAGGATGTCGTCCGTCTCAGCCTCATTAATGAGAATAAAGTTTGCACCTACCGCCAAAAGGATTCCGGAACGAGTAACCATATTATTGGTCCCCACCAGAAATTCAACCTGTACTGGCCGGCCAATCTGCGTACGCAAAAAGCCATTCATATATTGTAAGCTTTCCGCTGGTATGGAAGGCGGTTGCGTCGTAGGAGTAATCGGCGCCAATGAGCCGCCAGTTGCGCCGCTCTGAGCAATGGCACTGCTATCTGTGGGCGCTCCCTGCGCAATGTTGTTACGGCTCTCCCAGCGGTCTGACAATGGCGGCCACGGTGTACCGACATGTTGGTTTTCCACAGCATAGTCCCGCAGTGGGCTATTATCTGTATTTTGTAGTTGTTCCCTCTGTAATTGCCTCTGATATGCATTCATCACATTATAAGAAGCGATTTCTTCCAGAGTTGGCAAGTTTGGATTTGCCCGGTAATTGGTAAAGGAAGAGACATCCGGTGCGGAACTTCCGCAACCCGGCCCCACACAAGGTGTGGTCGCGCTGGACATCCCTTGATTTTGAGCGAATGTTCCAGTATCCATATAAAACATACCCTCCTATTTCGTCATAGATTCAAGTGGTTGCATACTTTTGTGTAGGCGTGTAAAAGCAGTGGTCATTGATTCGATTGAATGCAACGCCAATGCCACCTGGCGGAAAATAAGTGGGACATTGCGAACTGTAGGGATTAAAGAAAAATAAACTTTCTCCCACAGCCCCCAAGGTATTCCCCGCCAATGCCCAATCCGCTATTTCATAATGAATTTCTTGTGGATCCATATTCCATACGTTCTGTTGATTGTAGTTTCCATTTACGGTCTCCCGCATACAGACAAACTGTCCGGGTTGTTCAATAATATTGCGTACATTCCCGCCCTGGCTGATTCGGAAAAACTCTCCATAGGGGACTGTCGCACGGTTCATGATGACGGATGCCACTGCGCGCATACCGTCCTCCCCTTCCCCGCCCGCCTCACATTGGATCAACCGCGCCAGGAGTTCTCGCTCGGTATAAGCCATACTCATCACCTGATTTTTTAGAAATTGTCTCAAAGCATCATATGCCTTTCTTCCATGTCGTGGTACTGCTTTTCATTCTTTATGCTCGGAATATTTTGTCTGAACAGCAAGAATCCTGTAAAACTGCTTGACTTTTCCCGCACACTTCTTTAAAATGTAGATGTTCGCCTGAAATAGAAGCCATTAAGATTCGGGCGTCTTTTCTGGCCTATTGGACTCAAAGTTGTTTGTAAGATGGTTTATAAGGCATATAGAAAAATGATTATATGGAAGCGTATCGAAGTGGTCATAACGGGCCTGACTCGAAATCAGGTAGACGGCAACGTCTCGTGGGTTCGAATCCCACCGCTTCCGCCAGTCGGAAGCCCCGGCGCGCAAGTCGCGTCCGGGGCTTTTGGTTTCTATAAGATTACAGAAGGGCAAGTGCGGATTAAGAGAACCCCCAGACAGTATACCGGAACACGCTGTCCGAAACAGTCAGCAAGAGGTCTGGAAACGGCAAAGCAGATTTTCCCCTTGGGAAACAGCCTTTGAGAATGCTGCCCAAAAGATGCACGAGCAGGTTGAACAGATACCCTATCTGCGGAGGAAAGATAATGCCAACACTGGAATGGATCGGAAAAGATAAAGTTGTAAACCACCACCAGGAAGTGCCGTACCGGGTGCTGGAACGCCAGTACAGCTACGATGAAGCTGGACAGCACGCCGAGGACAACGGCAGTGAAAACATGATTATCCACGGCGATAATTTGGAGGCGTTAAAGGCCCTGCTGCCTCGGTACGAGGGCAAGGTAAAGTGCATCTACATTGATCCTCCCTATAACACCGGCAACGAGGGCTGGGTATACAACGACAACGTCAACGACCCCAAGATCAAAAAGTGGTTGGGCGAAGTGGTAGGCAAAGAGGGAGAGGACCTCTCCCGCCATGACAAATGGCTGTGTATGATGTACCCCCGCTTGAAGCTGCTGCAAAAGCTGTTGGCAGAGGACGGAGCTATTTTTATTAGCATTGATAGCACGGAGCTATCTTCCCTGCATCTTCTTTGCAATGAAATATTTGGGAATGTCAACTTTGTGGATTACATTTCGTGGTTTAAGAAAGCTTCCCCTTCAAATGACGCAAAATATTTTAGCAATGATATTGAATATATTCTTGTTTTTGCAAAGAACAAAGCGATTTGGAGACCATCACGTTTGCCCTTAACGGAAAAGCAATTAAGGAACTATCAAAACCCAGATAATGATCCTCGTGGCTGCTGGAATTCAGCTACATATACCTGCAATAAATCTAAAGAGGAAAGGCCAAGTTTGTATTACCCTATCCTAAATCCTAATACAGGACAAGAAGTTTGGCCAAAAGAAACAGCCGTATGGGCGTATTCAAAGGAACAATATGAAGAACATATCAAAAATAATTTGCTTTACTGGGGTGTAGATGGGAAAGCAAAATATCCGAGATTTAAAAAATTCTTATTTGGGCATCAAGGTGTAGTTAATCGTACACTTTGGCATTATGATGACGTGAATCATACACAAGGGGCTTCTATGGAGTTAAGAAAACTAGGAATAACCAGATTTGACACGCCAAAACCCACACGTCTGATTGAGCGTATCTTACAAATTGCATCCACCCCAGATTCCATCATTCTCGACTCTTTTGCCGGTTCCGGGACCACCGCCCATGCTGTGCTGAACATGAACAGGGCCGACGGCGGCCACCGCAAATTTATTCTGGTGGAAATGATGGACTACGCCGGCAGCATCACCGCCGAGCGAGTCAAGCGGGTAATTGATGGGTATGGAGATAAAAAGGCCGTGGAGGGCACCGGCGGTCATTTCAGCTATTACGAGCTTGGGCCTGTGCTTTTGCTGCCGGACGGCAACCTCAACGAAGAAGTGGGCGCGCAGGAAATCCGGGAATATGTCTACTATATGGAGACCAAAGAGCCCCTGCCCGCCGGACAATCGAAGGACGAGCCCTATTTCATGGGCCTATGCCGCAATACCGCCTATTACTTCTATTACGAGCGGGAAAGCGTCACCACGTTGGACTACGCCTTTTTATCTACAATTCGGACCAAGGCCGAAGGCTATATCATTTATGCCGATCTATGCGCTATCCCTCTGGAAACACTGCGCAACCATAACATCCTATTTAAGAAAATCCCTCGGGATATTGCACGGCTGTAAAGGAGCGTACAGAAATGGAACTGAAATCTTATCAGAAAGAGGTTATTGCCGATCTTGCACATTATCTGGAGCTAGTGGTAAAGCTGCAAAGTCCGGCAAAGGCGTACCAGACTTTCTGGAACGAAAAGAATGTTGTGGTGGGCCTTGGTGGTATGCCGGATTATGTGAACGTGCTTCCCGGCGTGCCCCATATATGCGCCAAGGCGCCTACCGGCGGTGGCAAGACCTACATCGCCGCCAGTTCTCTGCGCACGATTTTTGACGCCATGCCCCAACGCCGGGCCAAGGCCGCGGTGTGGTTGGTGCCCTCCGAAGCCATTCTAGCACAGACCCGTAAGGCGTTGGAAAACCCTGACCATCCCTATCGCCAGCGACTGGATGTAGATTTTGGCGGGCGGGTCCAAGTTTACTCCAAGGAACAGGCCCTCCTGGGGCAAAATTTTACCCCTTCCGCCATTATGGAGCAGCTTTCTGTGTTTATTCTCAGCTATGATTCTTTCCGCACGAGCAAAAAGGACGGCCGTAAAGCCTATCAGCAGAACGGTTATCTGGCCGAGTTTGCAAAGTGGATGGACGATCCGTCGGTTCTGCTGGCCGATACCGACGAGACGGCATTGATCCAGGTGATCCGTTATCTGAACCCGGTGGTCATTGTGGACGAGAGCCACCATGCCACTTCGGATTTGAGTGTGGAAATGTTGCAAAACTTCAATCCCAGCTTTGTATTTGACTTGACCGCTACGCCTAAGAAGAAAAGCAATGTTATCTCTTTTGTTGACGCCGCACGGCTGAAAAAAGCCAACATGGTCAAGCTGCCGGTCATCGTCTATAACCGCAAGTCTCAGGCCGATGTGTATGGGGATGCCATCGCTATTCGCGCCAAACTGGAGGCACAGGCAAAGCAGGAGCAGAAGACAAGCGGACGCTATATCCGCCCGATCGTTCTATTTCAGGCACAACCCCGCAATCATGCGGATAGCACGACATATGAAAAGATCAAAAAAACGCTGGTGGACGGCGGTATCCCCGAGCAGGAAATTGCCATCAAGACCGGCGATAAGGACGAGCTGAAGAACATCGACTTGCTGTCCCCGAACTGTCCTATCCGGTACATTATCACCGTCAACGCCCTAAAAGAAGGATGGGACTGTCCCTTTGCCTATGTGCTGGCCACGGTGGCAAACCGCACTTCCACCGTGGATGTGGAACAGATTTTGGGCCGGGTGCTCCGCCTACCTTACGCGCAAAAGAACAGCAGCGAAGTGCTGAATCTCTCCTATGTCATTACCTCTTCCGCGGACTTCCACCAGACGCTGGAAAAGGTCGTGACCGGGTTAAACAGCGCCGGTTTCAGCAACCGCGATTACCGGGCGCAGGATGTGGACGTTCCGGTTGCAGCAGCGCCGAGCCCGGAAGCGGAACAACTTCCCATTGTTCCGCTTCCCTCTGACGAACCGGATCTGCCGGAGGTAGACAGTACCGATTTAAAAGCGCGTCTTGATGCGGCGACGCAGGAGGCAGAGCAATCCGTCCAAGAAGGAGCTGTGCAGTCCGATCCCATGCTGGCACAGGCGCTGCAACAGAATAAAATATATGAGGATGAGATCAACCAGGCAGATAATACTGCTTTGAGTCAGGCGCCCCTGGAGGTGCGCGACAAAATGAATCAATTCCGAATGAATGAAGAATTTGCAGAAGAAGCCTCTACCTTACGGTTCCCTCAGTTTATGCTGGAGACCATTCCCAGCCTGTTTTCTGAGTCTCACGAAACACTGGAGCTGGAACATTTGGAGGGCGGGTTTTCTCTGCGGGATAAAGACGCCCATGTGGATTTCACCACCGTCAATGCTGAAATGGCACGGGTGGATGTGGACAACAGTAAGGACAGCACTGCAAAGGCGTGGCGGCTGTCTGGTGGCGACAGTGCGTTCTTTCGGGAGTGGTTCAGCACTCAGCCCTCCGAAAAACGGCTTTCTCTGTGTAAGGGCATTATCAAGCAGAAACTGTCCAAGATGAACTGTGTCAACGACCGGGAACTGAACGAGTACATCGATCGTGTGATTGGTACCTTGAACGAAGATCAACTTTCTGAGCTGGAGCAGTCTCCGTACCCCTATGTCGTGAAGATTCAGGGGAAAGTAAAAGAGTTGATTGCCCAACATCGCTTCTGCGTATTTGATACCTGGTTGGAACAGGATAAAATATCCTGCTTGCCCAACTATGCGCTGCCAGGGGTGATCTCTCCCACTGCCTTTACCTCGATGACGCCGAAATCACTCTACACCGCCGAAGAAGAAATGAACGAGTATGAGTTTAGAGTGGTGTGGAGCCTATCTGAGTTGAACAACGTCAAGTGGTGGCATCGCAATATTTCCAGATTGGGATTCCAGATCAACGGCCCTATTCATGCTTACCCTGACATCATTGTGATGCTCCACAGTGGGAAGGTGCTGATGGTGGAAACCAAGGGCGATCATCTGGACAACGACGAATCCAAAGAAAAAGCCAAGATTGGCGATCAATGGGCGAAGTTGGCCGGAAAACAGTATAAGTATTACATGGTGTTTGAGACCAAACAACCGGATTATCCGGGGGCGTATTCTATGGAGCGTTTTATGGAAATTGTCAAAGGTATGTAATGACACGAGATCGAACCTCAGGCTTTAAACATGGAATCACTACGGCTTTTTCATGTGTCTTGCTGTATTCATGTGTTTTAAATCTTCTTCCTTTCCCAAAGACAAGGAAACAAAAGAAGAACCACAAAAGGTATCCGTCGCCCCGAAGGAAGGAGAGTG
>BCAA01000037.1 GCA_001305115.1 Clostridia bacterium UC5.1-1E11 | reverse complement strand
GATTATCAAAGTATTGGTGGAATTGCCGCGCTCCTTTCTTGATCTGCTGGTACCAAAGATCAAAGGCATCCTTTAGATACTGTGCATACCGTTCCGAAGTAAGCGACCAGGGATGCAGCCCCCTCGGTTCATCTGCTGGAGATCGAAAGCAAACCACAGTCGGCCATCCAAGAAGTTCCTTCCCGGCAGGTATCGCTTGCAGCTATCCAAAGAAGCGGAACATATTATATAGGTTGATCCCTAAAACAAGAACCATGGACCATTGAAACAACCTGGTGACATTCTCCTCGCTTAACCTGCGGTTCAGCCTACCTCCCACTTCGCTGCCGGCAACCCCGCACAGAATCATCCCAACCAGAATGGGGATTAAGATGTCCGGGACATCCCCGGCTAGAATTGTTTTGAGCGTCCCCGCTCCTTGACTGATTAAAATAACAAATAGGCTGTTCTGAGCGGCTGTCTTTGTGGACATGGAAAAAAGTAATACAAAACAGCCATATTGAACGGACCTCCGCCAATCCCCAAAAATGAACCCAGAATTCCCAAGCCCAATCCAACGGCAACGCAAAGGGACCAATGCCGGACCCGTTTTGCGGGAAAGCGGTCCTTTGTGATGGTGTAGAGCAGAGTCCCCAAGGTTGCTAAAAAAGGAACAGTGCCTGTACGCCGCCGATCACCTCTGCGTCTGTATATAGGCTGGCCAGCTGGCAGTAGATCTCTTTTCCCAATAGGCCTCCCAGGGCAGCTCCGGCGGCCAAAGGCACGGAAACGCGGAAATCCAGTAGATTGTCCCGCCTCCAAGCAGCCTTGCCGACAGACCAGCAGCTCATCCCTAACACGGTACAACCTGAGTAAAAATTAATGGCTGCAACGCTGGCTGTATGGCATGCATCCAACACCGGCTTGATCATCACGCCTCCACCCATGCCGCAGATCTTTCCTAAAACGCTGGCTAAAAAAGCAACCAGAAAATAGATACCATCCATCGTCTCTCCTCAAAGGCGGTCAAGCTGTAACGCCTTCGGAAACCTATGGAAGTTCAAGGCGAAACCGCTTCGCCTTGTGTCATGCGGAGCGCGCAGGTCTCTTTTTCATCAAGGTCCTTATCTGTCTGCTATGCCAGCCACAGATCTCCCTGTAGACCCTCTTTCTTGGACCTGCGCGCTTCCGACTACCCCACGATGGTCCGAGCCGACTGTAAAATCTGCTCAACCATCTCTATCGTATACAAGCCGTCCGCACCTGTACTGGTTGGCGGACGGTCAAACCGGACTGCATCAATCACCTCGCGGTGCTGGCGGTACCCAAAGGGGACCACATCCAAGGCTGGAAATGTCATGCTTCCGGCCTGCGAAACCCCCGGACTGGTCACAGCAAGGGGACCGTATCCGGTCCGCAGGTAGATACTCCCTTGACTCCCATGTATTTCCATCGTGTATCGGTTACAGTGCCACTTCTGTTCCCAGCTGATTTGATGACTCACCATAGCGCCGCTTTTTAAGCGGTATTGCGCCAACGCCCAGTCCTCGTTGTCCGGATGTACCGTTTGGCCCTCGATCACGCGTGAAAATATCTTTTGTCCTTTGGAGGCGCAAACCACCTCGTCGATGTCGCCCAATAGGTATCGCACCAGGTCAATCCCATGTACGCCGACATCCAGAATTGCGCCTCCTTTTCCGCAAAGTGTGGAATCATATTGCCAGGTGGAATAATCGCTTCCCGGCAAAGAATTCCGGATATGCGCCATATATACTTCGCCTAGCTTTCCCGCCGCGATGTACTCCTTCGCCCAACGGGATTCTTCAAAATACCGGTGCATAAAGCTGACAAAAAGCTTTACGTGGTTTTGTTCTGCTGCATCGATCATCTCACGGCATTGCTGCGTGTCCATGGCAAACGGTTTTTGGACAAACACATGCTTTCTTTTCTTTGCTGCAAAAACGGCGATCTCTTTATGTAGATAGTTTGGAGTCAGAACAAACACCAAATCCACATCGCTACGGTCAACCGCCTCTGTATAATCGATGGTCACATCGGCGGTGCCGGCAGCGGTTTTTTGCGCCCTTTCCCGTATAAGATCACAGCAGACCACAATCTTTGCCTCGGGAATCAAGCGAAGGGCGTCCACATGATAGGCGCTGATCGCCCCGCATCCGATGATCGCAATCCCGACCTTCTTCTCGCCAAATTTTTCATCGTCTCTCTTCTTTCTGGCCATCCATCTTATTCCTCTGTGTCTACTGCCAGATCCTCTGCACAGTAATCGTCTCTCCGGTTGACGCGGGCTCCTACAGGCGCTTCCACTGCGCCAGACAACAGGGGGTCTTCCGTCTGCTGCATCCACTCCAACAGCGACGACGCCATCTGTTCCCGTACCTGTGCATATTCCGGCCTTGCAGCCACATTCTGTTTCTCCATCGGGTCCGCATACAGGTCGTAGAGCTCTTCACTGCTGCAATCCGTATCTCTGAGGCAAGCATACTCATAGAGGAAGGTTTTCTCCGGGCAATTATCGATATTTGACAAAATGTGCCCCGGCCGTTCGTCAAACCGGCGGATATACTTATAGCGCTCACTGCGGGCAGCCCGCATGGGCTCATAAGCCGCATGATAATTGACTTCTGAAAACAGCACCCTATGGGTAAATGGACCTTCCCGTTTCAACAGCGGCAAAAGCGACTGTCCCTCCAGCCAATCGGGTTTCTCGATCTGGCATAAATCGCAAATCGTTGGAAACAAGTCCAGATGCGATACCATTTCATCCACGCAGCGGCCTTTTGCCGGATTTCCTGGGTAATCCAGAAGCAGTGCAACGCCCGTTCCGCCGTCGTACAGCGTACATTTCATCCCGGGCACAGCTGGACCATGGTCTGTGGTAAAAATCACCATGGTCTCCTCCCGAAGTCCGGCCTCCTCCAACGTTTGCAGGACTTGTCCCACCAACGAATCGCAGAACCGCACAGAGCTCATGTAGTCTGCCATATCCTCCCGGTTTTGCGCGTTATTGTAAACTCCGGGAAATGGCGCTACATAACGGGCGTCGATGTCCTCTTCATGTTTTTTCCACTTCCGGTGCGTATTGTACATGCCAAACGAAAGAAAAAACGGTTTATCCCGAGGCTGCTTCAGATAGTCGCACACCAGCCCAGCATTTTCCCGGTCGAACGCAAAAGAGTCGAAGTCAATGCATCCCATATCAAACGCCTGGCCGTCAAGGATTTTTGTATATCCCAGCAAATCCGCGTTCGGCGCTTCATGCTGGATTCCACAAAGCACCGTTTCATAACCAAAGTTGGTTAAATAGCGCGCCATATGGTGGTGATAATCCGGCAGGGAAAAGCCGCGGTGGGCCAATCCAAACATTCCGCAATTGTGAGGGTACTGCCCGGTAAGCATCCCTGCCCTACTGGGAGAACAGGTTGGGGCGACGCTGAAAGCTTGGCGAAACAGCGTCCCCCGTTCCGCGAGCGTTTTTAGATGTGGAGTTTCCAGCGCATAGCCATAGGGCTGTAGAAACCGGCCGGAGTCATGCGTATGTAACAATAAAATATTCATAGGCTCTCCAAACAATCCATTTGAACAGGTTTTCCGGTCTTGATGGCTTGATAAATGGCCCGAACCACCCGGATACAGGCCAGTCCATCTGTTCCACCGGGATTCGCTGTCCCGTTGGTCCGAATCATCTCCAAAAAGCATTCATGCTGTTCCACGCCCAACTTCTCATAGGGAAGCTGTAGAGAAACCCAAGTCGCCGGCTTTCCCGGTTCGACCTTGCAGACATTTACAATCCCCATGGGGTCCCGGAGAAAAATAGATCCTTTTTCGCCAAACAGTTCCATCGAAAACCGATCCGCATTCGACCAGTGGTGCCAGCTAATCATATGGTTCACCGTGGCGCCGGAGCGAGTCTTGTAGATTGCTATGGCGTGGTCCTCGTTGTTCGGGTGTACATACTCCCCATCGGTAAAAATGGTATCACGGAACCGTCCCATATCAGCAAATGTCACCTCGTCGATTTCGCCGATTAAATAACGTACCAGGTCAATGCCGTGGACGCCTAGGTCGATGACACACCCGCCTCCTACGTTTTTTTCATCATAAAACCATTTGCTGACAGTAGAGGTGGCGCCCGGCGCATTTAAAATACGCACCATTTCGATCTTGCCAATGGCATTTTCCTGAACCAAACGGCGTGTTTCGGCAATTCCCAAAAGGTACCGGTGCATAAAACTGACAAACAACTGCACGCCGTTGTCTTGGCAGGCCTTCATCATGCGGCGGCATTCGTCCAATGTGCGTCCCATAGGTTTGGTGACAAAGACATGCTTTTCCAAGAGGCCGCCAATTCTGTGACCTCACAGTGATTGTAATTGGGCGTCAGAATCAGGACGCCCTGTATCTCGTCCAGGGCGAGCAACGCCTCGTCCTCCGTAAAAGCACGGTTCTGCGGTAACCCAAAGTAGTCCGCAGCAGCTTTTGCCCGTTCCGGAATCCAGTCGCAGACTGCTACTACTTCGCAATCCGGCAAGCTTTTCAGGGCCGGCATATGATACTGGTTGGCAATCGCCCCGCATCCAATCACGCCGATCTTCACAATATCTTTCTTCATTTAGATCTCCTCCATTGCCACGGTGCGGTTGTCCTTGGCCGACTGGTAAGCGGCCAGCACCAATCGGAGCGCCGCATAGCCGTCCTCCAAGGTGGAGGGAAATGCATCGCCGGTCTCCAAGCAGTCGATAAAGCGTTCTGCTACCACCTCATGAATGTGTTTAAACCGGATAGGCATCCGCGGGTTTTCCCATCCCGCCATAGGCCGGCCTTTCCGAAACACCTGAAGTGGAAAATTATTTTCCCCATTGATCGTGGTAGACGCGCAGTCGTTAAAACTCTGCTGTATGGTGCCGTCCAAGCCGAAGATCTCCGTCGTCACTGTACCGGCGGCAAAGGTCCAGCTGGATTGCAGCGTACCGATTACTCCATTGGCGAATTCCACGATGGCGATGCCGTTGTCCTCAACCTCTAGTCCAACTGTGCTCTGTGGGATTTTTGCTGTCACATATTTGGGTTCTCCAAACATCCAGATCAAGAAGTCGGCCGCATGGATTCCCTCGTCCAAAAAAGCTCCCCCACCGGAAAGCTCCGGATCTGTAAACCACGCCAGCGGCGCCGGAACCCGGCCGTCTGCCGCCCAGCCGATTCCATGCCGCTTGCGAAAACTCACCACCCGGCCGATCTCCTGTGCATCCAGGATGGACTTGATCGTCTGGTTGACAGCATCCACGCGCATAGGAAACGCCTGCATGTAGCGGACGCCCGCTTGTGCGATTGCCTGCTGCATCAACTGGCAATCTTTCAGGGTTGTCGCAGCCGGTTTCTCGCACAAAATATCTTTTCCCGCCTGTGCAGCTGCAATGGTATAGGCGGCATGTTTCACATTTTCTGCACAAATTCCTACGGCGCTCACCTCGGGGTACGCAAGCGCCTGTTCCATGGTTTGAAAACATAGAAGGCCATGCCGCTCAGCGAATTGCTGTGCCAGCGATTGGTTTTCATCCCATATGCCGACGAGCTCGGCTTTTGTGTGCATTTGCCAGGCGCGTACCCAACTCTCCGCGTGTGGATGCGCCACGCCCAGCATCACTAGTTTTACCATGATTTATACTGTCCCTTCCTTTGCCTGAAGTATCGGCTCCACAAGTCTGTACGCATTCTTCAAGCAGTTGTTAATTTTTTGCAGGTCGTTCCATCCCTCGGTGCCGTGACAGGATACGTTGTACCATCCAGTAAACCCTTTTTCGGCGAACGCATCAATCTGCGCCTGAAAATTGCGCTGGCCACCTCCGGGCATCTGTTCGTCGCCGGCGCCAAAGGCACGGTCGCTTTCCGGGAACGAAAACCCTTTTTTATATCCCATAAATACAGCATATATGCACGCGAATGTGCGACTAGGTCGTATACATCTTCCGCCTCATACCCCCGCGCATTGGCATGAGGCGGAGCAATAATGTAGGACAAAGCATCGTCGTCGATGCACTGGTCCGTCTTATAAATTTGATACAGATACTCGTTGAAAGTATAGCAGTGAGGCACCTCGATCCCTACCTTTAGCCCAAGGGATTTGGCATAGGCGAGGTCCTGCTTTAACTGTTCTATATACTCGGAAAAATTCCCCCTTGGGCTGCCATAAGGGACGCTGATGGGGTTCAAATTGGTCATATGGTCCGCCCAGTCGGTAGACTGGGCGGGTTCCCAGATCACTGTGGGAATCCCCAATGCCGCGGCGAATTTCATTCGTTCCCGCCGTTCCTCGCCGGACATCAGGAAGAGGGTCATTGAAACCGCTGTCATCTTGTAGCGTTGCAGCAGTTCTTGTACCTCCTCCGGCGTCGTCTTTTGAGGGTCGGCATGGTCGCAGATGGCTTTGCAAGCCCAGAGGTCCACATAGCGGAACCCAATTTTGGACATTTCACGCAAGGCTGTTTCCAGCGGAAACGATGCATATAGATTGGAACCACAGCACAGTTTCATCGTATGTATTCCTCCTTACCACCATTTGATTTGATCGGTCACGTAGCTGCGCAAGCGTACAAATTCCGGCGAATTGATGTCTCTGGGCCGGGGTAAATCGACCACCACATCTTCTTTCACACTCGCAGGCTTTTGGGAAAGAATGAGAATCCGGTCCGCCAGGTATACCGCTTCCTCAATGTTGTGGGTGATGAACAGAACCGTACTGTGCAGTTCCTTCCAGATGCGAACCACTTCATCCTCCAAATAAAAGCGCGTCTTGATGTCCATCTGTCCATAGGGTTCGTCCATCAGCAGAAGGTCCGGGTTCATTGCAAAGGCCCGCCCAATTACCACCTTCTGTTCCGTACTGGTTGAAAGTTCGCTTGGATACCGGTCCAAATCGGCGCTCAAACCCATCAGCCGTGCAATATTCTCCACACGGGCAGCAATCTCCTGCTTTGGCAGATGCTTGAGAGACAGGCAGTAGCCCAGATTTTTGCGTACCGTCAGCCATGGATAAGCGGTGGGTTCCTGAAAAACAAACGCCAAATTGTGCTTTTTGGGATTGGCGGGCTTGCCGTCGATCAGGATTTCGCCGCTGGTCGGCTCCAGCAGGCAGGTGAGTAGGTTTAAAAAGGTGGTCTTTCCGCAGCCCGTAGGACCTACCACGCAGATAAACTCCCCGCGTTTTACATTGAAATTACAGTCCTTGAGCACTTCCAAGGAACCGAAATTTTTGTATAAGTGGCGGACTTCCACCTTGTATTCATTGTTTTCAGCCATGTCTGTCCTCCGTTTCCTACTGACCAAGGTCCAGGTCCATCTGGTCGGCGATCTCCTGCCGAATCCGCAGGAATTCTTCCGAAAGATTGTCCCGTGGACGCGGCAATCCCGTAAGATCAAATACGTCCTTTACTTTTGCCGGCCGCTTGGACAGCAATACGATGCGGTCCGCCAAATAGACGGCTTCTTCGATATTATTGGTAACAAAGAGAATCGTGCGCTTATCCTTGTCCCAAATTTTCAGGATTTCATCCTCCATGGAATAGCGTGTCTGGGCATCCAGCTGTCCAAAGGGCTCGTCCATCAGCAGGACCTCGGGCGCACTGGCATAGGCCCTTGCAATCCCCACACGCTGCTTCATACCGCCGGAAAGTTGGTGGGGGTAGGAACGTTCAAATCCCTGTAAGCCAACCAGGTCGATATAATGCTGCGCCACCCTCTCCCGTTGTTCCTTTGGAACCTTGGCGTATTTCATACCAATCTGTACATTCTTACTCACCGTCAGCCACGGCAGCAGAGCCAACTTTTGAAACACCATTCGTACACGTTTATCCAGGCCAGACACCTTCTCCCCATCCATATAGATTTCTCCCAGGGTAGGCTTTAAAAGGCCGGCTACCATATTGAGCAGGACGGTTTTTCCGCATTGGCCCGGTCCTAAGATGACCAGGAATTCGTTTTCCCGAACGTCCATGCTGATGTCGTCGATCACCAGCGTGTCATCTTTTTTTGTCACAAACGCTTTGGATAAGTTCTTAACGCTTAATTTAAATCGGTCCGCCATGGGCTGAGCCTCCTTTCTAGGATGGTAAACGCGGTGGACATCAGCGCCCCGATCAACCCGATCAGCAGCATTGCAACCAGCACCAATTGAATGTCGTTGCTGTCCGAGCCGCGGGTGACCAGCATGCCGAGTCCGTAATTGGCCGAGATCATCTCCGCGGCCAATACAACGCCCCAACCGGTTGTCAGAGCCGTTTTCAGTCCGGCCATGATGGAAGGCAAAGCCGAGGGAAATACAATGTCTGTAATCAGGCGGACGCCTCGTGCGCCAAACATACGGCCTACTGCGATATTGTCACGGTTTGCAAGATTGACGCCTGCGTACGTATTTACAACAATTGCGGAAAAGGTGCCGATAAACACCAAAATGTACTTAGAGAACTCGAAGACCCCGCACCAGATCGAAATGAGAGGGACCCATGCCAGCGGAGGAATCGGACGGATAATCTCAAAAACCGGCTGGAAGATTGCCCGAAACCGCTCGCTCCATCCAATCATCGTCCCCAGAGGGATGCCCACCACAGTCGCTGCAAGCAATCCCACAAACACCCTGCGCAGGCTTTGCAGGGAGTGTCCCAACATCGACATGCCCGCAATCGGGTCTTCCGAAAGAGCGAGGAACTTTGTCCAGACCTCATAGGGGGACGGCAAAATGGAGGCTTCTCCGCTGGAGCCTACAATCCACAAGAGGACCAGCAGACCCAGTGACAAAAAGGAAAGCAGATTGAGTAAAAAATTCCGCAGAATAAACGTATGCTTTTTCATATCTCGTCTACTGCCTCCATTTCAGTACTATTTTTCCAGCCAGTTCAGTAGGGCGAACAAAATCAGACCGATCACACCGATGGTCAGCATGCCGACCATAATCAAGTTTACGCGCATAAACTGCCGGCCAGCCAGGATCATATAGCCCAGACCATCGTTGGACGCCAACATTTCGGCCGCCACCAACGTTGACCAGGAGAGCCCCAGTCCTACCTTCCAACCAGTGAAGACCATTGGCATTGCAGACGGGATTCCCACCCGGCGAAAAATTGTAAAATTGGATGCCCCACAGGTTTTTGATACGTTTATCATGGCCCGATTGGTCAGCTTGATCCCTGCATAGGAGTTGAGAACCACCGCTACGAAAGCGGACAGGAAAACAATAAAAACCTTTGGAGCCAGCCCAATCCCCAGGAGCACAATCATCAGTGGAATCCATCCGACTGCGGGGATGGGGCGTATGAGGTTGAACGCCGGCCGGATAAACTTATCCACCGGCTTGTACCATCCCATCAGAAGCCCCAAGGGCGTTCCGATTAAAACCGCCATCAAAAAACCGATCATGGAGATTTTCATACTGGAAAGAATGTGCACGGGCAGGGTTGCCCCGTCCGGCGCCCGATTGGTCAGTTTTTCAATCAGCGCGTTGAGTACCTCAGACGGCGCACAGAAAAAGCGAGTGGTAATCCAACCGAGTTGGACGGATAGTTCCCATAGGGCTAACAGGACAACGATGCTAATGATTGAGGTAAACAATAAGTTTCTACTTTTATTCTTGATATGCTTACGTTCCCGTGCGATGGCTTTTGTAAGCTTTTCTTGATTGGTATTCATGCTACAACTCCTTCTCGTTCCGGCGACGGCTGCATACGATTTGCAAATCCAGGCCGGAATCCCGGTTACTCCAGGGTGACTGCGTTGATGTATTCGTCAGGCATCAAATCCAGCTCCTTGATGGTCTCCAAATCGGCTTCCGTATAAGACCCCTGGGAGATCAAATAATCCATGATGTCCTCGAAGCAATGCATCATATACCGCTCGCCGTCTTCCCCTTTGTTCATGTAGTGTTTCGATTGTTCCAAGGTGTGGTACGGAATACCATCCAGAACTGCGCGGCACTCTTCCTTTGTCGCTGTGACGCCGTTGTTGTACAGCAGGTCATAATAGTAGTCCGTAGCCTTGTCTGGGTTTTCTTCAATCCATTGCGCTGTCTCATAGTAAACTTTCAAAACGGTCTCCACCAGCTCCGGATCTTGGCAAGCTTCTTCCGTCGCATAGATCATCGAAGGAGAATCTGCGCCCACTTCGGACAGTACGGCCGCTTTGACCCAGCCCTCGCTGGCTGCATCGACGGACAGGGCAAGCCAAGAGATAATTGCATCGCCTTCGCCCGCACGGAAAGCGGTATTGGCGGAGTTGACCTCCATGTTGGTGACATTCACATCGGACAGGGACAAACCGAATGCATCCAGTGCACGCACCAGGCAATAATGCCCGGTTGTATTGACCGGTCCCAGCACGGTAATGCCATCCCAATCCTCCTTGGTCCCGTACAATGTGGGGTATTCTTCACAATGTCCGGGGCCGCTCTGCGCAATGGGACTGTCGGGCCGTACCCACAGGTCTACCATGGCGTCGTCGGACATGCAGGAACCGACTACGCGCATATCGATGTTGAGCATACCGGTAATGGCAGGGAATACGCCGCCGGTGCCGAACATCCACGCATTGGACGCAGCAGCCTCAATCTGAGCGCCGCCGGAGGTATAAACCAGAAATTCTGCATTGATTCCTTCTTCTTCAAAGAAGCCTTCCTCCTTTGCAATGTAGAAGGGCAAGCTGTTGGTAGCGGTCTGCAGGCCAAAGGTAACGGTCCGCAGGGATTCGTTTTCGCCGGACCCGGAGGCTTCTCCAGGAGTGGATGCGCCATCGGAAGGATTGGTTTGATCCGGAGCGCAAGCACTCATGGACGCAACCATCGTCATCACCAGCAGCACTGTGGTCAATAGACGGGCCATTCTGAACTTCTTCATTTTTACTCCTCTTTTCTGTAAATTGAATTGAAACCAAGTCCCCAAAGGAACTAATTTCCGCTTTGCATGGTGATTGTCATCGCCGTTGGTATGTCCAAAAATTCATGAACCTCGTGTGTTAAATCGTTTACGTAAACGTTTGAATAACTTATATCATACTTTTTATTCGTTGTCAAGACAGATTTTGTGCATTTTCCCCGATTCCAGAAGATGGAAGTCTATTTGTGTCTGTTTTTGCTGGTATTTTTCTCATTTGATTATGTCTTGTGATGCATGAGCCCAATCTTTTTGTTCGTCCCTTTTAGAAATCATGGATCAATGATCTGTTTTTATAACGGAGAATGCAATCAATATTCCCCACTTGCTACAGCGATATGTGAGACACAGCTATTTCAACCTTTCTTCTGTGCAGAATTCGGCTAGAAAGGAAACGGCGGAGTTGTGCCATAGGGAAATTCGATCCGTTGCAATAGGAACGCCTCCATAAGTAGAGCGCCTCAAATGGTGCCATTCTTGGGCAGCCAACGCCTCCATGCTCAATTTTTTCACAGCCCCATAAGAAAGGGGCCTTATCCAGCCCGGCTTTCCTTTTACAGCATCTGTGAAAGTCGATTTGCGCTGTTTGGGATATATCCGTTTTCTCCAAAAGTGCTATTGGGTTCTTGTGCAAAAGTTAAACGATTACGTATTTTCGAACAAATTTTGCTTATTTTTACTATCATTTAGCCAAAAATCTTCTATTTTATCGTTTACGTAGTTGACACCCAACCGGCACTACCGTATAATTTAATCAGCTATGAATTTGCAATTTGATCAATTAAAACAGAAATTTTTCTTTATGAACAGGTAGGTGTTGACTATGCCGCGCTCAACCATCCAAGATGTCGCCAAACTTGCCGGCGTCTCTACCGCCACTGTCTCCCATGTCATCAACGGCACTCGCTTTGTCTCCAACCAGACAAAGAAAGTTGTCCTGGAGGCCATCGAAACGCTCTCTTATGTCCCAGATCTTGCCGCACGTAACTTGAAGACCGGAAAAAAAATACCATTGGCTTTATTACCCCAACTTTTGCAAACTCCTATTTTTTCAATATTATTGAGGCCGTCGAGTCCGTCATTCGGTCCGCCGGTTACTCTCTGCTGATCAGCAACTCCAAGGAGAACCCTAAAAAGGAAATACAGAGCTTCCGTTACCTGAGTTCCGGCCTGGTAGACGGTATTATCGCAATCTCCACTCTCCTGGACTTCCAGGACATTGCAGATGTCGTGCCCAAAAATCTTCCTGTTCTCCTGATCGACCGTGTGCTGGACAACTGCCGGTGCGACACACTGACTGTATCCACATACGATTCCGTTTATGAGATCACTCTATCGTTTCTTCGTTCCGGACGCCATCAAAAATCGGTTACCTGGCCAGCGACGACGACCTCAAGACCACGATGGAACGCCTTCGCGGTTTTCAGGACGCCCTCGCCGCAGAACACTGGACCCCCAAAAACGCTTTCATCTGCCAGGCAGACTCGACGGCAAACGCACAGGATGCGGGTGCAGCCTACCAGCAGGTCGCCAATATGCTGGACAACGGCGTAACAGCCATTCTGGTGTCAACCAATGTCATGACGCAAGAAGCACTCCGCTGCCTTTCCGAGCGGAACCTTTCCCCAGTCAAAGACGTAGAGATTGTCGGCCTGTTCAACCCCCCTTATGTCTATCCTTGTCCAGGGATGCGCTGGATCAATATGCCCGGCCGCACGTTGGGAACTCTCGCTGGAAAAACCATTTTAAAGCGGCTCAACACACCGGGCGCCCCCTGGTCTCATCAGGTCTTAAAAAGTGACATTGTCGTCAATTCATCGATTTGATTTCCTGCCTGATCCAGAGATGTTTCTTTGGAACGGCCGAGTTCCCAGGCCTTTTCCCGTATGCTCCGGTAAGATCTGGGCTGAATCGTTTGGGGCATACTGTGGAGGAATCTATCATGAGGCCCTGTATCACCATCATGCTAAAGCCGGCCAGCGGCCTGTGCAATATGCGGTGTAAATATTGTTTTTATATGGATGAGATGCAAAAACGCGCTACAGAAAATTTTGGCTTCATGTCGGTTCAAGTCCTTCAAAATACCCTGCGTACGGCATTGACTGCCTGCACCCGCCATTGCTCGATTGTGTTTCAGGGCGGAGAACCCACATTGGCTGGGCTAGATTTTTTCCGAACCGCCGTACAGCTGGCAGAGGAGCTCAATGTCAATCGCTGTTCGATCTCCTATTCCCTTCAAACCAACGGGCTCCTGATCGATGAAGACTGGTGCCGTTTTCTTGCAGAACATCACTTTTTGGTAGGGGTTTCCTTGGACGGTCCGCGGGACCTCCACGATGCAAACCGAGTAGACCTACAGGGAAAAGGGACCTTCCAGCGCGTTATGAACGCGTTGCAATTGCTAAAAAAATTCCATGTGGATACCAATATTCTTGCCGTTTTGACCCGTGCAGGGTGCCGGAATTATCGCAAAATACATACTTTTTTTCTTCGAAATGCATTTGCATATCAACAGTTCATTCCCTGTCTCGATCCGCTTGATGAACCGAGGGGGCTGCATCCCTGGTCGCTTACTTCGGAACGGTATGCACAGTATCTAAAGGATGCCTTTGATCTTTGGTACCAGCAGATCAAGAAAGGAGCGCGGCAATTCCACCAATACTTTGATAATCTTTT
>BCAA01000036.1 GCA_001305115.1 Clostridia bacterium UC5.1-1E11 | reverse complement strand
TCATTCGATTCACAGGAAAGGGGAATCCTCTTTCTGCTTGAAAATCTGGGTCCCTAAAAAACGAGAGGGTGTCCCCAAACTGCGAATTTTTCAATTCGTAGGAGAGGAGCGCCCTCCTTCTGGTTGGAAAAATATCTGAGTTTCTAAAAAAGAGGATATCCTTCAGCCTTTTCATGATTTTTGGGACACTCTCCTGAGGGGTTCATCATAACAAAAATTTTGGATTTTTTCAGATGGGCATGAGAAAGAGAACTTGCTTTGCATAGAACGCCATTCGAAAAAGATCTCATCTAACACACAAGCGAAATTATTTATATGTGCGGAATGCCTGAGACATCCATAAAACCCCCTTCTATTCGTTACATCTGCAAAAAGGAAAAGAATATTTTGATTGTTGGGCAAGGAAAAATATAAACGGATGCCTGCAAGGAAACAGGTCCGGCTCCATTCACGAAACCGATTCCTTATATAGGTCGGTATTACTCCTCCATATTTTGCACGTATTTACATTTGGGGTAGTTGGAACATCCCCAAAATGGTTTTCCAGCCCGGGACCCGTGGGAGGCTGTCCGCAATACCAGTTTGCCACCGCATCTTGGGCAGCGTTTTTCGCCCTTATCCACAGAAGGGGAGGCCGAATACTTTTTTTGGATGTTTTCAATGTGAGTAGCCTTTAGCGCAGCATCGGCCTGTGTAAGAGGATATAGTTTCTCATAGAGATCATCGATTTTATCAACAGAGAGCTGGGCGGCCATTTCCTGGGAGATGCGCGTCACTTCGGCGAGAAGATTGTAGCGGTTTACTACGCGATGTTCGTCACTAGTTAGGTTGATCTCTTTTAATGTACAGCGGTCGCTGAATACAATGAACGAGTAAAAATGGAGTGTATCTTCCTGTAAAAATGTATGGAGCCATTTCAAATGGACCTTGTTTTGAATAATAGGGTTTAAAAAGGAAGATTTTTGAGAACGCCCTCTTTTCTTAGGCAGTGTTTGGGTCCAGTATGGTTTTGATTCGGTTCCAAAGATCCAACCGCTATAATTTTTTGATTCAAAAACATAAATACCGGATTCATGCAAAAGGATCACATCCACTTCCGTGGTTTCTCCATCTTCCTTTGGCAAATAGCAGTTAAAGAGGAAGCGCTTGTGGCCTTTTAAAGGCTTGAGATATGTATAAATGCAATATTCCCCCAGCAACCCCTTATCCCCGCGAAGTTTCCTATATGCATGATGCGTTTGAGCAAAGTATTCGGTTTTTTCGTATTTTTTTCGTTTTACCGTATAGACAATAAAAATGACGAACGCAATCAATAAAAAGGCCAGAATTTCCATATATAAGAGATCTAACATGGCTTACCCCTCCTTTAGACTAATTATACCATTATTTTGCAAAAAAGCTATAAAAATGATTGATATAGTAATGTTTTTGTTGAACGGTAGAAATAAGAGAAGAAGGATATTGCCTATTTGATCTTTATTAGGAGAAAGGCAAATGGTGTCGCTCCTAGGAACAATCGAGCGTTTTCTATTTGAAAGTGTAACGATCGAAAGGGATAATTTGACAATCTTTCGATCGATATTTATGAGCCGAAAGCGTTTTAAGAGATTCCAACACTTGACATTTATTTGGAAAACATTTATAATGCAGCTATTGTAAACTAAAATATTTATTATAGTTTACAATTAATTTGAAATGGAGGAGAATATATGAATCGACTGGAAAAACCCGGAATCTGGTGCTTTGCGCACTATTTGCAGCATTAACCGCCGTACTTTCTCAGATTGCCATTCCGATCCAGCCTGTACCAATTAATTTAGCTACATTTTCTGTATTTGTCGCAGGAGGGGTCCTAGGAGCGAAACGCGGTGTAATAAGCCAAGCCATATATGTGCTATTGGGGGCAGTCGGATTGCCGGTATTCGCCTCCTTTAGTGGCGGAATGGGGATTCTGTTCGGTCCAACGGGTGGTTATATTTTTGGATATATTGCGGCCGCTTGGCTTGTGGGAATTCTATCGGCACGGTGCCGTGGTAAAATCTATTGGCTTGCATTGAGTATGATCGGCGGACTGGTACTGTGTTATCTGCTGGGGACGATTTGGTTTATAGTTTCGTCGCATACAGGCTTTGTAGAATCCCTGTTCCTTTGCGTAATTCCCTTTTTGCCGGGCGATGCGGCAAAAATTGTGGTGGCCTCATTGTTGGTACCGGTATTACAAAAAGCATTGTCCAGAACTGGGACGGTGACTGCATGATTACCAAAATGATTCGGTTGCGTCCCCATCATGGACTTTGCATCCAGCATTTTACTGGAAAAGGATATAGCGCCGCATTTGTAGCCAATATGACCCATGTAATTGCCGTTTTGCGCGCGATGCCTGAAACACAAATTGAGCTCACAGCTGATATGGACGTGCTTTGCGCATGTTGCCCACATAATCAAGAGGGAGCTTGTGAATCTTCGCCGAAGCCTTCCCTTTACGATCAAGCGGTTTTGCAATGCTGTGGGCTGCAAATGGGACAAAGGCTTTCCTGGAAAGAGTTCCAGAAGCATGTTTCGCAGAGGATTCTTGAAAGGGGCCTTTTGGAACAGGTGTGTAGGGGATGCCAATGGCTTTCGCTTTGTCAAGAAACAACAAAACGAATATATTCACAATAAAAATACAAATTGTATAGTATTATATAATAACAACCTGAATTTTATAATATATAAAATACTATTTGTATAAATATTTGTCGCGGTTTCCCGCTTTTCCATCCGAAAGATTAACGATTAAAAATGCATGGAGGCGGTCAAAAACAGATGGCTCAAAAAGGGATAGAAAAGCGGGGGCACGGGAAGGCCGCGGTTAACGATCAGAAGAAAGGCAGGCCGCCCAATGGCACGTTATTCTGGATTCTTCCATGGCGAAAATCAAACGTACCAGTATCTTGGCAGCATGGGAAAGAGGCTATAAAAATTCCCCCAACCGAATGGAAGGTTGGGGGAATCTTTTATGGCAGGAACGATTGAGTCAAGGGGACTGTCGATTCAATTTGACATCGGATGAGAGTTTGAAAAGAACCGGTTCAACGAATCCGTTTTGTTTATCGTCAATGGGATTCATAAGATGAAAGGGAAACGTACCTCTTGTAGACAAGTATTCGCAGGAACGTTTGCACAGCAAAGGTTCTTTAGCCAAGTGGTCCAGAACATATTTTGGGGGATCTCTTTACCAATTGGAGAGATGCGAGCGCTGCATCGCCCCCATGACCTTTGCGCGTAGATCGGGAAACTGGTGTTCCAAATTGGCGATCAAGAGAGCAGTGTCCTGGCGGCTGGTGACACCGTCCGCAGGGCAGGCGCTTTTTACCACGGGGAGTGCATGGCGTCGTGCGGCTGACCGGATTGCCGCTTCTTCTGTAAAGATTAAGGGGCGGACCATCCAGAGATCCTTACGGGAGAGATATGTTTTTGGAGAAAAGCAGGAGAGCTTCCCTCCATAGAAAAGATTCATAAAAAAGGTCTGGACCGCATCGTCAAAATGATGCCCCAACGCCAGTTTATTACAGCCGGCCTCCTTTGCCATATTGTGTAGGATGCCGCGCCGCATCCGTGCACACAGGCTACACGGATTTTTTTCTTTGCGTTCTTCAAAGATGATGTCTCCCAGGCGAGAACGACGCAGACGATATTCCACTTGCATGGAACTGCACAGAGCAGAAATAGGGCTGAAATCGGCCTGTTTTCCACCAAAACACGGGTCAATGGTCAGAGCAACCACCTCAAACGGCTTTGGGTAATATGCGCGTAGGGATGCCAAGCCACTCAGCAGCACTAAGGAATCCTTGCCGCCTGAAACGCCGACCGCAATGCGGTCTCCCGGTTCGACCATCTCATATCGCTCCATTGCAGCGCGCATTTCTCCCATAATCTTCTGCATAATGTGCCTCCATCCTCACGCAAATGACCGCAAAAAATCCCTATATATAATGTATAAGAAAACTTGCCGGTTTGTTTAGCGCTATTATACAGGATACAGGAGAAAAAGAAAAGGGAAGTTCTATCTTGACAGGTTTTTAACAAATGAAATGACGGAAGAGTTTCTAGGAGATAATCGGCCAAAAAGGGGAGAAAACAGAAGCTTTGAGCAAACTAAATTAAAATATCCGCTTTTTTCTCTTGACACCTTGCATCCGGTGTGGTAAGATCATTACTGCACTGTGGGAAGCGTCTACCTGTATAAGGAATTGCGCACCTGCAAAGAGCCTATCCCTGAGCTGCCGGAGAATTTGCGGCGATTCAGGGATAGGCTCGGGAATTTTGAAACATCATTGGAGGTAAAAGCTATGTCCACTTATATGCCCAAGGCCGGCGAAGTCGACCGCAAGTGGTATGTGATTGACGCGGCAGGAAAGCCGCTGGGCCGTGTTGCTGCTCAGGCTGCTGTTCTTCTGCGCGGCAAACATAAGCCGACCTTTGCTCCCCATGTTGATTGCGGGGATCATGTCATTATCATTAACTGCGCAAAGGCAGTTCTCACCGGCAAAAAGCTGGAGAAGAAATTCTATTATCGTCACACCGGTTATATCGGCCACCTTAAGGCGGTCCGTTATGACACCCTCATGGAACAGCGTCCGACCAAGGCGATGGAATTGGCCGTTAAGGGCATGATTCCGAGCACCACCATCGGCCGCGCTGCATTGACCAGACTGCGTTTGTTCGACGGCGCTGAGCATAAGCATGCCGCCCAGAAGCCCGCAGCCTGGGAGTTATAAGGGAGGGACTGAACTATGTACGAGAAAGCACCTTATTTTTACGGAACTGGCAGAAGAAAGAGCTCCGTCGCTCGTGTGCGCCTGTACCAGGGCACCGGCAAGGTGACGATCAACGATCGTGACATCGACGATTATTTCGGCCTTGAGACCCTCAAGCTGATCGTACGTCAGCCGCTGGTGCTCACCGAGACCAATGAGAAGTTTGACGTTGTCTGCCGTGTGGCAGGCGGCGGCGTAACGGGACAGGCTGGTGCAATCCGCCATGGTATCGCACGTGCCCTGTTGCAGTATGATTCCGAGAACCTGCGCGCTTCTCTCAAGAAGGCAGGATTCTTGACACGTGACCCGAGAATGAAGGAACGTAAGAAATACGGCCTCAAGGCCGCACGTCGTGCTCCGCAGTTCTCCAAGAGATAATTATTTATCTGGGAACTATATCCCGAAGATCCTATGGGTCTTCGGGACTTTTTATGTGGAGAACTGGAGGCCATTGTGGTAAAGCCCCCGCGGCCGCCGTGAAGAAGATGCTATAGGCATATCACAAAGAAATTAATGGGAGACTGTCTTTTTAGAGCAATATGCAGGCCTCCCAGGGAACGAACCTTGGGAGGCTTTTTGCGTGGAAAAGCCGATTGCTTCTGCATAATAAATACAATCGTTTCCGGCCGATTGGCGGGAGGATTGGGAAGCAGGCAGCTTTATTTTGCATGCAAGCGGATGGTTCGGCCTGCGGGATCGCATTGCTTTTTTAGGAAAGCTGTGGAAAACTGCAAAGAATGTGGAGTAAAACCGCAAAAAGGAGGTCGGGTTTTCCACAAAGTTTTTCTTTTCAACGGTGGAAAACTGTGTGGAAATAGTGGAAAACGTTCGGAAAATCGAACCAGAGCCCCAATATACAGTGCTGAGCGGTTTTATAGCGGGAGGATTCGATGTGGAATCTTTAAGGTTGGATTGTCCGATGAAACACGGTGATAAAATGGAAGTATCCACTGCAATCCTATAGTGGTCAGCAGTTTTAACTTGAAAAATTCTTTTTCGAGAAGAAAATTTACCATTTCTCAAGAAAGTACGCAGAAAAGCTCTTTTCATAAAAAGGGGTACATTGTGGTAGGCATCGTGGTAGCTGTCGGAGACCACATAAGGCAGGGATGCTTGTTTGCGGGATCCGGCGTGGGAAAGACCTTCCTATATAAGGAAAACAGGCCTTTTTTCAGATACGTGGAAAAGTGGTTGAAAAATGTGGAAAAAAGTCGTCCACAATGGAAGAAACAATCCATAGAAACAAGCGATTGGGTTGGAAATATTCGCCTGGAAAACTCCCAGGATGAGACAAGACGCTTTTTAAGAGCTCGTTTGAAAAGTCAGGACTCAAGCCGTTTTTGGAGGGTCCAGCGTCTCTTTTTTGTGAATGAACGGCATGTTTCAGGCATAAAATACAGGCTTGAAACCTTTGTAACAAGTTTGTAACCAGAAGTTTTTACATTCTGCACAGAAATCGGGGGCAAAATCTTCCCAATCAGCGGGGAAAACCGGTCGAAAAGAGAAACTACCCAGGAAAACGGTGTGATATTTTGTTTTTCAAGTTGTTCATAATGCTCAAAAGCCTTGTTTTTTAAATTTGACAATCGTCGTTTGGATGAATATAATACGTGCATTGACAAACCCCAATAACCATGAAGCGGCGGCCGGGGAGAAAATCCCCGAATTATAGTAAGTTATTTACTTTGTCGAAGGCCTTTCCATGTCAAACAGGATGACAGAGAAATGGTGATGGCACGAACCGAAATTGCCGCAGAAAAGGAAAAAGGTGAAACAATGTTCAATCAGAATGCGAAGCAATTTGTGGAGAACGCAAAGCGCTTCCTGTGCAAAACCCCATTTAAAAGACTGACTGCACTGTTGGTGATGGTTGCGATCACGGTTAGTTCGGTGATTACAGTTATGGCTGCCACCCGCGACGTCAATCTCAATTATAATGGGGAAACCTACACGCTGCAGACAACCAGCGGCGGGACGCAGGACATCCTGAACCAGGCAAAGGCTCAATATCCAGAGATTGAAGTTGGGCCTATGGACGACATCTCCCGTTCCGAGGACGAAACATCAATCTATCTGACCGTTAAGAGTGCTTATGAGACGACGGTTTTGGCGGACGATGTCAGTCATACGGTACTCGCCTACTATGGCGAAGACGTGGAAGATGTGTTGGAAAAGGTGGGCGTGACCCTCGGTGTAAACGATGTGGTGGAGCCCGACGAAAACGAGAAAGTGACGGAGGACACGGAAATCGTAGTCACCCGCAGATATGAAGTATCCATCACAGCGGATGGAGAGACCCGCGAATTGCTGGCTCCGTCCAACACGGTGGAACAAACCCTGTCGGATCAAGGGATTGCCCTTGGAGCCGATGATCTTGTCAGTGTGAACCTGCAGGAACGCGTTTGCGACGGCATGCAAATTGTCGTATCCCGTGTGACTTATCAGGATGTTACAGTGACAGAAGAAATTCCTTATGAGACGACAACAAAAAAGGATGCGACGCTCGACAGCGGCAAGACGATTGTGGAAGTCGAGGGTCAGGTAGGCAGCCAGACCGTTGAAAAGCGTCAGAAGTTTATTGACGGTCAGTTGGCTGAGGAGACCGTTCTCCATACAACGGTGTTGAAAGAGCCGGTCACAAAGGTTGTTACTGTTGGCGCAAAGCCGAAGAGCGGTATTGCGGTGGTCAATGGAGACGGTACCCTTACCGATCACAATGGAAATACGATTAGGTACTCCAAGGTGATCTCTGGGCGCAGTTCTGCCTACACGGGTGGTGGATATACCTCTACTGGAAAACCTGCGGCAGTGGGCCTGGTAGCCGTCAATCCAAATATCATTCCGTATGGTACGAAAATGTATATCGCTTCTCCGGACGGAAAGACCGTCTATGGTTACGCCATTGCTGCGGACACAGGCGGCGGTGTAAAGAGCGGCCGGATTGTTGCGGACTTGTACTACGACACGTACAATGAGTGTATAAACTTTGGCGTGCGAAACATGAACCTGTATATTTTGTCCTAGTAGAAGAGGCGTTCACAGGATGGCGTGAATCCGATTTTCTGTGTAGGCTAGCGGTTTCTCTACGGCTTTGCTGTGGGGAAGGCGGAGCTTACCCAGAATGACGGTTGCTTCTAGGATTCGATATACGGCAGCGAAAAGGAATTTTTAACAGGCGCCCCTTAGGGGGCGCTTTTGTTTTACATATTTATGGGAATACAGAAGAGCGCTTTCTACGGCGAAGAAAACGGTTGATCGGCAGTAAGAAAGCAGATCGGCCTTTTGTTCGAATATTTTTGCGGCTTCTCTTGTATTTACAGAACATATGTGTTATCATGGGAAAGAAATAGAACATATGAACGTTTTGGAGGGAGAACGGGATGTTGGAATTCATAGGAATTCTTATGATTGCCGGTGCGTGCACGCTATTTGTACAATATCAACCGAAGACAGACGCGAATCGAATGCTGTGTGCTATGATGGCGGTCATGGGATTGGTTTCCCTACTAGCAGGGCAAGGGAACTTATTTTTTACAGGAGTACAGAGTATTTTGGAATTGGCGATGGGATTCTGTTGTACATTGCGTGTCCGCCGGGAATATCTCTTTCGCATTCGCCGGACTCGCCGCTTGCGGGCCCTGCATCGGGCGTCCGTGCAGTCGAGACAGGTGAAACGTGCGGGCTGACAGAACGGTTGACAGGATTTCAGGGTGGGCGTATACTGAAAAACAAAAAACCCGAACCCTGTGGTCCGGTGTAAAAGAGGTTATGCGATTTGTTGGATTATTTATATGCAGCCATGTGGTTTATTGTGGCATTGCTTCTGGTCTTTCGGTTTGGGAAGCTGAATAAGATTTTTTATTTTGCAGGGGCATTGTTTTTCGTAATGGGCGCGTGGTGGCTGGTTGGGGCGATTTTACAGCAGGATCTGTTTGCGGGCGCGCTCGGTTGGGCGTTCCGCGGCGTGATGGCAGTGGCGTTGGTGCTGCTATGTATGGCTTATTACCGTGAACGAAAAAAGGATAACAGCGAAGGATAAGAGGACAGAAATTTGCGGATGGCAATTGTAAGTTTCGCAGGATTTTGCAGTCCATTTTGGACCGGGGTGCATACTATGGGAGTGCGGGGCAAATATATTTTCCACCGCTTCACGATAGATCGCCCGGGTTCGGCCAAGACCCGGGCGTCCAGCTGGCCCCGGGATATTGGTGTCTGTTCGCTCGCGGCGGCAAATGTGCGCAGGGTTGATGCCCTGCGCACATTTGGCTTTCCTAGGCTTCAAGACAGGTTGTAAAAGGTGGGGTTCAGCATATTTCGCATGGAATGGCTCTACAAAGTGTCGAATCACAGAAAGGCCTTTCCCCGGCAGCCAGTCTTCTTGACCAGGCTTTTGAGAGGGTGCCATTCCTTTCACAGTAGGAATTCCGGAATTCAACAGCTTCGTTTTTCGCGTTTGGTTGAAAAAAAGACAAATTTCGGATAAAATGAAAGATAGAAAAACCGGCGCCGTAACGGCCGCTGTGGAATTGAAAAAAGGAGGTTGCAGTCATGCTGATTGCACCATCGATGTTGTCCTCGGATTTTTCCAAATTGGGAGAAGAAACCATACGTATGGAGCGGGCCGGCGCGGATTGGATTCATTTGGACGTCATGGACGCTCATTTTGTACCGAACTTGACCTTCGGCGCGCCCATTGTAGGGGCAATCCGGCGTTATACCAAACTGCCGTTTGACGTCCATTTGATGATTAGCGAACCCTTGCGCTATGTGGACGATTTTTTAAAGGCAGGTGCGGACATCATCTCGTTCCACCTGGAGGCGGAGAGCAGCGTTCATGAGACGATCCGGGCGATTCGGGAAGGGGGCGCAAAACCGGCTGTCGCGATAAAACCGAAAACACCTGTTGAAGCTGTGTTGCCCTTTTTGGACGAGCTTGATATGGTTCTGGTGATGACGGTGGAACCGGGATTTGGCGGCCAGTCGTTTATGGAACCCATGATGGATAAGGTGCGTTCTCTCAAATCCCGCGGGGTGTTCGTAGAGGTGGACGGCGGTATCAATCCTCAGACAGCGGTTCTTGCAAAACAGGCTGGCGTGGACGCTTGTGTGGCGGGAACCAGTGTATTCCATGCGCCGGATGCAGCGAAAGCGATCGCCTCCCTTCGAGAAGGGAATGGGGTGGTCCTTTGATAGGGTTACCGCGCGGCGTTCGTTTGGAGCCGCACAGGGACGAACCCCTGAAACACGAGATACAGGGCTTTCCTCAGCCGAAACAGTTGTGGGTTCCCTTGGTAGGATGTACCGTGCGCTCGGAGTGCTTGGTGGAACCGGGGGACTGGATCGAAAAGGGGACTCCTCTTTCCGCGCCGCAGTTTGCTGCGCCGGTATACGCCCCCGCCGCGGGAAGTATCAAGGAGATCCGGGAGAGGACACTTGCTCAGAAGGGCCCAACCACCTGTGTCCTTCTGATCCCCGATTGGTCATATGAGTTTCCGGAGCGAAAGAAACCGGCGCAAGGGCATCAGGAGGAGCTTATTGCAGCGGCCGCTGCCGCAGGAATCGTAGATGAATTTGATGGCCTGCCGCTATATAAGAAATTAAAACGTTTCCGCCGGCGCGGTGTAAATCTGCTGCTCGGCAATGCGATCGATGATGATCCCTACGTGGCGTCCGCAGTGGCAGTCCTGCGGGAAAACCCCCAGCGGGTGGCGGAGGGCTTAGCCGCCGCTGCAAAGGCATGTGGGGCAGAAGAATGGCGTATTGCGGCGAGCTCTCGGAAGGAGAGCAAGCGGATTCATGAGGCGTGCCCTACGGTCGAGCCGTTTCCAGCTGGAGAGCGCTATCCGGCGCGTGCATTGCTCAAGAGAGAGCTGTATGCCAAGGGAAATACCACTGGATTTATTGGGGTTCAGGCCTGTGTCGCTTTTGCAGACTTTTTAGAGAAGGCTGTCCCACAGACAGAGACGGTCGTAACGGTGAACGGCGATGCGGTTTCAACTCCATACAATGTCCGCGTACCTGTTGGCACGGCATTGCGGGAACTATTGGGATTCTGTGGAGGGGAAGGGACACCCGGCGCTTGTTTTGTCGGGTCCTCAATCACTGGGAAGCAGGTGTCCGATCTGGACGCTCCGGTTACGCTGGATACGCGTTGTTTGGTCGCACTCAAACGCGCGCCAAGATGGAAAACCTTCCCTTGTATTGGCTGTGGAAGCTGTGCGCGCGCTTGTCCCAGGGGGATTCGGCCGTGGGCTGTGTGCGATCAGCTTTCCCGGGAAACCCCGATCCTCTGCGGATGGTAAACGTACAACATTGCATTGCTTGCGCTGCGTGCAGCGTGGCATGCCCATCCGGAATCGACCTTGTGTCACAGATGCTCCGTGCAGCGGAATTTAAAAAGGGGGGCGAATAGAATGCCTTCTTTACAGGAAACACCTTGTTTAAGAAAAGAACGAAGCGTTTCTTCGATGATGTGGAATGTAGCGCTCTCTCTGTGTACACTGTTGGTATTGCCGGCTGTGTACTATGGCTGGAGACCCCTGGTCACCTCCTTTGGAACGGTGGCGCTATGTTGTATTGCGGAAGTGGCAGTCTGCCTGGTGCGCCGTTGTAGTATTCAAATGGACCCATCCCTTCTGGTAACGGGACTGATTATTGCGCTCCTGATGCCTGTGAACGCACCGTTCTGGATGCCCGCACTGGCGGCGCTCTTTGCCGTTTTGGTTGTGCGCGCACCCTTTGGCGGAACAGGGTGCACTCCCTTCAATCCAGCTGCAGCTGGCGTGGCGTTTGTCACCATCTGTTGGCCGGAACGCATGTTTTCTTATATCAGTTCCTCCGCCGGATGGGTGTTACCGGCTTTTGGCGAATGTACGTATACTGCGGTTCGATCGCCGGCGGGCGTGCTAAAAGAAGGGCTGAAACCGGATATTGTACCTTTGGAGATGCTCTGGGGCCGCTTTGTAGGGCCGATGGGGACGACTGCCATGCTGGTCATCGGCGCGTGTGGGCTGTTCCTGATATTGCGCAGGATCGCCAACTGGGAAGCCCCTGTATTCTTTCTGCTGGTAGCGGCTGTGGGGGCTGCACTCTTTCCAAGAATCGCATGCAGCCCGTTGACCTCCGTGAAATATGAGTTGATGTCCGGTTCTCTATTTTTTGCTCTGTCTTTATGGTGACCGACCCAGTCACCGCACCGCGTACACCGGTAGCACGGTGTGTTTATGGCGCATTTTGCGGCGCGCTGGTGATGCTATTCCGCCACTTTGGCGCATACGAACAAGGCGCCTGTTTTGCGGTGTTGGCGGCAAATGCGGTTGCTCCGCTGCTGGACCGGGCAGCAACAGCCGCCCGCGGATGGGGAGGGAAGATCGTTGAAAGCTAGAACGGAACAAATACGTCCTGCCAGGAGGTCTACCTTGCGGGAGACCCGAACGATTTTTACGAACGGTTTGTTTTTTAAGAACCCGGTTTTGATCGGAGCTTTGGGGTTGTACCCGGTTGTTGCGGCTGGTTATAATCTACGTGCAGCTGTCCAATTATCGCTTCTGCTATTCCTGATTACATTGCCTACAGCGTTGATCTGTTGCTTTCTCGGAGGGTTGGTGCCCAATTGGTTGCGCCCCGGCGCGGTCCTTGTGATAAGTGCAGGGGCTTATCTTCCAGCGGCTTGGTACCTCAATCAGATTTTTCCAGGTTCCCTCAATGCGCTGGGAATCTATGCGGGCCTGACGGTATGCAATTCCATGTTGCTGTCCCGTTGTAACGACTATGCACCATTTCACTTGGCGCGAGCGGTTCTGGCCGATGTCTTTGGCTGTATGCTCGGCTATTCTGTGGTTTTGTGCGGTTTTGCCTGCTTGCGGGAATATCTCCAAAGGGGAAGTGTTTGGAACACCAATGTAGGGACCTATATCGCGGCGGATAAAGGGACTGCTCTGCCGTTCTTTGGATTTCTGTTGCTTGGATTTGCCGCTGCCCTCGCCAAGTGGGCGGACAGCCGGAGAAATAAGAAGACGGAAAGGCAGGTACCACGCGCATGAACACATGGATGGAGGTGGGCTTTACAGCCCTGTTAGCCGTTACAGCGGAAAATTTGATCTTTACGGGTGGCATTGGCTTTAGCCGCGTGCTGCGCGCAGCGCGAAAACCGAAGACCATTGGAATTTACAGCCTGTTTGTCGGAGGGTTCTCACTGGTCTCGGCGTTGGTTGCTTGTTTTTTGGGTCCGGTTTTGCTTTCCAATAGCACATTGTTGTTTATGCGGCCAGCCATCTATGCATTTTGTGCCGCACTGGCGTATATACTGGCGGCATTTTTGATGAAAACGTTTCTCCCAGGGATTTATGATAAGGTGGGCGCTGTTCTTGCGCCAGCAGCTATCAACTGTATTGTGCTTTCAATGCCCTATATGCAGCGCAGCTTTACGCTCCAGCCACACGAGGCGGTGGGCTTTGCCATAGGGACAGGGGTGGCCTTCTTTTTAGCAGCGCTTGTTCTTTCCGAAGCGTTGGAGCGATATCGCAATGAGAATATGCCAAGGGCATTCCGCGGCCTGCCTTCTGTTTTGATTTATGTTGGAATTCTATCCATGGTATTTGTCGGTATAACAGGAGGACGGTTGTTTGGTTAGTTTCTAAGGAAGAGGAATCCCTCTGCTGATTTTAGCAGAGAGATTCCTCTTTTTTGGAAGAATAAGAGGGGATAATGGAGCGATATACACAAATTTCAATCCTAAATTTCACATGACATGTGCAAGTTGTGTGTTGTAAAATTCCCAAAAGAAGTCAAAGAAAAAAGATAAATGGTATAATATAAC
>BCAA01000035.1 GCA_001305115.1 Clostridia bacterium UC5.1-1E11 | reverse complement strand
GGGCCTTGCGGGGTGTTTCAAGTGGTTTTCAAGTGATTTCGAGGGACTGCATCGCTCAATCCAATGCGAAGGGATTCGGGCTTTGAGCGCCATCGGGCGGACTGCGGCGCGTCAATTGAGAAGGGCCGGGGGAAGCCCGGCCTTTGGGACGCTACAAGCGGCGGGCCTTGCGGGACGTTAAAAACGAATAAAAGCGCTTTTGTTAGATTTTTAAAAGACAGACTGCGATGTAAAAACCGGGCGGTCCCCTATGTGGAAACCGCCCGGCTGGTTATTGTTTGATGAAAGACTTTTAAATGGGTTTGATAGGAAAACGAAAGCTGCAACCCGCAAACAGCAACACCCCAAAGAGAGAGGCTGCCCGAACGTCTAACGTGTTGTACAGCAGCAACCCCGCGGGGGACGAGGGGGTTCGCTCCCTCAACCGGCCGCATTGCCGCCGGAAGTCCTCCGGCAGCCCGGCAAGCATAGAACGTTGTTCAAAAGCCCATGGTTCCGCTCCCCGCCATAAGTTCGGTCATTTCCTCGATGCGTTCCAATGGGAACGGCGGGGCACACAGGGGTTTCATGGCGATGGACATCAGTTTCATCGGGTTGTCGTCTGCGGCTACACGGTTGGAACTGAGCTTTCCACAGCGGCGGCAACGATGGATAATGGCCCATTCGCCATTCTTCCGGACCCACACCGCTACCGGCTCCATGATGCTTCCACAGTCAGAGGCGCGGTCCCCCGGCTCTGTGTCCACGTGGAGACTCGATAGGCAATTGGGACAGTGATTGCGGTGGTCGGTGCCGGCTCCCGCAGAGACAACCAGGCGGCCACAGTTTTTACAAGTGAAACTATCCGTACATGCATGTGTCTTATGATATCCTTTTTCGTACTTTTTCTTTTTGTTTTCACGGTTCATAGTGAGTTATATCTCCTTACACAATTTAGAATCAGTTGTATTCAATCTGTGTCAGGACAATAAAAAAGATAACTCCCGAGAAGATGAGTTATCTGAATCGTTCTCATATACGGATTTTGTTGGGGCGTCTCGCCTTATAAAAAGACAATCGTATACCAGGATACGGGCCTTCACACACAACTCCCAAGGGAGAAAGCCAGCCAAACAACAGCCTGGGCAACAAGCCAGCCAGAACAACCATCCGCAAAATAAGCACAACAAAAAACACATCGTTTCCCGATGAAAACAAATTTTTTATTGTCCTGTTACTTGCAGATAGCCGACATCCAGCCGCACCCCCTTGTTTCATTTCCTACAGAATAACACATGAAACGAAAAAAGTAAAGACCCTTGATGCATTTGGGCTGTGGTGTGCAGAAATTGCCAATCCGAGCAGCCGGTTTCTCGCCCCGCGGCCCCCTTTACAAATTTCGGAAAATCCGATATAATTATCCAGTTAGACGGTAAACACCGGTTTACTATGGATGAAATCAATGTTTAAGGATGGTAGTATGCTGCAATTTGATGAGTTAAGGCTGGAACTGGAAGGGCTGCGCCCGGAAATCGACGACCTGGCCGAGGCGCTGGGCCTGGAACGCATGCGCAATGAGATTGCGGAACTGGACACCAAGGCTTCAATGCCGGGATTCTGGGACGATACGCAGAATTCCCAAAAGATTTTACAACGCTCCAGCTCGCTGAAGGATAAGATTGCGGCGTATGAGAAATTGACCGCCGCTTATGACGACACGATGGCTCTGATCGAGCTCGGCAACGAGGAGGGGGATGAATCCCTGCTGCCCGAGGCCAAGGATGAATTGAAGAAAATCCGTGAAAGCTTGGAGACGCAGCGCCTTTCTACGCTGCTCAACGGCGAGTATGACAACAAGAACGCCATCCTCACCTTCCACGCGGGCGCAGGCGGGACCGAAGCGCAGGACTGGGCGGAAATGCTCTACCGCATGTACTGCCGCTGGGGAGAGCGCCACAACTTTAAGGTCAGTACCCTGGACTATCTGGACGGCGAAGAGGCGGGCCTCAAAAGCGCCAGCATCCTCATTGAAGGCGAAAACGCCTATGGTTTCCTGAAAAGCGAGGGCGGGGTACACCGCTTGGTGCGCGTGTCTCCGTTCGATGCCTCCGGACGGCGCCATACTTCGTTCGCTTCCCTGGAAGTCATGCCCGAAATCGACGACACCATCGAAATCGAGATCGACCCGGCGGACATCAAGATGGACGTATACCGCGCGAGCGGCGCGGGCGGCCAGAAGGTCAACAAGACGTCCTCTGCGGTGCGCTTGACGCACATCCCGACCGGCATTGTGGTCTCCTGCCAGGTGGAGCGTAGCCAGTATCAGAACCGCGACGTCGCTATGCGCATGTTGAAGTCCAAGCTGTTGGAAATCAAAGAGCGCGAAAATTTGGAGCGCATCGAGGACATCAAGGGCGTGCAGAAAGAGATCGCATGGGGTTCTCAGATCCGCTCGTATGTCTTTATGCCGTACACGCTGGTCAAGGATCACCGCACCGGCTTTGAATCCGGCAATATCAACGCGGTGATGGACGGCGACCTCGACGGCTTTATCAATGCATACCTAAAAGCCCAAAGCCTCGGCACACTGGGCGACTACGGCGACGCATAACGGTTTCCTGGGAAATGCCAGTAAGGCCCGGCATGTTGATGAAAGGAACGTTCTTGCATCCACGGGTTTCTTTATATGAAAAATATGGGAACGTAAATGGAAGCAGAAGAGCCTGCGGAAGCGAGCGATGGAAAGTTTTGTAGACGCATGGAATGGACTTTGGGTTCCATGTGAAGAGAGACGGACGGCGTTATGGACAGCGGTTGTCGTGGCGATTGGGAAACTCCGGCCGCTCAGGGAAATCCTGGCTGATTGGAAAATCGCCCGCTTTGGGGGCATTGTATTAAGAAAACTTGTAGGCGCACTAACAACCCGCCCAGGGAAGACTGATTTTCGTCCCATACAGGTTTCTCCGAGCTCAACGTATCTTTTAGGGCATTGTATTAAGAGAATAAAGAGGATGGTTGCAGGCTGTCTCTAAAATGTTTCTTATCTCACCGCTCTTTTAGGGTGGCCTCTTTTCGGAATGGGCTACAAGGATCGTTGTGTCCGATGGCGCAAATCGGAACGGCGTGTAAAAATTATCCTAATAAAAAGCACGGCTCTACAGCGGGGAATTCCTGCTGGGCCGTGCTTTCGTTTTTTCACTGTCTGCGGGGCGGCCTTCGGCCGGGCGCAAGGGTTGGCTTGATGTGGCGGGGCAAACCTGGCAAAACTTTGATCTGTTTCAGGGAAATCCGACGGTGCTTTCGTTTTTTGCCATCTGCGGGGCGGCCTTCGGCTGGGCGCAGGGGTTGGTCCGGCTAAGTAGCGTATTTTCCCTGATGGCCGTTCCCAAACTCGCCCATTTCTCTTGTTTATGATGCGGTCGGAAAGGTCCTGTTTGTTTCGCTTTTCCTTTTCCGATCATACAAACACGATCATACGGATATGTACTTTCCCATTTAACAAAATAGCTTTCCTTGCCCCTTAGGCAGCCTTAGCCCTGGTCCGCGGCGCGGCGCATCCGCTTTTGCAGGCGGACGTCCCGCCCACAGAACGGCAGACGCACATAACCGCCCAGAATGCGCGAGGCAAAGCGCTCTGTGTAGCGCTCCTCGATCTCCTTCATCGTCAGGTTGGTACTGATGATCGTCGGACGCTGCGCCATCTGGCGCGTGTTGACAATGTTATAGATTTCTGCGACGGCAAACGCCGTGCGGAATTCTGTGCCGAGATCGTCCAAAATCAGCAGGTCGCAGTCGAGCAGGAGGGAACCGGTGTCGGTTTCCTCCTCACGCCCAAAGTGTTCACGTTCCAGTTTCGAAACAATGTTGTTCACAGACCCGTAAACCACGCCAAATCCCTTCTCAATGGCCGCGTTTGCAATCGCGAGGGAAAGATGTGTTTTTCCCAGGCCGGTGCCTCCCATCAGGATCAAGTTGGAACTGCGCAGGGAGAAATTCTGCGCGTAAGTCATACAGATGTCCAACACCCGCGCCATCGCCCCGCGCTCGGAACGCCCAGAGGCGTCCGCCTGCTCCGAATAGTAGTCCAGCGAGAAAGTCTCAAACGTCGAGAGGGAGAGGGGGGTGAGGGTGTTTAAACTCCGGTATGCTTCCGCGCGCAGGCGCTTTTTCAGACAGTCGCACATACGGCCGTCCACATAACCGGTATCCGAACACCGGGGACAGGCGTAGTGCGGCTCCAGGTAGTCCTTTGGAAGCCCTGCCTCCTGCAACAAGCCGTCCAGCTCGCGCTGTAGGGCCTGGTTGTGTTCTTTGAGGCGGTTCAAGTGCGCCTTTGCGTCCGCGCCATGCAGCACCGCGCGGGCGGCCGTGATCGCCGTTGTAGCGAGTTCCCGCTCGATCTGCTCAGCGCGTGGAAACGCGCTGTACAGCTCCGTGCGGTGCGTCTCTGCCGTTTGCTCTGCGCGCGCCTTTTGCTCTGCCAGCGCCGCCGCCGCTGCCTGGTAGACCTCTCTGCTGTATCCCACTTCCGTCACTCCCCGTTAAAATGATCGAATGCGCCGGAGCGCTCAAATTCCTCGATGTTATAGGTGCTCTTCGCGGACGCTTCCTGCTTGCGCGCCGCCGCCTTGCGGAGTTTTTCCTCCTGCGCCTGTTGCAGTGTGGTGATTCCCTGCTCATGCCAGCGGGTGAGGATGCCGTTCATATAGCTCAGATTCAACTGGCCCTTTGTGTCCACACAGCGCTCGTACGCCTCGCGCAAAAGGATGGGCGTAAACCCCCAATCGTTGACCCATATCGCGGCGAGCGTCTCCTCCTTGGCGGTGGGCGAGCGGTGGGCGATGCCCAGGGTTTGTTCCACCACATGCCACGCCTTGGCGTTTTCTGCAATCCGGCGCAGTTTTTCCTCCGCCTTCTGGTGGCTGAATATCTCCTCCTCCGCCCAATCCATGCCGACTTTCTCAATATAACGGGTGCTCGTCTTGCCCGCGCTGGCCGCGTATTGCAGCAGCATCAGAATGACGTCCACCGGCAGCCCGAAATCGTCGTGCAGCATCAAAAGCGTGGCCGAACAGCCATTGCTCAGCAGACGTCCCAGAATACACTGGGCCTCCTGCATCATGTAAGCGATTTCCTCCGATTCCGCCATCCGCTTGGCGACAAACGCATTATCCGGCTTCTGCGGGCGGGTGAGGATCGCCGCAGGCCGCGCTTTGGCAGGGACGGCGGCCGGAGGGTCCGGCACAGGGGCGGGGGAAGGCGTGGGGACGGCCGAGACGGCTGGCCCTTCCACTGGGGCTGTCTGTGCGTTGGACGCCGCAGGTTTGAGCTCGACGCCGCTGGACGCCAAGAGCCCGGCTTCCTGTTGCCAGAAGAGCAGCGCCTCGCCGACCGCATCCTCGGAAAGCCCCAGCGCCTGTGCCGGTTCCTTTGCCTCAAAGCCGTGGTCCGCGTGGCGCAGGACCCACAGCAACACCTTTAACTGGTTGGGGCTGGCAATCTTTATGTATTGATCTACAACGGCGCACGGCACAGCAAAGACCGCGTTCCATACGCCCAGGTTGAGTAAGTACAAATTCGTCCCTCCATTTGTCTTTGGGAATATCCGGCCACAGACGGCGGCTGACGGCAACACAGACAACGTCCGGCCGCTGCCGGCGCCACAAAGCCGTAGAGCGCAAAACGCCGTGGAATCCCATGGAATACTTTTATTATAGCATGTCCGATGTCAAATGGGAAACCCCCACAAGAGAAGGAAAGGACGGAATCCCGCCGGAATGCAGGGGCAAAACGCGCCCGGAAAAATTTTGAAAAAAAGTGTTGACAAATGGGGAAGGCTATCGTATAATAATTCATGCACCGAGCAAAACGGCTGCAAGACATGCGAACGTAGCTCATCTGGTAGAGCGCCACCTTGCCAAGGTGGAGGTAGCGAGTTCGAGCCTCGTCGTTCGCTCCATGTAGGCTCCTCACATTGTGGGGAGCCGTTTTTTTGTTTACAGTTCGGAAGGGCTTGCGGTGGGCGAGGCTTTGGAGGCGCAGGATCTTCCCAAGGTTTTGCTATACAACAGGCATTTCAATGGCACCTGTTTTTGGCCCATTTCCATGCAAATATCCTTTTCCCCGACACGCGTAAAACCGCGGTGCTCATAGAATGGATAGGTACAGGCGTCGTCGGTATGGAGAAAAAGGGTTTTGCCATTCTCCCGGCGTTCCAACTCAGAGAGCAGAAGGCTTCCAATCCCTTTGCCCTTGACCGCTGGATTTGCGGCGAGAAAGACAATTTCTCCGTCGGGCCGGTGGGAAGCCAGATAGGAGGAGAGAAGCTGCTGGGTAGCCGACGCATAGGTTCCCGCGCTGTCCTGATAAAAGGTATTCTGCACAAATTCGAACAGCTTCACATAGAGGGTCTTCCAGAGGGAACGGTATTTTTTAGGCTCTCCTTCCAGTTCTGCAAGCAGAACCCCTGCGAGTTCTTCTCCGGCATATGCGGCGATGACCTGGGTGGCGCGAGAGAGTTCCAGATACCAGAAATACCGGCCGTAGAGCTGCAAAAGAAACGGGTTGTCCAGATACCACTCAAAGTGCATCCCTGTGATGGCGAATTGGATTGCTTTGGAAAAATCGCGCTTTCGCAGCGCTTTGATTTGAATGTCCATGATTTTTTCTCCTTTGCTGTAAATGGTGGGGACAGGGGAATGTATGCCTCGTCGGACGGGAACATATACCAGTATTCTACCACAGGAAGGCAAGCGGCGGCGATTTTTTGGCAGTCAACCGGGCGGTTTGAGGCCGGCGCAGGTTTCGGGGCTGGCTTCCAAGGAATGCGGCCTGTGAAAATTTGCCGGGATCACCTCCGTTTGTTTCCATACGGTTTCTAGCTTGTCCAACAGAGAGCCTTTTGGGTTCTTTTTCGAAGGTTAATTTCTGGATAAAGGCGAGGACTTCATACAGGCGGGAACTTCGCAGGAGCGAGGGGGTTCGGCTGGAAAAAGCAAGAGGAGGCAAAAGACTTGCCGCCTGTGGCGAAAGAAAGCGGGCCTTCGCAGAAACGAGGGCTTCGACTGGAAGCAGCAAGAGGAGGCAAAAGATTTGCCGCCTGTGGCGAAAGAAAGCGGGGCCTTCGCAGAAGCGAGGGGCCTGCGGCTGGAAGAAGCAAGAGGAGGCAACGAGATTTGCCGCCTTTGTGGAAGGAACCTTATAAAACTTGCAGAATATAAAGAGGATGGGCATCCGTGCAAATGTCTGGAAAAGTGTGGCCGTCCGTGCAGAAAATTTTATGACAAAATCCATACCACTGTTGCGTGGATTATGCTATAATATAAACGTTTGTGAATTTTAAAGAAGAGGGATCATATATGGATGTAAGAAATGACCTGAGAAATATCGCCATCATCGCCCACGTCGACCACGGAAAAACAACCCTGGTGGACCAGCTTCTCAAACAGAGCGGCATCTTCCGCGCTAACCAGGAGGTCGCGGAGCGCGTGATGGACTCCAACGACCTGGAACGGGAACGCGGTATCACCATCCTGTCCAAGAATACAGCGGTCATCTATCAGGATACAAAGATCAACATCGTCGACACGCCTGGACACGCCGACTTTGGTGGCGAGGTGGAACGCATCCTCATGATGGTGGACGGCGTTCTGCTGCTGGTGGACGCCCTTGAAGGCTGCATGCCCCAGACGCGCTTTGTGCTCAAAAAGGCGTTGGGCCTCGGCAAAAAGCCCGTTGTGGTTGTAAATAAGATCGACCGCCCCGGCGCACGCCCCGCCGAGGTGGTGGACGAAGTGCTGGATCTCTTTATCGAGCTGGGGGCAAACGACGACCAGCTGGAGTTCCCGGTGGTGTACGCTTCCGGCCGCGACGGCTATGCTACGCTCGACCCGGCGGTGCCTGGAAAGGACATGAAGCCGCTGTTTGATATGATCCTTCGGGAAGTCCCCGCGCCTACAGGCGACCTGACCGGTCCGACACAGGTGCTTTTCTCCAACGTGGATTACGACGACTATGTGGGCCGCATCGGCATCGGCCGCGTGGAGCGCGGCGAGGTACACGACGGCGAGAATGTCGTGCTCTGCCACCGCGACGGTACGACGAAGAACGTCCGCGTGGTGAAACTCTATCAGTTCGAAGGGCTCAAGCGCGTCGAGGTGGAAAGCGCAAAGCTCGGCGACATTGTGGCGGTTTCCGGGATCACCGACTTGAACATCGGCGAAACCATCTGTTCCCCCGACTGTATTGAGCCGTTGCCCTTTGTCAAGATCGACGAACCCACGGTTTCCATGATCTTTATGGTCAACAACAGCCCGTTTGCAGGACGTGAGGGAAAATACGTCACCTCCCGCAACCTGCGCGACCGCCTCTTTAAAGAGGTCGAGACCAACGTCGCTATGCGCGTGGAGGAGACCGACACCACCGAGGCGTTCAAGGTCAGCGGCCGCGGAGAGCTGCACCTCTCGATTCTGATCGAGCAGATGCGCCGCCAGGGCTATGAGTTCCAGGTGTCCAGCCCGCAGGTCATCTACAAGGAGATCGACGGCAAGCGCTGCGAACCCATCGAACTCCTGATGATCGAGGTGCCGGACAGTTACGTCGGCGCCGTCATGGAGAAGCTCGGTTCCCGCAAGGCCGAAATCGTCAATATGGGCACCCGCGACACCGGCGTCACCCACTTGGAGTTTAAAATTCCAGCGCGCGGCCTGATGGGCTATCGCCAGGAATTCCTCAGCGATACCAATGGAAACGGCATCATGAACAACGTGTTCGATTCCTATGAGCCGTACAAGGGCGACTTGCAGAGCCGCCAGCAGGGTTCCCTGATCGCGCATGAGACCGGCGAGACCACCGGCTACGGCCTTTGGCAGGCGCAGGACCGCGGCCGGATGTTTGTCGGCCCCGGCCTGGAGGTCTACGAGGGAATGGTCGTCGGCGTCAGTCCCAAGAGCGAGGACATTGTGGTGAACGTCTGCAAGAAAAAACACGTCACCAACACCCGCGCCTCCGGCTCGGACGAGGCGCTTAAGCTCGTCCCGCCCAGCATCCTCAGCCTTGAGCAGTGCCTCGAGTTTATTAAAAACGACGAGCTCGTCGAAGTGACGCCCAAGAGCATCCGCATGCGCAAAAAATCCTCGACAAGGAAACCCGCATGAAGATGGCTAGCCGGAACAAATAATCCCGCGCAAATCCCCGCTTAGAGGACTTGGAGGTACGGCCGATCCTATGAATTTTGTAATACTCGACCTGGAATGGAATGGCACCTACAGCCGCCGCATCAAGAGCTTCATCAACGAGATCATCGAGTTCGGCGCGGTCAAGGTGGACGAACAACTGCATATCATCGACACCTTTGAGGCGTTGGTCCGTCCGCAGGTGGGGAAGAAGATCAGCGGCAAGATCCGCACGCTCACAAGCATCACCAACGAGGAACTCGCCGGAGGCCTGCAATATATGCAGGTCATCAGCCGGTTTAAAAAATGGATGGGCGACGCGATCCTCATGACCTGGGGAACGTCCGACATCCTCGCCTTGATCGAAAATTGCCGCTACTTCTGCGGCAATGAGCGCATCCCGTTTTTGCAATACTACGTCAATTTACAGGCCTACTGCGAGGAAATGCTCCACTACGATAAAACCCAACAGATGGGGCTCTCCACTTCGGCACAACTCTTGGAGATCGATGAGGATGGTTTTGACCATCACCGCGCCTTGGGCGACAGCCTGCTCTCCCTGCGCTGCCTGCAAAAGCTCTACACCCCCGAAAGCCTTACGCCCTTTGTGCAGGAGGCCGATGCGGAGTTTTACCGGCGCATCCAGTTTAAGACCGTCGTGATCTGCGACCTGTCCAACCCGTTGATTAAGCGCAGCGATATGCTCTTCAACTGCGACGTGTGCGGGCGGCGTGCACACCGCGTGAGTGAGTGGCAGCTCAAAAACAAGAGCTACCGCGCGGAATTTCTCTGCCGCCATTGCCAGCACCGGTTCTTCGGCCGGGTGCAGTTTAAGCTCAAGTATGAAGGATTGATCGTGAAAAAGTACATCCTTCCCTTCCGCGAAAAACCCAAGGATGAGCGCCCGAAAGATGCGCTTCCCTCAGATTCGCCGGCGCAACCGCACGCTCCGGCAAAGCCTTCCGCGAAAGGGACGCCGGAGGACGATTCGCCGGTCGGGAGTGGAAATCCGAAAGGTTGAGAAAATCGCCCGAAAGGCAGCATACAGCGATAGAGAACCCCCTCAAGGGATGAACGGAGACGTTCATTCTTTGAGGGGGTTGTTTTTTGTTGGGATTGTGTGACTTTCCTTCGGCTTGGCGCGGGGAAGGTGGGCCCGGGTGGGGAAAAGCGGCTTTGCAGGGGATTGCACATCGCCGGGAAAGGCGGGGGTTATCCAAAGTGTGGACAGGCTGGCAGAGAGCGGGGCGGCCGTCCGGAGACCAGGCGGGCTATTGTGTAAAATAAGCCTATCTGGGAAACAGGCAGGCAACCAGGTAAAACAGACCTATTCGGGCAACAGGTAGGCAATCGGGTGAAACAGGCATCCGGGCAACAGGCGAACGGCCACGTAAAGCAGGTTTATCCGGGAAACAGGTCTGTTCGGGCAGTAGGCGGACATTCGAGTGAAACAGGTCTATCCGGGCAATCGAGTGAAGCAGACCTATCTAAGCGACAGGAGGGCAGCCACATAGAATAAGCCCATTCGCACAACAGGCAGGACATTCGAATGAAACGGGCGTGCCTGGAAAGCGCAGGAGTTGGTGCGGGGAAGGTGGCCCGGTGGGGAGAGGCCGACTTTGCAGGGGATTGCACATCACCGGGAAAGGCGGGGGTTATCCAAAGTGTGGAGTTGCCGGACTGAGGGCGGAATAAACCATGATCATTCCATAGAAATGTTGCCTGACGCGCAACATCGAGTATGGGTTAAGACGAAAGAAGCCATGCAGGGGAATGGGAACAGCCCCACAGCCTCTGCATGGCGTATGAAACGTCTGCTGTTTTGCCCGCCTATTATCCTATTATAATAAACGGAGTGGAATCGAGCATCTTGGAAGGGGTTCGGGCCTACTCGGCATGGATGGTTTCGACGATGGACAGGCGGCGAATGCGCCGGGACGGCCCCCGGACCGCCAAGGCCGCGGACAACGCCACCAACAGCACGATCAGTACCAGCGACGCCCAGGGGACATACCAGGGAGTTCCCCAATTGGCCGTGACCGTGTGCTCATAGAGAAAGCGGTTCAATGGAATGCCCACCGCACACCCTACCAGGATACCGGCCCCCGCATAGGCTGCCGCTTCGGCGGCCACCATCCGCGTGAATTGCCGCATGCTCATCCCGATGGCGCGCATAGCTCCATACTGCCGTAGCCGCGCCGACACGCTCATCGAAATGCTGTTCACAATGTTGAACACCGAAATCAGGGCGATTACCGCCAGGAAACCATAAACAAACAGCGCGAAGGAAACATATGCGCCGATCGCCTCGCGGTTCCCGCGCCGCTGGTCGGAGAAGGTGACGCCGCTGCCCGCTTGATTGCGAATCGCCTGTACATCCGCGTCGGCCGCATCGCTGGTCAGCTGTAGATCGAGAATCGTATAGCCGTTCTGCCCGGTCAACGCGCGGAAGGTCTCCTCCGAGCAGATGAAAATCCGTACGCCCGGTTCACTTTGAAACGGACAATCGGACAGGACGCCCACAACGGGAAGCGTTTGCGTTCCGGTCCCAAAGTCCGCGGAGACGGTGCTGCCGGAGTGCGGCGCAATCCCCCCATCGTAGACCGCGAGGAGGCCGTTCCCATTCATGGCTTCGGCGACCGAACCCTCCAATAGAGAGCCCGCCGCCCAGCCGAACTGGTGTTCCTCGTAGGAGATCAGGTCCACCGTCCCCGCCTGCCCGTCGATTGCCGCCGGGACGCCGTAGGCGAACATCCGCCCATATACCCGCTTGACCACCGGATTCTCCGCGAGCTGGCGCGCCCATTCGGATGGGATGGTGCACGTCCGGTCCGCGCTGACAATCGACAGGTCGGGCGAATACGGCCGGAGCGGCGTGAGGGAATGGTGCATGAAGTCCACAGCCATGGTGAACGCCAGAAACAGGATGATGCTGAATGCAAAGGAACCCGCCATCAGGAAAAAGCCCTTTTTGCCTGCAGTGGCGTGGCGAAAACCGAGCGCCGTTTCCACCCGGTACAAGCGCGTATTCGCTGCCCGCCGCACTGCCTGCACAGGGAGGGCATTCCCGGAGAGCGCACACAGGGGGGAGACCTTCGACGCGCGGCGCGCGGGCGCTTGCGCCGCAAGCAGGACGGTCGCCAGGCCGATCACTGCCCCGCAGGCGATGCCGATGCCGCTGATCCCGAAGGAAGGCATCCCCGCAAAATAGGTGGGGCTGAGCTTCACCAGCAGCGCGCAGAGCGCCCAAACGAGCGCCGTACCCGCTGCAAGCCCCAATGGGACCGCCGTCTTACACCAGTTCAACGCCTCCAGCCGGACAAAGCGGATCACCTGCTTGCGCGTCGCCCCCAGACACCGCAGCAGCCCAAAGAACGAGGTCCTCTGCGCGATGTTGCTGTTCAGGCTGCTGGCGATCATCAGCACGCCTGCCGCCGCCACCAACAGGGCCAACACCGCCGCCGTCAGATACAATTGCAGCATCAGGGGGTCGTCGCTCTGGCCCATCAGTCCCAACAGTTTCCCATAGGGAAGGGCCTGTTCGTCGTGCAGGTGCAGCTCTGTTTTAATATCCTCTGTCACCTGCAAAATGCGGCACAGCGGCGAAAATTGCACGTAATAGACCGAATCGGCGTCCTGCGCCGCAGTATCGGAAAAATAGGCGCGAAATGCCTCTATGTTCATAATCATGCCGAGCGCATCCTGCCGATCCAGCATGGCGGTGTTGGACACAAAGCCCGTGACCGTCAGGTCGAGATCCCTCCCGTCCGGGGTGTGCAACTGGACGGCGTCGCCCACCTGTATCCCCAGGCGCGTCCGGGCCCCCTGGGTCAGCAGGACGCCATCGCCTTCGGCGGGGAAAGCGCCTTCCTCCAGCCGGGCAGAGGGGAAAATCTCCCACCATGCCGCATCGACGCCGGCGATTGCCGTCTCAATTCCGGACAAGGTATATCCTTCATTGCCGTCGTAATTCAACACGCCGTACCAGGACGACGCCTCCACCTCCGGCCGTGCGGCAATCTTTGCCGCTTGCTCATCTGTGATGTCCCGGAACGCAATCTGCCAATTGCCGCCGTCTAAAATTGCCTGCTGCCGCTGCGACCGCAATTCCATATCCGCCATTCCGAAGATCGCTGTCACGAGGAACACGGCCAGAAAGATGCAGAGCCGTGTCATCCGGCTCTGCTTGCGCCGCCGCCGGGCCAAAATAGGGATAAGGCTTAAATATCGTTTCATTCCTGCACCCCTCCCAAATCGCAAAGCGTTCCGTCCGTGACGCGCAGGACCCGGTCCACCGAGGACGTCAGGTGCACGTTGTGGGTAATCATCAGAACGGTCTGCCGGTAGTGGCGCGAAGCCTGATACAACAGGTCGATCACATCGCGGCTGTTTTTGGAGTCCAGGTTCCCCGCCGGCTCACCGGCAAGGACCAGCATGGGCTTGGTGATGAGCGCACGCCCGATGGCTGCACGCGGTTGCTGTCCGCCCGAAAGCGGACTGGACTGGCAGCACGGGATCAAAGATCGGGGGACGAGCGGGGAACGTTGTTCCTTGTATATCATTCCTGCACCCCTCCCAGATCACAAAGCGTT
>BCAA01000034.1 GCA_001305115.1 Clostridia bacterium UC5.1-1E11 | reverse complement strand
ACCTCTACCGGCTCGCCATTGACTGTCACGCCTGCGATCTCTCTGCCTTCGACTCTCGGCTCAAAGGCTAGGTTGAGTTCTGTGCCGGAGAGCACATCGGTTTGATAGGAACCGATCAAATTTGCGATCGTCTGGTCTTCGCCGTCGATGGAAAGACGTACGCTGCCAGCCGGGAATTTCACAGTAAGTGCGTATTCCCTGGAGCCCGGCTGCAGGGCTTCCAGTTTTTCCAGAAGCTCAGTGGTCATTTGGATAAATGCTTCCTCCGAAGGCTTGCTCTCTTCATACAGGTCATATGCATTGCTGAAAGTCTCTGCCAATGCCGCGACGTCCTCGGAATCGTACTGGTTGGCACAATCGGATTCGATGAATGCGAGTACGGCCGCCATCGCCTGTAGGAACGCATCGTTCACCTCATCCGAGGGGGCGGTATAGGGCACCAGCTGATCGATGGCTTCGCTCAGGGCTTTTGCCGCTGCGTCGACCTCAGCCTGGTCGCGCGAAGTATCCCGCACGGTTTCCGCCTCTTCCAGGGCTACCTGCATAGCCTTCCAACTTTCGTCCGTATAGGCTTCGGAAGAGAGGGCCTTTGCGCGGGCGATCTGGTTCAGCAGCTCGGTCAGTTGGATGGTCGGTTTGAGCGCCATGTCTTCGAAGCCGGGCTTGAGGAATTCAAAGTAGTCAAAACCAAATTTTCCGATCGGTTCCAGGCGGATGGTGTGCTCGCCTTCTTCCAGGATGGGGGAGACCCACACGCGCTTGTAACCCTCTTCGGACGTATCGGAGGTTTTGGTACGGATAGTGGTAACCAGCTCGTTGTCGATGTAGACTTTTGCACCCTCCTGACTGCCGTCCATCTTTGCGCCTACGCAGACCTGGATGCCATTAAAGGTATAGGACAACGAAGTGTCACGCCAGTCATAGTCGTCGTCGCCGACATAGGTTTCCGTCCCATTGTAGGCGTCGCTGCTTTCCCAGAGTGCCCAGGTACCCTCTTTTTCTACAGCCGAATCCTCGCCGTCCACCTTCATCCATGGAGATTCGGCCACATAGCCGAAGTAATCCACGCTGAATTTGCCTGTGGGGACTAGACGGATGGTATGTTCGCCTTCGTCCAAGAGGTTGGAACGCCACACCTCATAATATCCATTCTTTCCGCCTTGTGAAGAGGAATTGCTATTGATGTGGTCAATCTTTTCTCCGTCCAGATAGACGTCCGCCCCAACCTGGCTGCCGTCAATCTTACCGCCCACAACAACTTGTACCCCGTTAAAAGTCAAAGAGATCGATGTCCCTTCCCAATCGTAACTGTCGCCGACAAAGGTTTCTGTAGATTGATAGGCGGCGCTGTCCGGCCACATGCCCCAGGTGCCTTCCTTGACCACAGAAGCATCCTCTCCGTCAACCTTGATTAGGAGATCGCTGTTTTCGGCCAAATTGGAGCGTTGCGTTTGGAACGCTGTCCGCGCGCTGTTTGGCGTTTCTGACGCGGTGCCAACATGTACCGTCTCAGCCAGAAGAACCAGAGTGTCCGGATCGTAAATATTGAGACGTGCTTCATATCCCATCTGTACATCAGCGGGGACCGATACCTGCGCAGACGCTGTTTGTTCACCCTTACGTGCAATTCGGTCTTCTGAGATGGACAAATCCAGCAAGTTCCCTTCGCGGTCATACAGGGCGAGGGAAGTGGCATAGGAAGCACTGCTGCCGCTATTTTTCAGTGTGATATAGGCAGAAAAGGTTTCTCCTGCCTCCAATCCCTGTGTACTGGTGGCCACAGCCGTTGTGAGGCTTGCACCTGCCTTGGTGGTATTCCGCATTGCGCCGAGAAGTTTGGCGTCCGCCCAGTCGGTGTGGTCATTGCTGTTCGATCCATTGGCGTCGGTCACCAGGCGCAGCGTGGTGACGCCGCGGACGCTCAAATCGACCTGCTCGCTCATTCCATTGGACATTTGTTTTTCATAGATCAGCATTTCCTGTTCGCTGCCTTCTACGGTAGCATAGACGCGATAGATCGCATCCGCTGTATTGCTTCCTACTTCGTCGTCAATGCCGATCACCGCCTGGAAGCGGGTGTATTGGCCGCCTAGATGGTAGACTGCTTCACTATCCGCGTGTAGCCCCAAACCTTTGTCATAGACAACGCCGCCGATGGTGATGGGGTTGCCCTCAATGGATTGGTCGATTCCGGGGGCCTTACCCGCCCAGCCCTGCGTGATGGGCTTTACAGGCTCCAAGTCGGATACATAAACCGAATGGGTGGTATAACCATACGCAGAAGTTTCATCGGCTGCCCCCTGGGCAGTAATTCCGTAAACGGTCGCTTCGTTCAGGAAAGCGTATTCCCCCTCCGGGACATCCGTGAAAGTAACCTTCACATAGCGAGCACGGATACCACCCAGGTCCTCTTCGTAAGGACGGTTGGCAATGGTGTCCGCTGTGTAGGAAACAATCTCCGTCCAGGGGCCGGTATTACTGGTGGAAACTTCCACCTTATACGGATAAGGTTCACTTTCAAAGTCCAGCTTCAGTTTGTACATATGCAGTGCATATTCGGTGTCTTGCATCCAGTATTCACCAGAACCAGCGGCCTCTGCAACCCATTTGGTGGCCGTATCTCCATCGTTTGCCAGGGCGCCGTTTCCACTGGAGGGGAAGGTGGGATGTCCAGTTTTATCCGCGGTATAGGTGCCGGCATCAAGCAACTTATCCGTCGTATCCTCTTTTTCTTCAATCAGGAAGTTGTCCGGTTCCGTTCTCCCGTATTCTGGTTCCGTCGCGGTAGTCGTAATGACGATCTCTGCCGGTTCCATTCCGGGGGCGGTCGCCTGGATGACCGTGGTGCCGGAGTAATAGGAGCGGAACTCCGTCGCTCCCTTGCCGTCGCGCATCAGGTTGCCGCCGGCCAGCGTCATAACCTTTCCAGTGGGGAACACGCCGGGACCTTCTAGTACCTCTAAGGTAACAGTGGGGGACTGATTGACCCAGTCGCCATTTTCATCCTTGACCGTGACGATCAGGTGGGTATCGGCCGTGCCATCGTTGGGGATGGTGGTCTGGGACGCGGTCAATTCCAAATGGTCGCCAGTTCCCTCTTTAGAAAATTCCGCCGGAACGCCGGTGTATTCCTGACGGTACCAATACCATGCTTTGAGCGGCAGACGGCTGTAATCGATGAATCCCATCTGCGCGAGGCCGGAACCGCCGACACTTCCATGGTGGAAAGCGCACCAAAGGCAGATCCCAGCGCGGTTGCCTTTGAGGGCATAGCTGTAAATATCGCCGCCATCTTGCATCGCATCAAAATAAGGACGGAATTCGTCACCGGATTCCCCTCGGTTTGCAACATGAGAACCGTATTCTGAGGCAATACTGGGCATATATTCGGTCATATTGCTGGGCATGCCCTTTCCAGGCTCCGGAAGAGCGGCGGAGCCACCGTCGCCGTTGTAACCCGCAACGTCGCAGACGTCCAGTACGTCGAAACCTTCGCGCTGTACGCCGCCCATTCCTGCTTTGCGGGTGGGGTCCAGTTTATGCGCCAGGTTGCGCATTTCATTGACCTGATCCTTACGTACCTGCATATCCGATTGCCCCATGGGGAAGAAAATTTCATTGCCCATGCTCCAGATGATAATGGACGGATGGTTGCGGTTGATGCGGATCATATCCGTCAGGTCGCGCATTAAGCTTTCATTAAACGCTTCATAATGTTCCGGGTTGCTGGGATAGCCGTTAACGCCATTCCAATCCGAAGCGGTATAGGTTGGCGCGCGATCCGCGCCACCGCCCATGCCCCAGAGGGCCACTTCCGACCAAAACATCACACCGATCTCATCACAGGCCTGCGCATAGGCGGGATCGTGGGGATAGTGCGAACCGCGGATAAAATTCATACCGGCGTCTTTAATCATCTGCACATCCCGGTAAAAACCTTCGTTGGTCACGGCGTCCCCCCAGCCAGCGTGATCCTGGTGGGCATTGGCGCCAAAGAGGACGGTTTTCTCGCCGTTGAGATAGAATCCGTCGTTCAAGAATTGCGCCCAGCGAAATCCCAGGGGAGAGGTGTAGGAGTCCAATGCCTGTCCACTGCCGCCCAATATGGTGGTGTGTACCTCATAGAGATTCGGCTCGTCCGGGCTCCAAAGCTTGATGTTCTGGATGTAATCGCTTTGGGCATCCACGACGCGGGTAGTGTTGGCAGGGATGGTAGCCGGTTCGGATTGGAAAGAAGCCACCAGGGTGCCGTCCGCCCGATCCACAACTTCCTGCTTGACAATGACAGTCTGTTCCATATCGGAGTCGTTCTGTACCTCTGTCTGAACGCGCACATCGGAACGCTTTTGCGCAATATTTTCGCGGATCTCCTCCGCGGGGGTATAACTTTCCTCGTCAATATTCTCGTAGTCGTAGTAAAGGGTGCCGTCCTCATTTTTTTCATCAAACCAGGGTTGTTGAGGGCGGGTGTCGTAACTGCGGTGCCGTACCAGGCAACGTGGACGCTATCCGTAATGTTCAGATAGACATCGCGATAGATTCCGCCGGAGAAGTGGTGGTCGCCGGTGCGCGGCGCCTGTTCTGGATTCCACTTGTTGTTGACGCGAACGGCAATGACATTTTCTCCCGCATGGAGCTTGTCGGTGATATCGAAGGTAAATCCGGTGTAACCGCCCAAATGGGTCCCTGCGGCCTCACCGTTGACAAAGACTTCTGTTTCAATGAAGGAGCCTTCAAATTCGATGCTCACACGCTTTCCGTTTTCCAGCCACTCCGGGGGAACATCGAAGGTCTTGCGGTATAGGCCATATCCCACAAAAAAGTTGGTTTCCATATTGTAGGGGATGCTAAAACTGTGGGGAAGGCCCACATTGGTCCAATTGGAATCGTCAAAATCCGGCTCGATGGCGCCGCCAAAATCAGGAGCGGCATCGTCGGTTACGGTTTGACTTTTAAATTTCCACTCGCGGTTAAAATGGATCTGCTGCCGGCTTGTCTCTACCGGCTCGTAGGGGTCGCCGACATCGACGCCCATCGTCCGGGCGGCTGTCTCCAAAAGGTCAGACGGTTGTTCTGTACGGGCCATCCCGTGGATGGAAAACATACCCATCAGAAGGGACAAGACAAGTGCTACGGATAGAAATCTCTTCATTTTCTCTCTCCTTTTCCAAAAAGCAAAACAGTTTTTCTTTACGAACGCGATCCTCCTTTCAGAAATGTATCATATAGCCGAAAGGCACTATGTTCATCTAAAAGCATAAAAATATTCAATAATGAGCAACATTTATAGATCAGTAATACCATACATCGCAAGAGAATTCAATAATGTAGGAAAGCAATGGGAAAATAGTACATATTTATGAGAAAATTGTCCATATAAATTTTTGTCTTGTGTCTCGTATCACATGGTAACAGAGTATGTGAAAAAGATAGACAAAAGAGTGCAAACCGTATTTGTCGCATTTTTATAGGGAAAAACAGTTGGAAAATGGAGAATATCCGCATAAATATGGTATCTATCAGTAAATCTGTTAAAAGAAAATTACAACAAATGAAAGAGCCTTATGTAACGATTTATACAAAGAAATACAGAGTTATGGAAGAATGACGCTTGAAGTAAAGCGTCATTTTTTGTACTGCGAAACAACACAGTATTTTATCTGCGCTTGGTTATCTTAAGACTTATTAGACTTTGATTTGTCAAGGGCTTGTTGCGCAAGCAACGCGTTAGCACCCTTTACAAAACAAAGGCTGATAAGGAACTTTTTAAAAGCAGAAAAGAAATGACGATATTGAAGTACCATGATATAATGCACTTAAAGGCAAATTGAGATTGAACAAAATCGCTATACTACAGCCCTAGCAGTCTATCACACAGCAATTTCGTTCAATGTAAATTTACGGAGGACTTACAAGATGAAAATTACAGAAGTAGCAGACAGAAATTCAATGCTGATAGAACAATTATTAAAAGTATGGGAAAGTTCCGTAAGAGCAACCCACCTTTTTCTATCAGAAAATGAAATAGAAAACATAAAAAAGGATGTACCGCAAGCATTAAAAGAAATACCGCATTTACTCATCATAAAAAATGAAAATCAACTTCCTGTTGGCTTTATGGGAATTGTAGAACAACATCTGGAAATGCTTTTTATTTCTAATACAGAAAGAGGGAAGGGGCTTGGAAAGGAGTTGCTTCAATACGGAATGGAACAATATTCTGTCAATGATTTAGCAGTGAACGAACAAAACCCTCTCGCGAAAGGTTTCTATGAACATATGGGATTTACAGTTTATAAAAGAACAGAGCTGGACGAACAAGGAAATCCCTACCCATTATTGTATATGACAAAGGGTAGAGATTTGGAAACAAAACCATAAAAATCCTGTTCTTTTCGAGAGGATTAGGACCCATTTTTGGTTGCAAAAAGTTGTCTCCAATGGTATAATAAAACACTATAATATTGTGCGAAAAAGGTCAAAAAAGAGAGAAGAAAAGGGAGGCAAAACATGTTAAACACGGAATTTTCTAGCAAGTTTGTCAAAGAGGGGTTGACATTCGACGATGTCCTGCTGGTCCCGGCGGAGTCCCATGTGCTGCCAAAGGAGGTGGATGTCTCCACCCAACTGACCAAGACCATTCGCCTGAATACGCCGTTGATGACCGCGGCGATGGATACCGTCACCGAGACGGATATGGCGATTGCGATCGCCCGCGAAGGCGGCGTTGGGATCATCCACAAGAATATGTCTATTGAAAAGCAGGCCGATGAAGTGGACAGAGTCAAGCGCTCTGAAAATGGCGTCATCGTAAATCCGTTCTTCCTCTCTCCGGACCACTTTGTCCATGATGCCAATGACATCATGGCGCGCTACAAAATTTCCGGCGTTCCGATCTGCGAGGGCGGAAAGTTGGTCGGAATCATTACCAACCGCGACTTGCGGTTTATGACGGAGGAGGACTTCGATCAGAAGATCTCTGCGGTTATGACAAAGGACCACCTGGTGACCGCTCCGGTTGGGACCACCCTCAAGCAAGCCCAGGAGATCCTCCGCAAACACCGCATCGAAAAGCTCCCCATTGTGGACGAGAATGGTTATTTGAAGGGGCTTATCACGATCAAGGATATTGAGAAATCCGTACAGTATCCGAATTCCGCGAGGGACGCGGCGGGCCGTCTTTTGTGCGGCGCGGCCATCGGCGCGACCCCGGACGTGCTGGAGCGCGTGGCAGAACTGGTCAAGGCGCAGGTCGATGTGGTTGCGCTTGACTCGGCGCACGGTCACAACAGCGGTGTATTGGAGGCAGTACGCAAGGTCAAGAAGGCTTATCCGGACCTCCCGCTGATTGCAGGCAATATCGCAACCGCAGCGGGTGCGGAGGCATTGATCGACGCGGGTGCGGACTGCGTAAAGGTTGGCATCGGGCCGGGTTCTATCTGCACCACCCGTATTGTAGCGGGCATCGGCGTGCCGCAGATCACGGCGATCTACGACGCGGCTTGTGTGGCGGCAAAACATGGCATCCCGATTATTGCAGACGGCGGTATCAAATATTCGGGCGACATCGTAAAGGCGCTGGCAGCGGGCGCAAACGTGGTCATGGTTGGCTCGATGGTTGCGGGCTGCAAGGAATCCCCCGGAGAGACAGAGCTCTTCCAGGGGCGTCAGTTCAAAGTGTATCGCGGCATGGGAAGTTTGGCGGCCATGGGGAAGAAGGACGGCGGAAGCTCCGACCGGTACTTCCAGTCGGACAACAAGAAGCTGGTTCCCGAGGGCGTCGAGGGCCGTGTCCCGTACAAGGGGCCGCTGTCCGACACCATCTATCAGATGATGGGCGGCCTGCGTGCAGGAATGGGTTATACCGGTTGCGCCAATATTGCAGAGCTGCATGAGAAGGCGCAGTTTATCCGGATCACCGGCGCTGGCCTGAAGGAAAGCCATCCACACGATATTCAGATCACAAAGGAATCCCCGAACTATTCGCTCAGCGTTTAATACGCCTTTATTGGGAGTTTTAGGATTCCAGAAAACTGTATACAGATAGCCTTGTAAAATGGAAAATCCGGGGTATGACTCATACCTCGGATTTTATTTTTTCAATTTTTGTCGGATAAATATTCTGAATAGAAATAAAATGATTAAATATGTAATAGTACCTATCTAATAGAAAATTTTCCGGTTGTTTTTTCTACAATTTTCATAATGAATATTTTAATAGGGACAATCGCCGCAGAAGGTAGGGGATCTCTATTGCTAATATGCGAATAAATAATTGCAAAAGGAATGACAGCGATTAGACAACAGTGGAATAATCGTAGTGTATTCCTATTGTTAATACATTTTTATAGACATTAAAAATAGGCATACTTTTATAAAGAAAGAGGGTGTCCCCGAACTACGAATTGTTCGATTCATAGAAAAGGGGCATCCTCTTTCTGTTTGGAAAAATATCTGCGTTTCTAAAAAACGAGGGGAGCCTTCCATCCTTTCATGACTTTTGGGACACCCTCTTTTATGTTCTCATTATAAACTTCAACCGAATACAACCATACCTCGCTCATAGGAACAGCGATAGGACGACGGTAATAATCCCACAAATGCCGATGGAAATCCCACTCATTGCGCCTTGTACATCACCCATTTCCAACGCCTTTGTGGTTCCAAGGGCGTGGCTGCAAGCGCCCGTGGCCAGCCCTTGTGCAACAGGGCTTTTGATATGGAACCATTTGGCGAACAACGGGGCAGCCACTGCGCCGATCAAGCCGGTGAGTAGGACAGCGACCATGGCGATAGCCACAACGCCACCCTGGCTTTCTGCAATTCCCACGGCGATAGGGGTGGTGCAGCTTTTGGGAAGCAGGGCCCTGGTGATGGATTCGTCGAGGCCGAACGCCTTACACAGAAGGAAAACACTGCCGATGCTGGTGACGCTGCCGGCGGTGCAGCCTGCAACTACGGGCCAGAAGTGCTTTTTTAAAATATCCATCTGGTTGTAGATGTTCAAGGCTAGCACCGCCGTCGCCGGGCCGAGGAAGAGATTGATGATGTCTCCGCCCAGATTATAGGCTTCCAGCGGAATATCAAAGAGCACCAAAATCGCAATACAGAGGATAATGGCAATTACCAAGGGGTTGCAGATGGCTTTTCGGGTCTTTTTCTGTATCCAGATGCCGGCTTCAAAAGCCATGACCGAAAGGACAATACCAAACAACGGGGATTGAATCACAGCTTCAAACATCGGGCTTGTCCTCCTTGGATGCGGTCCATTTCATAACCGCTTGTACAGTCCAGCCGGTCACAAAGAAGACCAAGGGGGTTGTAACCAAGCAAATGACCAACAGGGGGATCAGATTTGCCGCTAAAACATCCAGGTATTTCAAAAGCCCCACACCGGCGGGAATAAAAAAGAAGGCCATGTTCGACAATAAGAAGTTGGACTTTTCCCGTATGTGATGTGGTTTTAACCACCCACAGGCCAATAGGAGGAACAGCAAAACCATGCCGATCACACTGGCGGGAAATGGGAACGGCAAAACTGCCGCAATGGCTTCCCCCAGAAGGCATACCAATAAAACGACACCAATTTGTGCAATGATTCGCATTTCGAAACACCCTTTGTATGTGGATTTCCGTACATAATACGCCTTATTATGATAACACAACACCCGCGCGCTATGTGCATAAGCTTTTCTCCTGGAAGGCGGAGAAAATAAGCAAAAGCGCAGAAACAAACCGGTCGTATGAAAGTTCTGCTAAACGCGATGAAACAGCGGAAACCTACCGTCTAGTAATTTTTGCCAGAGTTGGTACATGGATATTAAAAGCGCCCCACGACTTTTTGGGTTAAGAAATCTTTCATATCTCTCCTTTAACGCCCATATCGCCTCTTTGACGGTTGTATATAGACGCCAAAACCGCCGGGTTTCCCCACATTTTCCCCGGAAATTAAAAAATTTCAAAAAAAGTGAAAACTTTCTTCGAATGGTTATTGACAAAACCGGACAGGCTGTATTATAATAATAAACGCTTCGCATAGACTGTTTGTTGGTTTTGCGAGACGTTTATGGCGGCATAGCTCAGTTGGCTAGAGCATTCGGTTCATACCCGAAGTGTCACTGGTTCAAATCCAGTTGCCGCTACCAAATGGCCCGGTGGTCAAGCGGTTAAGACACCGCCCTTTCACGGCGGTTTCACGAGTTCGAATCTCGTCCGGGTCACCACTCTTTTATATTCCCGAGCAAGCGCGCGGGATATGGACGCATAGCTCAGCTGGTTAGAGCGCTCGCCTCACACGCGAGAGGTCATGGGTTCGAGTCCCCTTGTGTCCACCACTTTTGAAGCACCTATAGCTTGCGCTATAGGTGTTTTGTATTATTTAAATGCGAGGCGTTTGCAACTCATGTTGCGCCGCACAGTATAGGAGGTCGACTGACGATGAAAAAGATTTTTGCAGTTGTCGCAGCTGCCGCGTTCCTTCTCAGTATTTCCGCCTGCGGGGTGGATGTGGGGACGGTTTCCGGCGCGGACGGAACGACTTCGGATGTAATCCTGAGTTCGGCCCCAGGGGAAGAATCCCAGGCGGGAGAGGAGAGCCAAGCGCCCTCAAAGGACCCGGAAGAAGTGGAAAAGGATGTGGACGACAGCCTGACCGGCCTGTGCACATTTTTAGCACAGAACGGCGGTGTAGACGGGGACCCGGTGGATATGGCGGCGGATTTCATCGGTGCAAAATCGGGCGTGCAATACCGCTTTAGCTACGAGGGAAGCAACAACGTCACTGTGGAATTGTACGAATTTGATCTAGACAATTTGAGCGATGAGGCGCAGGCCGTCCTCAACAGCGTCCAGCAGAACGGTTCCTTTACCGTCATCGGGCAGGAAGTCACGGATGCTTATCTCTCAGAGAGCGGCAAGTACATGATGATCTACAGGGACACCCAGACAAACGAGAAGAACGAGTTGCACAAGAAGGAAATTGTAGAGCTGTTCCAGGGCTTTAAAGCATAGTCGGAGAAACAGGTTTATCAAGTGCAATGGTCATGCAAATCGAAATTGCGCGGAAGGAATCAGGCTGCTGTGGGCGATTGCTCCAGCAGCCTTTTTGTATGCCCGAGCGGTTGCAATTGGCCTGGGCACAGGAAGCTGTTTTCCACTATTTTATGCCTGCCTGTGGAAAACGCAAAGGGAAGACTATGGTCGTGCAAGGGAGATAGCGCGGAAGGAATCAGGCTGCTGTGGGCGATTGTTCCAGCGGTCTTTTTGTATGCCCGAGTGCTTGCAATTGGCCTGGGCACAGGAATCTGTTTTCCACTATTTTATGCCTGCCTGTGGAAAATGCAAAGGGAAGACTATGGTCGTGCAAGGGAAATAACGTGGAAGGAATCGGGCTGCTATGGATGGTTATTCCAGCAGCCTTTTTGTATGCCTGAGCGGTTGCAATTGGCCTGGGCGCAGAAACCTGTTTTCCACTATTTTTGGCCTGTTTGTGGAAAATGTAAAGGGAAGACTATGGTCGTGCAAGGGAAATAGCGCGGAAGGAATCAGGCAGCTGTGGGCGGTTGTTCCAGCAGCCTTTTTGTATGCCTGGACGGTTGCAATCGGACCGGGCGCAGAAACCTGTTTTCCGCTATTTTTGGCCTGTTTGTGGAAAACGCAAAGAGAAGATTATGGTCGTGCAAGGGAAATAACGTGGAAGGAATCAGGCTGCTGTGGGCGGTTGTTCCAGCAGCCTTTTTGTATGCCTGGGCGGTTGCAATCGGACCGGGTGCAGGAACCTGTCTTTCACTATTTTGGCCTGTTTGTGGAAAACGCAAAGGGAATACTCGCTACGAACGGGCCAAACCGGTTTGCCCCCTATAGCATTTAAGTCCGGAATCAGAAGAACGGCCTTGCATGCCCTACAATGGTTTTGATTCTATACCTTTTGGCATTTGGAACGATATTCCCGCGGGGTATAACCAGTTGCAGCACGGAATTGTTTAGAAAAGTAGCTGTGGTTGGAGAACCCACAACAGGCGGCAACTTCTATCACGGGGAGATTCTGGTGTGCAAGGAGGCTCATTGCAGCCAGGATACGCCGCCGCAAAAGGTATTTCTGCGGCGTAGTGTGGAGGAGCTGCTCAAAGGTGCGTTCACATTCGCGTGGAGAAAAGTGGACTGCCTGGGCCAGTGCGCGCAGGGTGAAGGGCTGCATATAGTGACTATCCAACCAGACGATCATCTGTTTTAAACGTTCCTCGCGCAACGCTGGCGGCCTAGTGGCAACTATTTCTCCCGTATGCTGCTGAATCCGTATAAGAATTTGCGAAAGCGCATGCCGAACCGTAAATTCAAAGGCGTAGGGTTCGTCCGAACAGGCGTAAAAAGCCTCTTCAAAGGCGTCGAATACCCCCTTTTGCCAGGGTTCCTCGGGCAAAAGCACGAGGGCCGGTGGACCATTCTCGAGAAAAGGACGCGTGTACTTGATGTCAAAGGCGCTTCCGACTGCCCCGGAAATGATGGAAGGGTCAAAGACCATCGAATGATACCGACAGGGTTTTTCGGTCAAGCAGCGGATTCGGTGAAGCTTGTCCGCGTTGATGAAAATTCCCTGTCCAGCCTGCAAAGAGAACTGCGTCTCAGAGACGGCGGCCTCAATTTCTCCCTCATCAAGCATGAAGATTTCCCATTCATGGTGCCAGTGCGGTGGAATCTGAGCGCCTATGTAATCGTGCACATCTCCATGATAAGCACAACAGGCAAATAGAGAGTCACGCAACGGTTGGCGCTCCATGCGGTTATCTTCTATCTTGAGTGGACATTTTGCAACCGGCATAGAATCGTTTTCCTCCTTTCTGATCGGTCGTTTTTGTTATAGTATATGGCGCTTTTTGAAAAGAAACAAGGGCCTTTTTGCGCTATACTATCAATAGAGCAAAGCCCATAGAATGAAAGAGGCCTACAAATTGACGCTGGGTGGCGCAGCTATAGAGTCGCCTAAACCAGCATTGAAATCGATGCACATTGTAAAGGAGGAACCCCCATGTTGGAACATGTAGCCATCTGGACAAGAAACTTGGAAGGGATGAAGGACTTTTATTGTTCCTATTTTGATGGAAAAGCAGGGGCAAAATATCAAAGTAAATCCGAGTTTCATGCGAATTTCGAGTCGTATTTCCTGACCTTTGGAGATGGAAGCCGGTTGGAGCTGATGGAGATGCCCACTATCCCGGAGAGCGCGTATAAACCCGGGCAGGAAGCGTTGGGCTTGACCCACATTGCATTTGCAGTGGGTGGAAAGGATGAGGTGGATGCTCTGGCCAAGCGCGCTCATGAAGAAGGGCGGAAGGTACTGCTGGAGCCACATCAGACCGGCGACGGGTATTATGAGGCGTGTATCCTGGACCCCGATGGGAACCGTGTGGAGATCACAAAACTCCCGGAATGATTTGTGTAATCGTCTAAGAGCGCTCTTCCCATGGAAGAAAAAGCGGGGGACTTTCGGTTGACAAAGAAGCCGCCCAAACACATAACAAGAAGAACTCGAAAAGGACGCCCAGCAACCGGCACATTGGCCGGAAACGGGGCGTCCTTTTGTATTTTGCAAAGTTGTGTAGAAAAAATGACAGTACGTGTCATGACAGCTGCCTCCGTACTCTCGGAATTCAAAAATTTTTAGGCAGACATGACTGATTACATTTGGTATTTGAAAAGATTGTTCCGTGAAATCCAAACACAGGCGGTTTCCACCCTATGGAAGCCTGGCCAACCTCGGCCCTTTCTGTTAAGGATTCCTGTATCAGACTCCGGAATTTCCACAAATATGCGCTCTTACATAGGATTTCCCTAATAAAACAATTGAATTTTGGACGCATATTCATCAGCTATCGATTTGTTTCGATAGAAAGAATATAAAAAATGTATGGGTTTCAAGTGTGATCATAAGAGTTTATAATGCCTAAAATACAACATGAACTATTAAATAGGAGGGTTGAATCATATTGTAACAAAAGGGAGAAGTCTACCAAAGGATATGGAGACATCCGGCCTTGCGCCTATAGGTTGAAAGGGGGTTGTATGAAAAAGGGGGCTGCCTGGACACACAAAGTGCTTGTCCAGCTTGAGTAAAGTCGATTTAGACCGATCTCTTCTAGCCCGCAAGTGGACAGAAACACGAAGGTGCTTGTGTGGGCTGGGCGAATGAGCCCAGAACAGAATGAATAACATAGATTTTACAGAAAATTAAAGCCTTCTGAACCACGGGGCCTGTCCGATTCGGTATGATAAAGACAAATCTAGCGCGCCCTGCGCGGCCTTTAGGAGGAATTTCAGGAATGAAAAGAACAGCTGCTTTTTATTGGCGGTGGCCATCTGTGTTGGAACGACGGCGACTGCATTTGCCACAGAAGAGACTGTAAAGGACAGCGCTTCTACGGAATTCCAGTTTACTCTGCGCAATGACCCGAGCTATACCATTACGATTCCCGCTCATGTGACCATGGAACAGGAAGGCACGGATGTGGAAGTGCTTGCGGAGGATGTACAGGACCTCGGCGAAGATCAGAAAATTTCCGTCACGATCGCCGGCACGGACTATTATCGCAACCAGATGGTTCTGGAAGATCCGGAGACTCGTGGCACCATGCGCTATCAGATTGTCACACCGGACGGTCGAACCCTTGAGACGACCGGCGAAAAGGATCAGATGAATGGCCAGGAGATTGTTTCCTTTACTGGCGATGGCAAAGAAACTTACACTGTGAAGCCGGTCATTGCCTTCAATGTAAAGCCTGGCAATTATACCGGTACACTCACATACGGCATCTCTGTGGTAGACATCGCATAAAAATCTTAAAAAACGTACCCCTGTACAAAAAGAGGCTCCATCGCAGATGATCTGTGGTGGGGCCTTCTTTTGGCTTACTACAGTCAGAATAGGGAGAGGATTTACTGGTGAAGTAGCTTATCCATTATTTTTTTATCTTTTTAGTATCTTAAAATGATTTATACGGGATAGAAGAGGGAAAAAGAAGGTCCAGATTTCCTGTTCTGCTATGTTGAAAGAAACGATGGTGCGGAATAGGAACCAATACAGCGGATCACGCTTTCCTGTCCGGAATAGATGTTTTTCAGGTATCGCGGGGTGTAAGACCATGCACCGGTCATAGTTTCTTGCCCGGGAGATTCTGCCTTCCAAGATGGGACAAGTATCAATGGATGTACACTCGGAACCCCGGGGTTCGAGGATTGTTGTTTTTCAGGCACAGCAGGGTGTAAGGCCATGAGCCGGTCATAGCTTTTTACCCGGGAAAGTCTGCCTTCCAAGACGGAGCAAGTATGAGCGGATATATACCCGGAATACCGGGGTTCGAGGATTGTTGTTTTTCAGGCACAGCGGGGTGTAAGTTCATACGCCGGTTATGGCTTTTTGCCTGGGAAAGTCTGCCTTCCAAGATGGGACAAGTATCAATGGATGTACACTCGGAATACCAAGGTCCGGAGATCACTGCTTTTCAGGCACAGCGGGGTGTAAGTCCATGCACCGGTTATAGTTTCTTGCCCGGGAAATTCTGCCTTCCAAGATGG
>BCAA01000033.1 GCA_001305115.1 Clostridia bacterium UC5.1-1E11 | reverse complement strand
ACTGGCAAATGCGCCGTCGGTCGGGGTGAAGGTAAAGGTCAGATCTTCACACGGCATCACTTTCGCGCCGTAGATTGCATCCGTGGAAATCACCACATCTGCATTTCCTTCCACTTCCACCGCTGCATTGCTGCTCCACTGTACGGTCAACAACTGCGGCTCCTTCGGTTCACCCTTCTCTACATGTACAGTCATATCCTGGAGGTCGCACGAAATCTCTTCTCCATTCCAGCATCCCATCGTCACATCTTGGATTGACAAGGTATAATCTCCCTCTGCCAAGTCGCTGTCCGTCGTGAACTTCGCTGTGAACAGGCTGTCCAAATCGGGCGGCAATCCTTCGCCGGACTCTCCCAAATACAAGAACTTTACCATATGTTCATCGTTCTTGATGTTGTACGCAAAGTATCCCGATACGTTTTCATTTAACGTGACCCTCTCACAGTTCATCCCTTCCGGATAGATCAGGCTCATCTGGAACGAACCTATGGGCTCCTTCAGTTCCTCCAGTCCGCTTATGGTATTCTTCACCATAAAGCAGCTGTTTGTCTCCACCGTCTCCGGTCCATCCAGTCCCAGCTGCACGGGGGATTCCGGTACTTCCTCATAGCTCAGGAACTTTGCATCTGCCCAGTTGCCATGGTCGCCATTGATGGACCCGTTGCTATCCAGTTCCAGTCGCAGTGTTCGCACTCCGGTCAAGTCCACACTGACAAACTCAGCAGGCACCAGATAGGACATCTCTGGACTGACATAACGGGGCTCCTCCTCATTGTCACAGTACACTTTGAAGATCATAGAATTGCTATATTCCTTGAGGTGACTTGCACCAACCCAGCTTTCAAAGCGGCTGTAGCCCTTTCCCGCAATATCATACGTCAGCATACAATACGCATGCATGCCTATGCCCTTCTTTTTGCCATCGACCTCAGGCAGATCCAACGCTTCCCCATCCGGGCCGGTTACGACCATGTCTAGACCTTCCACACCGCTGTCCTTGACTGCATGTCCGTAGGTCCCCTGGTTGTCTAAAGCGGTCCATTCTAGGTCACTTAGATAGACGTTTTTTGTTGTACAGAATGAGATCCGATAGACAAACGTACCACCGTCCGGGCGGTGAACTGTAATTTTGGTCACCCCTGGGACCCGCATTGCCGGGGAAATCACATAAGTAACCGCTTCATGATCGTTTTGCACGGTCACCTCAGGAACTTCATCCCCGACTTCAATGGGATAGTAATAATCAAACTGTCCTGGAGCAAATTCCTGCACAGGTTTTCCATCGATCGAAATGCCCGTAATGGTACTGATCGGGTCGATCTCTTTCATCGTTAAGAACTTTGCATCCGCCCAGTCTGCATGATCGCCTGTATCCGGGCCATTGGTATCGGCCTCCAAGCGAAGAATCTTCGTATTGGCCACCGGTATTGAAATTTTCTGCGCTTCTCGCGCACCTGTCCCGGAAGGCTGACTCTCATAGATCAACACATCGTCGGAATACACGCGGAAAATCACATCGCCCATATCGGACTTAAGCGCATCAACCCCTACATATGCCTCAAACACCTCGTAGCCCTTTCCCTCGATGTTATAATAAACCTCGGAGGTCGCGTGGGTACCAAGTCCTTTTTCAAAAGTCGTACGTACCCCGTCAACGATCAGCTCCAATTTGGGATTCTCATGGGACCGGTCTTTCTGAATCGGTCCATACGCACTATAGGAGTTGGCCTCAAATTCTAAGTCGCTCAAGTAGACGGTGGCGTCCAACTCCAATGCCTTTTTCACCAACCCCTCCAGAGCCGACTGCATCTCCTCAGCCGCTGCATCCAGCTGGTCTTGGGAAACATCTTCTACGCTGGCCAACAGATCTCTCGCTTTCTGCATGGCTTCTGCCAACGGCGCCCAGCTCTCCGGGGTATAATGGGCCTCGGGTAAACATTTTGCCTGGTTCATCTGCTCTAGCAGTACATTGACGGAACGCAACCCCTCCTTAGCGGCATCCAAAGCTTGAATCGCCTCTTGTACCTGCTGACTGGTCAGTTCATCCCCCAATTCCAATAGGGCATTGGCTGCAGCGACTGCCTCTTCGAGACGTTGCCATGTTGCAACCGTGTAATCGCTCTCCTGGAGAGAATCCAACCCGGACAGGTGATTTTTCAGGCGTTCCATATTGCCGTTATAAACAGGTAGTCCTTGGTCCTCTGTTGTCGCCGGACGGAAACGGACGGCGAAGCCGGTACCATATGCCATAGGATAATACATCGTCTCACGGTTGTCCACCAAGTAACGGTTACAGAGCAAGGCGCTGCTGTCCTTATTGGAAGAAGTTCCGGTCAGGCCGATCGCATCTGCATAGACTTCCGCCACATAGGTTTGCCCCTCTGTCAGGAAGGAAAGTGGCAGTTGCATCTCACGCTCGATTGCAGAAACGCTTCCCACATACCATTCGTCCTTATCCCGCGTCTTTCTCGCGTAGGTGGCATACTCCGACATAGAGGCTTCCAGCACGCGCAGTTCATCCCAATTGCTGGGCAAATTTTTCCAGAACTGCCGCTCCTGCTCCGGAATCTGTGGAATCGTCGTCGGATTTCCATACCAATACAGGGAATGCATACCGGTGCGGAACAAAAGGGAGGAGGCTAAGGCATATCCCTTGGTTGCCTTTCCTGGATAACAGAAGGTATGATCCGTCGGGCCTTGTATGGCGCGGGTAAACAGGGTAGAAATATCCTCTGCAATCTGGCCGCCCTTAATCCCCTCGTCGCCCAAGATGCCTTCGGTTGTAAGTAAATTCGGATAGGTACGTTCGATGCCGCTGGTTACATACTCGTCATGGATGGTTAGAACCAAATGGTGGCGGGCCGCCGCCTCGATCATCTCTTCGTTCCTCGCTTCATACTCCTGGTTTCCCTCCATCATAAAGCCGGGTTTTACCCCTGCAGCGCCCCAATCTTCAAAGCGTGCAAACAGTTCGTCCACCGTATACCGTCCATACTTGTCAAACATATGGCGGTTGTTGACGTATAGAATCATCCCTACCCCTTGGGAGTTTGCATATTCGCAGATCTCGCGCATATCCAAATGAGGCTGAAAGAGGCCGCCCTCCGGCCAGCCGGGAACCGGTTCGCCGGTAATCAATCCATACGGCGGGAAGCCCTCGCCAGCGTCAAATACGCCGTCCGCAGGGATAAACTCCTTCATAATGCGTTTGACCTGCGCCAGTTCTTCAGAATCCCCTGGTTCGGGTTCCAACTTGGATGGGTCCAAGCGAGGGTCACATCGATCATCCAACTCTGGCCCATACCAGCCATAATCCAAAAGGACATACTCAAAATTTTCTGCTTTCGCGGTATCAATCCAATTTTTGAGGGTTTCTGTGGTCTCGCTACCCGCCCCCAACATCAGATTGCGTCCGGGCTTGACCCACTCGGAGAACTTGTACATCTCTTCATCTGCGGGTTCATTCAAATTTAGAATAATATCCTCATTTTCCGGCAACCGAGCCAGTTCTTCCGCTACTACCAGGGTACGCCAAGGGCTGCTCTTCTCTGTGTTGGCAGCGACATGGACCACATCGCCGTCGTACTTTGCCTGTAATGTGCGGTCTGCACACTTTGTCATATACAGGACAGCATAATCGTCCAGGTTTGCCTCACAAATAGAGACCACCGCCCCGTCTGCATACTCTACAGTCATTGGACGGCAGTAATGCCGGCCTTCAAACTCTTCTACCGGAATGGTCTGGGGCACGATTTGGTTGATGTCCTCGTGAATCTGCGCAACCGCACCTTCTGGAAAAGCAAATTGCGTATATTCGTCCGTGATCTGGTAATCCATGTCCATCTCCGGTAAAAGGTATCGGAATGCAACACCTGTGTCATACGCACGCATCTCGATGGTGATGGTTTTTCCCTCTGTATTGGACAGGGTGACGGCCGTCTCCTGGAACCGGTCTTCAATCACCGCTTTATCCCCCACAAGTGTATTCCAGCTTTGGTCCCCCTGAGAGGTCTCTGTCGAAACCAATGTCAGGTTGTTCTGAAAAGAACCCGCTGTGGTCTCTAGCCCCAACGTTCCATCCTGCAACAAAGCTGTTCCGTTCAAAACAACATTATAATAGGGGACCCCTTCATCCAGCCAAAAATTAATCTGTAGGTCTTTTTTCTGGCGCGGTGGTCCTTTGGACATCCGATGGGGATACCGGGTCATTCTGTGCGGCGTCGGCTATTGGAACGATTCCAACGTTTGTCGTCGCCAATGCCAGGGATAAGAACAATGCTGTCAGTTTCCTTTTCATACTTCTCCTCCTATTTTATCCACATCTGTGATACGTGCGACACGTATCTTTCCTCCGATTTTTTGCACCCCCTCTTCAATACCGTTGTTTTTGAATACTTCCCTCCTTTTCTCCCATTCTTTTCTTTTACATGATAGCATATCGCCTAATTTAATAATCGCTCTATGAGCAAATTTTAAACAATTTTTATAAACCATTTTCTCAATGAAAAGTCAAAAACACTTGAAAAAAAGCCTTTGAAAATTCTTTCACTGAATAACTGCCCCGTTTCCGTTCATCTATGTTCTGCCCGATAATATGGACAATTTTCTATTAAAGTTTCCACAGACAAAGTCTGATTGTTCGGAACAATTATATAATTTAAAATGATTATATACCTGATTTGAATGATAATTTTTTAAATTGTTTATGATTTCTATTTTATAGTTCTAAAAATTCTTTGATATTTAACCAGTAAATATATTTTTTCAAAGCATAAATATTTCCTATAAAAAATTATATTTTGTAGAAAATCGTGTATATTGTAAAAAGAAGGCCCGTTCTCCTCCATGATGGAGGAGAACGGGCAAATCCGCTACAAAAGACACACTGGAGATTGCAATATGAACGCTTCAAATCAAAAAAGTATCAACCAGGAGAAAAGTCAGGCCATCAATCGTGCCTTGATTATTGACCTCCTCCGGCAACAGGGGGTCTGTTCCCGCGCGACACTGGCGCACCTCTCTGGTCTTAAACAGGCCACGATCACCAATATCATTGCAGAATGCATTGCAAGTGGGCTTGTGGTGGAAACAGGGTTGATGAGCGGCAGCAAGGGCCGGCGTTCCATAGGAATTACGCTCAATGAAGAGCACTGCCATGTCATCGGAATCCGTATGACACGCAGCGCGTTTTATCTTTGTCTGGCCGGTCTTTCTGGAAAACCCCACCGCATACAGGAATACCCGATTGCACCGGGGGAGCCTGTGCAAATAACCCTACCGCGTATTCGCCGCGCTGTGGAGGAAACGCTTGCTGAGGCAGATTCCAAAATTGCCGCCGCATGTATGGCTATGCCCGGCCCTTACCATGAGGATCGCGATTGTCTGTTCTTTGTCACAGAGTTGGCTGGTTGGCAGAACTATCCCATTCGGGCAACTCTGACGGAAGGATTGGAACTTCCCTTCCTGATTGTAAACGATGCCAACGCCAGTGCATTTGCACAACTTTGGTACCATGGTCAAGAGCCGGCCACACAGAATATGCTGTATGTGCTCGCCGGGCAGGGGGTAGGATGCGGTATTATCTCCGAAGGCCATTTGGTGGTAGGACAGCGTGGGCTTGCTGGGGAATTCGGCCACAATTCGATTGATTTTAATGGTCTGCCCTGCGAGTGTGGAAACCGCGGCTGTTTGGAGAAATACTGTTCTACGTTGGCGTTGCGCAACCGCATCCGAAATCGTCTGGCAGTTGGGGAGACCTCCAAGTTGCGTGCCGATGCTCTAACGACAGAGGCTTTGGCACATGCGGTTGCTCAAGAAGACCCGGTCGCCTGTGAGGAGTACGATCGCGTGTGTGATTTCCTCTCCATCGGCATCACAAATCTCATCAACCAATTCAACCCTGGCCTGATCGTTATTGGTGATGAACTCGCAGAGATTGCACCGGATCGAATGCTCAAGACCGTTCGAGCGCGCGTCGGCGAAAGTGTCAATGCGCTGACTTCCGGTGAAGTAACCATTGAAGTCAATCGCCTTCCGGGAAGTCCCGTTCTGCTAGGAGCAGCGGCTTTCGCGGCTGAATCCGTTCTCTCCGATCCAGGAAAATTGATCCAAGAGGCCTCTGCACAACAACCTCTTTCCTCTATGCCGTTGGAGTGTATCGCTCCGTAATCTCCATTTGGACGGTTCTCCCTGTGACTGATCCGGCGTTTTATATTCCAATCAGACAAAATAAATTTGCTTATGGCCTACCAGTCCAACCGGTATCGGTGCTTTTCCGAATCATAAGAAAAGCCAACGGAGAGCAAGGTCTGGCAGGAGCCTCTATTCTTTGCGTCGGGTTGCACAATCACCCGGCGGGCATCGGTTTCTTGGACAATCTGTTGAGGCAACTCACAGACGGCAGCCTTTCCCAAGCCTTAGCCTACATATGCCGTTTTCCCGATGAGATCATCGATGCTGTTATGTTCCAGCTGTTTTCACCGTCCCATGCCAGATTTCGCCGCTTTTCTCATACGGATCATATTGACAAAAGCCGATTGCAGTCCCTTCGCATGAGATCATCCAATGGCGAATCCAATTGTAAGTTCCCTGACGTTTTCTGATCTCATCGGTCCAGGCAGCCGGATGTTCAAACCACCGTGCAACATGTGCCCGGCCAAGCCACTGAGCTTCCGGGAGAAGATGAGTGTCCGTGCGTTGTCGAGGCTGTATGGTTGCTGTGTGGATTGGAATGCACTCTTGTTTATCCCTTCAAGAGGGTGTCCCCAAACTACGAATCTTTGGATTCATAGGAAAGGGGCATCCTCTTTCTGTTTGGAAAAACATCTGCGTTTCTAAAAAACGAGGAGATCCTTCCGTCCTTTCACGACTTTTGGGACACCTTCTTTTTCATTAGACCGATGTTCGCTATTCACGCTTTTGCAGCATTCTCTCTCAAAACACTCGGGTTCTTTACAGATCAATCTGTTTTGTCGCGATCCGCATCCGAAACGTGCGATCGTGTTCCACAAACAACAGCGTGGGTTTGCTGGTAAGGAGTAAATCCTCGATCTGTACACGTGAAAGTACATCAATAAAGTTCAGCGGCTCATCCCAAATATACAGATGCGCCGGTTTACAAAGACTTTTCGCCAACAACACCTTCTTCTTTTGGCCTTCACTGTACGCCTCTATGTTTCTGGAAAATTGTTCCCTGGAAAAGCCCAGCTTTCGCAGAATGGTTTTCAGGAGGGATTCTTCCAACCCCTCCTTTTCGGCAAGCGAGCGCAAAGAGCCACATAGCCCCGAAGTCTCCTGCGGGACACAGGAAACCACCAGATTTCCACCTATCCGGAGGTTCCCCTCGAAGGCAATGGGCTTCCCAAGAAGCAAATTTAACAGGGTGGATTTACCACAGCCATTTTTCCACACACGGCTACACGGTCTCCCTGTTGAATCGAAAAGCGTACGTCTGAAAAGACCTCCTTTTCTCCATAAAAGGCTGAGAGGTGTTCTGCTTCCACCAATACGCGCTTGGGATAATGGAGCGGCGATAACCGAAGAGGTTCCGCCTGCTCCAAATTTTTCAGCAACTTAGCTTTCTCCTCTACCGCGGCCTCCCGTCGAGCCTCAATGGTTTTGGAGCGTTTCATCATTTTGGCCGCCTTATGCCCCACGAATCCGCGGTCTGGACGCAAGCCGGAATTGCGTGTGTCATACTTGCTTTTTTCGGTTTTATCGCTCCAATCCGCAGCCCGGTGGGCCGCCCGGTCCAGCCGGTCAACCTCCTTGCGAAGTTTTTCCTGCTCTGACCGCTCAAATTGATCTTGCCGGTTCCGATTTTCCTGCCAGGATTGAAAATTTCCCGCCTGTACTTCGATGTCCGCACGATTGATCGAAAGGATATGGTCCACACAGCCGTCAAGCAATACACGGTCGTGAGAAACCAGGATAAACCCTTTCTTTCCGCTTAGATACCGGCACACAGCGTCACGCGCTTCCTCATCCAAGTGGTTTGTGGGTTCATCGATCAAAAGGAACCGGTTCTCATGTAGGAACAGGGTTGCCAACAACACTTTGGTCTGCTCGCCATTGCTTAAAGTGTTGAACGAACGATCCAACACGTCGCAATCCACCCGAAGAAGGGACAATTCCCGTTCAATTTGCCATCGGTCGCACTCCGGGGCGATGGATTGCACCACCATAGCCGTACTCTTCTCTAAATTAGAAACCGAAAAAGGAAAGTATACCATTGGGACTGGACAGGAAATCACCCCTTGATGGGGGTACTCCCCTAATAACAGGCGTAAAAGGGTGGTCTTTCCCCGGCCGTTCCGGCCAATCAAACCGGTCTTCCAATTGGTGTCCAATTGAAACGACGCTTGATCAAAGACCCACTCCGGGTTTCCCTCATATCCAAAGGTTAAATTTTTGACCTGTATCAAAGCCATTGTCATCGCCTCCACAACAAAAATAGGGCCGCAAGAAAGCGATCCTTTCCCGCAGCCCTTTTATCCATTGTTTCAGAGACGCACAACGGCAATCCCGCAGGCGTATACAATGAATCCAGTATTCTGTCCCTGTTTTCCTTTCGGCAAACAGGGCTATCCACACCGGTTAAGTGTATTCAGGAGCGTGTCACTTTCTTGCAGGGTACAACGAACAAAAGGAACCCATGGTTCCTCGTTTCCATACCCGATTGTTCCAATCTTAGCAAGAAAAAGTGCGCACGCTTTCAACTCCCATCGTCTTATTTGCTGTCACTATAGCATACGATCTGTTATTCTGTCAAGCCAAACAAAGGGCTTCCGCACCGGTTTTCACCGGAGCGGAAGCCCTTTCATTATGCAAGAAGGGATGACCTTCTGCAAAAAAGTCTTTGAATGATGCGATTATCCGGCAATGGTCACCGTACAATGTTTCACTGGCGCACCACCCGGGAGTGTGGTATACACGCCCGTGCTCTGGCCCGGCGTACCGATTGCATACACGCGATAGTAGTAATCGCTTCCAACTTTTGCTACAAACTGCGTCTTGAGTACATTGCCGTTGCCGACTGTAAAGCTCGGCATCTGGCTGTTGCCGTTGACGACAGTCATCTTGAAGCAATAGGCCTGGCCATGCTTCAACGCAAAGTTTACAGTTGTATCAGAAACCACATAGGCCTTCTGTGTAGAAACCGTCTGTGCTGCTGAGACAACACCGGATGCGCCATAAATATTGGAAGTATTGGCCGATGTAGAGCCCTTGCTGCTGTTGGGCTTCGATGAATCAGCCTTTACAAGGCCGTCGATTGCATCCTTGCCATTGTAATAGGCAGTCGCCAACTCTTCATCGGTTGCATCCGGATTTGCCGCTGCTGCCTTGGCCACATTCAGCGCCGCCTTGAAATTCGCCACGCTGCGGGAAGTATAGCCGCTCAAATCCATCGCTTCCATTTCGGCGATAAGCTTATTCAGCTCGTCTCTGCTCGGGATCTTGCGCAGATCCGCCATGGCTTTGACAAGATCGTTCGCCATCTGATTTACGGCTTCCTGTGTCGCCTTCTTTTCGTTCAGCATGTCGATTGCCAGACCGCGAATTTTTACAAAGGCATCCTTTTCTGGACCATCCAGGAACGTATTCAAGTCCAGGCTGTTAGCCTGATCTACAGCTGTTTGCAGGACAGAGAAGTCTGCTCCGCGAACCAGTTTATCAAAGGCTTCCTTCAGATCTTCACAGGCTTTCTCAATATCTCCGGCCAAAGCCTCTTCATCTGCCGCCACTTTTTCTGCTGCCTCATAGGCCGGCAGATACTCTGCCCAACTGTCCGCTGTAAAGTCTTCCTCGTGCAGCTCACGGGCAATTTCCAGCAACAGATCGAGCTCGGTCTTGTCGCCCGGGGCAAAGCGCAACATATGGATCATATCCATCAAGTCGCTCCAGGCCTTGTCGATCTCTGCCTGCGTTGCCGTCGGATTCCCTGCAACCTCATTTGCCTTTTCCAATGCTGCGTCGTAGCGTTCCTTGACCTTCTGGATCAAGTCGGCATATTCCTCGCCCTTCTGCAGATCTTCTGCAATCGCAATGGTCTGGCGCAGAGTCAGTTTGTTAACCACTGTGAATACGAAGCTCAGCTCCACATCCTTGTTCGGCATTTCATAGTTGTAGAGATAACCAGACGGATCGTCGAATTCTTCCGGCTCTCCATTGATGGTTACACCTGCAATCTCTCTGCCGTCCACGGCCGGCACAAAGCCCAGTTCCAGCTCGGTGCCAGAGAGGACATCCTCCTCATATTTGCCCAGCAGGTCTGCAATCTTATCGCTCTCACCGTTCACCGTCAGGTTGACTTTGCTGCCATCATACAGGATCGACAGGCTGTGTTCGGCGGGAACGTCCGCTTCAAACTCTGCATCCGCAGTGACGTCTTGGTTCACGACCATGGTATAGGTATTTTCTGCTGTGAGTTCCACTTCTTCGCCATTAATCAGCGCGCGGCTCACATGATACCCTTCGTCCGGGGTAAAGGTAAAGGTGACTGTTGTTCCGACGGCTACGGTTTGGCCCGCAACGATTTCGCCACTGTCTGTAGCCGCCGAAATCTTACCGTTAACGGGCTCTGTAAAATTTACGTTTACCTTTTCTTCTGCGCTATTCCTTCCAAATATCTGAAGCTCCGTGATGACCGCGTTGGTGCTCCAAGTGCTGTAAGAGCTGTTCACATAGATGCGTACGCCCGTGATTCCTTCCTGCACGGCGTCAAATACGATCTCCTTCTGCTCCTGCTCGCGGTCTGCTGCATTCGACTTCCAGGTGATGTCGCCCGAATTGGCGACCTTTTCCCAGGCGTCTCCATCCTTTGTTACAAGTACGTCAAAGTTCTTCGGTCCCTGATCCTTTGCAAAATAGCTCCACAGGATGAGGCTCTCCACATCCTTCGGCGTATCCCAAGTGATCTGCACATAGCGGTCGTCTTCCGGAATTTGGCTGAGAACCTTCATCCCGAATACACCCTTGCCGTTTGCGCCCTCTTCCTGGTCGTCAAAAATGCCGTCATTGACAAAGGAAGCCTGCTTTCCGCTTGCCAGAGCTGTACTCGGAGCAAACGCCGTTCCGTCCGGAGCGATGTTATGCACATCTTCCTCTGCAACATTGACCACTGCGGTCACCTGAATCTCAGCGGTGTTCGCAATGCATTCCGGCAGAGTCAAAGTACCTGTGATGACCTGCTTGCCAGCAGCGTTCGGGTCATAATTTTCTAGGTTCCAAGTAACAGGAACCGTTGCACGCATGCCGCCCTTCAGAGTCAACGTAATCGTCTCCGGCAAGTTCAACACGCCGGACTCTGTGCCGTACTCTACATCCTGATCCGCCGGATTTTCTGCGGACTCGATTTCCAACGGCGTGCCGGTTTCCTCGGTTGCAAGAAACTCTGCGGAAATCTCCACATCGCTTGTGATATTCTCCAGGGTATATTTGTTGTCCACAGGGACAACGATCTCATTGTTGACAACTGCCTTGTAGGTCTTATAACCGTCGTTCGGAGTAAATGTGATTTCGAGCGGCAGGCCGTCTAAAACGGAACCTTCCGGATCGGTTATAATCGTGCCATTCGCTGTTTCTGCGATATGGATCTCATACTCCTTGACATCGTCCAGCTTGGTCAGCGTTGCATCCGCCCAGTCGCCGTGGTCGGAGCCGTTGCCATCGCCTGCATCTGTCACACGAAGAGTCAGTACGCGGCAATCCGTGATAGTCAGGTTGATTTCTTCGCTGGAATCCTTCTTCAATACGTCGGACTTGTAGATGCTCTGTCCATCCGCCAACACCTCAAACTGGATGCTGGAAGTGGCAACCTGCATCTCCTGGTCCACGCCAATGATGGAATGGAACTTGTAGGAACCGCCGCCCAGATAGATCTGGATGTCGGAATTTGCATGGGTACCGATACCGGATGTATAGGTCTTACCACCCAGCCGCAGCGCATTGCCATCGATGGACTTGTTGCGCCCCGGCGCGGTGCCCCAGCCAACCGTTGCACTCAGCCACGGATAATCGCCCAGCTTGGTAACGGTATTGACCGGCGCCTTGGAAACCTTCACCGGTTCCGTCGCCAATTTCGTTGTATTCTCTTCATCGCCATCATAGGTATAGGTCGCTGTTGCAGACAAGATATAATCGTCTGCCGGCTTTGCAATGGAACAAGATGCGTCCTCTGGCATGGTAACCTGGAAGGTCACTTCTTTTTTCTCGCCCAATGCCAGTTCTGCGATCTCTTCCCCTCCGGTGACCTGGAAGCTTTCCGGAGCATCGAGGGATACGACCACGTTTTTCATGGTCTCACGGCCGACATTTTCCACTTCTACGGTGAACTCTGCGGTCTCGCCTGCATTGTAAACGCCGTATTCGGAACTGAGGCTTACGACTCCCATCTTGTCGATGCTGCCCGGCTCTGCGGCCTTCACACGATAGAGCTTCACGCCGTGGGTCGGGATTTCGCCGGAATTCAGGATTTCTCCACAAACATCCTCGCTGTTCTCCTCCCAGAGATCTTCGACCATATAGAGCGAAGTGGAGGCCAAGGTGATACGCTCGTCTTCATCGGACAGATTCGCCAAATCTACACTTGCGGTCGCGTTATTTGCGCCGCTCTTGTTGAAGAAGCAAACTGCCGCTTCGCCATTTTCAAGCGGTTTGACAAGGATGTCAATGCCGTTTGCGGTAGAAATGCGCTTTGCCTGCAGAAGGAGCGGGTCCTGGTTCAGTGCAATGACCTTATCGTTGGTAATAACATCATACGCACCATTATGTACCTCGTGATCCACACCGTCCGGGCTAGTCTCCGACACGAAGTCGCGAATATCGCAGCCCACAATCAGCGGAGAGTTCATCATTGCCCACAGGGAGAAATGTGCCTTATTCTCCGTATTGCTCAGTCCGCCGTTGCCGACCTCGAGCATATCCGGGTCATTGTAGGTGCCCGGCTTCTGATAGGACCAAAGGGTGACTGCCTGCTCATAGTTCGACATAACCGAACTCCAGCTTGCGGAAATGTCATGAGAGGTTCTCCAGGAGTTTGCAAAATCTCCCGCCCAGGTCCAGGGCTGTGTTCTGCCGTGTTCACAAACGGAGAAGAAGATCGGTTTTTCTTCCGTCTGGTTCTCCTCTGCGACCTTCGCCGTTGCTTCTTTTAAAGCGTTGCCCATCTTGGAATAACGGCGGATCGAGTCCGCCTTCTGGCCGTCGATGGGGTTGAAGATCTTAATGGTGTTCTCGCCAGCATCCAGGTCAATGTAAACCTGCTGACGGCCGGTATTGCTCCAGCCGCTGGTGCGCGCAATCAGCGTTTCATAGGTGCGTTCCCCATTCACTTCGATCTGCGCATATTTGGACAATTCAGACGCTGTCTTCTTGAAGCCGATGGTCAAGACGTACTCACCGGGCTCGTCGACGGTCTTTTTAAAGGTAATGGAACCGCCGTTCGCGCTCAGGCCCGTCACATAGCCGGTTCCATAGCAGCCGCCACCCTTGACAACGGATGCATTTCCCTCCAGAATCGCATCCTCTGCCTGAAGCTGTTCGCCCTCTGGCGTGCCGGCTTTGGCCACTGTAATGTAGTCCACATCCGGGGCCTTTGTATAGCTGGTATAGCCAATATCGGGGCCCATATCGACCACATGGCAGTAGTCGTATTTCAGATATTCGACGCCCCACTCTGCAAAAGTCTGGGCATCAAGTTCTTCGTTACCCGCAGCGCCGGGCAAATCCTCACAGGTCAGCTCGCCGCTGGAGCTGTACAAACCGACCTTCAACGGATTTTCAGGGTCCAATGCATTAATCTGCTTGATGAAATCCGGTCCGCTGGGGAAGCCCGTCAAATCGAACTGCATCCGACCGTTTTCATCGCGCATATTGGACTGCCAGCAGTCGTCCAAGTTAAAATAGACATAGCCATGATCGTTCAGATTGGTGTTTACCAAGGCTTTGGCAGCATCCATCGCCTTCTCTTCATTGATCTTCTCACGGAAGAAGTTCCAAGTGGACCAACCCATCTGCGGTGGCAGCTTCCCTGCTGCAGCCGCTTCCTGTTCCTCCAGGATTTCCTCCTTCTCTTTGGCGCTTTCCGCTGTCTCTCCGGAAGTCTTTGCCTGTGCGGCAGAAGGTGCCGTAAGTACCTTCTGCAAAACGCTTGTCGCCGCAGAGGGCAGAGTCGTCAGTTGGAACGCCTGCTGAGGCTGCTCGGTGTAGTCAGCTGCTGCGAATGCAGTTGACGACGCCGGAGCCATCAGCGCTGCACAGAGCAGAAGACTTACCAGTGCTTTTACTCTCTTCACGTTTCTCTCTCCTTCTTAAGAAATTACAGGTTATCAAATCCCTGCAAACTTTATGTAAAAGCGGCTGCTGGACCGCCTCCACATCTTAACAAAAGCCCTAGTTTGACACACTAATTTGATAAATTATATAAAAATCCTTCTCACCAATTTTCATTTTTATACTAACATTTACATCAAGCATCTTTAATGCTTCAAAGAAATTAAGATAAAAATACATATTTTCGCAACAATTATCCATATTTTGATTGAATTTTATAAAATTGCGCTTAAACAAAGGCTATTCGTGAAAGGAAGCCATATTTTATTTTGATCCATTTCGTGTCTTCTCGTTCTATTGTTTACCAATATTTTCACTTTTGCGTTCGACACTTTACACATTTACATAAAAATGTTACACTTATAACAAAAGTTATCTTTTTACGGAGGCGAATCATGAACAAAAAGACCGAACGCCTGAACCGTTTGATCGAGATCCTGAAGATCCGAAGCTTCGTATCCATCAAGGAGCTCGCCTCCCTACTCGGCGTGTCAGAAATGACGGTGCGGCGGGACCTGCGTATTTTAGAAGCCAATAAGGTGGCAGAAAATATTCACGGCACCACCGTATACAACCCGGCCCATGGAATCCATAAGACCGACGCAGGTTATAACCTTTTGTCGGAAGTGGGCAAGCAGGATAAGCAAAAGGGAGCGATCGGTAAACTGGCAGCTTCCTTGATTGAACCGGGCGACATCATCATTCTCGACACGGGAACCACCACGGAACAGATCGTACCGCATATTCCCAACAATATGGACATCACTGCATTGTGCTACAACATCAATATTCTGATGGAATTACACCGCAAGGTTGGGGTCAAAATGCTGTTTGCCGGAGGAAATTACCATTCCAATACCCAGATGTTCGAGAGCAAAGAGGGCATTGCTTTCATCTGTGGCATCCGGGCCAGGAAGGTTTTTGTCTCTGCTGCGGGCATCCACGAGCAGTTGGGGGTCACCTGTGTCAACAGCTATGAGGTTCCCACCAAGCAGGCAATCCTGAAATCATCGCTCGTTCGTGTGTTAGTCGCGGATTCCAGCAAGTTTGGCAAGGTCCGTCCCGCTTATTTTTGCGATTTAAAGGAGATTCATGCCATTGTCACCGACAGCGGTCTGTCTGAGGAATGGCGGCAGAATATCCGGGACCATGGAATCGAGCTGTACATCGCCGAGGAGGAGTAACCACTCAGACATTTGAGATTTCTAAGAAACGAAAAGCGGCCTTGCAATTGCAAGGCCGCTTTTTCTCAAGAAATGGTTAAAAATTGAGAATATCCGCATAAACAGAGGATTGGTAAACGAAGTGGAAAAAAGAAAAACAAATCATTTGCAACCAAGTTCCGACAAATGAAAGAGCCATATAGAATGGTTTATTCCAAGAAATGAATCTCTGTGAAAGGATGCCCTTGAAATAGAGGATCCTTTTCCACACTTGAAACACCATACGATCTCATTTCTGTTTGACTCATCCAGAACTTATTTGTTTATGGTTTGTCAAAGGGTTGACATAGGAGCAGTATGGAGGAATGCCGTTTACAAATCATCGGCTGATCCGTAACGGGTCAAAAGTAGAAAAGAAATTATGGCCATGAAAGGGTGCGCTCTATTCTATAGAACTGCTGGCACATATGCGAAAATGATTCCCTTATATGGCGTTAGAAGCAAGAATCCACCGTCTGTTAGGAGTATCATGTTATAATAACCTCACGCCGTAAGCGGAAATCAGGGATTTCCGACGGCTGAGAGAACATTGAAATATCCGGATAAGCGGCTGTGGAAGCCCTGCGGGGAATTTTTTCAATTCGTTCTTTTCGATGTTATAGATAACCTCACGCCGTAAGTGGAAATCAGAGATTTCCGACGGCTGAGAGAGCATTGAAACATCCGGATAAGGGGCCGTGGAAGCCTTGCGGGGG
>BCAA01000032.1 GCA_001305115.1 Clostridia bacterium UC5.1-1E11 | reverse complement strand
CAACTCTCGGTTCAAAGGTCAGATCGAGCGAAGTTTCTGCCATCACGACGTCTTTATATGCGCCGATCAGGTTTGCAATCGTCTGCTCTTCCCCATCGATTGACAGTTTCACCGTTGTCGGGTAGCTTACTGTCAACATATGCTCGGTCGGGGTTGTGTTCTTCACAAACTTAATCGCTGCGCCGCCAGAGGTCGTCAAATCGCTGCGGCTATGTGCAGTGACCGTCGAACCATCTGCCTGCTTAAATTCATACTCCAGAACCGGGGTATCCAGGCCAGCAAGGTCAATGGTCAAAGTATCTGCACTTGTGACTGTTTTTGTTTCTGCGATCACGCCGTTCAACGGTTCATCCAAATCCAGCGGATTGTCCGGATTATCTCTGTAAATATATGCTGTATAAGTGCCATCGCCCAAGAAATCGAGATCGATGTCCACCGGTTTCGTCTCTTCGTATGCACAAATGACACCTAAATACCAATCGTCGCCATTGCGGCGTGCCATTTCTACCAGCTCGCCAACTTCGCCACCGATCAGCTTACTCTCATCCCAAGAGGCCGGCATACTGCTCCAATATTCCTCATAGAAAGGAATCGCCTTATAAACCGATGGTTTATCCGCCAAGCACTGAATGCCACTCTCATAGATGATCGGCAGCGCATACATATGTGCCAAGGTAAACATCGGCGGGTTGTCAAATTCCTGTGGTTTTCCAGTATCCGGGTCTGTCGGGCCGAAACGTACATTGTTCAAAGCACCAAAAGATGCCATCGGAGTATAATCCAACGGACCAACTGCGCCTCTTGTAAATGGAATAACACAGTTATTCGCAGCCGTCAAATCGCCGCCCCACGGATAAGTACCGCCGCCGTAATCGTTCGGGTCACGCCAGTCACTTACGGCGTAACCTTCTGCACCACCGACGCCTTCTCTTGTTAGAGCATGGGGATAGGTGCGGCGTTCGCCTGCCGGTTTTACAGTGCCATGCAGGTTGATAATCATATGATTCTCGGCAGTTTGCTTCAGCAGGGCATCGTACAACTGCATCATGGATTGCGTTGCAGAATCGAAGAAGTCCGGCTTAATACCAGCAATTCCGAGTTCTGCCCAGTAGTCAATGCGCTCACGTTGTTTTTCTGTCACAATATCGTTTTTGTGTACCCAGACCAAAAGCTTAATGCCCTTGCTCTTTGCATACTCAACTAATTCTTCCGTCCAGGAATAATATCCGAGATAACGCTGGCCAGCCGGCGCATCCGGATCATAACCGGGCTGCTCTTCTTTGTTCTCAGTGCGCTCATACGGCACCATCCAGCCTTCGTCCAAAAGCTGATACTGCCAGCCCATTTCCGCTGCGAAATCTACATATTCCTTGTAAATACGCAGGCCTTCTGTCTCAAATTTATCAGCCGGAATCTGGTCATGGCGCAGATCGCCATTCAGCCATGTCCAGTTGGATACGCCGGATTCAACCCAGCTGGTGTCTCCGATTGCATTGTCCGGGCTCAGGTTTTCCGGCATCGTATTGTCCATGATGTCCGCCAGATCGCCCATCACCAGGAAACGCCACGGAGAAGTGAACGGTGCAGTAGTGACCACCGGTCCCTCTGCATCCTGCTCAGGTGCAAATTTCACGGAGAGCATCGTATCCTCGCCGCCCTCCAGCACAGAACCACAATAGGTTCCTGTCATGATATCCGCCTCAGAATAGAGACCATAGCTGCCACTTTCCGTCTCATACAACAGCGGCATATTGAACAGCTGGCCATCCAGATCGGAATAGCTTCCCCATTCTCTGTGCGGCCATTCGTTTGCAACGCTGGAATTGTCGCCGCAGCTCTGACCCCAGAACTTCTGGTAACCTTCGGGGAGCTGGAATCCAGTGAATTCCTCTGTGATCTCCAGTTCATCGCCGTTTCCGTCGATTGCATAGCGGAGAGCAACGCCCTCATCATAGGCGCGAACAAGAATGCTGTAACTTACCCCATCCTTGGTGAACGGGAAGGTTGTCTCGTTGTAATCCTTGTCTACATGCTTTACTTTACCGCCGATTAGATCATAGGAATCGTTTCCGCTCTTGGAAGAAACTTGTCCCAGAACCAATCCACTGCGGAAATCACCCATGTTGGTCATCAGGCCAGTCGGGGATACGCCAGCCATTACTTCGCCATCCTTTATGGCGAGATACGAAACAGCGCCATAAGAAGCGTCATAAGCAACCAGTGCCTTTACATCTGCAGCCGGTGCCGTCACTTCAAAAATGCTGCCTTCAACCGGCTCGGTCCCAACAACCACTTGGACATAGGACTCGAGTGTAGAACCATCTTCCAATTCTGCTTTAAACACAACAGAGGCCGTGCCGTTGCTCTTTGCTTCTGCAGTGATTCCAGAATTGGTCTTACTAACCTCCAAGATGGAGGAATTGCTGCTTTCTACGGTATAATCTTCAATTGCCTCACCATAGTTGTCCCATGCGGAAGCCGATACCTTGGTGACATCGCCCACATTCAACAACGTTTGGTCAACTGCCAACTCCACAACTGGGTCCTGTGGCTCCGGCTCTGGCTTTGCTTCCTGTACCAACTTCCACTGGTTGGAAATAGAATCTTCATTGGCCAGAACAATGAGCGTTCCATCCGTTGTATCATCGCCGTCGAGAGCAATGTAAAGCGGCGTGCCTGCCAGCTCGGCCTTCTTATTCAGAATTCGATACGTACCGTTTCCGGTATCTACGATCTTCCACAGCTGGGAATCATCCGCATTGTCAATGTTCCCGAGGGTCAAAGCTGTACCGACTTCCGGCGCAGAACCGGTCGGCATCAAAACGGTAGCAGTCGTGTTCTTGGGCTGGATGCGATAGTATTCCTGATTTGCATCCGGAATCAAACGCCAGCACAGTGCATCTCCCGGATTGTAGTTCCACCACAGATCCACCTTTGCTCCAGCGCTGGTATTGCCGCCGTATACTTCAATTCCTGCATCCTTCAAGGAGGTCAGGATTCGATACTCTGCGGTCGTATCCCAAACCGGTGCATCCTCGGTCTTCACATAGTGAATCGCTGCGCCGCCTGTTTCAGCAAGCGCAATGTTCAGCGTGTCGTTCTTAGTAACCGTGCGGGTTTCCGCATCGACGGTCTCCATCGGATCTTCGCCATCCGTATAGATGTAGGCAGTATAGGTTCCTTCACCGAGGAAATCCAATGAGAACTCTGCATTGCGAGCATTATCACAGATCATTCCCTGATACCAGTCGTCCCCATTTCTACGGGCGAAGTTCACATAATCCGCGGGTTCTCCATCTACAAGAATGGATTCATCCCACTCGGAAGGCATGTTCTTAAAGTAATGCTCATAGGCCGGATGCGCACGATAAACGTCCGGCTTGTCCGCCATGCACTGCACGCCAGCTTCAAATACGACCGGCAGGGCAGCCATATGCGCCAAGGTAAACTGACGATAATCGCCGCTCGCGCCATAGGAAGCCATGGGGGTATAATCCATTGGTCCTACTGCATTGCGGGTAAACGGAAGCGTGCAGTTATGGCGTGCACTGACATTATCAGGAATAAAGTCATACTGCTCTGCGCCAAACACCGCTTCACGGGAAATAACGTTTGGATAGGTGCGGCGTTCGCCAGTTGGCTTACCAGCGCCGTGCACGTTTAACAGCATATTATATTTCGCTGTAGTCTTTGCCAGGTTTTCGATTTGCAGAATCGTTGCCTGATCCTGGGAATCAAAGAAGTCCGGCTTGACGCCCTTGAAGCCCATCTCTGCCCATTCAGAAATGCGCTCTTCCTGCTGTTCTGGGGTCTTCAGGTCGGAGCTGTTCGCCCAAACAATCAAGCCAACGCCCTTTTCGTTGGCATACTGGATCAGATCTTCGGTCCAGTCATAATAGCCCTTATAAATGGAGCTATCATTCGGGTCCGTATTCTTTCTCTGCCAGCCTTCGTCGAGCAGCTGATATTCCCAGCCCATCTCTACTGCGAAGTCGACATAATCTTTATAGATTTCAAAAGCTTCGTTCTCGAAATCCACATCCGGGTCTGTATGACGAAGGTCGCCATTGAGCCAAGTCCAGTCAACTGTACCAGACTCTACCCAGCCGGTATCTTCCAACTTGCAGTCCTCGCTCAAGGTCTCCGCCATGGTATTTTCTGCAATCGTCTTCGGGGAACCGATGACGGCAAAACGCCAAGGAGATGTAAACGGAGCGGTTGTCACGACGTCGTCGGTCTGTTCCGGAGTAAAGGCAACATTCAACAGACCAGTGCCATCGCCTACAAGCTGTGCGCCACAATAGGTAGAATTCAGGTCTGCCTCGGAGAGCAGCGCCCAAACGCCATCGGTGGTTTCATAGAGGAGCGGCATGCAGTAGCTGCCGCGAAGCTTATGGGCCTCTTCCTCTTGTGCAACGGATTCATTTGCATATTCATATTCCATCGCCTGTGCAACAGAACCGCTTGCGAGCTGGAATCCGGAATTCTCTTCCGAAATGGTGAGTTCCTCGCCATCTTCGGTTTCAATCACATAACGGAACGCCATGCCATCGTCGTACACACGAACGATGATGCTATAGGAAGCGCCGCCCTTTGTAAAGTTCAGCGTCATCTGGTTGCCCGTAGCGTCCACATGGTCCACTTTAGCGCCAATCAGGTCATAGGAGTCCGTGACCTCTTCATCCTCACGGCTCACAAAGGTGAGGCCGTCGCGGAAATCGCCAACGTTCGTTACCAGTCCCGTGGGGGAGCTGGAAACAACGGTTTTTCCTGCATATGTCGTGAAGAAGCGGACAGCGCCCTCAGCGTCCATAAAGAACAGTGCGGAGATATTCTCGTCGGGCGATGCAACCGACCAAGTTGCGCCCTCTTTCCCTTCGCCAACAATGATCTCACAGGTCGCTGTACGGCTGATGCTCGAATCGACCGCATCCACCACTGTACAAGTCATCGTTGCAATGCCGTTTGCAACGCCGGTAATGACACCCGTATCCGGATCAATGGTTGCAATCTCCGGATTATTACTGGAATATGTGCACTGTTCTGGGGTGATTGCAATGCTCTCCTGACCGTTGGAATACGCGGAGATCACCAGATTGGTGCTGTCCCCTACTGCAACAGCCGGCTCTTCCGGCTGTACGGACAATGTCTTCAGACGGTCCATCACAGCGCGGTCGCAGATAATCTGTGCTTCCGCCCAAACGGAATTAGAACCACCGGAGTTTTCCATCGTCAGCACGGTTGTGCCTTCCGGAATTTCCACATCCACCGGTATAATCCCTTTGCTGCTGGTCAAATTCTTCGTATAGAACGTCTCGCCATCCGCCTTCAGTGTGAAGTTTGTTCCTCCCCACCAGTTATCCGACTGAATGGCAATTTGTGCCTGGAAACGCAGCGCACCATAGCCGGTCAGGCCATAGACGATCGTTGCGTTACCACTCGTACCGAGGCCCTTTTCAAAGGAAACCTCCTCCCCATTTTCGTCCGTCAGGACAATCTTATGTACGTTGACATCTCTGTCCTTACGGACCTGCCACCATCCATCCTCAGCGGATGTCCATTCCATATCGCTGAGATATACGGCGGCTGTCTCTGTTGGATCTGCACGGTTTTCCTCAGTCTTCGCGACCGCGGGAAGCCCACTGGTAAATACAAGCGCAAATACCAGGAGCAAGGCAAGTGCAGACCGCCATGTTCTTTTTCTCATGATCCCTTTCTCCCTTCTTGGATTTTTGGCACAAAATTCTGAATACTTTGGCCTGGACTTTATTATATAAAACAGAGTGTTCCAAAAGTGTTCCATATTCACTTCTTCTTTTAGGAAATACTAATAAATTTGTAAAAAAATACGTTTCTTTGTATATTTGCTTGCTAAAAAGAAATATTTATTAGTTTTCTGCATATCCTTCTTGATTTTCCATAAAAAAGGCCCCGGTTCCAGAGGCTTCCAGAACCGGGGCTTTTTATCATATCGCTTTTTTATACTTCAATATTGATGCCTTTTGAGGCCTATGCAATCGTGATGGTACAATGCTTCACAGCATTTTGGCCTGGGAGAGTGGTATAAACGCCCGTGCTACTGCCCGGTGTACCAACGGCCCATACACGGAAATAGTAATCATTTCCGATCTGTGTTACATACTGGGTCTTCAGTACATTGCCGTTGCCCACAGTAAAGACCGGCATGACACCATTTCCATTGACCACGGTCATCTTGAAGCAGTACGCGCTGCCGCTCTTCACGGAGAAGTCAACCGTCGTATCCGAGACCACTTTGGCCGGAGCGGTTGCCGCATCTGTTCCGATTGCCACGGCATATCCATCGGAACCCATACTGTTGCTTCCGTTGGACGAGCTGGAAGAGCTACTGCTGGAACCACCACTCGGCTTTTTCACCAGCTTTGCCATTGCATTCTGGAGAGCATCCGCAGCCGCTTGGATCTGCGCCTGCAATGCATCTTCCGGCAGTTCTTTTGCTTCCCGCAGAGCAGTCTCAAGGACAGCCCAGCTTTCCGCTGTATAATTCTTTTCTTGGAGCTGTTCTGCCTTCGCAATCAGATTTTCCAAAGCCTCACGGCCGTCGGCCACACTCTTTATCAGCTTCGCATCCGCGTAATCGACGACCACGCTGGAATTATCCATCTCCGTAGTCAAGATCAGGGTCTTTGCATTGGTGGGCAACATCTGATCGACCTTCAATGCAGCAGAAGTACCAGTCAGCCACGCCGTGGTTGGAAGGAGGGTAATGGTTTCGCCATCCGTGGTGACGACTTCGATCTTTAGAGACGCATAGTTCGGCGTGACGGTATCCACGCCAGCGATCGTGTAGAAACGTTCATAGCCCTGTCCTTCGATCGGGATTTTTTGGACCATGATACGGCGGGACTCATAAGTTGCATCCGGATGCTGTACGGAAACACCCTTTGCAAAGGTGGTCGTGCCATTATAGTTCAAGGAGAGCGGGCCGTCAAACGCTGTGCGGTCCAAGGTGACGTTGCCGCCGCCTTCTAATACCCAATCACTCTGGTCCAGATCGCTTACATAGGTCACATCCACCTCGGAGAAACGGATGGTATAGGTCTTGGTCTGCCCGGACAGGGTTGCACGCACAGTCGCTGTGCTGCCCTCGAAGGAGACGTCTACCTGCACTCCGGAAAGCGAAGTGGTCGCCGTCACCTGCGGCAGTTCACTGCTGGCTGCAACTTCAACCACATACTCGGTCTTCGATGGATCAAAGCCCTGAATGGACGTGCCGTCCACTTGGATATCCGTGATCGGATACTGGATCGTGCTCGGCTCGACCGCTACTTTGCTGTTGGCCATCTTATCGGTCTCTCCTGAAACCGGAGAAATTCGGAATGCATGGGTATAGGTCTTGTCGGTATCAAGGCGGTATGGATCGAGCGGCACATGGCCGAAGAACGCCGTATTGCTGACACCGCGCTGCATATAGTCGATGCACCAGATGGTGTCTTCACGCATGGGAACCTGATAAGGATGGCGATACGCGCTGGCGGAGTTATACGGCTGAGTGCTCAATGCCGGGTTCAGCTCTTCCGCCGTGTAATGCTGCGCCGAGGTCTCCATGGTGCCGTCTGCTGTAACCATCAGGCCGGTGCCCTCGTCGTTTGTGAGGGACGTCCAGCGCACGTCTGTGCGGTTGCCGTTCTCCTGCGGCTTGACATACTTATACATGAATTGTTCGTCGACTGTGCTCGTGTACACGCCCAACTTGGAACCGGTCTTGCGGTCGCAATAGTTCTCGTCCGGGCCGCGGCCGTAGTATTCCAGGTTTTCGTAGCCTTCTGCAACCTGCATACGCATTCCCACCTTGGGGAGTGCAAATTCACCGTTGCCGCCCGGTGCAAAGTTACTGTGCGGCACAAGCTGGTTACTGACGACGATTTCACCGTTGCTGTAGATGTCGTAGGTGACATAGTTGGAGGCATCCACCAAAAGATCCTCCGAGATTGCGACGGAAATATGCTTTCCGTTTTCATCCTTTTCCACAGTCACTTCCACGTTCTGCATCGTATCCTCTGCATTGCGGAGCTCGGTCGGGAAATAGTTCGTAATATCATTATAGGTCTGTGCTCTCCAATAGCTCGGGACCGGGCCTTTTTCCAAAATGGTTTCCCCATCCAAGGAGTAATTGGTAATCACACCGGTCTCTTTGTCCATTGTGATGGAATAGTTCTGGCCTTCCGCCGTGACGCCTTCCATCTTGATCTCCTGCTCGTTTTCTTCCACATTGCTAAACGCCTGCATCGCGGAGGTATCCATCTCCATCCGGTCGCCGGTCTCAACGGTGAGTGGGATCTGATCGAACGCCAATTCGTCGCCCGCATTCGCCCAGGAGGTATCCTCCTTATAGCGGACGCTGAACTCCAGCAGATAGTCCGAACCAGCCTTCGGCGTAAACTCCGGCAGATCCAGTTGAATGGTTTCTTCCGAGAATGGTGCGAGGTCGAGCTCCAATGCCTGCTCTGATCCGATGGTCTCCGTATCCTCCGTCACTTTCCAAATGATTTCATACTGATCCAGGTTGGTATTTTCGAATTCATTGACTACGCGGACCTCGCCCTGGGTCGCCTTACCATCATCGTAGAAATTGACCTGCTGATGCACTTTGCGGACTTCGACTGCCTTCGCAGTAGGAGTGCGGTCTGCAAATAGCAGGCCGTTTGCGCAGAATGCGTCCGCATTGGAATGGCTGTCGATCCAGTCGCCGCCGTAGCCCCAATAGTAGCCGTCCAGCTTATCATCCAACCAGTGATAATTGGTCTCTTTGGATTCAATCTCATCGTCCGTGAAGTCGAGCCAATAGACAACGCCTTCGTCATCCATGGTGCGGTTCGGGTCTGCCATTTCCTCCGCAGTCAGTTCTCTCTCGTAGATACGGACACTGTCAATCGCGCCGGTAAACACACGGTCCGCAGAAGCTGAATCCAGGCCCACCGTCAGTGCTTCGCTGGCGCTGTCAAACGGTGCGGAAGCGGTCGTGGACGCTGCCCCTGTATTGGGGAGTTCTTGGCCATCCCAATAGAAATGCAGGGTCTTGTCGGCAGCACACATACCCACCAGCTGGTGCCAGTTACCGTCTGCATAATTATCCGGGAGTCCGGCTGTCGCAGCAGTTCCTGCTGCCCAACCGTCCACAAACAGCTCGAAGTACGGGTGGTCGCCTCTCGCGTTCACTTTCAGCCCCAGGCCATTATCACCGGTAGAGATAAAGCCCTGGTCGCTGCTGGGAATTGCATCCGGCTTGATCCAGACCTCCATAGTCAGAGCGTTACCCTTTGCCCGCAGGTCATCGCCGCGCGCTACCGTGATATAACCATTTTCAATCGCCTGCGTCCCATCACGGCCTTCCGTCCAGGCCGCAGTGTCGCTGAGCACCGCCTCAGTGCCGGTCTTTGTATCCCGTACTACATAGGTCGTGATATCCTCCGGAACCTTCGTTGCGATGGACTGATCGACCCAGTCCCAGATAAATCCGCCCTGCAAGTTCGGATACTTGCGAACCAAATCCCAGAATTCTTTGAAATTGCCCAGAGCCTGGCCCATCGCATGGGCATACTCCTGCTCCATGTACGGCATCTGATAGTCCGGGTTCTTGGCATAGCTCTCTACCGCGCTCGGCGCCGGATACTGGGTGCTGTGGACGTCCACAATATTCTTGCAGCGCTGGTCCATATCCATGGGGTCTGCGCCCTCATCCTTCTGATAGCGGTGATAGTAACCGTCGGACTCGCGTTCATACATTCTCAAGCGGCTGGGGTCTCTTTCCAGCACATACTGGGAGCTGACCCAGAAGCAATAATTTTCATCATAGTTGTGGGTGGTATAGGTCGCTTCGTTGCCCAAGCTCCACATGACGATGGAGGCATGGTTCTTATAGCGCTCCAACATATTTTCTGTACGGTCCATCACTGGCGGTACCCACGTCTTACTGCCGGAGGGGATAACCTGGGAGGGATCGTCGTATTCGTCTATATAGCCGCCATAATGCGATTCGATATTGGCCTCACAGCAAACATAGAAGCCCATCTCATCCGCCATCTCATAGAGCAGCTTGTCGTTCGGGTAGTGGGATGTACGGATCGAATTGATGTTATACTCCTTCATCAATTTGAGATCCTGATAAATATCCTCTTTGGAAAGCGCACGGCCGGTCATAAGATTCGCGTCGTGACGGTTGACACCGCGGAACACCGCCTTCTCTCCGGTGATCTGCATCTGTTCCTGTCCCTCTTCGTTGATATTGACCTTATAGACCTCGCGGAAGCCGATGCGCTGGACAGCTGCCTCGATCACCTCGCCGGATTCATCCTTCAGCTCGATGAGCAACTTGTAGAGGTTCGGCGTATCCGGGAACCATTTTGCAGGGTTTTCCACTCTCATGGAACGGGTGACGGTCTCGCCCGTGCTCGCCACCTTGTCCAGGAATTCCTCTTTGGATTGCTCTGCACTGGGCTTCGTCGCTTCGATTTCCACAGGATCAAACTCCATGGAACCGATCTCTTCGTTCTCCATGTCCAGCAGGGTGGCCTCCACATAGTACTCGCCCGCCTCTGCGTTATGGAGTCCGCGAATATCCACGTCCAATTCCAAGGTTGCATCGCTGTCCTTGTTATCGCGTTCATCCAACTGTGTTTTGACAAAGAAATCGCGGATCTCAACATCACCCTTGGAATAGAGGTAGACGTCTCTGAAGATACCGCTCTCGTTGATATAGTCCTGGTTCTCCAGATAGCTGCCGATCGACCAACGGAACACCTTGAGCGCAAGGGTATTTTCCTCGCCCTTTTCGTTTAGATACGGTGTAATATTGAAATCGTGGGCCGTATAACTGTCTGTAGCATAACCGACATACTCTCCGTTCACATACAGATAGTAGGCTGAACAGACACTCTGGAAAGATACAAAGATCTCCCTGCCGTCCCATTCATCCGGTGTCTGGAAGGTGGTGCGGTAATACCCTACTGGGTTGTACATCGTGGGAGCATGCGGATCTTTATAGGCAATCTGCTGCCATACGCCGTCCTCCACAATGGATCCCCACGGATAAATACTATTGGTGTACATCGGCTCGTCAAAATATTTGAAGCTGCCGTCTTCATTCCGATAGGTCTGCCACGCCTGCGGAACATACTCCGGCTCAAAATCCTCCTGGGCTTCCTCATCCAGGGTTTCCGCCAAATAGGCAGAATCCTTTTCAGCAGCCTCCTCTGGATTCCGCACCAGGGCAAAGTCCCAATCCTTGCCGCTTAAAAGCTGATAATACGGCGAGGTTTCCTCGTCTTCATCCAGGATCGACGCCTCATTCTCCAAGGCGAGCTCACGGCTGTCATAAGGTATAAACTGTGCGTGATACGGTTCCTGATTGACCGCCGGCGTCTCAATACCGTCGTACCACTCCGTGTGTTCTCCAGTTGGGACATAATCCTCACTGGTCTTTGCGGAACGCGCTGCAAAAGCGGTACTACAGGTGCTCACCGTCATTGCAGCAGCCAGTACCAAAGCCAGTATGCTTCGGAACGGCCTGTTTCCATTCAACTTCATTTTCTTTCTTACCTCCTTTTCATTCCAGCCAAACCCAATTTCCCCGCACAACCCTCAATTGTGCAAAAATAATTATAGTGCAGAAAGTGTTCCATAAGTGTTCCAAATTTTCCACAAACATTCTAAATAACTTTAAAATTATCCATAAATCCTACTAGTTATAGGTAAAATATCTAATCTATATTTGCAAGATTTAGTCAATATTTTTCTTTTTTATATTTTTTAAACAAATACTAGGCCGTCTATTTTTATGAACAAGATTTCCACGGTATTTTTGAAAAAATGTCAATTTTCTTTCATCCAATGTTCACATTTACCTTTTATACTAAGAACCATTCCAAACGGAAACCAATTCATTGATTACAAGATCTTCTCTTTTTCATAAATTTTCCTTTTCTTCTCTTTATTTAGAAAAACCGCCCAATTGGGCGGTTTTTCTATAAAAGGATCCCTGTAAAAAAAGAACTCTCTTCTCAAAAAAATTGAGAAGAGAGTTCTTTTATCGTGTCAGGAAGTCCTCGATCACATCTTTGAAGTGCATCAGGGGCACCTGCCGTGTATTCAGCAACTCGACTAACAGCTCTACAACATCGCGCTTGTCCGAAATATCGCTGACTTCGGCAGCCTCTGCGATAATCCCATATGTACGGCGTTGTCCGAGTTCTTCGTCGGCGACCGTCTCTTCCAGCACTTTATAGACCATTTCTTTATCCCCCCTTGTACCCATTATAGAGCAGTCAAGGAGAAATGAAAAGGCTATTATGCGAATTGTGAAAAATTACCAATCGTTGCTGGATTGATTTGGGTAGAAGCCTTCCTATATAGCAAAATAAACCTCTCTTTTAGACAGGATTTGTCATCCCATCTTCCAAAAGCGCTATAAAAACAGCATCCTCCCCTAATTCCAGATACCGGCGCAAGGAGTCCGGCATCGCAGAAAGCGGCACGGTCCCTTTTCCCTTTAAATACGCCTCCAGCTCTCCCAGCATCCGCATCCGCACAGCGCCTTCATGAATGGCGCAGGGATTGGGGTCCTGAAAAAACTCAACGCTCTTTTCCAAAACAACATTTCGATGCAACGGCAATGCCACTGCATCGAAGCGCTTCAGCGGCGCATGCGATGAGTCCAATATCAAAAAACGGGTGCAGCAGGGGTCTGCTTCTTCTTTTTCCCAAACACCATCGATCACCTCATGAACAGGAACAACAAAACAGCAAACAGTAGAAACAACACACCATAGAGCAGTTTGATCCAAGGCAATTTCCCGCGCGTCATCTCTGAAAGCTGTAGTACCTGTGATCCGCGCTTTGCTAACACAGTCAGCAATAAAAGCGGCAAGGACATGGCCAACAAATAAACCACAAACTCCAAAACCACGATGAAATCCCACGCGGTTTGCCGTTGCATCATGTATAGGATGGACGCCAAATAGAGCTGCCCCGTACAGAGAAATTCCCCCACAGACAACACAATCCCTGCAATAAATACGGTTCCTGTCAAATATTTGCCACCACAGTTCAGGGTGTTCTCCAGATAATTGCGCTGGAAGGCTCGGAGTTTTGGCGGCAATTGAAAGCGGATTTTCCCATATTCATTTTTTCTGGCCATAAAGAAATCGATAAAATTCAATACAGCAAAGACAATGGACAAAAGGATAATCAGAATCTGCAAAATCCTTCCCACTGGTTCAAGAACTGCACTGATCTGTTCAAATGCAGAGTACAGCACGGTTCCCAACAATAAAAAGGTCAGGAAACGCGCCACAATGAAGGTGAGCCCCAGCTTTAAAACATTTGCATGTTTCGACAGCAGCAGGGAGAACAAAAGCAACAGCAACGAAATCCCACACGGACTCAACCCATTGACAACCCCTGTAAACACAAGAAATATCCAGTCTTTCCAACCAAAGCTCATGTCTTGATCTTTGGGAACATAGTCAATGTCCTGCCAATTCAACGCCTTTCCATTCATAATGAGGTTTGGCATATTGGCGACAATCTCCTCATAGCCCTGTAAATATCCGTTTTGATAGAACATAACCGGCGCCTTCTGGCGCTCCTCTGGAACACCGTACTGATCAAAAAACCAATGCGCCAATGGAACATTGTCCAGGTCTCCCATATTGACATAGTTCACCTGCAACTTGGAAAGACGGTTCTGTTCCAGTGCAAATTCTTTATCCATATTGGCCAGGTAGGTCTGCACCTTCTCACAGTCATCACAGGCAGGCATATAGAAATACACAAAATAGGAGTTTTCCGCCGGAATATCACGGAAGCTCGCCAGACGTTCTTCCTCCGTACGCAGGTTTTCCTTTTCTTCTAAGATTACGCTGCGCGCCTTATTGGTAATATCATCCACTCCAAACAGACAGGTTCCATTCACTTCCAGCATGGGGGGAGATGGAGCAAACTCGTCCGTCGCCATGTCCTTGGTGCGCTCCATGAATTCATTATAGATGTCTTCTTCAAACACATTCTTCAAATGGAATTCATACTCATCCGGCGAAATGGCGTCCTCAATCTGCCCCTGCAAAGAATTGAGGAAATTTTGTCCATCCTCGCAGCTCTCACAAGATGAGAAATAGTAGTAAGTAATCTGAATTTTGTCCGTGCTCTCCTGCTCTTCCGCCGCATATACATACGGCGTGGCAATTCCTACAGCAAACAACAGTAGAACCAGCAACATCACAAGGGGTTTTGTACTCCGGTGAACTTTCATTGCGCGCCTCCTTCAGTTTCCCATTTTTAACCTTCCCATCCGTCTATCAATTCGTAAAAAATAGACGAAAATCATTTCTATTATACAGAAAAAGTACCCTATTTTCAATCCTGTACCGTATCCAATCCAAAACACAATCACATATTGGTTGGGGTATTCCTTCTGGGGATATTTCCAAGCGCTTAGCAGACCTTCGCCACAAGAAAATATCGTTTTAGGCAAACGGTATACGTAACGGAACCGACAGGGGAAGTCAATAAAGGGCGTCCTTCCGTCACTCATACGCAATGTTTATCAAACAGGTTATAAAGCATACATCATAATGGCAACACATTTGACAGATCGCGGACTTCGGTTTAAACTGGTTTTATCTCAATAGAAGGGAGGGAAAACGGTGAAAATCTGTATTGCTTTCGCTCCATGCAAGGTCTGATATTGGGACGAACCTGCATGGAGGACAATTCGTCCAATTGGGCTTTGCATTTTTATCAGGAAAACAACGATAAAAAGGAGCAAAGTCAACATGAAAAAACATTCCTTTGGGGCCTTGGGCCCTTTATAACCCTTTGGAGTACACAGGCGCTATCCACATTGGGCAGTTCCATGACCAGCTTTGCATTGGTGATCTGGACGTACCAACAGCAGGGTTCTGCACTCACCACAGCATTGCTTTCGGTCTGTTCCTATGCCCCCTACGTCGTTTTGAGTATCTTTGCGGGGGTTGTGAGTGACCGCTGGAATAAAAAATATACGATGCTCGCTTGTGACACACTGGCCGCTGTGACCACCTGTACCGTATGGATCTTGCTGGCGACGGGCAATCTCAAAATATGGCATCTGTACCTGTTAAATGCAGTCAACGGTATGATGAATTCTGTTCAACAGCCTGCATCGGAGGTCGCGGTCAGTCTCTTAGCCCCCAAAGAACAGTATCAACGGATCGGTGGTTTGCAAGCCTTTTCGCGCTCACTGGTGACCATCTTAACACCCGTGCTTGCAACGGCTGTACTGACATTGGCTGGAATGAACGCCATTCTGCTGTTTGACCTGATGAGCTTTGCCATCGCCTTTCTGACACTGGCTGTCTGTATCTCAATCCCTCACACTTCACAGGGAGAGAAAACCACACCGGAACCATTTTGGCAAGCAGCTAAAAAGGGCTTCCACTTCTTACAAGAGAATCGTGGAATTCTCGATTTGATTCTTTTTCTCGCAGGAATCAATCTCATCGCCTCTGTCTATGAAGCGGCACTGCCCGCGATGTTGCTTTCCCGAACAGGTGGAAGCTCCACGGCGCTTGGAATGGTGAGTACCTTTACCGGTATCGCCACTTTTGTGGGAAGTATCGCGGCTTCTCTCTTGCCTGCCCCAAAGAGCCGCACCCGTGTGATTTGCAATACTCTGCTTTTTCCATGTGCACAGAGAACTTTTTCCTTGCATTTGGAAAAAGCGTTCCCATTTGGTGCCTTGGCGCTGTTCTCGGCTGGTTAACGGTTCCTTTTATGAACACCAATTTGGACGCTTTGCTTCGGACACATATCCCCGTTGCTATGCAGGGACGTGTGTATTCGATACGAAACGCCCTACAGTTTTTCACCATCCCTCTGGGATACCTGATGGGAGGTATGGCTGTCGACTGGATATTTGAGCCATTGATGCAGGTTCAAAGTAAAGGGAGTTTGCTTGTCCAGCTCTTTGGCCAAGGAAAGGGAACCGGTGCTGCCCTTCTTTACAGTATATTGGCTATCTGTGGGATCGGTACATGCCTTGTATTCCGAAGAGATAAACACATCTGGCTCCTCGAACAGAAAAGCTCCTCCAAATGATAAAGAACGTGAGCTTTCACTTTTCGTTCTCTGTTTGTCAGTCTTTAAATCCGTTTGTTTCTGGTACTTCCTTCTCGGTGTAAGACAAATAGAATGAGCTTTTGGGAGTCCATTTCTTATTGCGTATAAAAATGTCTCCTGTCAAGGAGTTTTTCCCTGGCAGGAGACGTTTTTATTTATATTGCTGTTTAAATGTATCAATCCGCTGCTAAAAAGTCCTCCACTGCATCCACCAGATGCAGCGGGGATATGTGATTTCTCTCAAGCCTCTGCTGTAAACGCATCACTGTACATTTGTGCGTCGAAATATCGTCTATACGCACCGCCCCCATTTGCAGGCCATAGGTCCGGTATGGTCCATTATCCACATCCTCCTGTACAGAACAGCAGATGGTAATCCGCATGTTCGCTCCTCCCCTTTCATCGACATTGTAACACGGAGGGAAGGAGAAAGGCACGGAAGCCTGTCGAAGAAAAAATTGAAAATAATCCTTTTTTCTAGGAGGATCGGATATCAAATGTCTCTGCTGTTCTCCCGGCGGTTTCCAAAGAGAAACCGTCCAACTCCTTTTGAAGTTCGTGATAGAAGGCCACCATATGAAAATCATTCGCACAGGTATGATGGATTTGTACCGTGAAGGGAAGTATCGTTCGTTTTGTGGAAAATTCAAACCTTCCACGTAAGAGCAGGCGTTCTTCCTGGTGAAAATACCACTCGCCTGTTTGACCACTCTATAAAGGAGAGGTAGAAATTTATTAGCGGCCCTTGCGCGCATGATATAAAGCAAGAATGGTGTTATTATTGACAGCGAGGTCAGGGAACAGACTTGAGACAGTCAATAACATGGCTGGCCATTTTGTGCCAAATATTCGTATAAATTTGTATATTTCATGATTTGGATGTTTTATAAATCCTTGATTTACAAGAAAAAATCAATATTAATACCTTTCAATAATCATAATCGGGAATAGAAGTCTTCCATCATCATGCATCCGAAGGTTAAATCCTAAATAACGGAATCATGGCGTACATGAAACATAGAATGTGCTTTGGACGGTTTCACGCCAATGGGGTTGCGTAGAAGCTTGCTCTCTTCGAGATTGTCCACGGCTCTTTCGTAAAAAATCGATAAAGCCGGGTGATAAGCGATATTTAAGCTGTAAAATGAGGCATCTTCCTCTTAAAATACCGTATCGTTGAGAAGAACCTGCTGCCAGATAACCGCTTCTCCTTCGGCGCTATGGATCATTTGAAATTCATCCTATCGATTAGCCGCATTTGCCTATCAGATATAGGCAAATGCGGCTAATCATTATCTTGATAATCTGCTTTACTC
>BCAA01000031.1 GCA_001305115.1 Clostridia bacterium UC5.1-1E11 | reverse complement strand
AAAAAATTTCAATCTTTTTTGAAATCCTTTTTATCTCCCCGATTTTTCCTATGAAAAAGGCCGGTATAGCGCCTTTTCCGAATCGCTCCTTCCAGAGAACACAAGGCATGTCCAAACAATATTATGAATAGAAAAAGGAGTTTTTACCATGTTTTTTATCCGCACTCGTGATTGTGTGAAGCTTGCAGTCTACGATCCCAATCCTTTGGGAAAGGAAACCATTCTGATGATTCACGGTTGGCCGCTATCGGCCAAGATGTTCGAATACCAGCAGGAACTTCTCATCAAATGCGGCTATCGAGTGATCACAATGGACTTGCGGGGCTTCGGTCATTCCGATGCCCCTGCCTGTTGCTATCATTACGACCAAATGGCATCCGATATCGACCAAGTCGTTCGTGCTTTGCACCTCCATCGATTTACCCTCGTTGGATTCTCCATGGGAGGAGCGATTGTCCTTCGCTATATGAATCGCTGTCGTGGCTATGGTGTAAAAAAGCTTGTCCTTTTGGCAGCAGCAGCTCCCCGCTTTACACAGGCGCCGGACTTCCCTTATGGAATGACACAGGATGCTGTAGATCAAATGATTGAGCAAATTCAAACAGATCGCGCTCAATTCAGCGAAGATTTCAGCCGGAAACTGCTTTATAGCCCCCATAGCGAAGCGATCAAAGACTGGTTCTGCGATCTTTCCCTTTCGGCCTCCAGCATCGGAACGATCGCCACGGGCTACGCCCTCAGGGATGAGGACGGCTGTGCCGACTTGTACAGTGTGCATGTTCCAACGGGAATCTTTCACGGTAAACAAGACCAAATTGTGCCGTTTGAACTGGGGGAACTGCAAAACCAGCGGATCGCCGGCTCTCAGCTCTTCGCCTTCGAAAACAGTGGTCATGGCATCTTCTACGATGAATTGGAACGTTTTAATCAATGTTTCCTTCAATTCCTAAAAAGTTAAGCGAAATATCAAAACCGGCCGCAGTATTTTAGTGCTTTTTTACAACACGAATCTACACTGCATTGCCAGGCATGTTAGCTTATATATTATTAACAAACAAAACGATCGGTTTCTCAACAAGGGCAAGACGACTAAACGTTTTCTTGCCCTTTCCTTTCGGAAATATGGATGGGTACGCCATTGACCTCTACCCCTTCCTCCGCACGGATGAGGATGTATTTCTTTCCATCGATTACGCGGGTTTCCAATAGGTCGCTCCGCTCTGGATTTACGCGGATGGTCACATCCGGGGTACACACTTCAAACTGCCTACTATTGACGATATTGCGCGGCCGGATGGCCATATCCGAACCGAACTCTGTATCATATTTTTCGGAAAAGGCAACCGTTCTCTCCTGCGGAACCCCACAGGATTCCAAAACCTGTTCGACGGTTCCCTTGGAAATGACTAAGGGTTCCACTTCCTTATTTGCCTTATGTTCTTCAATCATCCCGCTCAACTGGTCGTGCACAGACTGTATTACATCATAGCTGCAATCATCTGCCAGTGTCTCTCCCAATATCGATTCAAAGGTTTCTTTTTGCGCAGCAGCTGACATCGGAATGTCACAACGGAACACAGCGTCCACGAATTCCGGATGGATTTCTGCAATATCGCGTGAATAATACAATACACTGTAGATATTGGTACTGCGATCCTCAAAAGCAGGAAACAGGAATCCCAGCTCTGGCGCAGCAACAATCCAATCCTCCCTGCGGTTGTGGAAGGCGTTTTCATTGATATAGTAACTCAAGGCTGGTTTGGTCAGTTTGACCGGGCAAATACTACATAAGAAGTACGAGTATACCTCTGAAGAGGCATCCCCCTGCTGTTCTCCATCCTTAGAACGGTAGGGGACATCGTATGTATCGTGGGCCAATAGGATGACGTAATGCCCTTCGATGGAAAGCGACTGGACAATCCGCTGAAAAAGCTCCTGGATAGCCTCGTCGTTTTCAAGGGCAGAGTTTCGGAGCTCCATCAGCAAACGGTGTTCTTCACTGTCCACCACCTGTTGTGTGGCGAAATCAATGTCGATCAAATTCTTTCCTAGGGTTCCGGACAATGTGCGCTTGAGAATGGTCAACAGTTTTTCAGCTTCCTCCTGCGGGGTCAAAGCCAACGACTGGCGAAATTCCGATACAATCTCATGTTTATCATTTACATAACAGCCTCGGACACAAGTGATATTGCTTTTATCTGGTCGAAAACGCCGGCGAATTTCAGCGACTTCTTTTTCGTTCATGGCAATCTCCTCTCTATTAGTAGTCTATCTGTTGTACCAAACTTTGGGTTCTATTATACCATACGGAGAGGTTTATTGAAAATGTTTCGCCCGATCTCTCCTCTTTCTTCTCTTTAGTAGCACAATCATACGTACTCTGCAAAAAGCACTTTTCATAAAACGACCATACACGCTTTTTCGCTCGCCATTTCGCCCCGTTTCTCAATCGGCTCCACGTCATTTTCTCTTTATATCCATCATGCTAATATGGTCAAATACAAATTTTAACGTGGCCTTAATATGCCCGCGATTTTCTTAATCTCATGTTATTTTGATCCGTGTTATACTCTTGGCACATGGACGCAAGCATATCATGAGGAGGCCTTTGAATGGATGGCTATGGCATATTGACGTTGGTCCCTGTTTTATTGGTTATTGTATTTGCATTAAAGACGAAACGAACTCTGGAATCCCTGATTCTCGGCACCCTATGTACATACATCATTACCGACGGTTGGGGGTTCGCTCAAGGTTGGATGGATGCTTTTTTCCGCGTTGCAACCGATTATAGCCACGAATGGGTATTCATGGTTTGTGGGCTGTTTGGATCGCTGATCGCTTTGGTAGGCGCTTCTCGTGGCACACTCGGATTTTCCCGTCTATTGGAAAGGCTCTGCAAAGGTCCCCGCTCCAGTATGCTGCTGACCTGGGTTATGGGGATTCTCATTTTTGTTGACGACTATTTGAACATTATGACATTAAGCACCTGCATGCGGCAAATCTCCGATCGCAAAAAGGTTCCGCGTGAAGCATTGTCCTATATCATCGACTCTACCGGCGCCCCTGTATGCGCATTGCTTCCTTTCTCCACATGGGCGATCTTTTTCTCCGCTCTATTCTTCTCTGAACCCGGTGTAGCAGAACTGGGCTATGGCAACGCCCTGCAAACCTTCTACCACATTATTCCCTTTATCTTCTACGCGATTGCTGCCGTTCTCATTGTCCCGCTCTTTATCAGTGGAATCATCCCCAAAATAGGGCGGATGCGTAAGGCGTATGACCGCGTAAAAGCAACCGGACAAGTGTATTCATCGGAGAGCGAATCTCTGAATTTTGAGGATGACGAAGGGGCTGAGGGAACCGAGGGCAGTTTGCTGGACTTTGTACTGCCGATCGGTGTGCTGATTTTTCTTGCCATCTTCACCGGGGAATTATTTCTCGCTGTAACCGCAGCTATCGGCGTTTGCTTTATATTGTACCTTCCCCGCCGCCGTATGACTTTTTCCGGCTTCTGCGATTTGGCCATGCATGGATTTTGTAATATGATTCCTACCGTTGCAATTATTTTCTTCGCTTTTGTGATGCAGGAGGCCATGTCTGACATCGGCATCGCAGAATACGTCATTCACGCCATCAGCCCCTATATGACTGCTTCGATTTTACCGGCAGTGGTGTTTGTCGCTGTGGCCATCCTCAATTTCAGCACGGGCAGCGTGTGGGGAGTGCCTGCGATTATTGTCCCAATTATTATGCCTCTGGCCAACATGCTGGGAGCTAATCTCGTATTGGTCATGGCAGCGGTCGTCTCCGGCGCAACATTGGGGAGTCATGCTTGTTTCTATTCGGATGCCACCGTATTGACTTCCAGCTGCTGCAAAATGCAGAATATGGACCACGCCTTTTCACAAATGCCTTACGCCGCCATGGCCGCCGGTGTCAGTTTCTTTGGCTATCTGGCCTGTGGATTTCTGATGTAAAAGGAGAGGATTCTATGCCGTTCCACATCGTATACGGAGATATTACACAAATGCAGGTGGATGCGATCGTCAACGCCGCCAGCGTATCTTTGAAAAAGCGGCCGGGCATCTGTGCAGCCATTTTCCATGCGGCGGGAGAACACCTGTTACAAAAAGCCTGCCGCGACGTGGGATATTGTCCGCCGGGGAAAGCAGTGATTACGCCAGGGTTTCATCTGCCTGCTCGTTTTATCATCCATACGGCTAGTCCGGGCTGGTTCGGTTCCATTCACAATGCACGTCGAATTCTAAAGCTTTGTTATTTCCATTCTATGGGATTAGCAGCGGCCTATCGCTGTAAAAGTTTAGCTTTTCCTTTGATTTTCTCCGGCGATTACGCCATTCCAAGACAGGAAGCTTTAAAGACCGCTGTAGCCAGTATTCAGCTTTTTTGCAGCAGCACCCTTCCATGGAAATCTATCTGGTGTTGTACCGACGCAGCATTTATGAGTACGCCATTCGGACGTATGGCTGTGGAGAACCATAAGTATCTAAAAAACCGTTCTTTCAAGAGAAAAAGAGAGCCCATTCTCCGATAGGTTGAGAATGGGCTCTCTTTTTATTTTATATCAAAAAGTCACCTCCGCAATCCGTATAAAGCGGAAGGGATTCAAGCAGAAATGTAGCCTTTAATTTGGAAAGAACGAACGCTTTAGATGCCCGTTATCTCCTCTAAAACACTATCAGACAGTTCACTATATAAAGTTTGTAATCTTTTAAGCAGAGTAGAAAAAATAGGTTGCTTATGTTTGGAATCGCAATTTACTAATTCTATTGCCGCAAGGAGATCTTTTGTTAATTGCCTAATGAGATAGGAACCATCTTGATAAAATCGAGAACTAACAAGTCGATTATGAATAAGTGCATTATATAGCAATATGGAAATTGATGCTGTAGTAATTGCCGCTTGGAAAGAGGGATTCAATTCGTCATAAGGATCATAGGTAGAAAAATAATTTGTTGCACTCAGTACATCAACATGAATATATTGGCAGGAATTACTATAATACAAATCATACAAAACTTGGTCCTCGAAATTTTTAAATGACTTTTTTAATTCAGCTATAACAACATGAATATTATATATATCGCCTGTCTCAATATGGAAAACCTTATTATGGTCTATCGTTTTATCTTTTTTTGTTACAAACTGAAAATGCTCCTTATCAACCTTTGGAAGCAATTTCATCTTAAAAAAGCTTGGATCGCAGTTAATTTTATTTAGGTACATATAGTTTTCAAAAAGGCTTCTACCCAGAGAGTGTATACATTCTGGGATCTGCTCATTGATTAGCAACGCGATACCCTTCATTGTCTTAATGGTCTTTATAGCAGAAAATAAAAGGTAGTCTGCCTCACTTTGCATTTCATAATTATAAATGCCATTGGGTTCGGTGCTATGACGATGAATAAAATCATTTAAAGATCCTATCAGCCTCTCCTGCACTTTATCAAAAGTAGAACTCAAAAGCTCATTACCATATGCCGTAAGTTGTATGGTGTTAATTGTATCAGCAAGCGGTTCATTAATAGCTTTACAATATTCATCCCGATAGTTCATATAATCTTTTTTGTCTTTCTCAGATATGAACTGATCGTTGACACTACATGCAAGTAATCCATCTGTTTTATAATAAGCGTAAATGTCTTCAGGAGGAATCCCGGACAATTGCAATGCTTCCATAACTTTAAAAAGCAATTCGTCCTGATAAATAGGAGTAAAGGAAAAAACATAATCCTCTTTATCTGGCTTTCTTCCGTAATATTGCTCAAACAGATGATCGGCTGCCTTCAGCTCCTCTTCGGTTTCAAGAGACATGGGCAGCTGTTTGACCAATGCGCCGCTCTCATCGAATCCCCATCTAATCGACTTTAACTTGCAGCATATATTATATGTTTTTTGACTTCCACATGGACATGGCTTAACATCGTCATATTCGATAAACGTCTTCATAGATTCTCCTTTCGCTAGATTAAATAGTGTTGTTGTATTGTAACATAGAAAACCCGACATGTTTTGCATGTCGGGTTCTCGTTTGAGAGATGTGGAGGACTAGATGCCACCTTTATTTCATAGCGAAGCTATTTCATTTGTCCGAAGGGCAAATTTTATTAAAAAAGCGACTTGTCGAAACAAGTCGCTTTTTCTGGTGGAGGAGGATGGATTCGGACCATCGAAGCTGAAAAGCAACAGATTTACAGTCTGCCCCCTTTGGCCACTCGGGAACTCCTCCATATGTGCCGCTTCTTTTGGAAGCAAGCTTGTTTCTGGTTCTGACAGGGAATTCTTCCCAAAATAAACTCCGCGTCAGCAGAAAGCAGGAATCCTGCTGGAGCTGGTGAACGGACTTGAACCCCTGACCTGCTGATTACAAATCAGCTGCTCTACCAACTGAGCTACACCAGCATTTGTATCACTCAAGAGTGCTTGATTAATATACCATACACTTTACGGGTTTGTCAAGCCCGAAAAGAAAAGATTTTTGAAAAATTTGGTTTAATTTTCATCGATAAACAGATATGGGCGCAAAGCCTCCACGGAATCCGCAAAGTGTGCTGCTCCTGCAGCTGCAAGTTCCTCCTTGGTTCCATAGCCATATGACGCGGCTAAAAAATCCACTCCGGCCTCCACTGCTCCATTTGCATCAAAATGTGTATCTCCAATCATGACAACTTCCTGCTTTTGCGCACCTCCACAATCCCGGATTGCCTGTTCAATCATTTCCGGCTTGCTGGAATGGAATCCATCCGGCCCTGCTGCTACCAATGCATCAAAATATTCGAGAATCCCAAAATGCTGTACAATCCGCTCCAAAGCGGGCTTGGGTTTGGAAGAAGCGGTAGACAGCTTGGCCCCCGAAGCTTTTAAATCCTTCAAAAGCTCTTGAATTCCAGGATACAAACGATTTTCTATCCAGCCGATACGGTTATACCGTTCCCGATAAATCGCTACCGCCTTTTCGGCCAGCTCCTTGTCCATTCCACAGAAATTTTGAAGACTTTGTCCCATGGGTGGACCGATAAACTTGCGCATAATTTCCGGCGGAGGAACGGGAAAACCCACGGCCTGAATCGCATGCTTAGCACTATTGAGAATGCCTTCTCCGGATTCGCACAGAGTTCCATCCAAATCGAAGAGAACAATTTTATATCTGCTTATCATCGCCTAGCCCTCCACTGTTTCCATATCCTGTGGTACCGATATTTCTTGACAATCGTCTGAATCGCATCCGGCAAGACACATGCCCCTAGTATGTCCATTTACGCAAAAAAACCGTTCTTTTACCCGGTACTTTATATAAAAAGAATTGATAAAAAATATTGCATCATAGTCAAAATAAATGACCATATATAGAGGTATGATTAAAATTTTTTAATATAAGATTTTCTAAGAAGAACATCCATTTTCAAGACAACTTCCAAGTATAATATTCGATGTTCCCAGCTCTTTCGCTTTTTGCACGCCATTTTTATTTTTTACATACTTTAATCCATTGTGCCAAATGTTGTCAAGTGAAACCAACAAAATATCAAGAAAATACTTGACTTTATCACTATGACAAGGTGTATGCTCATTTCAGAACCGGTTCTTAATTTCTACAAAAAGGAGCATGGCTATATGTTATCCATTGGCGAATTTTCAAAGCTGGCGCATATTTCCACCCGTATGCTGCGCCACTATGACCGCATTGGTTTACTACATCCTTCACATGTTGGAAATGAAAATGGTTACCGGTACTATGAGCAAACACAACTGGATACATTGGCAAAAATTGAGACATTAAAAGGATTTGGGTTTACGCTTGCGGAGATCGCTGCTCTGCTTCCCCTTCCACAGGAAGTCCTCGCCCTACACATACGGGCACAAATAACGCATACTAGCCAGGCGATGGAAAAGATGCGCAAGTCCATTCGCCTTATGGAACAAGCCATTGCTCAAATGGAGGGAATCGAACCCATGAATGAGCCCTATTCCGTTCGGATCATGCATTGTCCGGAACAAAATGTCATTTCTATTCGCAAAACCATTCCACCCGAACAGATACACGCACTCTTTGCCGAACTTCACGCCGAGATGAACCGTCGTGGCCTTCAGCGCACGGGGCCAACACAACTGCGCTTTTTGGGGGAGGAATTTTCCTATGAGGCGATGGAGGTAGAAGCACAGGCCGTTGTATCCGCCCACGGACCCAATATTACCACCATTCCCGCATGTCTCTGCGCGGCTGTCGTGCACACCGGCCCCTATGAGACCATCCGATCCGCTTATGACGCTCTAGGAACGTGGCTAGCAAAGCATCTGGAATATCAAGTCTGTGGTCCTGTTATCGAACGGTTTCTCTGTGATGAGGAAATGGTGCAAAATCCCGAAGAGCAGAAAACCGCGGTTCTTTTTCCAGTCACACCCTTGCAAGGAACTGGAAAAGGCGATATGATGAAACAGCAAGGATAAAAACACAGTGCGGTTGGTAGTCCGTGCGCTGGAATTTCCAGTCAGTAACCCTCCCTCCCATGGGTCGTCCGTTCTTTGCAGGATTCAACAATGGGAGGAATTCAAATGGACACAACAGCAGCCACATTCACCATCTATTTTGAGGGACCATTCTGGGTGGGCATCTATGAGCGCACGCAAAATGGCAGCCTGGAAGTATGTCGCGTCGTCTTTGGTGCAGAACCAAAGGATTATGAGGTATACGACTTTCTTCTCAAATACTGGGGATGCATGCAGTTTAGTCCGCCCGTGGCAGCAGGACAAGCCCCAGCAGAGATTCGGAACCCCAAGCGGGCACGGCGTACGGCAAAACAATCGATGACCCACAAGGGAACCGGCACGAAAGCACAGCAGGCCTTGCAGATGCAGCGGGAATTGGGCAAACAGGAGCGGAAAGAAAATCGGAAAAAGAAATCCGAAGAGGAAAAGGCTCGACGGTTTGCCCTGCGTCAACAACGTAAGAAGGAAAAGCACAGGGGCAGGTAAGGGGCTTACCTGCCCCTGTGTTCTTTTTGTGCGCCGTCTCTATGCTGGTCCTTTCGCAAAATCCGCCCTCCAGAATGGGGGGCGGATTGAAATTCTTGTGGTGGGGTGTTCGTAAGCTGCTTTCGACGTGCCACTCTCCATGCGAAGGGTGTGGATTGAAATCTACATATTTAAAGTTATTATATCCCAACAAGTTAGTCACCCTCCATACGGAGGGTATGGATTGAAATTCTTGAGACGCCTCGTTGTTGGCCTCATAGAGGTAATAGCCACCCCCATACAGAGGACGTGGATTGAAATCACCAGATCATGGCCAGATTTTGTCAGGGGCTCAATCCCCCTCCATGCGGAAGGTGCGGGTTGGAATGTGCCCATTATCATCATGCCCATTCATTCGATATGCCGCCCTCCGCCGAAAAGATATGGGTTGAAATATGCGTCCGAATTTGTTAGACGGAACAAATCCTGAATCAGTTTCTCCTTCGAAACAGGATTCCAGCAAACGGCTTACATTGACCTGGGGGCCCCGAAGATCCGGATATCAGGCGTTTTGCTGCACCTTATTCTGTTTCCTTCGGTCGCCGCATCGCGCGAAGGCGTTCTTTGTCCGCCGCTGGCACGCGGAAAGATTCTGTCATTTTCTGAATCGCCTTGTTGAATGTAAAGGCATCCAAACGGCTTTCTTTCAGATACCCCATGGTTTGCTGCGGGTCATGCGCATAACATTCCGCGAGTGCCCAGGCAACTGCCATCTGCGCATAGTACCCCGGGTGCTGAATACGATCCAAAATATCCAAGACTCGGTCAAAATATGCCTCTTGGATAAAATGATCCAAAAGCATCACCACGCCAAAACGCACCTCAAATTCCCGCTCCGAGGAAAAATAGGGTTGCAAAAAATCCCACGCCTGTTCGGGAACCTTCCGGACAAATTTTAACGTATTGCAAAAACTATCGCAAGTGGACCAGTCGTTGATTTCCGGCACAAAATGCGCCACATGGACGAACAATTCCCCGGCATCTGCCTTTGCATAACCGATCACCATCCCTCGTAGGAGAGTCTCTTCAAAGGATTCATCCATCTGTAGGGAAAGAAATGCGCGCCAGTCACTGCGTGCAATCCGTTTCGCCAGGCTTCGCAATGCAGGCAAACGCACTCCTAGCATCGGTTTCCCGCCGGGAATGAGACCGGAGGCAAACGTTTGATAGTCCGGTTCGGCCATCTCCAGCAATGCCCGCTGAACCGTCTTCCTGTCCCAGTGGACAGACTCTTCAGCACATCGCATGGTTATGCTCCAATCGTAATAGGACTTTTTTGCAGTCTAAACCGCCGCCGTATCCGGTCAAGCTGCCGTCGGCGCCAATCACGCGATGGCAGGGGATAAAAATCGGAATGGGGTTGCGGTGATTTGCCATTCCAACCGCACGGCATGCCTTTGCGTTCCCTACCTGAGCAGCGATCTGTCCATAGCTCCGTGTTTCCCCGTAAGGGATTTTTTCGAGTTCTGCCCAAACAGCCTTCTGAAAAGCAGTGCCTTCGGGAGCAAGAGGAAGGTCAAATGTCCTCCGTTCACCGCTCAGATACTCCCGAAGTTGTTCCGACGCTCGCCGGAGCAATTCGGTTTCACAAACCGGTACATCCTTCGGAACTTCCTCCCCAGGAAGCCCCAAGAATACGATTGCCCCTTTCTTTTCGCCGATGGAAACCCGGCCTAGTTCCGTATCGTAAAAAACAGACAGTCCATCTTGTTTCTACTCCTTTTTCCCAGTTTTGTTTGTACATCGCAAATCAGCTAACACTCTTTCGCTGATGTTGGTGACTGATTTTCAATCGATCACAGCATGAGAAGGGTGTCTTCTCTTTTATTATAGGGGTAGTTCCTCTTATTCGCAAATCCTTTTGTGATTTGTCAAAATCTTGCATCACTGCTACAAAAAACGGACGGATGTTCATATCCGTCCGTTTTTTCGATTTCGTAAGGTTTTTCCGACTATTGCATAATGGGGGTATAGGATCAAGCTGGCAGTGTACTACCGGAGTAGGGGTAGATTTCCTGTAAGACGGTTCACCTGCTTGACCGGCCCGCAAATCGCCAATCCTAAGTAACGCAGGTCCTCCTCTGGAATCGTGGCAGCCTTGTCCATCCATTCAGAGTAGGTACGGCAACCCTGTGCTACATCGGAAAAATCCACCATAATGACATCCGCGTATTCTGAGCAATTGAACTTCTCTCGCAGTTTTCGCAACGATTCCGGGTTTCCCTGCAATACGGGTACAGGCTTTTCAATGATTCCACGGTGTTGTGTTCCAGAGGCGTCCTTCACATCTTTTCCCACCTGTTCTGGAAGTTCCTTTCCCACGGTGATCCCAAGAATGCCTGCTGTATTGGCGATCACCCCAACTGGTAGCTCTTTATCAATCACCATGACGCATTTCCATTCATCTGCCTGCATGTTTTTTCGCCCCCTTTCCCCGATATTCCGATAGAAACAAGCCTGCCAACGTCAATCCCATCCCTATCAAAGCCATCCAGGTGACCGGCTCCTTCAGAACAAGAGCAGAGGTCACCACTGTAACCACCGGAACCAAATAAATATATACGCTTGTCTTAACCGCACCGAGCACTTTGACAGCCACATTCCATGTGACAAAGCAGAGAGCAGACGCCCCCAAACCCAGGTAAAGTAAATTCAGTGTATGGACCGGTTGGAGCAATTGTTCCCACTCCGGATGGAAGTCCAAAAAGAATAGGGCTGGAATCATAAATAATAAGCCGTAAAAGAATACGCGGCGGGTAGTCTGGATCGTGGGATAATGAAATTGGCTGATCTTTCTCGTCAGTACGGAATAAAGCGCCCATACCACAGCCGCTAAGACGGCCAAAAGATCCCCGGTAGGATTGAGCTTCAACACAGTACTTCCATTAAACGTAATCAAACAAATTCCTGCGATTGCCGCAAAAAATCCGATGAAAAATGGCGCTTGTAATGGTTCTCCGTCCAAAAACCAATGGGCAAATAGAGCGGTAAAAAACGGCGCCACGGAAATAATAATGCCAACGTTGGAGGCCAAGGTATAGGTAAGCGCTATGTTTTCCAACAAAAAATATAGTGTTACTCCACAGATGCCCGCGCCTATAAAATATTTTTCTTGTTTGCGGTCCGTCACTTTGAGGCGGTGCGGGCAAGCGATACAGAGAGCAATTGTCCCCAGTAGGAACCGGAATACCAATATTTCCACCGGACTGAATGCACGCAAAAGTACCTTTGTAGAAATAAAGGTGGTTCCCCATATCAAGATCGTCAATACGGAAAGCAGATGCCCCGCCGCTATTTTAGTTTCCTTCATCTTTGATGCTCCCTTTTAAAAAGATATTGCCGTATTGGCGAGGAGTCAAACCAATCAGGGTTTTAAAAAAATTGGTAAAATGACTCTGATCGGAGAATCCTGTCCGAAAAGCCGCTTCCGCCGGAGACGTTCCCTCTTCCAACAGTTTTTTAGCCTTTCCGATGCGAACGGTTTCCAGGTAGCGATACGGGGAAATCCCTTTCTGTCTTGTAAAAGTGCGCAACAAATGATATTTGCTTCGGTTGGCAATCGCGGCCAATTCATTGAGTGCGATCGTTTCCGCATAGTGCTCCTCCAAATAGGCGCAAACTGCCTCAATCGCTCCGTCAAATGCCTGTTCTTCCGGCGATATGGAGGGTTCTGCATATGTGTGGATCAGCTGCTCCATCAGGAAGAAGAACAATTCCTCTTTTCGAAAACTCGCATCCCCCTGAGCAATCCGGTCGTGTAGCTCACATAAAACCGCTGTGTGTTCACTTTGCAACAATACATTCGGTTGGAAATAGGGCAGATACTCTCGTCCTGTAATTTCCCCCGCCATTTGGCTCATCACTTCTGGTCGGATATTCAGACAGCGCCAATCCAAAGGTACCTCCGACACCTGCGTGCAGGCGTGCGTGTCTCGTGGATTGAATACCAGAAGGTCACCCGCCTGAACAAGATATTCACGGTTGTTGCACCGTAGCTGCCGGAGGCCGCTTTCCAAGAATCCAATCACGTACTCCTCATGGAAATGGTTGGGAAAATCTTGGACAATTCCCTGCAAAAAGTATGCCTCAATATGTAATTGGGTGTCAAAACAAATCGTTCGATTTTCAATAGACAATGATGTTCCCTTCTCTCCCCTGTCTCTGCACATCAGTTTACCATGAATGCTTGTGGTTTGTCTTGTAGGATATTGCTCTTTTTGGATGGAATCAATAGGAAAACCCGCTGCCGAAAGAACTTCTCTCAGCAGCGGGTTTGTATCGACTATTGAGCCCGATAGATAATGGACAACTGCCCATGCTCATCGGTGCGAACTTCTGCCCGTACACCGTAGACCTCGGCAATCATCTGCTCTGTAAGAACCTCACGGGGCCTTCCATAGCCATAGATTGCGCCATCCTTGACAACATAAAGGATATCGCTGTACATTGCAGCTAAGTTCAAATCGTGAAAGGCAGACAAGACCGTCTTATGCATCGACTTGACGATGTTTAATAGCTGAAGCTGATATTTAATGTCCAGATGATTGGTCGGCTCATCCAAAATTAACGCTTCTGTATCCTGTGCCAGAGCACGAGCCAAAATAACACGCTGTTGTTCTCCTCCAGAAAGGCTGGAAAAAGAACGGTTTTCAAACCTCTCCATACCTACTTGCCGTAGTGCATCCCGCATCATTGCGTAATCTTCCGCCGTATCGCGATCCATCGTACGTTTATGAGGGGAACGCCCCATCAGCACGATATCCTTTACAAGAAAATCAAAATCATAGGCATTGTGCTGCGCAACCACTCCTAGGCGGCGTGCGGTTTCCTTATAACCCATGTGCGTAATTTCTTTTCCATCCAGTAAAATGCATCCCATCTTAGGCTGTAATACCCGGTAAACACATTTTAAAAAAGTGCTCTTGCCGCTACCATTTGGGCCAATGAGCCCCACAAAACAGCCGTCCTCTGCATGTAGGGATACATCCTTTAAAATCTGTGTGCTGCCCCAAGAAAAGGAAAGGTTCTCTGCGTCAATCCTCATGCTGCCTTCCCTCCGAACGAATACGTCTTTTTGATTAACAGTAGGACAAACGCCGGAGCGCCCACAATGGAAATCAAGATTCCGATCGGTAATTCTGCATTCGGAATGATCGTGCGGGCCACCACGTCCGCCCACACCAAGAAAATTCCACCTGCCAGTGCAGAGAGTGGCAAGAGTTTTCGGTGATCCACCCCGAACAACACGCGAATTACATGTGGAATAATGAGCCCGACAAAACCGATCACGCCGGAAGCATATACAACAAACCCAACAACCAGCGACGCGGCCACAAGATAAACCTGCCTGTATCGGTGCAAATTTGTCCCCAACGTAATCGCTGTATCGTCTCCCAACAACATAAGATTTAGCGTCCGGCTTTGTGTCAGGAAAAAAGCCAAGGCCAACAGCACCACCAAGAAGATCACACCATTGCTCTCCCATTCGGCGCCCGCTAAGCTCCCCATCAACCAAAAGGTCACCGTCATAAAGCGTCCGGGATCATCCGCTACATAGACAATAAAGTTTGAAACGGCAGAACAAACGGAACTGAGTGCGACACCGGCTAACACCAGTTTGACCGAGGTGGCACGCCCTCCCAGGTGTGAAATCCAAATGACCGCAAAAGAAACCCCCAATGCCCCAAAAAAGCACATGCCCCCACACTGTTGGAACCAAACGCCCCGATTCCCAGGAGAATGGCTGCTGTCGCACCAAGGGATGCTCCCGAAGAAATTCCTAGAATATATGGATCTGCCAATGGATTCTGCACCACCGCCTGCATGACAACGCCAACCGTCGCCAGTCCCATGCCCACAGCGACTCCCAACACAATGCGCGGCAGACGAATGAACCAGACGATGTCATGGACAGCACCCTGGGCCAGTACGGCAGGATCACCAATATGAAACCATTCAAACAGGATGATGTCGTACACCTCCTGAACCGTCAGATCGGCCGAACCTACCGTCACGGCAAAAAGTACAGAAAGCACCAGTACTGCCAATAGAACGACGATGGCGCAAACATATGCCGGGATTCCACGGAACACGCCGGTGGCAAGCCGAGAAGCTTCACCCGCAACCGATTGTGGTTTTCCATGCGAAGATATAACTTCCGTTGCCTCTGAATCCTTACGCCGCATGTTCATTCCCATTATTCATCGATCCCATAGAGGCACTTGAGGAACAACTTTACGGTGTCCTTCGTACGGACTCCCGGCGCATAGGCGAGGCTGTATTCCACCGGATAGATGCGTCCGTTCTTTACTGCATCTACGCTGGCCAAGGCAGGATTCTCCGTATAAAGGGCAATCGCTTCCTCATCAGAAACAGAACCAACATGTACCGCAAAGATGGCCTCTGGGTTAGCCTCTACGATCTCTTCATCGGTCCAGCCTGCCTGACCAAGCGGCTCCGCCCCCATCTGTGCCGCAATATCGCCGGCCGCAGTCTTTGCATGGTAGATGTCATACTCGCCTTCCCATTTTTCAGCAATCAAGATTCTCTGTGGTTCCCCGCCTTCTGCAGCCTGCTTGCCCTGATCGACAAATTTTTCGATATCTGCAATGATCTCTTCCGCCTTGTCCTGCCGGTTATAGATCTTTGCCAAATTGCGAATATCCTGATACTCATTTTCCAGGGATTCATCGCCGCGCAACACACTGTTGATGGTCGTATAGGTGCCAATTCCACGGTCATGCCAGAAATCCACATCTCCCATACGGTCCTCCATATTGAACAGGGAATACCAGCCAATCACCATATCCGGCTCCAAGCTTAAAGCATACTCTTTGACAAAATATCCGACGTCTTGATGATTTTTCAGAAGGTCCAACTTGGCAAACTCCTCTGCGTATTCGGGCATGACACTGCTACAATCGGCCACCATCTCAATCTTATCGCCTAAGCCAAGCGCCAAAAGAATTTCTACATTGTTCCGTCCATAAACCAGCGTTTTTTCTGGACATTTTTCAAACGTATAAGGGACCAATTCCCTTGCATTATTATAAACTTCAACCGTCACCGGATAGTAATCGGTATCCTCCGGGGAAGCTTCCTGTGAAGAAGCTTCCGAAGAAACTGTCTGGCCCACATCCGATGACGTATTTTCCGACTCGGAGGATACCTGCGAGGCATTTCTACAGGCCGCCAAGCTCAGTAGCATCGAAATCGCCAATAGGGCTGCGAGAATTCTTGTTTTCATCATTCTTCCACTCCTTTTCGATCTGTAAAGCATGCTTTTGCGACAAAAGACAACAAAAACGCCCGCAACAATTGTTGCGGGCGGGGCTTCCAGATCGTCAAAAGGGCGCACGTCCCCCTTGGACGTTTTCTGGCAACCGGCTCCGTCGTCCGCAGAATGGTTACCGAGTTCATGGCAGGTCTTCTGACTCATGCATCATCGCCATATTCCGCCTTCTCAACAGAAAATTCTGTCAATGGCATTGGGAACTGGCTCCGCAAACACAGCAACGGGATTGTACAAGATTCGCACTTGTTTCCCTTTTCATCAAACCACTCTATGGTTTGAACCATAAACCCTATTCGATTCTTTTGTCGTTTTAAAGTATAGAACATCCTTTAAAGAATGTCAATCGACCGCTGCCTATTCCACCACCCCTGCTAATGCCTCTCTCCCCTTTCAAACTATATCCCACAAAAACGAAGCCCCTGCACCGGATTACTCGGTACAGGGGCTTTTGTCTGATATGGAGGACCTGCTGTAAAGAGGATTGCCTCCTCAACTTCTGTTATGGGAATCTTTCTCCTTACAGATTTTCACGGATTCGCCAAAAGTTTTTTCACCCTCATCACAAGAGGTTCTCCCCCTACTCTTTCGATTTCTGCCTGAGATAACGTTGTCCGGCCTATGGTTATCGTGCAATGCGGGCATTACATTCTGAAAGATCTGGTAATGTCGTATAGATACTCCTATTCCATCCCAATTCGTGCGTACTTTCGCCCGGCGATGTATAACGTCTCGTTCCCCTACAGTGTGTCCTTTGGAAATTTTCTACTGTTGGCCGCCAGGCATGTAGCGCCTGCATATCTACGTCTTTCTCTGCGCTAATGTTTTGCTGTTGACCGTCCAACTTTTGCCAAATACGGACGGATGTCTTTCCCGAGTTATACAGTATTAAGTCAACCACCCGGACTCATAACGTCTTTCTCATCTAAGGTGTTTCCTTCGGAAGTTTCCTACTATTAAAGCCGCAAAACCCCCGCTCCGGGAAACCGGAGCGGGGATTCTGCTTTTTGCGAAAGGGGCTCCCCTTCGCTCAATTTACTAAGATGTCCGCCAAGGATGGCTGGGCCATGCTCCTGTGGACGCACAGCGTCTTCCGCGCCTGCGGCGTCTCCTACGCAAACTTTCTGCTATCGGCTGCCGGGTGCTTGATCGAATATGTACACGTTTATACCTTATACAAATTGCCCGGCGTTCAGCCAATGGTTACCGTGCAATGCAGTTTCGCATTCTGGCCCGGCAGGGTAGTGTAAACGCCTGTGCTCTGGCCCGGTGTGCCAACTGCATAAACTCTGTAGTAGTAGTCATTGCCGATCTGGGACACAAACTGCGTCTTCAGAACGCTTCCGTTGCCCACTGTGAAGCTCGGCGCCAGTCCGTTTCCATTGACCACAG
>BCAA01000030.1 GCA_001305115.1 Clostridia bacterium UC5.1-1E11 | reverse complement strand
AGCGCCCTAAAAGGCACGTTTAGATCGAAGAGACCTGTATGGGACGAATATCCATCTTCCCTAGGCGGGCCGTTAGCGCCCCTACAGGTTTTCTTAAGACAGCGCTCTAAACAGGGCGTTGTTTTAATTTCTATATGCGTTATTCCTCTTCAGGCATATCCATCAGTTTGCTTGGATCAGAGAGCACCTGCTGTGCGGCGATAGCGGCGGCACCCATCAATACAGGATTTTCCGACATAGTGTCCAATTCGATCACAATTTCGTTGTAGATCAATGGATTTACGCAGTCGTGGACACGTTTTTGGACGATAGAGAGCAGCAGTTCCCCATCCACTTTGGTCAGCTCATCACCGATTACAATCAACCCAGGGTTGAACTGGTTAATCAGATTGATGATACCAATAGCAAGGAACCCACAGACTTTCTCATATTCCTCGCGTGCGACTTTGTCGCCCGCTTTGACAGCTTCAGAAATTTTAGCAGTACTCAGGTCGTCCAGTGACAACAAGGTGTCCTCCCCATCACGAATGCGTTTTTCAATGTTCTCACACAAAACTATGTAGGAACAATACTTTTCCAAACAGCCGTAGTTGCCGCATTCACAGCGTGGACCGTTGAAGTTAATGGTGTTATGACCAAATTCGCCAGCCAGTCCACGATGCCCTAAGACAAGCTTTCCGTCCGTAATCATACCACAACCGACTCCCTGACCAGCCAAGACATAGATCATATTGCGGATACCATATTCCTTGCTGCGATACCACAATTGCGCAAAAGCGCCTGCATTAGCATCATTGACAATTTGGATCGGCACGGAAAAATCTTTTGTCAGAGCATCCTTGATTGGGAAATTGTGCCATCCGGCCAGTTCCGTTACAAAGAAGATGCTATCCCGCTCTTCATAATACGGGCCCGGCATTGCCATGCAAACGACCGGGATTTCTGTGTCCGCATTTTCTTGTAGCATGGTATAGATCGCCGTGCGGATGCGCGTAATCGTAATTTGTACATTTTCCTTTGGGCCTATTTTGTACTGCTTGACGCCGTACAATTTTCCGGACAGGCCTGCCAGGCAGAGATAAAACGCGCTGCGCGTCATGCGGATACCGATCACTTTATATTTTTGGTCGTTGAGTGCTATACCAATGGAGCGGCGTCCCTTGCTACCGCTCATCAATCCGGTTTCTACGACTAGCCCACAGGTGATAAATTCATTGATGATATTGGTGATGGTCGCCTGTTTCAGGCCGGACAGCTGTGAAAGGGTAGCGCGCGAACAAACCCCTTCCTGCCGCAGCAGATCCAACACCAGTGCGCGGTTGATTAATTGACTTTTTTCTTGATTGATACTTTTCCGGGTATTGAATTCGTTCATTATTTTTCCCACCCATCTAAAAGAAATGTTTGGCAAAGAAACTGGTAATTTCTTTTATTATACACGTAGCAATTCGACAAATAATTCTTATATTACAATAAATATGTACAAATAGCACCGTTTTCTCGAAAAAATTTTATTTTTTATATGAACCATTTAGAAAGAACACATAAAATCTATTTTGAATAGGGAAGGTTTTAATTCATAACATATAGATAACAATTTCTGCCGGTATTTTTCATTGGACTCTCTGTGTTCCTTTGTGCAATATTCCTATTCTGTTCATCGTGCATTTTTCAAAAACTATTTGATTATGGAGAAGTTCCTGAACAAGGGTTCAGAGACAGGACCAAAGTGAAACATGGAGAGGGCCGTGGAACGATCTCTTCCCAGCGAACATAGGTACAAAATAGTATGGGACGCCCTGAATCGCGGTCTGTGGGCCGGGTACAGGGCGTCCTTTTATGTGGGTGCCTTTTAGCAACTGTTTTGCAACTGGCGGGGACGGGAAGAGCCACGCATACGATCAAAATTTACGGGTAAATAAATCGTCATTCTCTAATAGGCTCTCGACCGTTGGGAATCCTAGGCGATCCAACAGGTCGATCACATAGAGATTATCGATGGGGTGGGCGCCGGCGCCTCCTCCCCATACCGATCGACCTCTTCACGTGCAAACTCCTTGTCGATCAAAGCGCGGGGGCCACCGACACAACCGCCGACGCAACCCATACCTTCCAAAAAGTTGGCGTCCAGCTTGCCTTCTTTTAAATCGTTCAACAGCTGTTTACAGGCAGGCACACCGCTGGCCTGTACCGCATGTACTTTGATCTTACGGTTGGGATTTAGACGTTGTACGCAGTCCTGTACGGCCTGGCTGACGCCGCCGGCACGCGCATAAATACGCCCACCCATGGAGGAATGTTCCCGATTGTCCTCAGCCATCTTTTCGGGGTGAATATCCGCAAAAGCGAAGATGTCGCGCACCTCCTGGAAGGTGAGCACGTAGTCCACTGCATCCGCGATGTCGGGTTCGCGCGCTTCCGCCTTTTTGGCCAGGCAGGGACCGATAAAGACCACTTTGGCCCCCGGCTCCAGGCGTTTGATGACCCGTCCGCAGGCGATCATGGGAGATACGGCAGCCGGCACATGCGGCATCAATTCCTTGTAGACCCGCCGCAACATGGCAATCCACATCGGGCAGCAACAACTGGTCAATTGATAGTCTCGGTCGGTTAGAATGTTTGCATCGAATTCCAGGGCTTCTTTTAGTGTCAAGATGTCTGCAAAGAGTGCGACCTCCACCATCCCGGTAAATCCCAGTGCTTTCAGGGCCGTGCGAAGCTTACCCGGGGTCACCTCTTCGGTGAATTGGCTGATGACGGCGGGAGCCACAATCGCATACACCGGCGCATCGCCCCGATGGATCATGGCCAGAGTGGGAAGAATATCTTTGCTCTCCACCAAATTTTTAGCTTTACAGCGTTCTACACAGGCGCCACAGCCTACACACATTTTACTGTTTACTGCGACATTGCCCTTTTCATCGGTATAGAGGGCGTCAAAAAGGCATTTTCCCGCACAATTGGCTGCTTCCTCTTGCGAGCAATTGCAGTCTCCCACGCGCCAGACCGTCGGATATTTTTCTGGATTCAGCAGGCAGTCCAACTGGTGGGAATCAAAATCCTCCTGCCGGAGTTTTTCCAACTCCTCTTCGGTTTTATGGTTTACAGATGCGCGAACCAATCGGTCATACAGTGCGTTAAAGGTCGGCATATGATCAAATCCTTTCTATATGGAATCCATGGGGTTTTTCCCACCATTGCTTTTAATCGGAAAAAGTTTCTTCTGAAAGAACCAAGGGCAAAATTGCGCAAAATTGCTTGAACAAACAAGGGGCCAATCAACCGGTTTCTCCCTTGTTTCGCGGGACAAAGCGTTGTTTTTTCTGTTACAGTAGGGTTACCATTTTTTCGTTCCACATTCGGACGTATGGTTCAGGTTTTCCCCTCTCCTCCTGACGCGGGCACATGGGAAGAGGCCGCCTGCCGGTACCACCCAGGGGTGACTCCTTCATAACGCTTAAAGGCGCGGTTCATTGTGATGGAATTTGCGTATCCCACCATGGACGAGATGTCTCCGATGGTGTGGTCCGTGTGGAGAATGAGGTCCTTGGCGCGCTCAATCCGGTATTTGTGCAGATAATCTAAGAAACCTATGTTTAACTCGGATTTAAACAGGTTGGAGAGCACGGGGAGGCTCATATGGAAATGCTCGGCCACCGATCCCGCGGAGAGATTGATGTCCTGGTAATGTTCCTGTATGTATTGGATAATCGGTTCGATGCGTTTTCCCTGTGGACGGCTTTGTTCCTTCTGGGTATCCAGATAATCGAAAATTCGGCGGGTACGCCGGCACAACGACTCCATCCCCCGCGCCTGACGCAGTTGGTCGGAACAACGCAAACTTTTGAGGAGTTCCGGGTCCAGGCCGCTGTCGAAAAGAGAGAGCAAGATCGAGTCTGTAAGATAGGAAATCTGGAGCTGTGCCTGTGGTAAAACAGCCGGATGACGCGTGTAAGCGTTTTCGATCTCCCGCAACATTTCAGTTGCCTGCTTGTAGTTGGCGGATTGAATGGAGTTGGACAGTTTATTGACCTGCGCCAAAAACTCGCGGTTCCCACTTCCTGCGGAAAGGACTTCAGCGAGGCGGCTGTAGACGCCGATGGAGCCATATTCCCCCGTCAACAGATGGTATTCGACTACCTGCATGGCCTCCTGGTATGCATCGTGCAGGTCATTGAGCAGAATGTGTTCGTTGCTCAAAGAAATGGAAACCTGCATATGAAGCTCAGAAGCAGCGAATGTTTGCATGTTTTTTGCGCACGTCTCAACTGCTTCTATTTCCTCACCATCAAGATCAACGATACCGATATAGCGGTCCAAGTCGGCCACAACATAGGAGGAAAAACCGCCGTTTAAGAAAAAGGAACGGCAGGTTTCCTGCAAAAGGTTTCCAGTTTCTTCCCTCTGTGTGGGCGGCATTTCCGCCTCTTCTTCTTCATCGATCAAAAGGACAAATACAAGAAACCGTTTACATGCAGTTGGGAAGCCACATTGCCCCAGAGCCTCCGCAATGTCGGGCGTCAAACAGATTTCCCCTTTTAATAGACGTGTCACCAAACTGGTGGCGAGCAGGTCGCTCTGCGAACTGAGCTGATTTTCATATGTTTTTGCCTTTTTGGAAAGCTCTTGGACAGTGCTGGCGACCATTTGGAATTCACTTTGGTCTCGACAGCTCTTTTTCAGCGGCAGCGCGTCCACCATACGTTCCACTGGCCGGTACAGTGTGGCCGAGAAGAAATAGGACAGGGCGCCGCCAGCCACGAAGGTGACTGCAAAGGTAATCAAGATCGAACCTAGGATCATAGTGATCCAATCCCGGGAATCTTCGTCGGGGATGACCACAATCTGTTGCAGCGTATCGTTGGTGAATCCTTGATGATAAACAAAATAGGATTGTCCGCCCCAGGTTTCCATATGAAACGCTGGCCAGGAGGCGACCTGCTCGAACTCGAACGGAAGCTCGGGCTGTTCGTCGGCCGGTTTGGAGGTGATAATCTGGTTGTTCCGTGTTAAAAATACCGTCTGCGCGCCTTCCGGCAGATAGGAATAGCGAAGTTCCTCGGAGACCTGCTGGTCTTCCATACCGATGATCCATACAACATGGGGGTAGATCTCCCGAACATAGACGAAACGGGCAAAATCCATATTGGGATCGTGAATGATGGCACAGGCCCCCTCCTCCCCAACCTGAATCAATTGATTCCAGGTTTGGATATTCATTCCGAAATGTTCGGTGATGGTTCCATTTTCCAAAGAATCCTCTTCGGCCGTTTTACCAAAGACACGCCCGCTGTTCTGAAAATAGAGAAACATCGGAGGGTCGGTACTCGGAAGGTTGAAACGGACAGTATCGACGTATGATTGGACAAATTCTACCGCCTGCGGAGAGCCCAATGAAATGTATTCTGCACTTGCAAGTGTGTCCAGGCCTTCCAGTTGGGAGATGATCACGCTGACTTCTTCATAGAGGGACATCTTATCAGCCGTGTTGCTCATGCTCTTTTCGACCATGGACTGATAAGAACGGATGGTTTCCTCCCGCCGGGTCTTTTCGCCGTTTAAATATTGAAGCAAAATCAATAGGCTGCACAGAAAGGTGACTGCGAAGAAAGCCGCCATCAATTTATAAAAGCTCTTTCCACGATAAGGCCTTGCTTTTTTCAAAATTGGATTTCCCTTCTTCCTCAAAAGTTTGTATAGGCCAACGGTGGTTCATAAGAGAACACCGTAAGGCGCTCTTTTGGGACAACATTCCTATGGAATAGCTGCCGTTTGAACGAGTCATTGTGTCCCTAAAAGAGAGGATGACCATCCTACTTTTCTGGTATGGAATATTTTGAGTTATGTAGCGACAAAATCGGGTATAGATAGAACATTTCACCGAGAAATAGAAAGTTTAACTAAAAGTCTTATAATACAATGTAATTTGTTGAAGTTATAAAATGGAATTTAGACAAAATTCCATTCAAATTCGAAGATTCTATAAAAAGTTTCTTTTATAAAAAGATGTCAAGAAATATGCGCAACGATTCCGATTCAAAAAAGATGTTATCCGCAATAAATATGTCAAGAAAAAATTTATATGTCCTATTTTATCGAAAATAGTCTTCTCAATAGTAGAGAAAAAAGATTAATAAGAAAAATATTCTCTTCATTTTTTTAAAGAGCAATAGACTTTCCTGTAAAATAGTCTTAAGAGGACGTGCTATATGCAATTTTTAAGTACTAACAGATTTTTTGTTCGTGAATATAGCTAATTTACGACGGATTTGTTAGTACAAAAATAGTGATTCTTGATTTTCATCTGCACCCAACATTATACTATATCCAGTCAGATATTCAAACCGATAAATAAATGAAATTAGAAATAATGTTTTACCAAATGTTGATTTTGGCAAATCTTTACCAGAACCATTCCCTGTGAAGGAAATGCGAATTTATCGGTTTGGAATGTGTATTTTTCTATTTTGCACTGGTTGAGAGCGGACCGGTTTGGAAGGGAGGCGTTTATAGAAGAAAAATCGCTTGGGGATTCCTGCAAAAGGCCTAAAAAGGTTGGGTTTACTGCCATTTTGTCAGAATGTCCAGGCAGATCGTCTGCGAATTTTCTCTTTCTCAGAAGAGGAAATTTAAAGCGTAGGACCTGTGGTTGGGGACTGGTTTTTGAAACATTCTTGGAAGACGCAATTTCAAAATGAAGGAGAATTGTATTATGAAAAGACTACGGAAAGTCGTTTCCTTGCTCCTGGCGTGCTCCATGATCGCCGGATCAACCGTGACGACCGCTCTTGCAGCGTCGCCAACGGATGAAATATCCGAGCGTGAGATTCGCAATGCAGAGCTTTCCAGAAGCGTTGCCGCGCAGGGCATGGTTCTGCTGGAAAACGAAAACAATGCACTCCCGATTCCGCAGCGGAGTAAGATCGCCCTGTATGGCGGCGGAGCTTATGCGACCGTAAAAGGCGGAACCGGTTCGGGAGATGTCAACCAGCGCTATGTGGTCAATGTTTGGGACGGCCTGAAAAATGCAGGCTATACGATCACGAGCGAGGATTGGCTGAACGATTATAAAACCGCCTATGACGAAGGAGAGGAAGATTGGCAGGGCGGAATGTGGGGCAGCTTCTCGCTGCCGGACACGGAAATTACAGACGCAAACATCGAAGCGGCGTCCGATGCAGATACAGCGGTGTATGTAATCGCACGCAACTCCGGAGAGGGTGCGGACCGTAAGAATGAGAAGGGCGATTATCAGTTGACCGACATCGAGTATGCCAACCTCCAGAAACTGGGCGCAAACTTCGAAAATGTTGTGGTCGTTCTGAATGTGGGCGGTATCGTCGATACAAAGTTCTTCCATGAAATTGTCGGCCTCGATTCTTTGCTTCTGATGAGCCAGGCCGGTATGGAAGGCGGGAACGCCTTGGCAGACGTCATTTCCGGCAAGGTAACCCCTTCCGGTAAATTGACTGATACCTGGGCTGTGGATTATGAGGACTATCCGTCTTCGGATACCTTTAGTAGTAACGATGGAAACACCGACACAGAAACATATACGGACGATATTTATGTCGGGTATCGGTATTTTGACAGTTTCGGCGTTGAACCGGCGTACGAGTTTGGTTTTGGCTTGTCGTACACCACGTTCGACACGGAAATCAATTATGTTCAGGCGGATGAACAGACCGTCACTGTAAATGCGACGATCACCAACACGGGAGATACCTATTCCGGAAAGGAAGTCTTGGAAGTATACTTCTCCGCTCCGGGCGGCAAAGTGGAAAAACCTTATCAGGAGCTTGCAGGATACGCCAAGACGGACGAATTGGCCCCGGGCGCCCAACAGACCCTGACCGTCTCTTTCCCGGTTACGGAGATGTCCTCCTATGATGAGGATCAGGCAGCGTACATACTGGAACGCGGCATGTATACCATTCAAGCGGGGAATTCCTCCCGCAATACAGTGGTTGGCGGCGTTCTCAATGTCAATAAGACCGTTGTCACGGAACAGCTCAGCCATCAGCTGGCCCTTCCGGACGATGTGGAACTCGAACCAATCAGCCCGAATGCGCCGGCCGCGATGTCTGCAAAAGCGGCAAATAGCGCAGATATGCAGATCATCAATTTGGATGCATCAAAAATTGAAACCGTAAACAATGCTTCCCCATATGATGACGAAACCGTCGCCACCTATCGGGTAGAGGGCGAAGAAATTGAAGCGAACAGTTTTAACGGCAGCCATCCGGTAGAGGAAGTTACGGTTGCAAAGATTGAAAATCCGAATCTGAAAGATGTCTATGATGGAAAATACAGCCTGGAAGAGTTTGTCGCGCAAATGAGCGTAGAGCAGCTCGCCACCCTCGCGGAAGGGATTGGCTGGAGCAGCGGCGGAACACCGGTCATCGGTTCCGAATCCGATTCCGTCCCCGGCGCGGCAGGTGAAACCACGAAGAATTATCTCAAAGATTTGGGTATCCCCAACATCGTTTTGGCGGATGGCCCGGCGGGCGTCCGCATTTCCCAAAGCTTTGAAGGAGAAGACGCAGAGACCGGTGAAACACAGACCTACTACCAGTTCTGCACCGCATGGCCGATCGGAACTTTGCTCGCTCAGACGTGGGATAAGGACTTGATCGAAGAGATGGGCAAAGCGTTTGGCGAAGAACTGGAAGAAATGGGCGTCACCCTTCTGTTGGCTCCCGGCATGAATATCCACCGCAATCCGCTGTGCGGCCGTAACTTCGAGTACTATTCCGAAGATCCATTGGTCGCCGGTATGACCGCTGCATATGAGACTCGGGGCGTTCAGTCCAACAAGGGCGTCGGCGTTACTCTAAAACACTATGCGGCGAACAACCAGGAAAACAACCGCAACGCAGTGGATACGTTTGTCACTGAACGCGCCCTGCGTGAGATCTACCTCAAGGGATTTGAAATCGCGGTTAAGAATGCACAGCCGATGGCGCTGATGACCTCTTATAACCTCATCAATCATGAGCCGGCGGCGGACAGCTATGATCTGTGCACCGATATCGCGCGCGGCGAATGGGGCTTTGAAGGCGTCATTATGACCGACTGGGGCGGCGGACAGTCCCATCCGGACATCTCCATGCATGCAGGCAATGACCTGATTATGCCCGGTGGTTCAACCTCTACCATTATTTCCGGTGCAATGAATGTCCCGGCGAAGTTCAATGAGGACGGTTCCATCGCCATTGAGAAAGTCAGCAGCGGTTGGGGTCCGGCAAAGGACACCGAAATGTGGAACGATTTTGTTCCGGTAAAGTATGCGCAGGGCGAATCCTGCGGTGTGCAGGGATGCACCGAAACCACTTATAAGCATTCGCACGACGCGAGCAATAAGATCGTCTACGAAGGCTCGTATAAGGAAGATACCATTACCAAGGGCGACATCCAAAAGAGTGCAATCAATATCCTCAATATCATCATGCAGTCCAATAATATGGGCAGCGTACACGGCGTAGAAATCAACCCCTATCTGGACCAGTTCGACGATCTGAAAGAGTACATAACCGTTGAGAAGTCCGATGTTTTGGGCGGCGGTTACACCATGACCCAGATGCCGGAAGAGAACGGCGGCTGGTGGAAGGTCGAGAACAAGGGCGGCGCAACGTTGGGTGTGATGGACAAAGACATCATCATCGAAAAGGACGGTTATGCGTTTAAGGATCTAAACGGAAATGGCAAAGTGGACATCTATGAAGATTGGCGGCTCGACACCGAAGTCCGTGCACAGGATCTGGCTGAAAAGATGGTTGCGGACGGCGAGGAAGGCATTGCAGCCATCGCCGGCTTGATGTTGTACAGCAGCCACCAGTCCGTACCGAGCGAAGACCTCACCGAAGCGCAACAGACCTTCCTGCGGGACGACAATGTACGCGCAGTACTGATTACCTCTGTCGAATCCCCGGAAGTAGCGGCAAAATGGAACAACAATGCACAGGCATTTGTGGAAGGACTTGGTTATGGCATCCCGATCAATACCAGTTCCGACCCGCGCCATGGAGCAAGCGGCAAGAGCGATCTGGAATATGTTGCAGGCCAAGGCGGCACCATCTCCCTGTGGCCGGATTCGATTGGACTTGCAGCGACCTTTGATCCGGAGATCGTCGAACGCTTTGGCGACATCGCCTCTCAGGAATACCGCGCGCTAGGCATTGCAACGGCCCTTTCCCCGCAGATCGACCTTGCAACAGAGCCCAGATGGTCCCGTGTAAGCGGTACCTTTGGCGAGAACAGCGACCTCGATACGGACATGGCCCGCGCCTATGTCGACGGCTTCCAGACCACGTATGACACCCTGAATCCTTGGGGCGATACCAGCGTCAACGCGATGGTGAAGCACTGGCCGTCCGGCGGACCTGAAGAGGGCGGACGCGACGGACACTATGGCTATGGCAAGTATGCGGTATATCCGGGCGACAATCTGGAAGAGCAAATTAAACCGTTCGTAGAGGGCGCCTTTGATCTGAATAACGGCACAGATTACGCCGCAGCGGTCATGCCGTATTACACCATCTCCTACAACCAGGCGCCGGACGGCACCAACGTAGGCAATAGCTACAACAAGTACATCATCACCGATTTGCTCCGTGAAAAGTATGGTTATGACGGCGTGGTTTGCACCGACTGGATGATTACCGCAGATGCAAAGGATGACGCTTCGTTTACCGGCAAATGTTGGGGCGTTGAGGACCTGACGGTTGACGAACGCCATTACCTGGCACTCCAGGCAGGCGTCGACCAGTTTGGCGGCAACAACGATAAGAACCCGGTCATTGCAGCGTACAACATGTGGGTAGAAGACTTTGGCAAGGAATCCGCAGATCAGCGCTTCGAGGATTCTGCGCGCAGGCTTCTCCGCAACATCTTCAATCCGGGCCTTTTTGAGAATCCATATCTGGACCCAGTGGAATCTACAGAAATTGTTGGCAACCAAACGTTTATGGCAGAAGGCTATGACGCTCAGGTCAAGTCTGTAGTCATGCTGAAGGATACCAACGGCGCGATCGTTCCGGCCGCAGAGGATGAGAAAGAAACCGTCTATCTGCCGAAAGAAGACAATGGCAAGTACTGCATGAACGAAGAGATCGTTTCCAAGTATTACGACATCACGGACAATCCGGACGAGGCAGATTTTGCAATCGTAGCGATGGATGCGCCGAATGGCGGCAGCGGTTACAGCCAGGCCGACCTGGAAGCAGGCGGAAACGGATATGTGCCGATCACCCTGCAATACGGCGAATATACTGCCGATACTGCGAGAGACCCGAGCATTGCAGCGGACCCTGGTGCTGAATTTATCGATTCGGAGACAGGCGAAGTGGTCTATGTCGATGAGGTCGACAACCGCAGTTATAAGGGCAAGACCGTCACGGCCAGCAACTACTCTGAGTTGGAAAAACTCCAGGAGACCAGAGACGTTATGGGCGAAAAACCGGTTGTAGCGTACGTGAAGGTCAGCAACCCGATGGTATTTTCCGAGGTAGAGCCGCTTGCAGATGCAATCGTACTGGGCTATGGTATTCAGGATCAGGCGGCAATGGAGATCATCTCCGGTACAACGGAACCTTCCGGCCTCCTGCCGATGCAGCAGCCGGCCAATATGGAAACCGTTGAAGCGCAGTTCGAGGATGTCCCGCAGGATATGGAATGCTATGTGGACTCCCAGGGCAACACCTATGACTTTGGTTACGGCCTCAACTGGTCCGGCCAGATCTTTGACGAACGCACCGAAAAGTATGCCGACTTCTCCGGAACAGACTTCCATCAGAAGCCCGTCATGCTCTTCACTAAGAATGTAAAAGTATTTGTCAACGGCGAAGAAAACAAGATCGCAGAACTCACAGGCCGGCTCACCGGCAACTTTGAGGATGGCGAGGAAGTCACAGTGACGTTCCAGCCGTATGCGAACGGTAGAGAGTTCTCCCAGATCTCCCTGAATGGTAAGAACATCGACTTTACCGATACCAAGGAATACTCGTATACCTTTACGTATGATGCGGACGACAAGTCCACGCAACGCAACTTTGCGTTTGTTATCGTGGATAAGCAGGTTCTCAAAGCAACCATCGATGCGGCCAATGCCTGCGGCGATGAAGTGGCGGCAGCGATCCCAGAAGTTCAGGAAATTTTCAATACCGCCCTGGACGCAGCAAACAAAGTCTACGGAGACATTCACGCAACACAGGCAGAGATTGACGAGGCGTGGAGTAACCTGATGGATGCCCTGCACTTATTGAGCTTTGAAGAGGGCGACACCAGCGCTTTGGAAAACCTGATCGAAGTGGCAGAACTTATGGATCTGGATGAGTTCTTCGGCGACAAGGACGCCTTTGCAGAAGCACTTGCCGCGGCAAAAGAACTTGTCAAGGAGGAACATCCGCTGGCAGCCGAGGTAGATGAAGCGTATAATAACCTGTACAATGCAATTATGGGCTTGACGCGCGTGGCAGATAAGGACTCGCTACAGGCAGTCGTCGATAAGGCGAAGAGCCTGGATCTCTCCAAGTATATCGACAACGATGCCAAGGCAGCGTTGCCAGCCGCCATCGAAGCAGCACAGGATGTGCTCAATAATGAAGAAGCAACGCAGGACGAAGTGGATGAACAGGCAAAAGTGTTGAACGCGCTTCTCATGGATCTGCGCAAGAAGGCCGATAAGAGCGAACTGAACAGCATTCTGAGCAAAGCACAGGCGATTGACACCAGCAAGTACACAGCGAAATCTGTGGCCGCGCTCGAAGACGCTATCGACGATGCTCTGGCAGTGATCGACGATAAGGATTTGACCGAGGAGGACCAGGCGGTGGTCGATCGGGCGGCCAAAGCGTTGAACCGTGCTTACAACGGCCTTGTCGAGAAGAACGGCAGTTCCAGCTCAGGGTCCAGCGGTAAAAAGTCCTCGGGCGGAAGCTCTGCATCCACAGGCAACACCTATGGTTCCACTGGGACAGCAGTGGTTGGCGCAGCAACCGCAGCGCAGAACGTCGCAAAGGTTGTCTCCGACACAACGGTCGATTTTACTCTAAAGAGGGGCAGCGCATACTGCTTCAAGATGACCGTCACCGGCACAAATGTGGCGCCAAACTTTACGGTTGGCAATGGCAGCGTTTTAAAGACGCAATTCCTCTCCAAGATTGGCAACGATTATTACTATCGAGTCTATGCGGTTGGTACGCCGGGCCAAAGCACGGGTGTTTATACAACGCTGGCTGGCCAGAATGCGGTGAAACACTGCACAGTGACAGTGGGCTAAGAATTCCCGCGAACAATGTACAAGTACAAAGAGCGCAGTATTCCCGGGGAAAGAACGAAAGGCTTGACGTACTTGTTATAAGCATGGATTGTACGGCGCTTGGGAAGCCTCTTTGCGAAGGATGGAAGGGGTTTCCCCCTCCCCGGTCAACACGGTAAGATTACCGGCCGTGTGATACGCATGGGAGGAAAAGGACGACAAACGGCAAAAAGAAAATTTTACTCCGGAACCCTCCGCCAATACGGTGGAGGGTTCTCTTCTTCTGTAAATAGAAAAGAGGGTGGCCCAAAAGGGTGAAATGACGGAAGAATTCTCTCGTTTTTTTAGAAACTCTGGTATTTTTTGGCCCAAAAAAGACAGACAATGGAGTATGTTCGCATAAGTACAGTATCTATCAGTAAAACAGCGAAAGAAAAGTAAAGAAAATTACAACAAATGAAAGAGCCCTATCTATCGACTTATAAAGAGAAATACAGAGTTAAAAAATGACACTTGAAATAGAATGTCATTTCTTTTAGATAAAAGAGGATACCCCTTGCCCTTGAATTGAACAATTCGTAGTTTTGAGACACCCTCATTTTGATTCATAAAGGGCGTGTTTTCCCATCACGGAAGCTTCCTCCTTTTCAAGGCAAATCCGTTTGTTCTTGCAGAAAGAACGGCAGTATGGTATAATCTTTTCAAATTTTAATATGGGGAATGAAGGTCTCCCCCGGCGTTTGCCGAAACCGCTTCATAAGCTGATGACTTCTGTGATGGTTGATCGCAGGGGCATTGGCTTTTTTATGCCCTTGCATAGGAAATATGGATGTTCAGCTGGCGTTCCTCAAAGGGGATGGTTTGGAAAGCGGTATGGATGGATGTAAGAGTCTGGAGGTGCAGGTATGTTATTGAGTCTCGCTTTCATTTTTCTCTGCGGCATGTTGTTTGGAGGGATTTTTGAAAAATTGCGGCTTCCTCCCCTATTGGGAATGCTTTTTATAGGCATTCTTTTGGGGCCTTATGTGTTTGATTGGTTGGACCCGATGCTTTTATCGATTTCCGCTGAACTGCGGCAAATCGCCCTCATCATTATATTGACCCGTGCGGGGCTAAATCTGAACGTTTCCGATCTCAAAAAGGTAGGCCGTCCAGCGGTACTGATGTGCTTTTTACCCGCATCTTTTGAGATTGCAGGGATGCTTTTGCTTGCGCCAAAGCTTTTGGGAGTAAGCCTGCTGGATGCAGCAATTTTAGGAACCGTGATTGCAGCTGTTTCCCCTGCGGTAGTTGTTCCAAAGATGCTCAAATTGATGGATGAGGGGTACGGCGTCAAGCAGGGTATCCCACAGCTGATAATGGCTGGGGCTTCAGTGGACGATGTGTTTGTCATCGTATTATTTACATCCTTTACGGGGCTGGCCAGCGGGGGTGCTATCTCCCCGTTTGACTTTGTACGGGTTCCGACCTCTATTTTTCTGGGGATGGCTGTCGGGGTTCTTTGTGGGCTCCTGTTGTCCCAGCTGTTTCGAAAGATACACCTGCGGGACAGCCTTAAAGTACTTCTACTTTTAAGTCTGTCCTTTCTATATGTTACACTGGAGGATGCGATTCCAGGTGCAATCGGATTTTCTGGGTTGCTGGCTGTCATGAGTACGGGGGTTATGCTGCAAAGAGGGCGCAGTGCGGTAGCAGATCGCTTGTCGGCCAAGTATTCCAAGCTCTGGGTAGCGGCGGAATTGTTGCTATTTGTCCTCGTCGGTGCAACGGTGGACATCCAGTATGCATTGGCCTCGGGACTTGCGGCGGTCGCTCTACTTTTTGGAGTGATGGGATTCCGGATGTTAGGCGTGTTTGTTTGCCTGTTGGGCACAAAATTACAGATGCGGGAACGCCTCTTCTGCATGTTGGCATATATGCCAAAAGCGACAGTACAGGCTGCCATCGGTTCCATTCCCCTCTCCATGGGACTCTCCTGCGGCAATATTGTGTTGACAGTCGCTGTGTTGGCGATCTTAATTACGGCGCCATTAGGGGCTTTCGCCATTGACCACACCTACCGGAAACTCCTGTCCAGGGATACCCATGAATCCCCTGTGTGATTTTTGTCCCTCTCCCCCATCCAAGAAAATCACACGTTTTTTATAGAATCACCGGAAAATATGCAATTTTTTATGAAAAACATTTGAAAATAAATGCAAAATGGATAAAAACAAAAAGAAATTGTTACCACAAAAATAGTGATTGTTGTGTTTTTTTATGTACGAGATTATACTATTTTTGAAAGCAATATAAAACTCGATGACATTATTGTAGTGGGCAGTGTTTTTTCGGTTTCCCTTTTCAGCTGAAGAAACAGCTACAAAGCCCCTCCAGGGAACGAAGAAGGGATTTCCCCACGTGGTACATGGACATTCTCTGGAAAGCGGTCTTTGGGAAGCGGACCCTTTGGCGTCCATTGAGTAGATCGCAGAGCGGAGACTGCTGCGGAATTCCCACAGCGGCAGATGCGGGCTTGCCCCGGCGGTGATAGCCGACCGTCCAGAGACAATTGTAGGCGCATTGCCGACGCCGGCCGCGGAGAGACGCTGTGCGTCGGAGGTGTGAAATCATGAATCAAAGCAACAAGCCAGCTAGTATCAACCAGGAACGCAGCCAATGGATCAATCGCGCCTTGATTTTGAACCTTCTTCGGCAAGAAGGTATTTGCTCGCGCGCAACGCTGTCGCGCCTATCGGGGCTGAAACAGGCAACCATCACCAATATCGCAGGGGAACTGATCCAATGCGGCCTTGTGGTGGAGACTGGATTGATTGCCGGGGCGAAAGGACGGCGCTCCATCGGCGTGACTTTGAACGATGCGCGATATAAAGTCGTCGGCATCCGTATGACGCGCGATCAGTTTTATGTCAGTTTGGTGGGAATTTCCGGAAAGATGTATGAGATTCGGCCCTATCGCATTGAAGCGGAGGAGACGCCGCAGTCGATCTTATCACGCATACGTGCCGCTATTGGACAGCTTGATCAGGAGTATCCGAAGTCGGAACTCCTGGCTGCTTGCTTGGCCATGCCCGGACCGTATCGAGAAGATTTGGACCGCCTGTTGTTTGTGACGGAGCGGACGGGATGGCAGAATTTCCCCATCCATGCAGTGCTATCCGAGGGGTTGGAGATGCCGCTCTATGTGCTCAACGATGCCAAGGCAAGTGCTTTTGCTCAGCTCTGGTTCCGCTGGCAGGAACCGGCGGTACAGAACATGGCGTATGTCCTTGCGGGCCAAGGCGTAGGCTGCGGTATGGTAGCCGGCGGCAAGCTTGTTTTGGGACAGCGCGGAATCGCTGGAGAATTTGGGCACAGCAGCATCAAATTTGACGGCCCGCTCTGCGAATGTGGAAATCGGGGATGCTTGGAAAAATATTGCTCCCTTTCTGCGCTTCGAGCAGAAATTTTGCGCCTGTTGCGCACACGGAGAAACTCCTGCTTGAAGGATGATGATTTGAGCAATGCATCCATTGCACACGCGGTTCAGAACGGAGATCCCGTGGCAGTCCAGGCATATGAGAAGGTTTGTGAGCTGCTGGCTGCGGGCGTATCAGCTTGGTAAATCAGCTCAATCCAGGTTTGATCGTTCTGGGGGATGAATTGGTGGATATTTGTCCACCGCGCCTTCTGGAGGTCGTTCGCCGGTGTGTACGCAAAGGTGTGAATGATCTGATTTATCGGGAGCTGTCCATTGAGGTCAACCATCTTGAGGAAAGTCCAGCCCTATTGGGGGCGGGCGCTTATGCGGCGCAACAGGTGTTGGCAAATCCCGGCGTTTTGATTCATGCACGGGAGGAATCCCCTGTAGAAAATGAAGAAGCGGTGGGACAGAAAGGCCGTGTGCGGGTATCAATATAATGAAAAAATGAAAAGAGGTTCATACTTAAAAAAGCGGTGCAAAGGCCCCGGAATTCCACGAACTCCGGGGCCTTTGCGTTTAGCAGCCGTCTTTTTTCACCGGTTCAAATCGTCATACAGGCGGTGAATTCCTCGCCGGATGACGTCGGACCGAGTAGTATTCCATGCTTTTGCACAGGTATCGAGTTCATGGAGAACAATCTGATTCATACGCACTCGGATCATGGTATCCATTGGGAATTCGGGGTGCCGCCCTGGTTTCTTTCGGATCGTCACAGTATCACCCCCAGCGTGTAGCTACAGGAATAGTATAAAACAAGCTTCTACATTTCCACTGGATACCGGAGGAATCTTCCGGGTAACGGATAATCTTAGGAATTTTCTGCCGGATTGGAAGCGCAGGATTGAAAAAAGTTCTGGCGAAGAGGAGGGAAGCGGGATCTTCTCAAGCAGGATGCAAAACCGCCGTCTCCCAAGAAACAGGACAGAGGTTGTAACGATTGAAAATAGCATCCCTTACCATCCCGTAGGGGGCTACAGATCTGATTCTATTTCCAAAATTTTTGAGTTGTGGTAAAGGAGAAGCCGGCTTCCTGAAGAGCGCTTTGTCGGGTAAAGCTTGTTTCATAGAGGGGATGGGACCGTGGCTACCAGAAAGGGGAAGAACACAACTTGGAGGCCGCCCTCCATGCAGAGAGCGTGGATTAAAATGTACATGTCGGGCATTGTACCGACCCTTTGTCCCCATCGCTCCGTATGGAGGTAGTAAATTGGAATGCAAAGCGGCCATTGAGATGGACGGCCTACCCTCTGTCACCCTCTATGCAGAGGGCATGGGTTGAAACCTGAATGGGACCTTAAAGCACAACATGGAAAGGCGTCACCCTCCATGAGGAGGGAGTAGATTGAAATATCGTTAAAGGACACGGCCGCATGATGTCCGTCGAGCGTCCCCCTTCATGCAGGGGGCATGGGTTAAAACCTGAATGGAACCTTAAGGCACAACATGGAAA
>BCAA01000029.1 GCA_001305115.1 Clostridia bacterium UC5.1-1E11 | reverse complement strand
CTTTCAGCGGGTTCTCTTCCGCATAGACGTCCTTTGCCTCACTCAGCGCTTCCTCGAAGCCCTCCGTGCTGCTCGGCTTGAATGCATCCAGTTTCTCCGCCAACTGCTCTGCGATTTCAATCAACGGCAGCAACACTTCCTTGTCGCCTTCCTCGAATTCCAACAGGTGCATCGCTTCCAGCAGCTCGCTCCAAGCCTTGTTGACCTCCTCCTGGGTTGCGGCTGGATCGTCGTAGACCTCCTGCGCGTTGGTCCGGGCATTCACAAAGAGTTCCCGTACTTCCGGTACCAGGCGGTCGATGTCCTCCTGTGTAACCTTGTTCGCCTCATCCAGGACAATCTTCAAGATGTCCTTGTCCACCTTCGTAAAGGTAAAGCGCAGGCTCGCACTCTCATTCGGCATCGTGTAGGTGTACGTAAAGCCGTTTGGTTCAAACGGGATATCCTCTCCGTTGAGCTGTGCACTGGCGAACGCGCCGTCGGTCGGGGTGAAGGTAAAGGTCAGATCTTCGCCCGGCAACACTTTCGCGCCGTAGATTGCATCCGTGGAGATCACCACATCTGCATTCCCTTCCACTTCCACCGCTGCATTGCTGCTCCACTGTACGGTCAACAGCTGCGGCTCTGCGGGACTCAAATCTCCTACACGGTCAAACCGCAGAGAATCCAGATTAAAGTTACCGGGGTTATCCGAACCTTCCGAGCGGATCTTAATCGTATGCGAGCCTTCAGTCAGCTCAATTCCTTCAATAGCGTGTTCAAACCAATCGCCCCAACTGTCGTGTACTTCCAGTCCAAAATCTGCTACTTTTACGCCGTCTACATACAAAGCGCCCGTTCTTGGGGTATTATCGTACTTTGCTTCGTTCTTCTTGCCGTTTCCAGCATGCAGAACTAAGTCGTAGATTCCAGACTGTTGTACATGGACATCAAACTCGACATAATGTCCAACGGCCTTCCAGCCCGCTGTATAACCAGTCCCAGTATATCCAGCCCATTCGGTATCCACACGTACCTTACCGCTACCGTCGCCCTTCGAGCTGCTGGTATCGCCACGCGCATTTTCGAGTTCAAATACACTACCAGGCTCCACAATGTTCTCGCCCTGCTTCAGCGTTACCGTCACGGTTACCAATTTGGTATTCGGCATAGCAAAGGTATATGCTTTCCCTGCTTCTACTTCGGTCAATTTGACTGGTGTCCCGTCCTGGGTTTCTGCTGAGATTGAATCGAATTCCTTGCCGACTTCGATGTTAGAAATCTCCACCTTCACAGTGTTTCCTTCTTCCACCGGGTCCGGCGCATCGACGGTCACAGTCGCTGTGCCGCCCTCCACCTGTGTAGAGACAGTCGCCACATCCCGTGTAAAACGAATCCAGTCCATATCACAAATGGAATTGTCCGTCGTCGTATTGACAAATTTCAGATAGACATCATGGATACCCTTGATGTCCTTACAAGTCGCGGAGAATACCTTCAATGTATTCCAGTCTCCGGTGCTCTCGATCGTCACCTCAGCCACCTTAATCCCGCTCTCGGAATCAAGGCGTACTTCCAAAGTGCCACCCTGCAATCCGGCTGCTACACGGGTTTCAAAGCCGCTAACCCCGCCGTTGCCAAAGTTGACATCTGCAAATTTTTGCCCAGTCGCCATTTTCGATGTGGTTTAACAGCTTGATTTTTTCGCCGTTGACCGTTTTCGTCGTTGTGTCAATACCTTCCCGCTCATCCGCTGACTCCGCTTCAATCTGACTGTATGCATCAACCGTTTCACGGTCGGTCGTAAAGTGGAACCAGTCCACATCGCAGTTGAAATCGTCCTCGCCAACAAAGGACAAGAAAATATTGCTGGTTTCTGCGTCCGTATCCTTGGATTCTACATTCAAGGTATGCCATTCGCCATCGGATGGCAGAGTAATGGTGGTCAGAATCTTGTCGCCTACACCGTTTTCGTAAACGATGATGCTACCGCCTGTTGTACTTCTGACACGGATGGCAACACCCGTTCTACCGGTGCCGCGTACTTCATCAAATTGAGCCCAAGCGCCATTCTCTGTAGCTCTCAATAGACTGCCATTGGAAACGGCCTCATCTTCAACAACCGCAATGCCGCCTTCCAGATGCGAAGAACTCTCCGCTTCAATCCGGCCAAATGCATTGGTTGACGTATCCACGCGGTTAAAGGTCACAGAATCCAGGTTGTAGTTGCCAGGGTTATTGCCCTCTGCGCGGATCTTGATGGTATTGATACCAGCTGCTAATTGGACGCGGTATGTGTAATCAACCCACACGCCTTGCTTGACGCCGTCCACGACATTGCCCCAGACATCGGTAATTTCAAAGCTGAGATCAGCCGCCTTTTGGTCCTGAATGTACAGGCCACCCGTACGCGGCGCACTATCATAAGCTGGATCGTTCTTTTTACCATTGTTAACGCGGAGAACCAGATCATATGTACCTGCATTCTCTACGTTTACCTCAAACTGAACTGCGTCTCCCTCTTTCTTGAAGCCCTTTGCAAAGCCACTTCCGGTGTAGCCCTTCCACTCGTTGTCCGGCTTTACTTCGCCTTCTGCGGTGGGCAGCATCTCAGCGTCTTCCAGTTCAAACCGCTCGCCATCTGTGATGACCGGTGGAGGGAGTCCTTCATCTTCATCGCCCAACGCAGGCTCTACAATACCATTGGAGTCAAGGACTACATTGATCTCGTCGCCTGTGTCCGGGGTACGAACATAAACGATATGATTTTCTGCGTCCAGCCAATAGGCCTGCTCTGCTGCGTTGTATTCCTCGAGGGATTCCGCTGCGGAGATCGGAGTTCCATTGATGGTCACACCATTGATCTCTGCAATATGGTTAAACTTTAGATTATAGGAACGCTCATCCGGCGTGTAAACATCGGGATTATGATCTTCACGCGCGTGAATCTTAAAGGAAATATCCTTTCCTTCCTGTACGCTTTCAAAGGTCGTCGTGCTGTAAGCATCTTCCGTGATATATCTACGGCTTTCTCCGTCGTCCTCATACAGTGTAAAGGTGGTCGTTCCCTTCGGATAAATATCCAGTGTCAGTGGATCAAGCGGTTTCTCGTCCGCATAATTCACATCCGGTCCCATCGGAACAATCGCACCGGATTTGACGAATACCGGAATTTCATCCAAAGCTGCTGCCACATGGATGGTCTTTCCAATTTCGCCGCCCTCATAGCGCTCGCCAGTATAATAGTTGTACCAGGTGGTGTGCGGCGGGAGCCACACGCTTACAACCGTATCCGTTGTTGCGGAGGCCGGGGCCACCAGGAACCAATCCCCATAGTAATACTGCTTATTGAGATCCCACGCATCTGGATTGTACTGGCTGTCATCTTCCAGCAACATGGCGCGCATGATCGGCACACCCTGACTGTAACCCTGCCATGCCAAAGAGTAGATGTAAGGATACAAAGCATAACGAATCTTCAGGTTCTCTTTCAAAGTTTCCTGGGCTGTCTCATCATAGGTCCAAGGCTCACGTCCATCGTGGCCATGCGTACGCATAATGCCGCTCCAAGCGCCGAATTCCGATACCCAACGGGTGTACAGTTCATCGGTCGGGCGCTTCATAAAGCCGCCCAGGTCGTTGGAGGACGCCCAGTATCCAATAAGGCCGGTGTCAATGCTGAACCCAATCTGATTGTCCAATTCTGCGCTGGTGTTGTTGATGTCGCCTGACCAAGCAGTTGCAAAATGCTGGCCAGCATAGCTGCCACGGGTAATGAACATTGGGCGGGATTCTACCGTATACTCTTTCCAAGCCTCATAAGCGCCTTTGGAGGAGAACGTCGGGGCAGTGTTGGACCCCAGCACATCAAACTCATCCGGCCAGAACCAATCGCCATAGCCAGTGGTAATGACGCTGTCCATATAGGATTTGACCCATTTCTCTTCATATTCGGGCTTATAAAGCTCTTTGCCGCCGGATGCCTCCGGAGTTCCGGCATTGTTATGCAAGCCTACACGGAATCCCAGCTCGTCCGCCTCTTTAAACATGGCGTCGATATCCGGGAACTTTGTCTTGTCATTGCTCCACATCTGCTTGCCCCATTTTTCACCAGCACCGTGCTGAGGGTTCCCGTTGTCGGCTACATCGCCGCGCCAACCGTAGTCGAACACATAGCAGTCCGTCGGGTATCCTTCGTCGCGCAGGCGGTGAAGCCACTCTAGGAATTCCGCCTGTGTTGCGTTGTCGTTACCGTACTTGGAAAGCATAAAGCCGTGCGCCCATTTTCCATAGAGTTCCATGCGGCCGGTGATCTCCGCATATTCATTCAGAATGGTTTTAAAATCCGGGCCATACATGAAGTAGTAGTCAAGGTAACCCTTGGTCTGGAAACCACCGCCATGTTTGAAGAACTTGGTGTCCTCTTCAATGGTGTTTAAGAACACACCGTAACCGACCGTACTCATGAAGAACGGTGCGATTACGCGGCCGTGGCTCATAGTGAATTCAGTAAAATCATTGTCGTAGCGGTTGAGGTTGCTTCTGCGGCCGTGGTCGCCAGAGCCGAAACCGAAAATACCGCCGGCATTCTGCGTTCCCTCCACCTTTTTAACGCCACGGATACCGCTGTCATCCCAATACATGCCCTGATCGTCTGCATCCTTGCTGAGCAAATTGCCCTCCAAGTCATACATGCCGATGCGCAGTGGGCTCTTCTGTACACGGATCTCCATCATAGAAGTGCGAATCTTTATTACATCGCCCTCATCGGTCACCGTCTTATCAACCGGATCCCACTCATTTTTCTGTACCATGTAATACTGCGGATCCTCTGGGCGGTAGCCGTCTGCTCCATCCAGGGATAGTTGTACACGAACTGTACGCGGTGTGCAGAGTTCTACGCGGACCTCCTGTCCGCCCACTTGGAAGATGAGAACATTGCCATCCTCCGATTTTCCTGTCACATCGCCGATGTTCTCTGTTGTTGCCTTCTGTGCGCCAAAAGCAGAAACTCCCGGCACTGCCATCATGGAAAAAACCATGACAATGGCCAACAACAGGCTTAGTACTTTCTTCTTTCTCATAAGCGCTCCTTTCTCTTCATTCCCGATTTCTCGGACGCTTTTCTCTGTAAAAAGACATGACTTGATCTTTTTACAGGCTTTCCATGTCTTAATCATACCGACTTATCCTCCAATAATCAATAAAAAATTTTGTGATTTTTCATTCGGTTTTATGTGATTATTCTATTTTATTATTCACCTGCAATTTATTGCAACAAAAAATGACAGGCCCAAGGGGCAAACCCCCCGTGGGCCTATCACTCTCGTACTTATTCTCCCTGCCGATAAACGTCTTCCTTGAGATGGAAGCCATCCTTAATAACGGTATCATCAATATTTTCTTTTGTCACCGCAATCACATCGATCATCCAATAGGGAACTTGATACGTTCCATCGTCAATGGTCTTTTCTCCATCGATCTCTTTTCCTTCTGCCAAAAGTTTGCAAGCCTCGATGGTCTTATCCACCAAATCCGGGATGGGCTTATATACAGTCATCAACTGTGTTCCAACCACAATCCGTTGACAAGCGGCAAGGTCCGCATCGTGTCCCACCACCTTTACTTGATCCATCCGTTGCGCTTCTGAAAGGGCATCGATGGCGGCCCAAGCAAGGGAATCGTTAGCCGCTATCACCGCATTCACCCGGTCGCCTTTATCACGAAGTACATCCGAGGTAAAGGCAAACGCAGTTTCCCGTCGCCAATCCTGTACCCAGGTTTCCCCCACAATTTGAATCTGTCCGGCATCGATAGCCGGCTGTAGCTGATCCATGCAGCCTTGATGGTACATCTGGCTATTGCTGTCATCTTCTGAACCGTTCAGCAAAATATAACCGCCTTCCGGAACCGCCTCCAAAATCGCCTTTCCTTGTAGTTCTCCTACTTTATAATTGTCAAAAGAAATGTAAACGTCCACATCTGCATTTTTCACCAAACGATCGTAGGAGATCACAGGGATTCCCGCCCGTTTGGCCAACCCTACGCACCGCGCAGAATTGTCACAATCGTGTGGGGCAATCACCAACACATCCACCCCTTGTTCCACCATATCGGCTACCTGCTCATATTGGCGGTCTGCATCGTTATTGGCATTGGTTATCAGGACATCAATTCCTTCCTGTTTCGCTTTTGCAGAAAAAATGTCGCGGTCCCGTAGCCAACGATCCTCTTTGAGCGTAGCCATCGAAAAACCGACCAGCAGCCGTTCCTCCTCACTGGAGGTAGGAGCGGGTATTTCATTCTGACACCCTGCCAATAGCAGTGCAGCGGCCAATGCCAGCGGTGCAGCTCTGCGCAAAAATCTTTTCATTCGCATCAGTAGCTCCCCTTTCCATACGACTCTTTGTATTCCGTTGCGGTCATATTGGTCACCTTTTTGAACAATTTGGAAAAATAATTTGGATCGGCATAGCCAACCGCACGAGCAACATCCTTTACCGTATATTCTGTACGTGCCAGATATTCCTTTGCTTTTTCCACGCGGACAGCTGTCAACCGGTCGATAAAATTGACGCCAGTTTCTTCCTTATAAAAGCGGCTAAAATAGTAAGGGCTGAGATTGACCGCACGGGCGACATCCTCCAAAGCAATTTCTTCGCTGAAATGCTCTTGCATATAGCGGTCTGCCCGGTCGATAATCGAACCAATTTTTTTCTGTTTCCCAGAATCGATTCGGGTGGCAGTGTCCCGGATAAACCGGCTTTCGATCTCATACAGTGTGTCGGCATCCTTAGCATTCAGGAGATTGGACAGCACAGGGCAAGAGTTCCCTATCACATTGCCCCATCGTTTTCCAAAGTCGACAACCAGTTCAATCGCACGATTTTTCACTCGGATAAAATCTGGCATCAGGCTTTTACAAAGATGTGCATACAACTGTTCAAATGCAATGAGCGCTCCCGCTGCATCTCCGTCCGCAGTCCTTTGCAGAACACAGCGTTCCAATCGCTCGTCTTCATCCGCAGGAAGGTCCTCCATATCCCGTACAGCGTCGTCAATGTGTAGGATACTCATCTCCTTCGAGCGGCCATCCTCCATCCCAAGGGCTTGTAAAGCCTCCCTATAGCTTTTTTTCGCTTCCTCAATGCGCCGGTAGACCCGGCCAATTCCAATGGAGATTTCCGGATACAAGCTTCCTACACGTTGGTACAGCGCATTTGCCAGTTTAATTGCAGCGACTTTTTGCTCAAAAGAAGTCCCTTCTGGACCATTTTCGCAGACATATACCACCAACCGGTTGAGCATGATTGGACCGACCATACAATTGCACATCGCTTTTAAAACTTCCCTGTACCGGCTATGAAGCGCCTGACCTCTCACTCCGGCTCCCACACGGTTATTTCCACCTCCGCTATCCTTATCTTCAAACGCAATCACCATCACATATCCCCCTTCTCCGGGGCTGCCCAGCAAACGGTGATAGCGTTTCAACTCTTCTTCACTGTCCTCAAACATACACAGAGCATTGATAAAACCGGTTTCCATCATGGGGACAATCATTTCAAACTTTTCTTTGATTTCCAACTCTTTGCGCAGCTGTGCGCGTTGTGCATCTACCTGCGCAGTAACCTTTTCCATCACCTCCAGTAATTTTGCCTCCCGAATCGGTTTCAAAAGGTATTCCGTCGCCTGTAATTCCATCGCTTCAACCGCATAGTCAAAATAGTCGAATGCAGTTGTAATGATAAACTGCGCAGAAGAATTGGTCTCCTTGATCCGCCGAATTGCCTCCAAACCGTTGATGCCTGGCATATTGATGTCCATCAAAACAATATCAGGGCGTGTATTATACGCTTTCTCCACAGCGTCTCTCCCCGACCGTGCCTTCCCTACTACTTCAATATCCCTTCGATTTTTGCGAAGCATATATTCCAATGAATCAATCGCAATCGGCTCATCATCCACCAATAACACCCGATACATACATGCATCCTCCCCTTCTTTTCTCCATCTTCCATTCCCTTTGATTCTTAAATCTTAAAATACTCGACCGCAGATCCATCCGCAGCCGTTCATCCCGTCGTGTCCCCTGTTTCCACCTTCGGAAGCTTCAATAAGAAGCAGGTCTCTCCCTCTTCGCAGGTGATCTCCATGACGTTGTCTCTACCAAAGAACAGGCGCAATCTTTTCAACACGTTGTCCACACCAATTCCCGATACATGCCCCTTTCGGACACGTCCTGCTGTTTCTATCTCTCCTAAATCCGCATGCAAAAGCTCCGCGATCTTCTGCGTAGATATCCCTTTTCCGTTGTCGCATACAGCAACGCGAATTTCTTCCTCTTCTTTCCAAGCCAGCAGGCGTATAACGCCACCATTTTCTCGTTCGCTGATCCCATGGATATATGCATTTTCCACCAGGGGCTGAAGGGTCATGCGCGGTAAAACAAAGTCCAAGAGATCTGCATCCTCCTCAATTCGCTGCTCAAAACACACGGCATCCCCAAAACGTGTTTGAAGAAGGTTCATGTAAGCGTTGACATTTTCCAGTTCTTGGCGCAAAGTCGCATTGGTGTCCAATCCTCGAAGGTTATATCGGAAAATATCCGCCGCATTCTGGAAATACGTACAGGTAACATCGTCTCCATGTAGCATGGCCAATTGTGCGCCGATATTGATCGTATTAAAGATAAAATGTGGATTTACCTGGGACTGTAGCGCCAATAGCTCGGATTCCCTCAAAGCATTCTTCATTTTTAAGTTGTTGACCTTTTGTTCACTCAAGGCACTCTCAATTCGCTGCTTTTGCCGAAGTTCCTCCACATGTCCTTTGATATTGGCTGCCATTAACCGAAAGGTGCGGTACAGGACACTCACTTCCCGGCTGGTTCGGTTTTCCGGAATCTGCACATCAAAATTTCCTGCCGAAATCTCCTGTGCATAAGAGGCCAGCTGAGAAAGGGGCCGAGTCATCTCTGCGCTAAAAAATACAACTGCAATCGTCATAAACGCTGCTATTACTGCAATCAACAGGTTATTAAAAACTGTGATCTGCCCCACATCCCGACTGATCGCCGCATAACGTTCTGCACTTCCAATCAAATCGGTACTCATCATCTTTTCCATGTAACGGGTGATATACCGGTTTTCTTTGACCGTATCGGTATAGCCCTGTGTATAGCTGTCCACAATGCGGCCGCGCTTTGCACGGATGGTATCATCCGCCTTTTGTATATAGTGCTCCATCATATTGGACACATTTTTGATGCGAACCCCACGTTCTGTATAGGTGGCGGTTTTTCGTAGTTCCGCAATATTACTACTCACTGCCGCAGAATGGTTATAGAAAGCGACTAAGCTGTCGGAACTGCTTGTTGAAAAGTAGGTCTCAAACTCCTTTTGCATCAGTTCGACTTCTTTATAGGCGTTTGCCAATTGGTAATTTTTCTGAAGAATCTCCACGCTGTCATCCATCAAATTTTGGACGGACAAATAGGAGTACAACCCCGCCAACATTGTAATCCCTATGGACAACAGCAAAAAGGCAACCAACTTTGTTTGATAACGAAAATTTCTTGGACGCCTCATTTTATGTAATGCCTCCCTTAATCGAGGTTTTGCTGCGCTGTCTCTTTGCGAAATTGCTCTAAATTCTCTTTTGTAACCGTATACATCCCCGTGTTGGAGGAATTGCTCACGGTTTCTCCATCCAGCATTCTACAGAGTTGCTTGACCGATTGGTATCCAATCTGGTAAGCATCCGGACAAACGGAGCCATAAATGACTCCCCGTTCAATGTAATCCAGGGTCTGTGGCATCGCTCCATATCCAATCACACAGATGTCACCCACACGGTTGGCATCCACTAAGACCTGTGCAACCCCTGGAGTACTTGTTTCCCCTGTGCACAGAATCAAGTCCACCTCTGGACGTTCCTCTAAAATTTGGCTCGTACATTTTTCAACTTCAAAGCGTTCTACGTCCACTGGATATACCTGGGTTACTTCAATTTGGGGTGCATCCGAAAGGGCGTCCATAATCCCTTGAACCTTTAAATTTCGTGAAGAGGAGGGCGCATTTTCCAAAACACTTTCCACCAATATGGCTGCAGTCGCCCGGCCACCACAGGCCTGAATCGCCATCTGTCCCAACGAATAACCAGCATCATAACTATTGGAACCAACCGTAGGGACATCTGTCGTTGGAAATAAATCACTTTCAAAGGTTAAAACAGGAATTTGTGCCTTCTCCGCCATCAACAAAACATTTGCTGTCCTCTCTTCATCCGCTGCCTGTAACGCAAGACCATCCACCGCAGAATACACGGCCTGTTCTGCGGTTTCTGCAATCAGTTCCGGGTCTTTTGCCGAAATGTCAGCGAATTCGACATAGATGTTTTCCTCTTTTCCCGCATCCAATGCACCACGTTTAAATGTAGACCAGAAATGTTCATTGGAATTCTGTGTAATCAGCTGCACATGCGCCCGTGGCTCTGTCAAGACCGCGGAACCTTCCGGAGCGTATTCTCCGGAAAAATAGGTATATCCCACCATAGCGAACAATAAAACAAACACTACGCTTAAAAACTGCAAAGAAATACTTCATGTTTTCTCCCCAATCCACCATTCGAATCTTTCAATAATTCTTTACAAAAAACAAAATATTTTGTCTTTTTTGCTACCTTCGTTTTATTATAGATAGTTTTTTTAAGCGAATCAATACAATAACACAAGAAAATAATGCCAAGTCTTGACTTTTTCTATAAAAAAGGGCCCCAGTCCTAACGAACTGGGGCCCTCCTTGCAATTCCGTTTTGAAGAATAGAGAAAATCACTCCATTCTTCCTTTATTTGTTACGATTATCCAATCGTAACGGTGCAATGTTTCACAGCGTTCTGACCCGACAGAGTCGTGTACACGCCCGTACTCTGACCCGGTGTACCAATTGCATATACTCTGTAGTAGTAGTCATTGCCGACCTTTGCTACAAACTGCGTCTTGAGCACATTGCCATTTCCAACTGTGAAGCTCGGCGCTGATTGTTGCCATTGACTACGGTCATTTTGAAGCAGTATGCGCTGCCTCTCTTCATGGTGAAGTTCACCGTCGTATCCGATACGACCGATGCTGCATTTGCCACTGTAGATGCACCGTTCATCACGGCCACTGCTGTTCCTTCTCCAGACGTATTGCCTACAGGCTTTCTGTTGGAAGAAGAACCGGACCCGGACGAGCTGGAACCCTTCGAATCCGTCTTCAGATTCTTCTCTGCAAGTTCGAGATTCTCAATCAATTCCTTTGCACGCTTTTCTGTGAGGTTCGGATCAGCCAAACCGTCATTCGCAGCATTCAACGCCTTTCTGAACGCATTTGCGGAAGCTGCCGTGTACTTGTTAAGGTTCTTATTGCTGAGTTCATTTACGAGTTCTTCCAGAGCACCTCTGTTCGGAACCAGGCGCATAACTGCCAGAGCAGAAGTCAAATTCGAGGTTACTTCCTCAACCTCCTCCTGCAAAGCTTCCTCATCATTGTACACTTTAAGCGCTGCATCATATGCACGCTGTAATGCGTCCTTTTCTTCCTGGCTGTTGCTGTAATCACCGAGGTTATCCAGAACCTTCTTTGCTTCTGTCAAGGCAAGGTTCAGCTGGTCCTTATCAGAAACAAACTGCAAGTCCTTAATCGCTTGATCGAGCGCATTATATGCCTCTGTGATTTCATCCTGCATTGCATCCACATCGTCGTTCACTTTTTGCGCCGCAGTCAGAGCCTTCTCAAAGGCATCCCATGTGCTGCTGGTAAAGCCGTCTTTCTGAAGATTTTCTACACTCTTAATCAGAGCATCCAGAGTCGTCTTGTCGCCCTTGCTGAAGTCAATCACATGGATAATATCGAGCAAGTCGGACCATGCCTGATTGATTTCTTCCTGTGTTGCGGAATAATCTTCCTGTACGGCAACAGCTGTATCCAAGCGAACCCGGAACTTCTCCTTCACTTCCTCCAAGCGGTCCTCATCTTCCAGGACGCCGTCTTCTACGAGGCCTTTTGCATAATCAATGATGCTATCCAGAATGGTACGATCGGTGACCGTGAATTGGAGATCAACTTCCTCATTCTCTTCTTCTACGTTCAGGATATACGTATATTCTGTGCCGCCGGTAAAGGTTTCATCCACTTCGCCATTAATGGTTACGGACTGGATCACACGTCCCTCAACTGCGGGCTTAAAGACCATCTCCACCTGGGAACCGGCTTCTGCATCGCTGTGATATGAACCAATCAGGTCAGCCAGCTTTTGCTCTTCGCCGTCGATGGTCAGCTTCACAGTTCCACCGTTATAGTTGACCGTCGCTCCGGACGGAGTCGGAACCGGTGTGTCATCCGAAACGATGACCTCAATCGTGGGCTGTCCAGCATTGTTGGTGACATCTTCCGGAACCTCCATGACGCCATTCAGCGTGTAAGTCCCTGCTACATCGCCATCGTAGTCACCCTGCTCCCAAGTAACAGGCAGGTATGCCAGCTTTCCAGTATCCAAGAGTGTTGCCACAAGCGTCGGAAGTTCTGCGGTCAGTTCTTCAAAGCTGGTTCCGGTTTCAACCGTAACGCTCTCCGGCTTCTGAATGGATTCGATAACCGGTGCAGCTGTAGAGCAAATAAACTGTGCATCCGCCCAGTCTGCATGGTCGTTGCCATTCCCGCCCAGTTCATCGACATACAAGGTGATGGTCTTCGCATCTGCCGGGATTGGTACATCGACCTCCTGTGCCTCGCTGGTGGAGCGCATTGCGCCACTTTCGAATGCAAGGTTTGCACTGTCATCGTCAAAGTAAACGCGGAATTCCAAGTTGGCAGTCGTGTTGCCATACTGTTCGCGGTCCACGCCGACCATTGCCTGGAAGCGCTCATAGCCCTTGCCAGAAATATCAATGACAATGCGGGACGTCGCGTGCGTACCAATGCCCTTTGCAAAGGTCTTCTCTTTGCCGTCCACCGTCAACTTCAACGGATTTCCATCGATAGAGCGGTCGATCTTTGTGGTGCTGTAGCCACACTCGTTGACCATCCACTGCATATCGCCTGCATACGCGCTGGTCGTCTCTGTAAAGTTGATGGTATAGGTCTTGCTTACGCCATATTTGTCGGTCGCAGTGATGACTGCAGTCCCCGGAACGCCGTCTGCCTGCTGGATCTCAACTGTACCGGCATCATCCGAAGTCTTTTCCACTTCTACCAACGGAACGCCAACAAAGGAACCTTCCAGATAAGACATCTCATAGTCGGTCTTAACCGGATCAAAGCTTGCCATCTCAACGCCGTTGATAGTGACCTTGTCGATCACATTAAACACAGTGTCAAAGTCTAGTTTGCTTTCTTCCATCTTATCCGTCTGATTGGTGATCGGGATAATACGGAACGAATGCGTAACATTCCGATCGCTTGGTACTTGGAATGCAGGAAGAGCTGTACTGCCGCCGCAGCTGTTGTTGCCGAGGCCTCTCTGCATATAGTCCACGGTCCAAACGATATTTTCGCTCTGTTCAATCTGATAGATGTGTCTGCCAGCGGACGTCGAACTGGTTCCACGGTTGCCAATGCCCATTGCTTCCGGCTGATAACGGGTTGCGCCGGTCTCCATGGTGTCTTCAGCAGCAATCATCAAACCATTGCCGTTTTCGTCCGTCAAAGAAGTCCATCTGACATCTGTACGGTTTGCAAACTCCTGCGGATGGAGATACTTGAATTCCTGGCCATCGACGGTCAGATTCTCGCCGTTCTCGTCGGTATTGTATACATCGACGAGGGAACCACTGTTGCGGTCACTGTAGTTCTCAACAGGGCCACGGCCATAGTATTCCATGTTCTGCAGATCGGAATTGACTTCCATCTTCATGCCGACTCTCGGCAGGTTGCCAAGGCTTGCATTCGGCAACAGGCTGTTTGTCACAACAATGTCGCCATTGCTGTAGAACTTATAGTCCACCTGGTTTGCCGCATTGATCCCCAAGTCGCCCTTGAGGGAAACCAAAATGACCTTATCCTTTGTCTCTTTTGCGGTCGGAACCGAAACCTCTACCTGTGGATCGGTCATCGTATCAAAGATATTCTTGAGATCTTGTCCCATGCTGCCATCATTGTCGATGGTCGCTCTGTACAGGTTCAGAACCGGACCCTTTTCAATCAGAGTGGTTCCATCAACCGTATAGTTTTCCAGCACGCCGGTGGTCTTGTTCAGGGAGAAGCTGAATTCTTGCCCCTGATCGGTGATGCCGGAAGCAGTCAATACATCCGCGTCATCTTCCAGTCCTTCGATAGAAGTAAACGGATTCATGCCGCTGACGTTGAGCGCTTCTGCCTTCACTGCCGGGTCAAACTCCAGTTCGAACTGCTCGTAAGCCACTTCAAATCCGGCCTCTGCCCATGCGGTGTCTTCTTTCGTCCGGACGCTGAAATTCAGCAGATAATCGGAATTCTCTTCGATGGTATCCGGATCAATCCCGAGATCGATCTGCACCGTTTCCTCTGTCTGCGGAGCTGTATTAAGATCCAACGTGCCGCTGTTGATCACCTGATCATCTTCCTTGAGTTCCCAGGTAATGTCATAATTGTCCAGATTGGTATTGAGGAATTCATTTACAACACGAACCTCGCCATCCTCAATCTTGCCATCGTCATAGAAGCTGACTTCCTGATGGACCTTTTTGACCTCATAAAGCTTTGCACTGGGGGTTCTGTCTGCATAAACAACACCGTTGCCGCAGAACCAGTTATCATTGACTTTGGAATCGATCCAGTCGCCGCCGTAACCCCAGAAGTATCCTTCCTCCGGATAATCCGTGCCGCCGGTAAGCGGAATATCTTCCTCTGCAAAATTGGTTGCAAAGACAACGCTGTCATCCGCCACAGAAATCTCATTTCCTGCATATGCATTTGCAACTTCTTCTGCAGTCAATGCACGATTGTAAACGCGGGCACTGTCGATCAAGCCGTCAAATGCTCTGCTTGTATACTGCGGGTCGTTGCCAATCGCCAAACCATAATCCAAAGAGTTGTCGTACGGCTTCGAAACGTTAACTGTCTTACTTCCAGCCTCTTTGCCATCAATATACATGGTGTAAACGCCATCTGCATTCAGCGTTCCTACCAGATGGTGCCATTCTCCAACATAATTATCCGGCAGGGGCACAGTCAAAGTGCCGGCCGACCAACCGTTGACAAAGAATTCCAGATGGCTGCCGTTTGTAGCGCTATACTTGAGGTTGTAGCTTCCATCGCCCTTGGAAATGATCGCTTGGTCTGCAGAAGGCATGGAGTTTGGTTTTACCCAAGCTTCCAATGTGATGCCTTCGGTGCTGTTTGCATTCAGCTCTTGCTTCGCAGGCATGAAAATTGGAGACTTGGCAGCCAATGTGCCGTTGCGTCCCTCGGCAAATACAGCGTCCATATCGGAAATCTCTGTATTACTCAGTACACCTGTTTTTGAATCCTTCACCTGATGGAAAGTTGTATTCTCTGGGAAGCGAGTCGCAACCGACTGATCCATCCAGTCCCAAATGAATCCGCCCTGCACATTTTCGTTGGAGCGTACTTCTTTCCAATACTCGTCAAAGCTGCCTAATGCGTTGCCCATAGAGTGTGCATACTCGGACCAAATATACGGGAACTTGTTGTTACTATTCTGCGCATAACCAGTCGCACCACCCTGTGCTGGATATTGCACACTATAGATATCTACCAAGCACCGCTCACGATAATCTGTATTCATCGGGTCTTCTGCATTGATATTATATCCCTTATTATCGCGTTCGTACTTTCTGATACGGCTGGGATCGCGCTCCAAAATCCAATCGGAGGAAATGCGGAAACAATAATCTTCACGATCTGTATTCGCACTCGCATAAGTTGCCTCATTGCCCAATGACCAGATGACGACGGACGGATGGTTCTTCAAATTCTCAACCATGGTTTGCGTTCTGTCCAGAACCATACCATTAAACTCCGGATTTGCAGACGGAAGGTCGCTGTGGGATTCGATATTCGCCTCTGCACAGATATACAGACCCAATTCATCTGCCAACTCATAGGTGAGTTTGTTCTCCGGATAGTGGGACGTACGGATTGCATTGACGTTGAACTGCTTCATCATCTTCAGATCAGTGACAATCTCGTCCTTTTCAAGGGCGCGCCCCTTCATGAGGTCGGTTTCATGGCGATTAACGCCACGGAAAACAATCTTCTCACCGTTGATCTGCATCTGCTGCTGGTTGTCATCGTTGATAATGACCTTATCCACTTCACGGAAGCCGACGCGCTGGCAAGCCGTTTCAATAACGTTGCCTTCGCTGTCCTTCAGTTCGATGAGCAGCTTGTAGAGGTTCGGCGTATCGGCAAACCACTTGTCCGGATTTTCTATCTTCATGCTGCCCGTTGCGCGGGTGCCGGTGGTGTCGATCCTCTCCTCAAAGTCTTCCGGAGCAGCCTCTACGCCATTCACCGGAATTTCCATGGATTCAATCTTCTGATCATCCATGTCATAAAGGGTGGCTGTAACATTATAATCGCCAGAGATGGACGGGTCCAGGCTTCTGACGTCTACATCCAGAGCCAGCGTCGCGTCCGAATTGACTGCATCCTCTTTGTCGTCCAATGTGGTATGTACGAAGAAGTCGCGCAACTCAACATTGGCCTTCGAATAGATGGAAACATCGCGGAAGATGCCGCTCAAACGGATAAAGTCCTGGTTCTCTAGGAAACTTCCATCGGACCAACGGAAAACTTTCACCGCCAAAGTGTTGGGGGTTCCATCCGTATGGAGATACGGTGTGATGTTAAAATCGTGTGCGGTATAGCTGTCTTCTGAATAGCCCACTTCGTGACCATTTACATAGACATAATATGCAGACTCCACACCTTCAAAGGTGATAAAGGTCTGGCGTCCATCAAAACTATCCGGCGTCTCAAAGGTAGTACGATAGTAGCCAACCGGGTTATAAACCGTAGCTGCATATCCGTTCGCCGAATCGTTTCTGTTTTCAAAGTTCTGCCACGGATAGGACTGATTGGTGTAAATTGGGGAGTCATATTTGAAATCTCCGCGCTCATCGCGATAGGTCTGCCAGCTCTGCGGAACGTATTCCTTATTGAACGCTGCCTGATCCTCTGCGCTGAGTGTCTCTGCCAGCCAAGTCTTGTCCTTTTCCTTCGCTTCTGCCGGGGTAGTTACCAGGGCAAAATCCCACTCTTTCCCCGAAAGTTTCTGGTAATATGCAGAAGGCTCGTCCTCATCCAAAGCGGATGCTTCATTTTCCAAAGCCTTGCTTGCACTTTCATAGGGGATAAACAATGCATGACCGGGCTCACGGTTGACTTCATAAGTCTGTAATTGGTCATACCACTCTTCCCCTTGGAATTCTGGATTCACTGGAACGGCGGAACCGATGGTACTCATTCCGCTGAATGTTGAGCAAACCAACGCAAACGCCAGAACAAACGACGCTGTTCGTTTGATTTGCTTTCCTCTTTCTTTCTTCATTAGGTCCTCCTTCTCAAAACATACTCATTTTTTCTCTCCAAAAGTGCAATCCGAGCAGGAAACAACCAACCGGAAGCACTCAAAATCATATAGGTATCAGGCTCCTTTCCATTTTAAAATAAAAAATCTGTGCGTAATTTGCACAAATTTTGTCACAAAAAAGAAGCGTTTCTTTTGCCTTAGATAAATCATCTAATTTCAGCTAACGCTTACGAACTATATTATATAATCTATTTACAAAGAAAGCAACACCTTATGTAAAAATTTTCCTAAAAAATAATTTTAACCTTTTATCTGTGTGATAAAGTGCTAAATCAATACAATCTTGCTGCAATTGTTCGATTGTTTACAATTTATTGTTGAATTCGTGTTTTGAAAGGCTTAAACTGATTCTAAAGAACTCCCTTTCAGAAAGGAATGTTTCATTTTTGGATTGGCTACGAAGATTTATGATGGGACGATATGGTCCGGATCAACTGGGTTTTGCTTGATGATCATCTATTTGATCCTGATCTTCTTATCTCCGCTTACCGGATTCTGGTTACTGCGATTGGTGGCCCTGGCATTGTTAGCGTGGTGTTTCTTTCGAATGTTGTCTCGCAATACGTCCAAACGTTATGCGGAGAATCTAAAATTTCTGGCTTTGTGGAACCCAATTAAAAGCCAGTTTCAGAAGTTCCAGGCACGGTTTAAAGACTCCAAAACTCATCGCTACTACAAATGCCCCAACTGTAAAAGTACCCTACGAGTCCCGCGCGGGAGGGGCAAAATCCAGATCACTTGTCCTGTGTGCCATACCGAGTTTATTAAAAAGACATAATGAAGAGAGTATCCTTCAGCCAAGCTACGACTGAAGGATACTCTTGTTTTTTAGAAACCCAGATATTTTCCCAAACAGAAAGAGGACGCCTCTTTCCTATGAATCGAACAATTCATAGTTTAGGGACATCCTCTTCGGAATATCGTCTTTACAGACCCTTAAATCAGGTCCAGTATGTCACACTGTAATATGTCGGCAATGCGCTTCCATGTGCGGACATCCGGCTCTACCTCACAATGCTCCCATTGATACAACAGCGCCTGCGAAATTTCCAAACGGTCGGCTAATTCTGCACGAGTCAAATTTGCAAGCTCCCTTTGACGGATTAGTTTCTTGTCACGTTCTACTAGAATTGCCAGTTTTTTCGCTTCATCGATTAAAAGAGGACAACCATTATGTCCTTGTAAGCCGCAGGGATTTCCATCCGGATTTAAAATCATCGGCACCCCGTCCTGTGCACTCAATACATATCCCTTTGGCAATTGGTAGTCCCTTCCTCCGTCGTCTTCTCCTTTCATCGTAGGGTCTTGCTCATCCCATGGTACTAGGGAAAAGGTTTCACCCAGCAATTCTTCATAAGGCGCGTCGTAACAGTTGATCCGATAAAGTGTTACCGTATCCATGTACAACCCTCCAAAATTTCCGCCGCACAAGCTGCTAATTCGGCACAGGGGCGTTTTTTGATAGTAATCTTTTGTACGCGCGCTTGGAATAGGGCTATTATCCGCGTCTTTCACTCCTGCTAATAGCTCCGCGCAGACAATAGACCCGTTCTCTTTGCGAAACTGCTCTGCTATTCGTTGAATCTCCTGGTAGAGTTCCTTCTTCTCCACGGTTGCCTTTGGATCGGAATAACCGAGTTTTGCGCTCGCTACAAATACCATCCCAGAAACCGTTCCACACACCTGACGCAAGCGGCCCATCCCTCCGCCAAAGCCCGACACAAGCTGAACCGCCATATCAAAATCTAAGCCGAGCTCCTCTGCAAAAGCGCCAACAACTGCTTGTGCGCAATTGTATCCCTGTAAGAATAGAGCTTTGGCCTTTTCTCCTTTTTCGCTCATTTTCATTCTCCTTTATAGACTTGGGGAGTCCCCCAATTTTTACTTCTTATAAATCTTCAAAACTTATCGAACTCTTTTATAACAGTCAATTTTATCATTTATCATCTAGGGCGTGAAGTTATTATAACATCCATCCTCAGATCGTTG
>BCAA01000028.1 GCA_001305115.1 Clostridia bacterium UC5.1-1E11 | reverse complement strand
CTATTGACTGTCACGCCTGCGATCTCTCTGCCTTCGACTCTCGGCTCAAAGGTCAGGTCGAGATTCGTGTTTGCCATTACGACGTCTTTATATGCGCCGATCAGGTTTGCAATCGTCTGCTCTTCCCCGTCGATCGACAGCTTCACCGTTGTCGGATAGCTTACCGTCAGCATGTGTTCCGCCGGCTCGACTTCTGGAGCATTCAATGTTGCTGCTACAAAGGAAATATTTCCGCCATTCTGTTCAATCAACTCATATCGTACATACAGGGTAGTCTCTTGCTCTGCCTTCATATCGATGGTTACGGTACGATAGAAGTTGGTATCCAAATCGCCAAATTCATATACCTGATTTTCTGTTAAACCGGATGCGTCGTAAACGGTAAGTTTTCCTTTCCCCTTCCATCCGCCGATGTAGAGGGTGAGCTTCTTCTCTTCCGGACCTGCCTTCGCCTGGAGGGTAAAGTCGCTTCCCAGTTTACTCTGCTGCAATCCGGTGATCAGGTCGGTTGCCTCCTTATCCGGTGTACCATCTGTCCAGGTAAATGCCGTCTTATGATCGTTAAATCCGACCAAATCAGCCGAATTTGTCAGAACGAGCTGTTCTTCTGCGACATTCTTACGGTTGATGTTGGAGGTCGCTGCCTGTCCCAAGTGAATCCAGTCTAGGTTGCCCTCTTCGGTCAGATTGCGTTTGTCCGGATACCAGTCAAGTACTTCGACTTCACGCTCTACAACCTTATTGGTTTCTTCGCCTGGTTCTGCATTCGGATCGCGAAGTGCTGCTGCGGCAAACGTAATATTGCTACCGCTCGTCTTTGTGTAACGAACCACCAGATCGGTTCCGGTTTCAGAAGTCATATCGATGGTGACCTTCCGATAATAGGACTTCTCCGGGTCGCTAAAGGTAAAGGTTTGGACTTCCGTATCTGCGGATTTGTCGAAAATCTCCAACTTACCTTCGCTCTTCCATCCACCGATAAAGAGAATCAGCTGTTTGGGCTGTTCCGTTGCCTGTACGGTGAACTCAAAACTTGCATTGTCATCAAAGATAACCGAACCGTTTCGGGTTGCGTCTACCGACTGAATCGGCAAACCGTCTGAATAACTAAAGGTTGTGCAATAGTCGTCAAATCCTCCCACACTGCGGGCATTCTGCTTGAGGAAAGTAATCTGCGGCGTGGTTGTATTTTTTCTCATGGTTTCCCTGTAATCATTGACGTTCGGCTGTACCCAGTCCAGGTTGCCCAACGTTGTCAGGTCGACCACATACGGCATATCCTCCGTGATATCCACGGTATAGTCCACCGGCTGCTTGTAGCTGTCGTAATCCCTTGCCTCGTCATATTCCAGGTCCGGCACTTCCGGGTCCACTGCATTTTCAAATTCTGCTACCAGCTGCATAGCTTCATAGACGTTTCCGGACACTTCCACTTCATAGACTGCTCCGTCTGCCGCTCCGCCTTCGATTTCCAAAGGCATGGCATCTGTGTCCTGCTCCACCTTTGTAAAGGCAAGCGTCTGTCCATCCGATGTCGCAACATTTTTCAGTTCACCCCAGCCCTCTGGCTGATGAATCCGAACGGTCCAGCTGCGGTTGTCAAAGCACAGCTCGCCGTCAAAACTTCCTTTCGCCGCGCCAATGTCGATGATGGTCTTTCCATCCTCAAACTTCGTGGAAAGTTCCGTTGTACGGAATTTCCCCTCGGTGTAATCGTTGGAAATGGTGTCGTCCTCATACAGGGTAGTCGAATCCTCATAACGGGTGGACGGATAGACATCCAACGTCAGGTGACTCCAATCCCCTTCTTTTGTGGACATCATCTCATCCGCCAACGGAAGGATGGAACCTTTTTTGATATAAATCGGATTCTCACTGATCGGTGCTTCCACCTCAATGCTGCGCGGGCCATAGATGGTCTCGCCAGAGAATGCGTCAATCCATTCTCCTTCTGGAATCCAAACCGTTCTGGTACAAATAGCCTCATCCTTTTCGCCCGCCTGCACATATTGCATCTTGCAAACGGCTTCGTTCTCCTTATCATAGAACTCAAAACGGATGTCGTAGGTCTGTCCAGCCTTCAAGGTACCCTCGGAGGTGGTTGCCGTCGGTTCCTGATCTTTCCAGGAGTCAACAAACAGATCGTTGTCGATGTAAATGCGGGAACCATCGTCGCTATAGGTTTGCAGCTGTACATCCTTGTCTCCGATGGTGATCGTGCCCGTGAAGCGAATGCTGAACCCTTCCTCGTTTACACCGAGTGCAGGCGACTCTTTCCCCCAATCAAAATCGATATTGGGAACATTCTTGACAACAACCGGCTCGCCTTCCAGGTTCAGATTGTTAAAGAACTCCGCTTTGAGACCCTGCTCGCCGTCTGGAGTCTTTAACCATGCGGAAGGAACAGCTGGATCGCCGCTTTCCGATGTGGTGATCGTCGGCGCAATCAAGATGTCTTCGCCGAGCAGGTACTGGTCATTTCTCGAAGCGCTTTCATACTCCGGATATTCGAAGTCCAGCCTTCTGACCAGCGGCATGCCGGTTTCGTAGTTTTCATGCGAAAGATTATAGTAGGTCGGGAGCAAGCGATAACGCAGATTGACATAATCACGGATAATGTTCAGCGCATCCTCGCCCTTTAACCAAGGCATACGGCCTTCGTCCACAGAACCTACCCATGCGCAGTGTGGGCGATAGATCGGAGAAAGCGCGCCATACTGCATCCATTTGACATACTCGTCTGCGGTCATATCCTTGGTGCTGGTCTGGTGCGTGCCAACGTCAGAGGAAATGTAGGGCAGCCCTCCAATGGCTCCATATTGAACCGTGAATTCCAGCTCATCCTGTAAGGTTTCCTGATGACCGCCGATGTCGCCGGTCCAGGTAATCCCGTAACGGTGCTGCGCTACATCCGGCGCGCCGATGTCAACGCCGTTGGAGCTGCCATCGACGTTACTCATCATGAACAGGCGTTGATCCGGATAGACGGCTTTCTGTGCATACGAATATGCCGAAGCGCCAATTGCCTCATGGGTAAATCCTTCCGGCGCCACAATGGTTGTGGACCAGTTGCGGTCATACCACCATCCGTCCAAGCCCATATTCAACAACTTCGTGAGATTGTCATACCGGAATTTCACTTCGTCGGGATTAATCGCATTGTTCTGCTGTCCCTCGCTGTTTTTGGACGGTTCCGGATGGTCGTTAAACATAATGTTGACATCCAAGTCGTGGGCGTCCTGCAAAAAACCTTCCATGTCCGGGAACAAATCGGTATTGATCTCATATCCCGTACCGCTGGAAGCTTTTCTCCAATCCGTGTCAATGACGAGGTTGTCCAACGGCACCTGATAGGTCTCATGATAATCCTTAATCTGCTGCAAAGCCTGTTCGTCGGTGTTGGCATAGTAACGGCTATCCCAAGCGCAAACGCCGAAAGCGGAAGCATTTCGGTTTGGCCCGTCAGCTTGTTGAAATCCTTGCGCAGCTGTACGCCGTCGCTGCGGGAGAAAAACATACATATCCGGTGCATCGTTGCTCTGATCAAAGCCATTTGTTTCCCGATTCTCGCTGTTGTCTTCCGGTTGTGGTGCGAAGCCCCACTCCGGCACGGTCATGCGGGGGCTATCTCCCATTTCCCAAGCCAAAAACGTCCTCGCCTGGGTCGGGTAAATAGACTTTGCTGCCCGGCAGGCCCTTATACTTCCAGAGCAACCGTCCTTCCTTATCGCTGATCGTGATACCGGAAAGGTCCTGGGCGTCTGAAGGAATCGTAATATCAAACGCGCTTGTCCGCAGGATGACGCTTCCGTCCATTTCCTCACGGGTTACTTCCGTCCCTTCCCAATTGTCACGATTCGTCACATGGAAAGTTTCCCGATCTTCATATCCTTTTGGACCCTTTTCTTCCAGACGGACCACTGTCGGGGACAGGACCTGTACACGCACATTGCCGATAATCTCTGAAGCATAGCCCTGCGTATTCATTTGAACGGCAACAGGTTTGCTCTCTTCCTTTGCGGATGCAGCGGTCGCCGGCAGAGCACCGGACAAAACAATCGCTGCGCAAAGAACCAGACTCACAATCCGGCTCTTATTCCTTTTCATGACTTTTCTCCTCCTTTTCAACGACCTATAGGTTGCAGAATCTTATCACAGATTTCCATTCCACACCTATTTTCGTAGGCAGTACCCACCGCCTCCATTTTCATTCGACGCCGGATGCACGATCATCCAGCCCTCCATTGGATCAACATTTAGAAAAGTGCTCCATCCTCTCCTTTCATAAAAACGCGAGACATCTCTATCCAATCGAAAAAGGCATGTCGTGGGGCTTACAACCAACGCACTCGATCAAATAGTGACAATCTCTCTAAAAAATTTCAATAAATAAGAACTTAAGTAAAATATACCGAAAAATGGAAATGTCTGTCAATGGAATAAATTGTGATTGTCTAAATTATATTGCTATTTTAATTGATTAAATGGTATTTTCCGCTATTTTTCATTTGTCCTATCGGAATCCTTTTAAAGATTTTTTATCTTTTCATTTGTCAATCTCTCGGGGATTGTATATTCGTTTCTGTTGGGTAAACCGTTTTCCTTTTCGAACCGCTGTGATATACAGTCCAGGTTCCTACGTAAAAGGCCATCCGGCAGATACGTGCCGGATGGCCTTTTTGTTTCTATAGGATTGCTCAGGAAATGAATACCCGGATCTGTTTGTCGTCTATCTTCCACACCGTTCCGTCCCGTTGCACAATTCCATCATTTACCCCGATTGCGCCCAACGGACTGCGGTATTTTTCTGCGGAAAAGCGCCTGGTATCCGCCTCTTCTGCTTGCATGGACATTGTGAGCAAAATCCCTGTACGGATTCCCTGTTCACCCAGCAAGCCTTCGTCCTTTAACTCCTGCGCAGTGGACTCTCGGACAGAAAACCCACTCTGTTCCCCAATGTATTCGAAAAGCTGTTTCTTCACAACATCGGAAATCTCTAGTTCTGTGGTATCCAGGGCAATCCACTCGATCCCTTCGTTCAGGGCATCATCCAATGGATAGAGCCAGTCGAAGATGGCCTTTACAACGGCCAGATCCTCCTGTTCCTGCTCAGAAAGCACTACTTCCCCCAACACAGCATCGGATTCTGACCCTTCCTTTAAGGCGGATGCGTTCGTGCTACTTTCGGATACATTTTGCCGGGATTCCTTCAGATGTACACCTCCTGCTTGTGGCCCACCGCATGCGGTCATCCATACCGTGCAGAGCGCCACACAAAGAACGGCGGCCATTTTTCTCCCCATCTTTTCCGCCTCCCCGCAGGTCTGTTTGAACCCTTTTTAGCCCTCTGCTGTTGGATTCTGTACAACCCCCAGGAACAGGGGCAGATTTGTCTCCGTGTCCACAATCGCACAGACAAACGGCTGGTCGAACCACAGCTCCACCGGTTCCCCAACCGGCATGGACATCCGCGCAATCATCTCTACCGCAGTGGCCGCTCCCGCCTTTGCACCCGCCTCATCGACTTCAATAAACGCCTTGTGCAGAACTTCGTTGACCGAAATATTGCGGTTTGTATACGAGCCCAACTCGGTGAAATCTGCTTTTTGCACATCAAATGCATTGGTCAGTCCCATCTGTTGCAGAGGCTGTGCCAGCTTCTTTTCATACTCAAATTTGAATTTTGGCAGGTGGCTGTTTGCTTCCTCCACACCAGCCGACTCCATCAGAGACAACCATTTGTCCCCTGTCAAAGACTTGACATACTGTTCCGCACTCAAACCGGCCGGAGGCAAAACTGCTGTCAAGGCCATCCGCCCATCCTTAAAGTACTTCATCATTCCCTGGGCGCCGCCGTCCTTCAAGTAGGTCTCTTTTGAGGTCATGAAGGTCGCATTCTGGTCCCCAGACGCTGCATGGAAGGTCCCCGGGGCAACCTGGCTTTCATTATACGGAACCATCCAATTTGCTTCGAACAGGACCGTATTGATTAAGTACATGATCGCATCCTGGTCCATCTCGTCCAGAATGGCCGGGATTTTTCCTTCTGTGTTATCACTCACCCATCCGTTGATCTGTTCCATGGTTGCAGGATCTTTAAAATTCTGCTGGAAAATACCTGCTCCGTAATATTGAGCGTTCTTGTCCAGGAAGGATTGATTCACCGTCAGGTCCTTTGCCGTATCAAACCAGATGGAATCCGCGATGCGAAGCTTCCGGTCATCGTTGGAACGCAGTGCATAAATCAATTCCGAATTATAGCGGTTGATCTCCTCCAGGCTGACTTTCCCCCCGCCGAGCACCGACTCAAACTGGTTTAAGGTCTCATGGCTGGCGCCATTTGCCGTCATCCCCAACGCCAAATAGACGGAAAGCGGTGAAATCACGCTATTCTTTTGAGAATCCATACTGTTTTGGAACAGCTTGATGGAAAAATCAGCCGCCGCAGATGTATAGTTTTTCTGTTCTTGGTCCGTGTTCACTAAGGCCGGTTCCTCCAAAGTTGCAACCGGTTCCGTACTTGCGAGAGCCCCCAAGCCGGGCATGCTCATCAGCAGGGCGCAAATCAGCGCAGCAGCAGTAACTTTTTTGAATGATTTCATATTTGTCTCCTCCATTTATTCTTGATGATTGTGGAAATCTTCATTTGGCTTTGTAAAAGGTTCCTCAGGTCTTGGCTCCCTCTTCTTTTTGTGCGAACGTGTGATTCTCCGCACAATCAGGAACACCACCAGGCACAGGATCGCCAGTAGGAACAATACCGGCAGACTCCCCACTAGGAAAATTAGGGCAGCTTCTCCCAACGCACCCAGGCCTGTCATCGTAGAGTGGAACTGCGCTGACATGCGCTCTCCCAAAGTAACGGGGGCTTGCGAAACCTCTGTCTCCCTCGTGACTTCCTGTAAATCGATGGTAACGGTTGTGTATTCGATCAGAGAATCGTAGTTGCGAAGAGTTCCCGTCAGTTTTTCGATCTCATAGGTCACATCGGAAAGCGCCTGCTCCAACTGTATAATGTCCTCCAAGGAGCCGGATTGTTCCAACAGCGCCAGCAACCGCTCCTCCTGTGTACGCAAACTTTTCAGCCGCGCTTCGATGTCATAATACGTGTCCGTCACGTTCTGAACATTGGTATCCACCCGAAGAACATTGCCGAGTTCAGAAGTGCGCCCTTGAAACTGTGACACCTTTTCCTGGGGAATCCGAAGGACATAATGTGCACAGCGCAAGTGTTGACCGGAAATGCCTTCGACGCTGGATTCCTGCACATATCCCCCCAATTCCTCATAAAGGTTCTGTACCTTTTCCACGGAGTCCTCGAACTGCAAGGTTTCGATCTTATAATACAGATTCTCTATCAGCTTTTCCCCATCTGTGGGGCGGGTTCCGGAATCTACGCCGCCTGCGTTTCCTCCCAGGCCGGTTGTGCTCTCTTCCATGAGTTCCTCTGGTTTTGCGCCATTCACCGTATCCATTGCCCCGGATTCGCCAGAAGCAGAATCGACAGACATCGATGCCGTCCCTTCCGAGCGATCGCTCTGTGCATGGCAGGCAGCCAACAGGCCGCTGCAAAGCAAAATGAGGCTGAGAATACATGCAACGCTTCTTCGCCGGATCGATTTCACAAAAATCCCCCCTATCCTTTGATGATTCCGCCTCCCTTTTGTGCTTTCATCCAGAATACAAGCATACTTGCAGAAATTTTTCACTTTGATGGTTACAAATGGATGACAAAACGTACATCTTTTTCTCGATGTCCAATCCCAGGATGGAGGCGGGTGGAGAGGTTTCCAACAACCACATCGAAAAAGCCAGGGCCGGAACAACAAACCGTCGTCCCGGCCCCAGCTTTTACAAACAGTCTTCTTATAAGCAGATTGGTTTTACCGAAAGGCATGGCAACAATCGGCATGCCGCTCACATCCTGTCAACTGTCAGAGTGGAATGCCGACCGTATATACTTCCCCATATTCTGCTGTTTTGGTCTACTCCCATTATAAAAGCTTTTTTAGCCCCTTGTCTTTCAATTATTTTAGCGAAAATTTGCAATGTTTTAATTGAAAAACCGGCAGCCCTTAAAAAGGCCGCCGGTTTCTAAGAAATATATACGATTGTCTTTCAGATACAAGCGAACAGCCCACGTGGTCAGGCATCTTCTGTATGGTCAGGCGCGGTCGATTCAGGCAAATCTTCCTTTGAAGCTCCCCCCGTGGATGAAGTACCTTCCTGCGTAAATTCTAAGTTGTCAAACGTGGTAGCGGAACAAACCCCCGTTTCGCTTGGCAGATAGTTCATACGCACGCGATCGCCCGGCTGCGTTAAAGAAAGCTCTGCGCTGGCATCATAGGGAATAGTAAAAATGCGGTTCTGCTGTTCCTCCAGAATCACACGATATGTGATGGTGTCCCCGATGGACTCACTTGCAATTCGCAATACCGTCCCCGTCACGGTTTCATCGCCGATACTGGTTTCCACTTTGCCGCTGTTATTTTCCCGTAGGGTCTGACGATAATTTCGCAATGCCGCGCTGATGGTTTCGCCGGTACCGACATCTGTATAGGTAGCAACCGAGACAAACGCATATTGTTTAATCAAGCCCGCGTTGTCCTTCAACGTCATAAAATAGGTCGGTTCTCCATCGAGGTTGATAATCATGGGGAACGACGCGATATATCCGTATTGCTGAACCTTTCCCTGGGCGCTGCTCATGGCCGCTGTCTCTGTAGCGCCACTCATCTGGTACATTTTTGATTCCTTTGTTACCATATCCACCATCATGAAGCCAATGGCCGATTCATCCGAACCGACGCTGGTCAGTCCAGTAAATAAATAACAATTGTTGTCATTATATACGATGATATGCCCCGTGCTGGGACGGAACTTGTCCTGGTTGGAAAAGTTCAGGAAACCATGGACATATTCACCCTGATTTTGAATCTGTTCAACAATAAAGTCCTCTGGTTGTACACGGTCCACCCATTCCGGGATATTGTCCATGGTATAGCGGGCAGTCTCGCCTGTGGTCGCATCTACGGTCAAAATACCGGTGGCCTCCGGCAGTGAGAACAGCCAACGGTTGCTATAGGTGGTGATGACCCAGTAGGGCTTTCCATTGTCATCCAACTCAAATGACTTATCTGTAATTCCGCGGAACAGAGCGCCGCCAAATAACCGTGTATGGCGTTCCAGGTTGTCCAGCAGATAGGCCCCATCCTGGTATTTGATCTTGTAATCCGTCACCAGCTCGACGTCGTTGACATCGGTTGCAGACACCACAATATACCCCGCCGAGCCATCCATATTTTTGAGCCATTTAAAAAACCCCGAATGCTCCAGCGGGACTGCCCAGATCAATTTTCCATTTACCTGCTGGATAACCGGCGTACCGAGCGTAACCTGGCTTCCCAAACCGGGATTCTCGCCCAGCTTCTTATCGGCAAGCTCGCTTGCCAGCGCTTTATCCACAATGGGCAGCTGGTCTTGTGCAATCGGTTGGACGGAATCGGTAAACTCAGCCTTTTCCGGCGTTCCAAACTGGTCGCGATAAGCGCCATAATTGAAAAACACCGTCGAGGCAATACAGGCTACGAGGAAGAGTCCCCAACACACGCCTAAGATCCGGAAACCGGCCTTAGCTCCGCGGGCCTTTCGATCAACGTGCACAGTCGGTATCCCAGCAGCATTCTGTTCCACCGTCACGCCGCCAAAACCCACAAGGAAATTCAAAACCACGTAACAGGAAAGGATGACACACCAATGGAATGCGCCATCAGCGTAGACCGGATTCAGGTTGGGATTCGCGACAAAAATCCAGATCAAGACCGCCAGTGTCAATAAAACATTTAAGACAACCTTTTTGTTCCTTTTCAAAATCATTCTCCTTTTCATTCGAATTGCAGAGCAATTTTTCCTATCATAGAGCAAAGGCTCTAAAAAAGCAACCCTTTTTCGGCTTCTTCCAAGAATTCCCCTGCCAACCAACACCAAAGTCTCATCCCCGTAAAAACCAAAGTCCGTTTCTTCCCAAATTTTGTAGGAAACTCCCGCTACCAAAGCACTTTTTTATTCTGCTATACTAATATAATAAAGCGTTTAACTTTTCCGTATTTTGATTGGACGCCAAAGGGCGCGTGGAGTAGTATTTTGGGAGGATCAAGTGAGAATATGTCGGTTTTTTCACAGAAGATGCAGGCCCTGATCCAGCCGCGGATTGACAAAGGGCAGCTCACGATTTACGGGCTTGCACAAAATAGCAAAATTGATCGGTCAAGCCTTTATAAATTTCTTAATGGGGAACGCCTTCCCGCCAGCTTAGCGGTCTTAAACCGTTTGATGGAGGCGCTTCGACTCAGCCCCACACAATCTTCCGAACTGCGCACCGCCTACGATATTTCGCGCATGGGAGAAGAAAGCTATCAGCGCAGGCGCAATACCGTCGAATTTCTAAACGATTTTAACCAATATGTGGACGTCCATTCGCTCACGCCGGTTCCTATTTTAGAGCCATTGCCGCTGCCAAAGGAGGGCGCGGAGGTCCGTTCCGGTATTCTGGCGGTCAACAGCCTTGTTCAGTCGGTGGTCGTTGCAGAGGCCACCCGGCCAAATGGAAAAATTCGGGTGATTGCTCAGCCGGAATACGATTTCTTGATTCACTCCCTTTCCTCTCTCACATTGGGGCGTCCATGTTCCATTGAGCATGTCATCTGCCTCGAAAGCGACTCCCCGGAGGGGGACAATCAATACAACTTAGACTGTCTACGAGCCGTGGTCGAGTTAATGCTCTCCAATAGGGATTATAAGCCCTATTATTACTATGACAGTATCACCTCTCATTTTAAGAACAGTAATCTGCTTCCGTACTTAGTGGTCACCAGCGAATGCGCTTTACAGATTTCCTACAACCGCAACTATGCGATCTGTTTGCGAGGAGAGAAATATGTTTCATTCTTTGAAAATCTTTTTGACGACGCTTGTAAGCGTTCCAATCTCATGATTTCAACCTTGGGAACGATCACGGAAAATCTTCAGTATTATTACCATGAATTTGTCAATCGACAGTCCTCTCCGCGCTGGTCCTGCTCCTGTAACCCATACTTTATTCTCTATATAGACCGTCCCTTGCTGGAAAAATATCTCTGTGATTCCCCAAACCGTGAGGAGATCGTTCAGGCCTTTCTGCACTATCAAAACTATTGGGGTTCCCTTGCGCAGGAAAAGACCCCCTATATTGGATATTTTACCAGGGAAGGGGTGGAATATTTCTGCCGCACCGGTCGCCTCTGGCATACACCTGATTCCATCTATGCGCCTTTGGAACCGCGCGACCGTTGGGAGGTTCTTCGGCGCTTTTGTGAAGACACCAATCCTTCTTGCACCCGTCTGTTGTTGCGAGAACCCTCGGTTTCTTTCTCCTCCCGTTTGGAGATCACCTCTTTCTGGGATGGTTCTATTGCATTTTCTTACGAGCTCTCCCCCAACAAGTACGCGATCCTCTTCCTATACGAGAAATCGCTGTCCGCCTGCTTTGACGATTTGTTTTCTTACCTGATGGAGGGCAACCTCGTCTGTACGCTCTCAGAGACCAAGGCATATCTACGGCAAAAGATGGACGAATTGGAAAAGACCTTCTGATATTCTTGACGAATGGCAGATTTCATCCGTTTTATTTTTATCTTTTTTCGGGCCGCAATATTTGACAAAATAATTGAAATTTTTTCTGTTTTTATGAACAAAATATGAATTTTTATTGACTTTCCCATTAAGATTCCATTAAAATAGGAGAAAAGAGTCCGCCGCATGCCGACTGGCACGTAAATCTGAGTGGGCCAAATGGAGGGGGAGTCTGTATGGACCCAATTTATGCTGGATGGTTATCGATCATCCCGCCCATTATCGCAATCGCTCTGGCATTGATCACAAAAGAAGTGATCTCCTCGCTCATCATTGGCATTCTGTCCGGTACGCTGATCTACTCCTGTATCGTCGGAGCGAATCCGATTGTAGGGACGGTCGATTATACCTTTCAACTGATGGCCAGCCGCGTGGACATCAACATCATCCTATTTCTAGCACTCCTGGGCGCGCTCGTAGCAGTCGTCAACTTAGCTGGTGGTTCCCAAGCATATGGACGTTGGGCCAGTGGAAAACTCAAGTCCAGAAAAACAGCTATGCTTGCCACAGGCGTGCTTGGATCGCTGATTTTTATCGACGACTATTTTAATTGCCTAACCGTCGGTACTGTTATGAAACCGGTCACCGATAAACATAAAATCTCCCGGGCAAAGCTCGCCTATATCATCGATGCGACAGCTGCGCCCGTCTGTATCATCGCCCCAATTTCGAGTTGGGCGGCTGCCGTAGGTTCCAATCTGGCGATCACCGGCGAATTTGAAAGTGATCTAGCCGCTTTTGTCGCTACGATTCCTTATAATCTCTATGCCATACTGAGTATTGTTATGGTTTTTCTTCTGTGCTTTGTGAATCTCGACTTTGGTTCCATGCAGAAAGCCGAAATTGCCGCTCAAAAGGGGGAACTCGGTGCAGTTGACCAGCCCAACGCCGAGGGAACTCCTTTTCAGGAGAACCCGAAGGGCCGCGTCTTTGACATGCTGATCCCCATTTTTGCATTGATTGTATTCTCCATCCTCGCCATGTTGTACAACGGCGGATTCTGGGGGGATGACCCCGCTTACCATTCTATCAGCGCAGCCTTCGGCAACTGTACCGCTGCGGAGGCTTTGGTCCTGGGTGGATTTGCCGCTCTGGTTGTTGCGTTTCTTCTGTTTGTTCCCCGCAAGGTTGTCTCCTTCCGTGATTTTATGGGAGGAATTACCACGGGCGTGAAATCCATGGTACCCGCATTTATCATTTTGACCTTGGCTTGGACAATCAGCGGCGTCTGCCGCGATTTATTGATGACAGGGGACTTTGTGAAGGACATGTTGGCAGGAAGCGCTCTTCCTCCAGCTCTGTTACCCGCGATCGTCTTTGTTGTAGCTGCCCTGCTCAGCTTTGCAATGGGGGACGGCATGGGGAACCTTCGGCATTTTAATCCCGATCGTCGTGCCGACATGCGTGGCAATTGCGCCGCAGCTTCTTGTTGTCACGCTCTCCGCTACCTTGGCAGGCAGCGTATTTGGCGATCACTGTTCCCCCATTTCTGACACCACGATTCTGTCTTCTACCGGCGCGGGTTGCAACCATATTCAACATGTCTCAACTCAGTTGCCGTACTGTATTGCAGTTGCCTGTTGCTGCTTTGTCGGTTATCTGGTTGCTGGTTTGAGCGGTGCAAATGTCTGGTTGACGCTATTGAGCGGTTTGGCTTGTCTGATTGTTGTTTTGGTCGTTTTACACCGGATCAGTGCCAAACACTTTCGGCCAACTGTGCGGTCTCAGAGTACAAAATCGAACGGATAAATATGTATTCTAAAATACGCAATCCCCTCTTTGAAAGATTTCAAAGAGGGGATTTTTTGCTATACTCTTGGCTTTTGCTATATTATAATAGCAATTTCACATAATTTTTAATAATCTTAAACGAAATATCGTGCAAATATTATAAAACAGCTTCTAATTTTTGGCAGGTTTTTCTGTTGACCCTCTATTTTCGATTCGCTATGATGATAATGTGTCATTGCAGCTAATTAAAAAGGGCGATTGAATCATTCATCCAGAAGAAAATTTTTGGAACGGTCGTTGTTCACAGGGAAAGGAGGGCTGAATATCTGTGGCGACCCATCAAACGGAATGGAACTTCCATTCCAGAATAAGGAGGAGAAAATGAAAAGATTGAAAAAGTTGCTTGCATTCTGTCTCTCAGCCGCTGTACTTTTGACTTCCATTCCATTTGGAACCGCGATGGGTGCAACGAGAGAACCAGAGATTGTGGCCGGTGGGTACGAGATCGATATGGACGATCTGCCCAAGGTCCACTTCGCAGAACATCCAGAATGGGAAGAGCTCTACGATGCGGCTTGGGAGTCCCATAAGAGCAATATCCGCAAAGCCAAAAGTGTCCTGAACCCTGAAGAACCCTACTATGTGGACGAAGCATTCAGCGACATGATCTTTGTGTGGGACACCTTGCTCATGATGATGTTCGACAAGTATGGTATTCATCAATTTCCGACTTTGCAGGCCATGGACAACTTTTATTACTGTCAGGTAGATAACCCTGGACAGCCCGATGATGGCTTTATCGCCCGCGAAATCAGTGAAATTACTGGTGAAAACGCCGACTATAATGGCGGATACGACGACCCGCACTCGGTGAACCCTCCCCTCTTCGCATGGGCAGAGTGGCAACAATACGAAGTGCACGGTGACAAATCGCGCTTTACCAAGGAAATCGACGGAAAGACCATCTTGGAGCGCATTGTCTCCCATTTTGATTTTATCAAGCGCACCCGCTTGATGGACAATGGCCTGTACGGCAAGACCACCGGCCTGGCAAACGGCTTTGACAACACGCCCAACCAGGACTGGGGAAGTAAGGAACAAACGTACAACGATCTGAGCATCCAGCAGGCGCAGTCTGCGTACTATATCGCCAAAATCGCCCACGAAATTGGCGATACTGAAACAGAAGAACGTTTCCAGAAGGAATATGAAGATCTCACAGACTTGATTAATGAGAAGCTCTGGTCCGAAGAGGGCCAGTTCTACTTTAATTTGGATAAGGATCAACAATTTACCAATGTTCCAACGCCAACGGGATTGTGGGCGCTCTCCGGACATGTCGCAACACCGGAACGTGCCGACGCCATGGTGCGAAACTACGGTTTAAATTCTGAAAAAATGTTCCGCCCCCAAGGCTTGTCTACAACAACCTATGATTGGTCTACCTTCTACCCCACCGGGAATTATTGGAATGGCGCAGTCTGGGCGCCGGCTTCCTTCCAATATATTAAGGGGCTGGAATACTATGGCTACCGGGAGTTGGCGTTTGCAGAGGCTCTCCGCCATGTCGAGGCGCTCTCAGATGTTTATCAGGCGGGTAAGACCGATTCTGTGATCGGCAGCGCCACCTTCTGGGAAAATTATTCCAGTGAGTACACCCGTCAAGGCGACCCTGCACGCGACAATTTTGTCGGCTGGACAGGCGCTCTCGGTATCGGCGTTATTATTGAAGATCTGCTCGGGATCGGCCTGCGCGCCCCGGACAACGCAGTCGATTGGGACCTCCGTTTGACCGAAGAAAACGGCATCAGCAATCTATATATGTGCCACGATGGCCAACCGGTTCGCATCTCCCTCTCCATGGCAGAACGTGTGGGCTCGGAGTCTCCCGCAGACATCACCGTCACCGCTGATCACGCTTTTACATTACATGTACGCAATGGCGATGTGGAGGAGACCTTAGAGGTTCCAGCCGGAACAACATCCTATCACATCGATGGCGTGGAGGATGAGCAGGAACCCTATCTGGACGCAGCAGCACATCCGTTCCGCTCTGACGACGATTCCCTGACAAAAGAAGCGTTGGATGCCAACGCTGTTGACTATGTGATCTTTGGCACAGAACAGGACCCATCCATAGACGACGGACTTCTGTACCAGGCCGGTAAAAGAGCAGGACTTATTAAAAATGTCAATACAGTTGGTTTCCGCGCTGACAGCAGCCAAAGTCCTGTTACATATTCCAACAGCGCGGAGATGGAAGCTCTCGGTTTCGCCGGAGCACAAAATCTCTCCAAGGGCACTTATTCGCTCGGGCAAGAGGGCTTTATGTTCACGGTTCCGGCAACCAACACTAGCCAAACGGTAAAACTGATTGTTGGCGTGCAAGGCACCTCTGCTACTCTGACGGCGGCACTGTCCGATGCCAGCGCTCCGCGTGTAAGCCGGACCTTGTACGGCGATACCGAGGAACGCACCTATGTGGTAGAAATTCCTTACTGCGCGGGCGGAGATAAGGACCGTCACCTGTTAGTGGAATATGCAGCAGAGCGTGCTTCCAAAGGTACCGGGTCTGTTTCTATCAAGGGAATCATCCTCGAATCTGGCGGTTCTCCACTGCCCCCAGAAGTTTCAAATGTCTCCATTGAATCTGGAAATGGTACCATTACCGTATCGGCTGACGCTTCCGACCGTTACGACTGTTACAATGTTTATTTCGGTACGAGCCAAGCGAATTTGTCCGAACTTCGCTCTACGGCTACCCTTCCGTATGTGATCGAAGGTCTGGAGAATTATACGCGTTATTACGTCGCAATTTCCGGAGTAACGGATGGAAAAGAAGGGCCGTTAAGCGATGTCCTCAGTGAAGTGCCTGAACAGACACCGCGTACGGCGCGTGAACGCGCCTATGCCGATTATGAAGCGGTCCGCGATACCATTCTGAACGGCAATACCGGCTTCGAAGCCCTGCGCAAGGCATTGCATTTCGACGTGATCGGCCCCATCTACGGTACCACATTCACGTTTTCCAGCTCGATGAACGGCTTTGAGACGGGCCTAATGGACGACGGTTCTGTACTGTGTCCTACCGTACCTGCTCTGGACCAGAATGGTGAATTGACCATCGTAGCGTCGTATGGTGGTGAAACCGTGAAAATCGTCGAACCTGTCACGGTTCTATCCCTTCGTTATGACGAGCAACCTTATGTGTCCGGCACCATGACCTCCGCCATGGGTGCAACAGTAGACCTTACAGCAGAAGGCACCAAGGATTGGGCGCAATTCAACGCAGATGATGTGGACAACTATGCCAAGAAGAATACCGAAAATACCATCACCGGCCTGCGCCGTCTGGTGGAGGGCGGCGTCGATCATGCGACCGACATGCCCCTTTCCTATGTAGCCAGTGATGCAAAGGATACGCAACCAACCAGTAAGGCCTGTATCACTTCCCGCGGGGACGAAGGAAAAGCGGGTTTCGAATTCCAGTTGCCTTACAGTGAGAAGATGCAACATGCTAATCTATATGTATCCTCGTGGAATGCTACCACAAGGGTGGATGTTCTGGTCAATGGCAGCGTCCAGTACTCCACAACCTATGGCGGGAGTGATGGCTGGGACGTTCGAAAGATCAGCCTGGATTATCAACTTCCAGATCCCAGCGATGAAATGATCATCCGTCAGGTTCTTGTGAAGTCCAACACGGGCGGTGTCGGTGGGAGCGTCGGCCTGCCTGCGGTAACTTTGGCAGAGACAGATGCGGTCATTCCAGAGCCGACCAATGACTATGCGGTCGGAACCATGGAAGACGCCTCTGGCACAACGGTTGACCTCACTGCGGAGGGGACAAAGGACTGGGCACAGTTCCCAACAAAATACGTCGACGACTATGCCAAGAAAGACACCGAAAATGTCATCACGGACTTCCGCCGGCTGGTTTCCGACGATACTCCTTTGGCTGTGGACGTCGCAAAAGATATGCAGCTCAACTTTACCGCCAGTGATGCGGCCGGCGGAACTCAGCCGAAGAACCAGTGGGCCATTACCTGCCGCGGTCCGGAAGGACAGGCCGGCTTCGCTTTCCGCTTGCCTACTGCTGATACTGTACAGCATGTCAACCTCTATGCGGGTTCCTGGAAAGGCGCATGCGAAGTTCAGCTGCTCATCGGTGGGAAAGTGTGTTATAGTACCACTTATGGCAATACCAATGGATGGGAAGTTCATAAAATTGGCATCGATTACTGGGCTGAGAACCCTGACGACCCAGTCGAAGTCCGGATGGTGTTGAACCAGTCCCTCGCGTCCTCCGGAACTGCGGGCAGCATTGCATTGGGTGCTGTCACATTGTCTGACACAGGAAATCTGCCTCCTGAGCCGGATGAACCAGAGATTGTTGACAATGACTTCAATATCCGGTTTACCAATACGCTTCCAGATGCAATCAACTTGACACAAGAAGGCGGCAAAGACTGGATTCTGTTCAACAGTGTGGACGGCAAACCCGCCTATGAGCGCAAAAATGTGGAGCCATCTATTCAGGATTTCATGATCTTTGACACAGAAAAGGCACCGCATCGTGTTAACAACAGCGAGTACAACACCGTCTATTCCTTCACAGATGGTACCCCCACCCCCAGCATGAAAAATCAAAAACCATACTTGGTTGTGGAAGATGTGAACAACGGCGTTAGCTTTACATTGCCGGGAGGGGATAACCGCCATGAGGCCAAGATCACCATCGGCAACTGGAATGCGGACATGATTGTCGAAATGACTTCGGGGGATAAGACTGCATCTTATGAATATCAAGTCTTTGAGCCCGTCCAGTACGGCATGTTTACGTTGACCTATCGATCTGTTGAGGACGTACAGGTTCGCATCTACAACAAATCGGTTTCCTCTGAACGGTATGGCAACTTCAGCCTTGCGGCCATTTTACTCAATGAGGTACACCATATTGCGGCTGAACAAGCCGAGGGCGGGGCCATTAAATTGACCCGTACCACTGCAAATGCAGGGGAAATGGTAGACGTATTCGCCAATCCAGACCCCAACTACCATCTCAAGTCCCTGGCCTACCGCACCGCAAGCGGTGAAACCGTCTCCATAGACAACAATCGGTTTGTGATGCCCAATGAGGACGTCACCATTGTAGCGGAATTTGAACGGCTTCCCCGCCTGCTGATCGCTGGCTATGGCCCAGGCGTAGATCTTGTGGTTACCTCCGACACAGAGCCCCTAGTCGATGCAGATGGCATTTATGCTACCCATATATTGGCGGGCGACCCGATTACCTTTGCCTTCACACCGTTGGGCGAAGACCGATCCTTCCTGGAAGCCCGTGTGAACGGCGAGACGGTAGACTTCACTCCAAATCGTGTCACTTATACCTATATCATGCCGGACACAGACTCCCATCTGCATTTTGCCTTTGATATGGTAAACAAAACCATTCTAAGGCAGACCATTGCAATTGCAGAAAATCTGGTAGAAGGCGATGAATATGCAAATGCGGTTGAGAGCGTCCAAAAGGCGATTGACAGAGCGCTTGAACAGGCAAAATCCATCTATGAAAACACTGCCTCTACCCAAGAACAGGTCAACAAAGCTTGGGCAAAGCTGCTAGACGCATTGCACTATCTATCCTTTGAGCAGGGTGACCTGACCGAATTGGGCAACCTGATCGAATTGGCCGAGAGTATCGACACAAGCGAATTTACCAGTGAAACCGTAGAGGCTTTCCAAGCTGCTTTGGAAGCCGCCCAAGAAGTCTATGACGATGGAAACGACGCCTTGGCGGTTGATGTTGAGAAGGCTTGGCAGAATCTTTATGATGCCATGCTTGGGTTGATCCACCAGGCCGACAAGAGTGGGCTGCATACTGTGCTAACCAAAGCAAAAGCCATCTTGGAAGAAATCGATCATTACGTTGAAGGTAGTGAAGAAATACTCTGTCAAGCGATCGAAGAGGCTCAGACTGTAATGGATGATACGGATGCCAGCCAGAAGCAAGTGGACGACGCTGCAGAAGCTCTCTCAAAGGTACTTTTGGAGCTGCGTAGAATTCCAAGTAAGGCAGAGCTTCTTGAGCTTTTGGCCGAATTGGAACAGCTGGATTTGTCCAAATACACCGCAACAAGTGCCGCCGCCATGCAGGCGCAGATCAACTTACTTCGCGCAACCGTCGAAGATCCCAACGCGACGGGAGAGGCATATGCAGTAGTCTATTACAGTGCCAAAGAAGCAAAGGAGCAGCTTGTCCTTGCTGGTCAAACATCCAGCGGTAAAAAGGGTTCCACCAGCATTTCCACTCCATCTAATACATATGGTACGGCCGGTATCGTAGCTGCTGGGCAGAATATTGTGAACGCCTATGTCCACAGCGATACGACGGTGAACTTTACTCTGAAACACGGGCAGGCCTATTGCTTCAAGATGACGGTGGTAAATGGAAACAACCAGACGCCGGGCTTTACGGTAGGCAATGGCAGCGTTCTCAAGACGCAGTTTGTGGCAAAGGTTGGAAACGATTACTACTACAGAGTCTATGCAACCGGCACCTCGGGCCAGAGTACGGGCGTCTACACGACCCTGCCGGGGCAGAACGCAGTGAAACACTGCACGGTGACCATTGGTTGAATGCCGGATAGCAGCGAAGGGCATAAGTCGTTCGATCCAGCAACCGCTGCTGGAAGAAAGCCTGTGTAGGAACGCCATAGGCGCGAAAGATACTGTGCGTCCACCGGGCTAGGGCACGGGTATTTATACAACCCTGCCTGGCTAGAATGCGGTGAAACACTGTACGGTGACTATTGGCTGAATGCCGGATACCAGCGAAGGGCATAAATTATTTGATCGAGTAACCGCTAGTGGAAGAGCACCAACGCATGGAATGCCGGAGGCGCAAAAGACGCTGTGCGTCCACCGGGCCAGAGCACAGGCGTCTACACGACACTGCCTGGTCAGAATGCAGTCAAACACTGC
>BCAA01000027.1 GCA_001305115.1 Clostridia bacterium UC5.1-1E11 | reverse complement strand
CCTCCGGTCAAATACCATTGCATGCGAGCCAAGACATATGCAGATAGAACCCAGATAACCGGGCATTCCCTTCCATATCGCACTCCCCTGTACGGCCACCCGGCCTCCCGTTGAAAACGGAGCGCCCGCAAAAAGGGACGCCGCCAGGAGCGTTCGATACAGGGCCGGCACTTTGTGGTAATGGGATGCCTTTTCCTCCGGTCGAATACCATTGCATGCAAACCAAGACCCATAACGAGCAACCCTCTATCGGAAGATCAAAAACACGAGTATCCCTGACAGAACTTATGCAAAAGCTCTGCCAGGGATAACGATTCATTTTAAAACGGGACTCTGTCTATTCCGACCTATTGCGTATAATCTCAGCAAGACACAGGCCGCTTAGTTCGTACCCTTCATCTTTTCCGCACGGATGGCAATCACACGCTGGATAACAATGAAGATGCACAACAAGGCTGCAATCGTCACCTTTGTCCACCAAGTGTTCAAGTTCTGATAGGTCACGATGGTCTGGATGACACCCTGGATCAAAACACCGACCGTAGTGCCAACCACATTGCCCACGCCGCCGGTCAACAGGGTGCCGCCGATGACGGAGGAGGAAATCGCATCGAGTTCCAGACCCATGTTCTGTAGCGAGTAGCCTGCCAGGGTGTAGAAGCTGAACACCACGCCAGCCAACGCCGCACAGAAGCTGCTGATCGCGTATACAGCGACTTTCGTGCGTGCAACTGGCAAGCCCATCAGGATTGCAGATTGCTCATTGCCGCCGACCGCATATACTGTACGGCCAAAGCGTGTAAACTTCAACACAAACAGGGATACCAGCAGCACCGCCAATGCGATGAATACATAGAAGTAGATCCTGCCGCCGAGAAGCGTGATTTTTGTCAACGCCATCGTCTTGTAGAATTCATCCGAGATCGGGATGGACTCGGTGCTAATGACCGCACACATGCCGCGCATGAAGAACTGACCTGCCAGCGTGACGATGAACGGCTGAAGTTTGAAATAATGGATCATATAGCCCATCAAAGCACCAAACGCCAGGCCGATCAGCAGCACGAGAGGAATCACGATGAATGGACTCCAGCCGAGCCGCAGTAAAAATGCAGAAAATACGCATGTAAAAGCAATCGTCGATGCGATCGAAATATCGATGCCGCCTGTCAACAGTACAAACGTGATACCAATCGAAGCAATAATGAGATAGGCGTTGTCGTTAAACAGGTTAAAGAACGTTGAGAAGGACAAAAAGTTGTCATACGCAATGGAACCTGCTCCGAACAGTACAATAAACAGGACGGTTGTAATTGCCAGGGAAATATTTTTGATCGGAAAACCTTTTTTCTTTTTGTTCTGTCCACTCATGCCTGGCTCACCGCCTTCCGGGATACAAAACGCCTCTTGAGTCTCTCCTTAAAGGCCTTGGATTGGAACAGGCAGATAAAAATAACAATCAGAGACTTGACCACCAGCGTGACCTCGGGGGCAACGCCCATAGCATAAATGGAGGTGGTGATACTTTGGATAATCAGCGCGCCAAACAGGCTCGCCGGAATGGAGAACCGGCCGCCGTTCAGAGAAGTGCCGCCGATGGCAACCGCAAGGATGGCGTCCATCTCGATCAAAAGGCCTGCATTATTGCAGTCCGCACCTTTGATACCCGCGCTTTCGATCAGCCCGGCAACCGCCGCCATCACGCCGCAGAAGGTATAGACCATCCATTTGATGCGGTCCACATTGATTCCCGCAAAATGGCTGGACACCGGGTTGATACCCGTGGACTCCAGGAACAAGCCGAAAGCCGTCTTCTTTGTGAACAGCATGGCAACCAGTACGACAAATGCCACGATAAAGATGGGGAACGGCAATCCAAGGATATAGCCGCCGTTGATAAAATAGTAGGAATCCGAATTGATGGTGATAATCTTGCCATTGGTGATAAGCTGTGCAATACCACGGCCTGCCACCATCAGGATCATGGTTGCGACAATGGGCTGAATCTTAACCTTCGAGACCAACATCCCATTCCAAGCTCCTGTAACAACTCCCGCCAAAATTGCCACCAACACCGCAACAGCCACATTGCCGCCATTCGCAACAATGCTGCATGCGATTGCGCCGCTGATTGCCATAACCGAGCCGACCGAAATGTCCGTTCCGCCCGTGGCCAAAACCAACGTCATGCCGGTAGCCAACAACATAAGTTTACTACCATTCCTTAAAATGTCAATGATTCTTCCATATAGGTGCCCATCCACAATCTTCATTTCAAAGAATGCGCCGCCGGAGATAATTCCGTTGACTAACAGAATCAACAGAAAGATCACCATGGGCCAAAAAACCTGAGCTTTGCTCCACTTTTTAAGCAGGTTCATTCTCCGCACCTCCCGCAATAAAATGCATAATCGCAGCTTCCGAAATCTCCTGTCCGGCCAGCTCTGCAACTTTCTTTTTGTCCCGCAGGACGATCATACGGTCACAGCAGCGCAGCATCTCATCAATTTCCGAGGAAATGAAAATGACTGCCATTCCCTGTTCCGCAAGCTGGACCACCAGCTTTTGAATTTCAGCCTTTGTACCGATGTCGATGCCGCGGGTCGGTTCGTCCAACATCAACAGGTCTGGATTGGTGGCCATCCACCGTGCCAATATGACCTTCTGTTGGTTTCCACCGGAGAGATTCTTGATAAGCTGATCTGCGGATGGCGTCTTAATCTCCAATTTTTCAATAAATTCATCCGCCAGTTTCTGGGCCTCCGCCTTTGAAATGGCCCGGAACATGCCGCGCTTCGCCTGGAGCGCCAGGATGATATTATCCCGAATACTCAGGTCTCCGACAATTCCCTCTGTCTTTCGGTTTTCCGGACAGAAGGCAAACCCTTTGCGGATTGCGGCCAATGTGCTGCGATTGTGAATCTTTTCTCCCTTGAGGTCCATCTCGCCTCCATTGAGGCGGTCCACACTGAAGATCAGGCGGACAATCTCAGAACGGCCGGAACCCAGCAGGCCGGAGAGTCCGAGAACCTCTCCGCGGTTGATGTCGAGTGAAATGGAGTCGATGGTCCCCGCGCCGCTGGCATCCTTGAGGGAGAGCAGCGTCTCTTTTTTGGCCTGTTCCGCCTCCTCGTTGACAAACCGCTGATTCAAGTCCGCATACTCCTTGCCGATCATCTTAGCGACCAGCTGTACACGCGGCAGGTCCGCGGTTGCATATGTACCCACATATCCACCGTTGCGCAGGACGGTGATCGTATCGGTGACCTCGTAAACCTGGTCAAGGAAGTGGGTGACGAAGATAATCCCCATCCCCTGCTTTTCAGCATGCGCATGATTTCAAACAACTTTTGTACTTCTGGCGCGGAAAGGCTGGACGTAGGTTCGTCCAGGATCAGCACTTTTGCCGAGACATCCACCGCGCGGGCGATGGCAACCATCTGTTGTATGGCCACGGAGTAGGAATCCAACGTCTTGGTCACATCGATGCTCAAGTCAAACCGCTTCAAAAGTTCTTTAGATCGGGTATTGATGGTTTTCCAATCGATATGCCCGCCCTTTTTTGGCTCGCGGCCAATATAGACATTTTCCGCAACCGAAAGATTCGGGCACAGGTTGACCTCCTGATACACCGTACTGATACCGGCATTCTGGGCTTCCTGCGGTGTTTTGGGGAAAATCTCTTTCCCATCCAACAGGACGGTTCCCCCGTCGCGCTCTTCTACGCCTGTTAAAACCTTAATCAAAGTGGACTTTCCCGCGCCGTTCTCGCCCAGCAACGCGTGGATCTCGCCTTTTTGTAGTGTAAACTGCACGTCGTTGAGCGCGACGACGCCAGGGAATGTCTTGGATATATGCGACATTTGGATCAATGCCGATTCGCCGCTCATTGCAGCCCCTCCTTTTGGTATGCAAAATCCGCCTCCGTCTCAACAGGCGGGGCGGATTTTGCAGAGTCGGTAAAATTTATGGAATGAAGAAGAAAGAAAGTGAAGGAGAAATCAAATTAATATACGCGGTCCTTGATGTCTTCCGCGGCAGTTTCCTGACGGAAAATGCTCTCTTCGGGCTTTACCCACTTTTCAACCGTTTCGCCGTCCTTGAGCTTCTGAGCAGTCTCAAAGAAGATCGGTCCAAGCAGCGGGTTGCATTCGATGGTCACGTTGGCTTCACCAGCGACCATTGCTTCAAAGATTGCTTTGACGCCGTCGCAGGATACAGTCTTAATGTCCTCACCGGGCTTGAGACCGGCCTCTTTGATGGCCTCGATTGCGCCGAGCATCATATCGTCGTTGTGTGCATAAACACCCTTGATTTCAGAACCATAGGTCTTGAGGAAGGACTCCATAACCTCTTTGCCTTTTGCACGGGTAAAGTCGCCCGTCTGGGATGCGAGGATCTCAATGTCCGGGTACTCCGCCGCAATCTGGTCATCAAAGCCCTTCTTACGGTCGTTTGCCGAGGAGGCGCCGACGGTGCCCTCCAGCTCTACGATCTTACCGCTGTTGTTGAGCAGTCTTGCCATCTCATCCGCCGCGTTCTTGCCCTCTTCGATGAAGTCAGAACCGATGAATGTTGCATAGAGGTCTTCCGGAACATCCGCCATACGGTCTACCAGGATGATCGGGATACCTGCATCTTTTGCCTCGGTAAATACGGCGTCCCAGCCGGTCTCAACAACTGGAGCCAAACCGATGACATCGACACCCATATCAATAAAGGATTTAATTGCCTTGATCTGATTTTCCTGCTTCTGTTGTGCATCTGCAAACTTAAAGTCGATGGTATCTACGTTCTGGCCTGCATGGAACTGAATGGAAGCAGTCTCTGCGTCGCGCCATCCGGATTCCTGCCCGATCTGTGCAAAGCCAACCTTCAATTTTCCATCGTCCGCGTCGCCGCCACCCTCGTTTGTTGCGCTCGTACCATCGGTCGAAGCAGTACCGTCGGTCCCCGCCGGGGTATCTTCTGTGCTGCCGCAGCCGGTGAAGCATGCGCCCATCATCAAGACAGAAAGGATAGCTGCTACAATTCTTCTCGTTTTCATAGATCGTTCCTCCTATGTAACTTTGACTGTTTGTTTTTTGGTTCGGCCGGTTTGATTACCGCCCTAGGGCCGTTCCCCTTTCGTTGTCTCTATTGTATCTGGTTTTGTTTTTAAAGTCTTTACGATAACAAAACTGGAATTTACAATATTTTAGCAGACCTTCGCTTTATTCTCTTTCATACAGTCCCTCCTGAAAGGGGAACGTTACACAATTCTTTTCCCAACTTATGTAGTAAAAATCGCTGTACAAATGCCGGAATTTCCCCAATAGGCCCGATGTTCACAACTATTTGTTCGCTTAAAAGCAATAGGGATTCCCTACTTTTCGCATGGGCTATCCCTATTATAAGTGTCATTGCTTGGATAACATATAAAAGGAAGGTTGTCCACCCAATACCGCGGCTTCTGTCCTTTTGTAAATATTTTCAATGCAAATGGTATGCCTTCCCCATCCTTCTATAGACCTGTTTCAACCCGCCGCATATTTCTTTTTCCACCCATAGCAACTGCCTTAAAATTTCCGAATGAAGTCAGGACCTCTGGTAAAATAAAACCATTTTCAATTTTTATAGAAAATCAAAACTATTTTCATTTTTTCTATTGATTTTTACATAATGGTGTGATTAAATATATATAGATTTAATGAATTTATAAATAATGCCAAATTATTTATAAAAAGGAGGTGTATAAAACAGTCTGGTAAGTTTGTCTATCCGGAAAGCAAGCCGGCAGAACTTGATCGTTGCCGCATGCCTTTCCTGCATTTTATAGGCAAACGGCGCGAGCTAACGCGCTCATTTCCATTGCTTTTTCGCAGGAGATCAAAGAAAGAGGATAAGGGGGAAATCAAGATGAAAAAGAAGGTGTTGGCACTTTTTCTGGTACTGGTGATGGCGCTTACCGGCACGGGACTTGGCATGCCAGTCGCTTTAGGTGCACCAGAGGAATTGGACGCTTATGATCAGCTGCGTCTGAAATGGTATAATATGGCTGTAGGCGGCGATTATGAAGAAAACGATCCGGATTTGCAGCCTATGCTCCAATCCATCAACGACACAGCGCAGGACTATTGGGATCGCATGAATCCTTCGCCTGTTTGTAACGCGGTAAACGGGCGCTATAATGGTGTAGAAGGAGCAGGCGACTCCTCTCAGGACTATTTATGGGAAGAGTATCCACTTGGTTGGCGCGGTGATTCAATTGATTCGAATAGTATCCATTTTTCGTATCAATATCTGCGTGCAATGGCGCTGGCACATGAGACGAGGGGCTGTGAATTATATCACAACGAAGCTCTTTTAGCAGATATTGAGCGTGGCCTGGAGTATTTGTATATAAACCACTTCAATGAAAGTATAAGCAATTACGGCAACTGGTTTGGGTGGGGAATTGGAGCTCCCATTTATTTGGATGAAACACTCATTCTTTTGTATGATTCCCTGCCGTGGGAAGATATCTTAAAATATGCAGTGGTATCTCGCAAATGGGCGGAGAATAATATGATTGGCGCTGCAAATTCCCTTTGGCAGTTACGTGCGAGCATGTATGCAGGTATGTTGCTAAAAGATCAGATGGGTAATTATAAAGGATCGCAAATGACCGGTGGACAGATGTTGGAGCGCGTACAGCAAAAAGTGCCGGATTACTTGGGGTATGTGACCAGCGGGGATGGGTATTATCCGGATGGTACCTATATTGCCCATTCCAATATCGCATATAACGGCGGTTATGGTTATACGGCCCTGTCCGAATCCTGCCATTTGGTGTATATGCTGACCGATACTCCTTGGGAAATTATGGATGAAAAAGCCAAAAACGTGTTTCAATGGATTTATGACTCCTACGAAACGATCATCTACAACGGGGTGTTAATGGATGCTTTCCGTGGACGCGAGATCGCCCGAACCGATATGAAACAAGCCGATGCGGCAATTATTGTAGTAAATGCAATCCTAATGGCGATCGAGATGGCGGAACCCGAGGACGCCGCCAACTATAAGTCCATGATTAAGCAGTGGTATGCAGGGAATACGTATACTCTAAAGAATCTGAATGAAAGCGCAGACCTGCCATGGCATAAATTCCCGTTGGATACCGTTGTACGGATCCTTAACATTGTCGACGACGACACGATCCAGCCCCGCCATATAACAGGAAAATATTATCAATTTACACAATCTGACCGTGCCGTTTTACGCGGCGAAACATTTTCTGCCTGTGTTGCAATGGCTTCGAAGCGAATCGCTCATTATGAAACTGGAGATGTCAATACAAAGGGCTGGAACACGGGAAGCGGCATGACCTACATATATAATGGCGATCTGGAGCGGTACGACGGCTTGAATAAAGCAACCATCGACTGGTTCCGGCTCCCGGGCACAACCTCTGTTTACAATAAGAAAGTCAATACGGGAACTTCCTCTCAATCTTTTGCCGGTGGTACGGGCGATGGAATGTATGGTGTTTCTGGAATGCAATTGGCGGCACCTGGGACCAATTTAAAAGCCAAAAAGTCTTGGTTTATGTTTGACGATGAAATCGTCGCATTGGGTTCGGACATTCAGTCCAGCAGCGATTCCGAGTCTACGGAAACCACCTTTGAGAATTATATGATCGACGATGCTGGCGATAATCGCCTGGTGGTCGATGGAGAAGAACAGCCCTCAGAACTCGGATGGGAAGAAAAGAAATCCGATGTACAATGGTTGAATATTGAAGCAAATGTCGAAGGAGCCAACCTTGGCATTTATTTCCCAGAGAAGGAAACCGTTTCTATGAAAAGAGAAACCCGCTCTGGAAGATGGACGGATTTGGGCGGTTATAATACCGACGCAACCTTATATTCTGCCAACTATCTCACCCTTTGGAAAGACCATGGGGTAAATCCGATAAACGAAACATATTCTTACATCCTGCTGCCAAACAAGACAGCCAACGAGACGGCTGATTATGCGGGAAACAGCGATGTAACCATTCTACGCAATGACGCACTGGTCCAGGCAGCCTATGAGAAAAACTTAAATCTGGTAGGGGCTAATTTCTGGGAGGGCGCCTCCATTGATGCAAAGGGGATCGGTAGCTACCTGACTTCGGATAGCCCTTCTTCGGTGATGGTTCGCGAAAATGACCGCGAAATGGAAATCTCTGTGTCCGACCCAACACAAGAGAATAAGGGAAGTATCCAAATTGAGCTTAACCGTGCAGCGCGCGGAGTCATTTCTGCAGACGAGGGTGTGGAGGTGCTCTCCACAACTCCAACCATTCGGCTCAAGGTTCATGTGAACAATGCGAAAGGTAAGACCTTCTCTACTAAACTTTCCTTTGAGGATCTGGGGGAACCGGAATCAACAGCCATTGAAGGCTTTAAGACCGAAGGGGACGAAGTGGTCGTTACGCTCGCACCAGCTGCCCGTGCAAAGGCTTACACGCTGAGATATGGCACAGAAAGTGGAAAGTATCCCTATACGCAATCGTCCACAGGAACTTCCATCCGTTTGAACGGCTTAACGGCAGGAGAAACCTACTACTTTACTGCGGTCGCGTTTAATGATTCCGGAGAAAGCCCGCAAGCTCCGGAACAAAGCTTTACCGTTCCGTTAACCACGCAGTTTACCGACCATTTTGATACTATGGATCAGATTTTGAGCAGGAGCTCCAATATCCTATTGGAGGTTTCCGATGGGGCAAACTTTAGCGGGGATACCTCTACGCTCAAACGTGCAACTATGGAGGAAGGTTGGATCACCTATTCATTGCCGGCTCTTTCCAACTTTACATTGGTTTCTTATATCCACTCCACAGCTCCTGGTACTGTGACTTTGTTTACTTCTCCGGACAATGAGGTATGGACTGAATTGCAGACAAAGGATCAAACCAGCGGCAGTAGTTGGGTTCGCCATACGATTACTCCTCTGGGGAAGATTCCAGAAGGTACCAATTATCTGAAAATTGTTCTGAATGGTACAACGAAAGCGTGGAGCCCACAGCTTTCCGATTTGACAGCGACGATTGCATATGGCGTGAAAGAACGTCAAATGGTGGATTCCATGGTGGATTTCTCCAAAATATATCGGGCGGATCATGTAGTATTGCGCAATGGAGCGATTGAGGCACAGGACCAGAATACCGGCTCGTTGGTGTACAGCTTGACTCAAATGCAGGAAATGGTTGTGCAGGCTTCTGGAAACGTATCCCTTGCCGTCTCAGAAGACGGGCTGTCCTATACGGCGTTGGATGATCTGGAAATCACAGATCGCGCAATCCATGCGGAATTGAATGGCGCAAAATATGTGCAGATCATGCTGAACGGTGACGCTAAGGTGAGCGGTGTGCAGATCGATTATCTACATGAGATTGCGCCCATTGAAGCGATTCGATTTGATGAGGATACTTTCCGTGCAGTAGCTCTGTACGATGTTGAGCCGTCTATCAAAAAAGCCCCTATGAATGGCACCGGTGAATTGCTCTATGAGACTTCCAATGAAGCGATTGCCACCTATGAGAACGGTATCCTCCATCCCAAAGCAGTGGGAAGTACCGATCTGACGGCCTCCGTTTTAGGAAGTGACATTACGGCGGAGGCGACTGTGGATGTCTATCATAATGTAGCCAAGAACAAAACTGCAACCAGCAGCGCTTATTATAATGGCTATGCGCCGGACAAGGCTTTTGACGGCAACATGAACGATGCTGCACGTTGGCAGAGCAGCGGGAGTGGAATCTCTTGGATTCAGGTGGATTTGGGAGAAATCGCAGAAATCGAATGGATGGATTTTACCTGGGACAGCATAGGAGGCGACTATGCGGTAACATTTTCTGAAGATGGGGATACTTGGAGCAAACCGATCACAATGAAAGAAGCAGATGGTAAACAGGTTGCTGTGGAAACGCCGGGAATCAAGGCACGCTATGTAAAACTGACCGGACTGGCGGAGAATGCCGTCTACGGTTTAGTGGAATGGCGGCTCCTGAACAGTAGCCACGCGGGTTCTGACGAGGACGTAGTGGATACCAACATTGCTTTGAACCAAGAAATCCTATGCAGCAATGAGAATATTGAAGGCGGGTATGCGGCCAAAAACGCAGTGGATGGAGATCTCAATACACGGTGGGATGTCGATAAATCCCACCGTGACGACAACCAGTGGATCGCGGTCAATCTAGGAGAGCCTTCTACGGTTACTGCGGTCAATCTGAACTTTGAAGCAGCCTATGCAAAAGAGTATACGATCCAGATTTCCGATGATGGAAAGAAGTGGACCGATCTGCTGACCAATAAAGCAGGAGCGGTTGGCTGGAATTACCATAACCTGGAAAGCCCCGTTCAGGCCCAGTACGTCAAGATGCAGTGTATTAAGCGCGGAACTAATTACGGCGTAAGCCTGTTCGAATTCGAAGTCATAGGGAGAAATCAGGCATCGATGGAGCCAGTAGAGCTTACTTCTATTACCATGCTTCAGGATTCAGTCAAACTATTGCCTGGGCATACCCAAACGCTCAATGTTCTCACAGAACCAGTAGCCAATGCGGCGAGCCTCCAATGGAGCAGTTCCGACGAGGCGATTGCCACAGTTAACGCTAATGGACTTGTGACGGCACACAAAGAAGGAACCGTAAGAATCACTGCATGTGCAACGCTCAATCCAAAAGTACAAGCGGTTTGCACCGTGACAGTTGTGCCTTACAGCGGCCTCCCCGTTTCGGTAGCTTCCGTGGAAATTCAAAACGCTCCGGAAGAGCCTATGACGGTTGGTACATCACAGGCGTTGCAAGTGGTTGTCCTCCCGGAAAACGCATCCAATCGGAATGTACAATGGATCAGCAGCGACAGTTCCGTAGCAAAGGTGAACAGCCGCGGCATTGTAACCGCAGTTGCTGAAGGAACTGCAACCATTACGGCAAAAAGCGTTGTTTCGGATTGCGAGGATCAAGTGGAGATAGCGGTTGTACCGAAAGAAGCTCCATCGGCACATGTTCTGGTGGTTCAATATGGAAATCAGGCGACAATGGAATTCAATGGAAATGTAGAACAAGAGATTCTCGATCAGGACGGCCTGTATGCGGCGTCCGTTTTGGGCGGTACAGAACTGACGCTTACCTTTATTCCAAAGGGCGAGGAATGCACGTTCCGTACAGTAACCCTAAATGGCAAACCTGTAGAAGGCGTTACACCGGACGGGTTGACATTCGCTTATACTATGAAAAATAGTAGCGCCAATCTGACCTTTGTATTTGAAACCGTCAATAAGTCTGTCTTAAAGACCATCCTAGAGGTCGCCGAAGGATTGGTGAATAGCGAGGAGTGGGAAGCGGCCGTCCCGTCCGTGCAGAAAGCTTTTGATAAGGCATTGGCAGAGGCGCGGTCTGTGTACTATGACAAGGACGCGTCCCAAGAACAGGTGAATCAAACTTGGAGCAACCTATTAGACGCAATTCACCATTTGTCCTTTGCTAAGGGGGATAAGAGCAGGCTGGAACAGTTGGTTTCTATTGCCGAGGAGTTGGAACCAACAGACTTCATAGAAGAAAGCTACAACGTAATGGCGCAAGCGCTGGAGGATGCTAAAAAGATCCTACAGGACGAGGATGCGCTGGAAAAAGAGGTACAAGATACCTACGATACGCTGTATGAAGCAATGGTTTCTTTGGAGCGTGTAGCGGAAAAAACCACTTTAAACAGTGCGATTGCTAAAGCAGTTGAGATCGAAACGAATCTGAACCTTTATATGACCGATGGAAAAGAGGCCTTTAAACGGGCTCTGGCCGCCGCAAAACGGGTTGCCGTGGATTCAAATGTTTCACAGGAGAAAGTGGATCGTGCAACGGAGGCATTAACAGAAGCGATGGCTGCTCTCCGTAAGCTAGCAGATAAGACCCAACTGGAAGAGTTGCTTCACAGAGCGAATACAATCAATCTGAGCGGCTACACTTCCTCCAGCGTGTCCCAGTTCAAAGCGGCATGCAATGTGTTGGAAGCATTGGTCAGCCAAAAAGAAGTTGCAGAAGAAGAAGCACAAGCTGCTATAAAAGCCTATTTAATCGCAGAGGGCAATCTTAAACCGGTAAATTCTCCTTCGCCTTCCAAGAAAGGAAGCTCTTCAAAAAATGCTGCAGCAAATACGTATGCAGATGCCGGAAGGGTCCAGGTAGCGCCTGAGAACTCCATAGGATCTGCTGTACGCTCTGTTTTGTGCGATACAACCATTCCGTTTACAGTCAAACATGGTAGCGCATATTGTTTTAAGATTACCGTATTAAACGGAAGTCCTGAAACACCAAGCTTCACGGTGGGGAATGGCAACGTGCTCAAGACACAATTTGTGGCTAAAAGAGGGAACGACTATTATTACCGAGTTTGGGCAATCGGTATGCCAGGCGAAAGCGCTGGCGTTTATACACAGATGCCCAACGAAACGCCCCAAAGACAATGCGTAGTTACCATCGTATAAAATAGTTTATTGGACAAAACCGCCGGTTTCCCGGCGGTTTTGTCCTTTTTATAAGAATTTCTTCCTGTCAAAGTCCACCATGCGGCTTTGAATCCCTACGTTAGCGCAGTTGTTAAAGACGTTCAAAAAGCCCGGCGCATACAAATCTAGAGCTTATGCCATCCGGCGTTCCCCAAGATATTCTGGCTTAATAGGTTTTTGTACAGGCCAGAAAGAATCGGTATGTTTCCCCGGGCGAGAGGCTTCCAGGTAGGGTTGGTAAACCATCTACTAGGATACCAAATCGCACTGGTACACGTGTTCGCAATCTTGCGGTTTTTTCCCAATGGTTCGCGTTCTTTCTAAGTATAGGGGATAACCGTCTAAAAGAAAACGGATGAAAGAAACTCCGCCAAAGTTTCCCCTGTCCGATTGCATCTTGACATTAAAGAAAAATAGGCATATGCTTTATACATACAAAAGTATGTTAAACAGACAAAGAGAGGTGAAAATCCATGTTCAAGAAATTGTCCGAAGCCGAATTGGATGTCATGTTAGTAATCTGGAACGCGCAGGAATCTTTGGATACCGGCGAGATCGTCCGTAAACTGAAACAGGGCAAGAAGTTGCAGGCTGTGCAGGTCCTTTTGGGGCGGTTGGTCAACAAGGGATATGTATCTTGTGAAAAGATAGGACGTTTGAATTATTATACCCCACTTGTTCCACAAGCGGCGTATCGGGCGGCAGAGACGGAAACCTTTGTGGAAAAACTGTACCGCAATTCCCCGAAGTCCCTGATCGCCGCATTGGTCCAATCTCAACCTCTCAGTAAGGAGGATCTGGAAGAAATTCGGGCACTGTTGGATCGAGAGGAGGAGTAGGAATGTTGGAAAACCTGTTTGTCCAAACCCTCAGTGTATCAGTACAGACGGCTTTGCTGTTATTACCTCTCTTTTTCGCCGATAGATGGCTTACAAGGGAATTTCCCTCCCAGGCAAGATGCTTTTTATGGTTGGTGTTTAGTGTCCGGTTATTGATTCCGATGACCTTTGCATTTCCTCTTTCAGCGGGAAATGCAACTATGCAGGGTTCGGCCGGAACCATTTCTTCCGCCGGTTCTCAGGTTGTCTACCAGCAGCCGGACGTTCTTTCGCAGGCCTTTCCCGCCAGTCCCATTCCTGCATTTGACGCCCCCATGGAACTGTTCTATGAACACCTTCCTCTCCTGGAAGGGCTCGCACTGGTTTGGGTCATGGGGAGTATTTGCTTTTTGTTGGCTCATATAGGGTTTTATCTTTTTCATATCCGATTCCTAAAGAAAAGCGCAGAATCCGGCTTGGGTCCGGAACAATCGATTCTTTTGGAACAGGTGCAGAAGGACATGCATATCCGGCGGGACATCCCCGTAAGAATCAGCAGCCATGCGGAGGGGCCTATGATCCTGGGGCTATTTCGTCCCGTGCTGATTTTGCCACAGATGAAACTGACGCAACAACAGTTGACATTTATTTTCCGCCACGAACTCGCCCATTACAAACGGCGCGACCTCTGGATCAAGTGGATGTTTCTGCTGGTGCAGAGCGTCCACTGGTTTAACCCCTTGGTACATATTCTGGCGAAGAAGGCAAATTTGGATTTGGAAAATGCCTGCGACGATACCGTCCTAAAGGGGAAAAGCCGCCTCTACCGGAAGGAATACGGGACGGTCCTACTGGAAGTCCTGACGGAACAGTCCCACAGTGTTCCCCTTTCTACCGGTTTTTCGGGGAAGAAAAAGGAAATGGTCCGGCGGTTCCAAAATATTGTCCATCCATCGCCAAAGCGAAAGGGACATGTCCTGATCGGTTGTATCGCAGTGGCTTTGGTATTGCTTACCAGTTCCCTGAACCCGGCGTCTGCGCAGGCGTTGAATCCTTCGGTTCTTTCCCAGTTAAAGGCAACCCATACAACCCTGGAAGAACAGGCCGCAACCAAGGCGCTTCTTGCGCAGTGCCTGGAAGGGTCAATGTTCGAAACCTATCAGCCCTTCCGCGATTTGCCGTTGACCGATGAAAATTACCAGAGGTACGAACAGGCGGAAGAATCATACTGCGATCTACTCCGAAAATATCCAGAAACCTCTCAGGTATATGAATATACATCGAACCCTTATTTTCTTCTAGTCGATATACAATCCCTTATGTCAAACGGCATTTTTTGTTGCCAAACAGATCAAGATCGAGCAGAGGGATGCTTTCGAATGATTTGGATGGACTTTTCCGATCCGACTTCACTGCAAGTAACCGATTTGGGAATTGCTTATCCAAATAAAGGCCGTTATTTAAACGAGAATATTCAATTTATACAACAACAATCCCAGCAAGCGTACAATATTGCCACCCGGTTCGGAATCGATCTGTCGAAGTATCAGAAGGCATATACGGGGATGTATCCGGCCGTAATCGAGAATCACGCTATCAATTTAGGTTGGTCCATTCAGGAACAATTAAAAAGACTAGGTCCATATAAATTTGAACAATTTGATAGGGCCCATATGATGGCCTATATTCATAACGATTCTACACAGGGTGTTATTTTAAATGCGGATCGGAGCGGTATCTATGCCCATTATTTTGAAATCCCTACGATTGATGAAAGAAATCAAAGAAAAACATTAGAAAGCCAATTCCCTATCATCCGTTCAGAATGTCAGTCTTCATAACCATCTCATTTCAAATACCACTACAATAAAGCATAGTAGCGATAGGGATACCCTGCAATTTGATGGTGGCTGTCATTTCATATATCCCCATTACAAATAAACAAAACCAAATGATTATTATGTATGAGAAAGGATGTATAAAATGAAAAAAAGATTTTGTCCGTAGTCTGTATCCTATTATTCATGTACTGTCTGCCTTCTGCGGCCTTTGCCTATTCTGTAAGTAGACATGCGAGTATGACGGGAAACATCAGCTTATAAGTGTAGAACTCCATCATGAGAAACAAGTAATTGTGGAATTAAAAACACCCAAAACGAATCATATAAATCGAATAATATTAAATAGACATATTGACTGCTTAGGCAAACCATTATAATATCTATATAGAACTATTTTTAAAGGCCAAATTGGATGATTTTAAAGGGGTGATTGTGTTGAAAAAGTTTCTGAGTCTCTGTTTATGTCTTTGCTGCCTCCTGTTTTTCTCAATGCCTGCTTTTGCCGCGACTACAAAGGAAACTGGAAATTTGCAAGCCTATCAGTCGGTATTGGACAAGTTAAACGAAGAATATGGAACGACGTTCCGTTTTCCAACCGAAGAGGAGTTGCACGAAGTGGGCCTTACCAATACGGTCGACCCGAGAACCGCGACTGTCTCCGCAACAGAGTTTGAGAAATACATGCGTCCGATCGCCGAGCGGATTTCCCAGGCAAATTTGGAAGTGGAAAGAGAGTGGGAAGATATCTCCGGCCGTGCTGTAACAGGCGCGGAAGAAACATCAAAGAAGGCGGCCGCTGTCCGGACACCAAAACAGTTGAGACAAACAATCGAAGGCACCGTTATAAGTTTCAGCTCCTACGCGGAGGACCGTGCAGGGTATCGGCGTTGGGATTCTTTTATAAAGTCCTATCCTCCCATGGATTGCGATTATGGTAGACATCTGTATTTGCCTACAAAGGCAAGTAAAGCAAATTATCCAAATAATTCCTGCATACATTTGCCTATATTTATAGGAAAATGCGGCGAACCAACATGATGAAGTGCGTTTTACAACGGACGATCCGGATAACGATTCCTACAAATACTTAGATGCTTATCGAACATGTGCAGAAGTATACAGAAATACTTGATTTGAATACACTTGTAGGTTGGATTCCTTCGGATCATACACAAACCGCTGAGTGGTATGCCAGCATGTGGCATTTTCAGCAGCAGACAAATTGTTTCATATCCTTGAAGAGGGCAGAGAGGGGAGATCACCTCGCTGCCCTCTTTTCGATTTGTTTATAAAACCTTGACACTAAGAAAAATATCCTATATACTTTTAACATACAACTGTATGTTAAACAAACAAAGAGAGGTGAGTTAATATGTTGAAAAGGCTTTCCGAATCAGAATTGGACATCATGTTGATCATTTGGAGAGCCCCGGAGGCTCTGGATACCGGCGAAATTGCGCGCCGCCTGCAAAAGGGATGGAAGATACAAGCCGTACAGGTGATTTTGGGCAGGTTGGTCAACAAGGGGTATCTCTCCTGTGAGAAAACCGGAAGACTGAATTATTACACTCCGCTTGTCACGGAAGCGGACTACCGGGCGGCAGAGACGGAAACCTTTGTGGAAAAACTGTACCGCAATTCCCCGAAGTCCCTGATCGCCGCATTGGTCCAATCTCAGCCTCTCAGTAAGGAGGACCTGGAAGAAATTCGGGCACTGTTGGATCGAGAGGAGGAGTAGGAATGTTGGAAAACCTGTTTGTCCAAACCCTCAGTGTATCCGTACAGGCGACTTTGCTGTTATTACCGCTCTTTTTCGCCGATAGATGGCTCACAAGGGCATTTCCCTCCCAGGCAAGATGCTTTTTATGGCTGGTGTTTAGTGTCCGGTTATTGATTCCGATGACCTTTGCATTTCCTCTTTCAGCGGGAAATGCAGCTATGCAGGGTTCGGCCGGAACCATTTCTTCCGCCGGTTCTCAGGCCGTCTGCCAGCAGCCGGACGTTCTTTCGCAGGCCTTTCCCGCCAGTCCCGTTCCTACATTTGACGCCCCCATGGAACCGTTCTATGAACACCTTCCTCTCCTGGAAGGTCTCGCACTGGTTTGGGTCATGGGGAGTATTTGCTTTTTGTTGGCTCATATAGGGTTTTATCTTTTTCATATCCGATTCCTGAAGAAAAGCGGAGAATCCGGCTTAAGCCGGGAACAATCGATTCTTTTGGAACAGGTGCGGAATGACATGTATATCCGGCGGGATATCCCCGTAAGAATCAGCAGCCATGCGGAGGGGCCTATGATCCTGGGCCTATTTCGTCCCGTGCTGATTTTGCCACAGATGGAGCTGTCGCAACAACAGTTGGCATTTATTTTCCGACACGAACTCGCCCATTACAAACGGCGCGACCTCTGGATCAAGTGGATGTTTCTGCTGGTGCAGAGCGTCCACTGGTTTAACCCCTTGGTACATATTTTGGCGAAGAAGGCAAATTTGGATTTGGAAAATGCCTGCGACGATACCGTCCTAAAGGGGAAAAGCCGCCTCTACCGGAAGGAATACGGGACGGTCCTACTGGAAGTCCTGACGGAACAGTCCCACAGAGTTCCCCTCTCTACCGGTTTTTCGGGAAAGAAAAAGGAAATGGTCCAGCGGTTCCAAAATATTGTCCATCCATCGCCAAAGCGAAATGGACATGTCCTGATCGGTTGTATCGCAGTGGCTTTGGTATTGCTTACCAGTTCCCTGAACCCGGCGTCTGCTCAGGCGTTGAATCCTTCGGTTCTTTCCCAGTTAAAGGCAACCCATACAACCCCGGAAGAACAGGCCGCAACCAAGGCGCTTCTGGCACAGTGCCTGGAAGGGTCAATGTTCGAAAACTACCAGCCCTTCCGCGATTTGCCGTTGACCGATGAAAATTACCAGAGGTGCGAGCAGGCGGAAGAATCGTACCGAAGCCTCTTAGAAAAAGTCTCCCCTACAATGCAAACGCGCGAATATACAAACAATCCGTTCTTTCTCGCGGTCGACAGTAAAAAGAAAGGGGAAATTACATCCGGGCTCTTTTGCTGTCAAGCCGATAACCAGGTAGATCAAGGGCAGATAACGCTTATCGAATTAGAATTCTCCGATCCGTTTCATCCAGAAGTTTTTGAGATCGGTACAGCCTTTGCTTGTCAGGGAGAACAACTGAATCAAAGATATTTTCAGCGGCAATCCGAAAAGCGGCATATACAAACAATTGCAGAGCAATTTCAGATTGATTTGTCGCAATATGAAGAAGCTTTTTCTACGGTCTATCCTTCCGTCATTCAAAACCAAGCGTATCTTTTAGGGGGTTCTATAAAAAAGCAGTTGGCACAAATGGGCCGTTATTCCTTTGAGAAGTTTTCTCTTAATCATACTTGGGCTTATATAAAAAAAGACCATACGGAAGGAGTTCTGTTCAACCAAGATGGAAATGGGATATATGCACACTTTTTTAGAATGGAGGCGTATACGGACAGAAGCAAAATAAGTGGAGAGGAAAATTGGTATCCAATTATCGAAAACAGATGTATTCCCCAGTAGTTCCGGATACCACTGCCATTATAAATGACCGTACAGAAAGGACGAAAAAATGAAAAAAGGGTTATTTCATTCATGTTTGCGATGGTTTCCTTATGTATCTTTTCAACAGCAGGTTTCGCGTATAATGTAGATGCATGGGCAGGGATTACCGGAGGAAAAAATGCGATCACCTGTAGCGCTCATGCCAGTACAAATTGTTCAAAATCAGATTTAGAAGGGAGTTCTTACGAAGGATATATCGAGGAAGATGGCAGAGAATTCTACCAAATGGCAGGAGGCGATCAAGTAAGCTACGATACAGATTGGGATGTCAAAAATCCAAGCGGCCTGTATTATGAGATACATATATGGGGTAGTTTTTCCTATAAACATGGGATTGCCAGCGATCCATTTGACGAGATAGGAACAAAAAGTTTTATTTCTGCAAAGGACGGCGAATCACCAGGCGCCAAGCTGGAAATTGGTTTTAAAGACGCGCTTGCTAAAGCTTTCCAAATCCCCGTAAACGAATATACCCATATCAGTTGTTATAGCGAGGACTATACGACATTCCAATAAAAAAATGTATCGGAACAAATTGGTAGAGCTGTTGGAGACACCAAGCCCGTGTACTTGATGCGTAAGGATGGACGGACACTGTTGGTACTAAAACAGGATGGTCAAGGCGTCAACTATCAATTCACATTCTCCGTCCAGGACGGAACGTATAAACTGGAAAATGTGGAACAGAAACAGGGTGAGCGCATCGACGGTAAGGACTTTTTGACGGCATAACTGCCTGTGCTAAATTTGTACAGTGGTATTCAGATACCCCCGGCGGCAAACGCCGGGGGTATCTTCGCTATACAGAAAAATATCCCTCTTTACAAAATTGTAGTTTTTCTTGACAAAGCCATCCGCAATATATATTATTGTACTAACATATTAGTACAAAGGGAGTGGGGATCATAGGGAGTAGTTATGTAGCAGAAGCGGCGGCAATCAACGCTCTGATGGGATTCATTGTTGTGATCATACTCGTCAGTCTTTTAGGGATTGCGGCACAGGTCCTTCTGGGGCTGGCGACGTATAACGACGCAAAAGCCCGCGGCAACAGTGACCCGGCAATGTGGGGCCTGCTGGTGGGCATCCTCGGATGGATTCCCGGGATCGTCTATCTGTGTGTGCGCAATCATCGGGCAAATCGCCTGATGGCCTGCCCACAGTGTGGATTCGCCCACCGGGTGGCGGAGCCCTTCTGTCCGCAGTGCCATGTACAAAATCCGTACAGCGCGCCGTTTCAAAACCCTCTTGCCGCACAACAGGCACATCGCGCAAAGCTTTTGCTGATTTGGGGAATTGTGGCCTATGTTGCGGTGATTCTTCTGGCGATTATCTCCGTGTTTTGGCTGACTGCATCATTGATTGGCGTAGCGATGTATTGACGGCTTCTGAGGAAAAAGAGAAGAAAGCGCGGGGAACAATTCCCCGAAAAGGAAAGGCCCTTTGAAGTGGGAGGATAGAATATGTTACAGGTAACCAACCTGACAAAAATTTACAATCATCTGGTGGCAAACGATCATCTGAACTTCACGGTGAATCCCGGGGAGATTGCCGTGTTGTTGGGCCCCAATGGGGCGGGAAAATCCACTGCAATCAAATGTATTGCAGGCCTTTTGCGTTTCCAGGGAAATATATCGATCTGCGGCCATCCAAATAAAAGTGTGGAGGCCAAGCGCAATTTCGGCTATATTCCCGAGTTGCCAGCGCTGTTCGAGGCGCTGACTGTGCGGGAACACCTAGAATTTGTCGCGCGGGCATACAAAGTAGATGGTTGGGAAAAGAAGGCCGATGCGCTGTTGCAACGCATGGAGTTGGACGACAAACAAAAGAAACTGGGCGGAGAACTGAGCAAGGGAATGCAGCAAAAGGTGAGTATCTGCTGTGCCCTTCTGTCTGAGCCAAAAGTCATTATGCTGGACGAACCGTTGGTGGGTCTGGACCCCCATGCGATCAAGGAGCTCAAGCAGATGCTTCTGGAGCTTCGGCAGCGCGGCTGTTCCATTCTGGTGAGTACCCATATGTTGGACAGCGTAGAAGAGCTTTGGGACAAAGCGCTCATCATGGTGAAAGGCCGGATTGCCGCTGTGCGCACCCGCTCGGAAATTGAGGCAAACGGCGAGGACTTGGAGCAGCTTTTCTTCGCAATCACCGAAGGCACTCCGGATGGAGGGACGGCATGAGCGCAATTTTTTATATGCTCCGCAAGGAGTGGAAAAACCGATTCCTGGCGCTATTCCGTCATCCCGGGAAACTGGTGGTATATATCCTGCTGGTGCTTTTGCTGGTCAATTCGGTCGTATCGGTCGCTTTGACCCCGCAGGCTGATCTGAGCGGGTTCGTAGACCTGCGCATTTTACACGGCATCTATTTTGGTATTTTGCTGTTAATTACAGTCCCCATTCTGTTAAGCGCGTTGCAAAAGGGTACGACCTTTTTTGGGATGAGCGATGTAAACCTATTGTTTGTGTCCCCCATCTCTCCCAAGAAGATCTTAGCATATGGCCTGATGAAACAAATGGGCCGGACGCTGTTGATGGTGTTCTTCTTCCTCTTTTATGGCGCGATGATGGCAGAAACATTCGGTATTGTTTGGACAGACACCCTCGCGTTGGTACTAGGGGCGGCTGTAGCGCTTTTTTCGGTACAGGTCCTGTCGCTGTTGCTCTATAACTTTACAAATGGCAGCCCTTTACGGGTCCGGACTGCCAAAGTGGTTCTCTATGTATATATCGCCGCAATTGCAGGGATTATTCTGTTGGAATTTACCGAAGGTGGTTCCAACACCGAGGCGCTATTGGCGGCGATCTCCTCCCCAAAGTTGGAATATCTTCCTCTGCTCGGTTGGATTAAGGGCGCATGCTTCGCGTTCATTGCCGGGAACGCTGCGCAAGCTGGGCTATTTTCTATCCTGACGATATTGGCCGTCGCGGTTTGTGTATTGGTATTTGTCCGTGGAAATGTGGACTACTACGAAGATGTGTTACAGTCCACTGAGACAGCGCAGGAACAGCGCGACGCCTTAAAAAAAGCAGCGGACGGCGGGATGCTAACCACCAACAATGGAAAAAAGCGGCGGTATAAGGTGCGCAAAACAGGCCTTGGACATGGTTGGGGCGCAAATACTTTTTTCTACAAACACATGTGTGAGGCGCGGCGCAAGAGCCGTATTCCCTTTGTGGATTCTTCTACCGTTCTTCTTGTAGTCGTCAACTTGGGATTGGCCTTTTTTCTTTCGCATATTTGGAACGAAGATGGAGCCCCCATGCCCCCTGGATTGATGATGGTGATCGGTGCAGTTTTTAGCTGTTATATTTTGTTCTTTTTGAATGCGACTGGTGCATGGATGCAGGAATTGTTAAAACCGTACATCTACCTTTCCCCAGCGAGCAGTTTCGCCAAGCTGGTGTGGTCGGCGATGTCCACCATATTAAAACCAGTGATTGATGGTGTGATTGTTTTTACGGTATTAGGCATCTATATGCATGCCAATCCACTGACGGCCATTCTGTGCATGTTGATCTATGCTAGCATGGGAGTCTTGTACATTGCGGGGAGTATTCTTTCGGATCGTATTCTCGGTACTATCGCCAATAAGGGCCTCATTATGATGCTATATATGGTAGTCCTGTTATTGATGGTTCTGCCAGGCGTGGGGATCTCTTTTGTCCTATTGCTCACAATGGGGGATTTCCTTCCTGCCATAGTGATCGGCCTTCCGGTGGTCATTTGGAATTTGGCTATTTCGACCGGCGTATTTGCTCTATGCCGGAATACATTGGATAATGTTGAGTTGACGAATTCCTTATAATTCTCAGGCACGGGCACACAGTGCCTTTCGCGCCTACCGCGTTCCCTACGAAAGCAGACTGCAAAGAGTTTGCTCTCCGCTCCACAGGGGAAGTCCTACAGGAGCAAGCAGAAGCCTTCACAGTGGCCGGCATCACTAACTTGCCATAGCGTAAAATAGATGAATC
>BCAA01000026.1 GCA_001305115.1 Clostridia bacterium UC5.1-1E11 | reverse complement strand
AGAAGAGCTTTGCAAAGCATGGTGTGTTGCAGGAGAGCAAACGCTTTAAAGCGGCGACTGAATCGAACGAAAGCATGCACACAAAGACGCCGAGCATGAAGGAATTGATGCAGAACCTGTCGGGTGGTAACCAGCAGAAGGTTCTGATTGCGCGCTGGCTGTTGACGCATCCGGACATCCTGATATTGGATGAACCGACGCGCGGAATCGACGTTGGTGCAAAGTATGAGATCTATACGATCATGCACGACCTGATTAAGGAAGGCAAGTCGATTATCATGATCTCTTCGGAAATGCCCGAACTGTTGGGCATGGCGGACCGCGTCATGGTCATGTGCGAAGGCCGTGTCACGGGCTTCCTGGACCGCGGCGAGGCGGACTCCGTTGGCGTTATGCGTTTGGCTACCAAATTTATGTAAGGAGAGGAACATCACTATGGAACACACAAAGAGCATCCCACGCAAGCGGTATGCGTCGATCTTTGTCGGCGTTGGCGTGGTATTGGCCATCCTTGGCGTTATCTTTTTGTTCGCCCTGGATGCTGAGAAAACATTTGACCTTCCCTGGTTTATCGTTGGAATCGGGGCAATCGCCATTATCTATGGCGTAGCGCAAATGCTTCGAAGCAATCGCTTACACCCGGAAGTTTTCTTTTCTGCAAGAACGGCGAAAAACTTTTTGACAAATAACGCAATCATGCTGGCATTGTTGGCGTTGGTTGTCGTGATTTGCTTTATCGAGCCGCGCTTTATGCAGGTACAAGTACTTCTCGATATTTTAACGCAGTCCTCCACGCGACTGATTATCGCATTGGGTATCTGTTTTGCACTGTTGATTGCAGGTACGGACCTGTCCGCCGGACGTATGGTCGGTTTGGCGGCTGTTATCTCCACCTCTATGCTGCAAACCGCTACATACGCGAACCGGTTTTACCCGGATCTCCCGCAGGTTCCCGTCATTTTGCCGATCATCGCAGCAATCATAGCTTGCATGCTGTTTGGTATGGTCAATGGCTTCTTGGTTGCAAAGTATGACATGCATCCCTTCATCGCCACCTTGGCTGTGCAGGTTATGATCTACGGTGCATGTTCTCTGTATTTCGATATGCCTCCGAACAGCTCCCAGCCGATCGGCGGCGTCCGTCCGGATTTTGCCGCAATCGGTCAAACAAAGTTGTTTGGCAAATTTTCCATCCTGATTCCAATCGCAATCTTCTTTACGATCGCCATTTGGTTTATCTTGAATAAGACCACCTTTGGAAAGGCGGTTTATGCGATCGGCGGCAACCGGGAAGCGGCCGTAGTATCCGGTATCAATGTATTTAAGACTATTATGCTGATCTTTATCCTCGCTTCCTTCATGTACGGGGTTGGCGGCGTGTTGGAAGCCGCCCGGACAGCTGGCGCAACCAACAACTATGGCGACGGCTATGAGACGGATGCCATCGCAGCCTGTGTGGTCGGCGGTGTATCTTTGAACGGCGGTATTGGCACCGTCGGCGGTATTGTCAGCGGTGTGTTGATTTTCACGGTCATCCAGTATGGTTTGCAATTCATCGGTATTAGTCCGATGTGGCAGCAGATTATCAAAGGAATTATTATTGCCGTGGCGGTAGCAATTGATCTGTCCAAGTACAAGCGCAAATAAGCGATTCCATATACCCATTGCCAGAGAAAATACCCGAAGAAGCCCTTCTGCAGAAGGCTCTTCGGGCATTTTCCCATCAATCGAACCCCACAAAATCCTTCTTGACAAACATCAAAAAATCTGTTACCCTATATTCATACCAAACGAATGTATGAAAAGAGGAAATGCATGGCTCGTAATAAGTACCCAGAAATTACCGAAAAACGAATTCTCGATGCGGCACTCAAGTTGTTCATGGAAAAAGGATATGAACAAACCACGATTCAAGACATTGTGAATGAACTTGGTGACCTGAGCAAAGGCGCGGTTTATCACCACTTTAAGTCCAAGGAGGATATTGTTGATGCAGTCACTACACGCGTCTCCATGGAATCGAACCCATTTGACCGTGTCCAAGAGATGAAGGAGCTAAACGGGTTGCAAAAGATCCGCCAGACTTTTCTTCTTTCTCTTGCGAATCAAAAACAATGGGAAATGTACCACCTGTTCCCCTCTCTTTTGAAAAATCCAAAATTCCTAGCGCAGACGGTTCAAGACAGCGTTCAGTTGGCTCATCTATTGGAAAGAATGATCGAAGAAGGAAATAAAGACGGCTCCCTCTCCATTCCATATCCAAAACAGACTGCTGAGTCCATTCTTCTGTTGGTCAACGTCTGGATCAATCCAGCGGCTTTTCCCGTATCCAGGAAAGAATTTATGCAAAAACTTGCTTTTTAGAGGATATGCTCGAAAAATTGGGTCTGCCCATTGTGGACGATGAGCTTCGTGAGGTTGCTCAGAATTTTTGCGTGAATATCCTGCCAGAATAAGCCATGGGTTCCTCACTTTTGTGATCCTTTTGTAAGCCATTCTTCTGAATGGCTCTCTTTTTTCTTCTTTTCATACCTTCGTCCGGTATTTATACTTTTAATTGAAAGTAGGTGTCTGTTATGTATCAAAAGTTGATGAATCGCGACTTTTCTCTGGTCGTCATCGGCCAAATTATCTCTCTGTTTGGAAATTCCATCCTACGTTTTGCGTTGCCCCTCTATCTGCTCGATCAGACCGGTTCGTCCGCTCTGTTTGGATCGGTACTTGCCATTTCAATGATTCCCATGATCCTATTTTCCCCCATTGCCGGCATGGTAGCAGACCGCGTCAACCGCCGCAATATTATGGTGATACTCGACTTCAGTACAGCCGCCCTGGTAGCCGTATTTGGTCTACTCAATGCCTCTGGAAATCCCGCTGTCCTAGTTGCGATCATGCTTATCTGCCTTTCTGTCATCCAGGCCTTTTATCAGCCAGCGGTTCAGGCAAGCATTCCCGTTCTTTCCAGTACCAACAACCTCTTGAGGGCCAACGCCATCATCAATCAAGTACAATCGCTCTCCAATCTGATCGGTCCTATCCTCGGCGGAATGCTTTACAGTGTGTGGGGCGTCGTACCGGTCATTTGGGCCAGCGCAGCCAGCTTCCTCTTTTCCGCTGTGATGGAGATTTTCATCCATATTCCTTTCGAAAAACGTGCAGCTAGCGGCGGAATTCTTACCACTGCAGTAAATGACTTAAAAGAAAGCTTACATTTTATGATACGCGAGAGGCCAGTTATTTTGAGAGTGGTGATCTTTGTATCGCTGTTCAACCTAGCTTTGAGTTCCCTGATTACCGTAGGAGTCCCCTCTATGGTCAAAATCACCCTGCATTTGTCCAGTTCCCTTTACAGTCTGACCCAAGTACTTTTAGCCGCTGGTGCACTCTGCGGTGGCATTCTAGCCGGCATACTCGCCCCCAAACTTTCCCTGCGGAATATGCACTGGGTGCTCTTGCTGGCTTCTCTCTGCCTTCTGCCGATTGGTATTTCTCTGGCATTGGGCGCCTCTATCATGGTCAGTTATGTGGTCATTACCACATGTGGATTTGTCTTTATGGGATTGGGTACACTGTTCTCTGTGATGATGCTGGCTTTTTGCAGAAGGAAACCCCTCGCCATCTGATCGGCAAGGTTTTGTCGTATGTCGTCGGGCTCTCCATCTGCTCTCAACCAGTTGGGCAGGCGCTCTACGGGTTTCTATTTGACGCATTGGTAGAACAACCGCAGTGGATTCTTTTCGTTGCGGTGGTATTCTCCGTCATCGTTTCTCTGATCTCCAAAAAGACCTTCGCTCATTTGGAAGAATCCGCAACTTAATGTCCGCCTGACCCGATCGCGGTGTTGGAAACAAAGGTGTTCTCCCTTGTGTTGAAAAACCTTTTCCAAGCAACGCAACATGTCCCGAAGAAATGGTCCGAGGTGTTAAAAAATTTTTGAGTAGGATGAATCGTCTTTTCTTTCTGCAATGGAGTATCTGTTTCTGACATTTTTGTCAGGTTTGTGGATCGTTCCTATACGGCAAGAAAATTTGAATAGTTAAGCAAAGAAATGGAAAAATTAGAATAGCTTGTAGACCGGACAGACCCTAACAGAATGCGAAGCGCCGGTGCAGTTCGTACGTCCACTGGCGTCCACATTAGCCAAAGCAACCGAAGAAACGACGTCTCTGATCTAGAAAGTAGATACATACGTTCTTGTATTTATGTATAAATACGGATATAAGAGCAATACCGGAATCTTGTAAGGATTACTGACATTTCCCTGCTTCTATTCATTCCTGTCTGCTTGATAAATCCGGTATTTACAAGTATTGAAAGGCCATCGATATTCCAGTCTGTTTCTATATAAAACGGAAATGGCAAAATCGCGGTCGTCCACGCGTGTTTTCTATGACTCCACAATCTAGCTTCTCCCAACTTTCCTACCGGTTTCCCTATAATGGTAAAAGAACACAGTAAAAACCAATGCAAACAACGATGGTTGTAGGACAATCATAAGAAACGGCAAAAGAAAACCTAAAAAAACACAGAAATGACGCCTTGGAATCCAAAAATAATGGATTCCAAGGCGTCATGTTGTCCAATCTTTATTTCTCTATTTACTCCATGTGCTTATACAGGAAAATGTCACCAAACTGTATTTTCAAAAAATGGTTAAATGCGATCCACATCTCCCGCAAAAAAGCCGTAACTGTGGACCCCTTCGGGACAGAATAACTCCCTTTCCTCCCTGTTTCTCAAGCCAAGGCGCATCTTCGGCCACACATCATCATCGACGGTCTGCTCCGACGTCCACTTGCCTCTTTACAAAAACTACGGCAGGAAGAGGTATCTTCTCCAGTTCCCTTTTCACTTTTAATGGCTTCCTGGAGCTCCACATTCCCTTAGGGAAGGGTATTTCAGGCGTTTTATCCGACACGGTTTTTTCCACCTGTATGTCCCAGTACATAAGTCACAAAGAAAATCGCCGCGGCTATTAAAACGATGGTTCCCCCCGCTGCCGTACCCATATAATAGGATGCAATAAGCCCGCTGACACCGGAGAACAACGAGATACCAATGGCCCAAAAGTGATAAGAACGCATACTCTTGGCCAAATTCCTTGCAGAAGCTGCCGGCAACACCAAAAGGGAATTGATGATCAGAATACCCACCCACTTGATTGTAATCGTAACAATCACAGCAACAATCACCACAAAAAGCTTTTCCATCAGGCGGGTATGAATGTTTTTGCTTGCCGCCAAATCCGTATTGACGCTTGTCAGTAGAAACCGGTTGAAAAACACCACCCAAACCAGGAGTACGGCTGCCAATACAATGGCCAGCAGGCCAATTTCAGACGGCTGTACGGTCAAAATATCCCCGATCAAATAACTGGAGTATTTTGCGAAGCCGCCTGTTGCAGAAAGCAGCACGACGCCTAACGCAAGGCCGGTGCTGGAAAAAACGCCGATGATTGTATCTGCAGACGAGGTTCCGGAACTCATAACAGCTGATATACATAGGGCAAACAGAAGCGCAAACCCCAACATAGAGAGCAGGTAATTGTCCACCCCAAGCAGCACACCGATGGCAATCCCGGTCAAGGCCGAATGGCCGAGTGCATCCGAAAAAAGCTCATCTTATTGTTTACCACCATGGTCCCGACTAGGCCAAATAAGGGCGTAATCAACAGCACTGCTAGAAATGCATTTTTCATATAGGAGAATTCGGTCCATTCAAACGGCAACAGTGTGTCGATCAAGCTGTACAAAGCACTCATGCGTGTACACCCCCCACTACATCCAGCCCAAACGTCTCCCGTACCTCCGGCGAAGCCATCACCTTTTTCACATCTCCGCTGACCCGGATGGTCCGGTCAAGCAGTGCCGCACGTGTGGCATAGCGCGCAACATGGGATAGATCGTGAGAAACCAAAATGACTGGCATATGATATTCGCTGCGCAAAGAAGTCACCAGATCATAAAAGACCTCAATTCCTTTTCGATCCACGGCGGAAACCGGTTCGTCCAGCAACAGCATATCCGGCATGGGTTCGAGGGCAAACGCCAACAGCACCCGCTGCATCTCCCCTCCGGATAGACTTCCCAAACGCTTCTGTAGAAGGTTCTTTCCACCGACCTTTTGCAGCATGGCATCTGCACGCGCCATCTTTTCTTTCTTATGTCCCAACCAAACGGGAAATTCCGAGAGATTGGCGCAAAGCATGTCTGCAACCGTCATAGGCGTGGAACGGTCAAAAATCATATTTTGCGGCACATAACCAATGCGGGGCTTTTCCACGCGCTCCCCTTTTGGATTGGTAAAAAGGATACTGCCTGTATAGGGAATCCTCCCCAAGAGAGCCTTGAGCAAGGTGGTTTTGCCCGCGCCATTTCGCCCGATAATCGCCATAATTTCACCGTGGTGTACATCCAATGTAACATCATGGATGATCGTACCATCGCGTTTACGCACGGTCAATCCGCGAATCTGCGTACTACATTTGCATTGTTCCATGTTTGAACCTCATCTATTTAGTATTATAATATCAAAATAATACGAATTGTAAAAGAAAAAGGCATTTTATGTGCTGCCCAATGCCTCTTTCAGAACTTCCATATTCTGTTCCATTGCGCGCAAGTACGCATCCGGATCGTTCTCCCCCGTGACAGCTGGGTCCAGGATATAGACCTCCGCTCCACTCTCCTGTGCGATGATCTGCGCTGCATCGGTGGAATATTGGGGTTCTGCAAACACAGCTTTTACACCCGTACTTTCAATCAACCGGATGGTATCCGCCAATTCTTTGGCGCTGGGCTGGCTGTCCGGCTCCCGATTCACAACCTTGACAATATGCAGATCAAATTCCTCTGCAAAATAAGGGAATGCCTCGTGAAAAGTGATGATGTCCCGGTTTGGCAGATTGTCCAGGGTTTTATGCATACGCCCGCGCAACGCACTGAGCTTCGCCAGATATTCCTGGGCATTTTCCTCTATAGCATCTGCATCCTCTGGATCTGCTTCTTTTAATCCATCTGCAATTGTCCGCACCTGCTGCATACAGTTGGAAATAGATACCCAGATATGAGGATTTGCGTCACCGTGGTCATGGTCGTACACTTCTTCATCGTGATCATGGGACTCCTCGCCGCTCATGAGCAAGGAGATTCCTTCGCTGGAATCGATCACACGCAAATCAGGAAGCTGATCGGTCACTTTTTCCATGAAACTCTCCATCCCAGCTCCGTTGATGACAAAGACGTCCGCTTGCTCAATATTTTTCATATCCTTCGACTGCAATTGATAGTCGTGCAGGCAACCGGTCTGTTGCCCTGCCATATTGTCCACCTGCACCCCTTCAATCCCATCTGTAATATTGAGTGCCATAATATACAAAGGGTAAAATGATGTTACAATCCGAAACCGTGGGGGATCTACCGTCTGACGAGGCGTGCAGCCAGTTGGTATCAGCCATAACAGGCATATACACAAAATTGCGGCGATCACACGCCGCAAAGGATAAAAAACGCCGGAGTTACCGGCGTACACGTTCTTTTTCACGGGAACCTCCTAAATGCAAATGATTTGCATTTACTATCATACCCCGATGTCCCCGGTCTGTCAAGGGGAAACATGGTGCTCAAAAAGGCTTCTTTCCATCCAGCCAGCCCTGGCGGCTCCAATATGCTGCGTCAGCGCTCGTCCCTGCTTTCTTCTTCTGCATCATCCGCATCACAAAAAGAGGGCGCGTGTATGTAGGGTCGGGCGCTTCTTCGTTCCCAAAGAGCGCCAAAAGAGGTCTGTTGTATGGCGGAGTTTCTTCTCGATGCTCTGTTTTCGAGTGGGAGGAATGGCATCCCATCCCGGCGCAAAGATGGAAATCCCACAGGAAAAAATGCGCCGGACTCCCCAATGCTTCAAGGAGCGGGCGATCGAGGCATTGGCATCTTTGGTTCCTCCTCCTGCAGCAGTAGAAATCACCAAGGCAGATTTTTGAAACATCTCCGGATATGGGCGATGTACCATGTAGAAATAGCCTGTGTGATCCAAGAACGCTTTCATCTGTGCCGTCATGTCCATCACATAGACCGGCGTTGCAAAAATCAAACCATCCGCATCGCGCATCGCTTGAATCACCGGTTGAACATGTGCCGCATGCGGACACTTCTCCTCATGTCCCTCGATGCAGGTATAGCAACCACAGCAAAAATCGTGGGATTCCGTTTGCAAAAAGTATTCGTTATAGTCCACCTTTCCCAATCGGTTCAATTGCTCTTTGATGACTTGTACCGCTGCGTACGTATTTTTCTTTCGCGGGCTACCATAAAGAATACAAATCTTCATACGCTCTTTCCTCACACTCCTTTAAACTCTTGTGAGCATGTTCCGGATTTGCGGCAGTTTTTCCTCCGCATCTGCCATCCCCATCTGATACGCCTGCTTCAAACGATCCGGATCTTTTTCATATCGCCCCACAGGGATAGGTCTGCTGGGACGAATTAGAATCGCCTTCCCCTCTTTTTCCTGTTGATTGCACAGTTCGACCTCCCGATTGTACATCTGCGGCCGGCGCAACATAGCGTCAATAAACAGAGGATATTCCCCATACTTTGCCCGAAGCGCGGCGCGGGGGAACTCCGGGCGGCCCCCTTTTCGATAGGACGCGTCACGCGTCAGAACCACTACATTATAGGAGTTTCCATCCTCCAAGGAACATTGCAGTGGAATCGACGTCGAACAGCCCCCGTCCAACAGCGCATGCCCTTGATAGAAAACGATTTCCGATACAAAAGGCATTGCGCTGGAAGCGCGTACAGGAAGGAAACGTTCATCCATCTCTTCCTTTCCGAAAAAAGCGGTTTCCCCGTGTACAAATCGGTGGTTCCTGCTTTGAGCTGCACAGGCGATTCAAAAAAGGCCTTATAATCAAATGGCAACAGCTTGCGCGACAATTCCCCAAAAATAAAATCGAAGCCAAACAGGTTTCCCGTCCGGCGCAGGCTGGCCACGCTCATATAGCGGTCGTCCTGGATATAATCATAAAAGATGTGGAAATTTCGTCCCACCTGCCCCGAAATATAGCTCAAGGCGTTACACGCCCCTGCGGAAATTCCATAGACCACTGGGAAAATAATCTGATTTTTGCTAAATACGTCCAATACTCCGCTGGTATAAGCGCCGCGTGTTCCGCCGCCTTCCAAGACTAGGCCAACCGGCATAATAGATTCCCCTTTCTCTATTCGACAGACCAGTACGGATGCGAAGGCATATTCTGCCATGTCCACCCACTGGTTCGAAGTTCTTTTCTCTTATCTATTTTTTCAGTATAGGGCAAACACCCCATATTTACAAGCGAATGGATGTGAGATTAAAAAAATTTTACAAAACCTCTTGATTTTTCCCCTTTCTTCAGCTATAATAATGAAGCACTTTAGAAACGCCTCATCCTTTCTGCCCTGATAGAAAGGGCCTGGCGCTCTCTGTCAGGGGACGAGCTGCCAAAGAAAATGGACGTTTAGCTCAGTTGGCTAGAGCATTCGCTTGACGTGCGAAGGGTCACAGGTTCGAGTCCTGTAATGTCCACCAAAAAGCTTTTGGAATGAATTGTTCCAAAAGCTTTTTTTTATTTTGCAAGTTGGAAAAGCAGTCGGGTCATTCCGCTTTTGCCATATATGGGTAGCCCATAAGTAGAAACACAGTGGCATTTCTTTCGCCGCTTATAAAGGAGCCCGACGCTTTCAGAGACACCGATAAAATATATATTCCCGTTGCAAAATAAGAACATTACCAGGTTATTCTTATAAATATTTTTATATACGATCAACCATCCTACAAAAAAGGACGCTCTACTCCGGGTAAATCCGGCTGATCTGTAGAGCGTCCTTTTTGCCTATTTTTAGAGCGTCATGCACGATTCTTTTTTGATTAAGCAAGTTCTCGCCTTGAGGAATACAAGATCGTATGTCGGGTAACTGCGGTGAGCAACCGCGCCGGTTTTTCGAGTTCTCGATGGACCGCATACGCACCAGCCCCAAGTAGAGAGGGATTTGGATGCAATTGATTTACTTCCACAACAATGTTACCAGCCAAGAGAGCGTTCGTCCGACTCTCGACACTTTTTGTAATCACATCCAACATCATTTCCGGATAAATTTCTGCCAGTTGATCGCCAATCACAATTTTCCCTGGATTTAACTGATTCATCAAACTGACAATCCCCATCGCTAGGAACCCGCAGACATACCGGTATGCATCACTGGCAACGCGATCCCCATTTTTGATCGCTTGAGATAAAGCATGTACATTCAAACAATTCCGATGCAGCCTGGAGATAGCTCCATGGTCAAGTTGTTCTGAAATCCGTTCGAATAACGCACGCATGGAACCGTATTGTTCCAGACATCCGCGGTTTCCGCAAGCACATATCGGACCGTCAAACTGAATACTGCTGTGACCAAATTCTCCAGCAAGGCTTTGTTGACCGAGCAGAAGCTTGCCATCGACAATCATTCCGCAGCCTATGCCCTGTCCAGCTAAAATATACACCATGTTTTGTGTATGGGCGTCGTGGCTATTGTACCAAAGCTGTGCGAATGCACCCGCATTTGCATCATTGAGAATATAAAGGGGCAAATCTAATCCTCTGGAAAGGGTCTCCCGCACTGGGCAGTCTTGCCAGCCAGGCATCCCTGTCACAAAGAGAAGCCGGTCTTCGCTCTCCTGGTAAGGGCCGGGAACCGCCACCCCTGCGGATAAGATCTCCGCATCCGAATGTTCCCGGACAATGGTCTGGATCATCGTCCGCACCCGTTCTAATGCAGCCTCTCCCTGTTCTTCTGGGACAATGGGACATTCCCATTTGTCATATAGTTTTCCAGAAAGCCCCATCAGGCAAGCCGTACAGGTCTGGCGAGTCAAATGAACGCCGATCACCTGAAATCGTTCGTCATTCAGAGTTAAACCAATCGAACGCCGGTTTTTCTCTCCGGCAATTAAACCTGTTTCCACTACGAGTCCGCTGTGAATAAGTTCTCCTACAATATTGGTGATCGTTGCCTGACGCAATCCGGACAGCTTCGCCAAGGTTGCACGCGAACAAAGGCCCTCTTGTCGAAGAAGATTGAGGATGAGCGAACGATTAATCATCTGTATTTTTGCCTGGTTAACGCTTGTTTGATCCATTATTGAAATCACCTCCCCAGACGGTTTATTTTGGGTAACATAAATGTATGTGCAATATGACCCTTGTAAAAAGCAGGCCGTTTTTCAAAAATTGGCCTATGAAGGGGAATGTGCCCACAGCGACTGAGCACTGTGGGCACATCCTAAAGGGTTCACAAGGAAAACTTCCGGATAAAATAGTCGATAAGTTCATTCCGGATTTGACGGCTGCTATTCTTACTCTTAAATAGTTCCACTATCCAGCCGCCAATATTTTCCTTGTTCAGATATACAAGCACTTTTCGTCGAAACAGATTCTTAGTTAAAATGCTCGTAGTGGGCATAGAGCTTTCGTACACTGGCAAAATCTACCGTATTTTTACAAAACATCCAGATTTGTAGCGCCCTTTGTTGCCTAATATGGGCATCTGACGCCTTTCATTTCCACGATATTTTTATGGAAGATTTTAGCCAATGGTTACTGTGCAATGTTTAACTGCATTCTGGCCCGACAGCGTTGTATAAACGCCCGTACTCTGGCCCGGTGTACCAATTGCATACACTCGGTAGTAGTAATCATTGCCAACTTTAGCAACGAACTGGGTCTTCAGCACATCGCCATTGCCGACCGTAAAGCTCGGCGTGAGGTTGTTGCCGTTGACAACGGTCATCTTGAAGCAGTATGCGCTGCCTCTCTTCAAGGTGAAGTTGACCGTCGTGTCGGAAACCACCTGAGCAGCCGCCTGCGCGGTGGTAGCGGCGCCGACAATCGAGGTGCCGGTAGATCCATAGGTGTTCGCGCTTGCAGAGCTTCCCGAGCTGCTGGAAGAGCTGCTATGGCTGTTCGTCGTCTTGACCTTCAACTGGTCCTTAGCATCCTGCAAAGCGTCGGTCATTGCATCGACTTCAGCCTGGTTGTCTTCGCTCAGGGTTGCATCCGCCGCCATAATCTTAGCTTCCGCCAGCGTGTCTTTCAAAGCGGCAACAGAGGCTGCTGTGTATTTGTTCAAATTCATACCTTCAACGGAAGCAATCAAAGCATTCAAAGCACTCTTATCCGCCACTTTGCGCAGGGCTTCCATTGCTGCGTTCAGAGTTTCTGTGGCCTCTTCCACTTCTTCCTGCGTGGCTTGGTCGTCGTACAGGACATCTTCTGCATGGGCCAATGCGTCGTTAAATGCGTCCTTGCCTGCGTCGACATATTTGTCCAAATCCAGATTTTGTGCCTTCTCAATCACAGTGCGAAGCATATCCTTTGTAGAGCCACGGACCAAACCGAGAAGAGCTTCTTCCAGTGTTTTTGCTGCATTTGTGATCTCATCCGCCAAAGCATCCGGGTCGTCATAGACCTTCTGTGCAGCCTCATAGGCATCCTTGAATGCGGTTACGCCCTGGATGAACTCACTCGTGTCGATTTTTTCCGCTACAGACAGCAGGTATTCCAGATAGGTCTTGCTGCCACTCTGGAAGGAAAGGTTGTGCATTGCGTCAATCAAAGCGTTCCATGCCGCATCAATTTCTTCCTGCGTAGCGGTGGGGTTCTTATAAACAGTGTTTGCATTTTCAAGTGCTTCTTCAAAGTCTTCCAGTACGCTGGGGATCACGCCTTCGATCTCATCCTCGCAAGCGTTGGCCGCCTCGATGGTTGCGAGCAGGATGCTCTTATCCACCGTGATGAAGGCAAAGGTCAGTTCGTCTGCCTCGCCTGCCTGGAGTGTGTAGGTGAAGGAATCGGCATCATCGAAATCAACTGCTTCACCATTAAGGGTGACGCCTGCGATCTCTCTACCCTCTACTGCAGGTTCAAAGGTCAAGGTGACGGTCTCGCCCGTTTCAAAGGTGTTCTCATAATCGCCCACCAAGTTGGCAATCGTCTGCTCTTCGCCATTGACGAACAGCTTGACGTTGGTGCCATACTGGACGGACAGGTTGCTGTTTCCGCTCTCTTCCGGAGCCTTTACATTGACAGTGGTCTCCAACGGGAGATTGTCGGAGCTGGTGCCCACCAGGATAGCGCGTTCGCCTTCTGCGACTGTCCACTTATCCTTGGTGCCGTCCGCACGAGTTACATATTCCCCATTGGTATTCCAATAGGACAGGGAACGCTGGGAAATCGAAATGCTTACCTCGCGGGATTCGCCCGGTTGCAAATCTTCCACGCGTGCAAAACCTGCCAGCTGTTTTTCCGCCATCTGTACGCCGTTCGGAACTTCCGCTGCGCCAAGGTAAACCTGTGCAACTTCATCGCCCGCTACGTCGCCAGTATTGGTGACGGTAAAGGTCACATCAAAGCCATTTTCGTCGTTCTCTTCCACCTTCATGTCGGAATAAGCAAAGGTGGTGTAGGACAGGCCATGGCCAAAGTCAAACAGAGGAGCGATGTCCTCGCTGTCATACCAACGATAGCCGGTCATGATGCCCTCGGTGTAGTAAACCGAATTCTTCGGCTGGTTCACGCCGTCGCCGGTTTCCTCTTCGCTCTTCTTGAGGCGCTCTTCAAAGTGCTCCTGGCTGTCGGTAACCGGGGTCTCGTTGTCGTACATCATAAAGGTCTGTGCCAACTTGCCGCTCGGGTTGACTTCGCCAAGCAGGATCCGTGCGGTTGCGAGGCCGCCTTCCTGTCCGGGATACCACATCTCGAGCACGGCGTCTACATCGTTGATCCACTTGTTCATTGTTACGGCGCCGCCGTTGTTGAGCACGACCGTAACCTTATTGCCGTTTTCTTTTGCCGCCTCGATGACTTCCATCAGCAGTGCTTCCTGATCCTCAGGGAGTGCCAGGCTGCAGTCTTCGATGGTATTGCCTTCTGCGCCGGTGGATCTCCAAGCAAAGAAGACGACATTGTCATTTTCGCTTGCAATGCGGATTGCTTCGTCATGGTTCTCCTGCTTCTGGCTCGGGGTAATCCAGCCCAGGCGGATCTGGAGGTCCTTCAGATCCAGAGCTGCAACGCCCGTGATCTTTACTTTATAGAGCTTGCCAGCTTCCAGGGTAACCGTGGAGTTGCTGATGTCCATGCCGGTGGAGGTGCAGATCACGTTGTTCCACGGCCACTGCGAGCCTTCACGCAAGGACATGTTGCCAAGGGATTTCTCCTGTTCGTCAACGGTGATCTTTCCGCTGATGGTGCCGCCGATTCCGGAGAGTACCATGGTGTATTCACCGTCTTCCGGCGCCTTGAGGTAGGTTTCCAAAGTATAGGCAGAACCATTTTCAAAGGCTGTGCCATCCGGGCCATTCTTATAGGTCTTTGTTCCAGTATTGAAGTTGATGTCTTCCTCGATCTTTGCAACCGTTCCGGTCTCATAGCCTTCCATGTCGATCGGGTCGGTCTTGCCCATCCAGAAGATCTGTCCATTGATCTCAACCGGCGTGCCCGGGTTGCCTTCTACGCCATACTTGCGCAAAACGCCGTTCTGCTCGCCGTTTTCATCCTGATACAGGTATTCTGCCGGGATCGTGGTTCCCACGATGTCGAGGCCTGCCGTCGCTTCGATGTTGGCATCCTCGCCTGCAATTTCCATCATCCGGTCATACGGACTGACCATCCGGCTCAATGTTCCGAAGGAACGCTCCTGGCCGCTGCCGCCCGCGATCGGGTTGACCGCGCCAAGGCCGATCATACCAACAGAGGAATTGGAAGCATCCAGCGGGAGGGTTTCGTTATCGTTCTTGAGAAGGACTGCGCCCTTTTCCGCAACTTCCAAAGCGATGTCCTGATTCTCTGCCAAGAGGCCGTCGTCTACTTGTTCTGCATAGGTGTCGGGCAGCTTGATCGGCTCGGTACGGCCCGGCTCTTCTTTGACGTAGCCCTTGCCGTCCAGCTCGACCAGATACAGATAGCCAACTTTGCCCATCGCGTTGAGCACATGGCTGACCGCCTCGTCCACATCGTCCCAAGTCATCTCGCCGTTGGCGATCTTTTCTTCGGTCGCCGCCTGCGTATTCTGGCTGGCAGAAGGCATCTCGAGATCCGTGCCCTTGTCCAGCGTATACGCATGGTTGCCGCCCCAGTCGGTCACAGTGAAGCCGTCAAATCCCCACTCGTCGCGGAGAATATCGAGCTGCAATTCCGTGCTTGCGGAAGCCCAAGCGCCGTTTACGCCGTTGTAAGAGGACATCACGGATGCTGCGTCCGCTTCATGGATAGCCGCCTCAAACGGAGCAAGATAGAGCTCATGCAACGTCTGCTCGTCAACCTGCACATCCACTGCGCCGCCCGGCGTGCTGTCCTGTGCGAACACTGCGAAGTGCTTCAAAGTTGCGATGACGTTCTGATCCTGGATACCTTCGGTTTCGCTGACTGCCAAACGGGACAGCAGGAACGGATCCTCGCCCATCTGGTCCTTGCTGCGGCCAAAGTGTGCCGTACGGGTAATATCAAACTGAGAACCAAGCTGTACGTTGCCGGAGATGGCCTTGTTCTCAGAACCGCTGATCTTGCCGTAGTCATAAGCGAGGTCGGTGCTCCAGGTGGAGGCCAACATCTGCTCAATCGGCGGGTTGGTGGTGTCGTAAATAGAAGTTACGCCATCCGGGCCGTCAAACATGCGCAGCTCCGGAATTCCCAAGCGCGGAACGCCCGCAAGGCTGCCTGCGTCCGCAACGCCGGCCTTTTCGCCGCCGCCCAACAGAGAGAACTTCTCTTCTGTTGTCATGGTGTTGATGAGCGCCTCGACCTTCTCATCGCGGACTTCCTGGCTCTCAACAACCAGATATTTCTCATCGTAGGTGTCCGGGAACGTGGTCTTTTCCAGGTTCGGGTCACCGATGTCTGTGTATTTCGCAGTACGTTCGTCAGCAATCTGGCCGTCCCAGTTCAGACCAAAGCCAAAGCTGTACGCATTGCCGTCGCTGTCCACATAGACTTCCATATCGTGGTAGCCATCCTCATAGGCGGTCTCCACAGCTTCCATGCTGGCGGGCATATTGACCGGCAGCAGGCCGCTCGGTTCCGTCTGGCCGGAAATCACTTCCATGAAGGCATCCGGCGATACACTGGTGCCGATGAGCATTGCATCCACAGAGGGTTCAAATTCAGAAACGACCATCGGGTTCTCCATGCTGAGGATAAAGATGATCGGCTTGTCGCCCATCAGTTCCACGGTTTCCTGAATCAGTTCCAGGTTTTCCGGAGTACCCGCATGGGTGTTGCCCTTTCTGGAGCGGTTGGACTTATAATCGCCCTTGGACTCGTCCGGGGTCTCGTTATACTGAACCAGCGTGCCGTCTGCATGATACCAGTCGTATCCGATGCTGACTTCGCGCATTGCGTCCGCCGTATATTCGCCATAGGTCAAGTTCTGCGGACGGCCGTCGGTGTATTCCATCGCCATGCTCGGGGACTCCAATTCGATGATGGCGAAATCCGCTTCGCTTGCCGCCTGTGCCTTAGCCTCGTCGCTCGGCATCTCCCCGTTCTCCGTCGCTTGTACCAGCGTATCCGGGACGTTATAGTATTTCTGCACGGTATCCAAGCTGATGACCGGCTCGACCTTTGTACTGGAACCGCTGCCACCACCCGGGAAACCTGGGAAGCCGCCTCCGCCGCTGGATTCCTTGAGCGGCACATAAGCGGTCAGCTCTTCGCCGTCCTCTGCCTGAAGCGGCAGGGTGTTGTTGGAGTTCTTCGTCATGATGACAGCGTCCTTATGGGTTTCATACGCCGTCTCGTTCAATTCCGGAGAACCGACAAAGGATTTTGCATAGCCCGGGTCCACATACGGATCCTCGAACAGGCCCAGGTTGAAGATCACTTTCAGGATGCGGGTTGCCGAAGCCTCGGTCAGCTCGTCCATGAATTCCTCTCCCAGAGCTTCAATGCCGTACTCCTCGCTGCCGTTGACGCCCATATCATAGGCTGCCAGCATGTCTTCCATGACGTATTCGTCGCTGTCCAGGCCGCCCATCTGGTCAACGCCTGCCAGCATGCTGGCCAGGATACGGTACGGACGGTTGTAGCCCTTGCCAGGCTCCAAGCCCCAAGGCGTATCCGCGCCGCCCATGCCTTCATGGCTTCCATGGATTTTCCAGTCTGTGCAGACCAGGCCGTCATAGTTGAGGTCTTCGCGCAGACGCTCCTGGACAATGTACTTGCTGAAGCCGTTCGCTACGTTTGCGCCGCTCGGGTCCTGGTTAAACGGGATCGTATAATACGGCATTACGCCTGCGGACTGCTTAGTTGTGTCCTTGTATTCCTCTGCGAATCCTGCGCCCTTTACAAAATATTGCAGGATTTCTTCAAAATTGCCGGCAGGGTAAACGCCAAATTTTCCGTCGTCCTTGTGGGCGTCAAATCCGAACTCACCGGTGCCGCCGCTGGGCCAGTGCTTTGCAATGGTTGCAACGCTGCCGGTGCCCCAGCCTTCGTCGATGCCGTAGTCATTCTCCTGATAGTTGTCGTCGGTCTGCATCGCTTCGATGAAGGAGCTAGCCATGTCCGCCGCCAACTCTGGGTCTTCCGAGAAAGCACTGCTGTTTCTGGACCATCTTGGCTCGGTGATGAGGTCCATTTGCGGCCCAAGCATCATTTGGATGCCGATTGCGCGGTACTCAGCAGCTGTAATATCGCCGTATGTATAGGCGGTATCCGCATCAAAGGTTGCTGCAATACCCATGTTGTTGGGCCACTTCGAAACTGTGCCGCCCGGCTCCGTTGTCTCGATCGTGCCGGAATCGACGATTCCCGTATGGCGCGGGTCCGTGCTCGTTACGACCGGGATGCCGAACATTTCAGGCGTATCCTCCGCCCAATATTGGAGCTTGTTGTTGGCTTCCGCCATGGTATCCGCCGCCGACGTGCTTCTCGTCAGGTTGAAGCGGGTGCCTTCTTTCATCTCTTCCTTGGTCTTACCCGTCGACCCATGGGTCATCAGGGCCAAACGCTGCTCCGTGCTGAGCTGTGCCGCCAAAGACTTTGCACGCTCCAAGCTGGAAAGACGCCAGTCCTCATATGTATCGAGCTTGCCGTTCTGGTTCAAATCTTTGAAGTAATAGCCAGAGGCCTCTTCATACAGGATATCGACGTTGGATGTCGCCGAATGGGACAGGGTTGCGCCTCCCTCATTGAGGACATAGCGCACATCTTTGTAATACTCATAGCTGCTGTCGGGAATCTCCGTATTGGTAAAATCGGTTCCCATGGAGATCACCGTACTTCCCCCCTGCTGGGCGGCCTGCGCTTCGCCAACCGGCGCTGCAACCGTGGTCCCCAACAGAATTGCTGCTGTCAGCAAGGAGAGGATTCTGTTCTTGTTCATGCTTGCTCCTCCTTCATTCGTTTCTCTTGGACCTATTCCTCTCTACCCACTGGTTATATCAATAAAAATCGACCACCCCCATTCATTTTATTGTCAGTATTGTCTCTCTTGATGCTTAATCTATCAAATTATGATAATGAAATCAATAATTATGCGCGTAAAGTCGTTATGTGGCGCAACTGGATTTCTTTGCCAATCAAAACTATATTTAGCTTGTAAATTCTAACAACAAACTTACTCCTATTTATTGACTTTCCGTACATAATCCGATATCCTGGTGATAGATTCTACAAAAAATGCGTGTCGGAGGTGGGATGTTTTATGATTTCTATTGCCTATTGCGACGATGAACACGCAGCATTGCAGCTCTATCCAGGCCAGGTGCGCTCTGCATTTTTACAACATCACCGTCCTGTGCAGATCGATTGTTTCCAACAGCCGCAAGCCCTGATGGAACGTATTGCCACCAACAATGGTTATAATCTCCTGTTCTTAGATATAAGCATGCCGCAGATGGACGGGATCGAACTCGGCCGACAGCTTCGAAGAATCGCCGACGATGTTCTGATTGTATTTGTCTCCAGCCATGAGGAATTAGTCTTTGAGTCGTTTCAGGTGACGCCTTTCCGGTTTATCCGTAAGGGCCATTTTTACCAGGATTTAGAAGAATGTGTTCCTGCAATGATTACAGAACTTGAAAAACGCCAGACTGAGATACAAATCGGCAATGGCAAAGAAGTCTACCGGATTGCCCCTTACAAGATTCTTTATATTGAGAGCAGCGACAAGATACAACGGTTGTCTACTCTTCAAGGGACCGTGGAGATTCGCTATAAACTGAAGGATTTGGAAGCCCTATTGGAGGATTATGGATTCATCCGGGTCCACAAGGGTTATCTGGTAAACGCCCGTTTTATCGCTCGGGTAAATAAACGGGAGGTTGTCTTGAACACGGGGGAATCCATCCCGTTAAGCAAATACCGGGTCGACCAAGTCTTGGAAGAATTGGAGCGGGTGACCTGAATATGGATGTCTTTTGCCGGTGGTTCAATCTTTATCTGGAAGCCTTTGCACTGTTCTGGCTATTGGAACACAATTATAGGTTCCGCTGGGATTACCCATGCCTTCGGGCGATCAAGTATCTGTTGGCATTGCTATCGATTGTTCTATTTCATTTGGACCCGGTCACCTCCTATTTTTCCACCCCGAACTTTGGCCTTTATTTTGGCGTACTGATCGGAATAGGCCTCTCTTTCTGTCTGCTTCTGCGGGGAAATATGGCATGCAAAAGCCTAACGGCAGTCGTCTGTATCAACGTTCTGATCGAGATCCATCTATTTATTGGTACACAGCTATATTCGCATTTTTCTTCACATTCACAATGGGTTTATTTACTTCTCACAAAAGCCATTTTAGCCATCGCTTTATTTCTGATGGTCCGTTTTCCCATCCACGTGGAATACGCCCTGCCGCGCAATTATTATTTCTTGATGTTTTTAGCAATCGCCATCACACTCACCATTCGAACCATTACCCTATATTTGCAACTGGATGCTTTAAACAATCTTGGCTTGTTGACTTTATATCTGGCTCTGTACTGTATTTATGGAAACCTATTGCAGGACTATGGGAAAAAGGTCCATTTTGAATGGGCAAACAATCAGCTGAGCATGCAGATCAACAGTTGGAAAGATATCGAAACCATGTATCACGAGTTGCGAGAGCTTCGGCACGACCTTAAGAATCATATGCTCTCTATGCAGGCGCTTTTGGATCAACACGATTACGAGGCTCTGAGTTCTTATTTTAGCCAATTCAACGACTCACGCCTTCTTCTCAAGCAAGTCATCCAAACCGGTTATCCGGTTTTGGACGCTGTCCTGAATGCCAAAAGTGCACAGTGTTCTATCAAGGGCATTCCGATCGATACAAAAGCTATGATCTCCCAAAAAATCACTCTGCCCTCTGAAGAACTCTGTTCGATCCTGTGCAACTTGATCGATAATGCCATTGAGGCATCGGAGAGAGCGCCGGAAAAAGACATTCGTGTGGAAATAAAGGCTGCCAAAGGATTTATCTCTTTAAAAATTCGCAACAAATACCCGCACGATCCGCGTGGAAACAATCCTTTCCTAGCAACGACCAAAGAAAATGCTGCACAGCACGGCATCGGAATGGGAATCGTCCGCGGCATCGTGAAGAAGTACAAGGGCACCTTCTCTTTTTCTTACGAAAATGGCTACGTGCATGCAAATGTCCTGTTGCCACTGGAAAGCGACGTTTATCAATCTAAAATTGCCTGATAAAGGACATTTTAAAGCCAAAAGTAGCCATAACATCTATGTCTATAGCAACAAAATAAATAACACAAAAATCCCACGGAATAGGATTCTATTTTGAGATCTCTTTCCGTGGGATTTTGTCATTTAAAAATACTTTTTGTACACAAGGATTTAATGAAGCCGTTCGGTTTGTTAGCTATTTCTATATGAAACATATATGTAAATAACCATATAATTCATTGACATATATCTACATAATTGTTATGATTAAATCAATAAAATTTTTGAAGAACAATTTTATGCTATAATTATTTAGAAAGGATGTGAGAAATTTAGAACTTTACGGAAGAATATGGAAAAGATTGATAGGAGGAGAACGAATTGAAAAGGCAGTTTTGGCGAGACGGCTCACAGCAATGGCTTGTACAGCCGCCTTGCTTGTCAGCAGTGTTCCTTTATCGTGGGTTCAAGCAGTCGCTTACAAGCAGGAACCGGTCAAAATTCCTCAGTTTCTAATGACAGCAACCGCTTCCAGCGAAGAAAGTAAAAGCGATACCTGCTATGCATCCTATGCCATAGACGGGGACACCGGCACTATGTGGCATACCCGTTGGAGTTCCACTGCATCCGCCCCTCACTGGCTATCTGTTGACTTGGGGCGGACTGTTGAACTTGCAAAATTGACCTATCTGCCAAGACAGGACGGAAATCAAAATGGTTATGTTCAGGAGTACGAGATTTCGGTTAGCACCGACGGCCAAACCTATACGCCGGTTCTCGATGGGACTTGGGCGTGCGATATGGCCGAAAAAGAAGCGGTCTTTTCTACACCCGTTTCAGCACGTTATGTACGTTTGGAAGCGGTTGGCGCGTCCATGGCCTCGTGTGCAGAATGCAATATCTTTGCCGCTTCCAGTGTCTATACACCGCTTTGGTCCCTGCTAGAACAAGCGTATGATATTCTAAATGAGGCAGAAGTTGGCGACGGTATTCATCAGTTTCCTCAGGAACAGATGGAATTGTTCCAGCAAGCAGTCGATGACGCTGAATTGAAAGCTGCATCCCTCTCCGAGTCCGATGAGAGCGCCATCCAAGCGGCAGCGGATGCATTGGAACATGCAATCAACACTTTCCAGGCATCCCAAAACATGTATAGCCGGGAAGATCTCAAGGAACTTCTCGCCCAGGCACAGGCGCTTTTGGAGAACACCGGCACCGGAACAGGGGATGGCGAGGCATCCCAGTTGGCCAAAAACGCCTTTACGGAAGCAATTCAAAAGGCTGAAGGTGTTTTTCAGGAACCTTCTTCCAGCAACATGCAGATCCACATGGCGTACGAGACATTGGAAACTGCACGGGCAACCTTCCAAGACCATATTGTCACCGATCAGAAATCCTTGGCGGGGGTATGGGAATTAAAGCTGGGTTCTTATTCTCCAGAAGATGGCGCGCTCTCGGATACATGCATCTTACCCGGGACCTTGGATGAAAATAAAAAGGGAAACAGGAACACTTCTGTTAACACCAATCATTTGAACCGTAAATATACATATACCGGTGACGCAGTCTATCAAAAGACGGTTTTTATCCCGGACAACTGGGCTGGCAAACACGTTACTTTCCTGATGGAGCGCACCAAAAATACACGAGTTTGGGTGAACGGACAAGAACAAACCAATTATAACGCAAATGATACTCTGGGAACGGCTCAGGAGTATGTATTGACCGGGCTGATTCCCGGACAGGAAAACACCCTGACGGTGCAGGTCCGCAATACGGACTATGCTGTTTCGACCGGCAGCCATATGTTGACGGAAGAAACCGTGACCAACTGGAATGGTATTCTAGGAAAAATTGAGCTGAAAGCCACCGATCCCGTTTTTATCAAAGATGTTCGAATCTACCCGGACATTCATGCAAAAACAGCGCAGGCAAAGATCACCATCGCCAATACAACGGGACAGGCTATTCATGGGACGTTGGCCTTACAAGCACACAGCTATAATCATGAAGGTTCGGTTCATACTGTACCACAGGCCGTTCAAGAGTTTACTCTTGGGGCGGATGAGGAAGAACAGGAAATCGAAGTTACATACCATATGGGAGAAGAGGTCCGACTTTGGTCGGAGTTTGACCCATCCATGTATGAGATGACAGTCACCCTGGATTCTGAAGAGAACTTTGCGGATGCCTTTGTCGAAAGCTTTGGTATGCGCGAATTCAAGACTTCCGGCACAAAATTTACCATCAATGGAATTACCACCTTTATGCGCGGCGAAGGAAATTCCGCTGTATTTCCGCTCACAGGTTACCCATATATGACGAAAGCGGAATGGCTCGACTTTTTCTCCAAGGCGCAAGCACTCGGAATCAACTTCTTCCGCTTCCATTCTTGGACACCTCCAGAGGCCGCATTTGAAGCGGCTGATGAGCTCGGAATCTACATGCAGCCGGAACTCTATGGATTTGGAGGAACTCCTTTCTCTGCGTATTACGATGAGGAAGCCGTCCGAATCCTTCACTATCTGGCAAACCATCCATCTTTTGTGATGTTTGCATGGGGCAACGAGCTTGATACCACCGGAAGCAACCGGGATGGAGCTAACGCGTTGCGAGAACTCTGCCGGAGCGTGGACAACACCCGTTTGTATGCAGAAGGCAGCAACAACAATTATTGGTCGCCTTCCTTCAATACCGGGGATGATTACTGGACAACCTGCAAGACAAAAGCCAATTCGGACCCATATCATACCCGTATCTCGTTTTCTTGGGTGGACGCTGCCTCCGGTGGGGCGCTGGAATCCATGCAGCCCAATACAACCTTTAACTACCAGCACGCTATCAGCGAGATCGACAAGCCACTGATGAATCACGAGGCGGGCCAGTACCAGGTCCTACCGTTGTTTGACGAAGAAATTCCAAAGTATGAGAAAGGAGTCTTTGAAGCGCGCAATCTACAATACTACCGAGATCTCATGGAGAGTAAGGGCCTGCTGTATATGAACGAGATCTTTTCAAAGGTCTCTGCCCGCGTGTCCGCCATCGGCTATCGTGCCGATCTAGAAACTGCACTGCGCACACCGGGTATGGCAGGCTATCAGTTGCTGAGCATCCAAGATTTCCCTGGCCAGGGAACCGCACACGTCGGTATTTTGGACAATTTCATGGAAGATAAGCCCGGCGGATTTACCAAGGAACAGTATAAAAGTTTCAACGATTCGGTTGTCATCCTGGCCCAGCTTCCGAAACTTGTTCTGACCAACGACGAAATGCTCACAGGAACGATCTCCATTGTCAACTACGGCCCGACGGCTCTGGCTGGCATTGCCGGACAGTGGACGTTGAAAAATGGCGATACGATCCTTGCAAAAGGCTCCCTGAACCCCATGGATGTCGCACAAGGCGGTGTCACAGATATTGGAACCTTCCATACCTCTCTGGCATCTGTCACAGATGCCGCCAAGCTGACCCTAGAGGTATCCGCAGAATCGATCGGTTCTAACAGCTATGATCTATGGGTCTACCCAAATCAGCTTACCCCTACCGTCCCCTCGAATGTGCTGGTTTCTACCAATATGGATCAGGCTACGCTTGAGGCATTGGAAAATGGAGAAAACGTTCTGTTCCTGCCGGAACCCAGCTTGAAAACCATCCCTGACAGCGTGGCTGTCCGTTGGACGACGGACTATTGGAGCAAGATGTTCCACCGATCCGACCGCGACGCACACACCATGGGGATGTACATACAAAACGATCATCCGATCTTCCGCTATTTCCCCACAGAGTATTTTAGCGACTACCAATGGTTCAATCTGATGAAAGGGTCCCGCGCAGTTGTCCTTGACGATGCACCAGCCGATTTGGAACCGCTTGCCTGGAACATCGATCACATGGAGTGGAGCCGAAAGCTCGGCAGCCTCTTTGAAGCAACCGTTGGAAAAGGAAAGTTGGTGGTTTGCACCTTCGATCTGCTCAATCAAATGGATGAATACCCAGAGGCTAAACAGCTCTATTACAGCATTCTCCAGTACATGTCCTCCGATGAATTCCAGCCGAAAGTCGAGCTGACACCCGCATATCTAACAAAAACTTTCCTGGAAAAGACCAATATCAACCCCTATGACACGGTTGAAGCAGAGACTTATACAGAAGGAAGCGGCAACTTTAAAACAGAAAGCGGTACTGATGAGTCCGGCGAATCGGAGACCGCCCTTGGAGGAATCAACAGCGGAAATTGGGTCATGTACGAAAACGTGGACTTTGGGCTGAATGGTTGTTCTAAATTGACAATCAATGGTTCAAATAACAACAATTCTCCACAGATTATAGAGGTGCGTTTGGATTCCCCTACCGGCGAACTGGTAACAACCTTGGAATTCGAAAAAACCGGCCCCTGGAACGAATACAAGTCACAGACATTCGACATCCCACGCATTTCCGGTCTGCACGATTTGGTGCTGGTCTTCAAAAATGGCTCTATCGCTCTCAATTCCTTCTGGTTTGAAGAGGGAACCGTACAATATATCAGCCCCTATGAAAAAATGGAACCGGAATCTGCCGCGGGTGATATCGAGATCACGGATATAGACGGCGGAAGCCACGTAATTATGCAAAATTATGTCAGTGCCATCACTGACCAGGTTGAGATACAATTCAATCATGTTGAATTTGGCAGTTATGGTTCCAAAGAGGTTACTATCCAAGGACGTACCCTCAACGGGCAGGATGTTCATGGGTATCTCCGCTATAACGACAATGGAACGGAAAAGACCATTCCCTTTGTCTTTAAAGCTGGCGAAGGCGAGTCCTATGAACTCTCCTCTGAAACATTCTTTAAGCAAACTGTCCCCGCGAAGGGGATTAAAGGCCCACAAAATCTGGTTATCGGCTTTGAGAAAGGGACTCGCTTTGATCTGGAAGCAATTGTCTTTACAGGCTATGAGCATGCACCAGTAGTGAACCCCGATTATGAAACCGCTATGCAGGAAGCCGCCGAAATATTCTCCAAGGTAGAAAACCGTCCGCTTCTTTATACCGAAGAAACTTGGACGATTTTTGAAGCAGCCTATGCGGAAGCAGCAAAGGTCGATTTGGAGGACAACGACGCAGTCGCAAAGGTGGCATCGCAATTGCAAGCTGCCATCGACGGTCTACTTCTATCCGGAAAGAGTAAATCCGCATATACCACCACCTACGCAAGAAATTATGACACTGTTGACGGATCGGTCAAACTGGAACGGGAAGCGCCCGATCAAGTGGTAGGTGGGTTTGACAAGGGGGAAACTCTCTTCTACGATGGCCTCGACTTTGGTACAACAGGAGCATGTAAACTGACGGTACGTGCCGCAAACGGCCGTTCTGACTGGGAGAACGAAAAAGTAGCCGTACTTCGCTTCCATTATGGAGACGGTGACAAAGACTATGTTGACGTTACCATTTTGCAGACCGGCGGATGGGATGCTTCTCACGATGCAAACTTTTCTGTAGAAATCCCCGCGTCCAGCTGGGGCGGTGTAAAGGATGTATCCATCGAATTGTTGGAAGGTGCAGTAGCTCTTCACTCGTTCATTTTTGAAGAAGAAGTGAATCAAGACCCGCAGCTGTTGACCGTACAGTGGAGCAGCAATGCAGCGGTGGAAGTGGAAGGAAATGCAGATGTGGTAATCTCCACGGATGCAATCTACGGCGCGAAAGTGATGCCGGACGAAGATCTGACCTTTACCTTCACCCCGACCGACGGCGCGTTCGCCAGTGCACAGCTCAACGGAGAGGACATCCCGTTTGAACCAAACGGCTTTACGTACACCTACACGATGCCGAATGAGAATGCAAGCCTGCGCTTTACCTTTACGAAGGTGGACAAGGACATCTTGAAGATTGTCCTGGATGAGGCGAACAACGTAACGCAGGAGGACATTGACCGCCTGGTACCGGAAGTA
>BCAA01000025.1 GCA_001305115.1 Clostridia bacterium UC5.1-1E11 | reverse complement strand
GGACTGGTGCCGAGCTTCACAGTGGGCAATGGAAGCGTTCTGAAGACGCAGTTTGTGTCCCAGATCGGCAATGACTACTACTACAGAGTTTATGCAGTTGGCACACCGGGTCAGAGCACAGGCGTTTACACCACCCTTCCGGGCCAGAATGCAAAACTACATTGCACGGTAACCATTGGCTGAACGCCGGGCAATTTGTGTAAGGTATAAACGTGTACATATTCGATCAAACACCCGGCAGCCGATAGCAGAAAGCTTGCGTAGGGGACGCCGCAGGCGCGGAAGACGCTGTGCGTCCACCGTGCCAGAGCACAGGCGTTTACGCGACACGGCCGGGTCAGGATGCGAAACTGCATTGCACGGTAACCATTGGCTGAACGCCGGGAAATTTGTGTAAGGTATAAACGTGTACTATTCGATCAAGTACCCGGCAGCCGATAACAGAAAGCTTACGTAGGAAACGCCGTAGGCGCGGAAGACGCTGTGCGTCCACAGGAGCATGGCCCAGCCATCCTTGGCGGACATCTTAGTAAATTGAGCGAAGGGAGTCCCTTTCGCAAAGAGCAGAATCCCCGCTCCGGGAAACCGGGGCGGGGGTTTACTGTGTTGAGACTTTGTGTACTTGGGATGTAAGCGAAAGATAAAATGTATGAGGATTTCCAAAAGGAAGCAAAAGATTGCAGGCCGAAAGGCGCTGTGGTCCACCGTGCCAGAGCACAGGCGGTTACACCACCCTGCCGGGTCAGGATGTGAAACTACATTGCATGATAATGGAAGTATAAGAGTTCGTAAGAGCAAAAAAGAATATGGGATGTCTCAGATCGGTATATCGGCAAGATAGAAGCAGACACTTCCAAAAGTGCAATACTTCGAACCGGTAACTTTCCCAGTGTGTATGTATATCATTCGGTCTGTTTCTTATAAGAGAAATAAGAGGCCGGACAAGTAGGATATAGGCAGAGACGTTCCACCGATATGGCCCAGCAGGTGGTTTCCAAATGTAAACGCGGAAATCTCTGCTGGGCCATATTTTTACAAGGTCTGGGTACAAATCCGACTATTGTACAGTTGGAGATACAGGAGGCAATGCTCGAGCATACGATTATACGATGCAAACTTTTCCGGAATCCACTCATAAATCGATGTCCGGCCCTACATCATACATGGAATTTAAAACCGACCAGTTTTGTGGGAACTCCCGCATGAGATTCCAATATCCTACGCCTTTGAGTCCATACTCCTTTGGAAGCAAGAGTTTTGCACGAATACTGCGTGCATCCTCAAACCACACCTCATGTGCTTGCCCCTGTGCATCCATATAAGAAAACCAGGGGGATTGCGCTGTCTCATCGTATTGGATGGTTGCCCCAGTCCGAACAGCCAACTGAACGGCCTCCACATTGGAAATCGATCGCGCTTTGGTCGAACCCTTTACATAGGGCAAGGGCCAGTCGTAACCATAGTTTGGAATCCCCAAAAGTATCTTGTTGGAGTCGATTTGTGTCACCGCATAGTCCAAGACACGGCGCACATTTTGAATAGGGGCTACTGCCATCGGCGGACCATAAGCATACCCCCATTCATATGTCATGACCAATGCAGCGTTGGCGGCCCACCCCATACCGGCATAGTCATGTCCTTCATATAGAGTTCCCTGTTGATCGCTGGAGCTCTTGGGGGCCAATGCGACAAAAACCACATATCCCATGGGGTTTAAGGCTGTGGACAATTCCCGCACAAAATGGACATAGGTTTCCGTATCCTGCGGCAAAACATATTCAAAATCCAGGTCGACCCCGCGATAGCCCTTTAGCTCAATCATCCGGGAGATTTCCTGAACGAGCATCTGCCGTGCCGTCGGATTATTGAACACCTGACTGGCAAGTAGATTGCTAAACTGTCCGTTCTGGTCCATAGCGGTCAGCAAAAGCAAGGGAGACACTCCATACGGCTGTATGGTAGAAAGCACTGCTTGATCGTTGAGATTGATAAGACGACCAGCCGGGGTAATCCCATAAGAGAAGATCGTCAAATAGGTGAGAAATGGAGCAATCTGCCTCAACAGCGATTGTCGAATGGAGGGATAAGTATATCCATTGACTACGAGCTTCCCCATAGCAGGGGCTGGATAGCGGATTACTACGGTTTGCCCCGGATAAAAAAGAGTGGGGTTTTCAGCAATGGAAGGATTATTGCGCAAAAGCTGTAAGAGAGAGACGTTATATACGCGCGATAGATAAGAGAGCGTTTCACCGGGCGCGACAGTATGTACTTGTTCTGGGAATAGAATGGCCAATGCTTCTCCCAGCGCCAGTGAAAATGGTTCCTGTAGCCCGTTATTCGCTACAATCTGGCTGACAGGGACACCATACTCCTGTGCAATGGAATACACCGTCTCGCCTGCCTCTACAATGTGAATGACCATCCGTTTTCCCTCCTATAGGATTCCTCCAACCTTTCAACAGGGTATGCAGGGATTACCATTGATATGAGTGTAAAGAAATAATCGAGTCAGAATATACAAATAATGGATTTTTTTGCACAATTACAGATTCACACAAATAATTTATGAATAAAAATACGGAAAACTTGGAATGAATTATAGATTTATACAACATAATTAAAAAGCCTACAGCTACAGAACAAATTATTCAAAGGCAGAATCAGTGATTATTGAATAAGAAAGCAAAAAGATTAAACCGATTTTTTGGATTTTTTCTAAAAAGCGTAGTGGAGAAAATTCCCAAAGTTTTGATATGATAATCTGTTATGCAATATTTCTAAAAAATTGACTTTAAAACGAAACAAAAATATAATATGAATGCATTATATCCTATAAATTCTGTGCTTTTTCAGAAAAGGAGGGGAGAATTTACAAATCTTTCAGATGGGAAGCCCGTATAAAAACCGTTTGGAAAGAAGGAGATGTACGAATGAAAAAGAATGGCAGCAGGCTGCTGTCCATGCTCTTGGCGTTTACCCTGCTCTTTAGCAGCCTGAGTTCCGCTGCTTTTGCAGCAGCAAAGGAGGAAGCAGTCAACTTTGCCCGCAGTGCAACAGTAACTGCTTCCAGCGTCGAGCCAAACACCACCTTGACCGCCAATAAGGCGATCGATGGAATCGTAGACCGCGATACGACGCCAAAATCCAATCAGTCCCGCTGGGCTGCGGACAAATCCGATACGCAGGAGGCCCGCTGGCTCCAGCTCGATTTCGGCGAAGAAAAAACGTTTAATAAGGCAGTTCTTGAATGGGAACGCCTGAACATCGACAGCTACAGCCTGCAAATTTCGGATGATGCAACGGATTGGGAAACGGTCTATTCCTCGGACTCCCGCATTACCGAGTTGCAGGAGACCATCCTGTTTGAAGACGCCAAAACGGCACGCTATTTCCGCGTCTATGTTGACGGGTATTCCGCCAACGGAACCGGAGAAACCAACGTCAATTGGGCTTCTGTCTCTTTGTTTGAAGTGGAAGTTTGGGGCGTTGGTGAAGAACCTGATCCAGGCGAACCCGGTGAACAGCCGGCCAACGGCACGAATTTGGCGCTGAATAAGACTGTGTCCGCCAGCGGTACAGAGTCCGGGACAAGCTACTATCCGCAGAATGCAGTCGACGGCGATATGGGGACCCGCTGGTCGCACGACGGCCTGCGTGCGAATCCGCCTAAATGGTTGCAAGTAGACCTGGGGCAGGTTATGACCTTCCGCCAGTTTAAGATCTTCTGGGAGGCCGCATATGCATCCGGCTACCAGATCCAAGTTTCGGATAATGGTGTTGATTACACCGATGCATATGCCACCACAGACGGCCAGGGGCGCAACGAAGTCATCACCTTGGATGCACCGGTGACAGGCCGGTATGTCCGCCTGTATTGCACCCAGGCCCCGGCGGATACCTGGGATGGCGTTTCGATTTATGAGTTCGAGATCTACAATTTTACCGATGAAGAGATGGTGGATAGCGCCATCGAGGACATCACAGTTCCATCGGTTGTCAACCATGACTTTACCGTACCGGTGGCAAACGACGAAGGTGTACAGATCTCTTGGACCTGTGACAGCGATCTCCTGGCGATCGATGCAGAGACCGGCAAGGTCACTGTAACAGCGCCGGAGGAGAGCACGGACGTCACATTGACCGCGACGGTTGTCTTTGGTGCTTGTTCCAAACAAGTCTCCTTTACTGCCAACGTGCGCAGCGAGGCCGACCGTCAGGTAGAATACCAGGTATACCCGGTTCCGCAGAAGATGACATTGAGCGACAGCAATATGACCATCTCGCAAGAGGTCAATGTCGTTATGGAATCTGGGATCAGTGAAGTGACCAAAGCGCGTTTGGAAGAGGTGCTCACAGAAGCTGGTCTGACCTACAGCTACAGCGACGCCGCTGTAGAAGGAAAGACCAACGTGTTCATCGGTATCAACGGTTCCGGTGAAGCGGCAGATACATACGCAACCGCCAATAACGTTCCACGCGACGTCTTTACCGAAGGCGAGAATAAGTTCGATATGGAACTTGTTCAATTGGATGCCAGCAACAACGTCCTGCTGTTGGGCAGAGATGACGATGCAGCGTTCTATTCCATCGCAACCCTGGAGCAGGTGCTCACACAGTCCATGGGCGGGAAGTATACCACTGTCCTGTTTGAGGACTACGCAAACAAGCAGTACCGCGGCATGGTCGAAGGATTCTACGGTTATCCGTGGAGTGTAGAGGCCCGTCTCGATTGGTTTGAGTTTGCCAAGAAGTACAAGATGAACATCTTTGTCTATGGACCAAAGGGCGATCCGTATCACTTGGGCCTGTGGGACGAGGAATATCCCACAACGGTTACCGAGGATGAGAGAAAACGCGGCGTCTTGACACAGGATGACATCCGTGCGTTGACAAAGGAATCCAAAAAGTGCAACATCGACTTCGTATGGGTTGCTCACCCTGCTATGCAGAGAAGGCTCGATATGAGCAGCAATGCGACGGTCGATCAGGAAATCACCAACCGCTTGATGCCGAAGTTCGACAGCCTGTATGAACTCGGCGTGCGCGAGTTCGGTATTTTTATGGACGATATTACCATCGGCGAAGGCCTGCAACAGAAGTACACGCAGCCGTATCTGATCGATCAGGTACAAAAGCGTCTGTATGCGACCTACAACACGCCGGAGGCAAAAGAAGAGGACAAGGTGAAGCCGCTCTTCTACACCCCGACTTGGTATACTTATGGTTTGGGTTATGCTGATATGCAGAACCAGTGTATGGAAGCATTTAAACAGTCCAATGTACATGAAGATGTTGTAATCTGCTTCACTGGTGACGCCGTGTGCGGCCCGATCAACAACAGCTCTTGTGAGAATTTTGCCACCCGTACCGGCCGCAAGCCGTGTATCTGGTGGAACTATCCGGTAAACGATTATTCGGATGCGCAGCTCTTTACAGACCGTATCGATGCAAACTTCTCTGTCAGCACCGATACCACCGAGTGCGTAGGTGTTTTGTCCAACCCCATGAACCAGGCAGAAGCCTCCCGAATCGCCTTCTTTGGCGTGGCGGACTTTGCTTGGAATACCGCAAACTTTGATTCTCAGCAGAACTGGGAAGATTGTTTCCCGTATTTGGCAACCGAAGGAATCGGCGATGTGTCCCAGGAAGAACTCGCGGCCGCTTATAAGGTTGTTGCGAAGAATATTGTGACCACGCCGGAATCCAAGGATATGCAGGAACTCTATACGAAGTTCCAGGCCGAATATCCGTTGGGTGATATGACTACGGCGACCAAGATGAAGGATGTCTTCCATGAGTTGAACGATGCAATTGCCATTATGCGCCTCATGCAGAATTGTGGCAACGCGGAGTACGAGCGCCTGTACACGGAGATCGAGGGCAACCTCAATAAGCTCTCCGACATGGCGACTGTGATTGAGGACAGCCTCACCGTATTGTTGACGGACGACGAGACCGTGGCATGGGAAGCCTACAATGCTGCAAGCCAGATTAAGAACACCGAACTTTCCAACAGCAACAACCCACGTTATGTTGTGCATGCTCTGGAAGGCGCCGGCACCGATTTCAGCTATGCAGATTATCAGGCAGATCCTTCTAAGACATACATGAAGCCCTTTGTCAATACAGTCTTTGATCTGGCAACGAATAAGATTTCCAATGTGGAGCCGGTTGCGACCGTCCCGCAGCTGTTCACCAACATTCCGGAGGCGGCCTTCGCCGTCGAGGATGCCGGCAGCTCTGTGACGATCAATGGGCTACAGGATGTTGCCCTTCAGAGCAATGAGTATATTGGCATTATCTTTAACAAGATTCGCACATTGACCGGGTTTACCGCGCCAGAGGCGGAAGGCTTGACCGTGGAATACTCGATGGACGGAAAGACCTGGACGGCTTATACCGGCGAAGGAGAGCCAGAGGCGGCCTTTGTCCGCGTAAAGAACAACACGCGCGAGACGATTGCACTTGGCGTAGATGCGTTGACGTGGGCGCTGAAACCCATTGCAGAATTTGCTGGCGCCTCCTGCAGTGTGGAACTGTATCAGCCTGCTAACTATCCGTTGAGCAACCTGACAGACGGCGATTATAGCACCAAGATCTGGACCAACGGTGCGCAGAATGAGGGCCAGACGGTTACACTGGAATATACCGATCTGATCAATGTCAATGCAGTCAAGCTGGTGTTTGGCGATGGCGACCGTGCAAAGGGAGCGTTGTAGAAATTTCCGCAGACAACCTTAACTGGACCGAAATCGGTTCCTTTACCGAGACGGATCTGACAGCGAACGGCAATGCCTACAGCTGTAATGGCAACGGGCAGCCGGCCAAATATGTGCGCATGCGTCTGACAGAGAGCAGCACCCAGTGGTTGCAGCTCTATGAATTTGAAGTCAATAAGGGCGAAGTTCTCGGTGGCGCAATTCCAGTCGCTGTGACCAACGATGGCAAAGACGCAGGCGTCGTATGTGATCGCAATGTTTCCACTTCCTTTACCGCTACCGATGCGGGATATGTGGAGTATAAACTGATTCATGGACAGAAGGTTGATGAAATCTCCGTCCTGTTCCAGGCAGAAGAAGCAGCAACCGGAGCCAATCCAACGGTTGAAATTCTGGCCGGGGACGAATGGGTCAAGGTCGGAGAGCTCGATGAGAATCCGGCAAAATTCGATGTATCCACCTACATGAATGTGACGGCTGTAAGAGTCTCCTGGAATGCGGAGAACATTCCGACCCTTATGGAAATTGTTGAAAAAGGCGAGGCATATGCGGAGCCGAACCGCGTGGCCCTGTATGAGACCATTGCGGCGGCAGAAGACCTTTCTGAGGACGACTACACCGAAGAAGAGTGGGTAAACATCCAAGACGCACTGGCAGCCGCAAAGGCAGCTCTTAACGGTGAGAGCACGCAGGAAGCTGTTGACACAGTGGAGACGGAACTGAGAGAGGCGATTGGAAAGATTGAACCCACAGCGCATACGCTGACCCTGAAGTTCACCACCAATGCAATGCTGCTGGGCGACAACGTCGAGTTGGCAAACCTGACGGGTACGTATACAGAAGAGTTGCTTCCGAAGGAAGCTTATGCATTCCACTTTGCACCGCGTGTGGCGGGCCGTGAATTTGCAGCGATCACCGTGGACAATGAATCGGTTCCGTTTGACGATGAGACCGATACAGAGTCCTATGTCTGTGAAGGCATCATGGGCTCCACAGACAAGACCATCACGGTTTCCTTTGTAGTAGTGGACAAACAGATTCTGAACCAGGTCATCGACATTGCAGAGGAACTTATGGCAAGCGAGGAATTCGAAGCAGCGATCCCGAAGGTCCAGAAGGCGATTCAGGATGCATTTGATGCAGCGGTTGCCGTTGCAGACGATAAGACTGCGATTCAGACCGAGATCAACGACGCATGGAGCAACTTGCTCGACAAGTTGCAGCTATTGTCCTTTGAAAAGGGCGACAAGACGCTTTTGGGCGAACTCCTGGAGCAAGTAAGCCAGATTCAGGGCGATGGCTACACAGAGTCCTCTTGGAAAGATTTTGTGGATGCCCGCGACAACGCTCAGACTGTCTATGACGATCCCAATGCGATGGACAAGGAAATCCAGGAAGCCTATGATGCTTTGAAGCAGGCTATTGAGGGTCTGACCTTCGCAGGAGACTTAGGCCAATTAAAAGACCTCGTAGATCAGGCACATGAAATCGAGAAAAATCTCGATAAGTATCTGGATCTCGACAAGGACGACTTCAAGACTTTCCGCGAAGCATTGGCAAAGGCAGAGGACGTTTTGACGATGACCACACCGGAGCAGGATGTCATCGATCAGGCGGCGAGAGATCTGACGGATGCAATGCTTGCAATGCGTCTGATTCCAGATAGCGATGCGTTGAAGGACCTCCTCAACAAAGCGCAAACGGTTGACCGTGGCCAGTATACAAGCGCGAGCTTGTCCAGGCTGGATAACGAAATCGAGAAGGCAAAGACGGTTTTGAGCGTAGAGAACGCGACGCAGGAGCAGCTCAATGAGGCATATACGGATCTGTACCAGGCTTTGAATGCGCTTGAAAAGAAGAATGATTCCAAGAAGTCGTCGAGCAGCAGCTCCTCCTACAATTGGAATCTCTATGGGCCGGCTGGCATTGTCGCAACGAATGCTACCGCTACGGCAATTGCACCGTATGTTGTCTCCGATACCACTGTTAACTTTACGGTAAACAGAGGAACCGCCTATTGCTTCAAGATGACTGTGATGAACAGCAATACTTTGATCCCGAACTTCACAGTTGGCAATGGAGACGTGTTGAAGACCCAGTATGTGACCCGCATTGGCAACGATTTCTACTATCGTGTATGGGCGATTGGCACGCCTGGACAGAGTGCAGGTGTTTACACCTCGCTGCCGGGCCAAAATGCTGTCAAACATTGCACTGTCAAAGTTGCGTAAGGGTTTCATCTGGAAGAATAGCAACGGAGTGCTTATCGTGAAAATCCAATTGTGGATGCGTTAAAACTGTGTTTATAAGGAAGATCCTGAGACTCCTTTGTGAAAAGGCAGCCCCCCGGACACTTGTCCGGGGGGCTGCTGTGTTTAGCGCTGAATAGGCATGATAAAAACCCCAGTTTCATTCAAGATCAATAAAGAATACTTGCGTAAAAGAAATAGGTTCCAGCGAACGCTGGAACCTAAAGAAAAGCAGCATGTTTTAAAATAATGAAAAAGCTACATGATATAGCCCTGGGTAAGGAGTTTGCAGTGAGAAAATGATTGAATAATGGTTCAGTACTCTCTTTAGGGGGCTACCAGAAGAGATAGGCCCTTATGGGGCCTGTTCAAACCACCCGTTGAAAAGAGCGGTGAGATCAGAAACTTTTTGGGGACAGCCTGCGGCTATCCTCTCTAGTTTCTTAAAACAATACGCGAAAAGGCGCGTTCAGATCGGAAAAACCTGTGTGGGGTGAATATCATTCTTCCCTAGGCAAGGTTGTTATCCGCCCCTACAGGTTTTCTTAAGACAAGGCCCTAAAAAGAGCGGTGAGATCAGAAACTTTTTGGGGACAGCCCGCAGACATCCTCTCTAGTTTCTTAAAACAATACGCGAAAAGGCGCGTTCAGATCGGAAAAACCTGTGTGGGGTGAATATCATTCTTCCCTAGGCAAGGCTGTTATCTGCTCCTACAGGTTTTCTTAAGACAACGCTTTAAATGTAGGCAGATATTTGTGTACCAGATCGTAAACGGAACGGGCTGCTGTTTAGGAAGATGAAGGTGTGCGGTGAAAAAAGCTCACTTCCGGACAAACTGGAAAGGATTTATGCAGGTGTGTTGGAAGCCGCCGGCCATAAGACGGCCGTTCAACGGGTGTTTTTGATTGATTGGAGTATTTGAGGAAAGACAGAGATTTCTTTCCAGCGGTTATCCAGCTGCAGGTTGTACCTTTTTCTGGATGGCGTGGAGCCATCGTCCACTACAAAAACGGATGAAGAAGAGAATTGCGCGGAAAACCCAGTCTGCAAACATGGCTACCCATACACCCATGACACCCATATTTGCCCAAAGAACCAGCACATAACTCAGGCCGATACGGAAGGCCCACATGGAAAAGATTGAGGTCAGCATGGTGAATTTTACGTCGGTGGCGGCGCGCAGTGCATTGGGAAGAGCGAAGGAAATGGGCCAGACAACCATGGCAAAGCTGTGCACCACGATCAATTCTACGGCTATGGAAGCCGCCCCAGGCGATAGATTGTAGATGCTAACAAGCGGGGCGCTAAGTGCGGCTAAAAGAACCGCTAGAACCGCCAAAATTCCATAGTTGATTTTGAGCAAGTATTTGGTGTATTGCTTGGCCTGTTCATGCTCCCCTGCGCCTACACACTGCCCGATGACGGTCACAATTCCCAAACCAATGGCCGTTCCAGGCAGATATTCAAACTGCACGAGGTTGCTTGCCACGGCAAACCCGGCGATAGAGACAGTTCCCAGGGAGGATACCAAACTCTGCACCAAAATTTTGCCAAGCTGAAACATGCTGTTTTCCATACCGGCGGGAATACCGATGCGCAAGATGTTTCGGATCATGTGTGGGTGAAAGCCCAAACGCAAATGTTTGTCCACATGGATCAGATTCTGCGGGTTACGCACAATCACCAGCATAATAATCGCCGCCGTGGCACGAGAGACGAGCGTGGGGATACCGACGCCAGCGACCCCCATATGAAGGCCATAGACGCACAGGGCGTTACCGGTCACATTGATAGCGTTCATACAGAGGGACGTTTTCATAGAAACCTTTGAGTTGCCCATGGAACGGTACAGTGCTGCACAAGAATTGTAGATCGCAAGGAATGGGTAGGAGAGCGCAGAGAGGAAAAAATAGATCTGCGCGTTGCCCATGACATCGGCTTCAATCTGGCCAAAGATGAGATCCAGCAGGGCACGATTTCCTGCTAGCGCCACTGCCATAATGAGTATCGAAAGCAGAAAAGTTGAAAGAAGCAGCTGATTCGCAGCGATGGATGCATTTTTTACATCCTTGCGTCCAATGTACTGCGAACAGACTACAGCGCCGCCGGTAGCGAGGGCAGCGAGCAATTGAATAATCAGTGTACTGATCGAATCCACTAGGGATACACCGGACACGGCAGCTTCACCGACTGCAGCAACCATGACTACGTCGGCCATGCCAACCAGTACCGCAAGAACCTGTTCAACCATCAGTGGGATCAGGAGGCGATAGAGGTCCCTTTTTGTAAACAATACAATCACCTGCATTTAACGAAAATACCGCAAAAGAGCCGGAGTCCCCTGCCTCCGGATTTTTTGCGGTATTTCCAAGATAGGGCCATTTTCCACCAAAAGGGGGAATCCTGTGGAAAATGAAAGGATTCCGTACTTTTATTATACGAGCTTCCTATGAAAACCGCAAGGGAAGCGCCTCTTATGAGAACACAGGGTCAAAGAATCTCGATTGGCTTGAAAACCTAAAAAAAGTACAAAGATCAAAAAATAGTTGTAATTTATTCGTATGATTCAAAATATTTCTGGAAAATAGCTAAAATAATCACACTTCTTTCCAAAAAATCTTCTATGTATCGCACAAGAAAATATTTTATAATAAATAAGACAAAGCCAAACGGATTTCCCAATTCTCTCACCTAACAGCAAGACGGAAGTTGTAACTCTTTACACTTTCTCCTCAAATTTTTTCCTTCTCTAAAACAATCGAAAAACCGCTCTATCGATGTGCTTCGGTAGAGCGGTTTTTCGTGTATGTTGATCCGGATAAAAATCTACAACACTTGATGTGCTTATATCACTCTCTGTGTTTTTCTTGCGCTGTAACAATTTATTCATATTTCGATCACCTAACGATCACGTTACATTGCTAAACTGATAGTCACGTATAGGGGAACAAGCGGAATCCTTTGCAACCGGCTATCCCGATCTGGCAAATAAAATTGGATCGCTCCGGGCGGCTTTCTTTTTCCATTTGGCTTTCGTTCCCTGAATTTTAGAAATCGGAGGGACGCATATGATTGAGGTGAAAAACCTCACAAAGCAATACGGTTCGAATCTTGCTTTGAACCATATCAGCTTTTCCCTGGAGGAGGGAACCATCCTCGGGTTCCTTGGACCAAATGGCGCGGGGAAATCTACGACCATGAATATCATCACAGGTTATATCTCTCCCACGGAGGGAAGTATTACCGTGGACGGGTTTGACACCCTGGAAAATCCGTTGGAGGCCAAGAAGCGCATCGGCTATTTGCCGGAAATCCCCCCTCTATATACGGACATGACCGTCAAAGAGTACCTGAACTTTATGTATGACCTGAAGAAGGTAAAACTTCCACGCAAGGAACACATAGAGGAGATCTGTTCGCTGGTCAAGATCGACGATGTGTATCACCGTCTGATTGCCAATCTTTCCAAGGGATACCGCCAGCGCGTCGGCATTGCACAGGCTTTGCTAGGCAATCCACCGGTACTGATTCTGGATGAACCCACAGTAGGGCTCGACCCAAAACAGATTATCGAAATTCGCAACCTCATCAAAGGTCTGGGACGAAAACACACAGTCATTTTAAGTTCCCACATTCTGTCCGAAGTACAGGCCGTATGCGAGCGCGTGATTGTCATCAATCGCGGTTCCATCGTTGCGGACGGCACCCCGGACAGTTTGGCGCACAGCCTGTCCAATGAAAACCGTCTGCTCCTGCGGTTAGAGGGCGAGGAAGAGCCGATCAAATATGCATTGCAGGCGATGAATGGCGTCAAAGAGGTGCTCTCCTACGGAGAAAAGGAGCCCGGTGTATTCGCATTTTCGGTTGAGAGCGAAGAGGGAATCGACTTGCGCCGCTCGGTCTTTGCCTTAGCAGCACGGAACGATTGGCCCATCCTCTCTATGAAGAATACCGATCTCACGTTGGAAGATGTTTTCCTGCGCCTTACCAGCGACCTCTACGCCGATCAAGGGTCGGAGCATTCCTCTGAGATTCTCGATGGAAAGGAGGGGGCGTAATGGGTGCGATCTACAAAAAAGAACTCCGATCGTATGTTACCTCCCCAGTCGGTTATGTGGTGGCGGCAGTATTGTTTGCGTTGTACGGCTTTTATTATTATTCGGTGATGTTGTCCGGTTCCACCTATTATATCTCCACATTTGTCTATAGCAATATGTTTATTTGGAGCATGATGCTTTTGCCGATTTTGACCATGCGGGTATTCAGCGAAGAGCAGAAGAACCGAACCGATCAGGCCCTTTTGACGGCTCCGGTGGGAGTCGGCTCGATTGTTGTGGGGAAGTTCCTTGCGGCTGCGACCGTTTATGCGGCGATCCTGGTGGGCAGCCTGATTCCCGCCGTGGTCATCGGTTTTTTCTCCTCGCCCAATTGGGTGTTGATTCTCGGTACGGTCATCGGTTCCTTCCTGTACGGTGTGGCGATTCTGGCGATTGGCACCTTTGTCTCTGCTCTTACGCAAAGCCAGATCGTGGCCGCGATCGGCACCTTCGGGATTTCCATTCTGTTGGTGGTAATCGATCAGTTGACAGGGATTATCAGCAACGAAGTAGTGGTCAAGATCTTGAACTGGTTGTCCTTCAACAGCCGGTATACCCCCTTTACTACGGGGACCTTTAATCTTGCCAGCATCGTTTTTTCCTCAGCGTGGCGGCAGTCTTTCTGTTTTTGACTGCACGTAAGCTGGAGAGCAGACGCTGGAGCTAAGGGAGGGATAGCAGATGGACAATGAGAATAAGAATCCTTTGCTGCCGGAGGAAAAGGTGTTTCCGGCAGAAGGGATGAGCGAAACAGAAACGCCGGAAGGTTCTAAGGAAGAGCAATCCCCGGGGGAAATGCCGGTTGCGCCACCGAGTCAAGAGGAACCGGAAGAAGATTTTTCCAGGGAGGAACAAGAGGCTCCAAAATCCGACCTAGAGGCAATCGAAAAGGGGACGTCTGAACAGCTTCCCCCGGAGACGATGGAGCCGCCCATCGCGGAAGACTCCATAAAAAAACAGAAGAAACCCCGCAAGGACAGTCATAAGGGCAAATATCGGGGGATTTCCCTGGCAATGACCGCCGGCTTTCTGGCGGTTATCATCCTTTTAAATGTGGTGGTCAGCCTATTGGGCGAGCGCTATCCTTCGATCAATTTGGACCTCACGGAGGGGCATGTCAACACGCTGTCGGAAAGCGCGGCGGAGATTGCTTCCAATGTGCAGAATCCAACCACAATCTACATCATGGCGAGCGAGGAAATCGCCAAGGCGGATACCCTCCTGGCGGAATATGGAATCAAGTACAGTCAAGTCAGTACGCTGGCCGAGAAGATGGCGGAAAAGAACTCCAATATATCGGTGGAATATATCGATCTGGATCAGAATCCGGCCTTTGCTTCGGAGTATAAGGACGACGGCTTGATGACTGCGGATGTGCTGGTGAAAACGGATAAGCGCTATCGCGTGTTGGCGTACACGGATCTATTTGACGTACAGTACAGCCAGACAGGAATGACCGCTTACTCCATGGTGGACAGTGCGTTGGCTTCTGCGGTGAGCTCAGTCAATGCGGACACCCTTCCACTGGCAGTGTTCGATACAGGACACAATGAGATGTTGGACACGACGCTTTATAAGAACATGTTGACCAGCAGCAACTTTGAGACACAGGAGATCAACTTGTTGACGGATGAAATTCCCGAGAATGCACAACTTTTTGTCTTGGCCACCCCTGCAACGGATTATACGCAGGATGAAATTGAGAAGTTGGAGGCATTCTTAAACGACGATGGGAAAACGACCGACCGTTCCCTGTTGGTAACCTTCTATCCCGGTCAGGATAGCCTCCCGAATCTAACCTCGTTCCTAAAAGAGTGGGGCATGGATGTACAGCAGGCTACCCAGGTGATCGAAACCGATCCCAACAGCTATATCACCAGCGATCCATCCTATCTGCTGGCAAATCAGGGAAGCGACATCACCCTCAGCCGGGCAACACCGGATTATGGGTATCTTTTGATGCCGCAGAGCTGCCCGATTCAGCTGCTGTTTGACAGCCGCAATGGAATCACTACGCACGTACTTGCAACAAGCAGCAGCACAGCGTTCCCCTATGATGGAACGGAGGAAAGCATCCGCAATCCACAGACCGGCGAGCAGACTTTGGCAGCACTTGCACAAAAGACCATCACGGCTGGAGACCAAGAAGCTACCGCCAATGTAGTGGTTCTGGGAAGCACCTTTATGTTTGTGGACGGCATCATCAATTCCAACACATTTGGAGATGGTAAATACCTCACAGATCTTTCGAAATACGTAACCGGAACAGAAGGGGAGACAGCGGCGGTAGAGACCAAACAGGTACAGACCTCGGTAGCAGATATTTCGATGAGCCTTTTACAGGTGATGGTTTTCGGATTGGGCGTGTTTACGGTTCTGATCCCGTTGATTGTCGTGGTGATTGGCATAGCCGTCTATTATAGAAGGAGGAGGTTATAATGAAACCGGCGACCAGGAATCTGCTGATTCTCGGCGTGTGCATCGTTGCGCTGGGGGGAGTGCTGGCCGCTTTGATGCTGACCGGCGGCACGACCGAGGCGTCCACTACAGCCTCTTCGTCGCAGGACATTGCACTTTTAAATCGGGAAGAAGCGGAGGTTGCCTCGATTGAGGTGACCAATACAAACGGGGTATTCACGATCGTGCCTTCGGAGGAACAGCCGGAGGACAGTGCAGCGGGCACGAGTTCCGCTGTACTGTCCTCGGAATCCACGGAGAGCGCCAGCGCAGTATCTTCGGAGTCTGAGCCGGAGATCCATTTTACCATCCAGGAATTGGAAGGGCTTCCACAGGACAGCTATGCGGTTAAAACCGCGGCGCAGGGTGGCTGGCAGCTCTTTGCCACAAAGAAGATCGGCACGGTCAGCAACCTCACGGATTTTGGCCTGTCTACTCCGCAGGCGACCGTGAAAGTTACTTTTAAGAACGGAGATACCTACGGGTATGAGATTGGGAATGCCTCTGTGGAGGATAGCACGGCTTACTATGTGCGTGGACAGACCGGGGAGGACATCTATGTGGCCAGCGTTCCAATGGCATATTTGCAGGATAAAACCGGCTTTTTGTCCCGCCAGGTATTGGATTTCAGCAGTCTCAAGGCCGATGCCGCCGCGCCGTTCCGTAAGCTGGTGTTGAGCGGTACGGCGGTTGCGGAGCCAATTACCCTTCAGCAGGGGGAAGGCACCCTATATTTGATGACAGAGCCGAAAAGGATGGAGGCGGATTCGGAAACGGTGACCTCCTTGACCGATCTGTTGTCTTATTTGACGGCTGGCGGAGTAGAAGCATTACACCCCGACGCGGACGCCCTGCGGGAGTATGGCTTGGAAAACCCGGCCAATGTTGTTCAGATGACCACGGCGGATGGGACGGAATACACGCTCAAGGCGGGGGCGGAGAAGGATGGAAACCGCATGGTGATGTTGGACGGTGTAGATATCGTATATCGAATCATGGACGATAGCCTGATTCCATGGACAAGCCTGACAGAGCCGTTTGACGTGCAGAGCAAAGTCCTTTTGACAAGGAATGTGGAAGCTGTACAGACGCTTTCGATCGAACTGGATTCGAGCGAAACATATCGTTGGAATGTCACCCGCACAAAGGATGAGGAGAAATCCACGGACGATACCACATATTATAACTATACCGTAGCGGATGCTTCTGGAACCACAAAGGATTACACCGCGTTTACAAATCTCTATCAGGTGTTGACCAGTGAGACTGTTTTGGAGGACGCTGGTGACACGGAGCCTACCGGTACGCCGCTCTTCCGGGCGGTTGTCGAATACTACGATGGTGCACTGACCAATACTTTGGAATTCTATCCGGATGGAGAGCGCAATTGTGTGGTGGTTTTGGATGATGTGGTTCGAGGGAGCGTTCCGAGAGGAGACATCGATACCTTACAGGAAGCGTTGGAAGGAGCCGTACAGTAAGGCGCATTTGACCATATTGATAGAAGTTCAGGCAGAAACGGCCCCAACAGAGCATTTTGCTTTGTTGGGGCCGTTTGGCGTTTATTGGCAAAAATATGGATTGTCTCCCGTTCGCATAGGAACCGTGCGCATTGAAAACTTTTGGCCGGAACCCATGGGGATTTTACTTATTACGATCGAGAAAATTTGCAGGAGCTGCCAATCGAGAAGGAATAGCAAAGACCCCCGACTTTCTGGAAAAAACCGGTTCCCTTTTCTTTGGTATGCGATGGCACATCCGGCCTAAGGGGAGTATCTAAAGAACAGGAAGAAAAAATCAATGGCAAGGTCGAAAAGCCTCCCTTTTCAAATACATTGGAAAAGGAACAAATTTAGAAATAGGGGACTGAAACCGCATTACAGATGGACAAATGATGTTCCCTGTGTGCTGCATTAGAAAGGATCTGCCGAGGGGGAACCTTTGATAAATGGTTCGCAGGGAAGTTTCATCTCGCAGGAAAAGCCCTGACCGGGGGCTGTGTGCGCGATAAATTGTCCGCCATGGGCCTCCGTTATGCGCCGAACCAAAAACAATCCCAATCCGTGGGCACGCTTTGGCGCATAGGGGGCATTCAGAAGGTTTTCCAATTTTTGCGGATCGGCTCCAACGCCGTCATCGTACACACAAATTAGGCAGAAGCCGTCCTCCCTGCGAACGGCTATTCGGATCGCGCAACCCTGCGGATTGTGCAGAACACTGTTTTGGAGAAGGTTTGTCAAGGCGCGCAGAAGCAGCCGCTCGTCCCCCTTCAGCTGAATGGATTCGTCTATGGCTTCGAGTTCGATGCCGCAGGGATTCTCCGGCATGGCATTCATAAAATCCGTAACCGTGCGGCGAACAAGCTTGGCGGCTCGCAACAGCCGATATTCCAGAGGCTGCATGTCGTATTCCAAACGCGATACAAGATTCAGATCGCTCACCAGGTCGCGTAGGCGAATTCCCTGACGGCAAATCACAGCAGCTTGCTCCTGTTCCTGTGGAGGGAGTGCCGGATCGTCCTGCAATTCACCTGCATAACCGAGGATGACCGAAAGCGGGGTACGGATGTCGTGGGAAATACCGGCAATCCAGTTTGCGCGCGCTTCGTCTTTTTTTCGGAGGGCGGCATCCCGGCGCTGTAATTCACCCGAAGCCGCGTTGATTCCAGCGGCTACTTCGCGGAGGCTGCCGCGTTCTGCAAGTTGAACCGCTTCCCCATGGGCCAGACAGGAAAGGCCATGGAGAATGGGCCGTACTGGCCGCACCGTCCACCAACAGAGAAACGCATAGAGAAGAATGGCAACCAAACTGTTTCCGATCACAAATAACACGAGGTATTGAAAGAGGGTTCGGACATCCGATTCTGCAAAGTCGAGCGTGTAGCGCATGTAGGCCCCTTTTGGATACCCCGTCACCACGAGACCATCTGGATGCGCCCAGCAAAAGACCGGATAATCCTTTAAGTAGTATCGGGTGAAGCCAGCGATCTCCTTTGGCGTATAGGAGAGGGGAATCTCTGGAGGAAGATCCAGAGACCAGACCACTTTTCCCCGATCATCCAACAGCATGGCCCAGGCGCCATGCTCCTGCAGTTCTTTTGTCACAGATGGGGCCAACTGATATTGTCCGTCCCGCTGAACCAACCCTTCTACAGCCACTCGGACCGTTCTTGAGGGGGAAAAGTCTGTCTCCCCTTCATGTGTGTCGTACAGAACACGCAGATAAATGGATAGTCCCGCGATATTGGCAATCAAAAAACCATGACACAGACAAAAAGCCCAATCAAAAAACGGCCTAAAAAACGCCGGATACTCTTCATGGCGGTCGCCTCCTGTGAAAAATAGCCCACCGGGGCCGCCACCGCGCCGGCCGACGCGGTGTCTGCGAACACAGTTCGCAGGAAAGACGGCGGCTTTAGGCCGCCGCTTTGCGGCCCCTGCCCCATCAGTCTGCGCGAGAAGCCACTTGCAGCTTGTATCCCAATCCACGTGCAGTCAATAGATATTGGGGATGGGAAGGGTCCTCTTCCAGTTTTTCACGCATGCGGCGGATATGAACCATCAGCGTGTTTTCATATCCATAGAGATCGTCCCCCCAGGCGGCTTGGCAGAGCGAATCGCTGGTTACGATGCGATTCCGGTTCTCATAGAGCTTCTTGAGAAGTGCAAGCTCCTTGGCGGTGAGGGTCCACTCCCGGCCATCCAAAGCTTGGACAAGTGAAGCCCCCAGGTCGATCGTGCGGTTTCCCAGGGCAAATACCGGAAGCTGTTCCTGTTGGATGGGCACATAGACGCGCCGCAGGATGGCGGTGATGCGCAAGGTCAGTTCCTTTGGAAGAAATGGTTTGACAAGGTAGTCGTCCGCGCCCATTCCCAGGCCGATCAGCCGGTCTTCATCTTCTCCGCGCGCGGTGAGAAAAATCACGGGGAGGGGCGAGACTGCACGCATCTGTTGTAATAAGGAAAAGCCATCCCCGTCCGGTAACATAACGTCCAAGACGGCCAAGTCCGGGCGGACTGCGCGCAGTTGTTCCATTGCACGGGCACAGTCCGGCGCCAAAAAAATACGCGTGAAGCCCTCTCGCCGAAGGATCTCGTCCACCATACGCAACAGCTGCGGCTGATCGTCCACTACCAAGATCTTCTTTTCTTTTAATGCATCCATTGTTGTTCCCCGCTTTCTGTCCAGCGAATCGGCCGGGAAAAGCCTGATCGGCAGGTATCCTTATGGAATTGCCAGATTTGTTTCCTTGTTTTTCACCATGGGCCCGTCCCTAGGCGGGCCTTTCTTTAGTGGCGTGCCTTTATTTTACCACATGCGCGCGGATGGTTTCATCCCAAGGGATGTATTGTAAGTTTGCTGTAAGGTTTTATGAAGCTTTCTGTAAGGCAGAGGGTATATGCTTTCATCATCCTAGAAAAAAGGAGGCGGCCCGTATGGAGCGGATGAAGAAAAGATTTGGAATTCTGGCGCTGGTTGCCGTAGTAACCCTTGCGTTTGTTTTGGTGAGTGCGTTTGCCAGCCGGATGGTATATCAGAATAGTCTTCCTGCGTATTACGCAGAGATCGCTTAGGGGGAAGTAAAGATGGAATCGATTGTACACACAGAGGGACTTTCCAAAGAATATAACGGTGTGTTCCGCGTAAAGAATGTAGATTTGCAGATCCGAGAGGGCGAAGTATACGGCTTCTTGGGGCCAAACGGTGCAGGGAAGTCCACCACAATGAAGATGCTGCTGGGGCTGGCCAAGCCGACAAAGGGAACAGTGCACCTTTTTGGCAAACAGATGAATGAGAAAAATCGGGTGGAGATTTTGCGGCAAACGGGCGCGCTGATCGAAGCGCCGGCATATTATGGGCATCTAACGGGTATGGAAAACCTGCGTGTCATGCAGAAACTGTTGGACATCCCAGAAAAGAATTTGAGAGAGGCTCTGCACATTGTGCGTTTGGAAAATCAGGCCGACAAAAAAGTAAACCATTATTCTTTGGGAATGAAACAGCGCCTTGGAATCGCCATGGCGCTGATGCGTTTTCCAAAGCTGCTGGTACTGGATGAACCGACCAATGGCCTGGACCCCGCTGGAATCGAGGAGATCCGGGAACTCATCAAAGCGTTGCCACGGCAGTATGGCATGACCGTGATGCTCTCGAGCCACTTGTTGGCCGAGGTAGACCAAATGGCAACTGCGGTCGGGATTATCGATCATGGAGAACTGATTTTCCAGAACAGCTTGGAAGTATTGCGTCAAAGAAGCGCCCATTATGTGGCGGTCCGGACGCAGGACGCAGAAGAGGCAGCGCGCTTGTTGGAACGGTATTGTCCCAAACGAGAACATGGCTGGTTGCTTTTGGAAAACGTGAGTGACGCGGCGGTGGCACAGATCAACCAGCAGTTGGTTTGCAGCGGGATACAGGTGTACCGAATTGAGGAGCGGCAGCGCAGCTTAGAGGAAATTTTCCTCGATCTGACCGGAAAGGCGGGAGCATTATGATGCGGTATCTGTCGTTGGAATTTTATAAGATTCGGCGCCGTGGTATTTTCTTAACTGCGTTATTTCTCTGTGGGGCGGAGGGGCGTGGACCGCCTATTCCGCACAACAATATCTGGAGGAAAACGGTACCCATTTGGTTTGGAACAACCTATTTACGAATTTGGCGCTCCTGCATGGCCTTTTCCTCCCCATGGCCATCGCGGTACTTGCCAGCCGTATCTGCGATATGGAGCATAAAGGGGACACCTGGAAGCTGCTCGGCACAGCAGCAGAGCCAATGAACCGGCTGTACCTCTCCAAATTCTTATGTGCGTTTCTGATTCTAACCTTTACCCTAACGGTAGAGCTCGCCGTTCTAATTGTATTTGGTATTTGGAAGGGATTCCCTGTACCAATTCCAACGGACTTGGTACTGCCCATCTATTTTGGAACGCTTCTTGCGAGTGTGTTTGTGCTGGCTTTACAACAGTGGGTTTCGATGGCGGTCTCCAATCAGTTGGTAGCGTTGATCGTTGGCATGGCTGGCGCATTTCTGGGGTTTGTAGGGGCGCTATTTCCCGCACAAGTGCGGATCGTGTTTCCCTGGTGTGCCTATGCTGACCTCTCCTGTGTACAGACGGTTCCGTTGGGAGAACATGAATGGGCGTATATCGCGATAAGCCCAATTTGTTTCCATCGCTATTGGTGTGTGCTGTGGGAGTGCTTGTATATTTCCTGGGGAAACGCCACCTGTGCAGAAAAGAATTTTAGGAGGGGAAGGTCATGTTAAGACATGCAGTTGTGGCCGAATGCCGTAAGCTAAAGGGATCGTGTATCTGGTTGGCATTCCTGTTTTTACCTGCATTCAGCGTCTTTGTGGGAAGCGCGAATTTTTCCATGAATCGGGATATTCTCACAAAAGAATGGCAAAGCCTTTGGACCCAGGTTAGCCTGTTTTATGGCGATCTGTTTTTGGCGGTCCTGCTATCGATCTATGCTGCCTATGCATGGCGTTTGGAGCACCTCAACCACAATTGGAACAACCTGATGACAGCTCCTGTACCCGTACGGAATATCTTTTGGAGCAAATTTCTGGTGATTGCGGGCCTAAGTTTCGTAACACAGGTATTCTTTTTGCACTATACTTGGCGGCGGGGTTCTATTTTGGATTTCAATCGTCCATTCCGCCGGATGTGGTCCGTTGGTTTCTATGTGCTTGGTTTGGTTCCCTTCCCGTAGCGGCCATGCAGCTTTTCTTTGCCATGCATATCCGAAGCTTTGCAGTACCGGTGGGAATCGGATTCTGTTGCAGCGTAGTAGGGTTCCTATTGGCGGTTAAGGCTGGTGGCCAATTTTCCCCAACGCCCTTTTGATTGCAGGAATGGGATCGGTCAGTCAGGAAGCATTGGGAGAGGTGGACATGGGGATTTTCTTTGTGATGTGTGCTATGTTTACGGTAATATTCTGTGGATTGTCCCTGCTGGTTTTAAAGCGGGCAGATGTCAAAAGCTGACTTGAGGTTCCTATTTCGATTGGACAAGGAGCCATCCAAAGGACGTATGTACAACCATTCCTTCTATTGCGTTCCAAGCCCCAAAAGGGATAGAAGCTCTTTTGGTCGATGCAACAGTTTGGTTTGTCTCAGAAGAACGGCCGCAAAGTGCAAATGCCAGATCGACTGCCAGCACACCCAATGTGCAAGGATTATGGCAAAGTTTTGGCCTGTACGGGCTTGCGTACAGAAACCGCCACAACATAGGGAACGGATTCCTGTATGCTTATTCATTTGACACGGTTCCCCGTCTCATTTTTGTTATTCCAACTGTTCCAGTTCTCCGAAGGAAGGGCAAGTGCTGAATGGAACGCACCTGCATGGGCCCGCTTTTGCCTTGCCGGATATAAAACTTGTGCTATTTTTTCATCGGAGAAATTGTCAGGAGAGCCCGAGGGCCTTTGTTGAGAAATACAAGAAAAGGCTTGACCGATCAGACGGGATAAAATGAAGCGCCCCTGGCCGCGTGGCAAAAGAAAGCTTGCTTTAGAGCCCTATCTTAAGAAAACCTGTAGGAGCGGATAACAATCTTGCCTAGGGAAGAATGGCATTCACCCCACACAGGTTTTTCCAATCTAAACGTGCCTTTTAGCGTATTGTTTTAAGAAACTAGAGAGGATGTCTGCGGGCTGTCCCTAAAGAATTTCTGATCTCACCACTCTTTTATGGTGTGCGTTTTTTATTTCAGTGAATGGATACCTGTTGGTTGTGATCTTCTATTGGAAAATGTTGTCCAGCTGTCAAGAGTATGACAGCTGGACATTTTTTCTCCGGAGCACAGGGCCCAAGCGAAAATTCCTATGGCAGTTTTTCCGCGCGAATCCGTGTAACAACCACACGTTTCGTTTGGAGGCAGGCGGTTTCTTCTTAGGCGTGTATTCCGGAAGGACCCTGCGCACATGGGAGGGAGTTCTCTCTTTTTAAATATGATGGCGGTCCCCGAATTCGGATGAAAATGATACTATGACCTCTGTAGGAAAAAGAGGAAGGGAAGCGATGATTTTCAGCAGTGGTCATAGTTTATCCAATCCATTCCCGGTTGCGTACGTTACTGAGCCAAGGGGTTCGTCGGTCGTGAAGGCCTTTAGGCAGACATTCCCAAGGGTTAAGTTGTGAATACCGCTGGAAACATACGTCGATTCCTGAAAATCTGCGAGATCCAGCCAAGTTCCATTGGACCCGCGGAGAAAACTTTGGCCAGGTGCGATAGCGGCGTCTGAAAAGATTCCATTGCAGGGACCGTTGCCCTCACACGCGATCGGATAGATGGGGCCGTTGGAATCTGTCAACCCGTTGCTCGTGGGGTTTTCCAACTTTACAACAATCGAGAAGGGTTCCCCGCTCTGGATGGAAACAGGTTGTTGTAACGCGATTGTATGGTAACCGGCATAGGGTTCCCAACCTTTTTGTTCTTTGAAAAAGGCGGGCACACCGCTATCTGGAACGTCGGACTTCTGTAGGCCGGTGTATACTTGAATGGAATACTGAGCGTCCGGCATGGTCGTATAGAAAGAGACCGCTTGAATCGACTGCTGTCCTGTTGCAGTAAATACATTGGCCATCGAAACTGGAGCGGTTGGCTTGTCTCTGATACCGACCGTAGTATTCCATCCCGTACCGTCATACTGGTATAGGTGGTCATAAGACGGATCGGCGGAGGCAATGAACTGGCAGGTCTCTGAGATGGAAGAATCTTCATAGGAGAGATAGAAACAGCCGTCCATTCCCCAATGGTTTCCCCAATTATTGCGGATGAGCCATCCGCCGTCATTGGAGGGCATATTGCCGGTAGGCTCTCCATTGGTCCAGCTGGTGCAGAATGATTCCTTTGGGATGGTGTCGTTCCAGCCGATAATCTGTACCTCATGGTTCACGGCTACACGGTTGGGACCGTTATAAGCTTGGGCGACAATTTGTTCCCCGTCCGGGAGTGTATACGTGTTGTATTGATTGGATGCATAGGCAACTACAATACAGGAGCCTTCTAAAAGAGCTTGCTTAATCGCATTGCCATTGAGATTTCCAAAGGAGTCCCTAGTGGGAAGATAGTTGCTTTCTACTAAACGGTAAGGGGCCGTAAAATGAAAGGCTTCTGAGACATTTCCGTAAAGGGCAGTATACGCGTCCTTAAGCGCAGGAGTACCAAATGAATCGATCTCTGTGCCAAAATATTGATAGGATTCCGGGTAAGGCACGACCTCTTCCGTCTGTACGCCGATTCGTGCGAGCGTAGCGGTTGCAAGGAACGTGTTTCCGCCGAATTCATACCATGGATACCAATAGAAACGGGAATCATTGGATGGATAACTCCAGGGATGGAAGGTGTCGCCGGCTGTGCCATCCTCTGGCGTGTGCGGATTGCTGCGCCGTTATAAGCGAAATAAGCCAAGTGGCGGGGAGAAAATACAGTGGTGTCCTCCGGATATAAGGAGGATTCCGCAGAGCCAACCGCGGCAAACGCCCAACAAGTGCCCCAAGCAGCTTGGTTGCGGACAGCCTCACAGATTTCCTGTTGTTCCCGCAGGTCATAACAGGACGGAAACGAGGCAGTCGCGCGTGTAAGCAAGGGGGAAGATCCTCCCTGCAAAAGGTAAGAGGGGTCGATAGGCGGCTGTACATACCCCGGTGAAACACTTTCCAGTCGGCTTTCTAAATCGTCCGGGGAGGAGAGATTCTTGGAAGTCGCCACGCGACTGGGAGCAAACTCCGTCGATCCATCAGCTGAATGGTTGCCAGCGTAGGAGGAATCGGTCACAGAAATCAAGGCAATTGTCGAAATTGCCAATACGACGGACAAAATTTTGCTGCCCGCTTTCAAAAGCGATGGCAAAAGGGTCACACTCCTCTGTATATAATCTGGAACAGATCCCTTTGATGCAAGTCCACGTTCTCAGGATATGTGAATGAAGATCCTTTTGTGACACATTCTGTCCGTTTTTCTACAGGAAGATAAAAGAAAGGAATTTTTAGAAAATTTCTTAGAAAGAGAGAAACACATTGTGTGTTTTATAAAACAAACAGCCAGATACATGTATAGTATACATATACCTAGCTGTTCGTTTTTCATGCACAATTTAAGCCCGTCAGGAAGATTTCTCCGTGGAGAGGATGAGGTACCACCCAGAGATGCCGGACGCACAGCGCCTTTCGCGCCTACAGAGTTCCCTGTTATCGGTAACCGATCCCTTGATTAAATATCGGTTAGTTTTACTCTTCCCATAATACAATTCTGATGTTCACCTATCCATTCCAGACGTACAACGTCTTTCATACCTATGGTAATTCCTACGGAAGTTCCCTGTTGTCGATTGCTGGACACTTGATTCGAATACCCGCTATTTTTACTCTTTCTACAACTTAATTCTTATGTCCACCTATCATAAACGGATACATCGTGTCTTTCGCGCCTACGGCGTTTCCTACGCTGGCTCTCTTCCAGCAGCGGTTGCTTAATCGAATGGCCGATGTTTACGGAAGTTCCCTGCCATTGACTGTTAGGCCTTGATTGGATACAAGCTACTTCACTCTTTGTATAACATGATTCCGGTATTTATCGATTATTGCCGGATTTCTACAGTGGAAATAGTTTTTATGCCGCCCCTAAGAGTTTGCCTGCGCTCTTCCAGCTGTTGCTACATAAATCGTCACCATACCATATATTCCTATACCTTGTAAAAAGTTTGACCCAGCAGGGGTTATCCGCATTCTCGTTTGCGAACACTCCTGCTGGGTCATATGGGTGGAATATCTCTGCTTTGGCTTTCCTATGGATTCGCTCCTATGGGGGCAAATCATCTACATACGATTAGGATATACATTTACATGTAGAAAAGCTATCCGTCAGAGTCGTTCCATATTCCTTTTTCTTTCCGAAGCCTTATAGTTACAATCACCGTATAGTGCTTCACCGCATTCTAACCCGGCAGGGTCGTATAGACGTCCATACCCTAGCCCGGTGGACGCACAGCGCCTTTCGCGCCTATGGCGTTCCTACACTGGCTATCTTCCACCAGCGGTTACTTGATCGAATGGCTTATGCCCTTCGCAAGTTACCCGGCATTCAACCAATGGTTGCCGTGTAGTGTTTCACCGCATTCTGACCAGGCAAGGTGGTGTAAACACCTGTGTTCTGGCACGGTGGACGCACAACGTCTTTCGTGCCTAGGGTATTGCCTACGAAACTCTTTACTATTGGTTACTGGGTTCGATTGGATGTAGTTTACCTTCTCGTTGTTCAGAATAGATTTGGTACTCAGCCGGTTGTAACTGTGCAGTGTTTGACTGCATTCTGCCCCGGCAGAATCGTGTAGACGCCTGTGTTCTGGCCCGGTGGATGTGTAGCGTCTTTTGCGCCTTTACGTTTCCTACGCTGGTGCTCTTCCATCAACGGTTACTTGATCGAATGGCTTATGCCCTTCACTGGTG
>BCAA01000024.1 GCA_001305115.1 Clostridia bacterium UC5.1-1E11 | reverse complement strand
ATATTCTTTTTCTTCCCGAATGCTTATGCCACCGTCACTGTATAGTGTTTCACCGCATTCTGGCTAGGCAGTGTCGTGTAGACAACCGTACTCTAGCCTGATGGACGCCCAGCGTCTTTCGCACCTTAGGCATTTCCTACGCAGGTTCTCTTCCAGCAGCGGTTCCTTGATCGAATGGCTTATGCCCTTCACAAGTTGTTCGAGATTCAACCAACGGTCACCGTGCAGTGTTTGACTGCATTCTGGCCCGGCAATGTCGTGTAAACGCCCGTGCTCTGGTCCGGTGTGCCAGTTGCATACACTCTGTAGTAATAATCGTTTCCAACCTTCGCCACAAACTGCGTCTTGAGAACGCTACCGTTGCCTACGGTAAAGCTCGGCGTCTGGTTGTTTCCGTTTACCACGGTCATCTTGAAGCAATAGGCCTGCCCGTGTTTCAGAGTAAAGTTCACCGTCGTATCACTGCGGACATAGGCCTGCTGTGCAGATACACCTTGTGCAGCTGCGACGATGGTGGACGGCACAGCAACGGCAGTACCGTTTCCAGAGATATTGCCGGACGAACTGGAATTGCCGGAGTTGCTTGAATGGTGTCCACTGGAGGAATTGTGTACTTTATTGAGCTTCTCCTTTGCATCCTTGCAGGTAGAAAGGGCAGAATCCACCTCTTCCTGCGTTGCCTCCGGATTAGCAAGGACCTGTTGTGCGATGTTTAAGGCAGCGCGCAGAGCAGCAAAGCTTTCAGCTGTATAACCATCTCCGGAAATAGCGCTGAGCTCTTTCACCAGGCTTTCCAAAGCGGTTTTGTCCGGAATCTTACGAAGATTTGCCATTGCTAAATTGAGCGCGTCTGCTGCATCTGCGATCTCTTGCTGGGTTGGTTCAGGCTTTTGAAGAATTTGTTGTGCAAAACGAAGAGCAGCTATAAATTCGGCTTGGCCAACTTCCAGGTAATCGGTCTTCAATACAGCTTCGATCTCCAGAGCACGCGCTACTACTGCCTCCAAAGTGCTGGTGTCGGCCTTGTATTCTAGGCTGGTCAAAGCATTGTAGAGTGCTTCATAAGCTTCGTCGACCTCGACCTTGAGGGGCTCTTCTTTTTCGACGATTGTTGTGGCTTGCGCAACTTTTTCTTGAAGGGTTGCCCAACTGGAGGCGGTATAATTTGCTTCATCCAGTTTATCAACAACAGCCAATAAGCTTTCCAATGCAGTGGTATCGCCAGCAGTAAAGCTTAGGAACGGAATAATCTTTAAGAGCTGCTCTATAGCGGCATCAATCTCATCCTGCGTTGCTTGTTTGTTATCACGGACAACCTTAGCGCTTGCCAATGCTTCATCGAACAACTTGCGGATGGAGGGGATCACCGTATTATATTCGTCTCCTCCGACAAGAGCCTGAGCTTCTTCAATAGCAGTAACGAGAGCTTGCTTTGTAACGACCTCAAAGTGGAAGACCAGATTCATATCCTGGTTATCCATGGTGCCCTCATAGGTATAGCTGTATGTATTGGTGTCTTCGTCAAAGATAACGGGCTGGTCATTCACCGTAATACTGCGGAATTCACGTCCTTTTGCGGTGGGAACGAATGTAAAGGTAATTGGATCTCCGCCCATCACCTGCGTCTGATAGCTTCCCACCTTGTTGGCAATTTCAATATCCATGCCTTCGCCGACCATCTGCGCTGTAAGGTCGAACTGAACCGTCAGAGTATGCTCTTCCGGCATTGGCGGTTCTACCGAGAATTGGTGGGCGCCGATGTCAGGGGCGCTTCGTGTAGGCAGCGGATTGCCGAAGAAGTCAATGCCGCCATTTGGATTCTGCCACTGGAATTCTTCGCCATCTACATGGAAATAGACCGCTTTATTCTCTGCGGTGGAACCGTCACCAGCTGTGTAGGACATAGTATCCAGTTTTTGACCCAACCAGCTTTGATCGATCTGCATTCCTGCGCCGATGGCAGCGGAGCCTTCTTGGATCTGATAAGCCTTCGCATTCTCATACCCGTCGCCAGCGTTGCCGGGATCGACAAACTTTGGATCGCCAAATACAGGATTCTTATCCTCCGGCATATCCTTCAGTGTACCCTCGAAGAGCGTGCCCGTGTACAGGTTGTGGTCGTATGTGACAATACCTTCCTTGCCCTTATCTCTCGGGTCACCGGCAAAGCCAAACTGCGCCACGTTTCCATTGATTGCGAAGATGTTATTGATAAAATTGGTCCCCTTCGGTTTTCCATCCCACGGTTCGCCACGCATGACGGAGAACACAGAGTGATCCTCACTCGTATAGATGGTGTTGTTGTAGATGTAGCTGTGGTCGACGCCACCGCCGCCGCCAATTTCAAAAATCGTGCGTTTGCCATACAGGGAACCGTCGTTTTCGCTGATGTTATAGCGCACAACCGTGCCGTCGTTATAGGCATATGCCGGTCCGCAGAGCATCAGGAATCCACCCTCGTTATCATGGCTATAGTTATACTGGAACAGGGTGTTTACACAGTAATAGTCGGAGTCAAATGCTTCACCGTCTGCCACCTCTGTTCCTCTCGGAACACCCGTATAGCAGACTTCATTGTACTGGAAGATCGAGTTGTCCGCATCGAACGGCCATACGGCGGCAGAAAGGTTGGACTTTGCATTGCCGCTCATATTGGGATAGGGGGTAGGGTTGTTGCTGGCATGGCTGACCAAGTTGTGTTCAACCAGCACTTCATAGGTGCCTCCCGGCACAATCCCATCGCCTGCAATGGTATCGAGGACGTTGTTGCGGATCACAACATTCTTATGGCGAAGCGGGACGCCATTCTGCTTATCCCAAGAGTTCCATCCCCACGGGCGGGTGCCAGTATAGCCACCGCCGGTGATGCCGTCACGGGTCACATCCTTAATCAAGCAGTTTTCAATGGTCAATCCATCGATATAGGTCTGTCCATTTGCGCCAAAGGAAATGGCTGCACCGTTGTTGCTCTTCGGGTTCCAGCCGTTGATGTCGTGGATGTATAATCCATCCAAAGTGACATCCTCCATGGTTCCCCCGTCGGAACGAATCGTAACCGCGCGGCGGCCCTTCTGCTCATTGGCTGTAGAGTCGTCATTGTAGATGCCGTAGTTTGTCAATTCCAGATCGCGGAACTCCCAGTGGCTGATGCCCGTGATCTCCAAAGCGTTTTTGTTGTTGGTCTCCATTTCAGAGAGAGGGGTTCCCGGCACATAGTTTGCGTGGATGACCGGATATAGATCATCCTCGCCATACTTGCCAACATGAATGGGGTTTCCCTCCTCGCCATTGCCCTGGGGCTTTAGGGTTTCTCCCTCCCAGGAACAACCGGCCTTGAACAAGATGGAATCGCCCGGTTCAAAAACGGTCTCATTCACCTTGGCGATGGTTTTCCATGCGCGTTCTGGCGATAGGCCGTCATTGTCGTCGTCACCGAATTCGGCGTCTACGTAGTAGGCATTTTCCTCCACCATCTCCGTAAACTGGAAGTCCAAGGTCGTTTCTTCTCCCTCCACAAAGGAGACACCCTCCTCTGTGACCGAGCGGAAGCCCGCTTTGGAAGCGGTTACAACAAAATCATCTCCAGCGGGTACATCGATTGCATAGGAACCTTCGCTATCCGTGGTGACGGAAGCGACTGTATCGGTGCTATCTTTGATCTGAATTGTAGCATTGGCAACCTTGTCGCCATCGGGACTGGTTATCGTGCCATTGACAGTGCCCGCCGGGATGGACAGGACAACGTCGTCGATTGCCAACGCACGGGCCTCTTCTTCACCGGCGCCTACCGATTTCAGGCCAAAGCCGATGCGGCATTTTCCATTCGTGATCGTGATATCCGGGATAACCACCCGGGTCCATTCGCTGGTTTCGTCCAGATCGATTTCAATGGCTTCCAGACCGTCATCCTCGTAGACATACATCTTGGCATATGCGCCGTTCTCTTTGTCTTCCGCGGTGGTAACGGAATAGACATAAGCGGAGAGGGTGTAGGTGCCGTTTGGCAGCAGCAACAACTGCTCCAGAGCCGCTTCATAAGGAACATACGAACTGCCCGGTCGAATGGCGGCAAAATAATTGTCGTATTTGCCGATGTTGACATCACCATACCGAATACTGGTGGCCTTCGCAATGGTGTTGTCATCGCTGCCCTCCATAAGGTTTGGCGTCCAGTAGGTCAGCGCACCGTTGGTATCCTCTTCCATACTTCCATTCAGAGCATAGTTCTCAACGGTAGTGAAATCATCCTTTTCCGCTTCCGTGTTGGCAGCGGAGGAAAGCCCATTTACAGCACGGCCGGAATCCAGTTCCGTCGTCTCTGCAGCAAAAGCGGTACCTCCGAGAAGACTGCTGGCAGATACCATAATTGCCAGAGTCAGGGAGAGCACTTTTGTGAATACACTTCCCTTTTTAAACTGCATAAAAATCCTCCCTTTCTTTTCATTCAGCAAGGTTTCTGTGGTTCTTCCCTCCTCCTTTCAAGAACAGAAACCGTCAGTCGATCAACTCTCTCGCTTGGTCATATATGATGATTTGGGCAGACGATTGTGCCTGCTCCAAACTCATATCAAAAGCCTGTTCGACGTAGATCTCCTCTAATGCATCTCTACATTCTGCAAAAGGAGTCCGTCCACCCTCCTGGCGCGTTTCGCAGTAAAAGAAAAGCCATTCTAGGTCGCCGTTTTGTATCAAATCCGTTGTATCCCCCGGCTGTAAGGTATAAACAGCGTCTTCCACATCTGGAAATGCACGGACATCTGGACTACTGAGGTCCTCCGCTGTAAACGTTCGTTCCTGTGTATATTCGTCAATTCCCGCTTGAACGGATGCATCGGCGAAGGTAGCCCCCGCCTCCAATGCCTGAAGGAGAATATTGCGCGCTTCTTCGCCCTGTTCTTGAGAAAAGTCCTCCTGCGGAAGAACTACACATTGTAAGGTTACGCTGCCAAATTCCTGGAAGAGATCCGGATTATCGTCATAAAAGGCCTGGAGTTCCTCCTCCGTCGGTTCCTGCCGCAACTGGGCTGCCAATTCCTCTTGATAGGATTCATTCAGATAATCGTAGTAGACCCGTTCTGTGTATTGGACAGGGCCGTAGATCACTTCTCCAGATGCCTCTTTTTGTTGTCGGTCCTCATTTTCTTTTTGCCAGCGATTGACAAAGGCGCGATAGGAGAAATCTTCGGAAGAACCGAGCTCTACAAGCTTTTGCTCGACTACCTTATAGGGAACCAATTCCTCCATGGCCAGCCCAATGGCATAGTCGACCGGTGATTCACCAGAAAAATCTTTTCGCCATTCTTCCTCTGTAATGGCATCAAGAGAATAGTTCTTTTTGAAATAACTGTTGGTCTGCTGGCGAACATCGTCTACAAACAGCTGTAATTCCCCTAAGGCGACCGGCTGTCCAGCAATTTCGCCGACGGTTTGATAAGGATCGGGTTCGTGGCTTGTATTGCATGCTACAAGGGGATGGATGCAAAGAAGCATAGCCATCAATCCCACAAAGATACGACTAAACGTTGTATTTTGCAAAGGGCGTTCCTCCTATCTGTAGTACGAGGCCGCTTGAAAAGCAAACGGTTTAAAATACATTTTATATGGATCTTCATAAAAGTATTAGTAATTTTTTGGAAATACTGGTATTATTTTTGTATTTTAAGTCGAGTATAAAAGTGTTTATTTTATGAATGAATACTACAAAATCAATAGAAAAGCAAAAAATATATAGATTTTCAACGGGAAACTATCTAAAACAGAACCAACGTTTAGACAATTTAGTTGTTTTGCTCAAAGAAAGCTTTTTATTCTTTATTTAAATGGATGAAGAAAACTGGAAAAACGGATACAAAGAAATCATAAAAAAGAACTAGAAAAAGCACTGTGCTGGATAGAAAATCCAGCACAGTGCCTTATTAAAGATTGCTTGGGAGTGTCGTCATTGGTGTTTCATAAAAAGGGTTCTGCTTGGATTGGATGATCGAACCCTTTTTATCCCTTTGGCTTCCACTAGAAAACATTTAGCCAATTGTTACAGAACATTGCTTAACCGCATTCTGACCCGGCAGTGTCGTGTATACGCCTGCACTCTGGCCCGGTGTGCCAATCGCATATACTCTGTAATAGTAATCGTTGCCAGCCTTTGCGACAAACTGTGTCTTGAGCACGTTGCCATTGCCAACTGTAAAGCTTGGAACAGCATCCGAACCAACGACAGTCATTTTGAAGCAATAGGCCTGACCATGTTTCAGTGTAAACGGAAGCGTGGTGTCGCTGCGGACATACGCCTGTTGAGCAGAAACGCCCTGTGCCGCTGTGACGATTGCAGATGGAACTGCCACGGCGGTGCCTTCTCCCGAAGTCTTACCGGAAGAATTGGACGAACTGGAACCCTTATGACCGCTATTGGAAGAGTTGTGCGATACGGTTACAAGACCGGCCTGGGCCTCCTTAATGGTGTCAGCAACCGAGTCGACTTCTTCCTGTCCGATGTTGTCGTTCGCCATTGCATCGTTGCCCAAGGCAATCGCTGCATCCAAGATTGCAAGGCTCGCACGGGTGTACTTGCTGCGGTCGATATGGGTCGCCTGATAGAGGCGTTCCTTCAGAACATCCTTGTTCGGAATCTTGCGCAAAGCAGCCATTGCATCCACCAGCGCAATTGCCGCGTCGTCTACAGCTTTCTGGCTGGCATCGCGATTATTGAATACGGTCTGAGCATTTTCAAACGCCTCTATGAATTCTGCCTTACCAGCTTCAACATACTGATCGAGTGCGTTATAAATAACGGTTGCTTGTGCAATAGCGACGCTCAGGTCCTCCTTGCTCGCTACACGTACAAGTTTGTTCAACGCTTCGTTCAACTCTTTTGTCGCCTTTTCGACATCGACTTCCAACGGATTGTTGTCGTTGATTACATCCACAGCATTCTGGTACTTTTCATAATAGTTTTCCCAGCTGTCCGTAGTGAAGTCATTCTCATCCAGGTCGGCGAGCATTTCGACCAGCGTCTGGAGTGCGGAGACATCGCCCTCTTTAAAGCTCAACATTTGGATAGCATCCAGCAGTTCGGACCATGCACGGTCGATCGTATTCTGATCGGCTGTCTTATCAGCTTCTACATTTTGCGCTGTTTCGAGTGCATTGTCAAACTTCTTCTGAACGGCTGTAACAGCGTCCTGATACTCATCGCTGCCGACAAGCCCCTCAGCGACTTCGATTGTGGAACGCAGGGTGAGCTTGTTCACAACGGTGAAGGAGAAGTCCAACGCCGTGTCGGCGCGATCCATCGTTCCGTCATATGTATACGAATAGGTATCGGTTTCTTCATCAAACGGAATAGGTTCTCCATTCACAGAGATAGCTGCAAATTCTCTTCCCTCTGCAACCGGTGTGAAGGTCAGTTGAATTGGGGAACCGGACAGAAGTTCTGTCTCCAAAACGCCAGTGAGGTTTGCAAAACCAATGTCAATATCTTCCGCGTGGATCTCCACATCGCCTGCTGGGAAGCTAACGGTGAGAGTCTGCTCTGTGGGCTGTACGTCCTCGGAAACCTCGACCGGGCTGCTGTAGATCGTCAAACCTTGATCGATACGCACAGAGACGCGAATCCATTTGCCAGCCAGATCTTCGGTCACCGGCAATGTGGAAGAGTAGGAGTCTGTGATCGGAGAGAACGGACCGTCCTTGGAATCTGCCACCAACCAACGGAAACGCGCATAATCGACATACTGTTCGTCCACATCAAAGGATGCTTCAAGTGTATCGCCAACCATCGGTGCGCGGTCTGCAGTTGCATTGACCACTTTGACGTTCTCAGGTACCACATCGGTGATGTCGCTATCATCGTTGCCGTCATCGGTCTCTTTGTCTGCAAAGTCGAGGAGGGTGCCTTCTCCAATGACTTCATAAAGACGTACACAGCTGTTGCCATCGTACGGGCTGCCGTCGTCGTTCAGAGCAACGCCCTGCGTGATTTCCACCTTGAGATAACGGCCAACCGCTTCACCGCTGCTGTAGGTATGTTCGGTGACACCGAGTCCCTCCGGGTTTTCTGCTGCGGTGATCTGGGTCCATTCTTTTCCGTCATTGCTGACATAGAGATTGTATTTGCGTGTATTGTACTCCTTGAACCGGTCTCTTTCGTCTGCGCCCGGGACTTTTTCGTCGTATGCAGCGGTCGCATGACGCAGGGTGAGCTTGCTCAGGTCGTACACGCCGTTCATGTCAATGATTGCAACACGTGGATCGCTTTCGGAGACACCGTCTGCGCACCACTTGGTCAGGAAGTCTCCGTCCGTCAGCATAGAGCCAGCTTCAGAAGCGTTGAACTGCTTATCTGCTTCAACCGATTTACCAGCCAGGATGTTGGTATCATCGTTTATGACGACCGACTTGCTCACAGGCTCGCCTTCCACACCGTCCTTATCGACCGGAATCACTTCGAACTTGATAGCGGCCAACGATAGGGCGTCTGCCTTATCCATTGTATAGCTCAAGCCCGTTGCGCCGTCGATGGGAGTGAAGGTTTCGCCGTCCTCGCTCTGATACCACTGGAACTTGGACTCGCCTTCTTTGCCGGACAGGGTTGCATTTACATAGGTATACGTGCCATCCATCGTGACCTTGGAAGCATCGTCCGGGTCCTTATAAAGGCTGATGTTGACGTTCTCAGCAGAAGGAGCAACGGCCTCATTCGAGCGGCCCCATGCCTGGAACTCATAGATACGCGGACAGTTCGCGTCAGAGTCGGTTTGGCCTGCATAGTCCGGAATCAGCTTAAAGTAGCGGGCATTTACCGGCTCTTCCATGACCAGCTCCACGACATTCTCCGTATTGCCGGTGACATTTGCGCGTTCGGTCCACTCTACGCCGTCATCACTGGTAAGGATGCGGAAATCGCGGGTGATGTAGTTGGGGTTTTCATTCCCGGCATTGACCAACGTGAACTTATCGATGGTCCAGCTGTTATTTTCACCGAGATCAACCTGTAGATAAACGTCGTCCTGACGGTAACACCACTTGGTAGAAGTGTTTCCATCGCAGGCCTTATAGGGCTCCTCGTTGGTGTAGCCGCCGGGAGCGGTGATCTTATCCTTCGGAACGGAGAGGAAGGCATTATCCAGCCCACCCTTGACAATATTGGACGGTTTGGAGAGCTCGGTCAAATTGCTGTCATTGTCTGTTGCAACCACCTTGTAGACATACTCGCCATTAGCGGGGAGTGTATCGGTGAAGGAGGTCTTGCGGCCATCCACTGTTCCGGCCAGCGTCCCGGTTTCTACGGTAAAGTCCTCGCTGGTGCCGCGGTAAATACGATAAGTGGAAATGTTGTCAGCTGCATCCCAGGTGACGGTGGCCTTGTCGCCCAAAGCGCCTTCGCCAGTCACAAGTTCTGCACGCACATTTTCAATCGCAGGCAATGTGATGGTTTCCTGTGTAGTGGGTTCCTGTGCAACGCGCAGATAGTCGCTGTCTGCAACGGAAATGGCCGTAATTTTAATACCGGATGCATCCGGTAACTGGATGGACTCCAGCCCCTTCTCTGGATCGACCGGAATTGCATAGACAAATTGATAATTGTCGACTGTCATGCGGTCCTTCGTACCATTGTGGAAATGGGTGAAGAAGTAACCGACTTGGTCGCGCACATAGGGGCGGATGTCCGTATTGCTGAAGCGGTCCCAACCGGAGAGCTCCGAATCCCAATCTGCGAACTTGATCTCTTTGTTGGTCTGTTCACCGTTTGCATAGTTGACGGTAAACACGCCGCTCTTTTCACCGGAACCGGCTGCGGCGCCCAGCAGGTAGACATACTTGTAATTGCCTTCGGGAAGCGCGATCGTTTGGCCTCTGGCCTCCACCACGTTGTCATAACCGTCGTTGGTCGGTCCAAGCTGGAAATCGACCCCTTCAAAGGTGATGGAATCTTTCCAAAGTTCTGCGGGAATGGTGTTGCCCTCGCCGTCATAGTCGCCGTCCTTGCGGTCCTCATTGAAACTGACAGCATCAACGTTGTAGTAATCGAAGAGATCGACTGGAGCAGACTTCAACTGGACCTCTTCGCCGCCGTAAGGTTCCACCTCGAGCGCGATGGTTGTGATCTCGTATTTATCCATGGAGAAATGAATCTGATTGCCATCAATCGTGATCTCTTTATTCAGATCCTCATCGTCGTCCTCCAAAAGGTTGACTTCTTTGGCGGACTTCACGTTGGAAGGAAGTGTAAGGGTGACATCGGTGTTGTCTTGGCCATCGGATTCATAGACACGCACAATCAGCTTATCTCTTGCGTCCGGATCGTCGGCCGGCGTTTTGATAACGCTGATCGGCACATTGTCCGCACTGGAGGTCGCGAAGGAATACGCAGATCCAAGGTCTCCGTCGTGGCGTTCGGACTGGACTGCTTCTGCCTTATAGTTCAGTTCGGCAGCCTTCTGGACAGAGTTGGCCTCCTGCCAGGTGCCGGAATGTGGATAGATGGAATAGGTGAAATCATGGGTGGTCTTGTCAATGTAATAGGCCGCCGGGTCCCAACCGCTGCAACGGACGGCCGCGCCATCGGGGAACGCAGGGCGGTCAAGCGCAGGCGGGTGGCCTCCACATTGCCATCTTCATCTTTCAGCTGAATGGCGTCCCAACCGTACTTGGAATCGTTCAGGATGCTGGCGCCAAATTCACCGCTATCGTCGGTGACATCGGCCCACTTATGACCGGAAACCTCAAACTTTGCATTATCGATGCTGTTGTCGCGGGTGGTCGGACGTTCCAGGGCGCCATAGGCAATCTCATAGGTGGCATGGTCGGATTCAGCTGCAAACGGGAAGGAAATCTTCATCAGGCGCTGATCTTCATTCCAATTGACATGCATCTTGACATCCACGCGGTCACTGTCCGGATACATCGTAATATCTTGGTACATGGTGGAATCGGACCAACTTCTGGAGACACGCACCACAATCTTTTCGGGCGAATTCTCGATGATTTCAATCTCTTCGGGAGTGTCATCCAGAATAGCGATCGGATCGGCATTCATTTCCTCCATGACCAGATCCCATGCAGGATAGGAACTGCCGCCGGTATCCTTATAAATATGGATCTCATTGCCCTGGTAGCCGTCGGCAAAGACCGGACGATTGCCGTCTTTCTTGTTGTAAACCTGAGCGATGTTTCCCGTGTTCTTGTCGATTTCGACCTTTAAGAACGCATTTTCCATGACAAAGAGATTCTCATTTTCTTCAACGCTGAGATTGGTTTCAACGGTTCCATCGCCGGATTTCACATTAAAGACTTTAAAACCGACGGACGGCAAATTGTTTGCCTGGAAGCGAATGGTAGCCGTCTTTTTCTCTTCGTCGCGGGAGGTCACGGTGGATGGAACCAACGAATCCCCGTCATAAACGGCGATTTGTTCCGGAACAGCGTCGGCAAAGCTTACGGTTGTTTCCACCATGTCGCTGCGTTCCCAAGACAATGGGTTGAACACCAGGACCGGCGTGCCGTCGACATTGGTATCCGCCTTATAGGCGATGGCCTGTAGGCCGTCATTCTGGACATTGTTCAGCAGGTTTTTGGCCAATTCCTGGTTGTTATAGGTGACTTCATACTGATACGGGATCGAGGAGCCCGGCAGAACATCGTGGAACTGGTTGATTAAGATCTTATCCCACGCCTTGCTGATCTCTTCATTCCCTGCATTCGGAAGAACGCCAAGCCAATTGCCCAGGGTGCCAGCCTTCTCAGCTTTTTCGGCCAAGATCTCGTTCTTACGGTTGTACTCTTTTACACGCGCCCAGGAAGTATAGGTGCCGCGGTGGTTTTCAAAGTACATTTCCCCTTCCACCGTCCGGACTTTACTCAGGTCCTCTGTTTCACGCACACTGTCGAAGTATTCCGTGATCGTTGCCATTTCGACTGTGGCACCTTGTACCCCATCCGAACCGTTTTGCTTCAGAACAGTAGCGTATTGTCCAGAGTCCGGGCCGCCGCCGTGGTCGCCATTTCCCATCATACCGAGCGCCTTTTTAACGCCGGTTTCTTTTCCGGTCTGTTCATTGCGCTTGAGTGCGTTGACGATTTGGCTGTCGCTGTAGATGTTGACATAATCCTTCATTGGCGCATAGGAGAGAACCTCGGTGCCGTCGATCGCCTTCCACTTAAAGATGTCGGAATCGCGTTCCGTGTTCTGTTGCTGCCAATTCAACTTGGTAGTGACGAAATTGTCCATACCGGATTTTTTCAGGATCTGAGGGAACTGGCCGTTAAAGCCAAAGGTATCCGGCACATAGCCGACCGTACTCATCTGGTTGAATTCCTGTTCGAAGAAGCGCTGCCCCTCCAAGCTCTGGCGAACCAAAGCCTCGCCGCTGGGGAGGTTCAGGTCCGGCTCGACCACCTGGCCGCCGGGGTTGTCCCACTGGCCGTTGGCGATGAGCTCTTTGACATCTTCATACATGTCTGGATAGTATTCCTTGGCCCATTCATAGTGCTTGGAAGCGGACATAGTAAACTTGTAGTTTTCATTGCTCTTCAGGTTTGTGACTGCGCGATTAAAAGTATCGCTGATGACATCTCGCGCCGTGTCTTCAAATGGCCACTGCCATGCTGTGTCAATATGAGCGTTTGGAACCAGATACATGGTCCAGCTGCTGTCGATCTGGGCATTGGAAGGTGGGTCTTCCCGGACAGCCATTGCCTGGGTCATGGCCGATGCTGCCATGATTGCTGCAAGCATGAACGAGACTGTCTTTTTAAAGTTTTTCCTTTTCATACGTTTCTCCTTCTTTGTTTGCACGTCCGCCCAAAGCGGGGCGCAAATTTTTTAAAAAGCGCTGGGTGATTTCCCGATAGATTACACACGCTCCTTTCAATTCGTTTGGGTTGTGCCTACATGACAGCGCAGGCTTAGTTTGTAAATATCTGCAAACATCGAAAACCGATGTTTTGTCAGCTTAGATGGATTCCTCTATTCCAACAGAGGTCACATAGTCAGCCCATATCTGCCCGTTTTCCTGGGAATTGAGTTCGGTTTTTACCCCCGCGCGCCGGGGTCCTCAATGCCGCAGAGGTCGGCGCGCAGGGCATTCTGCATGAGGAGCAGGTAAAGTGTCTCTGAATAGTTCTTTACCAACTGTTCTACTTCCGGGGTTGCAAACGACAGCCCGCGTTCCTCAATTTCCTGTTTTAGTTGATCTGTTTCAATCAAAAAGACTGGATCGTAAGGATAGAGGACATACTGCTGATCGAATAAAGCAGAGAGGTTATCCTCATAGCTGGCCAGCAAATTGACCGTGTACTCCGGACTCCAATTCTGTGCAGAGAGGTTCCAATAGTTTGGAATGAACGAGGTCCCGGAGAAGTACGCGCGCACCATGGCTTCGTTTTCTCCCAACAAATCCTGCATCAATCGTGAGATATTTACATCCTGATGCTGGGGTAATTCCATCAAATAGTGCAGCAGGGCGTTTTCCTGTGTTTGGCTGGTGAAGCTTTCGATGGTTTCCAAGATCAGAGGCACCTTGACGTTGAAGTAAAAATCTTCTTGTCCAGCTGCCATCGATCCCTCCATGTCGGAGGAGAGGGCAGCCATGGTGGGGTCCTTCAGCGAGACAAATAAATACTTCATATAGCGGGTATTGAGATTATCCTGTACCTCGATGCCATAGAGATCCTTCAACTCTTGGGGTAGTGCATCCGCAGAGGCATTGATGTAACGGTCCCCCAAGCCGCGATACAACCATTCATTTGGCTGATAATGCAAGTTTCTCGCATGAACCTTGCTGTCAAAGAACGCATGGTAAAGGGTGCGCGACATCGTTTGACAGGCATCCGGGGTGTACATGGAGAGAGAAATTGCCGCACCTTCTCCTCCGACGCCGGATAGGATGGAACTTTCACCGTCTTCATTGGTTCGCAGAAGGACGACGGGTTTTTCCAGATTGCTGCCGAATACATCCACATAATAGTTATAGAAAGAAATTACAGCGCTCAGGTCGCTCAATTCGGCGCTTTCTCGGATGGCGCTGTCGAGATAGAACACCGCAGTTTCTCCATCAGAAGAGAGATTCAGAGGCTCAAAGCTGCCAAAACAGTAGCTTGATTGAATCAGATCGTAGAAGTCATACCAAGTAGGGCGCTCCAACTGAAAGGCGTGCTCGGTGCTATTGGCGGGAGTGAAGGGGATAATGGAATTCCAATCGTTTTCTCCCGTCAGCTGGAAGGATACGCTGCTGATATACTTTTCCATATACGGGAGATTGTTGGCGTCAAACAAGGGCATCATCAGCACCTTTTTGCCTTGGAAAGCCAACAGATCCTTGTAGAGATCCCCTTCCACCTGAAAATCAACGTCGGTGCCTTCACCGAGTTTGACGTCGTATTGAAAAACGAGCGATTCGCAGTCCTCGGACACCGGCCCGATTTCCCAGGCACTTCCCAGGTCGTTCAAGGCGACCTCTATGCCGTCTGCCTCGGTGCAGGTGGGCTCAGACGCCTCAACCTCACCAACATCCAGATAAAACATACGGTCCGGCGACAGCTGGTCGGGGGTTAACTCAATCGATACGCTTAGGATTTTTCCATCGATGTCGGTAGGCTCGACCGTGTAACCGATTCCAAATTGTGCGAGATCGGTGTCCATATGGTAAGAGGCATCCCCCTGCGTATGCCACAGACCAAACGAGGCCAGACTCACAAGCAACAAAGCGGCACATCCGCCGATCAATCGATTCTTTTTCATAAAAGATCACACCTCCAAAAAGTTGCGGGGTTAAAAATCTATGCAGATTGATGAAAATGTACGTGTATAAAATCCCTTCCAGTGAATTGGTAAACTCCTCTTATCAATATTATACAGGTATTCTCCTTGGAAAAAGTAGGGGAACATTTTTTGAATACAGGGGGGTGTCTTTGGGAAAATAAATAATTTACTTGAAATAAGTAGATAAAAATTAATAAAATATTCTATATCATTGACAGAAATGTCATGGAACCAGGTCTGAAAAAGGATGAATTTCGGGGGAGAAACGATGCGTCATAAGATCAGGTGGATAGCCCTTAGCAGTGTGATCGTTGCATTGACCGTAGCGGCCATTCTTTTCTTTACTTTGGATCAAAAATATGATCTGCATTACACAGTATCGGCTCCACAGGTAAAAGAAGGGACATTAGAGATTGTCCTCGATGTACAAAGCACGCCACTTTCCAAAGATAGAACGGTTTCTTTTTATATAGGAGATAAAAATATAGCCATCCAATCCTGTACGGGTGCAGATGGGGTAAGCGTACCCGCCCAACAAACCGATGATGCTCTCAGCTTTGCTTTGAAACGGGGAGGAAAGGTCTCACTGGTGTACCAGATCTCGTTGGGGGCTTCCGGAAAACATGGACAGCGGGGATCCGTGCGGGAAGATTATTGTGTATTTGATGGAGGGCAGGCTTTGCTTCTGCCCATGGAATTTTACCAAGATGGGTACCCTCAGGAGGAGGCCGTAGTCCGATCGCTGCAAGTATCTATGAATCCCCGGGAAGGTTGGACAGCGGTTCTGCCCTTTGAGGAGCTTCGGGAGGTTTCTTGGGCAGATGCCTACAATTTGAGCAACGATGCATTTGCCATGGGGAACTTTACGCAATATTTTTCCGCGGAACAGACCGGAGGCGCGGCGGTCTATGGGCTCGCTGGAGAAGAGGCGCGCTTTTCTGAGGATCTTTCCTCCGGTGTCGCAGCGTTGCGCGCTTATTATGCACAGCGGTTTGGAATGGAAGAACAACCATATCAGATTCTGTTGCTTCCAGATGATGGAGAAGCAGTCATCGGGGGAGCGGGGATACATAGTGTTTGTGCAACCTTTGACGAGACAAGCCGAAGGGACTGGGAACTGCTCAGCCATCGGATGTTCCATGCCTATTTCGACAGCAGGATTCCAACCCAAACGTTCCACGCGGCGCCGAACCTCTGGTTTTATGAAGGTTTGGCGACCTACTATGAGAATGCATCCATGAGTGCTTTACCAGAAAAACAACGTGAGCAGTTGGGCATCCGGCCGGAATGGCAATTTCAATCCCTATTTAACCGGTACTTGACCATCCGGATCAAGGACCCGGCCCTCTTCTCCTTTGCTCCTATGGATGAGGCGTTGATTTCAGAATCCGAAGGGCGTAAGGAATTTCTACACTACATACAGGCGCCATTGGTAGTCAAACTTGTGGAAGATCGTGCATCTGAATTATCTGGGCGGCAAGATGCGGTTTTGCACGCCATTTTGGCAGATCCGGATGCGGACTTTTCCTGCGCGGCCCTCTTATCGGACCTCTTAGGAGCAGAGGCTGGAGAAGTATACAACCGCTGGTTCCAGTCGGAAGAACTATTGCCCCTGTGGGAGGAGGCCGATCCTTCCTATCCGGAGCAACGTGCGTTGGACGATGTGGCGGATGTAGAAACCATGCTGGCAAGCTGGATGACCAGCCAGCTGGGACAATATCCCTGTGATCTGCCTGACCTGGAGACAGCACGGAGATTACAGAATCTGCCTATATTTCAAGAGGCTTCGTTTGCAGATGCAGAGACAGAACAGCTGGTCAAGGAACATTGCCCTGTGATCTGGACATTGCTCAAGCAATATGCACTGCGTGCACAGGTATGTGGTGTACCATTCGATGAACCAATGCTGCGATATGCGTTATTAGCAGATGAAGAAAATTTGCAAAAGTGGGAAGATTGGCTAACCACACAGGGTGTTCCCGTGGATAATACCCGCGCAAATATACAGGGAGAATCCTCTTAACTAAGAAACAGGTCAAAAAGGGCTGCTATGCATGTGCTTTGCATAGCAGCCCCTTTGTCTCCAACAACTCTGCAAATAAAAAGTTAATGGGCAATCGAGAAAAAATTGTAGGCGCAAAAGGAGGCGAAAAAAGAGCAATGCAGAAAAACCGCCGTGCAAGCGCCGTTCAAATTCAAAGATTATGGAAGCGGCCCATCGTCGTTTTCCAAAGAAGCCAGATGCTCCTTTACCCGGCCATAGTCGATGCGTAAGAGTAAATAAAAGATTTTGTTGTTTTGTCAATCTCACAGATCCAACTGTATCATTCCTAGGGAATATGATGCTCAATGATGAATCTGTACAAACATTGTCAATTGGTTAATTGTGGATAAACAGCCCTAACTATACCGGTGACGGCCGCCACTCGGCTACTTGTGAAAATAGAATATGCTCGGTGTACTGAGGGAGTAAAAGACATTTTAAACTTCTGAACAGGATAGCACGGGGCGGGAATGTTGCCTTTCCCAGGGACAAACAAAATTGCCAATCGTCCGTTTAACCCCTGCTCAAAAAGGGGAAACTGTTTAAAAAATCTGATTCGGGGAGGAAGTCCAATGGAGGAAAAGCAAGATTGCCCATGCCGGTATAAATCCTGTAAGCGGCACGGAAAATGCGAGGCTTGTCGAGCGCATCACCGCAAGGAAAACAAGCTGTTACCTGCGTGTGAGAGAAAACGAACATCACGCCGGAAACAGCCGAAAAACAAGTAAGCGCTTTTATAATTTTCGCTTTTCATTGCAAAATGATGAAACCTAAATGCTATGCATAGCGGGTATCCAAAAAACGTTGGTGGGCAATCCCCAGCGCATTCTACAAAAATGAAAAAGACGATTCAAAAAAAAAGAGCACCCTATATCGGCGGAAAAACCGAAAAGTAAGGTGTTCTTTTTATAGTTTTTAATAAATTGAATTAAATTATATATCTAATTTTCGATTATCCGCATAAACACTATACTTTCAAGTATTTTGAAGTATAGAAAACCATTCATTTTACCACGATTGAATGAGTCTTGATATGAACTATAAAATAACACCCAAAAGACATCATTACACTTAAATGGTGTCTTTTAAAAAGCAGTCAATCCTAAGACTAACTGCTTTGTGTGTATGAATATGAAGTTGTTAAGCCGCAATTTGTTTGCCATTACAATTCTTTTACCATTTGAATTTCTTTATAATACTTGTCTCCAAATGCATATTCTACCTCTTTGATTTCTGTAAATCCAATCGAAGAATACATTTTACGTGCAAGCATATTTTCTAAAGAAACACTAATATATAACTTATCGGTATTGTGTTTGTTTTTAAAATACTCCAAAAATTCTATTGATGCCTGTTTTCCATAACCTTTTCCTTGAAACTGTTTTCCAATCATAAAACGACTCATAGACCAGCCAGGAAAAGTTTCATCATAATTATATAAGATAAAACCTATCATCGTTTCTTCAAGATATATTCCTAAAGTATATAGACCGTCCTCATAAGCAGCTTCTACCAATGACTGTTTATTATCTGCAACAAACCCCTCTTGGTTATCATCAATAGTTAATTCTATACAATCCCAATAGTTGTATTTATCAATTTCTCTAAATTCCATTTTAATCCTCCTTCATACTAAAAGTTAAATACTATTTATATACAACTGAAAATTCTTCACATACGACTTTCATGTCAGTAGTAAATTTCAATCCAACCTGATTCAAACACTCCGTAAAGAATTTTTCATGAGCTTCTCTCCAAAAATCTAAAGTTTTATTACCCTCACCCTCTTTGTAAGCATGTTCTACTGATACCTCATGAAATGGAACAATAGTTACTTTTTTGTTTGTACACCAAAGTGAAATAAAATTGTAACCATGAGAAAAGGGAGATACACATTTTTGTGCAATCTCCCTTGTTCTTTTTCTGTCATATCAAGGTTCATTCAATCATGGTAAAATAGTTGCTTTTTTATGAGATGAATAGTCCTTAAACGCTGTATTTATGCGGATAATCGAATTTTCTGTATCAAGATTATAGTGAACCTTATCGTTCCTCTCAAATGGAACCTTCAAACACGCGACAAATCCAGCCTTATTGAACATTTACCGTGCAATAATTGATCGGTGCCTGGCCAGGAATGGTGGCGTAAACGCCAGTGCTTCCAGTTCCGACCCCTTTCACTGTAAGCAGATAGGAGCCATTTCGCAGTTTGAGGCCGGCTGTAATCAAAACATTGCTGTTTCCAGTGGTAAATTGTGGTGTTCCGACAGTTCCTTTTGGAGTAAAGAGGAACGTATAAACATTCCCTCGCTTGATGGTGAATGGATAAGTGGTATCGCAGACCAAACTCCCGCTGGAAGGTGCGGTCCCCGACGAAGCTTTGGTGCCCGTTGCCTGGAAGCTGACAGAGGAACCGTCCGCCGTTGTTGTCGTGATAACTGCCGTACCGGTCCCCACATTGTTGATCTGGAAAATGTATCCGTCACTCACTTTTTTGCCAAAGGTTACGGAAACAGCGGACGGATTGGAGGAGGTAGCGGTCGGCTGTGTAGCACTGGTCGTAAACACCTTATAATAATAGGAGGAATTGCTTCCAAAGGTATACGGCGCAGTAGTGTCACATTTCAGAGGAGAACTCGTCGAAGTGGACTTAGTCCCCGTTGCCTGGAAACTGACGGAAGAACCATCCGCTGCCGTTGTCGTAATGACTGCCGTACCGGTACCCACGTTGTTGATCTGGAAGATGTATCCATCGGATACCTTCTTGCCAAAGGTCACAGAAACAACCGACGGATTAGAGGAAGTCGCTGTTGGCCGCGTGGCGCTATTTGTAAACACTTTGTAATAATATGTCGAATTGCTACCGAACGTATACGGAGATGTAGTGTCGCAAGCCAGGGGAGGTTTGGAAACAATGGACTTATTTCCAGTGGCTTGGAAGCTGACAGATGCACCATCCACAGTAGTAGTGGTAATGACCGCCGTACCAGTACCAACATTGTTGATCTGGAAGATATATCCATCGGATACCTTCTTGCCAAAGGTCACAGAAACGACCGACGGATTGGAAGAAGTCGCGGTCGGCTGAACAATACTGTCCGTAAATACTTTGTAATAATAAGCAGAATTATTACTAAATGTATAAGAAGAAGTGTCACAGGTCAATTTAGAACCTGTTGCTGATCGATTCCCGGTCGCTTGGAAACTGACAGATGCGCCTTCGGCTGTGGTAGTCGTAATAGTAGCCGTACCAGCACCGACATTGTTGATCTGGAAAATGTACCCGTCGCTCACTTTTTTGCCAAAGGTCACCGAGACAGCGGATGGATTGGAAGAAGTCGCGGTTGGCTGCGTGGCGCTGGATGTAAAGACCTTATAATAATATACATCGTTCGAACCAAAGGTATAGGAAGACGTGTCACAGGTTAGGGTTGGCGTAGAAGGGGTGGAAGGGTTCACCGGCGTACCCGCCTGAGAATAGTCTTTAAACGAGTAATTGAGGTCTACATTTCCGTTTACACCGGAAAGGGTACCATAGGCATACTGCCAAATGGTATATGCCTTGTTAAAGTTGGGGACATCCTTTCCCCAGCTGGCCACCCAGCGGTCGTATTTGTCCAAGCGTGGGCTGGAAAGATTGGAATTAAAGATATTGACCGAACTGTATACGCCTGTGCGATACCCGGCAGCTTCCATTTTTCCGCAGAAAGCTTCCACGATATCTGCCATCAGATCGGCGTCCATCGTGCGGTGGATCGTGTCCTCAATATCATAGAAAACCGGATAATCCAATTTTCTTCCATTCAGAATACTCAGGCAAAAATCCGCCTCCTGCAAAGCATCCTGGACGTTTTCCGCATAACTGTAATGGTATGCGCCAACTTTGATGCCATTTGCTGTCGCGCCGCTGTAGTTCTGTTCAAAATAGGCGTCCGTCTGCACTTCTGGGGCCGTCTTGCCATAACCGGTGCGGATAATAGCAAAATCAATCCCCTGATTTTTGACCGTACCCCAGTCGATGTTGCCCTGCCAGGAGGAGACATCGATACCTTTCAAAATGACATGAACATAACAAGTGACACTCTCTCCGGCACTATTGGTGGCGGTTACCGCAGTGGTACCGAGCTGATGCCCTGTAACCAGGCCATTGCTGACTGTGGCAATGCTCGGATTGCTGACGGTCCAGGTGGCGTTCATCGTTGGAGAACCGTTTTCATAGGCGGTAAGGACCGCGCTTTCTCCGATTTTTATAGCAATCGAAGTGTTATCGATCTGAAAGGTTCCGGTGGATGCAACTGCGACAGTGGATGCCACGTCTGCAAATGCAGATGTTCCCCCGCAAAAGGTGAGGCAAAACGCCAAAAAGTAAAGCGAGTAGTTTCTTCAATTAGGCTCCTCCTTTAAAGCGGCCGCGTCGTCGAAATACGCAGCCAGAATAACGGTTCGTATTCCTGTTCGCTTTCTTGCCATGGTTTTACAAATTTTCTTCAATCGCATATCCTCCTTTTATTCTGGTTGGCCGGGCCGCATACCGACACAAAATGGCGTACAAAATCCGACGAATTTTGCACGATTTGAATGCTTTTGATTATAGGAGAATTCCGGAATTATGTCAAGTAGAGAGCCAGTTTTCCACGGTTCAGATATCAGGAAAGAAAACCTCCAAAAATTGGTCTGGTGCGGTGTTTCTGTTCATATTTGAAAGGGAAACCATATCCTCGACTCGGCAACCAGTAAACGGAGCGGAACCCAAAGAAGGAAATAAAAAGGAGATGGCCAGCAGCCATCTCCTCTATTGAACGATTTTTCTCATAAGGAACTCTTTAGCAGACGCAGGACGTACGCCCGATACTCTAGAAATTCCCGATCGTAGGGACAGATCTGTAAGACAAACTGAATGCGTCCAAGCAAGCTTTGCAGATAGGGAGCCGGATGAAGGGCCCAGCCGGTTTGACCTTCGTGCAACAGATGGGAGGCCACGCCAAAACGCCGCAAATAGTGGACTTCTTGCCGAATACGCCTGCGATAATCCCGCCCTACCTGTGGATGGTCATTGACCAGAATGCCAGTTACCTGTTGCCGTCTGCCTTGCCGGGCGATGATGGTCTTAGCAGGATTCAACAAAAATCCGTTTTCGCGCAGAAGTTGGTACACAAAGCGGATGAGCGGTTCCGGAGAGAAATCCCCTGAAAAAGTCAGATCGTCGCTATAGCGGGTATAGTGAATGTGGCGTTGGCCGCAAAAGGCCGCAATCTGCTGATCTAACGGAAAAAAGACCAAATTAGACAGCATGGGACTGGCGGGGGAACCCTGTGGAAGTATACCGTCCAGCGTACAGAAGGTTGTAAAGAAAAAACTCAAAAGAGCGTTAAAGGAATCTGCGCGTGTACTCCCTGCATTCTTTCCGTTGGACTCTTTGGAGTAAGGAGCAATTTCCGGGTTTTGGGACAATGTACGGTCAATCGCACAAAAGACCGACGGAAAATGAATACTGCCAAAAAATGAAGTATATCCAGTTTGACAAGTATTGGTTGTCCGACATGTGCGGCGGCATTGTCCAGTAAATTCCTGCCTGGGCGATACGCTGTAGCTGGGGGCGCGATTTCGCCATAGGCCAAGAGCGAGAGGATTCCCCTTTGAACCTGTCTCAGACCCGGGGAAGGAGAAGCTACTGGGCGGTACCCTCCCCCTCGTTTTGCCAACCAGAAAAGGCAGTATTCTTTGCGCTTCTTTTTCGCAGAGCGCAAAGAACGCAACCAGTAGACTTTTTTCTGTAAGATACGGGGAGAGACACTTGGATCGAGCCATTCGCAAAACTCCTCCAATGTTTGAATCATCCTCTGCCCCTCCTGTTTGTATGGTTGATAAAAAGGACGGAACAACACAAATCGTTCCTGAAGGGATGCGGGCATAGCCGTGTGGGAATACACCTTGTGTATCTTGACACGGCGAAGGCCGCATGCCTCTTTTTCCAAAGTCATCTTTCTGGAGGGCGACTCGCCGTCCAGCCATGTATGCATCACACGGTTAGCGCTGTTGTTCCGTCCAATGTCTACTATAGCATATCCTCTTAGAAAATCAACTTTTCTTTTGTTTTATATGATAAATACTTTCGTACCAAAGAGGAATATAAATTTTTTCACAAAAATTTTTCATAAATACTGGAAAAGATTATGTCAGAGTGCTATAATATTCCCGAATTCAATCGCTTGTTTCGATTAAGAAGCAGAGAGGAGGAAATTTGCATAGAGCGCCAAAAGGGCGAGAAATCGAAATAACCGATATTTTACATTTTGGGAAGCAGTTGTTTGAAATAAGGAGGAGACTCATGAAAAAAAGACGTTACGATCTGCAATTGCACTGTTAATTGCTGTTCAGATGACCGTCGCAAGCGGTGTGACAGCGATGGCTCAGACAAATGCTGTCGCTTTGGAACCCAGCCGTCCTGTTTCTGTATCGCTGCAAAATGACGGCGAAGGGGATGTAGTGGTCCGTTATCTCAGCGATATGGACCCAACAAAGGCCACGGTCGGTTGGGGCAGCTTGATGCTCGACCAGGGGCTGGAAAACTTGCCGTTGAAGTTGCGCACAGAGGACGGCGGAACCCAAACTTATGAAAAGGGTATCTGTGCACATGCCGCCTCGGAATTGGTTTATGATATTGAGGGGCGCGGCGTGAAAGGCTTCCAGGCATATATAGGTGTGAACTACTCTAAGCAAGGAACTTGCGGCTTTATTGTCAAAGCGGACGATCAGGAATTGTTCCGCGTGGATAAGATGTCGGAATCCGAAGCGCAGGAATTTGTTAACGTCGAGATTCCGGAGGGGGCCAAACAGCTGACCCTAATCACAACGGACGGCGGAGACGGAAACAACTCCGACCACAGCGTTTGGGCGGATGCGAAGCTCGTTTTGGATTCTTCTGTGCAGAAGAATCTTTATAAAGTAGCTGTTTCTGCAGATCAGACTATCCTGGCAGTCGGAGAGACGGCGAACCTCACCGTGTCAGGTACGTTAGTAGACGATACCGATGCAGACCTCTCGAGCGCAACAATTACATATACCAGCAGCGATGAGCAGACTGCGACTGTGGACAACCAGGGCGTGGTGACCGCTTTAGCCAACGGCCTTGTGACAATCCAGTGCAACGTGACGTTGGGCGACATCACCAAGAGTACTTCCATTGATCTGATTGTCGGCGACGAAGTGGAAGGAAAGGTGTGGTCCATCGCCTCACCAAGCGACGCGGTTGGCGGAATTTTCATGTTGAACGACAACGGAAGTCTTTCCTATAGCGTCCAGCGCGATGAAAAGTCTGTGCTCAACTTTGGCGCAATGGGCATGAGCACGAATCTAGGGGACTTCACTGAAGGGCTGGAATTCCTGTCCGTTTCCGAGGCGACGACAGTAGATGAGACCTATACCGTCAACTCGCGCAAAAAAGACGAGTATCGCAATTATTATACAGAACGCACGATTTCATTCCAAAAGGACGGCGTGCAGTTTGATGTGGTTGTACGCGCCTATGATGATGGCCTTGCCTTCCGGTACGTCATCCATGCGGAGGATGCACAGAGATCCAGGTACAGGACGAAGCGACATCCTTCCAGCTTCCGGCGAAGTCCAATGTTTGGGCAATGGGCTATGGCAGCGGCAGTTATTCCTATGAATCCACGTTCTATAAATATACCGCAGAGACGATTAGCGGCGATCAGTCCATCCCGCTGTTGTTCGAGACGCCGGACGGCACCTTTGGAATGATTTCCGAAGCTCAGCTCACAGGGTATATGGGATCGATGGTCAAAGCGCAGAATGGAACGTTAAAGATCTCCGCAACGCCTCTTCAAAGTGAAGATCCCGTTGTTGAGGGAACCTTTGCATTCCCGTGGCGGTTTGCCGTTGTTGGCACGTTGGGGGACATCAACGAAAATACAATGACGGAAAACCTGAGTCCTGATCCAGCAGAGGGGGATTACTCCTGGGCTGAGACGGGCGTTTGCTCCTGGACTTGGTTGGTCGGCGGTGCAAGCATGCAATCCGATCCGGAACAGATCAAAAAGTACATCGACTTTGCTTCCGAAATGGGATGGAAGTATTTCATTATGGACGAAGGCTGGCAGCCGCGTTCTCAGCAGGGCGACGGCACTCGCTACTATGGCGAATACGATTGGATTGATGACGTGGTAGAGTATGCAAATGAAAAAGGGGTCGGCCTGATTGCATGGGTACACGTCGATGATCTCAATACGCCGGAAAAACGTGCACAGCGTCTGGATCGCTGGGCAGAGCTCGGGATCAAAGGGATCAAAGTGGACTTCTTTGACCGTGAAACCGACGAGCGCGTGCAGCTGATGGAAGACGTCTATGCAGACTGTGAGAGACTGCACCTGGTGGCAAACGTCCACGGCGCCAATAAGCCGACCGGCGAGGTCCGCACACATCCTGGCATCCTGACCCGTGAGGGCATTTATGGCCAGGAAATGGGCGACCTGAGTCCGGTACAGTACACCATCCTGCCATTCACCCGCAATGCAGTTGGACCGGCAGATGTGACGGAAACCCTCTATCCCAGAGGAAGTTCTACGACCACGGGCTTCCAGGTTGCGTTGTCCGTCCTGATTACCAGCGGCATGCATTGCCTGGCCAGCAGCGTAGAGGACTATCAGGGTAGCCCGGCGCTATCCTTCTATAAGGATTTTCCATCCGTTTGGGATGATTCGCATTTTATTGACGGCTATCCAGGCGAATACACCACTTTGGCCCGCCGCAGCGGCGATAAATGGTACGGTTGCGCCATCACCACAGATGCGCGCGATGCGGAATTCCCGCTCGATTTCCTGGATGACGGACAGTACTATGCGATGATCTATGCGGACGATGGGACGGATAACCGCGGCTTGAAGCTAGAAATCCAGAAGGTCACCAAGGGCGACACCCTTAAAGTGCCGATGAAGGACGGCGGAGGCTGTGCGGTGATCTTTACAAAAGAGAAACCCTCTGCGGCTGAAACCATCGAGTTTGCACAGGACGAAATGACCTTAGAGCGCAATGCAAATACCACCATCGATGTCACGATCACACCGGAGAAGCCTTTGATTTCCAGCCTGATTTGGGAATCCAGCGATCCGACGGTCGCGACGGTGGACAGCAGCGGAAAGGTTACTGGCATCCGTCCGGGAACGGCAGTGATTACCGCGACGTCGCCGGTTGACGACTCTGTATCAGATTCCTGCACCGTCACGGTCGAGATGGAAAAATACACCTTGGATCGCGATTTTTGGACAATTGAGCGCGAGAATAGCCAGTACATCTCCTATCCGACAGCTACGTCCATCCAGCAGGTTTCACTGTCTGGCGACGTAGACGGCAACCAGGACTCCAGCAAGTGGCCGCAGAACATGGTCCTTTTCCCGCTGCAGGAAGAAAATTTTGCAGCGACTGTAAAGGTAAGTGGAGATTTGACCACAGCGTTCCAGACTGTGGCATTGACGGCGTTTGTCGACAGCAGCAAGGCCGTCTCCGTCATGAGAAGGTACCATACGAGCTTTGGCGGTAATTGCTTTGAGTTGATGCGCTTTGAAGGCGGTTACAACGAGCAGACTGCAAAGGATACACAGGCAAGCGACGACGCCTATCTGAAGTTGGAGAAGAAGGGGCAGATTTTCACCGGTTATTACAGCTATGACGGCGTAGAGTGGACCAAGATTGCAGAGCTTGAATGTCCGCAGGTATCCGGTTCGGATAATATTAGGATTGGCGTCTATACCGGCAATGGCGCTAACAATAACAATGGCGTGGACATTCGCATTGAGGACTTCACCTATTATGCAAACGCAGAAGGCGAGGGTGAAATCATACCATTTGCTGTAAGTACAGACACTTGCATCGCAGAGGTGGCTCCTGTGACCTTGCGTGCGAGCACGGGCACTGCTTTTGCAGATCTGAAGTTGCCGGATACGGTGAAGGTAACTTTGGTTGACGGTACGGAGAAGGATTTGCCGGTTACTTGGTCGGAAGGAGACTATGACGGCGATACAGCAGGAGTCTATAAACTCGAAGGCACCATTACGTTGGCTGACGGTGTAATGAACCTGATGGATCTCAAGGCATCCGCGGAAGTAACGGTTTCTGAGGAGCCGGTAGAAGCCAATACCATCTTCTTGCAGTATAACAACAAGGACGTAACGTTGAAGGTGGACGGCGAGCCGCAGAAGATCGCAGACCTGACGGGCGAGTTTACGCTGGAAGACGTGGCAGAGGGAACGAGCGTAGAGCTGACCTTTGAACCACGCGTGGCAGGCAAGAACTTCCGCTCGGTGGCGGTCAACGGCCAGGAGGAACTCATCAGCGGCGATTCGTACACCTACACAGTAGAGATGACGGGCGAAGGCGTCGACTTGGACTTCATATTCGAGGTGACGGACAAGCGGATTCTGGAGCAAACCTATCAGTATGCAAAGCCCTATGTGGATGATGGGACGGTCGATTCGTTGGTCACCGAGGCGAAAGAGGCCTTCCTGGAGGCATATGACGCAGCGGAAGCTGTGCTGAACAATACAGCGGCGACGCAGACGGAGATTGACCAGGCTTGGAGCGACCTGCTGAACGTACTGCATTATCTGAACTTCCAGCCGGGCGATAAGAGCGCCCTGGAAGAGCTGTACAATATCCTGAGCGACCTTGTGGAGGATGACTTCACAAGCAGCAGCTGGACCTTGTTTGAAAAAGCGATGGAGCAGGCAAAAGAAGTGGTCGAAGACCCAGAACCGTTGGAGGGTGACATCACAAAGGCATATGAAGACCTGACAT
>BCAA01000023.1 GCA_001305115.1 Clostridia bacterium UC5.1-1E11 | reverse complement strand
ATGGTTATCAAAAATGAGGGCACACTGCCGGCAAAGGTAAAGCTATCTTTGGAAGCAGGCGATGGCTGCGAAGCAGGGGAGCCGATCCTGACGGAAAACAACATTACGATCAAACAGGACCCCGAAAAGATGCAGGATTGTGTAAACCGTTTGGCGCCGGTCCTGAAAGTGTTTGTTTACAAGCTGGTGGGCGAAACCTGGACAAAGGTTGAGGATGTCAACCTGAACACAGCGTACGACGAGGCTAAGGCAAATCCGGACAAAGTAGCGTCGGACAACACAGCGAAAGAGACGAACAATACATACATGACGGCGATGCTTCCGGCCCAGGGCACAGCGACCTATGTGATCGCAGGCTATCTGCCGGAGACCGTGAACAACGCCTATCAGGGCCAGCATTTCCACGGCAAGCTGGTGCTGAATGCTTACCAGATGGACGACACCGGCGCTGGCAAGCCGGACGAGGGCGGTTCCAGCTCGACCGATCCGGAGGACCCGGACCGCTTCGAGGACAACGTGACCATCGAGTGGCGTGAAGGAACTGCGGAAGGTGACCTGGTACAAAGCCAGAATGAGACCGTAAAGAGCAATACTACCATTGCAGCTGTGAACTATGATGCGCCGGAAGGCTATGTGTACAGCCCCGAGGCGGCAGAACAGAAGACGGATGTAGTTGTGGATGAAAAGACTGGCGAAGCGACGCCAGGCAAGGTTATTTTCACGGTGGTGCCGGAAGAGGCGAAAAATGTAGAGATCACGGTGAAATATGAAGCGACGTTTGATACGGAGGACGAAACCGATGACCGTGAAGTAAAAACAGCCACGATTTCTCTTGCGGCTCCGGGAGAATATACCCTTGTGACCGGGAACACTGCGCAAGGAAGAGTGGCGAGAAACAACGGGAATGAACCAAAAGAGATTACGATTCCTGCACCGCCTGCGGGCTTTGCGTATGACCCGGCAGGTCAGACGGTTTCTGTTCAGGTAGATGCAGAAGGGAATGTAACACCGGAAGAAATCATCTTTAAGGTGCGTTCAGAAGAAGCGAACGTTGTGATCCGTTATGTCGATCAGGCGTTAGTGGGGAACGATGCGATTGTGGATAGCTATACAGATACGGTGGAAGCTACCATTGGGCAGAAGTATACCTATTCCACAGATACGCCTGTCGTAAAAGATCATCTTCCGGAAGGTTATGAATTTCCAACGCCAGGGGTTTCTGTGAAGATCACATATCTGGACGATTTTAAAGACGAAGATAATACAGTGGATGGCAAGCGTGTAGCATATGTCTCGTTTGTGGTGAAGAAGGCAGAAGGCGGTGATCCTAGCAAAGATTACGATTATTCTGTAACGGTTCAATATAAGGAAGGAGATTCCATTCGACACACAGAAACAGTACCATTTACTGTTAAAGGGGACGTCACTTCTTATACCATTAATGCCGATTTGAGCTGGGTCAAAAAGTACGATAACGACTATGATAGTCAAACTGGCCAGACACAGTCCCGCTATATGTTAGCTAGTGGGCAGAGTGGTAGCCAGTCTGTTACATTAGATCCTGTAGCAGGGACGGCGACGCCAAATCCAGTTGTATTTGAGCTGCAGACGGGGCTTTACAAGTCTGGTGAGGGTTCTCCTGAAAATCCTTATGTTGTTAGCAGTGCAGTTCAGTTTGATAATATCCGCTGGAGTATAAACTCTCATTTTGTACTGGGAGATTCGATCAATTTAGGGAACAATGAAAATCGAGGCTATTTCTCGACAATCGGTTTGGGAGTAACGGATACTCCTTTTACCGGTTCGTTGGATGGGAACGGACATACAATTTCTAATTTAAAGATTGACTATGGAACAGAATATGGGTGGATTGGTTTGTTTGCTGCTAATGAGGGAGAAATAAAAAAATTTGGTTATTGAGGACCCATATTCGTCTGGCGCCAGTACCGTGGGTGTAGTTGCCGGTCTCAACAAGGGACTGATCGAGAATTGCCACGTTGTGAATGGAGGAACGGTGGAAGGCTTGGGAAGATCTACCGTGCAGACAAGTGGCCGCATAGGCGGTATTACGGGGGAGAACCAGGGAACCGTGCGCAATTGTTCTTCCTCTGTAGAGGCAGTAGGATATATTAATGTTGGCGGTTTAGTAGGTATTAATTTTGGTACGATTGAAGGGTGCTATTCAACTGGTGGTGTAAATTCTGCGTCATCGACGGCTACGAGCAGTCAGTTAGCTGTTCAGTATGTTGGCGGCCTGGTTGGCAGCAATCAGCGTGGAGCGACCATCGAAAATTGTTACAACAACACGAGCCAAAATGTTGCAGGTTATAGTGGCGTCGGCGGTTTCATTGGTTATAATGCAGGGACCGTAAAGAATTGCTATTCCAGATCGACTGGGAGCGTATCGTCTAATTCAAATGGGATAGCGCATCGTTGCATTGGCGCAATTGACGCGGCGGCAGGAGCTAATCCGATTGCGACAAATGTCTATTATGAGTCCAATTTTACAACTTCAAATCGCAACAAAGGCATTAATAAAACAGCGGCTCAGCTTCAAAGTGGAACTCTGACAGGCATTCAAGGAAATAATGCATGGGTTTGCGAGAGCGGATCTTATCCGAAGTTGGCGTGGGAAGTTGCATAATTTCGAGAATTTTGGTAATCGATTGGAAGGCCCTGGCGGGAATTATATTCCCGCCAGGGTTTTTTACGTCTATTGGGCCGAAGGGCGCCTCGAAGAGAAATGAAGAAGGGAATGCGCCCTCTATTTCCCAAACTTTATGGGAAATAGAGGGCGTTCCTTGTTTTGATGCCGGGCGGCCGGTATAATGGGGCTGGAACCTTAAATGGAAATGGGAGAGGAAAGGCGGGCGTTTATGAAAAAAGGAATTGGGATTTTCTTGTGTTTGACGATGCTTTTAACCGTTTTGGGACCGATGGGGGCGGGAGTTACGGTTGCCAAGGCCGCAGAAGGCGATCTTCCGGAATCCTATTATGTACAGCCTCCGGTGGGGGAATGTTCGTCCTGTGGGGCGCCCTGTTTGAGCGGGAAGGCGATTGGGCGGAGGACAGCCGGTGTTACGCCTGCTGGGCTTCGGACAGGAATAAATGGAGTATCATTCTTTGGACGCCGCCTCAGCCGTATTGTATGCACTGTGAGAATTCTACCCTGGGGAATACCTCCGGCCTGTGCGACGACTGCATTATGGCGGGATGCGGCGAACATACCCAAACCGTTGTTGTCAAGGATAAAGCGACCGGGGCGCCGTTGAAGGGCGCGACTGTGATGGGAGGGGTGCTGGGACCGGCACAGACGGATGACTCCGGAAAGGTCTCGAAAAGCGACCCGCATATGCACCTCAATGGGACCACGGATGTGCTGGTCTCCTGCGACGGATATCAAAGCCGGAAGCTTCCTGTAACCATCCGGGAACTGGCCGAAACATTGACTGTAGAGCTGGAACCCTTGCCGGAAGTGTTTACCATCCCGATAGATCCACCAACCTTTGTGGCAGAGGCCTATGGTCCGGTTCTGCTGAACGCGGAATTGCAGCTGGAATCGCTTCCGTTTCCCATTAAGGCCGATCACTTGCTTTCCAACGAGGTGACGCTTACGCGGGATAAGCAAACAGGAGACTATAAAGGATCGTTCAAGCTGAATGGGCTGGCGGAAATGCTGTTTCAGGGAAACGTGTCCGTTGCGGGGGAGGTTGTGGCCCGTTGGAACGAGGACCAAGCCCAGTTGGAGCTGGTAAGCTCGGATGTAACAGCTTCCATCAAGCTGTCGCAGGATTTAAGTTTTCTCTTTGGGGGCGTCGATGGCGAGCTTACACCGCAGATTCGGCTGGTAAGTTCCCACGAAGAGGACGGTTCCCTGCGCTTAGTGCCAGCGATCTCCTGCTCGGGGTCCGCCTACGCCTATTTGGGGAAAAAGTTTGAACAGGGGATTACCATAGGAAAGGTAAAATTAAAACTGGGCGCCGAGTTGACCGGCGGCGTCAACTTTACAATGCGGGCGGACTTGGCCAACGGCGAGGATGTCCTACAGGATTTTGTGCAGTTGGGCGGAAACCTGCGTGCGGTGGTAAAGCTATTGGGATTCGAGCGCACTTGGGAAGGATACTACTGGCAGTACTATCCGGTGATTTCTGATGAAGATGGCGATACCTATGAAATGCCCAAGCCTGTGGACCGGTTCCCAGGGCGGAGTGAGACAGGGACGGCTGGAGAGGACAGCCAACAGTTTCATCCGGACGCGGCACCCTCGATCCCCACCGAAGAGGGCGCTCCAGTGGTGGAAGACGCGGGGGATAATGCGGACCCGGTGTTCGTACCAACGGGCAGTGGCTCTGTTTCATCCGGCGGTTATACGGGTCCGGCAGTGCTGTTTTGGCTGGAAGATGCTTCTGATCGCGCGGATATAAACCGTTACCGGCTGGTTTATTCGGTATTTGATGGCCGGCGGTGGAGCGATCCTGTACCGGTTTACGATGACGGAACCGCGGACTTCGCCCCGCGGGCAGTGGTATCCGGCGGCGATGTGTACCTGCTTTGGCAGAATGCTGACCAAGAATTTTCCGGAACTGTCGATTCCTCCGAATACGCGCGTTCGATGGATCTTTATGCTGCGGTGCTTCGGGATGGACAGGTACAGGAAGTGACAAACCTTACAGAAGGAATCGAAGGGTACTGTGGCATGCACAACCTAGCCGTAGTGGATGGAAAGGTTTGCGCCGGTTGGCTGGTAAACGACCGTGGAGATCTTTTGTTCTCAGAAGGGCAAAATCGCAGCTATCAGGCTGTTTATGAGCAGGGGACCTGGCACGTACAGCCGGAAGATGGAATTGCGGATGCGCATTTTGGGGATGGGACGGCGCTACAGATGATGGTTCCGATGGAGCAGCCGGACGATGCGGATGGTATCGAGATCGCAGGGACACGCTTTTACTGCGGAGAGGATGGCTCTATTGCCTGTGAACAGCAGGGCGAGGAGCGGATTCTGGTCCCGGAAGCGAAGACTTCCTCGTTTGACGCAGTGACCAACGGGGAACTGGTATTCCTCTATTGGTTGCACGCAGGAGAAGAGGGCGCATTCCAACTGAATGGTGCATTTTATAGCCCTGAAACAGGAGCCTGTAGCGCTGTTCAGACATATATCAACCATGGAACAGCATTGCATGGGATAGAGGGTGCGATGGATAGCAAAGGAAATGTACTCATGGCCTATCAGTCATCCGAATGGACCGACACACAGCGGCGCTCCTATTCATCCAACGACCTACTGACAGCAGCCATTGCTCCACCGCAGGATATGGCGGGGGGTGGAATTCCGTGGATAGTGCCCACGGTGGGCGGAGGAATTCTTCTGGCGGCAATTGTTGTAGGGATTATTTGGCTGATGCGCCGAAACCACCGGCTGCAAAAGAAACCATATGAGCCGTTTGTGACCAAAGAAAAGTAGGAATGCAGGGAATTGACCCGGCGTTTAGAGACTTAGAAAGTACGTAGCTTTGAAAAGGGAACCGGGGCAAGAGCCCAGGGGACAAACAAAAACGGATATGCGCTTGAAAATACAAACGCATATCCGTTCTTTTTTGGTTTTATGGGGAAGCCTCCTGCAATGGAAAGCCCCCTTCTCAATAATGGATGGCGCCAAGCAACTCGTCCATCTTACTGCGCTGGGCCAGCTTACCGGTTCCATAGAGCACAGTGTCCTCAATACGGGCGACCACAAAATACAACTCGCCGTTTTCAACCGTATATTTGCTATACGCAGCCGAATCCACATTTGTCGTTTTTTCGGCGGTCTTAGGTTCCCCGATAAATTCTTTGAGGCCATTGTAAGTGGTCGTGGCAGTTTCCTGATCCGCACAGACAGCAAAATCGATCTGCATATCGATGGTTTCGTCATAGGCTGTGCGTGCGGAAACATAGGTTTCAGGATCGACACTGGGAGTTTCTACAGTAAATCCAACCGCAGAGGCCTGTGTTTCGAACTCCTCTGCGGTGATGGGAGAACGTGCAGCACATCCGGTACAAAACAACGCGATGAGAACAATCCATCCAAGCATCCGGGCATATATTGTTTTTTCAATGGTACCCCTCCTAATTTTGAAAATCCATTCTGATACAGGCCGAAAAGCGGGATGTATGCCGGCCTTTTACAAATTAAAAAAAGTCTGCCTTTTATTATACGACTTTTTTCAAATTTGTATAGAGGCAGAGGGATTTTTGTTGGCCTGTTTCGGAAGATAGCGCATAAACTTCGAAAATGAATTTATTCGCCTGCATTTTTGCCCTGTAGGTATTTTCGTAACCACGTGGGGACAGAACAATGTCCGGGAAGTCCTTTTTATAAAAGAACCTTCAGCTCCTAAAACGATGCAATAGTCAAAATTCATTGATTTCATATGGCTTGTTTAAGTATAGATTTACTGGATAATCTGCCCTGCTTGCCTATATTCAGCACAGGCAAATGCGGCAAACCATCTTGATAAGTCACTTTGCTTGCCTGTATTCAGTATAGACTAATGCGGTAGAGTGTCTTAATAATGTCTTAGGTTCGTCCCTTTGGCATGCGGCCGGCTTCTGACGGTTTATTCCTTTCAATGGATTCCCATGTCCGAAAAATTGCCCAAGCAAAACCTGCATAGTCAGGACTTTCCTGCGGATAATAAGGGCATGACACGCTTTTCGAACATGTAACAGAAAGGTCAAAAAAGGTCAAATATAGATAATCAGGAGGGAATCAACTTTGAAGGCCACAGGAATCGTAAGAAGAATCGACGATCTCGGACGTGTCGTCATCCCAAAGGAAATCCGCCGCACTCTGCGCATTCGGGAAGGGGATGCATTGGAAATTTTTACAGATGCACAGGGGGGCGTTATCTTTAAAAAATATTCGCCCGTGGGAGAAATGTCTACCTTTGCTGGGCAGTATGCAGAGGTTCTCAATAAGGTAACCAACCGGCCGGTGGTTGTATGCGACCGTGACCATGTCATTGCTGTCGCTGGCGTCTCAAAGAAGGAATACCTAGAACGCCGTGTATCGCCGGAATTGGAGGAGTATATGCAGAATCGGATGTCCTATCCGAATGGGGAGGCCGGAGAGATTCGTCCCGTGGAGGGGATCGACCGGACCGCTTGCGTCCTTTACCCGATTATCGCATCAAGCGATGTCAATGGCGCAGTCGTTCTGCTTTCCAGCGATACGCAGGAGCCAGCGGGCGAGACCGATGAAAAACTCGTTCAAGCGGCCGCCTTCTTCCTCGCAAAGCAAATGGAGGAATAAAAGTTGCTTTGGCGGGGATGGCCGCCTCAGGGGGACAGAGAGACATTTGGTCTTGTTTTGCCCCGAGGACCGTCCACCAGCCAGCTGCGACATAGGGAAGCGTTGGATACGTTCGCATAAATGGGGGATGAAGCGCGGATCATCGCAGAAAAACCGCATATCTCCGCCGCGTACCCTTGCATTTTTCCAACAGTTGTGCTACACTATACAAAGTAATATTATGTGAGGATGAAAGAGTGGGGCAACCCACTCTTTTGTTTGCATTATGAGGTGAAACGATTGGCAGCGAAAAAGAAAGGCGGCAATACCGTCGCCCTGGTGCGGCGGCTGGCAGAGCCGATTGCGCGGGATCTGGGGCTGATGCTCTGGGACGTACGCTTTGTCAAGGAGGGTGCAGACTGGTTTCTGCGCATTTTTATCGACAAGCCGGAGGGGATCGGCATCGAGGACTGTGAGGCGATGAGCCGTGCGATCAACGGACCGCTCGATGAGTTGGACCCAGTCGAGCAGTCCTATTGCCTGGAGGTCTGCTCTCCGGGGATGAACCGTGAGCTCACACGCGACGAGCATTTCGCCGCTTATTTGGGCGCGCCGGTGCAGATCAAGCTGATTCGGCCGGATGAGGACGGACAGAGGGAGATCGCCGGGATTTTACAGGATTACCGGGACAATACGATGATTTTGCGGATGGAGGAAGGAGACGAACGTTCCGTAGCCAGGAAGGACGCTTCCAGCGTCCGGCTGTTGGACGACGACTTTGGAGGGATTGAGGAATGAGCGAAGTTTTTGAGGCGTTGAGCCTGCTCGAGAAGGAGCGCGGCATCCCTGTGGACTTTATGGTGGACCGCATCAAAAAGGCCATTGTGACCGCGTGCAAAAACAGCTATGGCAACGAGGACACCGTGATTAATATGGACCCCGAGACGGGCGCGTTTGAGGTTTATCTGCGCAAAACGGTGGTTGAAGATGTGGAAGAGCCGGGCAAGGAGATCCTGCTGGAAAAAGCGCGCGACATCGATCCAACGGCGGCCATCGGGGATACGGTCAGTGTGCACCTCAATACGAAGGAGTTTGGACGGATTGCAGCGCAGACAGCGCGCAATATCATCCGCCAAGGCATCCGCGATGGGGAACGCGGCCAGATGATGCAGGAATTCCAAAGCAAGCACCAGGAACTGGTGACAGCGCTGGTGGAGCGCATCGATCCCAGAACGGGCGCGGCTACCCTTCGGATTGGCAAGGCAGAGGCCGTTTTACCCAAGAGTGAGCAGGTGGGAGGCGAGGAGCTCAAGGAGGGCGACCATGTCAAGGTGTACGTGGTGGACGTCCGGGAGACTGAGAAGGGTCCCCGTGCAATGATTAGCCGTACCCACCCCGACCTGGTCAAGCGCCTGTTTGAGACAGAGGTGCCGGAGATTTACGACGGTACTGTGGAGATCAAAGCGGTTTCCCGCGAAGCGGGGTCCCGCACGAAATTGGCAGTTATTAGCCACAATTCGGATGTCGACGCGGTTGGCGCCTGCATTGCGCCCGCGGCGCCCGCGTTTCCAGCATTGTCAATGAGCTGGGCGGGGAGAAGATCGACATCGTGGAATACAGCGAAGATCCGGCGAAATTTATCGCTTCTGCACTCTCCCCAGCGACGGTCCTTTCCGTTGTCACGGCGGAGGACGGTTCGCACGCTTGCCGTGTCACGGTGCCGGACAGCCAGCTCTCTTTGGCGATTGGCAATAAGGGCCAGAACGCACGTCTGGCAGCGAAGCTGACCGGCTGGAAGATTGACATCAAGCCGGAAAGCGGCTTTTATGGGGAAGAAGAGCCCGCTGAACCGAAGACAGCCGGTGAGACGCCTGTAACAGCAGAGGCGGAGCCGGCCGAAACGGAAGAGGAATAAGCTTGCCGGTAAAGGAGTCTTCCAAGAGGGGAAAGAACTTTATTCCTTCTATATTGATGGATGTGTAAGGGCACATTCACAGAAAGCTGGAAACGGCACCGCGCGTCCGATGGACGGTTCGCACCCTGCTCGGTGCAAAAGCGCTGGGGAATCCCTCCCCAAGCCGCGGTTGTTTTCATATAGATTCATCAGCGTACGTTTAAGAAATCACAGTCGGGAAGGGCGGTGTGTGCAAATGCATCAAAAGCGAATCCCCCTGCGTATGTGTGCAGGATGCGGAGAAAGCAAGCCGAAAAAAGAACTGGTCCGGGTGGTCCGTTCGCCGGAAGGCGAGATTTCCCTGGACCTTACAGGAAAAAACCTGGGCGCGGCGCTTATGTTTGCAAGAGTGCGGACTGCCTCCGGGCGGCGCGAAAGGCGAGGCGATTGGAACGAGCCTTCTCCTGTCAGATTCCCGCAGAGGTCTATGACCGTATGGAGGAGGAGATCGGAAAATGAATGAAAACAACAAGCGGCTTCTGTCCCTTTTGGGATTGGCGCGGCGGGCAAACCGGCTCTCATTGGGCAACGATCCCGCCGAGGAAGCGCTGCGAAAAGGCCAGGCGCGCCTGGTGCTGCTGGCAGAGGACCTCTCTCAGCACACCGCAGGAGGCGTTCGGTTTGCGGCGGAGGAAGCCGGGGTGGACGTCTTGAAAACGGCGTGCACCATGGATGAAATCAGCATGGCTCTTGGAAAGCGAACCGGAGTTGTTGCAGTGAATGACGCAGGGTTCGCAAAAAAACTGCACGAGCTATGTGAAGCCGAAACCGGCGAACAAGTGGTGAAATGAGGAGGAATTTCGTATATGATGATTAAATATCGCGTTCACGAGGTGGCAAAGGACCTGGGACTCCCCAATAAAGAGGTCATCGACACCTTACAAAAATACACGGGCGAGACCAAAAAACATATGACGGCGTTGACAGAAAACGAGTTGGATGTCGTTTTCGAGGAGTTCACGCAGAAGAACCGCGTGGAGAGCTTTGACGCTTATTTTGCCGATCAGAAGGAGCCGGCAGTGACCGTGACGGCCGAGCAGGAGCCCGCGGCACCGCAACAGCCCACGGCGCCCGCCCGCCCGGCACAGCCGCAGCCGAACCGGAATCAGGCGGCTCCGGCGAAAGCGCCCCAGCAGAATGGAGGCGCACAGGGACAGCAAGGCAATGCGCCGCGCCGTCCTGCCGTGAAGCCGGGAAAGATTACGCCGGTCCGTCCTGCTCCACAGCAGAATGGAGGCCAGCAGGGTCAGCAGCAAGGGCAACAACAGGGAAATGCGCCGCGCCGCCCGGCTGTAAAGCCGGGGAAGATCACGCCGGTTCGCCCCGCTCCGCAGCAACAACAGCAGAAAAAGCCCGGTGCACCCATTCCGCCTCCGCGTCCGATGCAGACCGGCGCACCGAACACCACCAATGTGAAGCGCGGGGAAGGCCGCCTGGTCGATACGCGCGCTTCCCATGTGGAATTGGATAAATACAACGAGAAGTACGACCGCCTGGCCTCGGAGAAGGTCCGGACGGAGAACATTGTGCAAAAGCAGAAGATCACCCAGCGCAGCAGCCAGTATCGCGGCAAGCCGCGCAACGCCCGCCGCGAGACGGAGGCGGAACGTTTGCGCCGCATTGCGATGGAGCGCAAGGCGAAGCCGATCACGGTCACCATACCGGAGGAGATCACAGTCAACGAGCTGGCTCTTCGGTTGAAGGCGACTGCGGCGGAGGTCATCAAAAAGCTGATGGCGAACGGCGTGTTTGCAACCGTCAACGATACCGTTGATTTTGACACGGCTTCCCTGATCGCCATGGAGTTCCATGCAAAGGTAGAAAAAGAAGTCGTTGTTACGATTGAAGAGCGTATCATCGACGACAGTGAGGACGACGAGGCCAATCTGGTCCCGCGTGCGCCAGTCGTGGTGGTGATGGGACACGTGGACCACGGAAAGACGTCCCTGCTCGACGCCATTCGCCATGCGCATGTAACGGACACCGAGGCGGGCGGCATCACGCAGCACATCGGCGCTTACCGCGTCAAGATCGGCGACCGTGATATCACCTTCCTGGATACACCGGGACATGCGGCGTTTACCACGATGCGCGCCCGCGGCGCACAGGTGACGGACATCGCGGTCCTGGTTGTCGCGGCGGACGACGGCATCATGCCGCAGACGATCGAGGCAATCCACCACGCAAAGGCGGCAAATGTTTCGATCATCGTCGCCATCAATAAGATGGATAAGCCGGGCGCAACCCGGACCATGTGCTCCAGCAGCTCACGGAGTACGAATTGGTTCCGGAGGAGTGGGGCGGCGAGACGCCGTGCATCCGCGTGTCCGCTAAGAAGAAAGAGGGAATCGACGACCTTCTGGAAATGATTACCCTGGTGGCCGATTTGAAGGAACTCAAGGCCAACCCGGACCGAGCAGCCAAGGGCACCGTCGTAGAAGCGCGTTTGGATAAGGGCCGCGGTCCGATCGCTACCGTTCTGGTACAGAACGGTACCCTGCGTACGGGCGATATTATTGTCGCAGGAACTGCAGTGGGGCGTGTCCGTGCGATGACGGACGAAAACGGAAACCGCATCAATGAGGCGGGGCCGTCCGTTCCGGTGGAGATCACCGGCCTGGACGACGTGCCCACGGGCGGCGACACCATGAACGCCGTCTCCGACGAGCGCCTGGCCCGCGAACTGGTGGAACAGCGCCGCAATGAGCAGAAGGAAGAGATGTTCAATTCGCAGACCAAAGTCACGTTGGATAACCTCTTCGACCAGATGCAGCAGGGCGAGATGAAGGAACTGCAGATCATTGTCAAAGCGGATGTGCAGGGCTCTGTGGAGGCAGTGCGCCAGTCGTTGGAGAAGCTCTCCAATGACGAAGTGCGCGTCAAGGTTATTCACGGCGGCGTCGGCGCCATCAACGAGTCCGATGTCATGTTGGCGAATGCATCGAATGCCATTATTGTGGGCTTTAATGTGCGTCCCGATCCGGTGGCCGAGGACAATGCAAAACGCAGCGGCGTGGATATGCGCCTGTACCGCATTATTTACGATTGCATTGAAGAGATGGAGTCCGCGATGAAGGGCATGTTGGCTCCGAAGTTCCGTGAGGTCCAGCTGGGCCGCGGCGAATGCCGCCAGGTTTACAAGATCTCCAATGTCGGCACCGTTATCGGCGGCCATGTCACCAGCGGCAAAATCACCCGCACCGCCGACATCCGCGTGGTGCGCGACGGCATCGTAATCGCAGAGGACAAAGTGTCGTCCCTGAAGCGGTTTAAGGACGATGTGAAGGAAGTGGCCGATGGCTATGACTTCGGTATGACGCTGGAGAAATTTAACGACGTCAAAGAGGGCGACGTATTGGAAGCCTTCACAATGGAAGAATACAAAGAGGATTGACCGAGGATTCCCGGCGATCCAGGACGGCCGGGGGCGCACAGGTGTGCTGAGGCCGCGGAGGTGAAACGATATGCCAAGCCATAGAATGGGACGGACGACGGAGGACATCCGCAGAGAGCTCACGGCTATTTTCCGAGAGCTCAAGGACCCACGGGTACAGGGGCTGATTAGCATTGTACGCGTGGATGTGTCGAGCGACCTCTCGTATTGTACCGTCTATATCAGCGCGATGGAGGGCATTGATCACGCCAAGCAGGCGATAGTGGGGTTGAAATCTGCCTCTGGTTACATCCGGAGGGAATTGGGGCAGCGCTTGCGCTTGCGCCATGTGCCGGAGATGCATTTCAAGGCCACGGACTCCATTGAATACAGCGCAAATATTTCGAGAATTTTAAACGACCTGCCAGCTTCGAGAGAGGACGGACAGGGGAAAGAAACCTAACAAACTGCCGGGGAACCCCGGGGGGAACGCGGGGCGGCGGGGACGTGTGCGCGGTCTAAAAGACCGCGCCCGGGAATTCCTGTGGAATTTCCCGGCGGGGATTTGGAAGAATCCCCGCACGTCCCCGCTACAAGCGTTTTAAACACCTTTGTTTTGGGGCGATTGTCAGAGGAAGGGCAACGTACGGCCGCACATTGTGCTGCCTGTTGCCCGGCACAAACCCGCAGGGCAAAGAGTGTATCATGGAAATGGGCGGATGGAAACATCTGCAAACCGAGAGGGGAGTGTAGCAAACGATGATCAGCCTGGATGACGTGGCAGAATTTCTGCGCCGTGCGGACGACATCGTCATTTTGAGCCATCAGTTCCCGGATGGGGATACGTTTGGCTCTGCCGCCGCGCTTTGTATGGCCCTACAAAGCATGGGAAAGCGCGTAAAGACGCGCTGCCGCCATGCGATCAGTGCAAAATATGCCTTTATGTTCCGTGGCGTTAAGAAACAGGAATTTGAACCAAAGACGGTTGTAGCCGTGGATGTCGCGGATATCGATCTGTTGGGAGAGCCCATTCGGGAGGAATACGAGGGACATGTCGACCTTTGTATTGACCATCATGCGGGAAACCGTACTTTTGCGACATATACCTACGTGGACAGTACGGCGGCTGCTACCACGGAGATCATTTATGCACTGATCACCAAGTTGGGTGCAAAAATCACGCCGGAGATTGCGGAAGCCATTTATACGGGGATCACAACGGATACCGGATGTTTCAAATACACCAATGCCACACCGCGCACATATCGTATCGCGGCCTGTATGATGGAGACGGGGATTGACGCGGCTGCCATCAACCGGGAGATGTTCGATACCAAGACCCGTGCCCGCCTCGAGATGGAGCGCCGGGTGTTGGATTCTATGAAATTTTATTTGGACGACCGGTGCGCCGTCGTATACATCATGCGGGAGATGATCGCCGAGTCCGGCGCTTGTGAAGATGATTTGGAAGGACTGGCCGCAATCCCGCGACAGATTGAAGGGGTGCTCGTCGGGGTGACCCTGCGTGAAAAAAAGAGCGGTGAATATAAGGTTTCTCTGCGCACGCAGGAACCCGTCAATGCGGCGCAGATCTGTGCGTTATTTGACGGCGGTGGACATGCCTGTGCAGCAGGATGTACCCTGGCCGGGCCTGCAGAATTGGCCACAGAGCGGATCGTCGCGGCAATCGGTGATTATCTGGATCAAGGCAAGGGGGACGGCCAGTGAACGGCGTCCTTGTTGTGGATAAACCGGCGGACTTTACATCTTTTGACGTGGTTTCCGTGGTGCGCCGCCTCGCGGGGAGAGAAAAGACCGGTCATACTGGCACATTAGATCCCATGGCCACCGGCGTCTTGCCGGTCCTTCTGGGAAAGGCTACACGGGCGGCATCCCTGCTGGAGGATACCAGTAAGGAATACCGTGCAGAATTTGCCCTTGGTTACGCCACCGATACCCAGGACTCCACTGGGGAGGTTCTCGCCAGGAGTGGGACACGCACGACGGAAGCAGCTCTCCTGGCTTCACTTTCTCTTTTCCGTGGAAATATTCTTCAGGAACCTCCGATGTATTCCGCTGTGCGCAAGGATGGCAAGCGGTTGTATGAACTTGCCCGCCAAGGTGTCACAGTCGAGCGGGAAAAACGTCCAGTTACCATTGAAAGGCTGGAATGCGTGCGTTTTGATGAAACTGCTCAGACAGGGATTCTGGAAGTACGTTGTTCCAAAGGGACTTATATTCGTACGCTTTGTGCGGATATTGGGCAGGCGCTCGGGACATTTGGCGTTATGACTGCGTTACGGCGCACATCAGCGTGTGGTTTTTCCCTTGCGGATGCGGTTCCGTTGGAGGCCGTGCGCGCGCTGGCTGAAACGGGGCAGTTAGAGGCTCGGGTGCTCCCGATGGATCAGCTTTTTTTGGAGCGTCCGGCATTGCGTGTGTCTGCCGCCCAGGCGGTTCGCTTCCGCAATGGAGGTTGCCTGGGTCTGGAACGCACTGCATTGGCAAGGCAGAACCCTCCGGACGGCCTGCGGGTGCGGGTGTACAGCCCTGAGCAGGTGTTTTTAGGGCTGGGGATCGTGGATCGCGGGCAGGATACGTTGAAAATACTGAAGTTGTTTGTTTGACGGCGGTTTATCGGTGCGGGCCGTGTGGTCCAGAAGACCCCAAAGGCCGTCGATTGCGGCAAAATCCGGATAGACAGAACGACAAAAGGAACAAATATATGAAAGTATACCATGATCTAACCCCGGGGGCGCCGCGGGCCGCGGTTGCGCTCGGCTGTTTTGACGGCCTGCATCTGGGACACCGGCGTGTGATCGATGCGGCCCGTGCTCCTGGTTTGGCGCCTTCCGTACTGACCTTCGCGGACCCGCTTGAAGAGCTGGGGGGCAAGTCCGGTGGGCAACTGGTTACAAAGCGCCAGAAGCTTCATCTGCTTGAACAAATGGGCGTCCAACAGGTCTATTCCCTGCGTTTTGCATCCATTCGGACCATGAGTCCGGAACAGTTTGTAGATGAGGTTTTGGTGGGAGTCTGTCACGCGAAGAAAGTCTGTTGCGGGTTCAATTTCACTTTTGGGTACAAAGGTGCAGGTAAAGCGGAAACGCTGAAAGCACTCTGTGAGGAACGCGGCATCATCTGCGAGATTGTACCTGCGGTGGAGGTGGATGGAGAACCGGTCAGTTCCACCCGTATCCGTGCGCTTGTTGCACAGGGCGACGTGGCAGCAGCGGAGCGGCTGCTGGGCAGACCCTTTGGTTTTGACTTTGAGATTGTGCGCGGCCGGCAATTGGGCCGCACCATGGGGACGCCCACAATCAACCAGGTCTTTACGGAGGGCTTTGTGTTGCCGCGCTTTGGCGTGTACGCCTCATTGGTCCGTTTAAACGACGGCGATTATTACGGGGTGACAAATGTCGGCGTCAAGCCGACGGTCGGTGCAGACGCCCCCCTGAGCGAGACCTGGATTCCGGACTACCACGGAGAAGAGCTCTATGGCGAGAACATTCGGGTGGATCTGATTGATTTTATCCGGCCAGAGGTCAAATTCAGCGGGATTGCCGAATTGCAGAAAAACATTTTGGAAAACGCGGAAACCGCAAAAAAGATGATTGCCGCATATTTACAAAAGGGAATCCCCATGCTATAATACCCTTAGTTTTGCCCCAGTGTTGGGGGAAAGATATGGCTACCCTATTCCCGGTTGCAGGGGTAAGCCCGGTCGGGTATACCACCGGCCTGCTTCTGTGAGTATGGGCGCATGAAACGGGGATTGTTCCCCAATTTTTAGAAAAGGTGGAAAGGTACATGCTGAAAGAAGAAAAAACAGCGATTATCCAAGAGTATGCGATGCACGAGGGCGACACCGGTTCTCCGGAAGTCCAGATCGCAGTTCTGACCAAGAGAATTAACGACTTGACGGCACATCTGAAGATCCATCAGAAGGACCATCATTCCCGCCGCGGCCTGTTGAAGATGGTTGGCCAGAGAAGAAACCTGCTCAATTACCTCATGCGTGTGGACATTGAGCGCTATCGTGCGATTATTGCCAAGTTGGGCATCCGCAAATAAGAAAAGTTTGGCTGGGGCAGGCGGCATCGTGCCGTCTGCCCTTCTGCACGTTCAGGCGGTGGTGGGCGCTGCTGAAAAAGCGCCCGCTGGACTGCCGGTGATGGCCCAGACCTCAAAATGGGAAGTACAGGACTTAGCCGTGAAACGAACGCCGCGCCCGGCGCGGGGCTGGTTTCATTGCTAAACCTGTTTCCTCCCAAAGAGGCGCAACCGGAAGAAAAGATCTTGCAGGCCAGGGATTTGAGCGGTGGTGCCCGGTGCTTTGTCCGCAAAACCAATGGGGTTGCAGGAAATGACGAGTGAAAAATGGATTTCTGATTCTAGGAGGAGACAAGATGTTTGAAAATTTTAGAACGTTTGAGACGGATTTTGCGGGACGCCCGCTGGTGATTGAAACGGGCAAGATGGCGCAGCTTGCCAATGGCGAATGTTTGGTTCGTTATGGCGAAACAGTGGTGCATGTTGCCGTTACAGCTTCGGCCAAACCGCGTGAAGGCGTGGATTTCTTCCCGCTTTCGGTTGACTTTGAGGAAAAGCTCTATGCGGTCGGCAAGATTCCCGGTTCTTTCCTAAAGCGGGAAGGCCGCCCGAGCGATAAGGCAATTTTGACCTCCCGTGTGATTGACCGCCCCATCCGTCCGCTGTTCCCCAAGGATATGCGCAACGATGTATCGGTTGTCTGCACGGTGATGAGCGTAGACCACGATTGCCAGCCGGAAATCGCTGCCATGGTGGGTACCTCCATCGCGCTGACTATCTCCGATATTCCGTGGAACGGCCCGATTTCGGGTGTATCGGTCGGAATGATCGACGGCGAATATATCATCAACCCGACGGCAGAGCAGCGTGAAAAGAGCCGGATGGCAGTCACGGTTGCCTCTACGGATGAGCGCATCGCAATGATCGAGGCGGGGGCGAAGATTGTCACCGACGAAGAGATGTATAACGGCATTATGGCGGGCCATGAGGCCAACCAGAAGATCATCGAGTTTATCAAGGGCATCCAGAAGGAGATCGGCAAGGAGAAGTTCAGCTATCCGAGCAATGAGCCGGATGAAGAGATGCTCGCCGCCATCAAGGATTTTGCGATGGAGGATGTAAAGTACGCCCTTGATACGGATGACAAGAATGTCCGCGATGAGCGCCTGAAGCCCATCTATGAAAAAGTACACGAGAAATTTGACCCGATCTACCCGGAGCAGGAGGCAAAGATCGAGGAGTGTATGTATCGCACACAGAAATATATTGTACGCCGCTGGCTGTTGGACGAACAGAAGCGCGTGGATGGCCGCCAGATGGACCAGATGCGCCCGCTTGCAGCAGAAGTCGATCTGTTGCCGCGTGTACATGGTTCCGGGATGTTTACCCGCGGGCAAACACAGGTACTCACGGTGGCCACACTCGGCCCGGTGAGCGACCAGCAGATGCTGGATGGCATCGACGAGGAAGAGTTCAAGCGCTATATCCATCAGTATAATTTCCCGTCCTACTCTGTGGGTGAGACAAAGCCCAGCCGCGGTCCGGGCCGCCGTGAAATCGGCCACGGTGCGCTGGCAGAGCGCGCACTGGTTCCGGTAATCCCGCCGGTGGAGGAATTCCCATATGCATACCGCCTGGTCTCCGAAGTGCTTTCCTCCAACGGTTCGACCTCTCAGGCTTCGATCTGCGGTTCCACTCTGGCGTTGATGGCGGCTGGTGTGCCGATTAAGGCGCCGGTGGCCGGTATTTCCTGTGGGCTCATCACCGAGGGCGAGCGCTGGATGACTATGGTGGACATCCAGGGCGTAGAGGACTTCTTCGGCGATATGGACTTCAAAGTTGCAGGCACCAAGGAGGGCATCACCGCCATCCAGATGGACCTGAAGATCAGCGGCCTAACCCCCGAGATGGTGAAGGAAGCATTGGAAAAAACCCACAAGGCGCGCAACTATATCATTGACGAGATCATCCTCAAGTGCATTCCGCAGCCGCGCGAGGAGCTCTCCAAGTATGCTCCGAAGATGATGAGCACCGTAATCCCGGTGGACAAGATCCGTGAGGTGATCGGCTCTGGCGGCAAAGTTATTCAGAAGATCTGCGCAGAGTGCGATGTCAAGATGGATGTGGAAGAGGACGGTCATGTCTTTATTTCCGGCCTGGATAAGGATAACTGCCAGCGTGCACTGACGATTGTCGACACAATTGTCAACGATCCGGAGCCCGGCGCGTTCTATAACGGAAAAGTTACGCGCATCATGGATTTCGGTGCATTCGTAGAGATTGCACCCGGCAAGGAGGGCCTCGTTCACATTTCCCGACTGGATGTAAAGCGCACAGAGAAGGTGACGGATGTCGTCAATGTGGGCGATGAAGTCATGGTCAAGGTTTTAGAGATCGACGACAAGGGCCGGTTGAACTTGTCCCGCCGGGATGCGTTGATTGAAGTGGAGGGAATGGTGCCGGAGAATACCATTTCGGATGCCCCGCGCCGCCCAGAACGCCGCGATGGCGGCCACTTCCACCGCAGAGACGACCGCCCGCGCGCGAGCAATGGTTTTATTGCAAACACCAATAAGAAGCCCAACAAATAAATTTGTTTTTCAAGCATCCGTTCAGGAAAGCCCTGGACGGATGCTTTTTGATTCGTGCGTTACAATACGGCATTACTCCGTCCATGTCGAGACGGGCCAGTCCATACGACATGCCATGGCCAAAAAATTTCTTTTCCATTCTCAAATCCGAATGCATTCGCATTTACAAGCCTGAGACCATCCTTGAAGTACAGACGTTCATTGATGAATACATCACTATTTATAACAACGAGTCCATTCCACTCAGCACGAAGCGCTCTCTTTTTGAAAAGCGGCGCCTGTTTGCTCAATTCGCCGTTATCCTACGTTTGGCCGTTTTATTTCTGTCTTTTCCTTCTGGAACCGTTCAATTGCTAGGGGGATTGGCTCTCTTCTTACAGGGGACAGAAAAAGGGAAGCATTTTCCGAAATATCTAGGACTAGGAAAACTTTTTGCAATTTTTTATGGATACTTCGATTTAGCACTTGTAACGGTAGATTGGAATGTCGTATAATAATGATGAATAATATTATCCTCTATATGGGTGGGGATGGTATTTGCAGAAGGAGTGTGAGAGGATGGGCAAGATTAAAAATCATCTTGTTTTATCGGTTGTCTCGTTTCTGCTTGTGTTGACCGTGTTGGGAAGCGGGACCTTTGCATGGTTCATGGATACAGAGCAGACAAGCGCCAATTTCCAGTCGGGGATTTTGGATGTAGAATTGGTGGTCGATCATACGGATGAAACGGTTCCCCTGAATTTTACCAATCTTCGTCCGCTAACCATTGAGCAGCTCCGCGACGAATTTCAGATGGACGAGAATGGTGTTATTACCAATAAGAATGAGGATGGATTTGCAGGAAATCCTTTGTATTTCTTTCAGGTGAATGTGGAAAACAGAGGCTCGCTGCCGATGCAGGTGAAGTTGGCGGTTCGCGAGCAGAAAAAGGACGAGGGTTCCGATCTGCCGTATGGGGATAAAATTCCCAACCTTGTTGATAATGGACATGGCGGTGTAAAGGTTGATGAGGACGAGCCTGAAATTGCCTGTCAAAACGATCTTCGGGAGTTTTTGCATGTCCAGCTTTATCAAACAGAGCTCACGGATAACGGTTATGTACTGACGCCGGTTCTAGAGGAGGCCGACGATGCGGCGGCCCAGAAGAACGATGAAGTTTCCGATGGGACGGTGACCCTGTGGAAGAATGGAAAACCGTTTGATTATGTGGTCCCGGAGGTTCTCCCTGCGGGAGGGAAAACTTCTTATATATTGGCCGCGTGGTTGCCACAGACGGTCGGCAATGAGTGCCAAGGGAAACACTTCCACGGAGCTCTATATGTGAATGCGGGACAGGTGGACGAAGGAGCGACCATGACGCGATGCCGGATTGGAGCGAGCCGGAAAGCACGGTGGAAGCAACGGTCAAAGTCCGCTATGAGCTGGCGGATGGCAAACCTGTCAAAGAGGTAGAACGGGTTATCCAGGAAAAGCCAGGCGAGGTTGTCCTGAAACCGCTTGCCAGTGAGTTGGAGGGGACTGGGTTTCGTCTGACAGATGCGGATGAAACTTACACAGTAAGCTTGTCACCAGAGGGTAAGGTTACTTATCAAGCGAACGATACAGCGGCAACTTTTACGGTAGAAGATACATATGTGGATGATCCCAGCAAAGAATTCGATGATGGCGATGGGACGCAACAAAATCCATATATCATCATGAATGCCCGCCAGTTGGACAATGTGCGCAACCATTTGGATGCCCACTATAAACTTGGCCGTGACATCGATCTGACCGGTTATTATGGCGCGACTTGGGTTGAGCAGGGTTGGACTGAGGAAATGGGTTGGATGCCGATTGGACGGACGGCGTCTCAAACACAGTGCGAAATGTTTAAGGGTAGTTTGGATGGGCAGAATTTCACCATTACCGGACTGAAAATAACCGATTCAAAGCAGCAGGTAGGGCTTTTTGGCCGTGTTGTGAAAGACACAGGCGTAGAAGGAAGCGGTGTTATTTGTAATTTAAATGTACAGGCTCCCGAAGTGTGGGGGTGCACGTCGGAAGGAAACTCTTATGATGGAAAAGTAGGCGTGATTGTTGGCCAGACCAATAATGGTGCAGCCGTTAGAAACTGTACGGTATCCGGCGGCTCTGTAAAAGGCGGAAAGGAAGGGGAGCCTACAAAATCGGTTGGTGGAATTGTTGGTTATCAAGGCTCGGCAAGTGACCAAATAAGCAATTGTACGGTTGAAGATTTGAATGTCACGGTACATATTTTGGATTCTGAATTGAAAAAAGATTCGGATGCTTATGCCAAGCGGTTGATCCTTGGTTATAAGCCCAATTCAGCGAGCTGGCCGACTGCTTGCCTTGGTGCAGGATGGGTAAATGGTGAAGAGAAAACCGTTACCTTTTCGTAACAAGGCATTGAAAAAGACAGGGCTTATTCTTAATACAAACCAGAAAAGGGACAGATTGCTATATCTGCCCCTTTTTCTTATAAATATTATGGATTGTACGGAATGTGAAATTGAAAAATATTCAAAATCATAGTAGTGACAGGGATACCCTGCAATTTGGTGGGGACTGTCATTTGATATATCCCCATTACAAATAAACAAACGGATATTGATAATAGGGATAACTGTGGTCAAACGGCAGCTGTAAAATGATGGATGATTCCTCTCACTAATTGACTAATGAATATTTTTAATAGGGACAGTCATCGCAAAAGGCAGGTTGTCCCTCTTGCTAATATACTAATGAATGCTTTTAATAGAGACAGTCACCCGAAAAGGTAGGGTATCCCTATCGTTATTAAGCTAATCTGTATGTTTAAAGATTTTTATGATATAAACACATGAACAGCAGAAGGGCGTGTGCAGCCCCCTGTGGTTCGATAAGAGATTGTTTTTGTTTGATGTTTTTAATAGCAGCTGAGATTAAGCAATTATTACAATATTGTTTACTATCTGACAAAATGCGAGAAGGCTCTTTTCCTTTTATCCTTTCTATGCTATATTGTAAAAAATTAAAGGGAGGATTAAGCGATGAAAAAATTTATACAGGAATTTAAAACCTTTGCATTGCGGGGAAACATGATGGACATGGCTGTCGGTGTTATCATTGGCAGCGCCTTTTCCGGAATTGTAACCTCATTGACAGACAATTTTATCAATCCTATTTTGAACCTGGTGACCGGCGGACAAACGTATACGTTGCAGGATGTAGCAGGCTTTGCTTCTGCATTTCTTTCATCGCTGGTCAATTTCCTTATCATGGCATTTGTATTGTTCTGTCTGCTGAAGGGAATCAACAAACTGATAACCTTGGGACATAAAAAAGAAGAAGTGCCTGCTGTGACAGTGAAAAAATGCCCTTACTGTAAAACGGAGATTGCAATCGACGCGACGCGGTGCCCACACTGCACTTCGGAACTCGCAGTGGAAATAGAGAGCAAATAAGTCGATCAAAAGGTTACATAACAAATACGGTTGCCTACCAGGGGGCTACTGGGAGAAGAAAACGCCCTATTCCTTACATTGCATGTGATGCAGGAATAGAGCGTTTCGACTTTGTAGGAAGAAATATCTATTGAAAGTGCAATTTTCAAACAAGAAAACCCGGAAAATAGAGATCAAATAAAAGAAGAGAGGGGACCAAAAACTACGAATCTTTGGATTCATAGGAAAGGGGCTCCTCTTTCTGTTTAGAAAAAATCTAAGTTTCCAAAAAAACAAGGGTATCCGAAAGTCATTTCGTGACTTTTGGGATACCCTCAGATAATTCATAAATGCTTGTTTGGCCTAACAGGACAATCAAGCGTTCTGTGTTAACCGTATGGAGTCCATGTCCGAACCAAGCTCCATACTGTTGCTAGTTAGGACTTGGTAGTTTGTCTTTAGCTGGTCTTCAGGGGGAACAGGTGTATCCCCTCCCTTATCGTTACGGAAAGCAAGCTTCAACAGAATGGGCGCGACAATCGTCGTGGCAACCACCATGATGATTACGGGGCCAAAGAACACCGAAGACATCAGTCCCAAAGCAGCGCCCTTCGTGGCAACGATCAAGGCAACCTCACCACGGGAAACCATGCCGGCGCCGATCTGTATGGATTCATGGTTCGTGAATTTACACATCTTTGCGCCGAATCCACAGCCAACGATTTTGGTCAGGATTGCGACGATAACCAACAAGACAGAGAACAGAATGATGGAACCCGTCATGTCCGGCAAAGATACCTTTAAGCCGATACTTGCAAAGAAGATCGGGGAAAGGAAGATATAGGAAAGGGTTTCAAATCGCGCCGCAATGTATTTGCTGTGCTCTGTGTTCGAAATAACCATACCGGCGATAAAAGCGCCTGTAATGTCTGCCACACCGAAAAACTGTTCTGCACAGTAGGACAGAAGCAAGCAGAACACAAAAGCCAGGATTACAAACCGCCGCATATCCTTCTGATAACGCGCCTGGAATTTCTTGAACAATACGTAAAACAGGAAACCGCCGCCAGCGGATACAATGAAGAAAGCGACAATTTTGAGCAAAACAACGACGATGTTCACGCTCGAATCGGCCAGACTGGTGACCACTGTCAAAGCGACAATGCCGAGAATGTCGTCAATGATCGCCGCGCCCAAAATCGCATTGCCTGCACGGGTGTTTAATTTTCCCATTTCCTTGAGGGTTTCCACGGAAATGCTGACAGAAGTGGCGGTCAAAATGATACCAATAAAGATGTTTTGCAGGAAAATATTGGCCCCGGGGCCAGCAATCGCCTCATTGTTAAAGAAGTGTGCCAAAGCGAATCCACCGCCGAGTGGAACCAGAACACCGATCAACGCGATAACAAAAGACGCCTTGCCCGTGTTTTTCAGTTCTTGAATATCGGTTTCCAAACCCGCGGTAAACATCAGAACGATGACGCCCACCTCGGACAACTTGGTGATGAAGTCCGTCTCCTGCAACACATTTAACATAGCCGGACCCAGGATCAAACCGGCAGCCAGCGCGCCGACAACCTGCGGCATCTTAAACTTGCGGGTGACCAGGCCAAACAGTTTTGTGCTGAGAAGAATCAGTGCTAAATCGAACAGAAAGCCATACCCTTCCATTTGTCGTGCCTCTTTCCTTCATAATTTTGTCATATCTTTTATTGAATATAGATTATATCCCGAATCAAAAAGCTTGACAATATGGCGAATCGACAAATATTTTGATGGAATTGTAAATTTTTTAACCAGGATACCAACCGGTTACAACTTGTTCCTCGATTGTCATAGGATGATGTTAAAATTGCATTAGGATTTTGGGTAAAACAGGCACCCGTGTCGAAATCTGGCTTTATTCTTGTCAACGGACATGGTATAATAATCTCACGCCGTTCAAAGGAATAAGGGCTATTGCCCGTGATGTGGCTCTACAATTGGGAAGAGAATAGACGCTTCCCGTTGCCGGATCTGAATCGGATGAAACGACGGCACGACTGGTATAAATCCACGGGAAAACTTGAGGGAAAAGAGGACAGAATCGTATGTCGGCAATCACACAGGCAAAGCGAGTGGTCATCAAGGTAGGGACCTCTACCCTGACTTATGAAAATGGAAAGATCAATTTACGGCGAATGGAATCCCTGTGTAAGGTACTCAGCGACCTGCAAAACTCCGGTAGGGAGATCATTCTGGTGACTTCCGGAGCGATCGGCGTTGGGGTTGGAAAGTTGGGTTTGACAGAACGCCCACAGGAGACGGAAAAAAAACAAGCCCTTGCTGCTGTCGGGCAGTGTGAGCTGATGTTCATGTACGACAAGTTTTTCGGAGAATACAACCGCACGGTGGCCCAAGTGCTACTGACCGGGGATGTTGTTTCCAATCCGCATAGCAAGCAAAATGTTGTCAATACATTCCAGGAACTGATTGGGATGCAGATCATCCCGGTTGTCAATGAGAATGATACCGTCGCAGTGGACGAGTTGGTCGGCATGCAAATCGGTGACAACGATACGCTCTCGGCGATTGTGGCCAAATTGACCGACGCGGATCTATTGGTGATTTTGACCGACATTGACGGTCTGTATGATGCGAACCCGCGTGCGGACTCCAATGCGAAACGAATTCCGTTTGTGCGGGAGGTCACGCCGGAGGTTGTTGCATTGGCGGGTGGGACAGGTTCCAACCGGGGCACAGGAGGAATGCGGACCAAGGTGAGCGCAGCTGCCATCGCCAATGAGGCGGGTATTTGCTGTTGTGTGATGAGCGGAGCGAACCCGAAAAACCTGTACCATCTTTTCGATGGCGAGCAGATTGGGACAGTTTTCGGCACAGGAAAACAGTAAAATAAAATTGGGCTTCGTCCCGGAAAAAGAGGTGGACTGGATGACCATTTTGGAGCAAATGGGGCAAAAGGCAAAAGAGGCATCGCGGGCTCTGGCAGTGGCCGGAGCAAAAAAAGATGCAGCTCTTATGAAAATGGCGGATGCCATCGAAGCACATGAGGCAGAAATTCTCGCGGCAAATGAAAAGGATCTCTGCACGGCACGTGAAAGCGGGATGCGTGAAAGCCTGTTGGACCGGCTGGCGCTCTCATCAGCGCGCATCACGGGGATGGCGCAAGGCGTGCGTGGGGTGGCCGCCCAGGAAGATCCGGTTGGGCAGGTTGTAAACGGATTTGTCCGCCCCAATGGACTACAAATTCAGCGCGTGCGGGTACCCTCGGGGTGATCGGGATCATCTATGAGGCCCGGCCCAACGTGACAGCGGATGCGGCAGCCCTCTGTCTAAAGGCGGGCAATGCTGTGATTCTGCGCGGAGGAAAAGAGGCAATTCATTCGAACACCGCGGTGGCAGAAGTGATGCGAAACGCAGTGGAAGATGCGGGATTGCCCGCGGATTGTATCCAACTGGTACAGGATACCACGCGCGCGTCTTCTATCGAGATGATGGGGTTGACCGATTATCTTGACGTTTTGATCCCGCGCGGCGGCGCGGGGCTGATTCGTTCCGTAGTGGAAAATTCCCATGTGCCGGTGATTCAGACCGGCGTGGGCAATTGCCATGTCTTTGTAGACGCGTCCGCAGACATCGATATGGCAGTCAACATTATATTTAACGCAAAGACTTCCCGCCCGTCGGTCTGCAATGCGATGGAGAAACTGTTGGTCCATAGGGATATTGCCGAGAAAGCGTTGCCTGCCATTAAGGCGCGTCTGGACGAGAAGAAAGTGGAACTGCGCGGTTGCAAACGGACATGTGAAATTTTGGGGGATGCTGTACTTCCTGCGCAGGAGGAGGATTGGAGCTGTGAGTACCTTGACTACATCCTGGCGGTCAAGGTGGTGGATTCCTTTGAAGATGCCCTCGTACACATTGCCCGATACTCATCCGGACACAGCGACGCGATCATCACCAATGACTATACGAATGCCCGTGCGTTTACAGAGCGGGTGGATTCAGCGGCGGTCTATGTCAATGCTTCGACCCGCTTTACAGATGGCGGTGAGTTCGGTTGTGGCGCCGAGATCGGGATTTCTACCCAAAAATTGCATGCCCGCGGTCCGATGGGAGTGCGGGAGTTGACCTCCACCAAGTTTATCATCACAGGGGATGGTCAAATCCGATAAGTACATAAAACAGGCGATTATACGGAGAGGATTCATGAATAATAAACTGGAAAATCGAAAAAACCGGGCGCGAAAGAACCCAAAACCGGAAGGGGTATCAACCGAGGGGACGGAGCAGGAAAAGCTACCTGCAGCGGGAAAACGGCGCAGGGAAAAGATTGCCGACTTTACGGCCGATTACCGCGAAGCCTTTACAGAACGGCCGACGGTTTCTCCGACAGAGGACGATGCGACGGAGATCGATGATTTCTATCCGGATGCGGACGAGGATGACGCATTGTTGACAAAATGGGCGCCCGAGCCGGAGGAAGAGAACACGATTCCTTCGGTGCCAGAACAGCCTGTACGCCGGAAGGGGCGCAGGCGGTATGGGGTTGCAGTGGGCGCTTTGGTTCTTCTGCTGGCGCTGGTGGGCGTGGTATTTATCGCCGGGACCATTGGCAACCGTATTTACACCACGATGACGGACGATTCCCAGTTGCGCGAGTATGACACGTTCCTGACGCCAGTGGTTATGCAGGACCCCGCCCCATTCGAATCCATCGAGGAAGCGGACGAAGATTTCATTCTGAACGCATCCCTGTGGAAAACCATTACGGCGAACAACGGGACAAACTATACCGAGTACGATGAGGCTGGCCGCGCGTTGGTTCCTCTGGGGGATGTAGTGGATGCCTGCCGGGAACTATTCGGCCCCGATTGCCAATTACAGCCCAAAACTCCGGCGGAAGAGACTTTTTTTGAGTACGATTCGGTTCAAAATGAATTCCATGTGGCACTGTACAGCTCTGACAGCAGCTATACCCCTTATACGGAGAGCGAAAACAAAAACGGTGGAAAGGTCCATCTGCGCGTGGGTTATGTATCCCCAAGCGACGAATGGCGAAATCAGACCAGTAGTACCATCGAGGGACCTACGCCTACCAAGTATATGGAGTACGAGTTGACTTTGGACTCCTCCACACAGCAATACTATATCTCAGCAATCCGGTCGTTGGAAGAGGAATGAGTGCACGAAAGAGGGCGTCCCAAAAGTCATGAAATGACGGAAGGATACCCTCTTTTTTTAGAAACGCAGATGTTTTTCCAAACAGAAAGAGGATGCCCCTTTCCTATGAATCCAAAGATTCGTAGTTTGGGGACACCCTCTGGCGGTTGCCATGACGCAAGGTCACAGTGCAATATACAGAAGTGCAAACAGCAGACCGGGATCAGATTTTTCCTCACTGAGAATTAAAATCAGAGCAAGAAGGAGCGTCCGGTCGCTTTCCCGAAACAGCATTTGAAAGATGTCGGTCACAGGATTGGCCGGCCGCACCATGGCTGGCGGGATGGAGGCCGTCTGCTGTGGCCGGGGAACCTGCGCCGGGTGCTGGCCGGCATTCGCGGTTTCTCGTCCAGAAGGGGCCGGTTCTGAAGCCGTGTGAGGATTGGAAGAATCTGGCTGTGTGTGTGGCGTAGATTCTGTATGCGACGCCGACCCTTGACGCGGCGTAGGGTGTTGGCTGTGTGAATTTGTTGCTTCCCGCCGCTCTACAGAACCATTGCGGGCAGGCGGGGAAGGCTGCCGCTGTTGCACTTGTTGGGGATGCGTATCGCTGCGGCGCGGTTCCGGCTGTGTGCCGGATTGGTACTGCATAGCGCGCGCCTGCATTTCGCGAACACGGCGGATGGCATCCTGTTGCATCCGGTTCATCTCGCTGTCGTTGATCGCCATCTCACCACCTCCAAAGGACGCGCGTCGTCGTTCCACAGGGGTTGCACAGTGTGCAAAAACGATGGCCTGTGGACGATCGGAATACATGGGGTTCAATAATTGCATATTGGCCGCTCGACAGCATTTGGGCCAGCCGGTTTTCCACAGGTTACAGAGGGCACGTATTTGGTAGGTTAGGTTTGGGTGCAGGACAAACCGACGGGAAAAAGACGCACATAAAGCGCTTTTTGGTCCAGAGCCCCAGACCGTCCAGAAATCGGGGAAAACCGGTTGCTAGAGAATACCTTGGCTGCGCAGAATGGGCAACATGCGCATGAGCTGTAGAATTTTGGTTGCCTGGTCCAGTTTTGTCTGGCGTTCGTCACTGAGCATAGGCCGCAATGCGTGTAGAAATCGGGTGCTGTCGTCCTCCTGATTCATACTGGAGAGCAGCGGCGCGAGTTTCATAACGGTTTGAAGCATATCGCCGTCCAATCCCAAACCTGCAAGCGGGTTTCCCTGTGCGGGCGGTTGCGGGGGCGGGGCGCTCTGTGGCTGCGCTTCCGGCGTATCTCCCTGCGGCGCGCCGAACTGGCTGAGAAGGCTCGCTATGGCTGGATTTTGCAGCAGTTCGCTGATCTTTCCGGTTAAGTCATCCATCGCGGTACCTCCTTTCTGGATGGGCCGTACGGCTTGCGCGGGAATTCCGGGCGGTTCAGCCCTTACCGGTCAGTTTTTCAGGAGCTCCTGCGCTTGTGGGGTGCTCAGCACGCGGTTGGTTGCTTCCTTGTCGTTTAAGATCTGGTTTAGTTTTGCTGTGTCAGCGGGGCTGAGGCTTTTTAATAGATTGTTGAGCATGTTGGCCTGCTCAGCATTTGGCGGATTGACTGCCATCGTTCGACCACTCCTTTTTTGATGACATGCGGATATTGTTTGATTGGTCATCAATAATATATGTCGGTATAAGATAGTATATGAAAGAAATCGGAATGCGGTTCGGCATGTCCGGGAATATCTTACAGGGAAGGGAAAGAATTTATATGCGAATCTTAGTAGTATCGGACACCCATAGGGACCAGTATTCACTGGAACAAGCGGTGCTCCGCCAGCCGAAGGCCGAGGTGGTCATTCATCTGGGCGACGGCGCGGACGAAGCAGAAATGGTTAAAGCAAAATTTCCCGAGAAAACGTTTTTTACAGGTTCGTGGCAACTGTGATTGGGGGTGTGACCTGCCGGTTGAGGGAGAGATCACTTTGGAGGGAAAGAAACTTTTTTATACGCATGGGCATGCGTATAATGTAAAATACGGATTGTATAATATTTGCTGTGCAGCCCGAGAAAAAAAGGCAGACATCGTGCTGTTTGGACATACGCATCAGGCCTTAGCAGAATATGACGAGGGCCTGTATATTTTGAATCCGGGAAGCCTGCACGGAAGCTTGGGAACGTACGGGATCATCGACATTACCCCTGCGGGGATTGTGACAAATATTATCCCGATTGGATGAAGGGTTATAATATTGAAAGGAAAAGAGCTTGTTTAAATGGGACGATTGGTTTCAATCGGTCCCTGTACGAGAGGGCCTTTTGGGGATATTTCATCAAGGACAATCTCTGACAGTATGCTGGTTGACAGCGGCAAAAACACATGGTACTCTATACGTAGAAACCAATAAATCCCCCGCGGGAGCGGGAAACATAGATAGAGCTTTACAAAATGAAAGGGGATTATAGGATGAGTGAATACGAAAGATGGCTGGCCCAGAAGTTGGATGACCCCGATTTGACGGCGGAGCTTGAGGCGATCCGCGACCAGCCGGAAGAGATCAACGACCGGTTCTATTGCAACCTGGATTTCGGTACGGCGGGCTTGCGCGGTGTGATCGGCGCGGGCACCAACCGCATGAACGTCTATATTGTGCGCAAGGCCACCCAGGGCCTCGCGGATTACCTGAATGCGCATGTGCGCAATGCAAATGTGGCGATCGCCTATGACAGCCGTATCAAGTCCGATGTGTTTGCGAAGGAGACAGCGGCGGTTTTGGCGGCAAACGGCATTCATGCCCACATTTATCCGTGGCTTTCCCCAGTGCCGACCCTCTCTTTTGCCACGCGCTATCTGAAGTGCGATGCGGGTGTGTGCGTCACAGCGAGCCATAACCCCGCAAAATACAATGGATATAAGGTCTACGGCAGCGATGGCTGCCAGATCACCAGCGAAATGGCCAAGGAAGTTTCCGATGCGATTGCCAAGACGGATGTCTTTGAAGGCGTAAAACGCATGAGCTTTGAGGACGGCGTAAAGGAAGGCCGTATCAGCTATATTAAAGATGAGGTCATCAATGCCTTCTTGCAGGAGGTGTTAAACCAGAGCGTCATCCCGGAGCCCTGCAAAGGATTGAAAGTGGTCTATACCCCGTTGAACGGTTCCGGCCGCGTCTGCGTGACGCGCATCCTCGACATGATCGGCGTGGACGACGTGACCGTCGTACCGGAGCAGGAGATGCCGGACGGCCATTTCACCACCTGCCCGTTCCCGAATCCAGAGGTCAAAGAGGCCCTGCAGAAGGGCTTGGAGCTCTCGGAGAAGGTACAGGCCGACCTGTTGGTTGCAACCGACCCGGACTGCGACCGCTGCGGCATCGCCGTCAACCAGAACGGCGAATATGTGCTGATGAGCGGCAATGAGGTGGGCGTGCTTCTTCTCGACTTCATTGCACAGGCGCGCATCAAAAACGGGAAGATGCCCAAGGACCCGGTGGCTGTCACCACGATCGTCAGCACGGACATGGCGGACGCGGTGGCCAAATCCTACGGCATTGAAATGCGCCGCGTACTGACAGGCTTCAAATATATCGGGGACCAGATTGCTTCTTTGGAGGCGGCGGGACATCCGGAGCGCTATATCTTCGGCTTTGAAGAGAGCTATGGCTACCTCTCCGGCGGTTATGTGCGCGACAAGGACGCGGTGGACGCGAGCATGCTGATTTGCCAGATGGCATACTACTACAAGCAGCAGGGCAAGACTTTGGTCGACGCGATGAACGAGCTGTATGCAAAGCACGGCTATTATAAGAACGGCCTGCTGAACTTCGCCTTTGAGGGAGAGGACGGCATGAAGACTATGAACCGCATCATGGACACCCTGCGCGCCAATGCGCCAGCGGAAATCGCGGGCTATCGGGTCTCCGGCTGGTCCGATTACGAGGCGAGCAAGCGCTATGACGGCGGCGCGGAGAGCGAAATCTCCCTGCCGAAATCCAATGTGCTGGAATACCGGCTGGAAAACGGCAGCAAGGTGATTGTCCGTCCGTCCGGCACGGAGCCGAAGATCAAGATCTATCTGTCTGCCAAGGGCGCAGACCAGGCGGCATCAGAAGAGGTTGTCGGAAAGCTGGAAGCGGCGATCAAGCCGTTGCTCGGCATTTGATCTCGGATGTTCTAGGATTTGCCACTCGATTGTAAAAGCGGAACAGATAAAGAATATAAAAGAAGGAGGCGGATGGGGACATCCGCCTCCTGTTGTTAGGAGGAATTAAGCATGTTAAAACGGCTTTTGGATTGTAATACCACCGATCTGGAGACCATGAATAAAGACCAGATTTTAAAGTCGATTGCCATGAGCGAGGGCCGCATACTGGCGTGTGAAACAATCGGCGCAGTACAGCCCATGTTGGGAAACATCACCAACGCGGAGTTCGTCTGTGCCATGGGTGCGGACGTGGTCATTCTGAACATGTTCGATGTGATCGAGCCCAAATTTGGGGTCTCCCGAAGGTTGAACCGAAGGATACCATCCGGGAAATCAAGCGTTTGACGGGCCGCTTGGTTGCGGTCAACTTGGAACCGGCGGAACAGTCCTTTTCGGCGGGCTCGGATGAGGACATCTGGAGTTTGACAAACGGCCGCAAAGCCAGCCTGCAAAATGCGAAGACGGCTGCCGCCATGGGGGCGGATATGCTCGTCTTGACGGGGAATCCGGGGATCGGTGTCCAAAACAAAGCGATCACAGAATCCCTTGCAGCCATTGCGCCGGAACTGGGGGACAAGGTAATTCTGGTTGCGGGCAAGATGCACGCATCGGGCATCCTGTCTGAAGCGGGGCGCGGGATCATCACCCGCGAAGATATTTCCGAATTCGCCGACGCGGGCGCCGATGTGATCCTTCTGCCCGCGCCGGGGACTGTGCCGGGCGTGACCATGGAATATATCCGAGAGCTTGTCAGCTATGCGCATTCCCTGGGCTTGTTGACGCTCACCGCGGTGGGGACGTCCCAGGAGGGCGCGGACCAGCAGACCATCCGGCAGATTGCCCTCATGTGCAAGATGACCGGCACCGATATGCATCATCTGGGCGACGCGGGCTATATCGGCATGGCGCTGCCGGAGAATATCATGGCCTATTCCTCTGCAATCAAGGGAATTCGCCACACTTACCGCCGCATGGCGCGCTCGATCAACCGGTAAGAATCAAATAGAGGCGGCGGACCAAAGCGCTGTCTCTGCTTTCGCAAATACAGGAAATGAGATCTCGACCGCTCAATAAGAATTCTGACTCCTATTTAGAAGCTCTTGGGAAACCTGTGGGCCTGTTTCGTAGACGGCGAACAAGAAAAAATGGTTTCTTCGGGAAATCTTCCAGGGTATATACGATGCGAGGAAAAGAGTCGGTTGCGCTCTATGCGGGCGCCCGCTTACGCCGCGCGCGTGAATCCGACCACCCGGCCGTCCCGGTAGGAAAGAGTACCCTGGTCACCCACCTGTAAATCCGTATAGAGCGCTTGCCCGGCAAACAGGGAACGGGTTTCCCCGCCGATGGAGAACAGGATGATATAGTCCGTTTTTACATCCGAGGCGCGCGCTGTATGGGTGAGGCCGGAGGGGGCGGTGTTTTTTCGATGACCACAGCCTGTGCGCGTTTGAGGTTCCGGCGGTTGTTATGTACAACCATGACAAACGAGAGGACGCTGAAAAGGGCGACGGTTCCCCATAAAATGCAAACAAAGATTCCGAATGGATTCATGGATTCCCCTCCTGAGGACGTCTGACGTTTTTACCGCATGTGGCGGCAGTTTTATGACGATGGGACATTGAAAAAGCGGGACAGGTTCCACAACAGAACGGCGGCGGTGTAACCCCCGTTGGCCGCCGGTTGTACAAACGAAAATAGGCGTTGTTGTTTTTGGCTCAAAATTTTCTTTTGTTCATTAACAACGAAGAATTTTGACGAAAAGGGACACATGTGATAAATTCTTACGCACAATGTCCATCGTCCCGTATTCCCATTTATATTGAAAAAAGGGCTGCGTCATGTCTCGACGCAGATCCCCGGTCAGAATGCGGACGCACAGCGTCTTTCGCGGACCTCCGGTCGGGGCG
>BCAA01000022.1 GCA_001305115.1 Clostridia bacterium UC5.1-1E11 | reverse complement strand
CCGTCATCTGCTACCTAACTGAATGGGTTTATACCATTCGCAAGTTATCCAGTACTCAGCCGACAGCCACCGTACAATGCATCTGTGCATTCTGGCCCAGCACAGTGGTATATACGCCTGTACTGGTTCCTGGGGTACCGATTGCCCAAACCCTGAAGTAATAGTCGTTCCCAACCTTTGCCACAAATTGCGTTTTGAGTACATCACCATTGCCAACGGTAAAGCTTGGAACAGCCGTCATACTGCCGTTTACAGTCATCTTAAAGCAATAGGCACTGCCTCGTTTTAAAGTAAACGGAAGTGTTGTGTCGGAAACAACAAACACCTGTGTCTGGCAATTCTCTGTCGGTAGCACTGGAACCGTTGTTGCGGGAGCCGTTCCTACTCCATAGGAATTCCCCGCTGAAGAACTGCTGCTGGAACCTCCGGAATGGGAACCATTCTGCTTTTTCGTTTCCAATTGCTCGACTCTATCCTCTACCTCGTCATACGCTTTGACAATTTGGTCGCGAGTCGCTTGCGGGTCCTTCACTACCTCCCGTGCGCTTTGCAATGCGCCATTTAACGCTCGCACCGATGCAGCCGTATAATTGCTCAAATCCATGTTCTCTACCTGTGCAATGAGATCTTCCAAAGCGTCCTTATCTGGAATTCTGCGTAGATTCTCTATCGCCTTGGTAAGCGCAGCAGCTGCTGCGTCGGCCTTCTCCTGCGTGACAGCCCCTGCGCCTTTCTCCAGAATGGTTTCTGCCTTTGTAAGCGCTTCTTGGAATTCTTTTTGCCCCTCTGAGCGATAATCCTCAAGACAGAGCGACTTAGCATAGTCGACCACAGCCTGTAAAGAACTCAAGTCGGCTTTAAAGATCAGTCGATTGAGAGCTTCTTCCAAAGTGTAGTATGCACTTTCGACGTCTCCCTTCAAAGCATCTCCACCTAAATCATAGACATCCTGGGCGGTCTGATAAGCTTTTTCAAACCCTTCATAGCTGCTCTCTGTAAAGAGTTCCGGATCGATCTTTGATGCAATCTCCAGCAGTTTTCCAAGGGAAGTCAAATCTCCCTTTTCAAAGTCAAGGTAATGAATTGCCTCGATCAACAGCTTCCAAGCCTCATTGACTTCTGCCTGTGTAGCTGTATCTTTATCAAACACCTCTTGGGCATTTTCTCTCGCTTCCAAGAAGTTCTGCTTTACTGTATCCGCCAGATCTTCCAATTCTTCTTCTGTTACAGTGTTTGCTACATCCAAGGCGGCCTCTAAAATTGCCTTGTTGACCACCACAAAATGGAAGTAAAGCTTCGTATCCTGATTCTGCATGGTTACCGAATAGGTAAACCCATCCGCCTCAAATGGAATCGTCTCTCCGTTGCAGGTAACCGCGTTGAAGGACTGTCCCACGGGCGTAAAATGCAGTTTTAAATCCTCGCCCGCCATAACTTCTGCACTGAAAATACCGTCACGCTCCAAAATGACTTCGTTCACATTGCCCTCTACTTCCAGCTCTGCATTGGCATTCCACTGTACAAAGAACAAATGCGGAGACAACTCTTGTTCTTCTACGACGACCGTTGCTTCTGCCTGTAAGTTTTCCGGATTTTCCACTCCATCAGGTAGCGTTAAAATGCCGGAAATCGTATAGGTACCGACCTCTGGCAAATAGCCGTCCTTCTCCCAAACGACCCCTGCCTTTTCTGTCGATCCATCGCTCAATACCACCGTTACCGTTTCCGGCAGATCGAGATCTTCGAACAGAGTGCCCGATACAACGGTCTGTTTCTCCGGATTTTTCACAGAAACCACTGTGAGTTTGGGTTGTACCGCTGTAATGGTAAATTTGTCCAAATTCGCTGTGGACTCTTCATCATTGAAGAACTTCAACCGGTCTATCCCCTGTTTCAGCTCGACGCGAATGGTCTTTTCCACGAAATTGGGATAGGTATTTTCACAAGAGATCCGCCCCTGAACCGTTTGGTCAAGATTCTCATAATAAAGTATATTCTGTGCTCCTGCCATGCAGGATACGGCGATGTCATAGGTTCCATCCTGTGGCACTTCCACCCAGAGATTCAGCCAAGCGTTTCCATGGTCTCCGCAATTGCCCAGCCAACCGACTGCCTTGCCGCCGCTTGCATAGGCATTGTCCTCAATAAGTCCACCTTCGCCGCCCAGTTCCAGGAGTTCAGCCTCCACTTCAACCGGTGTGGTACTGCTGTTCAAAACAACTGGCCGATTCTCCCCATAATGATCCATTTCCTGGAAGGAAACAGAAATCGTATGATTCCCAGTTACCTCCTCAAAGGTATAAGTGGATTTTTTGTCCGCTGGCTCCCCATCCACCAAAATTTCTGCGATTTCATAGCCACGGTCTGGCGTGATCGTAAAGGTCTGTGAAGAGCCTTCTTTCACTGCGATTTCTCCCGAAGCTCAATTGAACCATTCTCTCCTGCCTCTGCTGTAATGATGTACGTATTTGCTACCAAATCTTTGGCGGTAAAAGTAAAGAAGTCAAGATTGGGGCCTGCATTGGAATCCGCTGTAATCACCAATTCCCCTGCACCGGGTTCTGTGACGATTAAATCAAAGGTGACGTTCTTATACGGCGCACTGCTGTCCCCAAAGACACGCACCGAACCGCTCTGAATCCCATCTCCACTCCAATTGATCACATTGGCAGTTTCTTCGCTGAGACGGCCGCTCTGATAACGACAGTCGACACGATATGTGCCAGCATTGGGTGCTACATAGGGCAACTTGATGACATTGCCTGGTTCCATCCAGCCTACCTTCTGTCCATGACTCGCATTGGCGTCCTCTTCGATTCGGACATATTTGTCCCCAGAAATTGGTACCAGAGTAAAAAACTCTGCCTCCGCCAATTTATCTCCTTCATTTTCTTTTGGAAGGATAAAGGGGTCCGCCTCTGTAAAGGCAGTTCGATCTTCCAGCCCTTTTTGAGCCTGTTCCAAATTCTCCAGAGCAGTATTCACTTGTTCTGCTGTCGCATCTGAATTATCATAAACCGCCTGTGCTTCCTCTCTGGCCTGCACAAAGGACATCCATGTTGCAGAGGTATACCAGCCCTCGTTCTCCGCATTTGCCTTCTCCAGTGCAGCCTTCAAAGCATTTTTATCCACCAAGTCATTGTCCTTTATAATGACATCTGCGCGCGTATTAAATCCTAAAATAGCGCCTCCAGCCGGGTTAACAATCTCCGCAAAGAAACGGAGGTCACCGGTGACCTCATTGTTTTCAATGGCTTCTACGGTCACCTCTGCCGTGTCCTGTCCATCCGCAAATGTCACTGTTTCATTCACGTCGTTATAGTGTCTTCCGTGAACGGCGGTATCCGGCGCAGTCTGAAAATCGACAGAAACTTCTCCGGATGTGCCACCAACACGCTTGATGACAATATTCTGCGTGCCACCTTCAAGAACCGTATAACTGGCCGGATCAATCTCAAACATCCCTGCGCCGTTGTTGTCCAATATAAAGGCAGCATCCAGTCCCGTTGCCTTTGTCTTGCAAACCATACGCACCGTATGTTCTCCATACGGCAAATCATCAGTCACATAGAGAATCTGTTTGAGCTGGCGATTTGGCTGATATGCGTCAGGGGTTGCAACCAAATTTCCGTCCACATATACGTCCATCGTACCATGGTTGGGATCTTTTGTTCCAACAATCCATGCCTTTGTGCCAGTAAAGGTGAAACTCGCCTCAGCACCAGGGTTCGCCCACATGCCGGTATCGTTAACACCATCAATGGTTTCCAGGTTCCAACCGTCGCTTCGATCGAATTCACGATCGTCAATCATGGATAAGCCTTCCGGCATAATGGATTCTTGTTCAAATGCACCTTCGGCTTTAAAAGCGCCGATATTTTCAATCAACGGCACAGCCTGGGAACCGGTAATATTGACGCGAATCTGGTCTGCACGAACGGGTGCACCGCGTACCAAACGTTTTGCACCAATGGTGTGCCCAGAACCAAATTCTTTCCAACCGGAAGAAGTATGAACGTCTACGGTAAAGTCGGAAATTCGCTGTCCCAGTTCAATGTACTCTTCAATGGAAACAATATCAAACAACTTGGTTCCACCTAAATCAATCGTGATACTTCCCGTCGTCTGGCCATCGTCCATGGTCCAATAGCTGTCTGAATCGTCATCCAAAACATTGGCCGCAGCATAAGTTGGACTATTGCCACGCACAGCGGTCGCCTCTGCTGTTACCCCCTCCTGTTTTGTCAGATCAGTCCGGAAGGTATCCCGAATCGTCTCTCCCAATTCCGATACACGGTCGACAAAGTCCTCTGGTAAAACACCGGTTGTATCCGGCGGAACATTCAGCAGCAACGGCTGACCACGTCCCACAGATTTGAAATAGATGTCTGTCAGCTCTTCCATGCTTTTCGGCTGTTTTCCCGCCTTCCAAAACCATCCGGACGTTAAGGAAACGTCGCACTCGCCGATGCTCCAAATATCTCCATTTGGATCGCCACTATTTAGATAATTTGCTTCGTCCCCTCCATATGTATCGTAGTAATCCCTCTGGCGTTGTTGATCTAGCTTTGACCAGCAGGGATCCCCCGCCTTACCGGATTCATTTCCAATCCAACGGATGGTCGAGCCATATGGGCTGAAAACCACTGCGCCGGGTTGAAGTTCCTCAATCAAATCAAACCACTCTTGGAATTTATAATGCTGGGCAGCAGCGCCGCTCCCCTTTGCACCGTCCATCCAGACCTCAACAAATTTACCATCGTTGCCGTACTTTGGATTGCCCAGTACTTCCCGAAGCTGATTCATATAGTATTCATTGTAATCGCCATTTGAATCGGTCTCTTCATCCGTACCCGTACCATAACCATAGCTGGGATTATTGGCGTCCCAAGGAGAAAGATAGAATCCCATATCCATGTCATACTTTGTGCAGGATTTGGAGAGCTCTTCCAAAACGTCTCCAGACTGTCCCCGGGCTGCCTGTGTAGCTTGAAAGTCGGTACTGCTGGCAACGTCCTGGGTGGTGTACTCGCTATCCCACAGGCAGAACCCATCGTGGTGCCGCCCAATCATGATGATGCGCTTAAAGCCAGCATCCTTCAATGTCTTTACCCACTGGTCCGTATCCAAACCTGTTGGGTGGAACACATTCGGGTCTTCTTTTCCAGTTCCCCATTCTACGCCATAAAAGGTGTTAACACCAAAATGGATGAACGCTGATAATTCTTCTTCATGGTACTGCAACTGTGTCTCTGTCGGAAGAGGTCCCCAAGCTTCAGGAGGAGATACATCATCTTCTGCCGCCGCCGCACCATGGATCGTCAATGGTTGCAAAGCCATCATAGCCGCTACCAGAAGCGACAACCACTTTTTTGTCTTTTTCATTCTTTCTAAATCCTTCCTTTCTTGTTAAGTTTCCGATTGCGCATATATCGCAATAGTTGCTTATTTAAATTATATCGTTTCTCACAATATTCATCAAATGATAAACTATTTTTTATGTATCTTATTGTGTATATTTGTTGTACTTCTACGGACTTTTTCAAATAATTTATCCAATCGAATATACTTTATTATTTCATTGATGAGAAAGAAACGGTTATTGGGCATATATTATTCCCATGCTCCAAAATTATTCATAAAGTCATCCAGAAGATCACGAAAATTCTCATAGGAGACGAAGTTGCGATTTAGACGGGCTACAAAATGCTCCACTATCTGGCGGTCTGTAGATAGATCCGCGATCTCTTCTGTACGATATATACGCCCTTCTTTATAAAATACTGCTTTTACTCCATAAACCGGCACTCCACTGTACATTTCCTCCCTGCAAGAAGAGGATGTCACCTCAAAAACACTGTGCCGTACCAAACGAAGGATTTCTAAAAATAGGGAGCTAACATAGCTTTCATCCAATTCTGTATTCACAATATCGTTTAGCACCTGTAATAGGAGCCTCGCTGCTGAACGATTGGGTTCCGGAAGGGCGGACAAAGGGATATTGGGCACACAATCGTTTATCTTTTCTGAATTGGGATCAATAAACAACGCAGGTAAATCGATTTTCAATGCATCCGCATAGCGCAACAGTGTGGTTAAGTTTGGATTTGACTGTGCACGCTCTATTTTCCCAACAGAGGATGGTTGGATGCCGGTCAACTCCGCCAAATCTTCCTGGGTGAGGCAGTGCCGCTTTCTGTGACGGCGAATATTTTCTCCTATGATGGTTCGGTAGTCTTCCATATAATCTCCTCTTTCCTGAACTTACCGTAATCATACTATAAAAAATTTATTTCACAAAGTCATAAAACACCTATTTATGTCGAATGATACAGGTTTTTGTTTTTGTACATAAAAGGAAGTACTACCTAAGATAGGCAAAGGATGGCCGAACCAGTATTTTTTGATAAAATGAGACTTTTCCCAATTCGATTCCTCTAATAGAATCGATTTTTCATTCTCAAATGTCCTAAAAATATGTGAATTATTTTTACATAATCTACAATATGAATTTTTATTCGTAGAATGATCGTGCATATTCGAATATCCTTCTTTTCAAGGAGGAATATTTATGTCATTCAAAATGCACTTTGGGCACGACATCTATCACAATCGCACAGACAAACGCAAGCTGACACAGCAGCAGGTTGCAGATGCCGTATTCATCTCTCTACGAGAATATCAAAAGATCGAAAAGGGAGAGATCTCACCTGGTTCCGAAATTTTTCTTCGCCTGGTCTTTTTCTTCAATATTGATATTCAGGCCTATAGAAAAGACCTATCGGAATATCCGCCTAGTATCTTATAGCAAAACGTCCGTAGAATCTCTTTGATAGAGACTCTACGGACGTTTCATTTGATCCTATATTATCATATGATTTTTCAAGTAATTTCCTTACAAACCCTAATGGCTAAAAGCGGCTGGAACAGATCCTTAGGGGCTCTTTAAGGCTCTGGACAAACCATTGGAAACGGAGTCTATAGGATTTACGGACACAGCCCCCATTCTCCCCTTGCCTACCGCCTGTTCTATTGCAATTAACAGTAAAACGTTCTCGAATATATTTCGACAAAACTCAAAAAACAATCATTCCATAGCGTTGATCTATTTTGTAAAATTGTTGATCAATTTGTTGATCGAAGATAAAAAAAGAAACCCCAAAACCCACCATTCATGCGGGTTTCAGGGTTTCAAATTTGGTGCGCGAGACGAGACTTGAACTCGTACGTCATAGACACACGCCCCTCAAACGTGCCTGTCTGCCAGTTCCAGCACTCGCGCATTCAGCGAGAGTTATTATAGCATTGTTTCCTATAAAATGTCAAGACAAAATATCAAATTTTTTGCATTCTTTTTTGTTTTTCATTGTACTTTCCACTCGTTCTATAACTTTTGTACTTGTCTGCTGAATTCTTCATAATCCATCAAGCTATTCAACACTTTTAGAAGTGCATTTGGCGCCAAATGTTCTGGCAATTTCAGCTTCCTGAGCAAAACTTTTCGCTTTTGGGCACTGTTCTCTCCCCCGGAAAGACCCGCTTCAAAAAAGATCCGCTTTGGTGATCTTCCTGCCTTTCTTTGACTCCGCTGTCTGGTCACAAGTTGCCCCTGCACGCCGGAGAGCCTCCAATATCGTTTGGGCGGGTACCCCTTCAACGCCGAGCTTTCCCTCTCTTGAGGGCTTCTCTTTGCGCTTTTCTTTCCCAAAAATATCCGGTACATAAGCGTGCTTGATCTGTTCTGCTGGGATTGCTCCCGCCAGATAGTTGCGAATTACAAACCCTGCCCCGTCGCTGTCGGTCAACACCAAAATCCCACGTGTCTCTGCCAGACGCCGTATCATCGCCATCTGTTCCGGATCTTTGAATATTTGAAATCCATTTGTTTCGATGATTAATCCATCAATCAGAGAGGACAGCTTGATTTTATCATATTTTCCTTCTACAATCACAGCTTCCTGAATCTTTAAGCGCACGTACTTTCCCTCACTCTGCAAATTTTTCCTTTTCTGCAATCAATAGCAACTGGGCAATCAACTTTTCCATCACTGTCCGGCGGTCTCCCCTTGCACTCTTTAAGGAGAGATCGGCTGCCAAAAGGACTTCCAAACTCTCGCGCAACATTTCCATTGAAAAGCGGCCCCCATCGCGTTCTGCATTGCGCAAACGAAATTCTTTCCCTTTATAATCAAAATATTTTGCCGGTTCTAAACTGTTCTTACCGCTCTGAACTGCAGCACGTACTCGGTATAAATCCAAATATGAGGTGGACAAAACTGCTAAAATAGAAACGGGCTCTTCATTCTGATAAAAGAGCAAATCCAAAATGGAATAGGCCTTGTCATATTGCCGGGCTAAGATGGCACGGGACAACAAAAAACGGTCGTCTCAAAGTTCTTCGTGACCAAGAGATCAATCTCCCGCCGGGTGATTTCTTTCCCTTCTCCCACATAGGCACAGAGCTTCTCCAATTCTTGAAAGAGTACCTGCAAATCGTTTCCTGCATATTCAATGATCTTCCCTGCGTCGGCACGGGATAGTTCACAGTGACGCTTTGCAGCCGCCGCACAAAGCATCTTTTCAGCGTCCGCCTGGGTCTTGCGCTTAAAAAGGACCGTCGTCCCTAATTTCTGAACCGCAGCCAAAAACTTCTTCCACTTGGCGGACTTTTTATAATCAATTTCAACCGATGGAAGATACAACACCAATACGGTACTCTCCGGAACATTTTCCAACAACTCATAGAGCTTGGCTGTCTCAGAAGCGTTACGTGCTTCTACGTCCAAATCGGATACCGCCACACACTTTCGCTCTGCAAGTAACGGCAACGCTTCTACAGCGTCCGCTATCTCGTCAATGGAGGTACTTCCACCATCCATTTTTTGAAGGTTGAAATCCTGAAATGATGATCCACAAGCCTTATCGATCAGTCGATTTGCATAAAGCTTGAGCAAATATTTTTCTTCTCCGTGCAACAGATATAGATTTCCAAATGTCCCACGTTCTATTTGCTTTTTTAATTCTGTCTCTGTAATTTCCGGCATTATGCATCCCTCCTGATTCGGCATGTTTGTTCATCCGTTAACTCTACCACGACTGTTCCTCTGCCAGCCGTAACCGCAACATTTCGTCTCCCACGGGCTGCTTCTTGAACCTCTCCCTCGTCCATGGATAAAATCGTATACTCGCCGGCAACCCCCTCTACAGCTTGGGTTAGGACTACAAAGTCCGGAGAACGCCAAGTCTTGGGGAGTACTTCCACCTGCATATCTGCGGAACAAAATAACATCGTAGCACCATTGGCCTCCAAAAGCGCTGCTCCCGGAACCAGTTCAACCGTGAATGCTTCTCCGAGAGCCAGCCGCGCCCAATTTTGATAAGAATATACCTCTCCGATGCAATCCACCCTTGTCTGCAAAAAGTCGTCCATATAACCGGATGGTACGATTAATTTTTCCGTTGAAAAGGTTTCTAAAACATCGGAAGCGTTGTGTGCTTCCTCTCCAAAATGAGAGAATAACAACATCGCGTCCAACGACCGTATCCCTTGCCCCTGAAGTTCCTCTTTTATGGCCTGAGCCGAATATCCTTCACACCCGATCACAACTGCATTCCCATTCCGCGTAATGGCCACTGAAAGGCCGGACCCTACATCGGTTATTGCAATCCGCGTGAGATTCCTCCGGGAAATCTGATAGGAAAATACTCCGGCCAAGAGAAGAATACAAGATAACCATCCTACAATCCGCAAAGAATTTTTAGAATGTCCCATGAATAGCCAAAATGCCAACAGAAAGAGTACTGCCGCCACCCACAACAATACAAACCCCATAGAAAGCGGTATATTGGCATACGGAATCTGCGCAAGCAACGAAACCACTGTACACAGATATTTAGCCAACCACCCCGCTGGAAGCGCCAAAGGCAAGGCTGCCAGGGTACCGGGCAACAAAAGCTGTAAAACCGCCGCGCCTAAACCAAACTGTAGTAGCAAAGTCGTTGGCCACAGCGCTAAAAGATTTGCAAACAGTCCAACAACGGAAACCGTCCGGAAAGTCAACATCATTGCTGGAAAAGTAAACAACGTCGCGCTGATGCTGGTTGCCAATACTACATGGATGGCGTGAAAGAGACGCCGTCCATACTTCCAACTGGAAACACATGCGTCCAAGCGCCGGCAGATCGGCCCTGAGCAGAGGATCAGGCCTAATGTTGCGGAAAAGGAAAGCAATAATCCGACATCTGCCCCGGCAAAAGGACTGACCAGACACAAAATCCAAACGGCCAATCCCAGCGAATTCAAGGAATCCGATCTGCGGGATAGGAATCCACCTGCCAAATACAGTAGACACATGATCCCACTGCGCGAAGCAGAAGGGGCAAAATCCACCACTGCCATAAAGAGCAATACCCCCAACGATGCAAGCACAGCTCTTCCTCTTCGCGGTACATGCAGGGCAAGAAAAATAGCCGTCAACAGGTTCGCCACCGTGGTCATATGTAAGCCGGAAACTGCCATCACATGAGAAAGACCGACCGTTCGAAAGTCTGCGGTAAGTTCCGGTGAAATACCGGATTTGTCTCCCAAAAGAACTCCTTTCAACAAACCGGCTTCCTCTTCCGGCAATAAAAAATCCACCGCTTCACCCAGAGAAATACGCAGGTCCTGTATGTGGTGCCAAAAGGATTTTGATGCCGGAGGAATAACCTGATATGGTTCGTATCCGTAAAGATAGGCGCACACGGAAATTCCCTGAGAGGCATAATAGTTTCTACTCGAAAAACCGTCCCCACCGCGCGGCAGATAGAAATGGGCCTTCCCTTTCAGGCAAGTTCCCGCTTCTCCAACTAGATTTTCCGGTACCAAAAGCCGAACTCGAAAATCTACAGGCTCCTCATCCAGACTTTCTAATCGGATGGTACAATACCGATTGTCGTAAGAGCGGTAAGGCGCCTCTTCTAGCGTTCCTACAAAGCTTGCCTCCCGATCATTCAGTTCTTCTCCTGGAAGGGTGACCGCTGGAGCCAACGCTGCAAAACCACCAAATGCCAGCGAAGCTGCACAAAGCGCCACTGGGAAAATCCCCATCCGCAAGCGTGGAATCATGAGTGACACGCCCATTAAAAATAACAGCACACAGGCGATAGGCAGAGCCCAAGGTAGCCCCAGAAAAACAGCGGCCACCTGCGCCAGCAGATACGTGAATCCAACCAGCGCAAATGGCCGCCGCATGTCCATTCCTCCTCTGAGAGGTCTCTACCCGCCTACAGGAGAAACGGGTGCTTTTCTTGTCTTACAATTATTTCGCAAACAGTGGCAAAGCTTCCAAAAAGATGATGTCCTTGCGGTCAGCTGCGTCGCCTTCTGCCAACACACACGCACGGCCGACAATGTTACCACCGAACTGCTTTACTAGGTCTTCCATCGCTGCGAGAGATTCTCCCGTACTAATCACATCGTCGACGATCAGCACACGCTTGCCGTTCAAGCCCTTATAGTCATCTTCCGCCAAATACAGCTTTTGGACATGATCGGTTGTGATGGATTTTACTTCCACATGGATGGGGTTGCGCATATATGCTTTTACGCTTTTGCGCGCAACGATATAGCGGCGGCATCCCTGACGCGCCATCTCATAACAAAGCGGAATTCCCTTGGTTTCCGCTGTAACCACTACATCATGCTCCGGGCATTTGGCCAAAAGCGCTTCAGCCGTCTTTTCCGTAATCTCCACATCTCCGAGCATCACAAAGCCTGCAATGTCCAAGTGTTCATCGATTGGACAAATCGGAAGGTCCCGTTCACAGCCTGCAATCGTCATATGGTAATACTTATTTTCACTCAAAATAATCAGCCTTTCTTCTACACGCTACAGCGTGTGATCCGTTCCAACTTTCAAAAGTGTCATCAGCCCGGAGGCCATGCCATCGAACGGCCTCCCAACAGATGAAAATGCATATGCATCACCGTCTGTCCGCCGTCTGCACCGACATTTGTCACCACGCGCCATCCCTTATCAAGATTTAAATCCTTGGCGAGCTTTGCTGCGACCGCAAAGATGTGTGCTACAATTGTGCCATTTTCTTCTGTGATCTCCGCTGCCGATGCGATATGCTCCTTCGGAATCAACAAAATATGTATCGGGGCCTGGGGATCCAGGTCGTAGAAAGCCAACACGCGGTCGTCTTCAAAGGCCTTTTTGCTGGGGATTTCACCCGCCGCAATTTTACAAAAAACGCAGTCCAACCGTATTTCCTCCTTTCGTCGCTCCTACCCTGCCAACAGGGCCATGATGAAGTGCCATTCATACACTCTTTTTCACGATTACTTTCTGACAAAGATTATACCATACAGAAGGGAATTCCCGCAAGAATTACTGCATCATTGCATCTACGATGCCTTCTGCTGCGGCCAGGGCCTCATCCAACTTTGTGAGATCTTTGGCGCCTGCCATAGCAAATTCTGCTTTACCGCCGCCGTTTCCTCCGGCAACTTTGGCGACCTCACGCACAATTTTTCCAGCATTGAGGCCCTTTTGCTGGGCATCCTTTCCCACTGTGACAGCAATATTGGCCTTTCCATCCTGCGTGGCTGCCAAAACAGCCACCACATTCGGTGCGCTGTCGCGAATCTTATCGCACATAGTGCGCAGTGCATTGGCCGGAGTTGCCGAAAACAGCGCCGTGATCACACGAACCCCATTGATCTCCTTTGCACCCTCAAATAGGCCGTTAATACGCATATCGGCCATTTTTGCATTCAGCGATTCGATTGTGCGATCTTTCTCTTTCAGCTCAGCGGCCATCTGTTCCGCCCGCTGTGCCAAGCCGGAAGTAGATGTCACTTTTAAAGCGGAGGCAACTGCACCGAGTTGGGCCAACGTCTCGTCTAAATAACGCAGGGCGTTCAGGCCCGTAACCGCTTCAATACGGCGCACCCCTGCAGCGACAGAACTTTCAGAAAGGATCTTGAACAAACCAATTCGCCCCGTATTATCCACATGCGTACCGCCGCAGAATTCCTTTGAGAAATCCCCCACAGAGACAACGCGAACAATGGAACCGTATTTCTCGCCAAACAAAGCCATTGCCCCCAACTTCTTGGCCTCCTCAATCGGCATTTCGCGGCATTCGACCGGCGTGCCACTGAGGATTACTCCATTGACGATGGTCTCAACACGGTGAAGCTCTTCCGGCGTCAATGCGGAGAAATGTGTAAAATCAAAGCGCACATACTTCTCATCAACCAACTGGCCTGCCTGTTCTACATGATCGCCCAGCACCATACGAAGTGCCGCCTGCAACAGATGTGCCGCCGTATGATTACGCATAATCGCGCGGTGGTTCTCCGGATCGCCTTCTGTCTGAACCCGATCCCCGACAGAAATTGTGCCCGCATTGATGATTCCATGATGAATGAAGTTCTTTGCATGATTCTTCGTCGTATTGTCGATTGCAATCAGTGCATCGGCTGAAGAAATAGGACCTACATCGCCCACCTGGCCGCCGCTCTCTGCGTAGAAAGTGGTTTTGTCCAGCACCAAGGCAATCTCATCGCCTGCGGTCGCATGATCGACACGTTCGCCATCCTTGAGAATCGCCAATACCGTTGCTTCGGTCTGGGATTTCTCATATCCCAAAAACTCTGTCGCAGGTATATCGGCCAAGACATCGTTCTCCCCTGCCCAGGCATCTGCACCCGCATTTTTCCGGGCGTTGCGCGCGCGCTCGCGCTGTTCCTGCATGAGCTGGTGGAAGCGCTCCTCATCCACGGTCATCCCCCGCTCTGCGACGATCTCCTTCGTGAGATCGAGCGGGAACCCATAAGTGTCGTTCAGCCGGAAAGCATCTTCACCGGACAGGCAAGCATTAAAGTCCTTATCAATCAAACTGTTCAGCATCTGCATTCCCTGATCGATGGTTTTGGCAAAGCTCTCCTCTTCCACATGGATCAACTTTGTAATCATCGCGCGCTTTTCATCGAGCTCTGGATATGCATTTTTATTTTCATCGATTACCGTATTGGCGACATCTGCCAGGAATGTATGATTGATTCCCAACAGGCGGCCATGGCGTGCCGCACGGCGAAGCAAACGGCGCAGTACATAGCCACGCCCTTCATTGGACGGCATAACCCCGTCGCCGATCATAAAGGTCGTGCTGCGAATATGGTCCGTGATTACGCGCAGAGAAACATCCTTCTTTTCGTCCTCGCCGTATGGAACTCCTGCAATACGGCAAATATGCTGCATGATATTCTGCACCGTATCCACCAGGAAGAGGTTATCCACTCCCTGCATAATGCAGGCCAAGCGCTCCAACCCCATGCCCGTATCAATATTCGGATGTTCCATCGGCGGGTAGTTTCCCTTTCCATCGCTGTCAAACTGGGAAAAAACCACATTCCAGAATTCGACATAGCGGTCGCATTCGCATCCAACGCCGCATCCTGGCTTCCCACAGCCATACTTTTCGCCGCGGTCAAAATAGATCTCCGAACAAGGTCCGCAGGGGCCGGAACCATGCTCCCAGAAATTATCCTCTTTCCCCATTCGTACAATGCGCTCCGGTGCGACGCCAACCTCTTTTGTCCAGATGTCAAACGCTTCATCGTCGTCCTGATAAATTGTGACCCAGAGCTTGTCCACTGGCAATTCCAACACCTTGGTGCAGAACTCCCACGCCCAAGCCGTCGCCTCGTGTTTAAAATAGTCGCCAAATGAGAAATTGCCCAACATCTCAAAAAAGGTGCCGTGGCGCGCTGTAATTCCAACCCGCTCGATGTCCGGGGTGCGAATGCACTTCTGGCATGTCGTAACACGCTTACTTGGCGGCGTCACCTCGCCGGTGAAATACTTTTTCATCGGGGCCATACCGGAATTGATTAAAAGCAGGCTGTTGTCATCCTTCGGAATCAGCGAAAAGCTTGGAAGGCGCGTATGGCCTTTGCTCTCAAAAAAGGATAAAAATTTTTCGCGCAATTCATTAAGTCCTGTCCACTGCATGTTCGAAACTCCCATCTTCAACAAAAAAATAGAGCTTTCCCGTCCACATGGGACGGGAAAACCCGTGGTACCACCCAAATTGCGCCTTACGGCGCCGCTCAACTCCCTTAACGCGGGATACGCCGCAACTCATCGCTGCGGGGCTTAGGGTTGGCTCGCCATTTGCCGCCCTCGGCAGGTTTCTTTCAGCCCGATTTTTCCGGAAAACCCTCTCTTTTGCCGCACAGACAAAGGCATCGACCCTTCATCGCCTTTGTATTCAGTTACAGAATGATTATAAACTTCCACTGCCGGAATGTCAAGAACAGCGCATACGAAAAGGCTCGTTCATTCCAAACTCACTTTACTCGACGGGCAGTGCATCGGCGATTTCCTGAAAAACCGGACCACAGGTTGCGCCGCCGCCGGTTCCGTCCTCGCCCATTACCGTAATGACATAGCGCGGTTCCTCCTCTGGGTAATATCCTGCTACCCAGGAGATAACCTTTTCCACGCCGTCTACATATTTTCCGGTCTGTGCCGTCGCGGTCTTTGCCCCAGCGCCGCCGGAAGCGGGTTTGAACCGCTTGCTGGTGCCTTCTTCGATCGACTGTACCATAAATGTTCGCAGCAGAGAGGCCGTGTGTTCCGTCATCACGCGGCGTGTTGCGGGCGTCTGTGCTTGATCGAGATACTGCAAATTTTCATTGACAAAGCCTTCGTAGATCGTTGGAGCCGTATATTCTCCTCCGCTGGCAATCGCATTGACCATGCCTGCAATCTGTACGGGCGTTGCAGTCAAGGCCCCTTGCCCAAAAGAAAAGTTTGCCAACGCCTTTGGGATTTTCAAGCTTTCCAAGGTGGGAAGGTCTCCGGCCGCGGATGAAAACCCCGGTGCAATTTCTACGCTGCTTCCAAAGCCCAAATTTTGTGCCATCAATAGGAATTGTGCCTGGGGTACCTGTTGCATCACATGTACAAAATACGTATTGCAAGATTGGGCAATGGCCCGGCTCATATCCTCCTCGCCATGGCTCTCCCCATTATAACAATGGAAAATGTCGTCGGAAACCTGTATACCGCCTGTACAAGTATAACGGGTTTCCGGTGGAATTCCATATTCCAACGCGGATGCAGCGGAAACCAACTTAAACACGGAACCCACGCTGTACGCGGAAAGAGCGCGGTTTAGAAGGGGAGCATCCTCATCCTCCAATACCGATGCTACATCATTGGGATTGAAATCCGGCAGACTTACAATTGCACGAATTTTACACGACGGCACCTCGGTCACCACCACCGCCCCCTTTTTCAGGTGTTTTTTGGCAGCCTGCTCGGCGACCTTCTGAATCTCCTGATCCAGTGTGAGGACCACTCCCCGGCGGCTTAAAAATGAAGTATCATTGATCTTTTTTTCCTCTCCTGCCAGTACCCGGTTTGTCGCATCCACTTGATAGGTGACGCTGATTTCCCCTTGTCCCTGCGATAACGGTTGGTCAAAGAGTTTTTCAATTCCTGAGACTCCCTTTCCTGCACCATCCAGATAACCAAGAATATGGACGGCAGATTGCTCATCCGCATACCGCTTCTCCACGGGAAATACATCCGCCCCCTCCGCGGTAAAGGACTCTTTTACCCGGAGGGCAAATGGTTTTCCCGCTGTTAGTGACGGATACACGTCGGCCATCTCCTTCTGGCTAAGTATATTGCTCAGGGCTGCTGCATCCTCAATGGTTGGTACAATCGCTGCTGCATATTCCTTCTGCTGTCCTGTAAAGCTGCGCAACTTACAGTCATAGATGGTCCCACGTGTATGGGCGACTTCTAAACGGTAACTTCTCTGCTGATCCGCAGTCTGTGCAAGAGTTGTTCCATTCGCCACCGTGAAGACGCTCAACACGGCCACCAGCATTCCCAACATCAGAAGCAGAAAGAAGGCAATTGTACGTCTGCCAATGCGTTCCATATTGGTCTCCTTTCACACAAAATAAAAACGTCCTCCTGTCAGTATGACCTGACAAGAGGACGTTTAAACCGCTATGCCTTTTCAAATCGGTATGTCCCGGAAAGGATTTTGGAATGGTCTCGAATCAATGGCACAATCGTCCTACTGGAGAGATACAACAGCAGGAACGCATAGACAAATGCAGCAAACTGTGAAGGGATCTCCAGCTTCAACCCTGTAAGGGACACCAAAGCGGCTAAAACTTCCTTCATGATGTTCTCCGTCCCACACAGAATTAACGTATTGCGGCCAATCTCCGTAAAGGCTTTCACATGAGCGAGCAATTTTGAGCCGATAAAATTTAGAAACAGAAAGGCGAGAGCCAGCCCCGCTGAATAAAATACGCGAATTGCTTTTGGCAGCTGAAAGGGCAGGGCATCGATCGGAAACGAAGGTCCTTTGAAATAGACGACACATGCTACAAATGTACATACTAGGCTGCCCCCCAAAAAGCACCTTTGCCCAGAGTTTTAGCCCATGAAAATGAAACTCCTTTAAATAGGGGAAAAGGACCGCCCCCAAAGCATAGTAGAGAATATAGCACATCGCGCTGTCGATTCCAAAAAACATGCGCGGCTCTCCTACCGGACGATAGGGAATTCCTATTTCCGTTGCGATGTAAAAGCCGAGGCTCACCAATACCACCAGCCAATCTTTCCGCAGGAACTTCTTCAGAGCATAATGGCCAATGGAAATGACGAACAGGCAAGGAAGAAACCAAAGGGCGGCTGCAACCGTTTTTGTTCGTACGCCCATAAACATCGCCAAAATCAAATCAACAAACTCGGTAAAAGAGCATCCCCAGGTGAGCACATCCACCACCAGATTAATCGCGCTGAAAGCAAAATACGGCAACACAATGGTACAAAGTTTCTTCTTTAAAAAAGGCCAAAACGATTGCTGCTCTGCACGCGGCGCAAAAAAGCCCGACGCCAAAAAGAATAAAGCCACACAATATTGAAAGGTGAACGGATAGAGAGTCCCCGCTGCCGTCCCCATATGTCCTACGTAGATGGACGAAATGCCGAGAAATTTCAGCGCATCCACCCAATCATATCGGGCCTTTTGTGGTGAAGTGGTCTGTACAGCTTCCAAATGGACTTCCCCCTTTTTTAGGAATCCTTCGGGCGGCGATGACGCAAAATCGCCCCCCGCTTCAACGGACGATCCGTCTTTAAAAGTACCGTCATCGTCGCATGCGGCGCCGCCTCGATGGGCTGACCATCCTGGTCGAACAATTCTTCTAGCGGCAGATCAAACGGCTTCTCTCCAATTTCCAATACATCCGCCACCTCTCCGCGGAAAAAGCGGTTTCTCTGCGATAAAATAGCGATTCCGTCATGATAATCCTCACAGACGGCGATCTCTTCGTAGTTGCGGACATATCCCCCCTGGACTGTTTCCTGCCCCGGCTCTCCGCCTAGATAAAAGCCCGTACTGTATGGCCGGTGGCTAATCTTTTCCAATTCTTCGACAATCCATGGGGAAACCGAGCAATCGGGATGTTGAGCCAGCTCATCCAAAGCCCAACGATAAGCGTTTGTGGTCACCGCTACATAATATGCCGACTTCGCCCGTCCCTCAATTTTCAAACTGGTGACTCCTGCCCGGAGAAGTTCCGGAAGGTGGCGTACCATACACATGTCCTTGGAATTCAGGATATAGGAACCCTCTCCATCCTGATAGATTGGCATGTATTGACCGGGACGTTTCTCTTCCACCAACGCATATTTCCAACGGCACGGTTGTGCACAAGCTCCCCGGTTGGCATCCCGCCCTGCCATATAATTGGATAACAGACACCGCCCCGAAAAAGACATACACATCGCCCCGTGTACAAAGGCTTCAATTTCTAAATCTTTGGGCGTCTTTGCCCGGATCTCTGCGATTTCTTCTAGCGTTGTTTCGCGCGCCAATACCACACGCTTGGCACCCAACTGATAAAAAGCATTTGCCGCAGCATAATTCGCAATCCCCGCCTGGGTAGAAACATGTAATTCTACCTTGGGCGCATAGCGTTTTGCAAGGTCCATCGCGCCGAGGTCGGTTACAATCAACGCATCTACCCCTACATTTTGTACAAATGCAAGATAGTCGGGCAACAGATCGATCTCCTGATTGCGCGGTACGGTATTACAGGTCAAATATACCCGTACACCCCGTGCATGTGCCAAAGCGACAGCCTCCTGCAATTGTTCGCGGGTAAAATTGGATGGAGCCGTGCGCATACCAAACATCTGTCCCGCCAGATACACGGCATCCGCCCCAAAGTCCAGCGCTGCTTGCAGACGTTCCATATCGCCGGCCGGCGCCAAAAGCTCCGGCCGGTTCTCTTTCATGTCATTCATCGCAACCCCGCCTTCTGTAGATTCTGCTGATGCTGTTCCAAGGTCTTTGCGTAATAGGCATTGCGGTCTGCGTCGTGACAGAAATAATAGTAATCCGTGTCTTTCGGATGCAAAGCCGCATCAATCGCCTTCGCGCCAGGGTTGCAGATCGGGCCGGTAGGCAGGCCTTCGATTTCATACGTGTTGTACTTGCTTGAATACGTTTCCCGAATGTCCTCTGGAATCGCACTCTTCGTACGGTACGGATAGTACATGGTGGGATCGGATTGGAGGCGCAGAAGCCCATTTGATCCATCGCTGTTCAAGCGGTTGTGGAATACGGAGGAGATCATATACATGTCCTCTTCATCCGCTGCCTCCGCCTGAATCATAGAGGCCAATGTCATCACTTGATCGATCGTCATCCCACTGGCTGCGATTTCTTCCCGAATTTCTTCTGTGAGCTTCCGGTCACAGTTGTTGACCAATTTGGAAATAGCATCCTCCGGGGCCTCGTCCTTGAAAAAGTCATACGTATCCGGGAATAGATACCCTTCCATATGATAGTACCGGTCACCGGTCAGCTGTTTCAGGAAATCATACTTTTCATCCAAAGCTGTAGAATTGATATAGTTCAGCGCATCCTCCTGAGAGCAAACGCCGTTTTCTTCCAAAAGCTGCGCAACCTCAAGAGCGTTCACTCCCTCTGGGAACGTGATCTTCACAATATCCACACGGTTGGCATTCGACTGCAAATTGTTGATAATCGCTTCATAATCCATGCTGGTATTCAGCTTATAAGTACCGTTGTTATAGTGGCCGTCCGACTTTGTTAGCTTGGAATAGAGCTTGAAAAAGTCCGCCCGCTGAATGACTCCCTGCTCTTGGAGCACCTCCGCAATCTGATCCGTTGTTGCCCCCTTAGGAATCTCGACGGTCACATTGACCTTATCACGGCCGATGGCCAACATATCATTGATACCGGCCACTGCGTACTGTGCCAGTGCAATACCGATAAACAGAACCATCATCAGCCAGACCAAGCGGAAAAACAGTTTATTTCTTCCACGCTTTTGCTTATTGCGCTGTTTATGTGCTTGTGTCGCCCGTTTTGCTGCATTGCGCTCTGCTGTACGAACGTCCGGTGCCCGGCGCTTTTTTGGGGATCACTATAGCTATTTAAAACCGACGGTTCTCTGCCCCGGGATTCTTGTCCTTCCGAAAAAGAGTCCTCGGGAATCTGCACCCGGAAGTTCTCTACCTTTTTCCGGCGCAGTTCTTCGTTGCGCTTATCGTCGTTCATGGCGTATCCTCCTGCCTCGCAATTCTGCGGACATATTTCTCTGTAATCAAAATATCCACAGGCCTGTCGTAATACCCATGGGGCAGATTCCACTGGATGCACCCCAGGTAACACACGCCAACTGTGATACCGCGGAACTGTGCAAGATAGCGGTCGTAATAGCCCTTCCCATATCCCAAGCGATACCCTTGCGCATCAAAACTGAGTCCTGGCACAATACAAAGCGCACGTCCATACGAATCTCCCACATGTTCGCACTTGTCCACAATGGGCTCCAATACGCCAAATGTACCCTTCTCCAGATCGCTCAAGGAGGTAATGTAATAGAATTCCATATCAAAGGTATCTGGTACACAACGCGGCACAGCCACTTTCTTGTGATTGGCAAGCGCGGCATTGATGATCGCCAAAGTGTCGACCTCGATGGGCTTACTCACATAGATGAAAATCGTATCTGCCCGCGTGTACTCCTCTAATGTCAAAAGCCGGCATTGAATCGAAGCATCCAGACGAATTTTTTGCTCCACATTCATTTTTTCCCGGTAACGCCGGTAGCGTGCGCGCAAGTTCTTTTTCAGTTCCTTGATGTTCTTGATATACATGCGACCGTCCTTTATAAGCAGGTCAATTTTGACACTGAATGGATTTTTTGATCGCAACGGATGCCTGCGATCCACAGAGCTCCGCCACAATGCGCAGAGCAAAGTCCACCGCAACGCCTGCACCCTTTCCGGTAATTATACGCCCACTGACACAGACGGGCTGCGAAGAAAGGCTCGCCCCCTCCAATTCCTTTTCAAAACCGGGAAAACAGGTCGCTGTACAACCTTTCAGCGCCCCCATATGTCCCAGAATGGAGGGAGCCGCACAGATGGCCGCCACGTACAGACTGTTGTCCAAGCAATACTGTACGGACGCTTTGACAATCGGAGACTTTTCTAAGTTCAGTGTTCCCGGCATACCGCCCGGAAGCACAACCAACTCCATATCATCGGTGGTGACTTCCTTTTCTTCGATGTCCGCAGTCACCGGAATTCCATGAGAACCCGTGACAGTCTTACCGCCTACTCCTACAGTCTTTACATTCAGCTCCGCACGGCGAAGGATATCCACGGTTGCCAGCGCTTCAATCTCTTCAAACCCATTTGCCAGAAAAACATAGATCATTTTATAACGCCCCTTTCATCAGCGATTGATTTTAATCTTTCCCAAGGCCAAGATATGGCTTTTTTTCTCCAACTTGCAATTGATCCATAGAAGCGCCGTCTAACGGCCGGAGCATTCCACAAAACACAGGTTCCGGCGCAGAAAGGGAGGAAAGCCCGGCCATCTCCAACAGTCCGCTTCCCTTGGGAAGACGAATTCGATAATTAGAAGCCGGCATCTCCTGTAGCATTGCCCCGAACAATTTAGGCAAGTGCTCTGTCGTGCACATCAGCTCCGTCACCTCACAAAGCCCTTCTCCAGCATACCGACAGATCGCATATGCTGGCCCATGTGTACAAACCAATCTGCCACCATAGGCACGATTATCCTCTGATGCAAACCAAAACGCGCGGTCGTCCCAAAGGACTGCTCCCTCCCAATTCTGTAACAGGGTGTTGCGTATACGGTTTAATACCTCAGCCGGTAAATACTTCCGCCCCTCCACCTCGGCGGCTTGTTCACGCAGCTGTTCAGCGCGGAGTAAATACTCATCCCGCTCAAAAAACGTCTGATAACCGGACTTCGCATAATACGCATAAAGAGAGGGATTCGCCGGCAGGATTGCTGAAAACTGCTCTTCTCTCTGGGCGCCCACCAAGGCGGCATAAGCCAACAGCGCACTCATATATCCGTGGGAACGGTGTTCCGGCGCAGTCGCACAGGCAAAGACATAATGAATACGCACGGCCTTTCCGCCACAAACCATGCTCGCTGGCAACAGGTGCAACATAGCTGCCGGTTGGCCGCCGACGCGATAAACCAAGCAATTTTCTGGACAAAATGCATTGTTAAAAAAGAAGTTGGCATATCGCTTTTCTTCTTCAAAACACACCTGCCACAGCTTTGCCAATGCCGGGCGGTCCTCCCAATTTGCAAAACCGATCACCGCCGCACCGCCTTCCACTTAGTTCTTTTGTTCCAATTCCGTGATTTCTTCTGTTTCTGAACGCAAGGTCGCAGAATATTTCTCAAGAAGGATAGCCGGATTATAGGAGAGCTTTGCCTTGCGTAAGCCCTCAATTCCCAAATCCTCTTCCCGATTGATATAACGATAGTCTCCAGATTTTTTGCCGCATATTCGTGATTGATGGCTGCATACAGCCCTTCGTATCCATTCAGCGCCTTTTCAAAATGGAGAAGATAAACCTCCGGATTGATTTCCTCCCCCACGGTGAAGGCCACTGGTTTCCCATCGACGCGCAACAGCCCGCCGGAAAGCGCCAGCTCCTCAAAAGAACGAAAAGCCATATTGATCGCACAATTTTCGTTGTCCGTACCATCCTCTTTGCCACAGCCACCATTTTGTACGCACCACTCGTGGGCAATCGCTTTACAGTCGGCGTAATTTTGCGGTGTAATATCCTCATAGGACCAATTATAAGAACGTTGGAACCGTGCCAAATGGTTTCGCTTTCCATGATACTTCCGTCCGGAAAGGTGGATCAACGCCTGCGAATCATAAATATAATCCGAGGCGTCCCGATCCAGCTGAAAGCGGAACATCCCTGGCATCGTTTGTTCCAGCTGTTCTGTCTCCTGTTTGGTCAATCCCCATAGGCGAAATTTACAACCGTAATCTTTCGCATCTGCGAGCACAAGTTCCACTTTGCTGCGCAAGTCCCCCGGGCCCAATGGAATCTGATAAGTCCGGTTGTCCGGTAGTCCAGAACAACGCAAGATTAGTCCATCGTGCTGGCAAACCCGCGTGCCATATGCGCAAGACCAAAGATACAGCGTACCAAAGGCGAACTCGCTCCCCATCCCACCGGATGCGGATAGCGCCGGTTGCATCCATTCGCGATCTGAAACTTCTGGAATTTTCCAATTAAACATATAAATGAATCTCTCCTGCCAATTCTTTTATCAATTCCCTGTGAATCTGTTCCATAGGTTTAGCATTGTCGCCCTCTGCGCAATTTATAACCAGCCAACCGAGCATTTTTGCCGCGTATACCGCGGCCTCTCTGCACGCAAGCAGATAAGCGGTATTTCTCTCATGAATGTCCTTCTTTCGCTCGTCGCCATGGTAACGGGCACTTAGAAGCTTTTGACTCACAGGTGGGGGCATATCCAAATAAATCGTGCAATCCGGTCTGGGAAGACCCATTTTACTGTATTCATAATCCTGCACCCATTCGATAAAGGTATTCCATTCGCTCCGGGGAAGTTTGGACATCTGAAACACAATATTGGAAGTGGCATACCGGTCTGCAACAATAACCGTCCCCTTTTGGTAGTCCTCTTTCCAGAACTGTACATAACTTGCAAAACGATCTACAGCGTAAAACGACGAAGCTGCATAGGCGGACACATCATCCGGATTCTCACCGAATTTGCCATCCAGATACATCTTAGCCAGCACGGACGAGGCTGTGCATAATCTGGAAACGATATTTTCCGTACATGCGCCCCCTGCCTGTTCAATTCCCGGCACAACAGTTCGGCCTGCGTCGCCTTTCCACTGCCGTCCAGCCCCTCCAGGGTAATTAATTTCCCACTCATACTGGTTTCTCCACACGGAAAAAAGCACGCACCTCTGCCGCTTTTCCACAGGACATTTTCCCCTCCGGACATGCGCCGCGCAGGCAACCTGGACCTGCATTTGCAAAGAGATGCGGCGCAACCTCACGCACTAAGAACAACATTTGGGTTGCAATATCCCGAATCTCCCACTGGGCGCGATTGCAACAACGAAGCGCAAAGAAATTTTGTAACGAACGTGCATTAAACGTACAGACCATTTTGGTTTCGCAAGCATTGGGCAATACAAAACGCGCATCTTCAATCGCGCGCTTCTCCGCAGTACGAACTGCTTCTTTTTCGCTCTTTCCCTCTTCCAACAAAGTCTTTTGATGTTTTTCTTTTAAAAGAGCGGTTAAACGTTCATAATGCCGGCGGTCTTCCTCCATGGCTGCCAAAAATTCCGCTTTTGCCTCCGGAATTGCCTCGATCTCCGGTGGCACGACATAAGCAAAATCACTTTCCGCTACATAGCGTTGGCTTTGTACGCTGAACGACGCAATGCGGTGGCGCGTGATCTGCGCCAACAGCGAGCGTGAAACACCTTCAATTCCAAAAGTGAACGAAGCGTGCTCAATCGGACTTTCGTGGCCAATATCTGCCAGCATCTGTACAAAAGAAGCTGTCTTTTCTTCCGTTAACCCCTCGCCGATTTCGTCAATCGCAGAAGGCGAATAGCAAAGCTTGGCTGCCATGGCAACCGTTTTCTCCGGCTGGGGAGTATACGTCAGAAGGGTAACTCTCGCCATAAGTACTCCATTCCCCGCCGGTTTCCAGGTGCGGGAAGTAGCCGGCGGCATCTACATCCCGTTCTCATACGGTGGATTTTTTCCTCCCGTTTTTCGGCAATAATCGATTGTATTATAACAAATTCTTCCTTTTGATTCAAGTAGACAGGCCGCCCCCCTGTTCTACGCAAGGGGGAGCCTCGCTTTCCTCCCATGGACTTCTTGAAAATATTGCTGCTGTATAGTAAGATAAAGATGGTAAAAACTTGCTCTGCGGGAAAGAAATGGGTGTTTATGAATTGCCCAAAAGAGAAAAGGATATGCACACCAGTTATCTATGGGACAATCTCCCATTGATCTTACAAAATGCCGAAAAAGAGATTCTTACTGTTTCAAGAATTCCAGCACGATGGCTTCTGATAAGGCATCCTTACTTTATGTAAATAGGATTGATCGGCCGTAAGGCGATTATGAGATCCCTGACCGATTCTTTGTATCCCAATAAAACAATCTCTCGGGGGAAATCCTCTTTTTATAAATTCCAATAATTTCAAAAAATTTCTTGACGCAAGATTCTTGCGATACGTTCATAAGTCCTTACACATATCCGCTTTCAATTGTTCGAAAGGTTATAGAGAAAATGACGTTTTTCTTTGGAGGGATCACAATGAAATTTACGATGCCACGCCAGGAAACCGTTCAGAAGATTTTTAAAGAATATGCGCTTATCACAGCCAGTACCCTACTGATGGCAGTGGGAATCTATTTTTTTAAGTTTCCAAATAACTTTACCTTCGGAGGCGTGACCGGCTTGGCTGTTGTCGTCAGTCAGGTGATGCCCATCTCTCCCAGTACTGTCAACTTTATTGTTAACCTTTTGTTGCTGATTTTAGGATTTCTTTTTTTGGGAAAGGGCTTTGGTGTACGCACGGTTTATTCCAGTATGTTGCTGTCAGTAGCGCTCTCCGGAATGGAATATTTCTGGCCCTTGGACAAGCCTCTGACCGACGATCCCATGCTGGAATTGGTCTTTGCGATTGTCCTCCCCGGCCTTGGTTCTGCCATCCTGTTCAACATTGGCGCGTCGAGCGGCGGCACCGATGTTGTTGCGATGATCTTAAAGAAATATACGAGTGTCAATATTGGCAATGCGCTCCTATTGAGCGATCTGTTGATCACGCTATCCGCGTTCTTTATCTTTGATATAAAGACTTTTCTGTTCTCAATGCTGGGGCTATTTACCAAATCGCTGGTGATCGACAACGTCATCGAAAGCATCAACCTTTGTAAATACTTCAATGTTGTATGTAGTACCCCGGAGCCAATCTGCGATTTTATCGTGCATAAATTGGGTCGCAGTGCCACTGTTTGCGAAGCAGAAGGCGCCTTTTCCCACGATAAAAAGTACATTGTATTTACCGTACTCAAGCGATACCAGGCTGTACAGCTCCGGCAATACATCCGGCAGGTAGAGCCAGGTGCATTTATCCTGATTTCCAATACGAGCGAAATCATCGGTAAAGGTTTCCATAGCGTATAGTAATGATCTAAACAATCTCTGTAAAACCATTCAAAATAATTTGCAAGAACCCCCGCTACAAATCCCAATGGGACGTAGCGGGGGTTCTGTTATTAACGCCATATACTTTTAACTGTGTAAAATGAGTCCTATTTATGCTTGTGCATATCCCAAAGTACCCATATTCCCATAAGGAGTGCCGCAATAAAACCTAACATCCCCACCAATGGGATTCCCAAAAGCTTTGGCTGCATTCCGGTGGTACAAAGCAAACAGGACCCCAGCAACATAGCAGCGCATAGGATACATTTTACCAGCCGGTTGACCATGCGATCCAAAGAGGCCAACGGCTGTTCGGAACCAATCACTTCTAAGTTGACTTTTGCTTGACCTTTTAAAGCCATTCGAAGCAGGTCAGACATCTGTGCGGGAATACGGATTCCCTTTTGGCTGGATTCATACAAGTTTCTGAAACGGCCTTTTTGCTCTTCTATCCAATCAAAATCTTTGCGGATTTCTGCCGACATCCGATTTGCCAAAATTTCCAAAAGATTGATCTTTGGGCTGACAACCGCAAGAACCCCCTCTAAAGTGAGCACGCCTCGGCTCAGCATAGAGATCCCTTTCGGCACGGATATGCGATGTTCCCGTGCAAGGCCGACCAATTCCTCGATGATCTGTCCAAGATCCATACTCCCCAAATCCAGCTTGGCATACTTTGCCAGAAAATCGTCGATGTCGCCATACAATCGCGCATGGTCAATACGCCCGGAATGCACGCCCATTGTCAGCACAATCTGCTTTAGATGTTCCACATCCCCGCTGACAATGGCCTTTACCCCGTCCCGAAGCAAGGAACGGTCGCGTATTGTGAGGCGGCCCATCATGCCTAAATCGATCCAGACGATTTTTCCCCCGCGGATACGGATGTTTCCGGGATGCGGGTCTGCATGAAAAAAGCCGTCATCGATCACTTGCTTTACATAGTTGTCCGCCAGCTTTAAACCTACCTCTTCAAGGTCATACGCTTCCCGATGCAGTGTATCCACGTCGTCGATTTGGACCCCATCCACATATTCCATCACCAACACGCGGGTAGTCGTGTGCCGGTGATCAATTTCCGGACAATCCACAAATGCAGTATCCCGATTGCAGGCCCGAAATTCCTCTGCATTCTGCGCCTCCAACAGAAAATCCATCTCCTGTTGTGCAACCGTCCACATTTCGTCCAACACCATGTTCAGATCTACTACGTCGCCCACTTCTGTGAGATTCAGTAAACGTGCCGCACGATGCAGCAACGCCACATCTTCGGCCATCGTCTCGCGGATACCCGGACGTGTACTTTTACAACTACCGGCCGGCCATCCCGTAATACCGCCATATGTGCCTGCGCAATCGACGCTGATCCAATTGGCTGCTCTTCAAAGGACAAAAAGATTTCCTCCATAGGCACCTTATATTCAGCCTCAACCACGTGGCGCACTTCTGCAAACGCCAATGGTTGAACGTCTGTGCGCAACTTTGCTAATTCCTCGCAATATTCGGCAGGAAGCATGTCATGCCGCATAGACATGATTTGTCCGAACTTGACAAAGGTAGGCCCCAAGTCCTCTACCGTCGCACGCAGTTTTTCCGGGGTAATTCCCTGGGTTAGCTTATGCCTTCCCAAAATGCGCAAGATTTCCCCCAGGCGCTTACCGTTCCCCGGGGAATTATTCAACGGCTTTGTCGTTTCCATCCCGTTCCTTCGCATCGAGCTCCTGCAACTTCTTGAGCAGTTGTGCTCTTTCTTCTCGACTCATCCGTTCTACATCTACACAGGGCGCGCTGCACCCTTGAGAGGACAACGGTTCACCCTGTTTGACCGGTTGCTTTTTCTCCTGTATCCTATGTTTCAACTCTTCGTTGAGGACTTTGCCCTGTTCTACGGTGAGTTCCCCTCTCTTCACCAGCTCTTTCAAAAGCTCCTCCGACTTTTCCGCAGTCACTGCAACGGCCCCTACTCCAGCCAACAAAAGGTTTTCAGATCGTTTCCTAACTCCGCCAACATGGCAATTCCTCCTTTACATTTGGACACAGTTTTTATAGAAAGCATGCCCAGATTGATCTATTTTTTCCATCATAACATACTTTGCACAAAAAGAAAACCGGAAAGCAACTATCCCCATAAGGGGAAGGGCTTTCCGGTTTTATCATTCGATTTCGTAGTCAACACAGGCGCGGCCACAAGTAGATGCACGCACCGTTTCCGCCACTGCAAGATGCGCCGGATTCGATTGATATGCGTCCTGATCCGCCCTTGTCTGAAATGCGCAATACAGCGCAATATCATATTCCCCACCGTTGTAGTTGGCGCCGAATTCAATTTCAGTCAACCCCGGCACAACCCCCAGGAGTGCTTTGAAACGTTCTTGCAGCGAAGCGACCAAAGCTTCTGAACCATCTTGTTTGATTTCATCCTTGAGCTTCCACATGACAATATGCTTGACCATCGGTAGATCCTCCTTATAAATCAAAAATGTTTAACCCTGTTTCCGGGTCCAGCCTACGCCCCACATATCCCTCGATTTTTCGGATAAACAGTTCACAGGTAGCACTCACCACAGCTTCCGTGAGGTGGCCGCCAATCACCTTGCCATCGAGCCTCCCAAAGGTGGCGTGCAAATGCAGGTAAGGCTCCCCGTTCTTTTCGGTAATATTCCCCAGAAGGGATGTCAATTCCATCACCCCATCAAAGGTCTTTGCAATATATTCTTGTTCTTCCACTCGATAGACACCCACTGACACATGTTTAACTGCTCCAATCGCCGAAACAATTCCCAAAGAGATCGATTCCTTCCGGCAGAGCTCCTGTAAACATGTGAGTACCTCTTCGCCTTTTTGCAGGCGTACAACATATGTATCTCCAAAAATACTGTATTTCATTGGATCGCTTTTCCTTTCCAGCCCAAAACCTGTATCTGTATAGAATTTGCTTTTCCTCATTTTAGCAAGACATCGGCTGGAATGCAAGTCAATCCGCCCCTATGTCATTCTGCAGAACGCCGCAGATGGATACGGAATCTTTTCCAAATTTTGCACGAATGGCATCCAAAGTGGTCTCCAACTTCTCCTGCTTCTTCCGCTCTTTCTGCCTGGAATGTTCAAACAGACTCATCTGCTCTCCTGGCGCCTCTTTTGCTGGTACTAGGTTTGTACCGGTGAGCGTCAACATGCGGATTGGCGCGTTGGGGTTCCACGATTCCGTTAGAAGTTCCATCGCAGTATCCGCTAGTTCCTTTGCCAGAAAAGTTGGTACATGTAAAGGCTTTTGACGGGAAATGGTTTTGAAACTTGGATTGCGAATATTAAGTTGCACTGTATAACATTTTACGCCACTACGGCGCATACGCGCGGCAACTGTATCGGCTAAAACAGTGACACCCAGTCGGATGTCATCCCAGCCGATCAAATTACGTTTAAATGTTAGACCATTGCCCACCGATTTTACCTCTTTCGGTTCGTAAACGCTCTTTACCGGACTCGTATCCAGACCATTGGCATGATCGTATAATTCTCCACCCACCTTCCCTAAGCTCGCTACTAAAGTCTTGCGGCTTGCATGGGCCAAGTCCCCGATTGTACGAATACGCATTTTTTGCAGAGTCTCCCGCGCACTCTTTCCTACATAGAGCAGGGCATCCACCGAGAGAGGAAACACCAGTTCCGAATAGTTCTCCCGTGAAATCACCGTGGTTGCATCAGGCTTTCTGTAGTCGCTTCCCAGTTTGGCAAAAATTTTATTAAAGGACACCCCAACTGAAATGGTCAGGCCAGTCTCTCGTTTGACCTCTTCACGCAACCGGTCCGCAATCTCTTTTCCAGTACCAAATAGCTTTTGACTGCCGGTCACATCGAGCCAACTCTCGTCAATTCCAAAGGGCTCCACTAAATCAGTATAACGCTGATAAATGGCATTTACCTGTTTTGAATACTTGGCATATTGATCCCTATGCGGTGGAGCAAGCACCAGCTCTGGACACTTCCGCCGCGCTTGCCAGATGGTTTCCGCTGTCTGAACGCCAAAGCGTTTGGCTTTCTCATTTTTGGCAAGTACAATCCCGCGGCGGTTTTCGGGATCTCCGCATACTGCCATCGGGACATCCCGATATGCTGGATGCAACAAACACTCAACAGAAGCGTAAAAAGCGTTGCAATCGCAATGTAGAATAACACGGTCTGTACGCTCCATGCGTTCCATCTCCAATCAAACGTTCTATTCTAATTATAAAGCGCACCCCTTTAAAAATCCAGTATTCATTTTGTAATACCAATATTTTCTAAAAAAGCCGCCCGGCATTTCCATGCCGAAGCGGCTTTACTCTTTGGTTAACCGTGTATTTCCAGTAGCTTTTGTTTGAGTTCATCCTCCAAACGGCTCAACTCCATCTCCGCTTCACGGCGTTTTTGGCGGCCTTCCGTCTGAATCTGCATGACCTCGTCCAATGTAGAAATTAAACTTTGGTTGGTTTCGCGCAGCGTTGCCATATCCACAATCCCACGTTCCGTCTCTTTTGCCGTTTCGACCGTCGCCATTTTAAGTGTCGCGGCATTCCGGCGAAGCAGCTCGTTTGTCATATCGGTTACCTCGCGCTGTGCTTGCGCCGCCTGTTGAGAATGTGCAATTCCCAATGCCAACGCCATTTGACTTTTCCAAAGCGGAATCGTGTTGACCAACGTGGACTGAATCTTCTCCGACATCTGGGTATCATTGCTCTGCACCAACCGAATCTCTGGCGCCATTTGGATGGATATCATTCGGGTGAGTTCCAAGTCGTGCAACTTCTTATCAAAGCGGTTACAAAGAGAAGCAAGATCATTGGCTGCCTGGGCGTCTTCCGGCAGGCCGGTTTGTTTTGCTTTCTCCACCAGGAGAGGCAGTTCTTCCTGCTGAACCTGCGTAAGTTTCTTTTTGCCTGCCAAAATATACATGGACAATTCCTTGAAATAAACCTTGTTCATTTCATACATCTTGTCCATCATCGCAACATCCTTGAGCAATTGCACCTGATGTCGTTCCAACACCGCACAAATCTTTTCGACATTGGCCTCCACTTTATCATACTTGGCCTTCAAGGCTGTCATTTTATTTGCACTCCGTTTGAAAAAGCCAAAGAATCCCTTCTCCTCTTCCTCTACATCGAAGCTTTTTAATTCTGTAACAACACTGGAAAGCATCTCTCCTACTGCGCCAAGGTCTTTTGTACGAATGTTGCTCAACGCATCCTCTGAAAAGTCTGCCATCTTTTTCTGTGCGCCTGCACCATACTGCAAGATCATATTGGAATTGCTCAATTGAATTTTGGCCGCAAAATCGTCCACCATCCGGCGTTCTTCCGGCGTTAAGCTACGCTCATCGAATATTGGCGTTTCTGTAGATGTCTGCACAGGCTGTACCTTCTCGATGGAAGCAGGCTGTTCATCTGCAAACGGCTCGAGGGTCAACATGGGCTGCTCCTGAAAAGTCTCGTCCATAACAAGTACCTCCAATCGAATTTACGGTTTCTTCTGATGAAACGTATCCCCAGTCAGCCCCTCCTGTGCAAGCATCGTCTCCAATACAGAGATGTCTGTAGAAATATCCAGTGCATCATCTTGGAACAGGCTGTCCAAAAGATTTTCAAAGGCAATATTGATCGTATCCAATGTATCGCGAATTTCCGTCTTTACCCGGGTAATGTTCTCTCCTTGGATGGACTGTTCTCCAAATTCCCGATAAGCTTTCACCAATTTTAAGGTAATAGGCAAATAATACTGCATAAATTTGCGAATGCCTGGAAGTTTTTTGGGATGTGCCTCTACATGGTTAAAGATTTTCGTGGATACTGCATCTAGTCGGGATAGCTTTTGCGAAAACACGTCTTCGAATATCGCGTGATTCTCTTCGCGAATCTGCCAAAGATAATCACGCCCTTCCGCAATCACTTTTTCCAACTCTGTAGGTCCGTCCGGACTGGACACTTTTCTTCTTTGCTCCTCTTCTTGCCGGCGACGGGCGCTCTCCTGCGCCTGTAAATACTGGCGATACGTCTCATCCGTCGCGATGAAACAGGTTTCTTGCTCATCAATATGCCCTTGCGGGAACAAACCATCCCGAATCATCTTACGCAAATCGTGTACAACAAAGGACTTTGACTCGTCTACAGCCGACGCCAGGAGTTTTAAAGAACAAAATGTGCCGCCGTTTAACTGGGCCTGATATCTTTGAAAACGCCTCTTTCGACGCACCTGGCGCACTCCACAGATTGCCAGTGCCGAAAAGCCTACGCACAACGGAACAATAACAAAACTAGAAATTGCAAAAGCAGTCCAAGGCATGCCAAATAATACGGAAATCAGTGCCAAAAGAATAAACGCCAGCCCCGTAGAAATTGCGCCAACCAATCCGATAATCTCCATAATGATCCCTGCTACTGAGCCGGAAGGGGCCTTACGGATTCGTATCTGGTCCTTCATGACACGGACTGGCCGGACCGGATATGCATACCGTTTTTGGGGAACCGATTTGGTTGGCGGTACCGGTCCTTTTTGAACGTTTACATTTTCCCTCACCGTATGAACAACGGTTTCTTTCAGATTCAAAGCATCCTGAACCGTTTGATGAATCTGTTCCTCTAAATGATCAAAAAATCTTTATCAATCATGCGGTGTTCCTCCACACCAGGGGATATCCCCAAAATAAACCGGTTTCATTATATCGCATTCCCTAAAAAATAACAACATTTCTCCTGTGGGAATCATGCCGCATATAACCATTTTGGAAAAGGTTCCTAGATAAATCGTCCCCTTCTTTACGAATCAAACGAAACGGCAGGGAAACAGCAAAGAGCTGAAATCCTAGACGGGAAGCCAGTAATGTGAACAGGCTCTCTACGCAACACTTAAAGCGATATACACGATTGTTTTCTAAAAGGATACCGCTAAATTGAATTCACAATCTTTCATTTTACGGAGGACATTCCTGAACATTGCGTAGAAGCTTTCTATCTTACATGTATAACATCATTTACATATATCCAATTCTTTCCTTCTCATAAACTCCTGAAATAACTCCATTCCTATCATTTTAGTGCAGACATGATTCATCCCTACATTATATGCTTTACACATGCTATCCTGCTGTAAATGCATATAATACATATTCTGATTCCCTCATTCGATTTTATAGGAAATCCAGAATAAAGTAAATTCCCTTGGCACTATTTTCTTCATGTCCGTATTTTATGAAATTTAAAAGGATTTGCCCTGTTTTTGATGAAATGAGTACGGTTCTAAACGTTTGACAGCCCAATTGCTAACGAGAAATATTTACAAAGACTCTCTGTCATTGGCTGTCAGATTCTTGGTCGGATTGGTCTACCATTACATCATTTAAAATTTCTGGTATTCCGACAATGGTCTCCCATCACACAGCTCCCTTCATACCTTCAGCGTCCCCCACGGAAATTCCCGCTATTGGTTGTTAAGTGTTTCATTTGGATACCAGTTACTTCCACTCTTTCCGTAACACGATTCCGATGTTCGCCTATCAACGCCGGACATTCGGCACCTTTACACCTATGGCGTTTCCCTGCCACCGACCATCGAGTACTTGCCTAGTTACAGGTTTCTTTCACTCTTTGTACAACGCGATTCTGGTATTTATCGATTATTGCCGGATTACCTCGGTGGAAACAAACTTTATACCATCCCCGAAAGTTTATCCACATTCGTCCAATTACTACTACACAATGACTTGTGTAGACACCCGTACTCTGGTCTGGAATACTCATCGCGTCTTCTTCGTCTTATAGAAATTCCCTGTTATCGGTTACCGGGGACTTCATTTTAGATAGCAGCCACTTTCATTCTTTCCAAAACACGCTTCCGATGTTCGCCTATCAACGCCGGACATTCAACGTCTTCGCGCCTATGGCGTTTCTCTACAGGAGTTTCATGCCACCAATCGCCGGGTACTTGATTAGTTACAGATTTCTTTCACTCTTTCCCAAAGATGATTCCGGTATTCATGGATTATTGCCGGATTTCTCCGGTGGAAATAGCTTTTATGCCATCCCTAAAAGATCCCCCACATCCGTCCAGCTGTTACTACACAGTAACAACGTCGTACAATACATTCCCATACCTATGAAAAGTGTGACCCAGCAGGGGTTATTCGCATTCTCGTTTGCGAACTCCCCTGCTGGGTCATATGGGTGGAATATCTCTTCTTTGGCTTTCCTATGTATTCGCTCTCATGAGAGACAAATCATCTACATGCGATTAGAATATACGTTTATATTTACATGTAGAAAAGCTATCTGTCAGAGATATTCCATATTCTTTTTTCTTTCCGAAGCCTCATAGCTACCATCACCATACAGTGTTTCACCGTATTCTGCCCCGGCAGGGTCGTGTAGACGCCTGTATTCTAGCACGGTGGACGCACAACGTCTTTCGTGCCTAGGGTATTGCCTACGAAACTCTTTACTATTGGTTACTGGATTCGATCGGATGTAGTTTACCTTCTCGTTGTTCAGAACAGATTTGGTACTCAGCCGATTGTAACTGTGCAGTGTTTGACTGCTTTTCTGCCCCGGCAGAATCGTGTAGACACCTATGCTCTAACCCGGTGGACGCACAGCGCCTTTCGCGCCTACGGCGTTTTCTACGCAGGCTCTCTTCCATCAGTGGTTGCTGGATCGAATGGCTTATGCCCTTCGCTGGTATCCGGCATTCAACCAATGGTCACTGTGCAGTGTTTCACCGCATTCTGTCCCGGCAGTGTCGTGTAGACGCCCGTGCTCTGGCCCGGTGTGCCGGTTGCATAGACTCTGTAGTAGTAATCGTTTCCAACCTTCGCCACAAACTGCGTCTTGAGAACGCTGCCGTTGCCTACCGTAAAGCTCGGCGTCTGGTTGTTTCCATTTACCACCGTCATCTTGAAACAGTATGCGCTGCCTCTCTTGAGCGTGAAGTTCACTGTCGTGTCACTCACCACATGCGCCTTCTGGGTCGAGACGTTCTGTGCCGCAGAAACGACGCCTGCCGCCCCATAGGAGTTGGAGGCATTCACAGAACTGCTTCCCTTTCCTCCCTTGTTGTCCGGCTTCGGGTTGGGCTTCGGCGTTTCCGCCTTCTCCAAACTTGCTACAGCTGCTTCCAGGTTCATATATACCTTTGCGATTGTCTGGTTGTCTGCGGTTTCATCCCCGGCGACTGCCTTTGCTACCTGTAGCGCCGCCTCCAGGTTTGCCACACTACGGTCCGTATAGCCGTTCAAGTCGATCGCTTCTGTCTCTTCGATGAGCTTCTGCAATTCTTCTCTGCTTGGGATCTTCCGCAGGGATGCCATTGTTTCCGCAAGCTTCTGCGCCATTGCATCCACTTCTTCCTGTCCAGCTTCCGGATTCCCAAGCATCGTCTCTGCATCTTCCAGCACTCCATTAAAGGTCTGGAAC
>BCAA01000021.1 GCA_001305115.1 Clostridia bacterium UC5.1-1E11 | reverse complement strand
CACATCCCCCACAAAAATAGGACAAACCGTCTCACATAAACGGCGAGGTAGTCGATACAGAATTGTTTTGCTCGTCCTGAATGTCCAGTTCAAACCAAAACGTACTTCCAACCCCCTGTTCACTCTGCACACCATACGCTCCACCATGCATGTCCAATATGGTTTTGACAATCGAAAGTCCCAATCCGGTCCCCACTTGTGCGCGCTTATGTGCCTTATCCACCTTGTAATAACGTTCCCAAATGTCCTTGAGCTTGTCCTGGTCGATCCCCTCTCCAGTATCTCGTACCTCAATGCGCACTTTTCCATCGTGTTCTGACTGCTTCAAGCGCACCACTTTGTCCTCACCTGTATAAGTAATCGCATTATTTACCAGATTATAAACTACCTGAGAGATTTTCAATTCATCTGCATAGACAGTCACATCACGATCCGCTGTAAATCGGATATCATAGTCTGTCAACTTATTGTATCGTCCCAAAATATCGCGTACGCTCTCCGTTAGATCGAAAAAGCTGGGCGATAACTTCTGTGCACCGGACTGCATTTTACTCAAGTCAAGCATATCGTTCACCAGCGTTGTCAATCGATTAGCCTCATCAATGATAACCTGAACATTTTCCGGCGTGTTTTCCCCGGGAAGGTCCCGCATGACTTCGCTATACCCGGTAATCATTGTAAGCGGTGTACGAAGATCGTGAGAAACATTGGCGATCAAGTCGCGCCGGAGTGTTTCCACCTTAGAGAGTTCTTTTGCTGCATAGTTGAGCGTCGCACCCAATTCTGCAATCTCCCGATAGCCATCCTCTTCAAAACGCACATCATAATTTCCCTGGGCCAATACTTTTGCAGAAGAATTAATTTTGATGATGGGACCAGAAATTCGCCGGGACAGGAATAGCGCCAAGAAGAAGGCTAAAACCAACATAATTACCGTGATCCACGTAAGCTGTATGCGTAGTGTCTGTACCGTAGAGCCGACCGGAGAAATCGTTGAATTCAGCAAAACCAATAGCCTCTTCCCATTTTCCCTCTCTGTAATAAATGTATAGATCATACTTTCCGGCGCATCAGCATCATCGGTAACCTGTTGCCGTTGCCAATTTGGTACCGTACGCATATTGTCCTGTGGAAATTGTTCAAAATAAACCCCTCCATTGCGGCGGGTAATTTCATAAATGAATGCTCGCTGAAGTCCGCTTAACCGATGAATAACACAATTTGGCACCGCATCCTCCGAATAGAACAGATCCCCGTACTCATCTGAAACAATGATACAAATTTGATTGTTTTGTGAGATATCCTGTAAAAGCGTACTCAGATCATCGGAATTGATATTGCGTTCGATGGTTTGTGCAGAATTTTTGATGTCGCTCACCTTAATAAACTTATAAAAACTACCGAGGAACATAATCTGAAAAACCCACAACATCACCAAAATGATGGCGGCAAAAGCCGCAAAACCGGAAAACAGTCCCCATTTTATCCCAACACGATGGGGAACAAGCCCCCGGACGCGGTCTTTCAGCTGTTTGAAAAATGCTTCAAGCCTCAAACCGATAGCCCACTCCCCTCAATGTGACAATAAATTTACTGTATTGCTTAAGGCTCTTGCGCAGAAGCTTAATGTGTGTATCCAAGGTGCGGTCGTCTCCATAAAAATCATAGCCCCAGACATTTGTAATTAAATTTTCTCTGGTCAACGCAATGTTGCGATTTTTTGCAAAATAAAAAAGCAAGTCATATTCTTTGGGAGACAGATCCACCTTTTCCCCGTCAATCGTGACAATGCGGCCTGTAAAGTCGATATTTAGTCCCTCGAAACTCACCTGGTCCTTCTTTGGTTGGTCTACAGTGGGCTTTGCACGTTTCATAATAGCATTGATACGCATCATCAGTTCTTTTGGAGAAAAAGGCTTGACCACATAATCGTCGATGCCCAATTCGAAGCCGTGAATCTTGTCGTATTCTTCACCGCGTGCAGACAGCATCAACACGGGTGTTGCACTGTACTTTCGAATTTCGCGTACAGCGGAAAAGCCATCCAGTTCCGGCATCATCACATCCATAATAATCATATCAAAATCGTCCGGATGCTCGCGACAAATGTGGACAGCTTCCATCCCATCCGCCGCCTCACGAACGGTATGGCCTTCAAATTCCGCATATTTACGGATCAGCGCGCGGATCTTCTCCTCGTCGTCCACCACTAAAATACGATACATGAACACTCCTCCTTGTAATATCTGTATTTTCGCACAGATCTGTGACGGTTCTGTGATGCTTTTCGGATTTTCTTCCTCCTCATGGTACTACAATCCCCGGGAAAGGGCAAGAATCGGTTTTACAATTCTTCCCGATATACTATGTTGTAAAAAGATGTGCTGGTAAACGTCAAGTACGAATGTATTCTTTGCCGGTAGAAAAGGACGAATACAATCGAACGATAAGCGCTATAAAGCATTAACGACAGCTAAGTACATATTCGACAAAATCATAGTAGTGACAGGGATACCCTGCAATTTGGTGGGGACTGTCATTTGATATATCCCCATTACAAATAAATAAACGGATATTGGTAATAGGGATAACTGTGATCAAACGGCAGCTGTAAAATGACGGATGATTCCTCTCACTAATTGACTAATGAATATTTTTAATAGGGACAGTCTCCGCAAAAGGTAGGGTGTCCCTCTTGCTAATATACTTACAGTTATTTCTGCTTCGGGGGTTTCAAACACACGGATGTTACAACGTAGCAGATATGCAGACATGAGCATCGCAGAAATATTCCATGCGCTAAATCAAACTTCATCTATTTTTTGGTGTTATTTACTGTACGTCGGCAAAATTACTAGGGTATACGGCGAGCCCCCCTACTTCGCCGCTGGACATTTTGGGGACGGCGTTCTGTCTGACAGCGAATATGCAACAGAAAGTCTATCCCCTTTTTAATCGTTTCTACCGGAGTGAGCTTCTGAAAGTACCTCGAAAGAACATTCTTTATAAAGTGTCCATTCCCTTCTTCCAAAACAATTGTCTCTCTAAATACAAAAACAAGCCTGTCGTGAAGGCTTTTCATCATTCCACAACAGGCTTGCCATATTATTCTTTCCTTACCGGCGAAACAGATCCAGAAGATTCACTCCCTAGCAGTCCCGTGCATAACAAAAACGGGGTAAAATGGCCAAATCAATACGTTAAACATTTTACAGCAATGATTTAACTGCCCTCTTTGCGTTTGAGAAAATTGGGCAACTTTATTTTTACTCAAGCCGCTCCACTGAATCACTTCTTCCAGTTTCATCCGAACAGAGCCAAAATCTTCATCCCGCATATCCATCATCTCTATTTCCTAGTTCTATGGAAGACACTACTGGTATAAGAGATTTCGATACGCTATTATTCGATACTTCTCTGTATTGATATTTATTAAAAGTCCTCGCGGAGATTGACGGTGATTGCCTTGGGACGGGTCATCGCCTCAATGGAATACCGTACGCCTTGTGTACCCATACCGCTGGCTTTTACCCCTAGGAACGGGAAGTGATCCGGACCGCGCTCCGTCTTGTTATTGATCTGCACAGTGCCGACCTCAAGCCGCTCTGCAATAGAAAACGCTCGGTTGATGTCATTGGTAAAAACAGAGGACTGTAAACCATATTCCGAACGATTCGCCAACTCGATTGCCTGGCCTACATCTTTGACCCGGATAATCGGCAGAATCGGTGCAAAAGGCTCTTTCCAAGCAACCTCCATATCTTCCGTTACATGATCCAGCAGAGTTGGATATACCAGATTCTTTTCCCGACGGTTGCCAGTTACCAAGGTCGCGCCTTTCTCCAAAGCCTCTGCAATCAGCTCCATAGCGGACGCAGCCGCCTTCTCATCAATCAAAGGAGTAATCATGGCGCCGTTGCGGGGATCGCCCACCTGCATCTTATCCACACGCATTTTGAGCTTCTCCACCAATCGGTCGGCCACAGCATCGGTTGCAAACACGCGCTTAACTGCTGTGCACCTCTGGCCGGAATAGGCATATGCACCGTCGGCAATCGTATTGGCTGTGAAATCCAGATCCGCATCCTCCAGCACAATCGCCGCATCCTTGCCACCGAGCTCCAGCAGAAGCGGGGTCATGCGTGCTAAGCTTGAAATGTGCCTTCCAATTTCTGTACTTCCGGTAAAATTGATAAAATCAATGCCTTCGTGCGTAACGATGTAATCCCCGATCTCACTGCCGCGCCCAGTTACGGTATTGAGTACACCGCCGGGTAAACCCGCGCTCTGAAAGACCTCTGCCAGATGTAATGCACTGATCGCCCCCTGTGTAGGCGGCTTTAAGACAACGGTATTGCCGCCAATCAGCGCCGGAGCAATTTTGGAGACGGAGAGATTCACCGGATAATTAAACGGGGATATTGCCAAAACGGTCCCGAGGGGAACCCGGCGAACAAATGAGAGCTTTTGGCGGGACCCGCCGGGGAAGTTCTCGCCGCTGATCGCCTGCCCTTCCATGCTCTTTCCCATGTCGGCCGTGTAACGGAGTAGGTCTGCCGAACGCGTTACTTCAGAAAGCGCCGATTTCTTTTCCTTTGCAACTTCCATCGTCAAAATCTCGGCAATTTCCTGCGCACGCTCTTCCAACAGATCTGCTGCGCGATAAAATACCTCTGCACGCTCATAGATGGGTGTTTCCGCCCAAGTACGCACATGCATCTTGGTATCTCTTATGGCCTCATCGACCTCTTGCTTTGTCATCGCCTGAATTTTCCCAATCAAGCTTCCGTCTACTGGGGAATGAATTTCAAGCTGCTTTCCGGAGTCGGACTCCACCCATTCGCCATTGAGCAGATTTCCATATATGCATTCCCCCGTGAACCGTATTTTGAAACATCGGCAAGTTCCTCCTTTTTGTTCTATGATATAGTATTCTCTTTCCGAAAGGAAAATACACCCTGTAAAAGAAGGTGCCTATCAAACGATCTGTAAAGTAAAACTGCCCTTTATCGCCTGGTTTTGGATACCAATACGCTCCCTAAAATGGGGATGCATGCATCGTTCAATCTTGAAACAGTTTGCTGAATATCTGCACATTTTGCAACATTTTTCCATACAACTAGCAACACTCCCGACGTATACCGTCCTACTAGAAGGGCGTCCGGTGAATCACAAACCGGCGGGGTATCTACCAGGACAAGGGCATGGGATTGGCACGCCTCTTGCAGCAATCCCTCCATCTGTTCCGTGTGAAGGTAAGCTGCCGCATCTTTGGACCACGATCCGGCAGACAGGATATTTAGTCCGGGAAGGACTTCTCTTTGGACACAATCCTCCCATTTTCTCTGTCCCCGAAGGACCTCCGACAGACCGCAACCATTTGAGATCTGTAAAAGGGAGTGCAGCTGTGGATTTTTCAGACATGCATCCACCAGGAGAACCGGTACAGATCGGGAAGCCACAATCGCCAAATTCGTACAGACCACCGCATGCAAAAACGCAGACGGCACTCCGGAAACCACAACCGAGCAGCGTTCCTCCAAACCGCGCGAAACGAGCAGACGCGCATATAGCGTCCGATAGGCTTCCCATTGCTCGATCGGGCTGAACTGTGTCAGCAAATGCGGCGCTTGTTCAAAGTGCTTTGGTTTTCTACCCCGTACCATATGGTCACCTCCCCCAAGCAAGCCGGAAGAGGGATTTCTGCAAGCACAGGTGCTCCGCACTCTTCCAAATCCTTTGCGGTTCGGATATGTCCATCCAATGCCTTCCATACCAGAATGGCCGTAATAGAGCACCCCAGTCCCAGCAGGCCCCCTAATATGGTGTTGACTGCAAGGTCCGGGGAAGTGGGTTTCTCCGGCACAGATGCGGAATCGACCACCTTGACATTGCCCGCTTGGAGTACCCGCAGAATTTCCGACGGTGCACAAGCCACGAGTGTATTGCACAGGAGAGCAGCCTGCTGCGGATCTTTAGAGGTAACCGAAATCCGTAAAATTTCCGTATGGTCCACTGAATCCAAAGTGAGCATTCCACGCAACTCTTCCAACGATTGTTTGCCTCCTGTCCGGCGCAAAACCTGTTCCAAGGTCCGGTCGCTTTGCAGAATCACCGCACAGGTATCCACCAGTTTTCGGGAAGTATCCACATTGCCAGCATTCAATTCGCGGGCTGTATCCTGTGAATTGTATATATACAAGGTAGCAGATGACGTATAGGAAGGCGTCAGTACATAAGCCGAAAACCCATATGCCGCACAAGCACAAAGGAACATACACAGAAGCCAAATCGGACTGCTCCGAATGAGCAACCACAATAGCGAAGGGAAATCCGTCCATTTGTGCACAAATCCGCCTTCTTTCTCAAAGTGATACAAAAATCATAGCACAGCCCGCTCTGTAAAACAATCCTAAATTGGGAATATTCTCCAAAGTCAACTTTATTCACATATCTAACTTGCACAATATTTTAAAGTGGCGATTGCATCGTCTACGATAAAAATAGGACCATTTCATGCATCCACCGATGATATGAATAACAGTTTTTCTCGATCAAAGCAGCGGTTCAGCCACTTCCTGGCTACCGATCTGCAAAAGCTTCTGCTTACATTCTATTCGCAAAAGCATAAATAAGGGGGACACTCCCTATCACGGTCTATTCGGCCGGATATAGAGTATCCCCTTTTCATATACTTCTTTTGAAAAATACATTGACTTTTTATCCGTAGGCATATTTTAGGCTATTTTATTCTTTCCAAAGCTTGTCCTGTAGCTTTTTAATCTTTGACCGGCGCGCTGCCGTCTTCTCTTCATTGATGTGGATTGTACCCTCTTCGTCGATCTCCAAAACGGAACCTTCCACCGCTCCGGCAGGAAGCTCCCCGGTCTCAATTGCAAAAAACTTTTGATCTTTGTCTTCACAGATTGCATAGGCGCCTTCAAAACGGTCGATCACCAAAATGCGCATAATGGATTCCTCCCTTGTTTCTATTCTTCTCATCATACACGAAAGCCCGTTCAAGCGCAAGACTCTTTCTCCGTCATAGCCCAAACCGCTTTTCCATCACTCAAAAACAACAGTGTCCCACATACGTCTGTACGGAAGGAGGATGCACCGATACTTTGTAAGCGGCGAAGCACCGACTCCCGCGGAAGGCGGCTGGTATCCCAAGCAGTCGAAATCGCTGCATATTCGGGCTGAACGGCATCTAACAAAGCCTTTCCCGTAGAAGTATCGCTTCCATGATGCCCCACTTTGAGCACATTCGCCTGTAATTGTACACCACTCGCCAAGATGGACGCCTCCTCTTCCAGCTCGGCGTCGCCCATTAGCAAAAAGGCTGTATCACCGTACACAATCCGTAGAACCAAGGAATTATTGTTTGTATCCTCTGCAATGGACAGCGGCGCTACAATTTGTATCTCCGCATCTCCAAGAAAAAAGACACTTCCCGCCTGTGGATGCTGAACCGGAATAGCACATTCTTGCAACGCCTGCTGCGTTTGGCGGTATTCCTCCGTATCTGCAGATTGCTCCGGTGAAAGATATGTTTTCACCGGAAACGCCCTCAGGACTTCCGGAAGGCCTCCAATGTGATCCGCATCCGGGTGCGTGTTTACCACGTAGCGCAGAGAACAAATTCCTCTTCGCTTCAGATATTGTACAACCCCAGCGCCCTGATCCGGGGTCCCTCCATCCACCAGCATGGCCTCGCCTGCACACTCCAAAAGTAGGCTGTCCGCCTTCCCGACATCCAATACATGAAAAGCAAACGGCGCACGATCCGCCGCATCTGAAAATGTTCCCAAACCGCAGGCACGGCGTACATCGCGCCATACGGCGGGCGAGGAGGGAAGAAGGGAAAAGATTACGAGGATGAGCACAAACAACAGCACAGGCATATATCGCCGCCACAGCGTCTGTTTCTGCTGCACAAGCCCCCCTCCTTACCGGTGCGCGCCACGCCGGGACCCAGACTTCCTTTTCGGGGGCCTTTTTCCATATTTCGGTTCCTGCTTCTTCCCATGGGGAACTTCCGGAACAGGGCCCCATACCAAACAATTTTCCCCGCGTCCAATCAGGTCGGTGCGCCCCGCCAATTTCAGCGCTTCTAACACCAACGGTTTGTTTTTGGGGATAAAATATTGCATCAAAGCCCGCTGCATTGCCTTTTCTTTACTGCTTCGCGGAACATAGACTTCCTTCATCGTGTATGGGTCCAGGCCCGTATAAAACATACATGTAGAAATAGTCCCCGGTGTGGGATAAAAATCCTGCACCTGCTCTGGACGCAGATGATTCCTTTTGATAAAAAGCGCCAGCTCCACCGCATCCTTGAGGGTACTTCCAGGGTGCGAAGACATCAGATAGGGAACCAGGTACTGCTCCTTTCCGATCTCCTTGGTCAGTTTAAAAAAGCGCTTTTGAAAAGCCAGATAGGTCTCAATATGTGGTTTTCCCATGCAATCCAAGACACGCGCTGTACAGTGTTCCGGAGCAACCTTGAGCTGTCCACTGACATGGTATTGTACCAGTTCCCGAAAGAAGGTGTCGTCCGGGTCCTCCATTAAATAGTCGAATCGAATGCCCGAGCGGATAAATACCTTTTTGACGCCCGGCAGGGCACGCACCTTGCGCAATAGCTCAAGATATTCCCTATGGTCAACCTGCAATGCAGGGCACGCCTTTGGAGCAAGACACTTTTTTCCCGGGCAAAGGCCAGCCTTTTCCTGCTTCTTACAGGACGGTCCCCGGAAATTGGCGGTCGGTCCTCCTATGTCGTGGATATACCCCTTAAAATGCGGGTTTTGGGTCAGAATCTTGGCCTCCCGCAAAACGGACGCCTCGCTTCGCGTTGTAACGGCGCGTCCCTGATGGAAAGCGATGGAACAAAAATTACATGCCCCAAAACATCCGCGGTTGTGTGTAATCGAAAATTCCACCTCTTGAATCGCCGGTACTCCTCCCATGGATTCGTAACAAGGATGGTATGTTCGTTCATAGGGCAGTTCATAGATTTCATCGAGCTCTTTCTGGGAAAGAGGCATCATCGGTGGATTCTGTACAAGAATTTGATTCCCGTGGCGCTGAATAACCCGCTTTCCACGCACCGCATCCTGTTCATCCTGTTGTTTCCGGCAGGAGAGCGCATAAGCGCGTTTGTCCGCACAGACTTGTTCATAGCTGGGACATTCCACGGCTGGTCCCGGACGGTACTCATGCGTCGGTACCAGGTAACAGGTACCGCGAACGTCTGTGATGCTGGAAACCGGGACTCCCTCCAACAATCGCTGGGCAATCTCCAGCGCTTGCTTTTCGCCCATCCCGTAGGAGATCAGATCCGCACCGGAATCCACCAGAACCGAGGGATGAATCTTGTCCTCCCAGTAATCATAGTGGGCAAACCGCCGCAGGGAAGCCTCCAGGCCGCCGATAATGACCGGTACATCCGGATAGATTGCCTTGCACTTGCGCGAATAAACCGTGACCGCCCGATCCGGTCGTAACCCTGGCCGGTTTCCCGGAGAATAAGCATCCGTTTTCCGACGATTTCGCGCCACGGTATAATGGGCCACCATGGAATCAATATTTCCCGCATTCACCAAAAAAGCCAATTTAGGCTTGCCAAAACGTTGAAAATCCCGATCCGTTCGCCAATCCGGCTGTGATAAAATCGCTACCCGATACCCATAGTGCTCTAACAGACGTGAAATGATCGCTGTACCAAAGGTCGGGTGATCCACATAGGCGTCACCTGTCACCAACACAAAATCCGGTGCATCCCACCCACGTTCCAACATTTCTTTGTTTGTAATTGGTAAAAAAGCCATATTCCTTCCCTTTTGCTCCCTTTTACATTGGCGGGCCGCTTCCCATTGTTTGAAGCGGCCCGGATTCATCTTACGATTCGTTCGTCGGATTGCTTTGCTCGTCGCTAACCCGCATATTCATTTCGAGCCACTGCTGGTAGGTTATCAGCACTTGGCGCGGTTTACTTCCCTCGTGTGGGCCGACGATTCCCATCTGTTCCATCTCGTCGATCAATCTGCCCGCGCGTGCGTATCCCAAACGCAGGCGGCGCTGCAAGAGAGACGTAGAAGCCTGTCCTGCCTCCACCACACACTTGATTGCTTCCTGCATCATCGGGTCCTGGTCTGAATCCGCCGTATCGTTGCCAGCACTCCCCTTTTCTGCCACAGCATTCTTCTCAATTTCCTCTGCGATTCCTGCATCGTAGCCGGGTTCCTGCGATTTCTTAACAAAGTTTACAATGCTTTCAATTTCGCTGTCGCTGACAAAACAGCCCTGAATTCGAATGGGCTTCGGAGAACCCACCGGGGCAAACAACATATCGCCGCGCCCTAAAAGCTTTTCTGCGCCGCCCATATCGAGAATTGTGCGGGAGTCCACCTGTGAAGAGACAGCAAAAGCGATTCGGCTGGGAATGTTCGCCTTGATGATCCCTGTGATAACATCCACCGAAGGGCGCTGTGTGGCGATCACTAAATGCATACCTGCGGCACGTGCCATCTGAGCCAACCGGCAGATGGAATCCTCTACTTCGTTGGGGGCGGCCATCATCAGGTCTGCCAACTCATCGATAATAATCACAATCTGCGGCATGTGCTGCATCGGCTGCCCCTGCTCATCCTGATACCCACAGGAACTGGCCAAGCGGTTATACGCCGCTAGATCCCGCACATTGTTTTCGGCAAAGATTTTATAGCGTTTGAGCATTTCTGTAACCGCCCAGCTCAATGCGCCTGCGGCCTTACGCGGATCGGTCACGACAGGGACCAACAACTGTGGAATTCCATTGTAAATACCGAGCTCGACCACCTTTGGGTCGATCATCAGAAAACGCACCTCATCCGGTGTCGATTTATACAAAAGACTGACAATCAACGAATTGATGCACACGGACTTGCCGGACCCCGTAGAACCGGCGATCAGCAGGTGTGGCATTTTCGCCAGGTCGGCCGTAGCGATTTCGCCCGCAATATCGCGTCCCAACACCACTGTTAAACGACTCTTGCTGGTGACAAAGGTATTCGATTCGATCAGCTCACGCATACGCACCACACTGACCTTTTTGTTCGGTACCTCAATGCCCACCGCTGCCTTTCCTGGGATGGGCGCTTCAATGCGCACACCGGAAGCGGCCAAGTTCATGGCAATGTCGTCCGCAAGATTGGTAATCTTGCTGATTTTTACTCCCGCCGCAGGTTGTAGCTCATAGCGTGTCACCGCCGGGCCACGGGAGATATCCAGAATTTTCGTCTGTACGCCAAAGCTCTTCAACGTTTCCACCAACATGCGGCCGTTGGTCTGCAACTCATGGGCAATCTCGCTTTCGTCGGCTGCTTTCGTTGTCTCCAACATCGAAACCGGCGGAAAATGATACTCACCGTCCTCCGGCGGTTCGTCCAACATCGTGAGTTGAACCTCCTTGGCGGGCGCTTGCTCCTCTGGTAACTGCTTTTTCTCCATAGATTTCGGCATAAGCGGAGTCAGTGGTTCCGGTACCGGGATTCCCTCCACTGGCTGTACCACAGAGTCCGTCGGCTGCACGCCAATCGGCTTGCGGAATACCTCGGCAGGCTCTTCCGGGCGGTCTTCTCCTTCGAGCACGGGGTCCGGCGTATGAAAAACCTTCTCCAGTTTTTCCAGCTTTTCATTCCGCTGTGGTTTGACCGACTTGACCGGGTGGGCTGGCAAGTGGTTGGGATCATCCGGATCAAGAGCGATGTCGATATTCATGTCATGCTGGCGTTCCATCTGCCTGCGCTCACGCGCTTCCCCAATGTTGTTGGCAACCACCTCTGCAGGTTTTGCCACCGTACGGAAAAGTTGCACCAAGCTTGTGCCCGTGAGAATCATCACCGCCACAAATAATAGTAAGATAATCACAATTCGCGCCCCAACGGTTCCTAAAAGCATCACAAGCGGGATTCCCAGCAGGCCGCTCACCAGCCCAGCCCCGGAACGTTCAATCCCCTTCCCATAGAGCCCTCCAAGCGTCTGGAAAAAGGACATCCCTTCCTGTGCGCTCTCGCCAAATATGTAGAAAGCAGCGCACACCAAGATGATGATTCCAACCATGATGCCGATTTTCACCCGCATCTTCCCACTGCGCCGCTCAAACGCTGTAACAATCGAAATATACAAGAGCAGCACAGGCCAAAGGATTGCACAAGTTCCAAAGAGGCCCATCAACAGATTATGTAACCAAAGCCATACATGGTCTCCCTCGATCAAAACCAAGCAGGCCATAAAAATGGACAAGGCAAAAAGCAATATCGCTAAAATCTGATTGCGCTGCTTGGCTTCTTCCGCCCGTTTCGCTTCCCGTTCCGCTTTCGTCGTTTTTGTTTCACTCATTCGGCGATTAGCGGCACGCTGTTTTTCTGCCTGCCGCCGCGCCTGCGAGTTGCTGTTTCGCTTTGCAGGCGTATTCTTTTTGTAGTCCTCGTCTTTTTTTCGTATTTACCAGCCACTTTATCCCCCAATTACTTCGGCGCCTATCCGCCGTCTATTCAAGTAAAATATGTAAAGCGCGGTTTACACCGCGCCTGTGTTCCTCAAAAACCAAACGGCCAAAATACACAAATCCGTGTGGAAATTTTTATAAGGCTGTTCGGCAAACGGTCACCAAATCTTTCCATCTACGGCATTAGGATAGCGGGAACCGTTTTTTACATTCGTTCAATCTACCTAACGGTAGCCTGTCATGTTTTCCAGCCGCCTGTGCGTTCAATATTCTTACAGCCTTCAAAAGCCTTTATTTTCCGCCTACGGGGTGAGGCTATCATTCTAAGCCTTTTTGCCGGTCTTTTTTTGTCGACTTCGAGGTCTTTTTTGCTGCCTTTTTCTCCTTGTCAATCATCTTGTATAAACAATCGATCGCATCCGACAGGCTCCCCAAGGAGTCAATCAAGCCCTCTTTCACCGCGTCCGGCCCGTCCAAGACCGTTCCCACATCCATGACCAGCTCCTCGGTATTCATAGCCAGCTCATAAAAGCGCTGAGGGGTAATATGCGAATTGTCGGTCACAAATTGCGTAATTCGCTCTTGCATCCTCTGGAAGTATTCCAAGGTCTGTGGAACCCCCAACATCAATCCGTTCATCCGCACTGGATGGATTGTCATGGTTGCGCTCGGTGCAATAAAGGAATGCTTTGCTGCTACAGCCAACGGCACTCCGATGGAATGCCCTCCACCCAACACCAAAGAAACCGTCGGTTTTTTCATGCCAGCGACCAGTTCCGCAATTGCGAGTCCGGCCTCCACATCCCCGCCTACGGTATTTAGAATAATCAATAAACCGTCAATGCGTGGTTCTTCCTCGATGGCCACAAGCTGCGGGATTACATGTTCATATTTTGTGGTCTTATTTTGCGACGGCAAGACATTATGTCCCTCGATCTGGCCAATCACCGTCAAGCAATGAATCATATGCCGCCCATCTCCGGTGATGACCGAACCGGTATCCACAATTTGATCGGTCTGTTGCTTTTCGTCGTCTCGCGCTTCACTGCGGTCTTTATTTTCTCCGCTATCATTTCTTACGCCAGCGGGCTGCGCCACAGCATACCGCGCGGCACGCATGGCCGAATACGTTTTTCCATACTTGCCACCTCCTACCGCTTAGTGTTCCGGCCATCCAGCAGTTCATACACGAAGGACGCGGGAAAATTGCGGTATAGGCAAGTTCAATTGTATTATAACATCATTCCACACGGCCTTCAAGCCAGGGGTTGTTCCGATTTCCAAATCCTGATCTGCAGAGCTTGCTGCCTCGCCAAAATTTCACAGAGCATAAACCGGTAACATAGAACCGATACAAGGCCCCATCTGTGTGAATATATTGACAATCTTAGGAAATTGAACGATAATAGGAATAATAAATTAGACAGGATCATTCACGAAAACTTTCGAAAGTAAAAATGGAGGAAAATCATATGGGACTGACTTTGGCGCAAAAGATCATTAAAAACCATATTGTGAGCGGCGAGATGACAGTCGGCAGCGAGATCGGCCTGAAAATCGATCAGACCCTCACACAGGATGCGACCGGTACCATGGCCTATCTCGAATTTGAGGCAATGGGCGTTCCGCGCGTCAAAACAGAGCGGAGCGTTGCTTATATCGACCACAACACCCTGCAAACCGGCTTTGAAAACGCCGACGACCACCGCTTTATCCAAAGCATCGCCAAAAAGCACGGCATCTGGTTCTCTCGCCCAGGAAACGGTATTTGCCATCAGGTGCATCTGGAGCGCTTCGGAATTCCGGGCAAGACCCTGATCGGTTCCGACAGTCATACGCCAACCGGCGGCGGTATCGGGATGTTGGCAATGGGTGCAGGCGGCTTGGATGTCGCAGTCGCCATGGGCGGCGGTCCCTATTACATCACCATGCCCAAGATGTTGCGCGTAAACCTGACAGGGAAACTTTCCCCCTGGGTTCTGCGAAGGATGTCATCTTGAAGGTTTTGCAGATTCTCTCGGTCAAGGGCGGTGTGGGAAAAATTGTCGAATATTCCGGCGAGGGTGTCAAGAGTCTGTCCGTACCGGAACGTGCTACCATCACCAACATGGGCGCAGAGCTGGGCGCCACTACCTCCATCTTCCCATCCGACGAAATCACCCGGTCCTTCCTGAAGGCGCAGGGCCGCGAGGAGGATTGGATTGAGCTTTCTTCTGATCCGGATGCTGTGTATGACGAAGAGATCTCCATTGACCTGTCCGAATTGGTCCCGTTGGCCGCCTGCCCCCACAGCCCGGACAATGTAAAATCCGTGGATGAGATCGGCGCCATCAAGGTCGACCAGGTCTGCATCGGTTCCTGCACCAACTCCTCCTATCTGGATTTGATGCGTGTCGCCTCCATCCTAAAAGGCAAGACGGTTCATCCGGATGTAAGCCTGGCCATTGCCCCTGGTTCCAAGCAGGTTTACAATATGTTGGCGCAGAATGGCGCTCTGGCAGATCTGATCGCTGCAGGAGCCCGTATTCTGGAATGCGCCTGCGGTCCGTGTATCGGTATGGGCCAGTCCCCGAATTCCAAAGGGATCTCCCTGCGCACCTTCAACCGCAACTTTGAAGGCCGTTCCGGTACTGCGGATGGCCAAATCTATCTGGTCAGCCCGGAGACAGCTGCAGCTTCTGCACTGACCGGTGTGTTCACAAATCCGCAGACTCTCGGGGATGAAGTGCCGATTGCCCTGCCGGAGAAGTTCCTTATCAACGACAACATGGTTGTTGCGCCAGCTCCGGAGAGCGAGATGGACCAAATCGAAATCCTGCGCGGACCAAACATCAAGGAATTTCCCACCACGGACCCGCTGCCGGAAACCATTGCGGCGAAAGCGCTGCTCAAGGTTGGCGACAATATTACAACCGATCACATCATGCCGGCCGCGCGAAGATCCTTCCCTACCGTTCCAACATCCCGTACCTCAGCAATTTCTGCTTCGCTGTATGCGATAAAGAGTTCCCGGAACGCTGCAAAGAATATGGCAAGGGCATCGTTATCGGCGGCGCTAACTACGGACAAGGCTCTTCCCGTGAACATGCGGCGCTTGTGCCGCTGTATCTGGGGGTAAAGGCAGTCCTGGCCAAAAGTTTCGCGCGTATCCACTGCGCAAACCTGGCCAATGCTGGAATACTCCCATTGGTCTTTAAGAATGAGTCCGATTATGATCGTGTAGATCAGATGGATGAGCTGGAATTGCCGGAAATTCGTACAGCAATCGCCAATGATTCAAAGATCGTTGTGAAGGATGTAACGAAGGGGATTGAATTCGAAGCAGAGGCCGTCCTCTCAGCGCGCCAGCGCGAGATGGTCCTGGCTGGCGGCCTACTGAACTATACAAGAGAGCAGTCCAAATAAAATTGAACGTAATGGAGGGATTTCCCATGGCCAATAAGATTCCTATGACCACCCCGCTTGTGGAGATGGACGGCGACGAGATGACCCGTATCATCTGGAAGATGATAAAGGATATTCTTCTCACGCCCTATATTGATCTGAAAACTGAATATTACGATCTTGGCCTCAAACACCGCGATGAAACCAACGACCAGGTGACTGTGGACAGCGCCAACGCCACCAAAAAGTACGGCGTGGCTGTCAAATGCGCTACCATTACTCCGAATGCGGCGCGCGTCGAAGAGTATAACCTCAAGGAGATGTGGAAATCCCCGAATGGAACCATCCGCGCCATGTTGGACGGTACGGTTTTCCGCACTCCCATTTTGGTAAAAGGCATTACGCCATTCATCCCCACATGGACAAAACCCATCACCATCGCCCGTCATGCTTACGGCGACGTATACCGCAATGTAGAGATGCAGGTGCCAGCCGGCGCCAAGGCCGAGCTTGTTGTCACGGATTCCGAGGGAAAGGAAACGCGCGCTACCATCCATGATTTCCAGACCCCCGGTATCATCCAGGGAATCCACAATCTGGACAAGAGCATCAGCAGCTTCGCGCGCTCGTGCTTTAACTATGCTTTGGATGCCAAAAAGGACCTCTGGTTTGCAACCAAGGATACCATTTCCAAGCAGTACGATCACCGGTTCAAGGATATTTTCCAAGAGATCTTTGACGCTGAATATAAGGAAAAATTCGATGCAGCAGGGATCGAGTATTTCTATACCTTGATCGACGATGCCGTTGCCCGCGTGGTCCGCTCTGAAGGCGGTTATATCTGGGCGTGTAAAAACTACGATGGCGATGTGATGAGCGATATGGTCGCCACCGCCTACGGTAGCCTGGCTATGATGACCAGTGTATTGGTTTCCCCGGACGGCGTATACGAATATGAAGCGGCACACGGCACCGTACAGCGTCATTATTATAAGCACTTAAAGGGAGAAAAAACCTCCACAAACTCCATGGCGACGTTGTTTGCCTGGACAGGCGCGCTGCGTAAACGCGGCGAACTCGACGGCAATTCCGCTCTGATGGACTTTGCGGACAAGTTGGAGCACGCTTCGATTCAGACCATTGAAGAGGGCGTTATGACCGGCGATCTCGCCAGCCTTTCCAATCTTCCGAATAAAACGACCGTGGATACGGAAACCTTCCTGAGAGAGATTGACAAGCGCCTTGTGGCAATGCTGTAAGCACTCCGCACGGACGGCGGAATCTCAACTGGCTTTCTTTTTCTGAATAGAAAGGACCTAATCAATTATGCCAAAACGGGAAAATATCTCCATGTCCGTCATCCGGCGGCTTCCCAGGTACTACCGATTCCTCAAACTTTTGGGAGAAAAAGGCGTTACACGCATCTCCTCAACGGAGCTTTCGGCCAAACTGGGGCTTACCGCCTCCCAAATCCGCCAGGATCTCAATTGTTTTGGTGGGTTTGGGCAGCAGGGATACGGCTACATGGTGGATCAGCTCTGTACAGAAATCGGAAACATTCTGGGTCTATCCCATGCCTACAAAGCGGTACTAATCGGTGCAGGTAATCTGGGGCGGGCCATCGCTTCCCATCTTTCCTTCGAAACGGAGGGATTTACGCTGGTGGGGATTTTTGACAATTCCGATACAAAGATCGGTCAAACCATCAATGGGCTCACCGTGCGCAACATCGATACATTGGAGCGCTTTTGTAACCTTGAAAAGCCAACCATGGCAGTGCTCTGTGTTCCCCGAAGTGCGGTGGAATCCTTGAGTGACCGGCTGTATGCGTTGGGTATCCGCTGTTTCTGGAATTTTAGTCACTATGACATCAGCATGAAATATGCCGATGCGATTGTGGAAAACGTCCATCTGAACGACAGCTTGATGACGCTTTGTTATCGCATCACCAATGAGCCCATGCATCCAACAAAATAACTGTAGATCCTACGGATCCTTGCAGAACGAGGGTATCCTTCAGTCATTTTATGACTTTTGGGATATCCTCGCTTTTTAGAGACTTCGATGTTATTTCCAGACAGAAAAAAGGATGTTCCTTTCCTATGAATTCAAAATTCGTAGCCTTGAGACACACTTTTTTATGGACTCATTTTTGTTAAGCCATGACCTGTTTCCATCTCAAAAGGAACGTGTCAAAGCTCTTTTCTTACTAGTAAGCTCTTTTTCCAACTGCGCGCTGCCTTTATACGCAAAAAGCCGCAAGTCCCCCCTACTTTTCAGCATATTTCCTTTTCCACAAGGAGATACTACCAACAAATACAACAGGGGAGGAACCAAGGTATGGATGAAAAAGCAAGAAAAGTACCTGTGGTAAAGAAAACAGGCATCCCGGAATCCGAAACAGATGCCGCTGTGGAAGCACGGGCACGGGAGGCAGCGGCTGACACCGAAGGAGAAGTACACACAATGATTGATCGCCTGGTTCAGCGGGCGCAAAGGGCCCTCCAGGCTTTTATGGACATGAACCAGGAACAAGTCGATTCCATTGTTCACGCTATGGCATTGGCCGGATTGGACCAACATGTACGGTTGGCAAAACTTGCCTATGAAGAAACCGGACGCGGCGTTGTCGAGGATAAAATTATCAAGAATATCTTTGCGACAGAATACATTTGGCACTCCATTAAGGGCCAGAAAACCGTTGGAATTGTGGAAGAAAATGAGCTAGAGGACTATGTGGAAGTGGCAGAACCTGTGGGTGTGGTCGCCGGTGTCACGCCTGTTACTAATCCGACTTCTACTACGCTTTTCAAGTCGTTGATCTGTATGAAAACGCGCAATCCGATCATCTTCGGATTTCATCCAAGCGCCCAAAAATCCTCTGTCGAGGCTGCACGGGTGATGCGCGACGCCGCAGTCAGGGCCGGCGCTCCGGAGGACTGCATACAGTGGATTACAGCGCCATCCATTGCGGCTACCAATGCGTTGATGAACCATCCCGGCGTATCCTTGGTCCTGGCGACCGGCGGCAGTGGAATGGTCCGGGCGGCCTATAGTACGGGGAAACCAGCTTTGGGTGTCGGACCTGGAAATGTCCCGTGCTACATTGAAAAGACCGCCCGTTTGGAACGTGCCTGTACAGATTTGATGCTCTCCAAAACTTTTGACAACGGCATGATCTGCGCTTCTGAACAGGCTGTCATTGTGGATGAAGAAATTGCAGATTCCTTTGAACGCATCATGAAGGCAAACAATTGCTACTTTTTACAGGGGGATGAGATTGAAAAGGTTTCCAACTTTGTTATCAATCCACAGACACAAGCAGTCAACCCAGATGTTGTCGGAAAATCTGCCTCTTGGATTGCCGAGCAGAGCGGCATTCATGTGCCGGATCAGACGAAGATCCTTATCGCACGTCTTGCTGACGTAGGACCTGACTATCCGCTTTCGCGCGAAAAGCTCTCTCCCGTTCTGGCTTATTTCGTGGTCAAAGGTCACGGCGAAGGCTTTGCGATGGCTAAAAAAATGTTGGAACTCGGCGGTTTGGGGCATTCCGCTGTGATTCACTCTACAAATCCAGACCTCATCAAAGCATATGGCAAGGAGATGAAAGTCGGCCGTGTAATCTCCAATTCCCCCTCCTCACAGGGGGCAATCGGTGATATTTACAACACCAATACCCCTTCTCTGACGCTTGGATGTGGCTCCTATGGTCACAATTCCACCACCTCCAACGTGTCCTCTGTGAATCTGATTAACCGCAAACGGATTGCCCAGAGGAGGGTCAACATGCAGTGGTTCAAAGTACCGCCACAAATTTACTTTGAAGAAGATTCTATTCAATATTTAGAAAAGATGCCGGACATCGAACGCGCCTTTATCGTCACGGATGCGACCATGGTGCAGCTGGGATATGTGGACAAGATTTTATACTATCTGCGGAAACGGCCTGTGTACTGCCATTCCGAGATCTATTCCGATGTAGAACCCGATCCGGATGTTTCAACCATTCGAAGAGGCGTAGAGGCTATGCGCGCATTCCAACCCGATGTGATTATTGCGCTCGGCGGCGGCTCTGCTATCGATGCAGCAAAGGGGATGTGGCTCTTTTATGAACATCCGGAAGCTTCGTTCGATGGTCTGCGTTTAAAGTTTCTGGACATCCGGAAGCGCGCCTATAAATTCCCACGTTTAGGGGAAAAGGCAAAACTTGTCGCGATTCCAACCACTTCTGGTACTGGAAGTGAGGTAACTGCATTCACTGTTATCACGGACCGCCAAAACGGGAACATTAAATATCCGCTTGCCGACTATGCAGTCCGTCCAGATGTAGCCATCATCGACCCGCAATTCGTTTGGAACCTTCCCAAGGCAGCCACCCGTGATACCGGTCTGGACGTCCTCACACATGCAATTGAAGCGTATGTATCCGTCATGGCAAGCGACTACACGGATGGCCTGGCCCTTCAGGCGATCGGAATGGTATTTGAATATCTCCCGCGCGCCTATAAAAACGGCGCCGCAGACCCTGTAGCGCGTGAAAAGATGCACAATGCCTCATGTATCGCAGGAATGGCATTCACCAACGCATTTTTGGGACTCAACCACTCTATGGCGCATAAATTGGGCGGAGAGTTCCATATTCCCCACGGGCGGGCCAACGCGGTCATTCTTCCTTATGTCATTGCCTACAATGCGCAAAAGCCCACCAAGTTTACTGCTTTTCCAAAGTACGAAACCTTTGTTGCGGATCAAAAGTACGCAAAGATCGCCTCATTTATCGGCTGTGGTGGACGGACCACAGAGGAAAGTGTTCAAAATCTTATCAAAGCGGTTTACCGCCTAGAACAGGAGCTCGACTGTCCCCTGTGTATCAAGGATTGTGGTGTGGAAGAAAAGATTTTCTTTGACCGTCTTCCGGAACTTGCGGAGCGTGCACATGAGGATCAATGTACTACCGCAAACCCAAGGTATCCGCTGATCCGCGAAATTCAGGAAATCTATGCGCAGGCGTATTATGCTCCTTATAGAGGTTGATAAGACCCGGATAGCTTTAAAACACCAAACAAAGTTTCAATATGATTCATGAAGAAGAAACCATCCAAAATTTTCTCGATGGTTGGCATTTTCGATTCTTCCTCTTTCAGAAGGTCCTCAAATGGAGGGAAGGGCTATATCAGCGCTTAAAGCGTACGACACTTCTATGAATTGTAACAGCCGTTGCCTTGACTTTTCTATAAAAGCACGCTATAATCTTGTTATAAAAACCAGATAACAGCGTGCTTATCATTACATAATTTTAATAGGAAGGCTTTTACTATGAATCAGGATAAAGTAGCCATTTTAACCGATTCCGGCGGAGATATTCCCAAGGAGCTTTTGGAGAAATATCATATCTATCAAATTCCCTTGCGTATTTTGTACAAAGAACGGGAATATCTGGACGGCGTGAACATCAGTGCCAACACGGTATATGCCATGCTTCCCATTGAAATTCCCAAGACCTCTCTTCCAGATGGCGCCCTCATCAATCAGGTTTTCGATCAAATTAAAGCGGATGGTTATGAAAAGGTATTGATCGTCTGTATTTCCAGCAATCTGAGCGGAACCTGTAATGTGATGAAAATCTTAGGGGATGCCTATCACGGTCTTGAGTGCCATGTATTGGATACAAAAAATATCTCCATTGGCAGCGGCTTTCTGGCTCTGCGGGCTGCTCAATATCTGGAACATGGGATGTGTTGGCAGGAATTATTGCAAAAGTTGCCCTTAGAGGTTCCAAATAGCCGCGTGTTCTTTTGCGTTAAAAGTTTAGAATACCTACAAAAAGGGGGCCGAATTGGGCTGGTTGCCGCAGCTTTTGGCACAGCGCTCAACCTAAAGCCAATCATATCCTGCAATTCCGACGGAATTTACTATACGGCTGGAAAGGCCCTTGGACGTGTACAATCCATCCACAAGCTTGAAGCGCTTGCGCAACAGATGGCTGGCCACGCGGAAGTAGAGCTCGCGATTATGCATGGGGACGCTGCGGAAGAGGCAGAACGGATTTATGCAGATCTCAAAACTAAAATTCCCAAAGGAAAGATTACTGTACAGGGACAGATCAGTCCGGCCTTGGGAGTTCATACAGGGCCTGGTCTACTGGGAATTGGTGTATTCCGAAAAACAAGAGAATAAAATTATGCGAGAATCTACTTTTCCTGTATCAAAGAGTATAGACATGATTTTGTCTTTACTACGGTTTGCAATGAGGATGAAATGGATTCATCTCCATCGGTCTCCAAACGTTTCAACTTAATCATGGTAGAAAGATTAAAGTAAATTGTTTTCTTAACGTCGCTTTGATAAAAAATGCGCCCCGACCTTTCTCAAGGTTGGGCGCTTAATTTTTGTGGTGTGCCGTCTAGCCGTTATGCCTTCATATCACATGTGAAACCTTTATAACCATCTGCTTTCATGACAACATGATAGGTTTCTCCAAGTTTAAAACTTTCGGCTCCAATGCAGAATTCATTGTCCTATTCGGAGATCTGATAGGTCCGATCTGTATTGTAGTTATAGGTTTAGACAGCACTAACAGTGAAAAAATTCACTGTTAGTGTGCACCTCTTTCAGTTAGCTAAAACTAACCTCCTGGTATCATTTTCCGAAAAACGCACATTTAAGGTATCACCATCCCTTACTCTTGTCAATGACAAAATTCTTATGATTTCGATGCGGGCAAAAAAACAAAAAACAGAATAATAATGAAGGCAACAGAAAAAATCCTCCCCATAAAATGTAATATGTATTTATTTCTCAGCACTTTCACACAAGCAATGGATGATTTATTTTATAATTGGAATCAAGGGTTTTATTGTGTACATAAAATAAGTGCTCGGTCTCAGAACAGGCCGAGCACTGGACTATTTAAATATAGAGAAACAACGATTACTATTTCGCTACAATGTCGAAGGTAAGATCCTCATAACCTTCTGCTTCGACAACAACATGATAGGTTTCACCCTTCTCAAAGCTTTCGCTTCCGATGCGGATCTCGTTGTCCGCTGGCGGCAGTTGATAGGTCTGGTTGGAATCAAAACTGATATAATCCGTCTCTCGATACTCCACACCATTTACCGTAACTCTCTGGACTGCCTCTTTCCAGGGATCTACTACATCAAAACCTTCATTGAACGCAACGGTATAGTAATCCATGTAGGTTTGGGTTTGCGGCTCGCCATAAATGGTCGGTGCAGAAAGCTTGTCCGGCTCCGCTGGTCCCCATTCAGCGCCCTCATCCACCTGGCCAGCATAGACCAACAACACGCCATGGTAATGCTTTGCCTGATAGGCATTTCCTGCGTCCTCCGGCAGATAGCCAGCGATCAGGAATTGTTCTTCACTCTCTTTTCCGGCCGGCAACGGATCTTCCGAGGTAAACGGCTGATATTCCGCCGTCTCTCCCTCTTCAAGAGTGTTCTCATTCAGGTTTACATTCGGAACTTTTTCCCATTCACCGTCACCGTTCTTCTCGTAAACAAAGATCTTCAGCTTGTCCTTCAAAATGTAGTTGGATTCTTCACAAGTTACCTTTTCACCTGTCTGGGTTACCTTTTCGCCGTAGACCTTGTCATTTATGGTCACGTTTTCCACGGTGATCTCATCGACATCTTTCTTGCCGTCCGGACCGTCGTCCACCATTTGGAACATAATTTGTGCCGGCAAAGTTCCCTCGTTGCGGACTGTTACCGGCTGAAAATAAACTGGAATTGGGGAATATCCCTCTGTATTTGCATTGACAACCTTTCCATTGACCTCAGTCAACTCTGCCTCAAAAGCTTCTTCAGTCAAGGGACGAAGGTTCTCAAAGTCAATTTTCTGCTCGCCAGGCTCTGCCTGATCCGGTGTAACCGAAATATCAAGCTTGCCGGATACGAAGTCCCCTGCGAGCGGTTCCGTATCGTTGAAGTACGCCATCGTTGCCCCTGCAGTAACGCACAGGGCGGTCAGTACTGTCCCAACAGACAATACTAGTCTTTTTCCACTTTTACCCATTTTGTAAGTTTTCCCTCCATTGATGTTATTCATCTAAATGATTCGTAAGTTTCATTTTTAGCTTTATCTAACTGCCAAAAAATTCACTACCTGCGCGGACTTTTTTAAAATTAGCATCAGCTAACTTTATAACATCGTTTCCGGAAAACCTTGTTCAGAATACCACCTTCCCTATCGCTTGTCAATCCATATTTCCTGATTTTAGAAATATTTCTGAGATATTTTTAGAGTTATGGTTCATAATAAGAGCCGGCCCTTCTGCGAACAGAAAAGCTGGCTCTTATACTTTACACGTTTCTGTTTTTTTCTTGAAAGACTTTTGCCGCTTCAATAAAACCCTGAAACAAAGGATGCGGACGGTTCGGGCGCGACTTAAACTCTGGATGAAACTGTGCCGCTAAAAACCAAGGATGATCCGGCAATTCCATCATCTCTACGATACGTCCATCCGGAGATTTTCCAGAGAACCGCACCCCTGCCTTTTGAAAAGTCTCCCGGAATTCATTATTTACCTCAAAGCGGTGGCGATGGCGCTCCTCAATAAGAGGTTTCCCGTATAAGAACGCTGCTTTTGAACCTTCTTCCAACTTACATGGATATTTTCCAAGGCGCATCGTTCCCCCCAACTGGATAATATCTTTTTGTTCGGGCATTAAATCGATCACCGGATGTTCGGTCTGTGGGTCGAATTCCGCAGAATTGGCATCTGCATATCCCAGAACATGGCGTGCATATTCCACTACCGCCAACTGCATTCCCAGACAAATCCCCAAAAAAGGAATCCTTTGTTCACGTGCAAAGCGGATCGCCTCGATCTTCCCTTCCACCCCACGTTGACCAAAGCCTCCCGGAACCAGAATTCCATGAACATCTTTTAAAATCTCCGCTACATTTTCAGGCGAAATCGTCTCAGAATCGATCCACTGGATTCGCACCTTGACGCGATTGCCAATTCCACCGTGTGTCAGTGCTTCTGCCACGCTGAGATAGGCATCGTGCAATTCTACGTATTTTCCAACTAGAGCAACCGTTACTTCTGATTTTAAGTTCATGGCCGTATCCACCATGGAAATCCATTCCCCCAGATCCGGGCCATTGGTATCCAAACCGAAATGGCGGCATACAATATCATCCAACCTTTCCTCCCGCAAGGCCAGAGGCACCGCATATAAAAGAGGTAGATCTAAATTTTCAATCACACAGTCTTCCCGCACATTGCAGAATAAGGCGATCTTCTTTTTCTGTTCCTCGCCCACCGGCTGTTCTGAACGCAGAACAATGACATCTGGTTGAATCCCGAGACCCAAAAGTTCTTTGACGCTATGTTGGGTTGGTTTTGTCTTTTGTTCGTTGGAACAGGCGATATAAGGAACCAATGTTACATGAATAAACAGACAATTGGCGCGGCCGACTTCCGCCGCAAACTGACGGATAGCCTCCAGAAAAGGCAAACTTTCGATATCTCCTACTGTACCGCCAACCTCAATCAGGGCGACATCAACATTTTCTTTTCCAGAAGAAATTCGCGTTTTAATTTCATTGGTAATATGGGGGATCACTTGTACTGTACTGCCACCGTAGTCTCCATTGCGCTCCTTCTGAATGACATTCCAGTACACCCGCCCAGAGGTGACATTGCTATTCTGTGACAGGTTTTCATCAATAAAACGCTCATAATGTCCCAAGTCCAAATCTGTCTCAGCGCCATCGTCGGTTACAAACACTTCACCATGCTGAAACGGATTCATTGTTCCCGGGTCCACGTTGAGATACGGATCAAACTTCTGCATGGTAACTCGCAGACCGCGTGCTTTTAAAAGGCGTCCCAAAGAAGCTGCTGTGATTCCCTTTCCAAGCCCAGAGACCACGCCTCCCGTAACGAAAATGTACTTTACTGACATGTCCTTTCCCCCTTATATGCGATATCTGATCATAAAACTTTCAAAACAAGGTCGTTTTATAGAATTTTCTCCTATTTTATGCAACTATTCTCACGTATTCCTGCAAAAACACAAAAATTATATCGCCCACTGCATAGTTTTGTCAATGCAAAGGGCGATATTTACGCATAAAAATATTCGGAACGATAATCCAGTTTTTTGTTCAAAAAACAAGCCGTTATTTCAGAATCGTGAACAAAGAACCGATCAATGGAAGAGGTTCTTCACGGTCTTGCACTGCATGCATAACACCAACAATAATCAGAGCTGCCACAGCCCCAAATTGTGCCAACTGCAATAGTCCGACCAATGTAGCCCCTAATTGGGAAAAGACCATAATTCCACCCAACGCCAAAGAAAACAGCGAAGTGAATAAACTGCTAAGCAAACTCACCACCAAACCGAATACAACCTCAAAAATAGAAAGCAGTATTCCCTGATTCACATGATACCGTACTTTTGGATTACGGCCGTCTGCAATCAATCCTACCAACCAGAGGAAGCTAAAGTAGGATAAAATGTTGAATAACTTGACCGTCTCCGGATTGGACGGCGCATGCGTTTTTGGCGGTTTCTCCGGTGGAATTCCCCCATAGGCTGATAGGGTGGTTGGCCATAGGGAGGATACGGTGGAGGGGTCTGATTGGCATAAGGCGGTTGCGCACCATAGGGCGGTTGATACGGTGGTTGCGGCGGAACGCGCTGTTCTTCGCGTTCTTCCTGAGGATTTTGCTGATTGTTTTCGCTCATTGTTTGTTTCTCTCCTTAGTCATGGGAAGCCGCATTATTCCGCGTGGTAAGTCGTAATCTCCGCACTTTCGATGGTCACATCCGTAGTCGGCTTATCATTTTCATCGGTCTCTACCGCAGCAATCTGGTCAACAATGGCCATATCCTCTTCGAACACCTGGCCGAACACGGTATGCTTATAGTCGAGGTGCGGCGTACCGCCAACTTCTTTATACAGATCAATTGCCTTCTGCAAAACGGCTTTCTGATCTTCTGGAATCCCATTTGTATAGATCTCGTTCAATGCGTTATTGAGGGCATCCACATAGGAATTCATCTCCTCCTGGCTTGCGCCGGATGCCATCTTGTCATTCATCATAAGCGTTGCCTTGCATGTTTCACGATTCATATACATTGTAGACATCATTGTTTCCGCTGTATCATCGGTTACCGTGTCTTTGCATTGTACAATGAAGAACTGGCTGCCATTTGTATCGACGCCGGAATTGGCCATGGAAAGGGCACCGCGCAGATTGATTAAATTGGTGTTGAATTCATCCTCGAAGGGTTCACCCCAAATGCTCTCGCCGCCTGTACCGGTCGCTGTCGGATCGCCGCCCTGAATCATGAAATTATCAATTACACGATGGAACACAATTCCATTGTAATAACCATCCTGAATCAGTCCCTTGAAATTCTCCACTGCTTTCGGTGCTGCTTCTGGGAACAGACGAATCCGAATGTCTCCCATCGAGGTGTGCAAAACAGCTATCTCTTCACCATCTGCAGGCTTCTCCAACTGATAGCCAACAGGCTTGCCATCGTCCGGACGCACATGATCTTCCGCGTCTGCAGGAATTTCAACATCCCCCACTGTGGCTGCCTCCGAAGACGCGTTGGATTCGGTCTGAGAAGCGCTGCTGGTTTCCTCCGAGGAAGTGGTGGTATCCCCGCCGCATGCTGTCAAGGCTACAAGCAAAGTGCACGCCAACAGTGCACTGATGATTCTACGTCTGTTCTTTTTCATGTTCGAAACTCTCTCTTTCTTCGCAATCAAATTTTCCCGTATCGCTGGGACAATATGTCCATCATAGTATATTATCGGTAAATATGCAAGACAGACCGGCAGAAATTCACAAAAAATCACTTTTACAGTAAGCACACCGCTGAAATGCACAAAGAAAACCACTCAGGAACCTTCCATATGAACGCATGCCACCGGCAAAAAACGCATATAGATAACCATGTAAGAGATAAGGAGGGTTCAAAATGGTTGAATATTATCCCGAGGGCTGGCTGATCGATACGGCTGAAAACCGTGCTGCTCTGCAAAGTACCGCTGCACTAATTGAAGCTTGCCGTACGGGTCAAATTTTGGAAGGACGTGCGCTCGTTTGTGACAGTGCACACAATCTGCTCGTCGATTTGGGGTGCGCGAAGGGAATTATCCCGCGCGATGAGGGGGCCCTTGGGATTCGTGAAGGTACTGTACGCGACATCGCCATCATTTCCCGTGTGAATCGTCCCGTTTGCTTTATTGTGACCGGATTCCAGAAAGATGGGGATGGCCACACCACGGTTTTGCTCTCCCGCAGAGCTGCACAGGAAAAATGCCGGGAAGCATTCATCCGCCGTTTGGTTCCGGGGGACATTATCAACGCTCAAATCACCCATCTTGAAAATTTCGGCGCTTTTGCGGACATCGGTTGTGGTATTGTCTCCCTTCTTCCAATCGATGCAATCTCTGTATCCCGCATTGACCATCCACGGGAGCGCTTTACCGTCGGCATGAACATCCGAGCACTGGTAAAATCCATTGAGAACGGGCGCATTACATTAAGCCACAAGGAGTTACTTGGTACCTGGGAAGAAAATGTTGCGATGTTTTCTGCTGGGGAAACAGTTGCAGGAATTGTACGTTCTGTCGAACCATACGGGATTTTTGTGGAACTCTCACCAAATTTGGCGGGACTGGCAGAAAGCCGCGAAGACGTCATCCCAGGGCAGCAGGCAAGCGTTTACATAAAGAGCATTCTTCCCGCACGGATGAAAGTAAAGCTTGTCATTATCGATACCTTTGATTATCATTACCGCCCTACACCGCCGAAATACTTCTTCGAAGGCGACCATATGGAACGCTTCGTCTATTCGCCTGAGGGCAGCGAAAAAGAAGTTATTACCGATTTTACTACGCAACCCTGTGAAGGGCTTTAGAATTATGATGGTCTCAAAAGGGCGTGGCAAGGTTGCCACGCCCTTTTGCAGTATCAGCACCTATCTGCATTCCGCATTGGAATCCTTGTCCAAATTATGGTATACTTTTTCTAAGAAAGGCGGAATGCATTATGGAGTATCGTGAAATTTTAGAAAATGCCCGAAAAATAATGGCCCCCAACTGCCGCGTATGCCGTGAGTGTAATGGCGTTGCCTGCCGGGGAGAAATTCCAGGCACTGGTGGAAAGGGAACGGGCAGAGCATTTATACACAGTTTCGAATATCTCGCAGGTATTAAAATTCATATGGATCTGATCTACGCCAATCGAGGACAGGACACCTCCTGCTCTTTCTTTGGCCAAACTTTTGCGGGCCCAGTATTCGCCGCACCTATCAGCGGATTATCCAATAATTACAATGGTTATCTGAGCGAAAAGACCTATGCCGAAGCGCTGGTCCCCGGAACCAAAGCGGCCGGATGTGCAGCTTTCACCGGAGATGGCGCCGCAGATTTCTTTTTCACCGACCCTCTTTCTGCTGTTGCAGCTGCGGATGGCGTGGCAATTCCCACCATCAAACCTTGGGACAAGGACAAGGTACTGGAAAAGATCCGGCTTGCTGAGCAAGCCGGCGCTATGGCCCTATGCATGGATATCGACTCTGCTGGACTCCCCCTTCTAGCTGCTGCAGGAAAGCCGGTTTGTTCAAAAGACGTGGATGAGCTTAAAGAGATCATACAGTCCACGAAACTCCCATTTCTTCTCAAGGGGATTATGACACCGGAAAGCGCCCAAAAGGCCGTACAAACCGGTGCGTATGGCATCGTGGTATCCAATCATGGCGGACGTGTTCTTGACCATACCCCGGCACCGGCAGAGGTTCTACCTGCGATTCGGGCCGCTGTAGGAACACAGGTCAAACTATTCGTAGACGGTGCCATCCGCACAGGTACGGATGTATTCAAGGCGCTTGCACTGGGTGCCGACGCCGTTTTGATTGGCCGTCCTTATGTTGTGGCTGCCTGCGGTGGTGGCGCAGAAGGTGTCACCATCTATACACAGAAAATTCTCTCCGAGCTACGCGACGCCATGAAGATGACCGGTTGTGCAACATTATCCGACATTACGAAGGACAAAATCAGCCTATGTCATGAAAAAGTCTCTTTCTGTTAAGCTCCTTCTTTCGAACACTCCCTCCTATGGCACCGGCAATTGAGATTATATTTTCCCATTTCGCATTTATTTGTTCTTTTACTGCGTATGCAATCGAACGTTGACAAACTTCAAGGAAAAAGAGTGGACTTTTCTATAGATTCGGTGTACCAATGAAGTGAACCAACCGGATGAGAGGGCGTACAAAACAATATTTTGGAGAATGGATTTGGGTATCGAGAAAACGACCGGGCTACCGCAGAGACAATTGGAAGAGATATTGGACGTATCTGGGTAGTCTATCTCAAAATGGGAGTTTTCCAAAGTGAAAGATACAATCCCGTTCCCACGCTGGCTTTTGCTCAACCAATACAATCGAAGGGCCGATAACAAGAAAAAGCGGTATGCATCCCATTGAGGGGTAGCATATCGCTTTTTGTTATGGAGGATTTAAGGCGGACAACATCCCATATGGCACACGGACTTTGCAATGCAAAGTGTAATGTGTTTTACACTCTGCCGGTGTTGTTGTGAAATACCGTTACCTCCAGGGAGGACAAGGACGTTTTCACGGCAAGAGGGCGAGGGGGGAATTGTGTGGTGGGGGCCACAAATACAGGGCTGGTCCCATCCGTAGACAGGGCGTATATAAACGCTCAGTTTTTCTCCTTGTTTTTCTGATTTTTGTTTTAGTATTGTAGAATTTAATACGATATTGGTGTACCTGACTGAATTCTGGTAAAACAAGAATCTACTCAACATATTTTGGTTCATATATGTTTCTAATTTCAATGTCTTTTCTACATCAACAATCTTTGAAATGAAAGAGACGGAAGTATTTATGTTTCAATCTATTTGCTCAAGATCTTTCTTGAGTATATAGACGTTTAGCTCCCACGAGTTTGACCATAAAAAATTAAACACATGAAAAATTCAAAATTAACATAGCAAATGGGCTGAATCATATGTTGGAAAACATATAAAATAGCTCGTATTATCCGTTATAATGGATGTACTATTGAATGAAGCGAGAAAAGAAAAAGTAGCTTTTTATAAAAGCCACTATCTTTATGCATATGAGTAACCTCCCATTCCGAACATAAAGAAATTTGGTACATTTTTATGGATAGAACGTTTCCCTTTTTAAAAATATTCTTATATGAACTTAGATAATGCTATGCTTTTGAACTGCTAATGTGGATTGCCATATACCTTCGCCCTGATATGGGGCTTATTGGGAATTAGAAGGATTGCAGGGGACACTCGCTCTTTTGGTCAAGCATATTCACCAGAAGGCCATACCTGGGAGAAAAAGTCATCCTTTTCATAACCAATCCATCGGGGAATTACAGAGTGCTTACAAAAAGCCGTGGAATGCAGGGATTCTGCAATCCACGGCTTTTCAGCTTTTTATGAGCACTATGGCTACATACTTGATCCTGATCGTGTAGTAGTGTGCAATAAGGCATTAATACGGTCGACCAGCATATGTAGGGCCACACGGTTTTTCCCGCCCTCCGGAATAATAATGTCCGCATATCGTTTACTGGGTTCGACAAATTGTTCATGCATAGGTTTAACGGTAAGCATGTATTGATCGATGACCGAATCCAAACTGCGCCCCCGCTCTTTGACATCCCGCAGAAGCCGGCGAATCAGCCGGATGTCGGCATCGGCATCCACAAAGACCTTTATATCCATTAAATCCCGTAGCCGCTGATTTTCAAAAATCAAAAATCCCTTCCAAAATAATTACTGGCGCAGGTTCCATATGGACGGTTTGCTCCTCCCGGGAATAGGTGACAAAAGAATATACCGGGTGATCGATCGCTTGTTTCCTTTTGAGTTTCTCAACATCCTCGATCATCCGGTCCGTGTCAAAGGTTGCTGGATGGTCATAGTTCCATTTAACACGCTCTTCAAATGGAGTGTTCGCATCGGAACGATAATAAAAATCATGGGATAGAATCAGCGCATTTCCTTGCATAGCCTCCTTCAACTTGATAGCCAACGTGGTCTTTCCCGATCCCGTTCCACCCGCTACGCCAATTACCAAGGGCGCTTTATCCAAAATGGCCGCCCCCCTCAAAGCAAAATGTCTTGTAAGCTACGTTTGGGTACGTAATGAATGTCATTTTCATCGCGATAATAGTCAGTAACGCCGTCCTCACCCACTTCTGTAAGAACGATTTGCTCGTCCGGTTTTCCTAAGGCGATGAGCAATACCGGAATGAAGCGGTCTGCCAAATCTAGCGCTTGTTGAATCTCGTCCGGATTGAAATTGCCAATCATACACCCTCCCAGACCTTTCTCTACAGCTGCCAACAGAATCGTCTGCGCCACAATCCCCACATCTTTTTGAAACCGTTGGATTGCCGGATGCAATTGTGTATCCTGACAGATCACAAGGAAGGCGGTTGGGCAATGGCCTGGATGCGGCAACTGCATGTGGGGAAGCGCGCGGGCCCATTTGGTGAGTGGTTGAATCTTTGCAACTGTCTCCGGATCGCAGGCTAAATAATACTTAAATGGTTGCATGTTTACACTGGAGGGTGTGTAACGTGTACAGTCCACCAAATCCTCCAGCTCCTCACGGGATATTTGACAGCTTTCGTCGAATCCACGGTAACTTCGATTTTGTTTTAGCAAATCCTTCAGCAAAGGAATCCCTCGTTTCTTTGCCCACAGGGGGTTTTCTTTTTATTGTAATCCAGCTGAACATTTGATACAAGGGTTTCCCCTGAGAAATTTTTGTATATCACTGCATTTTTATTCATAAGTTTTCAGGAAACTAGGCATTTATTGCATCGATTTATCTTGATTCGCCCGACAACTTTCGGCGATTTTATGTGATTTCGCACAGAGTTCACAGTTCGTTAACACAAGGATTCTTGCTAAAATATGCGAAATGTTATATACTTAATTATATTAGTTAACTGTTTTGGGCAGAAAAGGGACCCGGTGGGATGGGAATGAGCAACTGCCGGTATCGGCCCCGGGGGAATTTCGTGTGATACTTCCTCCTATCATCATACTTGGAAAAGGGGAATCAGAATGGCAAAAAACGCGAATCATGAATTTTTTGAGATTACACCGGAGATTTTGGAGTTGACCGATCTCTGTAAAGCGCATAGTACCATCGACACCAGTCTTTATGCCAAATACGATGTAAAGCGCGGTCTTCGCGACATCAACGGCAAAGGTGTGTTGACCGGTCTGACCGAGATCTCTGACATTATTTCCTCAAAAGTGGTGGATGGCAAAACGGTTCCCTGCGAGGGCAAGCTCTACTATCGGGGAATCGATGTTGAAGAACTGGTGGCTGGATTCCTTCGCGAAAACCGCTTTGGTTTTGGGGAAACCATCTACTTGCTTCTGTTCGGAGAACTGCCCAATGTACAGCAGTTGGACGAATTTAAGCAGATTATGAATAAATACCGTACATTGCCGACCAATTTCGTGCGTGACATCATTATGAAAGCGCCTACATCCGACATGATGAACACACTGGCCCGCAGCGTACTAACTTTATATGCTTATGATGAAAAGGGCAACGATACGTCCCTGCCAAATGTATTGCGCCAGTGTATTGAACTGATTGCCCTGTTCCCACAGTTGGCCGTATATGGCTATCAGGCATACTACCGGGAGTTGCATCCTTCTAACAGTTTCTTTATTCACGCTCCTCAGCCAGAGCTTTCCATCGCAGAAAATATCCTGTATATGTTGCGATTGGATCACAAGTATTCCGATTTGGAAGCCCGGATTCTCGACCTGGCGCTGGTGTTACACGCGGAGCACGGCGGTGGCAATAACTCTAGCTTTACAACACATGTGGTCGCTTCCTCTGGCACGGATACTTATTCGGTGATTGCGGCAGCCTTAGGCTCTTTAAAGGGGCCAAAGCACGGTGGTGCAAACATTAAGGTTGTAAAGATGTTCGAAGATATGAAGAAAAATATCAAAGACTGGACCGATGAAGATGAGATTCGCAGCTATCTGCATGCTTTGCTCAATAAGCAGGTATTCGACAAAGCTGGATTGATCTATGGTATGGGTCATGCGGTATATTCGATCTCTGATCCACGTGCTAATATATTTAAGAAGTTTGTCAAAAAGCTTTCTGAAGAAAAGGGGCTCTCGGATGAGTATGGACTGTATTCCCGCGTAGAGCGCCTTGCACCAATCGTTATTGGAGAAGAGCGCAAAACTTACAAGGGTGTCAGCGCTAACATCGACTTCTATAGCGGTTTTGTTTATCATATGTTGGGGTTGCCTTCTGAGCTGTTCACGCCTGTTTTTGCAATGGCACGTATCGCAGGTTGGAGCGCACACCTCTTGGAAGAACAGATCAATGTTGGTAAGATCATTCGTCCTGCATATATGAGCATCTCTGCACATCGCAATTACATTCCATTGGAGGAACGATAATCTACCACTTCATATGCAATATTGGGAAACAAAAATGCAGCATGGATCATTGACCATGCTGCATTTTTATTTATCTCGGGAAGCAAAAGCAAACCTTTTTAATGCTTCCCTATCCAAGATACCAATTTCACGGTAACGTGTGGCAATCCAGCCTCGCCTTACAAAATCTCCCAAAGTTTTGCTTACCGTCACCCGGGACGCCCCTGCTAAACCAGCCAGTTCTTCGTGAGTACAGTGTACCGCACGCCGCTCCTGCATCGCCGCCAAATTCAAAAGCAACTGGGCAATCCGCTGATCGGCCTGCAGAAAGGTCATATGGTCCACTTGTGCGGAAAGCATCCGCACCGTACGCGCAAGGTATTCGAGCAGATCCATCGCCAAAACCGGTTTCTCTTGAAAATATTTCATCAAATTTGGACGGTCAACCGCGATAATCTCCGAACGAGTTAGAGTTCGCGCGGACGACATCCGCGGAAGGCGATCCAAAAAGGCAGCCTCTCCAAAGAGCTTTCCTCCTTCTAAAATCGTCAACGTCTTTTCCATCCCATTTTCAGAGGTCAAGAAAATCTTTACCCGTCCTTCTTTCAGGTAATACAGACAATCGGCCCTCTCTCCCTGTAAGTAGACCATCTCTCCCTTGGCATACGTCCGTGGAACCTGGATGGTTTCAAAGATATTCCAAATTTCTTTTTTTAAATCCAATCCCTGCGAATCCAAAAAGTAGTCGGAGCCTTCCACAATATCCCTTCTTTCTTTTCCATTGTATCACCCAAGGCAGTTCCCCGCAACGAAAACTTTTAGCAATAAAATCAGTCAATATAATGGAAAATTTTTAGAGAATCGTTCTAAAAGCCTCATTGAAAATCACATTATTTTGTGATTATATTATACATAAAAGATCGCGTATTATTTCCATCACTTTAATCATGTGGAGGAATACAAACGAAATCTATATCAGGCGAAAGGAGGGGTGTATAGCATCGGGTTAGACACGATCATCTATTGGAAAAGGAGGAAGTTGTACAAGTATGAAAAAGAAAATCACAGCACTTTTCCTGGCATTATCTATGGTGCTGACTGGCTTTGGACTCGTGCCTGCCTCTGCCTTCTCAGCAGGAGAAAACATTGCACAAAATAAGCCGGCAACTACCAGCCGTGCAGACCGTTACAATGCCGACATGACCCCGGCGATGGCCGTCGATGGCGACCCTTCTACACGATGGGCAACGGGAGCTTATCTTCCAGAACGGCACGGCCCCACGGACGAAAACTGGATCTGTGTGGATCTCGGCGTTGTTTATGATCTTTCACGTGTGGTGCTGAACTGGGAAGCTGCCTATGCCACAAGCTATGACATTCAGGTTTCCAACGATTATACCACATTTACCACCATCTACAGCGGCTCTGCAGATAAGGCCTCTGTTCAGTCCATTGAGGTTTCTGGCTCGGGACGGTACATTCGAATGTATGCAAACTCTGTATTCCGTGCAGACTACGGCACCTCTCTTTATGAGTTTGAAGTATATGGTACACCTACATCCGATCAACCAGTCACAACCGACACTGTACAGATCCACATTGCAGGTTCGGACAATGGCTGGAGTATCTGTTCGACCGGTACTTGGGCTCCAAAAGGCGGTAAAACCCAAATCCGCTTTATGCCGCTCGATAACTGTACATTGCAATCTGTTTTAGTAAATGGGGAAGACATGCAAAGCCAGGTGCAACCAGATGGAACCTTGATCTGCCAGGCCGATGAAGACTTGGAAATCATTCCCACATACTCCCGTATTCCCTCCGCACATTTCGAAGCAGAGGATGCAAAGGTTGTCGACGGCAATGACGAGACAATCTCTGGCACGATTGTTCAGGATGAAGCAGCCAGTGGCGGTGCCTACATGGGAAGTACGGGCGGAAAGGGATTCATCTTGGAAAGCACTGTCATGGCGAACCGTATTTCTGTCGCCTACGCCTCTCCAAATACCGGTACGATCCTTGTATACTTGCTTCAAGAAGATGACTCCTATGTCAATATTGGAGCCATCAACTTTTCTACGACGCAAGGCTGGTATATGGATTCCCTGAAGATTGCAAGTTCCGACGCCCTGTATATCCCCGAGGGGTCCACCATAAAACTGGTTCCGCAGGTAGATGTCAATCTTGATTACTTTACATTATCGTATGGACAGCTTTATCCGGAGGAAAGCGTTGGGAAAGACACCGTACTTGCAAAAAATGCGTACCTCAGCGGTGCTTCCCCCACTAAGGATATCATGTCCACCGCTGGTACAGCGGTAAAATTGGATCATTCGGGACAATCCGTCTCCTTCACAGTACCAGAGGACATTGGCGAAATCAATGTGTACAATTTGAAGTATCGTGCAGAGGCAGATACCTCTATCTTGCTAACCGTTGGAGATTCTCCTGCACAGACGGTCGTTCTCCCTGCAACGCGTCCTCATTACTATGAAAGTTTTGGAGAAAAGGAGATTCCCATTCAATCTGGAGAAACCATTACAGTCGCCCTTGCGGAGAACAACGAATTGTATTTGGACAGCATATCGTTTCGCTATGCTGAACCGATCGATCGCTTTGTTGTAGATCATTTACCATCTGCTGGCGAACGTATAGAGGTCCCTATGAACGGGATCTGGGAATGTACTAGTTCTACTTTCAGTGCTGGCGATCCCGTGCCGCAGGCAATTCCTGAAAAATTCGACAACTCCATTCCTGTGCCGGGGTTCTGGGATCAGGCCAGCATTGCCATGCCCAACTATGTCACATCTGCATTGTGGTACCGCACAACCCTCACTTTGCCAGAGAAGCCGGCAGACAACGCGATCCTACACATCGGAAAAGCCTACTATGGGCGTTATGTGTTCGTCAATGGACAATATGCGGGGGACTATCCCTATAACTTTACGTCGTCCAACACGGACATCACATCCTACCTACATGCCGGAGAAAACGAGATTGTTATCATGTTGGGAAACTATAACCAACAAAAAATGATCCCGACTGCCCTGCACATGTTGGCACCGATGGCGAGCGCAATTCGTTCTATTCTGGTATGATCGACGGTGTCTCCCTCATCTTAAATGCCGATCCGGTTGTGACAGCTTTGCAAACAGCGCCCAATCTGGAAACAGGTTCGATTCAAACCCGCACTACTCTAGAAAACAAGTCTGATATGGATGTTACAACAGATGTCACCTTCCGAATTTACGAATTGGGTATCTTCCAAAATGGAACGCCCACCCAAGACCAACGACTCGTTGCATCTTATGTAGAACCAGATGTCACAGTACCAGCAAACAGCCGTATAAAATTGGATGTCGATGCTATTTATATTGAGGATTGCACAGAAGAGAAATACTGGGCACCGAACAATCCATATCTATACAAAATTGAAGTTCAGACATCTGGAGACACATATTCGGATCGTTTTGGTATGCGCACCTTCTTCTTTGATCCAGATACGAAACTCCCCATGCTCAACGGTGAGGTCCACTATCTGAATGGTACAAATATCGCTATGAACCGCTTCTATGAAGACCCGCTTCGTGCAGATCATCCATTTGACCCTGAGTGGGCACGTGCGATTTATCGGGAGTTTAAGGACATGCATTGGGACTCATTCCGCTTCCACAACGGCTTTGCTCCAGACATCTGGTATGATATTGCCGATGAAGAGGGCCTCATGATTATGGACGAATTTGCCGTCTTTGGCGGCTGCTCCGACGGCTGTACTGTGGAAACCCTTAAACCGGAAATGTACGCCTGGATGGATGAGCGTTGTAACAACCCTTCTTTGATTATTTGGGATATTCAGAACGAGGTTACAAACAATTCGCTCTTTGGTGAAACCATTCAGTCCGTACGCGATTATGACATTCAAAACCGTCCCTGGGATAACGGTTGGTCGGACCCGCAAAGCGATACAGATACTTGTGAATGCCATCCGTACCTGTTTTTGAACAATTCTTTTACACTCTCCGATCTGAATACTTTCCCCAATACGGAAATGAAGAGCAGTAATCAGGATTCCTGGGGTAATGAGAACCCCAAGATTTTAAATGAATACGGCTGGCTGTGGCTGGACCGCTACGGCGACCCTACCTCTTTGACTGGAGGATATTACGAAAAATGGATGCCCAATGCCACACGTGAAGAACGATTGGCGTTCTATGCAAAGGCCCTGGCACAGACAACAGAATTTTGGCGTGAAGGCCGGCATTATATGGGAATCATGCAGTTCACGGGTCTTAATTATTCCAAACCGAATGCTGGTGGTGCAACAAGCGACATTCTTATGCCGGACCTTACCATTCCTACTGTCCGCCCCTGCATCAAAGAAGCCTTCCGAAATGCATTCGCTCCGGTCGGTATTATTATTAAGGACTGGTCAGAAACGGTACGGCCTGGCGCCGTCAAGGAGGTCCCTGTTACGATCATCAATGATCTCAATGAGGATTTGCAGTCCCTGGAAGTCACTCTTACAGTCACAAAGGATGGCAAAGAGATCTTCCACGAAACCAAATCCTATGATGTAAAAGCAGCAGGCGATGTGGATGGAAATGACCGGCAGGTACAAACCTTTACCGTCCATGTCCCGCGCTCTACCTCTGGGGAATATTCGATCGTCGCTTCCTACTCTCGCAATGGCGAGACCGTCTCTAGCAACCGTACTTGGGCCGTAGATAACACACCCATGAGTATCGCTGAAGGCAAGAATGCCTTTGCCAACCTTGAAGAAGAGGATTATCCGGCTAAAAATGTAACCGACGGCAACAGCACCACCCGTTGGAGTTCCTATATCGAAGGGTCCTCTGCGGAAGAACTAGACAACGCTTGGATTACAATCGATCTCGGAGAATCCTATCACATCAATAAAGTCCGCCTCGCTTGGGAAGCGGCATATGGAAAGGAATACCTCATTCAAACCTCAGACGATAATATTACCTATACAACCATCTATTCTGGTACTGCGTCTGGCGAAGGGGAACAAACTTTTGCAGTAGAAGGAACGGGACGATACCTTCGAATGCAGGGAGTTAAACGCGGAACCTCATTTGGGTACTCCCTCTACAGTTTTGATGCTTGGGGAGAACTTGTCCTTGCTCCTAAATACGCGGTTTCGATTGATGATGTATTGGGTGGGACAGCAACTGTGTCCGTTGATAAATCAGAGGCGAAAGAAAATGAAACGGTATCCATCTCTATCTCCGATCTGGAAGCGGGTAAACAAATTGACTCCGTAACCGTTGTTGACGAAGATGGTTTTGAGGTAGAGGTTAGCCAGCAGTCAGATAATACATACATCTTCACCATGCCCCCCTGCGCAGTAAACATACACGTATGTTTGACGGCCGCAGAGCCGCAGTTGTTGACCGTACAGTGGAGCAGCAATGCAGCGGTGGAAGTGGAAGGAAATGCAGATGTGGTGATCTCCACGGATGCAATCTACGGCGCGAAAGTGATGCCGGGCGAAGAGCTGACCTTTACCTTCACCCCGACGGACGGCGCGTTCGCCAGTGCACAGCTCAACGGAGAGGACATCCCGTTTGAACCAAACGGCTTTACGTACACCTACACGATGCCGAATGAGAATGCAAGACTGCGCTTTACCTTTACGAAGGTGGACAAGGACATCTTGAAGATTGTCCTAGATGAGGCGAACAACGTAACGCAGGAGGACATCGACCGCCTGGTACCGGAAGTG
>BCAA01000020.1 GCA_001305115.1 Clostridia bacterium UC5.1-1E11 | reverse complement strand
AAATCCAGACAAGAAATAGCGGACTATTTCGGCCTTGATAAAGTTCAAATTAAGAACGGGGTTCATCGATACAACAAAGAGGTAAAACGTACGTCATTCGGAATTGCGCCACGCCCAAAGGGGCGTCCGCGCAAAGACGGGCAACCACCTCGGCAGAACGAAAAGAGCGAACTGGAACGGCTTCGCATGGAAAACAAGCGGTTGCAGGATTTTCTGCAATTCACAGAAAGGAAGTGAGGCCAAAAGTAAAATATCATGTTATCTATAGGAACCGAGAGCGTTATCCTATCTCTGTCATGTGCCGGTTTTTGAGGTATCCCGGAGTGGATATGATGACTTTGTCCACCGTTTGGAATGCAAGGAGAAGGTGCAGATTTGGTGGAAGCTATCCACGTTCAGCGAGGGCGCTGCTTCAAGATATATGGATATCGACGGATGTGGCTGTGGCTGGAGAAACAAGGTACGCGTCGCAATCCCAAGATAGTTCTGCGAATCATGAAGAAATACGGCCTTTTGGCAGAAATTCGCCGCCGGAGAAAATGGGTTCAGGTGGGCCAACAACTGCACAAATATGAAAATCTTTTGAATCGTCCATTTCAAGCAGACAGGCCCAACAGCAAATGGGTGACCGATATCTTCTACATCCACACCAAAGAGGGAGTGTTGTACCTATCCATGATTCGTGATTTGTATGATAACAGCATTGTTGCCTATAAGATCGGTACACAGCAGACGGTGAATCTCGTTCTGGATACCATCCACCTGGCTATGATGAAGGAGAAAAAGAGAGTCGCTGCAACGTTGTAGCTCCACAGCGACCAAGGGTTTCAATACACTTCCCGAGAGTATTTTCACCTGACTCAATCCTATGGTATAACGCCGTTCATGTCAAGACATGGAAACTGTTATGACAATGCTATGGCAGAAAATTTCTTCTCCATTCTAAAAACAGAGTGCATCTCCCGCCTCAAGCCAACGACATTTGCCGAGGCCAGGGAAGGCATTGACAGCTACATTTATCTTTACAATCACGGATCGTATCCATTTAAAAGCTGGAGTGGCGCCGCTCACGCTGCGCCACTCCGCTTAAAACTTAATTTTTCCTACCAAGGGGCTTTTTTTGCGCTGTCCGTATAGTTTGGGGCAGGACATTTTGCAGGGCGGTGGCTCTTTTATTGGCCATAATAACCTGTATGGATTAAATACGGAATAATCTCTGTCCAATGGGTAAAAACCTAAATCTTTCTCAACAATTTTCAGAGAAAAAGTCTTATCGAGCCCCATTTTTCGAAAGACCCTTTGATTCCAGAACTTTTGAAAACATTATTACTTGCTTTCAAACACTTCATGCGAACTTTCTTTTTTCTTGCAGAAAAAACTGTTCATACCAGAGGATAAACGAATATACCGACCAGATTCGCTGCATGTTGGCCGCTTTTCCTTCCTTATGATCGTTCAAGAGCTTCATAATCGCTTGCTGGTTAAAAAATTGCGCCGCAACTGGCCCTTCAAACTTTTCTCTGACCATATTGTAATATTTGTCCTGCCGCAGCCAGTCATTCAAAGGCACCGGAAAACCTAACTTTTTCTTATTGGCCGTACGCTCTGGCAATTGCTTGAGCGCTGCCCCGCGCAGAGCTACTTTGGTCACATCCCCATGTACACGATAGCGTGAAGGGATCTGCATAGCTAGCTCTAACATTTTTTGTCGAGAAACGGTACGCGCAACTCTAAGGAATTCGCCATGCTCATGCGATCCGCCTTTTGCAGGATGTCGAACAACATCCATGTATGAATATCCACATATTGCAATTGTGTCGGTTCATCCAAGTCCTGTACCTTATCAAAATACGGCCTCGCATAATCCACCGGGTCTTTCTGATGGTAATCCTTTTTCAAATAACGATTCACATCGCCATAAGTAAATACAAAATTACTCCGCATGAATCGTTGATACGGCTCCAAGCCGCCGCGCACAAGGAAATTCTTTCCTTTAAAATTTGGGAACTTCTTTGCTGCTGAGGCGACCGTACGGCGCAATCCCTTTGGAATTTTGCGATATTTTTCAAAATGCATTCCAGCAAGATACATTGGGTACCCGCCAAAAAGTTCATCCGCTCCTTCTCCAGAAAGAACGACCTTCACATACTTCCGCGCATTCTGTGCCAAAAAGTAAAGAGGAACCTCCGAGGGATTGGGAAGCGGTTCATCCATATAGTATTGGATGATCTGATTTGCTTCAAAGAATTCATCAGCGCTTACCTTGTTACTGATGTTCTGCACACCGATCACGCGGGAAAAATCCTGTGCATACGGCAGCTCGCTATACTTTTCTTCCTCGTAACCAACCGAAAAGGTTTTTACATCTTTAGCAACCTTTGAAACTTCGCGCACTACATAGCTGGAATCTACACCGCTGGATAGAAAACATCCAACCTCCACGTCGCTGATCTGGTGGGCTTCTACACTTTTGGTAAATTCCTCCGTGATGCGGGATTCCCAGTCTTCTAAGGATTTCGATTCATCGATTCGGTATTGAATGTCGTAGTATTTATGGATGCGGAGGGTTCCATTCTGATACTCAAAATAGTGGCCTCCCAGGAGCTTATAAACATTTCGAAACATCGTTTCTTCGTCCGGAATATACGAATAACACATATATTCGGGAAGCCGCTCCTCATTTAGCTCCAAGCAAAACGACGGATGCTCCAAAAAACTTTTTACCTCTGAGCCAAACAGAAAATCACCGTCTTTTTGGTAATAGTAGAATGGTTTGATCCCAAAGATGTCCCGTGCGCCAAAGAGCTTTTGGGCCTTGTTATCCCAAATCACAAAGGCATACATCCCACGCAGTTTTTGCAGCAATTCCGAGCCGTATTCCTCGTACCCGTGTAACAATACTTCCGAATCTGTGGACGTCTTAAAGACGTGTCCCTTTGCTAGCAAATCCTTTCGCAATTCCTGGAAATTGTAGATCTCTCCGTTAAATACCAGGACCTTAGTCCCATCTTCATTTCGAATTGGCTGGGAACCACCCTCTAAGTCAATGATACTCAACCTACGGAATCCCAGTGCCATGTTCGCATCCACATAATAATCGTCCTGATCCGGGCCACGATGTGCAATGCGGTCTGCCATCGCCTTAATCACTGCATCGCGATCTCCGCCGTAGCCATTTGTAAAAAATCCTACGAAGCCGCACATGGACAAAGCCTCCTTTTCTATCCATCGATCCAACGAAATTTTTCATGACTGTGTAATCAGCTGTTTACAAGCTGGGCGCAGAGGCTTTCCACATCGTTTGATGCTCGCCTGTGCCAATACGTCCAGGGCATCCAATACACCGGGGCCAACGGGCCTATCTCGCTTGATGAGCGAAAGCTCTGTACAGCCCAAAACAATGCATTCCGCGCCCTGTTTGCGCACCGAAGCCGCTGCGGATTGGAATTTTTCCCACTCCAGCGGACGGCCTGCTTTATAGTCGTCATAAATCAGACTCATCACCCGCTCCTGATTCAAACCATCCGGCAAAACACAACCAATTCCCTTCTCCGCCAATGCACTCTGGAACAAAGAGGCACGTATTGTCCCAGTGGTCGCCAAGATTCCCGCTGTGCGTACCCCATTTTCCTTCAAGTAACTGGCGGTTTCCCGCAGGATATGGATAAACGGAATCCGAACCGCAGCAGAAAACGCGGAGAACAGCGCATGCGAGGTAATGCAGGGGATGGCAATACAACTGGCCCCCAGCTGTTCCAACTTTCGGGCGGCGTCTACAATCGGCGGCAATGGAGAGGGGTTTGTAGAATCCAAAATATAGGCGGTTCGATCTGGAATGGATGGCCGGTTAAATACAATGACATCCAAATGCTCCTGATCCGTTTGTGCATCCGTCAACTCTACAATACGACGAAGAAAGTAGGAAGTGGCCATTGGCCCAAGCCCTCCGATGACACCCAGCGTTTTCATTCGTGCAGCCCCTTATTGCCAAAGCATTTTTTATATTTTTTCCGGTAGTTCATCTGATTGAGGAAAAAGGCTAGCTCATGCTTAAAGTTTCGATCCGGTTTATATTGCATCGACTGGCAATATTTTCCCTCCTGAATCAGTGTGCGCGCTTTTGCTTTGAGAGCCTCATCGCGCACATATTTAAAAATAACATCCTTTGGATGATACTCCAAAGTACTTCATTGGTCGCAATGGTCAAAGGCTGCTCTTTATGTTCCAAAACGTCTTCCACCAACCACTTGGCCATATTATATCCTGCGGCCGTTACATAAAAGCTGCTTCTCCCCTGCCTTAAGTTCATCTCAAAAAGCTTGTAGCGTCCATCGCGTGGATCAAATTTCATGTCAAAATTGGCAAATCCAATATAGCCAATCCCCTCTAAAAATGCGCGCATTTGCTCGGACAAAGCATCGTCATGCGTGCTAATGATGGCCGCATAGCTTCCGATTCCTTCGGGAGAGTGCTCTTCCAACAATGCATGTCCCAGGGCAATCAGCTTTACCTTTTTATCCCGGCCACAGTAACAGTTCATCACACGCATATTGCTGTCGTCCCCTGGAATATATTCCTGCAAATCAAATGGTCTTTATAAGAAGAACCATAGATTGCATCCAAAATGGCGTCAAATTCTTCCCGATTGTTCGCTACAAAGACCTTTTTCTTATATTGAAAATGACAATTCCAGTATGCCACCGAATTGCTCGGCTTGATGATCACTGGAAAATCAAACGGCAGTTTTACACCTTTATAGGTCTCATAAGAACAAGTCGTGGTTTTCGGGAAGGCAAATCCGTGTTCTTCACAAACCTGGTAAAAACTCTCCTTGATGCTGAGACGCATCAGGAGAGGCTCATCAATACATTCAAAGCGATAATAAGGACGCAATTGTTCCTGATTTCGAACCAAAAGCTTTATATAATTGTCGCCACAGGGTACCAACAGCAGCGTTTTGTTAGGGTAGCGCCCTGCAAAGTCAATCAGAGTTTTGCAAAACACAGCATCGTCTTCCAAATTGGGCTCTACGCATTCCACCGACACAATCGAACTGTTTGAGGTGGCATTCAAGCGGCCTTTTCCTACCGCTACACTTTTGATTCCGTACGCCTCATGAAAGGAACGCGCCATTCCATACACATTCACATCGCTGCCAAGCAATACCGGCAGAAAATCCAACTGGCCCATGAAATTCCTCTTTTCTTCGATGTTATTCTGCAAACGCCCATGCTATGCACAGGCTGTTTTTCTCTTTCTTCATTATGGCCCCAAGCTGCGTTCCCATACGCTGCCCCGCCAATATTTGTATATTATACTATTTTTGCCTAGGAATGACAATAAAAGAATCCCTTTTGAATGCAGGCAAAACTGTGCAGGTTGCAATTGAACCCTAAAATAGCTCCAGCCGTGCACGAATGACGCACACGGCTGGAGCTGGGGAATGGAATATAAAGCGCAAACGCTCTTATTGATTTATTTATTGGCCTTTCCCTGGTTTGCCACGCTCTGCATTTTAGCAGCAATCGCATCCGGATCGCCCAAATACTCTTTATGAACAACGCGGAAATCTGGTCCAAACTCATACACAAGCGGTACGGCTGTCGGAATATTCACCCCTACGATCTCTTCCTCGGAGAGATCCTCAAAATACTTAACCAATGCCCGCAGCGAATTGCCGTGTGCAGCGATCACAACACGTTCCCCCGCCTCGATACGCGGACGGATTTCCTGCTCAAAATACGGAATCACGCGTGCGATTGTGTCCTTCAGGCTTTCCGTTAGCGGCAAAAGTTGTGGATCAATGCCGCGGTACTGTGCATGGCCACGTGGATTGCGCTCGTCACTCTCTTCCAATGCAGGGGGCTGAATATCAAAGGAACGGCGCCAAATCTTCACCTGATCTTCGCCATATTTCTGTGCCGTTTCGGATTTATTAAGCCCTTGCAGCGCGCCATAGTGGCGTTCGTTAAGCTTCCAGCTCTTTACCACCGGCAACCATTCGCGGTCCATCTGTTCCAAAGTCAAATTTAATGTATGGATGGCACGCTTTAAATAAGAAGTATAACAAATATCAAAATCATATCCGGCCTCTTTGAGCGTCTTTCCCGCCTGTGCCGCCTCCTGGCGACCAGTCTCAGAAAGGTCTACATCCGTCCAGCCGGTGAACAAATTCAATTTGTTCCATTCGCTTTCGCCATGGCGAATCAGTACTAATTTTCTATTTTGACTCAATTCCGTCACTCCTTGTCTTTGGTTAGCTTTTGCTAACTGTGTTTATATTTATTATATACCATTTGTATCCATATTTCAAGGATTCCTTTTCCGCCATTCTCTCTATTTCTCAATATATCCAAAAGTTCAGGCCGCTATGCATCAAAAACCCGCGTCCCAAATCTTTGGAATGCGGGTTTTGGCTGATTCTTTTTCGCTTTTATTCGCATGTAAATGTTTATTTTACATAACCGTGTGCTGCACGCCACTCCTCCGCTGTACCGCTGTAGAAGAAGTCGTTTGTCTCGCCGCTTTTCCATCCCATTCGGGTAGCTATCTTGCTGACTACAACACAGAGGATCGGAGAGATCACCATGGCGGCACAAGCATAGATCGGTCCATCCGGCGTTGTAAAACCGGAAAGAGCCACTGGTACAAATGCGGTGAGAAAACCTCCCAACATGCCGGCCCAAGCTCCCGCACGGTTGATTCCCTTCCAATACAATGCAATCGCATAGGGGGCAAGGAATGCGCCGGAGATAATCCCCCAGGAATAGGACATCATCTCTAAGATCGGTGTGGGATAATTCGCCACTATGTAGGAACCAATCACGAATATTAAACACAACACACGCGTCAGCATAGCTACATTTGCATCGCTCATTTTGGGCTTCCATTTCCCTTTGATTAGATCCATTGAAACCGTGGAGCAAGCGGTCAATGTGATACTGGAAAGCGTCGAAACCGATGCAGAAATCAAAAGGACCAATACAATTCCAATCAAGATATTCGGCAACCCCGCCATATTCAGCATATTCGGGATGATATAATCCTTACCTCCCTCCGGCATGGTATCCCCAAAGAACAGGTGGGAAAAGGAGCCAATAAAATAGCCGCCACCCGCCACCAACAGAGCAAAGAAAGTGGAAATTACTGTACCGCGCCGAACTTCTTTGTCATCGCGGATTCCATAGTATTTGTGCACCATCTGCGGTAATCCCCATGTTCCAAAGCTGGTCATGAGAATCGTCGCCACCAAGGACAAAACGGTCTGCGACGACATGGGCGTCATCCCGCTTTCGTTCATATAATCGGTCATCCTCTGGAACCCCTCGGACAACCCTCCTACCTGCGGGCAAATCACAACCATAGCCAAAAGCGCTGTCACGCCAAACATCATCACAATACCCTGTACAAAGTCGGCCTTTAAGGTCGCCATATAGCCCCCCAATACCAATACCACCGCGGATGCAACTGCAATCATAATCATGCAGACCTTCTCGTCGATGTTGAGCAGGATGGAACACACACTGGTCAACCCTTTATAAACAGACGCCGAATAAGGCAACAGGAAAATAAAGATCACCACACAGGAAAAGATCTTCATGCCATTGCTCTGATACCGCATTTCAAAAAGCTGAGGCATTGATTTAATCTTTAAGCGCCGGGTAACCTCCCTGGTTCGCCCCGCCAACACCTTCCAAGCCAACAGAGACCCAAATACTGCATTTCCAATACCGACTAAAGTAGCATACAGGCCATAATTCCAACCGGAACCACCGGAATATCCGATGAACATAACTGCGGAAAAATATGCAGTTCCATAGGACAGTGCAGAGATCCAAGCGCCCGCATTACGCCCTCCGACGGTGAAACTGGCCATTCCACCGCTGCTATTTTTGGAATGAATCACACCGACTGCCAACATAAAGATGGCATAGATCGCGATGACAATCCAAATCGTCGTCTCTTTGTTCATACCATTTCCCCCTCGATCGCTTCTTCGATTTAAACCTTCGATGCTTTGACTTGATAAATTATCGCTATTCTACCAAAAAGGCAGACGAAAGGCAATTGCTTTTTTGCACAAAATATAAAGGGAAACTTGGGAAACGTGGCGAAAGAAGAAACTCTAAAGAATCAATTGTGTCCGATTCATAGCGGGAATACCTTTTTCCGGCAATACATCACTGTATATTTTGTTCCACCTTTTGGGCAAACCAGGTAGGAAAGACAAACATCGCTATGGCCAACCATATAGCGATTCCCCTTTTGCATACAACCGCGAAAGGAGTGATCCGAAATATAGAGAATATCGTCGGCATTCTTTTCAATCAGGCGTTGATAATCGGATCGGATTTCTGCCTCCACATTTGGTCATGCCCTTTATATGGTAAGACCAAAATCAATCGAATCCATGGATTATATTCACGTACTTTTCAGACTGCTTGTTCCGCCAAAAATCCCCCCACGCTCCTCCTGCATAAAAAGGAACGAACCCCTCTGTAACAAGCACTTCCATTTTTGGGATGAATGATTCCGCAAGAGCAATTGCAGTTTCCTTGGTGAAGTCTCTATGGCCGGTAAAACAACAGCTTTTCATAATCTTCCTCCAGATTTGTATTCGTTTATATAGTCGTTTTTCAATTCTATTTACTATAGGATCATAGAATACAATTTATTGAGAGGTGAGGTGAAATGTCTAAATTCATTCCAAAGCCATATAAAAAAGAGCCCATTACGATTTCGGATGAGTTCCGACAAAATCGAGCAAATCGATCGTCTATCTGCGGAATTCAACCTGAGCCGCAGCGCTTTTATCTATCAATGTATTGACTATGCAATGGAGCACATGTCCCCAATAAACCCAGAAGGCTCTAAAGGCCCCATTTTATAGGGTGAGAACTTGTTGCTATTCAGATCGATCAGGAATGTAGGCGTGTAGATGTGTTTTGAGCCATCGCCTCTCGAGACCTTTCTTTGCAGGCCTTCATAAAGCCGCTCTGGAAAACCATATTTCTTTTCATCTCCCAGCGCTTCAAATCTGCAATATGCATTGGGCAACTTCCCTTCGAAAAATGATCAAAAAACAAATAGGCTATCCCCCATGAGATAAGAGATATACAAGATTCATGTGCAATCTCACTTACTCTTTTTTATGTCATAGCAAGGTCCATTCCATCGTAGTTCATTCGTGGAAAAATTGTTCCTTTTTCGTGGATCAATCATTCTCCATGCTTATATTTTTTAGACCGTTGTTTTTTCATATCAAAATTTTTGAAAAACGATTCGCTTGTTTTGTCATTAAAATCTTCTTTCTTATATAGTCCTACATCTCTTCCTTGCACTTGGTTCGATGATTTTTCGTGTAACTCTTCTACTCCCCGCTATGTAGGTGGTTTCCTATTTTGTTTCGTTCGACCCTAAAAGCAGTAATTAAAAAGCGGCGCTATCCGAATGCTCAGATAGCGCCGTTTTTTATCTTTGTCATCACTCTTCCAAGTAGCCTTTTTCAATGCTCTCCTGAACCATCTTGTCCACAACCGTCCAAACTTCCGGAAGCGCCACACGGATGGGAGCCATCCGCTCATAAACTTGTGCGCTCTTCACACCGCCGAGTCCCCAGGTATGCCCCTGAGTCAAATAATTGTTTAAAAATGGCTGTAAACGGTCGATCGCCGCTGCATACTGCGCATCCGCCGTCTCCATCGCATCAAATTCTTCCCACAATGCGCGGAGTTCCGTCCCTTGATCTTCCGGTAACATTGCAAAAAGCCGGTCTGCAGCCTCGGCTTCCCGTTGCTGCTTGTCCTGATTTCCCTGTATGTCATATGCGAAGGTATCGCCCGCATAAATCTCGATCAAATCATGCACCAAAGCCATTCGAATTACACGTTCGCAATTAACCTTTTCCGGATCGGTATATTCCGCTAAAAGCATTGCCATCAAAGCAAAATGCCAAGAATGCTCTGCATCCGATTCACGCCGCGTTTTATCGATCAAAATGGTTCTGCGATAGACGCTTTTCATCTTGTCTACCTCGATTAGAAAGCGCAGCTGCTGTTCCAGTCGGGTGTTGTCCATCTGTTTTCCTCGCTTTCCCTACGCTGGAAGGAACTCCTGTTCCAACCTTGACACCATGTCCTCATATGTTCGGGCACAATTCTCTGGATTGCCAGCTTCAAGCTCCACCAGACACGGCTGCAAATAGTTTTGCCAAATTCCCTGATAGATGGATGCACGGTCCGCACGGTGGTCAATCTTTTGCACCAAAATCGGTGCAAAAAGATAGTACTCTTGAATTTTCCGTCTCCCTCCCGGCGTCTGTGTTAGCCAGTCGTCCCGGAAACGGCGGAAGGCTGTCAACTCATAACAATCATCGCTTTTTCCCTGAAACTCACACACCGCCGTAGTAATAAAACACAACCTTTGACGGAAACCTCTGCTGATCTCTTCATAGCGTGCTTTTCCCAGCGGCTTTTTGGGGTACTGTTTATTCCACTTTTCAAGAAAATGGTCTGCCAATGCCTCCGCTGCCTCATGCTCTTGCTTTAGGATTGCGGGGATCAGAAACGCGACAACCGTGTAGCGATAATCAAAAACGCGTGTCGCTCTCCTTCAGTTCCATCTGCTGAAACAGTTCCAAAAAGCGCTCCATCAAAAAAACGCTGTATTCTTCCGCCGCACGTTCTATTGAGCCAGCCTCCGCTGCAGCACAATAAGCCTGCAATACCGGCGCCCACCTCTCTGCATAGGACCGAAACGCCTCCGGATACCCATGATTATTCACCGCCTGGATATTTGCCCGATAAGCGACCAAGTCGTTTTTTAATTGCTCCTTCGCTGTGCGCAACAACGACGGATACGATTCTGAATCCCCCTGGGAGCACAACACCGCTTGAACATCAATAGGCTTGGCGCAATACATACAGACCACTTGTTGCGCATCATCTGGCAACTGAAGTTCTTTTCCGCAGTGAGGGCATTGAGCTGAAATAAATTGCATTTGCTAACACCTCTTTATGAACAAAACCACCCTTAGATTATTCGTGGCTTTTTACATATTCTTTAATTTTTTCAAAGCTCTCCTGGCTGATGATGTGTTCAATCCGGCAGGCATCCTGTGCCGCAGTTTCCGGATTGACGTCCAGGGCCTTGCGAAAAAACTCTGTCAGGACAGTGTGGCGCTCATAGACGGCGCTGGCTTTCGCAAAACCGCTCTCCGTCAGGACAATGTTCCCATTCTTTTCCATGACAATCAACCCCGCCTTGCGAAGAATACTCATGGCACGGCTGACGCTCGCTTTGGTAAAGGAGAGCTCATTGGCAACATCCACAGAGCGCACATAACCATTTCGATTTTTTAATATCAGAATCGTCTCCAAATAATTTTCTCCGGATTCTTGAATCTTCATAGAACTCCTCCTGTGCTAATGTGGATTTGTATTCTTTTAATTATAGCAGTTTTCCTTAAAAATGACAAGGAAATCTGGATTCCTTTATGGTTTTCACCATATGTATCAAATCCGCTTTTATGATAGAATAGAAAGTGTCTGTTTCAGTAAAAACATTGATTCCTTTTCAACCAGTATAAATAGCGATAATAAATACCATTAGTTATAAAGTAATTCAAATAAGGAGCGAAGCCAAATGATTACCGTTTCTGATCTGGGCCTAAGTTTCAGCGGCCAGAACCTCTTTTCCCACGTCAACCTATTGTTCACGGCCGGCAACTGCTATGGCGTGATAGGGGCAAATGGCGCGGGAAAGTCTACTTTTTTAAAAATCCTCTCCGGCGAGCTGGAACCCACAAAGGGAGAGGTCGTCATCGATCCAAAGCTGCGCATGTCCGTTCTGAAACAGGATCACCACGCCTATGACGCATACACGGTCTTTGAGACGATCCTCATGGGGAACCCCCGCCTGTATGAGGTCCTTAAGCAAAAAGATGCGCTGTACGCGAAAGAAGATTTTTCCGACGCAGATGGCGATCTTGCTGCGGAATTAGAGGCAGAATTTGCCGAACTCAACGGTTGGGAAGCGGAAACAGAGGCTGGGAAACTGCTGCAAGGGCTGGGCTTGGACAACATGCTGCTATACTCGCAGATGGACACGCTTCCCGGCAATGAGAAAGTAAAAGTGCTTCTTGCGCAATCGCTGTTTGGCCAGCCGGACATCATCCTTTTGGACGAACCGACGAACGACCTGGATGTGCGGTCGATCTCTTGGCTGGAAGACTTCCTCGCCGATTATGAGGGAACTGTAATTGTCGTATCGCATGACCGCCATTTTCTGAACAACGTCTGTACCCATATTGTAGACATTGATTACAATAAGATCAAGCTCTATGTGGGAAATTACGATTTCTGGTATGAGTCGAGCCAATTGATGCAACGCGTTATGCGCGACCAAAATAAGAAGGCAGAAGAAAAGATCAAGGAATTACAAGCTTTTATTCAACGTTTCTCTGCCAACAAAAGCAAATCGAAACAGGCGACATCCCGTAAAAAACTTCTGGAAAAATCACGGTGGAAGAGATGCCTGCTTCCAGCCGCCGGTATCCGTTTGTCGGTTTTACAATGGATCGGGAACCTGGAAAAGAAATTTTAGAAGTTGAAAATCTTTCAAAAACGGTTGACGGCGTAAAAGTCCTCAATAACATCAGCTTCCGTGTCAACAAAGGGGATAAAATTGCTTTCCTTGCCAAAAATGATCTGGTTACCACTGCGCTATTCAAGATTCTGATGGAAGAGTTAGAGCCCGATGAAGGGCGTTTCAAATGGGGAGTTTCTACCACCCAATCCTACTTTCCGCAGGACAATTCCGCCTATTTCAACGGGTGCGATATGAGCATCATCAAATGGTTGGAACAATATGCACAGGATACCACTGAAACCTATCTGCGCAGCTTTCTCGGCAAGATGCTTTTCTCCGGCGATGATGTACAAAAGCCGGTAAACGTTCTCTCCGGTGGGGAAAAAGTTCGCTGCATGCTGTCCCGTATGATGATGTTCGGTTCCAATGTCCTGGTCGTCGATCAGCCCACCAATCACTTGGATCTGGAATCCATTACGGCCGTAAACAATGGTTTGATCGCATTCAAAGGCATTGTGCTTTTTGCTTCGCACGACCATCAATTTATCCAGACGGTTGCCAACCGAATCATTGAGATCACAGAGGATGGAATCATTGACCGTCTCGGCACATACGATGAATACCTGGAATCTATGAATCGTATGTAAAAGCGGACAAGTTTTTCAAGGTACGATTGTTTCCATATATGCCTAATTAAAAAGTGCCTACATTCCTTTTGCTCAAGGAATGTAGGCACTTTTTGTATGTCTTCTTTGGCAAAATGAGATCCTACAACTCTACCGGAGAGAATCAAACGATTCCGCTTGCAAGAAAGTCCGAGCATTCATAACAGGCTTCTGTTCGTACGTGTAACGCCCATTTACAGGTCCTATGAACAATCGATACAAGTGGAAGATTCGCGCCTTTTAAGAATCTTACCTGCGTGATGGCCTCACGGGCTTCCGCAAGCCTCGATTGGACTGGGGGCTACGACTTTGACGTCACAGTTGGACGAATCGTTCGATCGCACGGGCCACCCCATCCTCCGCATTGGAGGCGGTGCAATACTTCGCAGCCGCCTTCGCTTCCGCTGTACCGTTATCCATAGCAACCGAGTAATCTGCATATTGCAGCATTTCCACATCGTTTCCACTGTCCCCTATTGCCATCACTTCACCTGGAACAATCCCCAGACTTTCACATAGATGGCACAGGGCATCCCCCTTACTTGCACCCGCACAATTCAGTTCAATATTGCTCCCTGCCGAGGATACCACAGAGATCTCGGGTATCTCCTCAAACTGCCTCCATAACTTTTTACGAAGCTCGGGTTCTACATGGGCCAGATTTAGTTTTTCTACCCCTTCCGGATGTCCCTGTAATAACGCTTGAAAGCTTTCCAGCTCAATCTGTGTCTTTCGGATATTTTCAATAAAGGCCGCTATAAAGGGCAGATCGTTCACTCTCTTTAAAGAACGTTTTTCCGCATAGATCTTTCCTCCACAATAAATCTGTGTCAGAAGGCCATAAGGTTCTAAAATTTTCAGTATCCGCTGCACCACTTCTGCCGGCATTGGGTTGGTGTAGATCACCCGATTTTCTACACGATCCCACACGGAAGCCCCATTGGAATTGATGACATAACGAATTCCTTCCATCTCCAAGAAAACCCTTGGCAACATAGCCGCCACCCGTCCTGTCGCCGGCACAACCAACACGCCCCGTTTCACAGCTTTCTGCATGGCAAGTTGAACGGCTGGCGTGACAGTGAGGTGGTCGTCCAACAAAACTGTTCCGTCCATATCCAGCGCAATCAGTCGGATTCCCATACGCTGATCCTCCTTAAAGATGAAGTTTATAAATCCAAAAAAGCGTCATGCTCCGCATATTGTGGTATCTCTGTTACAGCGGAAATAGCATTGCAACCATTTGATTTTCTGCCTTATCCTGTCGGGTATGAAAAGAGCCTATTCTGTAGGCTTTATTCATTCACTTATTTCTCTGCTTCCCTTTCCAGCTTTGCTATGGAGGAGGCCTAGTGAGCCGGAATACCAAACAAGGATCTATTGGGTAACAATGGTCTGTTCTCCAAACCAGCTGTACCCTCTCAGCACCAATATATAGTATAAAGAAAATTTATCCTGGATTAATTGCAGGGGATAAATATTCTGAAAATGTACCCACCAGACTTTGTTCCTATGCCTATACAAAAACTGTGCAGTCTTACAAGATGGTTCTTCTTCCCTGTCCAAAGCGTTGAGATAGTAGCCTTTTCTCCTTTGCATATACAGGGGGACTTGCAACAAACAAGCACCTTTCCCATAAGATAGTTAGGAGACACGGACGGTATGCGACCGTCCGAATTTAATTTGGATTGGGGCGATTCTATGCTGACAGCTCTGCTTTCCTGCGCACTTTCCGGCCTAATTTTTTTCATCCTACATGTCACCGGCGCTGGCTCTTTCCCAAGGCCGTTAACTGCGGAGGAAGAGCGTAATTGCTTGGAACGCCTCAAAAACGGAGATTCCAGCGCGCGTAATGAATTGATCGAACATAACCTACGTCTGGTCGCCCATATCGTAAAGAAATACTACTCGAATACAAATGACCAGGACGACTTAATATCCATCGGTACGATTGGACTTATCAAAGCAGTCAACACCTTTGACCACTCCAAAGGGATTCGTCTTTCTAGTTATGCAGCGCGTTGCATTGAAAATGAGGTACTCATGTATTTTCGCGCTGCCAAAAAAAGCGCGCAGGACGTATCCATGAATGAACCAATTGACACCGACAAAGACGGCAATGCATTGACTCTTATGGATGTAATGGCCACAGAGGACAACATTGTCGAGAATCTGGACTGGAAGGTCAAATCCGAACAACTCAAACGTTACATTGCTCAGGTCCTTACCCCTCGGGAACGTGTTATCATTGAACTTCGTTACGGCCTCAATAACGATCACCCCCTCACGCAGAGAGAAGTCGCTGCACGTCTAAAGATTTCCCGCTCCTATGTATCGCGTATTGAAAAAAAAGCCTTGCAACTTTTAAAGAGACAGTTCGATAAGCCCTATCGTTAAAGTTTCTATTTTCGTCAGACACATCCGTTGTACCCAAAATAACATCTATACTTATAAATCCCTGACCTTTTCCAAATGTTGGAGACGGGCCAGGGATTTTTTAGATTGAATCCTCTGAAACCCATTCTAGGTCGTAAACAGCAGAACATTTATTTACAAATCATACAGTTTTCCATTATTTTACAAATTTCTTAAATGTGAATTTTAACAACAAATTTGTTGAATTCCTACCCTCGACATAGTATAATAGAAATCGTATATTTTTTGCAAATTCATTGTTGAATTTGTTGGATTTTTGTAAGAATTTTTGCGGTCAATCACCATTGACCGTGGCAAAGGGGCTCGTCAAAATGGATCTTCAAAAGGGACAAAAGTTAAAGCTTTCGGAGCTCTCCCCATCCGGTAAGGTAACGGTCCACGTAGCAGTACAGATGCGTGACGGGGAAGCAGACACCACCTGTTTCGGGGTCGATGCAGAAGGGAAATTGTCGGATGACCGTTATTTTATTTTTTACAACCAGTTGCGCTCTCCAGAGGGTGCAATTGTTATGGAAAGCGGAAACGATGGGACAACTTTTTCCATGGACTTGGACAACCTTCCAGACACCATACAGAAACTAGTTATCACGGTTGCCGCGGACGGTTGTTTGATGCGCGATATTGCCAGCGGAATCATCTCATTGACAGGGGGCGCTCTCTCCGCCGACTATACTTTTTCCGGAGACCAGTTCAACCAAGAACGAGCATTAATTCTTTGCGAGCTTTACAAAAAAGATCATATCTGGCGCTATTCCGTTGTCTCCAGTGGCTTTAACGGTGGTTTAGATGCTCTTCTTGCCTATTTTGGCGGGGAAGTTGCTCAGCCACAAAATCCTGCGCCCGTCCCTGTTCCACCGCCGGTGGTTCCTAAAGTCAATCTGAGCAAAATCAGCCTTAAAAAGAGCGGAGATTCTCATAAAATTGATCTTCATAAAAACAGTGGAGAAATCCATGTCAATCTGAATTGGAATGCCGGGAAGCGCGGCCTATTTCGCGGTGGTGCAATTGATTTGGATTTGGCCTGTATGTACCGGCTGAAAAATGGCAAAAAGGGCGTCATACAAGCCCTTGGAAACGCCTTTGGAAGTGCGACCTCTGAGCCGTTCATCCTATTGGATCAAGATGATCGTTCGGGCAACAGTGTCGGCGGAGAAAACATGTATTTTAAGCGGCCAGAACAGATCGAATTTGCAGTTGTATTCGCCTATATCTACGATGGCGTTCCCAATTGGCGTTCGACAGACGCCGCTGTGCTTTTGCAGCAACAGGGAGCCCCGGACATCGAAATTCGCATTGATAACCCAAACAGTCAGGAGCGTTTTTGCGTTTTGGCCAGTTTGTCCGGATCAAGTGGTCATTTGGAAGTCAAACGGGAGGATCGTTTCTTTTCTGGACATCGCCAGGTGGACGATTATTATCATTTTGGATTTCGATGGGTTGCCGGCCATAAGTAATTCAATTTATTTTTGGATTAGGAAGGTGAAATATTTGCATGTACAGTGCGGTAGGAACACGTGAAAATATAAAAATTATTGATTCAGCGGAATATGGCGGCGTCAAAATTGAGGTTATGGAGTACCAGCATTTGTTTGGTTCCACAGGAACTAGCGCCGCGATGGATCTCTATTTCATGGAGAAACAAAACATTCGAGCCCGACAAGTAGCTGTATACCTCTCCAATGATATGGTGACCGTAGAGCCAGGCGCTATGAGTTATTTCCGGGGGCCCTTGGAAATGGTTTCCGGTGTCACCGCCGGCAATGCGTTGGGACGCCTGTTCTCCGGTGCAGTCACCGGAGAAGCAGCCGCACAGCCGGAATACCGCGGCAGTGGTATGTTGGTCCTGGAGCCTTCTTTCAATCATTTTTTGATTCTTCAACTGGACAAAGAAGAAATCATTGTGGATAAAGGGATGTTTTACTGTGCACAGGGAAGCGTAACGGTTAAACCGGTTATGCAGCGGAGTATTTCCTCCGCCCTTGGAGATGGGGAGGGCCTCTTCCAGATTTCCCTCTCCGGTACGGGTTTGGTAGTCTTGGAATGTCCTGTCCCGTCCTGTGAAATCGACATCATTGAGCTGCAAAACGACACGTTACGGGTCGATGGGAACTTTGCTGTTCTCCGTTCTGCTTCGCTGCAATTTACAGTGGAACGTTCTGCAAAATCGCTTATCGGTTCCGCCATCAGTGGAGAAGGTCTGGTAAACGTGTATCGAGGAACAGGAAGCGTCTGGCTGGCGCCTACCATCAAAATCTACAATACAATCAATGCTGCCCGTGCTTTGGGTAATACCAGTACCAAGGCAATGAATATGAACACCAGCAATAGCCGCTAATATCCAAAGGGCGACTTATGCTTCTCTTATAGAAAGCCTTATCAATTCAGCGATTGGAGCACAGAGCTATGACCGGCAATGCCTCTCTTTTAGAGGATTGTCTCCTGCCGTTGAGCCGCCGGACACCGTCCGTTACCCGGTTCTATCGTGTGATCGGTTATGACCGGCAGGAAACCATTCTCACCGAATTAAAACAAATATACGCATTGACCAATCGTGGGGGGATCTATTTACAAAACGGCCTATCGAACCCCACAGAACCAGAAATTCAGCGTTTTTTCCGCGAGGTAGGGGAATCATTCACATTGACCCGCGCGCTTGTTTCCCGGCATCTGACCGTATGGCTGGGACAACTCCGTCCCACGCAGCGGACGATTCTCGACAACGCCATTGCGGAAATCTTAGATATATTAAAAGGCCAGGGTGCAAATGACAATATTCGGCGAAATGCTATATAAAATATATGTGTTGGCTTCGCGGCCCTCTTGGTGGCATTCTCAAAGGAATCGGACAGGATGTCCCACCAAAGGTACTCTATGAGGGGGCCATCAGCCGGTATGAACTGTTGTTTTTACAACTTTTGTACCGAGCGGGCTGCGACGTAGTGTATGTCGATTTTTGTTCGGAGGACAGTTACACCAAAGCAGCAAGGGGCGGAACCTATGGCCATCCCATCTATGGCGAGGTCCGTACCCCTCCCCCAACGCCTCTCTCGCAAGCGGACAGCGTTCCTAAACCTGGAGTTCCTATCCCGTCCTCCCCACCCGTTTCCGAAAGGCGTTCTGCCCCTTCCGCCCAACAGGCGTCTCCTTTGCCTCCGCCCCCTTGGCAGGGCATGGAAGAAGTCGTTCTGCTGAACGACTGGACCGGCGATGTCTCCCTATGGGACGCTTGTTTGCTTTCCTGTGCACAGCGAAGGCCCGGTAAACTGTGTGCGGTCTTTTCGGTTTGCTTTGGTGCAGAAGAACGTACAGAATACCGCAATCATCTCTATCACCTGAAACGGGCTTTGGAGGGGTCTTCCAAAAATTGGATTTTGATACAGGACAAGTTTCCTGCCCCAACCAATACAGAAACGGCTCTTTTCCGAACATTGGACAAAACATCCCCCCGTCCGCAATTGATACGCGCTCTGGCGGAAAAGTTGATTCTCACCTGCGGAAAAGTGCCCGCTCTTCTGGCACAACGGGCATTTTCACTTGTGATGGAACAGTGTCCAGAACAAGATGCAGTACGGTTTTTAAACCATGGAGTACGGTTAGCCTGTTGGTTAAAGCGATACATGGAGCTTCTATTTGCGCAGTACCGTTCCGACCAACAGCCCGCATTGCTCTACTATGGACCAGCCACAGAAGCAGAAATCTCTCTTTTGTGGGCGCTGGCCCATACCGGTGTGGATATTCTCTATTTTTGTCCTGCTCTTTCCGGGCAAAATGCGTTTGAAAAGCACTTTGTGCCCCATGATTGGAAGACAATTGTATGGAAAAACGACCTGCCAATGGAGCCTTTTCCACAACGGGAAGAACGGATGCGTGCAAGCACGACTGCTTATAATGCATCTAGGGAACTGGATCAACTCCTGTACAGCGATACGGGGATGTTCCGCGACCGTCAGTTTGCCCGTTCCCAACCGGTAACTCTCAAAACCACCTATGATGAGGTTGGGCAGCTTTGGCGGGAAGAGGCGCAATACCGTCCCTCCTTCCGCACAGAAGACGGGGTTGTTTATGTGCCTAATCTCTTTTCCAAAGTCAGCGGTGTAGACAAAGGGGATTTAAAGCTCTATTGGGATCGGATCCGGGAAATGGTGACCGAAGATACTTATGTCGTCACATCCGTCCCGTTTCTTCAGGTAAACGGTCCTTCTCTGAGCGCTCCACAGGCCCAATCGTTCTTGCACGATGGGCGCTTGGACCCCAAAGCTTTAAAAAGTTCCCGGTTCTATCGTTATGACTATCTGCCGGACGATACACAAGATTATATTCTGGAGAAGATACAAGCGCTTATCGACTATGATCTCATCGTCAACGGCGGCCCTGATTTGGCGGCCTCCATGCTGTCGGTCCTTATGAACCTGGACAAAGAGTTGTTACGGCTTTTACAAAACTTCGATTTTACCAAAAGTATCCCGAAATTTCTGGTGGTGGATGTAACCGAGAACATGTTTACTTTGGAGGAATGCATTCTTTTGGCGTTTCTCAACCTGGTCGGATTTGACATCGCCATTTTTACCCCTACGGGATATCGAAATTTAGAAAAATATTTGCGTCCAGATAGCTTTGACACGCTGGTTGTCGGTGAGTTCGTGTTTGACCTCTCCATTCCCGATCTACGTATCAAACGGACCAACAGCTCGAGTGGGTGGTTTGGCCGTCTGTTTGGAGGCACGTATCATTGAATGGTTGATTCTGCCAGACTTGTTTTGTAGTAAGGAGGAATTCAAATGGCCCTACAGTATACCCCCAGGAACGAGGATACCCAGCAAGCGCCGGTACCGGCTCCTGTGGTAGAAGAGCCCAAGCCCTACGATGTTGCCCTACAGAGGAAGGAGATGAACCAAACTCTGGTGGGGTCCAAGGAGGTTGACGATCTTGTCAGTCAGATTGTCGTCAACGATCCTCAGACGATTGTTTCCTTCGGCGGCGAAGTCGCAAACGAGATTGCCAAATGTTCTGATACCATCCTCAATAGTATCAATATGAGCCAAATCAACGATTCCGGTGAGATGCTCAATGCTTTGGGCAACATCATGGACAAATTCGATATTGAGGAAATTGCCGCAGATGAAAAGAAGGGCTTCTTTTCAAAATTATTTGGAAATATGCAGAAACAATTGGAGCAAATTTTGGCTAAATACCACACCATGGGTGAAGAGGTGGATAAAATCTATATCCAGCTCAAGAAATACGAAGTAGAGATCGGGGAATCCAACAAAAAGCTGCAAACGATCTTTGACGCCAATGTGGGATTCTATCAGGATTTGGTCAAATATATTCTTGCGGGCGAGCAGGGACTCCAAGAGATGGATGCTTATTTGACACAAATGCAGGCAGATCTCGGCGCTCGTCCCGACGACGCCATGTTGCAGTTGGACTACAATGCCATGCAACAAGCGCGTACCATCCTTGAACAGCGCGTCCAAGATCTCCGTATTGCAGAAAATGTGGCGATGCAGTCCATTCCCATGATTCAATCCATGCAGTTCAGTAATCTGAATCTGATCCGCAAGATCAACTCTGCTTTCATCATCACCCTGCCCGTCTTTAAACAGGCTCTGACGCAGGCGGTGCTTCTCAAGCGTCAAAAAATTCAGGCGCAGGCCATGCAAGCATTGGATGACCGAACCAACGAAATGTTGCTAAAGAACGCTCGGAACACTGCCGATCAGGCAAAATTGACGGCCCAGTTGGCCTCTTCCAGTTCCATCAAGGTGGAAACTCTGGAAAAGACCTGGCAGACCATCGTAAGCGGTATTGAGGAAACGCGCCGTATACAAGAGGACGCCAGCGCCAAGCGTACCGCAGATGCAGCCAAGTTGGATGCTCTGAAGCAGGACTTCCAGGCGAGAGTTCATATGTAATCGTTTCCATCCAGTGGAATGGAAATCCATTGAGGATGTATGATATTTCATAAAAAGGAGTGTTGTTGTATGCCTATCAATCTTTCTAAAGGACAAAAAGTAGATCTGACCAAAGGAAATGCAGGTCTCGACTCGATTCTGGTCGGCCTCGGCTGGGACACGAACAAGTACGACGGCGGTCATGAATTTGATCTGGATGTTTCCGTTTTTATGACCGGAGATAACGGAAAGGTAGAAAACGAAACCAATTTTGTTTTCTACAACAATCCACAGGATGGAGCGGGCAGTGTCATCTACTCCGGTGATAACCGCACCGGCGAAGGTGAGGGTGACGATGAGTCCGTCAAAGTGACGTTAAGCAAGGTGCCCGCCAATGTGCAGAAGATCTCGTTTACCGTTACCATTCATGAGGCGGATGCAAGAGGGCAGAATTTCGGCCAGGTATCCAATGCATACATCCGCATCGTCGATACCGCAAAGAACGAAGAATTGTTGCGCTACGATTTAGGCGAGGATTATTCCATTGAAACGGCTATCGTAGTTGCAGAACTCTATCGTCACAATGGCGAGTGGAAATTTGCTGCTGTAGGGTCTGGATTCCAGGGAGGCCTTGCTGCATTGTGCCGCAATTTTGGGCTGAATGTGTAACCCATTTTCTTTCAAATATATTTTAAGAAAGCAGGTGTAAATCCTATGGCGATTTCCCTTCAAAAAGGACAAAAAATTGATCTCCATAAAAAGGACGGTTCTCAGCTCACCAACCTCATGGTCGGTCTGGGCTGGAAAGAAGTTCAGCAGAAGGGCGGCCTTCTGGGTTTGTTTAAACAGAAAGAGGACGTGGACATCGATGCTTCCGTCATCATGCTGAACGCGAATGGAAAAATTCCATCCAAAGAAGAGATTATCTTCTTCAATCATAAAGACCATCCGACTGGTTGTGTCCATCACTGCGGCGATAACCTGGTCGGTGGAACGATGGGCGGTATGGAAGATTCGGAGCAAATATTGGTGGATTTGACCCGTGTTCCGCAGATTGTGGATCGTATTGTCTTTGTTGTAAATATTTATAATTGCGTTCAGCGGAAGCAGCACTTTGGGATGGTCGAAAACGCCTATATCCGCATTGTGGACAAAGGTTCCAATGAAACCATCGCATACTACAACCTGACCGAGGACTACTCGGGAAAAACTTCTATGGTCGTCGGTGAAATTTACCGGCGCGGCGATAGTTGGAAGTTCAATGCCATCGGCCAGCCCGGCTATGATCCCGGAATTGCCGACTTGGTAAACCGCTACTGCTGATAAAATCATTTTAGGAAAGGAAGGAATACGTATGCCCATTAATCTGACCAAAGGTCAAAAAATCAATCTGAGTAAGGAAGCGCCAAATCTAAAAGTAGCCCTTGTTGGCCTGGGATGGGACATTAAGCAATACGACAGCGGCGCAGACTACGATCTGGACGCTTCGATCTTCCTATTGGATGGAACAGGAAAATGCGCCCATGATTCGGATTTTATCTTCTACAACAACCTGTCTGCCGGCGGCGTGACCCATTCCGGAGACAACCGCACCGGCGAGGGCGAGGGTGATGATGAAGCCATTACCATCGAATTTGACCAGGTTCCCAGCTATGTTGAAAAGATTGTCGTGACAGTGACCATCTACGATGCACAGGCTCGCGGTCAAAACTTTGGACAGGTGGCAAATGCGTTTGTCCGCCTGGTGGACAAACAGACCGGCGTGGAACTCCTTCGTTACGACCTTGGGGAGGACTATTCCACGGAGACAGCCATCGTATTTGCCGAGATTTACCGCCACAACGGCGAATGGAAGTTCTCTGCCGTGGGTTCTGGCTTTAACGGCGGCCTGGAGGCCCTGTGCCGTCAGTATGGCCTCAGCGTCTAAATAGAAATGATTTACACCCCTGTGCGGTTGCAAAGAGCTACCGCACAGGGGTTCTAAAAAACACAAGGATCCGATAACATGCAATATTTTAACTATTTATCCGACGGCGACCGGAAAAGCTTGTTTTTCCGTGATCCCGTACCGTTCGATAAAGCAACCGAACGGGAGACTCTGCGCGGCGCACTCGGCGGATTGCTCTATATTCCGGGGGGAAATCCATCCATTGCCCAGATCGTTCAGGAGGGAAAGGTACAAGGGCTCTCCTCCATGGCCATTTGCCTGGAAGACGCTGTCGGCGATCAGGAGCGTGACGCCGCTGTAGCAAACGTAGGCCGACAGCTCGCAAGTATAAAGCAGGCATTGTTCGAGGGGAGTCTATCCCGGGATAGACTCCCGCTTCTCTTTGTACGTGTCAAGGATGTGGATATGCTGGAAAACCTAGCGGAACTTTTTCTGGCAAACAACTCCATTCTCACCGGTGTCATTCTCCCCAAGGCAACCAGCCAAAGCCTTCGTCGGGCTCTTCCCATTGTATCCGACATCGACCGGCAGGCAGAAGCTCCTTTCTATATCATGCCCATTTTGGAATCCGTGGAACTGATGCTCTGCAATGACCGCATAGAAATGCTTCGAGAGTTGGCTGCCATCGCAGACCCGTTCTTTGATCGTATCCTAAATATTCGTGTGGGCGCTACCGACTTGTGTGGATTGTACGGCATCCGGCGGTGTGTCGATACGACGATCTATAGCATCCCCATGGTGGCCTCCTGCATCGCGGACATCGTTCGGGTATTCGGTCTAGGGGATCGCTATACCATCAGCGGCCCTGTATGGGAGTACTACAGCACCATTGCGCGGGCACGGGCACTTCGAAGTTGGGCAGAAGTGGAAGGACTCATGAAAGAGGTCTATTTCGATCTGCAAAACGGCCTCTGCGGAAAAACCTGTGTCCATCCTACACAGTTGCTCCCCGTCCAGGCCAGCTATGCTATACCGTATGAGCGGTATCACGATGCCGCCGCCATATTGGGAGAAGACCCTGGACATTTGGGGGTTATGCCCAGTATCCGTCACAACAAAATGAATGAGCTGAAGCCCCACGCCCTTTGGGCGAAAAAAAACGCTGCGTCAAGCGGAACTTTTTGGGGTTTATCAGGAGAATACCGATGCAAAAGGCCTGCTTCGGGCGGTCTACAACGAGGTGTACCATCTATGAGCAAAACGGTTTTTTCTCTGGAACCCGCGCTTACTCTTGAATTAGAGGTGGAAGAAGCGCGCTTTGGATTGTGCGCGGAGGATCTCTTTCAATTGGCTGTTCGTCAAAATCCACAGCGCGCCTTTCTGTTTGTCAGCAAGGTGTTAGGCAAGCATCTTCCCATTTCTCCCTCTTCACTTTTGGCTGCGGGGAAACTTCTGGCTCTTGCGTGGATAGGACAGCCGGACCGCCACGGTTGGGCGGAAATCCTCAAAGGGCATTCTGCTCCTCCCTTTCTTTCGCTGTGGAATGACTTAGAGCATTCCCGTGAACGTTTGGGCTTGAAAGACCGGACATTGTTTCTCGGCTTTGCCGAAACGGCAACGGGGTTAGCCCGGGCAGTTGCCGATTGTTTCACAGGAGAAATGGCGTATATCAGTACCACCCGGTTGGAATCCGTGGGAACCTCCCCTCTAGTCTTCGATGAATCCCATTCCCATGCCCGAACCCATCGGTTGTACTTGGACCCGCAAGATCCGTTTATGGCCGCCTGTCAACAGGTGGTTTTGGTGGACGACGAGCTCACTACTGGGAACACGGCGCTGCGCTTAATCCGTCAGCTTCATAAGGCCTATGGCATTCGGCGCTTTACATTGATGGCTCTGGTGGACAACAGCGACGGTGGCAACCGCCGTGCTATCGAGCAGGAACTTGGGATTGAAATCCGAGTGGTATCCCTTCTGCACGGACACATTTGCGGCATCCAGACGGGAGCTCTTCCTCCCCTTTCCCTGACGGACTTCCGCAATACCCCCGGTGAACCCTTTGACATTCGCTCGCTGCCCGGAGAGCCCCTCGCAGACCGGACCCTCCAAACGTCGGATGCCTTGGAACGTCAACGATCCCGCTGTCAATCCATTTCCGCACAGCTCTCTCTTCCCCCTCAGGGGAAACATACACTTTGCTTGGGCACCGGGGAATTTATCTTTGCGCCTGCCTTGATCGCTGGTTTCTGCGGCGGATGCAAGTTCCATTCCACTACGCAAAGCCCCGTATTTCCCATGTCTGGTTCCGCCATTGTGTCCGGAGTTTGTTTTGACCCGCCGGATTGTTACAGCCCGGTGGGGTATCTGTACAATGTCCCGGATGGTGTATATCAGGAGGCTCTCCTCTTTGTCGAAGAAGGCGTTTTGCGCCCTGCGGGCTTGCGCCAGCTTGCCGCTTATCTCAAAGGCAAGGGGATGGAGAAAGTGACGGTGATCGCGTTATGAAACAGAGGGATGCAATGTTACCGCCCCATCTGGGGAGTTTTGATCCAAATGACGTCGTCCTGCTGCTCAAGGACGTGACCGGACAGGTGGAAGAGCGGGAAACCGCCCTCCGGGAACGCGACATACAGGCAGGCCGCCACTATTCCGAGGACCTTCCCATTGAACAGGTTCCCAGCCCCGCCTATGAGAAGGTTTTCGATCATCTAATGGAGACACAACTGCCGGAAGTAGCTCTCTACACAGGTGTTTTGACACGCCTGGTGCTCTCCGTGTATGCAAACCCGGTTTTGGTTTCTTTGGTGCGTGCAGGGGTCCCATGCGGCATCTTAATGCGCCGTTATGCCGCGCGTGAATTAGGTTGTGACTTGCCGCACTATGGGGTAAGCATCATCCGCGGTAAGGGATTTGATGAAAATGCCATACGTTTGATCTTGTCCCGGCATCCAAATCAGGAAATCGTCTTTGTGGACGGTTGGACCGGAAAGGGAATGATTACCCACCAATTGGAGGAATCCTGCAAACAATTCAACGCACACAACGGGACCGCCCTACAGCCCACATTGGCGGTATTGGCCGACCCGGCCCACTCATGTTCCCTGTTTGCCACACGGGAGGATTTTATCAATCCATCCTGCTGTCTCAACAGCACCATTTGTGGTTTAATCAGCCGCACTGTGCACAATACGTCCTTAATCGGCCCCAACGATTTTCACGGGGTTCGGGTTTACAAGGAGTTTGCTGAAAAAGACCAGACCGCCCGCTATTTGGATGGGGTGTGCCAATGGTTTGCCCCGCGGCGCAATGAAATTTTGGAACAATTCACGCATCTCTGTGCGTTGAACCGTACGCCCGATTGGAGCGGTATGCAAGCGGTCCGGCGGATCGGTGAGAATTTCGGTATCCACGACATCAACCGGATCAAACCGAGCATCGGCGAAACCACACGCGTCCTTTTGCGCCGTGTGCCGGATCGGGTTCTTTTGCGGGAAGCCGGGCATCCGGATGTCGGCCATATTATGCTATTGGCCAAGGAGCGGCATGTTCCAGTTACCATCTATCCGGATATGCCTTATCTCTGTTGCGGGTTGATCGCGGACAAGCGGGGAGGAATAGAATGATTTTCTCTGCCGATCTGGACCGCACGCTCCTTTTTTCACAACGCCGCCTGGAGGGAGATGCGAAAGTCCTCCCTGTGGAGTATCGCTTTGAGGAGCCCTTTGGTTTTATGACCCCTGGTGCGCTCTCCGCACTGCGGGCATTGCAAAAGCGGGCTGTTTTCCTCATCAATACCCTCCGGGGATTGGAACAAGCCCATCGGGTAACCTTTGTCTCCGATGGAAGCTGCCGTTACTTATCTCTGCAAAACGGCTTATATCTATACCGCGACGGTAAGGAAGATCGCGTATGGATGGAACACGTAAAACACACCGTTTACTCCCTTCCCCTAGGTCTAACGGACGGAGTGAAACTGGTTCTGAAGCACTTACCGGGAATTCAGTGCCTTTCCAAGCAATATGAATATCTGGCTGTCTTTTTCGTGGAAGAAAATACATTCGACGATTCTGCATACACTTCTTTGGCAAAGGAGTTTTATCCCTCTGGTTGGGGGTTGTACCGTCAAAGGAAGAAATTGTATCTTTATCCTAAGGCCCTACACAAGGGCGCCGTCCTCGAACGTGTTCGGGAATTGGAAGGCGGCGGCCTGACAGTAGGTTTTGGAGATTCCTGGTTCGATGTGCCGATGCTGCGCACCTGCGACACAGCTTGGTCCCTAAAGGGATGTGAGCTTGAAGGCACCGACTGGGGATTTCCCATTCGATACTCCTCCCTGCCCGCTCAAGCCGGTACAGAGGAGGTTTTAACCCATATCTTAACCGGTATAGGAGAACGATCATATGCTTAAAAATCATGAAATAAACGCGCTTACTGAACAGGAAGCGGAAGAAAGCCGAAAAAAGTATGGAAGCAACATGTTGACCCCGCCGGAGCAAACCTCTTTCTGGCGCGAATTGTGGGAAACTTTCCGTGGAGACGCCCTGATTCGCATTTTAACGGTGGCCTTGATCATCACGGTGGTGTTTGCGATTGCCGGCGTGGGCGACTGGCTGGAGGCTGTCGGCATCGCCATTGCGGTTATATTGGCAACCACGGTTTCAACCTATAGCGAATATTCCAACAATCAACTGTTTCAAAAGCTCCAGGATGAATATTCCAAAATTCTCTGTAAAGTATTCCGCAAACGCAATGGTATGGTACAGATTACAGACATGAAAATCGATGATATTGTTACGGGCGATTTTGTCCTCCTTCAGGCAGGGGACAAGGTTTGTGCGGACGGCTTCCTCATCGACGGCGATATAAAAGTTAATCAAGCGAGCCTCAACGGCGAAAGCGAAGAGGCGAAAAAGACCGCAGCGAATTCTGACTATGTTTACGATGCAGATAAAATTGACTTCTTAGACCCGTATAAGGTATATCGCGGTTCGGTAGTAACCAGCGGCGAAGCCATTATGCAGGTTAAATGTGTGGGCGACCAATCGCAATTCGGCCGTTTGGCGCAGGAACTCAAGGAGGACGATGAACGCGAATCGCCTTTGAAGGTCAAACTGGGAAAAGTGGCCGATGCTATCTCCAAATTTGGCTACATCGGTGGAACATTGATCGCCATAGCCTTCATGGTCAACTGCATCTTCTTTAATCCGACGCTCTTGCCCGGCGCTCCTGCCTACTTCTCTGTGGAGAATATCATGCAGATTTTGCGCGACCTCGTTTCCTCCATCACGCTGGCGGTTGTCATCATCGTAGTAGCCGTTCCGGAAGGCCTGCCAATGATGATTGCATTGGTGTCTGGGTTAAACATGAAAAAACTTCTGAAAGACAACATCCTCATCCGTAAAATCGATGGCGCAGAAACAGCTGGAAGCCTGAACATTCTCTTTTCTGATAAGACGGGCACCATCACTAAAGGGGCTCTGCAGGTGGTGGATTTCATTTCTCCCGAGGGAAAAGATTACCAGAGCTTTGCCAGCATTCCGGATCCGCTGCGCGAGATGCTTCTAATCAATATTTGTGGCAATACCAATGCAATCGCACTGGTCAACAATGGAACCTTACAGGTCACCGGCGGCAATGCCACAGAACGGGCGCTCCACGAATTTGTGGGGGTTGACGGGACGTTGACGTACGAAACTTACAAAATGGAGTGCGAGGATACGCTGATGTTCAACAGCGCAAACAAGTACTCGGCCAGCGTGATGAAAGGGCGCCTGAATCGGGCCATCATCAAAGGGGCGCCGGAAAAGCTTCTGGCGTACTGTACCGCCTATTACGGCGAGGACCTACAGGTCCATCCCCTCACGGATGAGGTACGGGCAGTACTCGAAAAGCGCATGGCTGCCCTCTCAGAAAAAGCGATGCGTGTCCTTGCCTTTGCCACTTCCGACAACCGAATTGGCGAACATCTTTTACAGGATATGACTTTCGTCGGCATGGTTGGAATCCGGGACGAATTGCGCCCCGAGGCGGTGCAAGCAATTCAAACTGCAAAACGCGCCGGAATTCAAGTGGTCATGGTCACAGGCGATAAGAAAGAGACCGCCGCAGCCATTGCCCGAGACGCCAAACTCATTGAATCTACAGACGATTTGGCGCTGACCAGCGAGGATTTAGCCTCCATGTCCGATGAGGAACTCAAAAAGGTATTGCCGCGCCTGCGTGTAGTCGCGCGTGCACTTCCGACGGACAAGAGCCGTTTGGTTCGCGTTTCACAGGAATTGAACCTGGTGGTCGGTATGACGGGCGACGGCGTCAACGATGCGCCCGCCCTGAAAAAAGCCGACGTTAGGTTTTGCGATGGGTTCAGGCACAGAGGTTTCCAAAGAAGCGGCAGCGATCACCATCCTCGACGACAATTTTAATTCCGTTGTAAAAACCGTTTTGTACGGACGTACCATCTACAACAATATTCGGAAATTCATTGTCTTTCAACTTACCATCAACATCAGTGCTGTTTTGATCGCCCTAATTGGGCCATTTATCGGCATGGGCACACCGCTGTCTGTCACGCAAATGTTGTGGGTCAATATCGTGATGGATACGCTTGCGGCGCTTGCACTGGGCGGCGAACCCGCCCTGGACCGCTATATGGATGAAAAACCAAAGCGCAGAGACGAATCCATCATCAGCAAAATATGTGGTCCTCTCTCTTGGTCATGGGGATTTATCTGACCACCGCCAGCCTGGTTTTTCTTCAGCATCCTTTCTTCCAGAGTCTGTTCCGCCTGGACGGCGAGATGGTTTACGAAGGACACGACATCTATTTTATGACCGGGTTTTTCTGTTTCTATGTACTTAGCGCTATGCTGAACGGATTTAATGCGCGTACGGAAAAGCTCAATATCTTTGATAATATTATGCAAAACAAGATGTTCCTATATATCATGGCGCTGATCGCTGTTGTACAGGTTCTTATGACCTTCATCGGCGGGCCTATCCTTCGGACGGCTCCACTGACCCTTCAAGAATGGGGCGTCGTAGTTTTGCTTTCGCTGATAGTTCTCCCGGTTGGAACCATACGCAAGCTGATCTTCCCCGAAAAACACGCCTGATTCAGGAGGTGTACTATGCTGGATTTTTGCGCGGGCAAAAAGAATCCGTTCGCAGACTCTGTAGCGGCCTGGAATTGGATTTGGAACTCTACCACAAAGCCCCTTTGGAAATTGATATTGGGTGTTTTGGGCTGGATGCAGCCGGACGTCTTTCTGATGAGCGCTATTTTGTCTTTTACAATCAAAAGAATTCCCCAAAAAATGAAATCGTTCTTCGCGATGGGGTGGCCAGCGGCGCTGTTCGTTTTCACCTGTGTCTGGATCAGTTGCCCTCCCACATCGCTAAACTATCCTTTACGGCAGCAATCGACGGAACACGTACCATGCAGGAGTTGGAAAAGGGCCACGTGTGTCTTTTTCGCGGCCAGGAAGAGGTCGGACGTATTCCTACACGGGCGGCCAGTTTTCGGCGGAACGTGCCATTGTCATCTGTGAGCTCTACCGTCGAGGGGATGACTGGCGATTCAATGCGGTTGGGCGCGGTTTTAACGGTGGATTGAAAGCACTGGTGGAACACTTTGGGGGGACAGTAGCTGGTTCCGTTCCCTCCACACCTCCCATGATCAATCGTCCGTCGTCTCCCTCGCCCCCACAACAGCCGAATCCCTCCCCTCGGAATCCGGCCGGACCTTCTTTGGTACAAAACATTGTCGCTTCCCTACCAAACCATGTCTGTTCCCGCATGGACAATTTAGCGCGTCAGTGCCGCGGGGATACGGAATACTTAACCAGTCTCTATAAGAATATGTTTGCTTCTTTTGCACGTCATCCGGATGTGGCTGATCTTCCAGTACAGGTTGTCACGTGTATGGATGCTTCCGGCTCCATGTTTGATCTGTATCGAAATGGCCGTATGCAGCGTGTAATCGACAAATTTTTCGCCTTTGCGACCACCCTATCCGATATTGCCTCAATGGACCTGTGGGCTTTTGGAGCAAAAAGCCGTCAGTTTGGCGCGGTCACGATGGATAATGTGCGAGACTACACCTTTGCAGAAGCCGGGGGATTTGAGCGGTGGATGAGTATGCTCAACTACCAATACAACAATGAACCGGAGGCTATGCGTGACATTATGATGATCTATGGCGCTCTTCGAAAGCCGGTGATGGTCCTCTTCATCACAGATGGCCGTCTCAGTTCGGATTGGGAGATCGAAGAAATTCTGATCAAGACCTCCCGCTTCCCTATCTATTGGCAGTTTGTAGGCTTACACGGCGAGGAATATGGCGTTCTGGAGCGCCTACAAGAAATCGATGGGCGCCGTTCTGAAAATGCTGCCTTCTTAAAACTGGACGATATCGACGATCTCAGCGACAGTGCGCTCTATGAATCTTTGCTTAGCAACCTGGAGGGTTGGCTAAAGGAGATTCAATACAAACATATTTTGGAGTAACCCGATTGCGCTTTTTACAGGTTTATGGAAAGACCCCCTGCTATGCGGTTTGCATAGCAGGGGGTCTATTTTGTATTGCTTTTGCTATTTACGACATCCCGTCAAAAAGCTCCTCGTAACAGGATTACAAGGGGAAGGGGGTTCTTCTCTGGTACAAGAGCCTCGAAAAGAAAACCAACTCCTCCCTCGTTATCCTTTTGACTGCGTTTCCTGTTCTTATGCGATGGTCACTGCACAATGTTTCTGTGCTGCCTCACCGGGCATGGTTGTATAGACGCCTGTGCTGCTGCCCGGCACACCTACTGCATAAATACGGAAGTAATAGTCTTGGCCCTTCTTTGCTACAAACTGTGTCTTAAGAACAGCGCTATTCCCCACGGTAAAGTTCGGAACTACGTCGCTTCCATTGACCACCGTCATCTTAAAGCAATAGGCGCTGCCCCGCTTCATTGTGAAAGGAACCGTCGTATCGGATACCACAGAAACCTTCTGCGTTACATTGGATGCACTGGAAAGGACTGCAATCGCAGTACCCGCGCCGCTTGTATTGCCCACGGCCTTCTTTCCAGAGGAAGAACTCCCCTTGTGGCTGCTGGAGCCATTATTCCCGCTTTGATGGTTCTCGTTGTCTTTCTCAATGGCAACGAGGGCGCCAATCGCGGCAGTCAAAGCCTTTGTTCCGTCATCTACAACCTTCTGATCGTCCTCACTAAGGTCGTCTCTGTCCAACAAAGCATTGGCATTTTCCAATGCGCGTTCCAAAACACGGACGCTCTCTTTTGTATAGAGGGAACGATCGATTTGATCCGCGCGCTGGACTTCTGCCTGCAGCTGCGATTTATCTGCCTTCAAGCGCATATTCGCAATTGCGCGCGCCAATGCGCTCGCCGCCTCGTCAACAGAATTCTGCTCCGATTCCTCTGTAATTGCAAGCGCTGCCTCATATGCTACACGAAGGTCGTCCCAACCTTGATTGACATAAGCATCTGCATGATCGAAGATTGCCTGTGCTTCTACCAACAATACGTCCAGTTGGCTCCGGTCCGCCTTATACTGGAGCTCCTCCATTGCCTTGCGCAATGCATCCTGGGCCTCTGAGATGCTATCCTCCATTGCATTTTCATTGGCTAGAACAGCCTCTGCATCTGCAATGGCATCTTGCAATACCTGGTAGCTGGTTTCTGTAAAGAACTCTGCTTCAATCATCTTAGCAAGTTCCACGTCCATTTCCAGGGCACTCTTGTCGCCCGGTTTAAATTCCAAAAGATGCAATACATTGATCAAATCCGACCATGCTTTGTCAATCTCTTCCTGGGTAGCCGTTTTTTCCGCGTAGACTTCTTTTGCGGCACTTAGCGCTTTGTCAAAAGCCTTCTGCACCACAGGAACCGCTTCGTCCACTTGCGCTTTGATATTCTCGCTCTCTGCGTATTGAATGGTCTGATCGAGGGTTCCTTTGTATACGGTGGCAAAGTGGATCTGAATGGTGGTGTCTTTATTGGGCATGGTCAACAGATACGTAAAACCATCCACATCAAATTCGGCAGGCTTTCCGTTCACCTGTACATCCGCAAACGTCCTTCCTTCCACAGAAGGAACAAATACAAGTTGGAGTTCATCGCCGCCCATAACCTCTGCTTCGTATTTACCAAGCAAATCTGCAATATGCTGCGTTTCATCATTGACCGATAGGTTTGCATTCTTGGTGTAAAGGACGCTCAAAAGGTGGCTCTCTGGCGTCAATGTGCCAACGTCAACCTCACACCTTGTCAGAAGTTCTGTCCCATTGACCTGCGCAGTGATGGTCGCCGTACCATCTTTCAAAGCAACCACAACGCCCTCCGAATCAACGGTGGCAACCTCTGGGTTCGAGGAAGTCCAGGTCAACGCTGCATCGCTGTGGTTCGTCGGGTATACATCTGCCTGTAGGGCATACGTATCACCAACCGAAAGCTGCACATTCTCCTCCCGCATTTCTACCTCTGAAATACCGGCAATATTTAAGGCGCGAATCTCTGCCGCAGAGGAATAATTTCCAACCGAATCGATGGACATCAACTTGAGATTGGTAACCGTCATGGTGGGGAAGGTGGCCTCTTTCCATCCATCTACCGCCTCCCAGGTCCCCTCGGCGACCTTTTCATAAGTGGCTCCATTGTCCATGCTAGCATAAAGTTCATATTGCTTCACCGTGCCGTTGCCAGCCCCAGAACGCGGTAAATACCGGTAAGTGTTCACTTCGGTAGGAGTTGCAAAGTGGATGTCAATCCACTGCTGATCCCTGGATATGCCATCCCAGTCGGTATGCCAAATCGTGCTGGTATCATTATCGAGTACTTTTGAGGCATCCTCACTCGACGAATTGCTATTTCCTGCTGTCGCTGTCAGAATGCTCAAATCCACTGCTTCTACCACAGAATTTGTACGTACCTTTGCGGGTTCACTTGCATTTCCAGAGGCATCCACTGCTTGAACTACATAATAGAAATCTCCATCATGCGCAAAATCATCTGTAAAGGTGTTGGTTTTTGTATTGATGAGCAATGTATCATCGTTTAACGCAAAGGTTTCCTCTTCGGAGCCATATACATTGTACTGTACAAAGCCGCTATTGTCGGTACATGCAGTCCAATCCAACGTCACCACGCCGGCCTCGTCCGCAGAAGCGTGCAGATCTTTTACATCTGTCGGAGCCTCTGTGTCTGGTTCCAGTTCCCCTTCTTCAAATGTCAGGGTCCAGTTGACCGTCTGATTTTCTTCCGCATCCATACTCAACTCGACATAATTGCCAAACGGGCTCTGTACAAAGCTGGAAACGACCTCTGCATTGTCCACTTGGAGTTCCTTTGCAATCAACTGATGATCATCCAGCGGAATGATTGCCTTGTAAGGATCGTTCCCAACAATTTCAAACGTACCCGACAGAGTCTTGGAATCTGCATCATACTGAACGTTCTTCACATCAAAGTCGCCCTGCAGGAGGTGACGGTTTGTGGAAAGCACAAATGGGTCCTCCCGTACTTCACGGACAGCCATCGTGCGCATCTCGTTCTTGCGAACCTTCTGTGAGAGGATGTCGCTTCCCTGATACCGACCAATATAATTCCAGTTCCAGAAATCCCACACTTCATACTCCTTCTCAGGATCAAGGCCAATACCGCCAAACGCAATATCTTCACCCAGATCAGCGCTGATGGTTTGCGCACGGTCTGTCTGATTCCAGAACAGGAGAATATGATCGTCGTAGTCGGAATCGAACTTATAATCGTAAACTACTGGTAAATTGCTGCCCAATTCGAATAGACCAACCGGACGGGCAGTGATACCGTTGATCGGGAATGGAACGGACTTACCAATGTCACGAATTTTCTGATCGTCCATGCGGGTGACACTCTCTCCAATGGTCATCTTTCCAAAGAAGAAGGCGGTACCCGTAATCTCTGCACGGCGTAAGTCCAGATCGGCATCGCTGAACACCTTAACGTCCGGATACAGAAGCTTTGTGGTTCTATGCCGGTACCACTGGTAGGAACTCATGCGGGTCATTTCCGGTGTAAATGCGTTGTTGTCGCCAATGGTGCGCTGAATGTCGATCAAACCAATGGCCAAATCGGAACCGCTGTATTCCCAGGAATTTTCCGTAATGCGGATGTCCGGGCCTACGAATTTCTTCGGCAAGGCGAAGATATTGCGGTATGCAGAAACCGCTGTTGCATATGGGTCCTCAAAACCGCCTGTCTTATCCAGCAGGTATCCGCCACTTGTCCCGTGATACTGGCCTGCATAGTCAAAGAATAGAGAACGAATGCCCGAGTTTTTAATGTTCGTGTAAACATCCTCCATATGAGCAATAAAATCTGGATCGGTATAGTCCGGCCCCTCATTGGGATCGTTGTACAGCATATGTCCAGGATACTGCTCACAGTAATCATCCGAACGATAGGAGGCCTGCATATACAAGCCGCCCTCGCCGCCGGCCTCGTTCATCGCCTTGTTCCAATCTGCGATGGTCGGATAATTGTCCGTCATATGTCCAAACTCTTTCCAATGTTCGTCATCCCACCAGAGCTGCTCGTTTGGATTGACATAGCTGTCCGGTTCCACACGCAGGTTCGGAATTGCATAATTGGATACCCCGCGGTCCACCAGGTCTTTGACCTCCTGCACCGCAAAGTCCGCATTGTTAGCGCCAGGCGTCAGCCAGTTGACATACCAGAGGCATTCGTAATAGTATGGGTCAAAGTCGATCAAATCGACATGCATGGCATCTGCCTGTTTGTCCGCATAGGCCTCCAAAGCGGTGTAGGGGTTCTTTTCTGTGAAATTCACCATCGCCTTGTCGCCCATATAGAGCTGGTCCTCGTCCACCAGTTTACCCGTATTGTCATAAATGCGAATTTTTGCATCGATCCCTTTACGGCCATTGTTATCCAAGGCCGTGCCCGTATGATAAGCTGTATCGATGGTGTTTTGGAATTCGTAGGTAGTCAGTCCGCCGATCACAAAGCTTTCTTTAGCTGGATTGTCACGATAAGAAATCAATGTATTGTTTTTGGACGTTGCATTCACACCGTCAATCAGACGCGGAACGGTCCAGTTTCCTTCGCCGGTCAGCAAAACGTGATCTTCTTCTGGATCGGGGCCTACAAATATACCGCCGCCGTTCGCATAATTGGCCACCAAAGGATACATCTGCATCAGCTTGGCCTTTTCGCCGGAAGTATTGACGATTCCCGCCGTCAGAATAATCTCTCCACGGCCATCTTCCAGGGTCACATCCAAAACAATGCTGTTTTTACCGTCCTTTTCGCCGATGATTCGCATGGTTCTTACTGTTTCAGAGTCTTCAGCTACCTCTTCCATTCGGAACGAATACCCGTCGATGCTCTTATCGTCATTGACTTGCGTATAAGCGTTCAGGATATATGGCAAACTGCTCTCCTGTTCATAGGCGGAATACCGGCCGGTTTCCATATTATAGATGACGCGAACCTTGCTGTTTTGAATCATGGCAAATTGTTCGCCTATCGTAGAGATCTCGGTTCGATCCGGTACAACCAAATCGCCCAGACTGGCAAAGCTGACCTCTGCACGGATATTTTCCCCGCCATTCGCCACAGCGCAGACCTTAAAACTGCCGCTCTTGTGAATGGTAAGCAAACCATTCTGATCGATCTCTGCAATGTCCGTCCCCTCGGGTTCCACTGACCAAGTGATGGTTTTATCCATCGCTGTTGTGGGATAGATTGTTGCAATCATCTGTACGGTTCCCGTTTCTGGACGTACAGTCTCTCCATCCTCGGGGGCAATCGACAAACGTTTCACCGGGATTACATCGCCGTAGTCAGTATCAAAGAAAATACCATTGACTACCGCGTTTGTCTTTAGCGGTGAATAGTTTTCATTATTAATCACAACGTCAATCGAGCCGGCAAAGGTTACCGTTACATATTTCCCTTGAGATAGTTTCTCGATTTCGATTTTTTGTGAAACGGGAATTTTCGTGTCCGCTTTAAACGCCTGGTAACTCACCTTTCTACCGTTTTCATTTTCTGCTAAAGCATAGAAGGTCACCTTGTGCGTATCATTGTCATTTACACGGATTTTGACCGTCAGACATTTGTCGTCAAAGCGATAGGAAATCTTTCGGGTATCTTCGCTATCCTCTGGATTCGGGAGTCCATCCGGAAGCGTATCCGCCGTTCCAGTCTTTGCCAAATAGTTTCCATTGCGGTCTTCCGTTCCATAGGAGATGGAATCCACATAATAGGGAAGATTTTCTATGTCGGTGGCATTATCTCCCCATGCATTCAGCACATAACCATCCGCCCCATATTGGTCAATCCAATTTCCACGCGTCTCTGCATCCACAGTCCACGCCTCTGCATCCCCGGGTGTCATACTGATGGTGCAACTTCCTTTGACCTCGGAACCATCCTTCGCTTCTGCGGTTACCACATAAATTCCGGCATCTTCAATTGTCAGTTTCCCGTCCTCCGTAATGGTAGCTTTGCCGTCGCCTTCCACCTCCAAAGGCTCTACACTCCAAGAAACCTCTTTGTTTGCCGCATAAGAAGGGGCAACCTCTGCCGTCATCTGGATAGGAAATTCCTCTTGGTCAAATGTATCGCGTCCATCCGGCGCGCTCACATTGATCCAACGGACGGGTTCCTCTTCGTAAACCTTATTGTCAAAAAAGATACCGCTGATTACCGAGTTCGTCACCAATTCTACAATGTTTTCATTTTGGATAACAACGTCAATATCACCGCTAAAAGCCCCCGATACATACTGCCCACTCGCAAAATCAGAAATGGTGACCTTATCGGAAATTGCCTCGCCTGTTTCCGCATCAAAGAACTGATAGCTTTGCTCGCGGTTTTGCCCTTCTGCAGCATACAGGCTGATGGTGTGCATCACATCATCATTGACATCAACGTGTACGGTTAGACATTCATCATCAAAGATATAGCCAAGACGGGGCTCGTCCTCGCCGACGGCAAGCATCGCCTCCGCCTGCGCACCGGATTTCAACCATGTGCCATGGCGTGCTTCATAGCTGTATGTAATGTCGTCCACATAGCTGGGAAGTGCGTCGTAGGCCGTCATTCCGGATGAATTGTCACCATAGTAGGCCGGGAGGATATAACCATCCCCGCCATAAGCGCCTTGGAAAGCTCCGTGGGTACTTGTATCAACTGTGAGCGTTGTTAAAACCGGCTCCATTGTCTGCGCCATTGCACCGGACGTTCCCATAGATACCGCCATAACTGCGCTCAATGTCAAAGCTGCTACTTTTCTACATAACCTTTTCACATAATCACTCCTCTTCCAAATCCAATGATCCAACTGTTAAGTCTTATTCCCTACTATTTCACCTTCCTTCTATCAGAACCCCCACGAAAAAAGTTTCGTTCAGCGTACATCTGCAATTTTGTATAATTTTATTCCCCTCTTGGTTTTATATTTAAATATTATATATAAATTTATTAGAATATTGATTCTATATTGTGAAATTAAATATGTTCTATGGCATTAATTACCACTTTCTATAGTAGATCGTATCCATTCTACAATTTAATGATTTAATTCTCTGGTCTTAAAGTTATATGAATTTCCGTTTACAGATCGTCTTTATCAATACTAAATAAGTAATCCACTGACTTTCCTAAATAAATTGATGCTGCCCGCATTTCTTCCCCACGAAAGTCTCCCCTTGTCTTTATACTTTGTCTATATCTTAAGCCAGCCATAGTAATATGTAAAAACTTCGCTAGATCTTTTTTGGTCTTTCCCTGCATTGCTAATTCTCCATATAACATTGGATATTTGAAAGGATATACCATTTCGATCGCCTCCTTAACATTTGTTAAGTTCCTCTATATTATATTCACTTAAGTTAATAATGTCAATACTTATTGCAAATAATCTTAACATATGTTAAGATTATTTAAAAAGAGGTGAATATATGGCTTTTGCAAATAAGTTAAAGGAAATTCTTTCTCAAAAAGGACTCAAAGCTGTCGATTTGGCACGAGCAACTGGATTGAGCGAAGCTGCTATCTCGGACTATCTAAAGGGTAAAAAGGAACCAAGAGGACGCCAAAGTATTTCCATTGCGAAAGCGTTGGGGGTATCCCTAGACACCCTTTGGGAAACCGGATACCAGACAGACGAAAGTCCCTTAAATAATCCAAAACTAAAACAAATGTCGAAGATTTTTCAATCCTTACAGCCGGAATTCCAAGATTTTGCTTTGGATTTCGTCAAAAAATTGGCCGAACTACAAAATAAGTAAAGAGGACTATTCCAGGTGGTAAAGCCCTCTCATTCCTGACAAAAAGTATATACAAACGCCGCCGGACGAGTTGGACTCGATCCGGCGGCGTTTCAATTGTTACTGTATGTCTTTATGTCTGTTTCACGACCGCTCATTTCGCCGTTTCAGCTGTGCAACGGTCTGCATAATCAATTCCAAATCATCAGGGTCTAAAGCCAAATCCTGTGCAGTTCTCGCCAAATTGAGATAAATTCCCTCAAGCTTTTCCGATTTTGCGGTTTCAATCTCATCAAATCCCATCAGATATGAAGGAGATACATCGAAAATTTCTGCTAGTTTGAGAACGGTTGCTCGCTTTAAATTCTCCACGCTTCCGTTTTCATACTTTTGTACAGCAGCCTTCTTTACCCCAAGTAGCTTTCCAAGCTCCTCTTGGGTAAGACCTTTCGCAGTACGCAATGCTCTGATGCGTTTTCCGACTTCCATTTGTATTCCATCCTTCCAAAACCGCTGTACCAACTCAGCGGTGCTCTGCATTTTTCCATAATTGTTACAAAATTATCATAGCATATCTATACATGGATTTCAATGATCTTTGCGGATCATACGGCTCTTTCAGAGATGGTAATTTTTGGAACAAGGTTCCTTTTTCAAACAGAGGTCTCTTCCTCGGAAAAAGCTGCTATTGTATATAATTTTACTTAGAAAAAGGTCTCCAGACCTTTCGGACTGGAGGCCTTCTTTCCTATCCTGTATTCATCAGGCTGTATCCTATACGATCTTCCTATCCGTACGACTCTTCCTGAGAATGCGCGCTGGACATACAGTGTCTTTCGCGCCTACAACATTTCATACGGCCATCTTGGATATCTGATCGAACGGTAAATACTCTCATGCCTTCCGAAACTGGTCTGACCTTTAACCAATGGTTACCGTACAGTGTTCCACCGCATTCTGAATTCTGAACCCGGCAGAGTAGTGTAGACGCCTATGCCCTAGCCCAGTGGACGCACAGCGCCTTTCGCGCCTACGGCG
>BCAA01000019.1 GCA_001305115.1 Clostridia bacterium UC5.1-1E11 | reverse complement strand
CGATATTGCCCCGTTCAAGAATATCCTGAACGAGATGTACAGCAAGGATATTTCCAAGAAAGTCCATTCCTCTTATCTTCTGAAAGCGCAGAAAGGACAGTTTACCGGGTGTCTTGCCCCCTTTGGGTATCGGAAAGACCCAGAGGACAGAAACCATCTGCTCATTGACGAGGAAACCGCCCCGATTGTGCGGCTGATTTTCGGATATGCCCTGAACGGTCATGGTCCGAACTATATCCGCAGACGGCTGGAGGAAGAAAAAATCCCCTGCCCCACATGGTGGAACCGGGAACGGGGGCTTCGCAATACCCGCACCAAATGGGAAAAGAAAGACCCAGAAAACGGACGGTATATGTGGGACTTCTCCGTTATCAAAGACCTCTTGATGAATCCCGTCTACACCGGGGCGATTGCTTCCCAGAAAAAAGACTACCGTTTCAAAATCGGCACGATTGGAGAAAAGAAGCCGGAGGACTGGATTGTGGTGGAGGGACAGCATGAACCGCTGATTGACCGCATGAGCTTTGACATTGTGCAGAACAAGCTGAAATCCCGCCAGCGTCCGGGGCAGACCAATGAAATCAGCCTGTTTGCCGGACTGATAAAATGCGGCGAGTGTGGGAAGTCGCTGACGATACGCTACACAAACGCAAAACATCCCCAGCAGATTTATTCCTGCAAGACCTACAATGCCTTTGGAAAGAACCACTGCACCCAGCACCGGATTGACTATGACACCCTTTACAGCCATGTGCTGCGGAAAATCCGGGAATGTGCCAGAGCTGCCCTGATGGACGGGAAAGCGGTTGCCGACCGCCTGACTAATACCTGTGAAGCCGAGCAGCGGGAACAGCGGGAAGCAATGGAACGCTCCCTTACAAGGGACGAGGAACGGATTGAGGTTCTGGATAAAATGGTCATGCGGCTTTATGAGGATATGATTGCAGGGCGTATCAGTGAGCAGAATTTCAACACCATGCTGGAAAAGACACAGACCGAGCAAGCGGAGCTTAAAGCAAAAGTGTCCGAGGGCAGAAAGCGGCTGTCCGATGAAGTCCAGCTTGCCAATGACGCAAAACAATGGGTGGAAGCCATTCAGGAATACGCCAATATCACAGAGCTGGACGCAGCCACCCTCAACCGCTTAATCAAAGAAATCGTCGTGCATGAGCGCATTGACGAAGATAAAACAAGACACATTTCTATCGAAATTCATTTTAATCTCAAACCCATCCCAGAGGTGGAACAGGTCACTGCCTGACCTGTCCCGCCGGGACGGTTCTCTTAAAAACACCATATAGATTTTTTGTACGTCGCCGCCCGCCATCGAGCAGAGTTTTACACCTAATTGGGGATAAAACAGTTGATGGCGGGCGGCGGCGTTGCCCTTATCGGCCTTACCCTTGTCCCGCTGCTCTCCGGCCTGTTTGGATAATGCCACAAACTAACACTACCCGCCGCGCTCTCCCGCTTCACGCGGGAGGGCGCGGGAAAGGAGGGATTAGCTTTTGATATGGCAGATGATTGAAGATTGGTTTCGCGGCATTTTGACAGACGGAATACTCTCTAATCTCTCCGGGCTGTTCGACAGCGTAAATACAGAGGTTGGAGAAATCGCAACGCAAGTCGGCACAACCCCCGCCGGGTGGAACGCGGGCATATTCAATATGATACGCAGCCTATCGGAAAACGTCATTGTGCCGATTGCGGGCGTTATCATTACCTTTGTCATGTGCTACGAACTAATCCAGCTTGTAATTGAGAAAAACAATCTGCACGATCTCGACACTTGGATTTTCTTCAAGTGGATTTTCAAAACCTTTGTTGCGGTGCTGCTGGTAACAAATACTTGGAACATCGTCATGGGCGTATTTGACATTACACAGAGCGTCGTCAACGACAGCGCGGGCGTTATCATATCCGACACAAGCATAGATATTGCAACCGTTATCACCGATATAGAAGCAAAGCTGGACGCTATGAGCGTCGGCGGGCTTTTGGGGCTATGGTTTCAATCACTCTTTGTGGGGCTTACCATGAAAGCGTTGTCTATCTGTATCATGCTGGTGGTGTACGGGCGCATGATTGAAATATACCTTGTAACGAGTATCGCCCCTATCCCCGTTGCGACAATGGTAAATCGTGAATGGGGCGGCATGGGACAGAACTACTTAAAATCCTTGCTTGCCCTCGGTTTTCAGGCTTTTCTAATTCTTGTGTGCGTCGGTATTTATGCGGTTTTGATACAGACAATCGCAGCAACCGATGACATATCCGGCGCGATCTGGTCTTGCATGGGCTATACCGTCCTCTTGTGTTTTACGCTTTTCAAAACGGGAAGCCTTGCAAAATCCGTATTCAGCGCGCATTAAGGGGGTGCAGATGAAGAAATACAAAATCATTTACGCCGATCCCCCTTGGAGATACGCGAGAAGCAAGGTACAGGGCGCAGCGGAAAAGCACTATCCCACTATGAGTATTGAGGAACTTTGCGCTTTACCCGTCAAAGAAATTGCGGATAAGGACTGTATTTTATTCCTATGGGCGACGTTCCCGCAGCTTAAAGAAGCGTTGCAGTTAATCAAGGCTTGGGGATTTACCTATAAATCCGTTGCCTTTGTATGGTTAAAGCAAAATCGGAAATCGCCCACTTGGTTTTATGGCTTGGGCTTTTGGACGCGAGGAAATGCGGAAATCTGCTTGCTTGCTACCAAAGGACACCCGAAGCGACAATCAAACAAGGTACATCAATTTATTATTTCCCCTGTTGAGCAGCACAGCAAAAAGCCGGATATAACGCGGGAAAAGATACTTGCCCTTATGGGCGACCTACCGCGTATTGAACTGTTTGCAAGGCAGCATACCCCTGGTTGGGACGTATGGGGAAATGAAATCAAAAGCGACATACGGTTTGCCGGAAAGGAGGTTTGAAATGGCGTATGTAACCGTCCCAAAGGATTTAACCAAAATCAAGAGCAAGGTAATGTTCAACCTTACCAAAAGACAATTACTCTGTTTCGGCGCGGCGGTGGCTATCGGGCTACCGCTATTCTTTTTGACAAAGGACAGCGCGGGAACGACAACGGCGGCTTTGTGCATGGTGCTTGCCATGCTGCCCATGTTCCTACTCGCTATGTACGAGAAGAACGGGCAACCGCTGGAAGTGATTATACGGCAATTTGTGGAAGTGAAGTTTCTTCGCCCCAAAGAGCGACCTTATCAGACCAACAATTTTTATACCGCCCTTGCGCGGCAGGAGCGATTAGATAAGGAGGTACGGGCGATTGTCAAAGGAAAAGGGAAAGACCCAAAACAAAAAGCGTAAACTTACGCGGCAGGAAAAGAAACAGATCGACGCGCTTATCCGGCAGTCAAAGGGCGACGGGAAGCCCCATACGGCGCAGGACAGCATACCGTTTGAACGAATGTATAAGGACGGGATTTGCCGCCTTGCAAACGGGCGGTATTCCAAGTGCATTGAGTTTGAAGATATTAACTATCAGCTTGCGCAGCCGGACGACAAGACCGCCATTTTTGAAGCCCTTTGCGATATGTATAACTCTTTTGACGCTTCTATCAGTGTGCAGCTTTCCTTAATCAGCCGCCATGCGCTGCAATCTCCCGATTTCTCATATTGTGAGGTTAATCCTCTGCTTTTTCGACTTCCGTTATCTCCCTTGCTGTTGCGGTTACAATCCGTATGCCTTTATCGCTCATACCGTCCAGCAGCGCGTCAAGCTGCCGCCGCCCGGTGGATTTCTCCGCATTGCTGTTCGGGAAGAAAAAATTGATCTACCGAAATATGATACCGGGTTACAAGGTCATAGAATACCTGTAAACTCGGCTGTTGTCCCTTGTTCTCGATATTCGCAAGGTAGCGCGGGGAAATATATAACTCGTCGCTTACCTTTTTGCGGCTCTCGCCGTATTCATTTCTCGCGGCTTTTATAGCTGCCCCGAAAGCCTTAAAGTCGTACAATGGTACGGGTCTTTTTGCCATTTTCATTCACCCTGTTACATTTTACAGTTCACCTTTCTTTTTGGATATGTCCACACAATTCATATCATTAGGTTAAATACTTCCTGTTGTGTATTGACAGTAGACTGATTTTCTGATAAAATAAAATTTATGTAAAAGGAGGCGGCGTTTATGTTGCATAGCATGCGTATTAGATAAGCATTGAAAAAAAGGATTTTCCCATTTTCAACATGGGCTTTTTTGTCATGCTTATTTTGCGGATGCTATACAAAAAACTAACGACGTATAGATATAGTATAGACATAGTGCAAGCTATGCCTTAGTTTTGTTGTACTGCTCTGTGCATTATAAATGCAGGTCAATGCTCATGTTGAGGATTGACCTGCATTTTTTTGTGTAAAAAGGACGAGTGAAATATAATGCTTAAAAAATATTGGATAAAATGTCCGATTTGTAACGGAAAGACGAGAGTTCAAGTATTTCATAATACTGTATTAAAAGATTTTCCTCTTTTCTGCCCTAAATGCAAATTGACGCATATCATTGATGTAGAAAAATTAGAGATTGTAATCAAAAATACAGAAAAACAAACTTTTATTATTTAGAAGAAAGGATATAAAAATGAAACGTTTACCTAAATATACGCCTGCGGAAGTACGGAATGATCCATACGGATTTACTTACAAAGAAATGTCGGAAGTTATTGGCGAGAATGAAGCAAAAGCCTTATATGAAGAATTATATAAGCAATTACCACGCAAAAAAATCTATCAATGTTGGTAAAAAATATTTGCAAAAGCAGTGATACTGAAAAGTATGTTTACGAACTGAAAGACAACAAATACATTGAAACGGTTTTTATCAAGCGGCGAGATGGTGGAACTGTTTGCGTGAGCACACAAGTCGGTTGTCCTGTTGGTTGTATTTTTTGTGAGTCCGGGCGAAATGGCTTTGTTCGTAATCTAACATCGTCAGAAATCGTACAACAGATTATATTGTTGCGTCGAAAAGTAAACCGTATCGTTTTTATGGGTATGGGAGAGCCTTTATTCAATTATGACAACTTGATAAAAGCAATCCATATTCTCCGAGATAGATATGGGCTCAACTTTCCAACCGACGGCATTACCATATCAACAGTTGGTCCGGTCGATCAATTAAAAAAATTGCGCGAGGAACATCTTAAAATTCAGTTGACAATATCTTTACACGCAGCAACACAATCTGCAAGAAATCGTATTATTCCTCACATGCGCATATATGCTATTGAAGATGTTGTTAAGCAAGCCTTATCCTATTCTGAAAGGCATAATCGCAAAATTGTCTTTGCGTATTTGCTTTTACCGGGTATAAATGACCGGCCCTCAGATGTAAGACAACTTGCAAAATGGTTTCGGGGCAAAAAAGTTATGATTAACGTGTTACAATACAACCCAACAAGCAATTCAAGAATTAAAGCACCACAGAAACGGGAAATAGTTGCATTCAAACATCAATTAGAGCAAGCAGGACTTGAAGTTACTATGAGAGTTTCTCATGGCAGAGAGATTAACGCGGCTTGTGGACAGTTAGCTAACACATATAATAAATTCAAAAAAATGATTAAAAGTGCCAGACGCATAGACGCAGAGCCGATAACGCATTAGGTCAAAAAACCTATGTGTTATCGGCTTTTTTATTTAATATTGCGCAAAAGCCGCTGTTCCCTATTATAGAATGGATTGCGGGTAGTGTATTAAAGTCGCCCTTTTTTAAGGATACGGCGGTATCGGGGAGGTATCGCCGTGTCCATTTTTATTTACTGTAACCCGCCTAATGCTTTGCGGTCAAAAAAGCTATGCTCCGCAAGCGGGATATTCCGGCTATGAATGTGAACTGTCAATACATTTAGCTACTGCTTACATTTCCTTTGCGCCCGTCCGCGTCTTGCGGACGGGCGCATTTTGCTTTTTTCAACTTTTTTCTGAAAAGCGCACTCAAGAGCCATCTCCCGAACGGGTACGGAGCGAAAGGGGCAGAGAGGACAAGCCCTTAACTCCCGTCCTCTACTCCACGCGGGAAGGAGGTGAACTCTATGGAGCTATCTTCTTCCGACAAGGAAAGAATACAACATCAGTACGACGCATTAGCAAAGAAAACTTTGGTCGGCGAAGCGAAAAGCCACCGCCGCACTCTTGCGAAACGCGCAGCACGCGAAGTTACTTTTTCGGATTTGAGCGAAAGCGAACTCGCGCAGCTTTTCACAACGGACGAATACGAAAGCGATTATTTCCGTTTTCAAGTGTCCGGCTTTGATGTACTCGTCAAAAATGAACTGCTTGCCGAAGCCCTTAACGCTTTGCCCGAAAGGAAACGCGACATTATCCTTTTGTCCTACTTCTTGGATATGAGCGACGCGGAAATTGGCGAACTGCTGAATGTTGTACGCACGACGGTTTTCCGGCACAGGAAATCCGCGCTTGCGAAAATCAAACAGTATTTGGAGGGAAAAGCAGATGATGAATACCGTTAGGAAGTCTGAAAATCTGTTGCCGTTCCCTGTCATTTCCGCAGCGGCAAACGGCGACACAACCGCCATGTGCGCGATCTTGAAGCACTACGAGGGTTACATAGCGAAACTTTGTACCCGCACGCTGAAAGACGACGCGGGCAATACCTATTCCTATGTGGACGAGGAAATGCGTAACAGGCTGCAAGTGCGCCTTATTACCCGCACCCTTGCTTTTCATGTAGGATAATCTTTTAGCCCATGCGGGGAGCGTGTCCCCTTTCCACGCTTCCCGTTATGGGCTATTTGTCGTTCCGCAAAAGCATATCCGCTGTTGATGTGCTTTTGCAGGCCGACAAAGCCTATTGTTCTTTGACAAAGAAAGCGGCCTTTGGTGCGCAGCATAACAGGCAAACGGGTACATTCCGTCTGTACCGAGCCAGTCGGCGGGTACGCCATGACAGCTTTTCCCCATAGGGGAAAAGCCGAGCGAGAACTACCGCGCCGTAAAACAGGTTTAGCAGCTTGTGGGCGACGACATACAAGGCGGCACAATGATACTCCCGCGTTGAACACCCTCAAAGTATTGCGCGGCGCACCCATAAGCATGGGCCGGGGTGAAACTCCCGTGAGGTTGCAGCTAACAACCGCCCGTTTTTGCCTTTTGACGAATATAGTTTATCCATACAGGAAAAGGAGGTTTTTCTAATGGATAAAAAACAGACAATTACAACCGAACGCAAAATAGGGAAAATCACCTATCTTGTTCAAGCGTTGCCGAGTGAAAAGGCAACCGATACAATCCATAAAAAGATTGAGAAACTCATTGTAAAGGATTTGCAGAAAAAGCCCGGAAATCCGGGATTTTTAGCGTCCGAGTAGTGCATTAGGCGGCGGGATATGGTATAATGATAGCAACACATTATACCTGTTTATTCGGCTGTCGGAAAGGAGGACTAATGTTACAGTCGAATAAAATCACCGCCCTTTACTGCCGTTTAAGTCAAGAGGATATGCAAGCCGGAGAAAGCGGAAGCATACAGCACCAAAAAATGATACTTCAACGCTATGCGGACGAACACCATTTTTTGAACACAAAGTTTTTTGTGGACGACGGATTTTCCGGCGTGAGTTTTGAGCGCGAGGGGCTGCAAGCGATGTTGCAGGAAGTGGAAGCCGGACGAGTGGCGACGGTCATTACCAAAGACCTTTCCCGTCTTGGCAGAAACTATCTGAAAACGGGCGAACTCATAGAGATTGTATTTCCCGAAAACGGAGTACGCTATATCGCGATCAACGACGGAGTTGACACAGCGCGGGAGGATAACGAGTTTACCCCCTTGCGGAACTGGTTTAACGAGTTTTACGCCCGCGACACAAGCAAGAAAATCCGCGCAGTTAAACAGGCACAGGCGCAAAAAGGCGAGCGCGTCAACGGGGAATATCCATACGGCTATATCCCAGACCCGAACAACCGCCACCACCTTATACCCGACCCGGAAACCGCGCCGATTGTCAAACAGGTTTTCGCTATGTTTGTTAGCGGCGTGCGTATGTGCGAAATCCAAAAATGGCTTGCGGAAAACAAAGTCTTGACGATTGGAGCGTTGCGCTATCAGCGTACAGGACAGGCGCGGTATCAGCGGGCAATGATCGCCCCCTATACTTGGCCGGACAAAACGCTCTATGACATATTAGCAAGGCAGGAATATTTAGGGCATACCATAACCGCGAAAACTCACAAGGTATCCTACAAGTCGAAAAAGACCCGGAAGAACGAAGAAGAACAACGCTATTTCTTCCCAAACACCCATGAGCCGCTTGTTGACGAGGAAACCTTTGAACTTGCGCAAAAGCGGATTGCTACCCGCCACCGCCCGACAAAAGCAGCGGAGATTGATATTTTTCCGGCTTGCTGTTTTGCGCTGGTTGCAGACATAAGATGTATTACCAACAGGGCGTAAATATCGAGCCGCGCAAGTTTTCCTATTCTTGCGGCGCATGGCGCAACAGGGCAAGGACAGGCAGCGAGTGTACCTCTCATTATATCCGCAAAAACGTACTTCTTGATTTAGTGCTGGAAGATATGCGGCGGGTTTTGCGGTATGTTAAGGAACACGAACAGGACTTTATCTGTAAAGCTACCGAGTACGGCGACATGGAAGCGAGAAAGGCATTAGCGCAGCAGCAAAAGGAACTTTTCAAAGCACAGGCGCGTATGACCGAACTTGACACGCTTTTCCGCAAGCTGTATGAGGACAACGCATTAGGCAGACTGACAGATGAACGGTTTGTGTTTCTAACTTCCGGCTATGAGGACGAAAAGAAATCCCTTGCCGCAAGGATAGACGAGTTACAACAGCAGATCGCAACCGTTACCGAGCGAAAAAGGGATATATCAAGGTTTATTCAGATTGTCGGGAAATACAGCGACATACAGGAATTGACCTATGAAAACGTCCATGAGTTTATCGACCGTATTTTGATACATGAATTAGACCGGGAAACCAACACCCGGAAAATCGAAATCCATTATAGCTTTGTCGGACAGGTTGATACCGAGCAGGAGCCGACGCAAGTTGTCAACCATGACCGCCGCAACATGGTAGATGTAAAAAGTATCGCTATCTAACCCCAGCAAATGTTATCCCGGACACACCATCGTCAATGAAGAAAGTTGGATTAGGGAAACCATTGTCGGTTGCGTACTTCAAAAGGATTTTCTTTTGATTGGCAATACTGTTGCTCTCGCCGTCCAGCGCGTCCTCTTGGGACAGGCGGGCGTATAAAGCGGTAATGTTGTCGGGATAGTTGGTGTTTGCTGTCATGGTTCATTCCTCCTGTAATGAACGCCCGACAAACAGGTTGCTGTCCTTATTATACTGCGGTTTATCTTCTTTGTCAGCAGATGTGGCAATGGCTTCCAAGCGAATGAGCCGCACCATTTTGTCATAGAGTGGCTCCGTCCCACCGCAGGAAGTATGTACTTCATAGACCGTCCCGCCTAGCTTATAACAGACGGTTTCTTGCAGCGGATTTCCCCGTTTTGGGAGATAATCGCTCTCTTTGGTGCTTCGTTTCCTTTCCATTCCGTTCCCGTCCTTTCCGGGGAAGCCACAACAGAGCAAGCATAGGAAGTGTGGCCACACTTCCGCAAAATCTCCGTTTCCGGCCCGCTGCCGGAGCGGAGATTTTTGCTTGTTGGGAGCTTCCCAAACCCTTGTTTTTTGCTTTGCCAATATTACGCTAGAAAGGACGGAATTTGCCCGCTAAAGAGGTGAAAAAAAGCATTTTCAAATCAAAGCAGCCAGTAGCCTGCTAGATTGCTCCGCAGGTTACTGGCTGTTTTAGTTATTTTGATTTGATTAAACAAGATTCAAAGAATTGATCCATGTCTGGATTACTTCTGCCAATACATACTGCTGACGCAATACGGCCATACCCGTTGCCGGAATACTAGGTTCGTATTCCTTTTCTTTTATATTTTCTTCCAGGTAGGCTTTCAAAGTATTAATGTTTTCCTGAATCTCTGTAACGCATGCACGTTGCTTTTCATACGGTAAAGAATCCAGATTTACAATTACAGCGTTGAAGTCCAAGAAAATGTTAATTGGCTTTGAAGAGATTTCAAACATGAGCCGTTCAAATTCGGATTCTCCAGCCTCGGTCAGAGAGTAAACTGCCTTTTCCGGCATCTTGCCTTCTTTGACGACTTCGCCCCGGATTAGCCCTTTTTCCTCTAACTGAATTGTCTTTTTATAGATAGATGGGGTACTGATTTTTACCCATTTAGAGATGTTCCTGTATTCCACCAACTTCTGTATATCATAGGCACTCATCGGCTCTTTTTTTAACATTCCAAGAACAATCAAATCAATGGTAGCCATGTGGATCACTCCCTTCCACTCCAGTGCGTATTTTGAATGGCAGCACTATAAATTATAGTATTGGATTTTATAGTCTTTGTCAAGAGTGGGTGATACTCCCTTGACAACTACTATAATTTATAGTAGTATGGTCGTTACAGTATGCTATAATTTATACTACTGTAATTTATTCTTTTGGGAGGAAGTATCAACAATGAGTGAACGCAACAACAAACTTGAGCTTTTGGGCAGTGCGCCCATCCCCAAAGCTCTGATGGCCCTCGGCATACCGATTATGATTGGGATGTTGATCAATGCACTCTATAATCTGGTAGATGCCTATTTTGTAGGCGGTCTGGGCGAAAGTCAAATGGGTGCTATTTCCGTCGTGTTCCCCTTGGGACAAGTCGTGGTTGGTTTGGGCCTTATGTTCGGTAACGGAGCTGCATCCTATCTGTCAAGACTACTGGGGCGCGGAGATAAAGATACCGCCAATAGGGTGGCAAGCACCGCACTATACAGCAGTATTCTGATTGGCGCCATTATCATTCTGTTTTCTACGATTTTCCTCAAACCAATTTTGGCGATGTTGGGCGCAACAGAAACGATTATGCCGTATGCCCAGAGACAAATTGTCAAGGACTTTTTAATCAAATTCACAGAAAACTCACAAAAGGTGCCAGAAGCACTGTATGGCTCCTGACACCTCATTTAACAGATTACATTTTTCCGTTCAGCAGGTCTTTGCAGAGATACGCATAGTCTGGCAGCTGGTTGATATATGGCTCCCAGAGCCGCTTGATTTCGGCTAACTCCAGCGGGTCGGCTGCTTCCAGTGCATGATCGTTGCCAGTCATATATAAAACATCCGTAGCAACATCATCCAAACACTTGCCGCAGAGATCGGCGGCAGATTCTATCCTGATACCGGTATCCACATAGACTGGATTTACGCCAATCGTCAGCCAGACATAGCCCACCTTGTCCGACCAGAGCAATTCAAAATCAGGGCTTTGCCGCAGATGTTCCGCAAAGACTTCCTTTACTCGCTCAATTTCATGTTTCTCTTTTTCTGTGTAAAGCATTTTCATGTCCTCCTTGACAAAAATTTTGGTGCGTACCATCATCAGTTTAGCACAAGGCGGCTTAGTTTATCAGTCTGTCACATCTGCTGAATTTCATTTTTGAGCATACGCTTGATTTTATCGCTCATGGTTTCTGTGCTGGTATTGCTGAAATGGACATGAACCTTGTAGGTCGTCTTGCCGATTTTCTTTACCATCGCTGGCGTGTTTTCCGGCGCTCTGGCCGCAGCAGCGGCGTCTGCCATCTGCATAGTACGGGGTTCTTTGTTCATAGCGCTCCTTTCTCCGAACGGGTCTGTGCCGCCCGGTAAAAAATCAATCGTGCTTACTGTTTACAATGTCTTTTGCTGCCTGTCGGGTGACACCGGCATTTTCTTCCCGGAAATTCTTCCCGTCAAAGAGGATCGGCGCACACCGTTCCAAAATACGGTCATAGATACGGGCGTGGGCCAGATCAGGCGGATTTTTCAGCTCGGACAGTTTCAAGTTTGTTGTGATAATCATGGGTCTTCGGCTGCGATAGCGGCTGTCGATGACGAAAAACATCTGCTCCATAGCATATTCGGTACTGCGCTCTACACCCAGATCGTCAATGATAAGCAGGTCATATTCGTCAAAGCTGGCAATAAACTCTGACCTGTCCTCAGAGAACATCCCTGTCAGGCGGTTCAGAATGGTGGGGAAGTTCGTCATCAGCACCGGCACATCCTGGTCAAGTAGAGCGTTGGCAATACATCCGGCGAAAAAAGACTTGCCGGTTCCCACATCTCCAAACAGTAAAAGCCCGATATTGCTCTTATATGCCTCTTTCCAGTTCTCCACATAGGCATGAGCCTTGTCCATCAATGGGTTTTGCCTGTTATCATTGGAAAATGTGTAGTCGTACAGATAACGGTCTTGCAGGCCCTGTGCCTTTCGGCGTTTGATACGCTCCATGCGGCGCTGCCGTTCTTCAGCAGCCTTGCGCTGCTCCTCAGCCTCCCGCTGGCACTGGCAGATGCAGTGCGGCATAAAGTAGCCGGATTTCCCGAAGCATGGCACAACGGTCTGCCTCTGGCCGCCGCATTTCTTACAGTGAATGAGCCCGTCTGACGGGTCTATATACTCGTCCTCAGCCAATTCCACACCGGCAGCTGCCTTGTCGATGAATGCCCGGATTTCTGCGGTAATCTCAATCATACAGTTTCATCCTCCTTTACGCTGTAATCCCGGTTGCGTGAGGGTGTGACCGTTTTTTTAGCGTCCTCACCGGCCCAACGCCGGATGGTCGCTGCATGGCTCTGATAACGCTTGCCAGTAGAAGCCATGTACTCGGACAGCTTTTCGATGTACTGTTCCCATACAGCAGGAAAGCTGACCTGCAAGTCTGCCAGTTCTTCATCCGTCAGGAAAACATTCTGGTAACGGCCATAGGTGTGGGAAGGGTGCCCCGTTTCAGGGCGTACCTTCTCTATCTCTCTCTTTATCTCTATCTCTTTCTCTAACTCTATCTCTATCTCTGGTGGACGAATGTCGGACAAATGTCCGCCACTTGTCCGGAGCGCAGAAAGAGCCTTATTTTGAAGCCTTGCAGCCCGCTTTCGCTCGGCCTCGGTAGAGGACTGGCCTATTAAAAGTTCGATGTTGCTCATGTAGAATGTGCCGCTGTCCAGCACTTCCACAAGACCCAGCTTCAAAAAGATCTGCAAGGCTCTCTCCACAGTGCCGATCTGCTGGCGGGTAATGGTAGCGATCATCTGCGCTGTGTAAGGGATGTCCTCGTCAAGCTGGAGCCGCCCGCCATGTTTCAGCGATTTCAGGTACAGCTTGAGCAGAATGTTGGAATACAGCACACCGTCCTGCATACTTTCCAGCAGCACGATGGAATCATCATCAAAATAGTTTTCTTTGAGTTTCAGGTAATAATATTTTCGATTGTCTGACATAGGGTTCCTCCTTAGGGGTTCTTTTGGGATTCTGTACGCATTTTAAGGCTATTTTAGGGGTCAGAGGATAAATCTATCAGACTGCCTTTGACACCCTCAAAAAAGCCTTGATTTACAAGGGTTTTTCAGCCCCTAAAGCGTGACATTTCTCCCGTTGTTTCCGCTTGCGCTTTGCGGCGTTAATCCGCTTCATGCGTGCGGCACATTCCGGGCAGTATTTAGCCCGGTTAGAACCGGGGGTAAACAGCGCCCCGCATACGGCGCATTTCTTAGCATTCAACCGGTGGAACAGCGCCGTTTCCAGTTCCTTATCCTGCGGCAATACCGCCGCCCGAAACCACCTGCACAACAGGGAGTAGGAAATGGACTGGACACAGATACATTCCTCCCCATCGTCCAGGGCGATACAGTTTCCGGCAATGTAGTTGCAGCACTCATGCACCAGTTTCCGCGCTCTGCGGTACTGGCGGTAATCCATGACAGGGATAGGTTCAGTCTTGTTGTTCTTCATAAATGATTTCTTTCATAAAGCAGGTAACCTCCTTGAATGAATTTATTGTTAAATATTCGTGCAAAGTATTGTTTTCTTCGTGCAAATGGCATATACTATAATTGCCAGCAGAAAGGGGTTGATCGTATGGCTGGAAATACCACAAACATCAGTATCCGCATGGACGCAGATTTGAAAGCGCAGGCGGACGCACTGTTTACGGAACTTGGCATGAACCTGACTACGGCGTTTAACATCTTTGTGCGCCAGTCGCTTCGTGAAGGCGGCATTCCCTTTGAAGTAAGGCTGGAACAGCCGAACAAAGAAACGGTTGCTGCCATGCTGGAAGCGGAAAGGATTGCAAAAGACCCGTCTGTAAAGGGCTACAATGACCTTGACGAGTTATTTGCTGACCTGAAAAGATGAAAGAAACCAAATATACCGTCAAGTACACGACCAGTTTCAAAAAGGACTACAAACGAGCCATCAAGCGTGGCTTGAAGATTGAGCTGCTGGAGCAGGTCGTAGCATTGCTGGCAATGGGCGAACCGCTGCCGGATAAGAACCGTGACCATGACCTGTCCGGCGATTGGGCAGGTCATCGGGAATGTCATATTCTCCCGGACTGGCTGCTTGTCTATCGCATAGAGGATGATGTTCTGGTGCTGACGCTGGCCCGCACCGGCACACACAGCGACTTGTTCGGCAAATAAACAGTCTGCCGCCGTATGGGGAAACCTGTACGACGGTTTTTCTGTATGCAAAAGTATGTCGTGAAACGCGACGCACTTGACAGGGGTACGCCAAAACGCGGTAGCCTTTACCGCTCCGGCCCACGGTCGTGAGACTTGTCCCTTTCCTGTCGGGACAGCTGCTCGGCGGTTTTGCGGAGCCGTTCCACTGCTTTCAACTCCTCCCGCATGGATTTCATGGCAAGCGTGTCCGTCTGCTTTCCGGCGGCCAGCTGGTCGATTTCCCGCTGCCATGCCTTCGGGGTGATCCCCTCGCCGCTGTCTTTCAGTTCTTTCAGATACCGGGCTGCTGCATCATACAGGATCAGTTCCCGGCTGTGGCGCTGCTCAAACTGTTCCCGTTTTTCCGGTTTTACTTTGGCAAGCTGCTTGTGGATGGACTTGTACTGGTTGTACTGTTCCCACATCTCCCCGCGTTCGGTAAGAATGGCGATCCGGCGCTCAGCCTTGACGATCTTTCCCCGCAGGTCATAGTAACAGCTGTTCATATCAGCGATTTTTTCATGAAGCTGCTGCATAGACTGGATGCCGTTTACCTGCAAAAAGCTGAATAGTGCAGCGCTTTCCTGCAAAGCCCGGATTTTGCCGGTGCGGGTGCGGGGAGCGTTCAACTGCTGTTGGGCTTCCCACAAGGCGGTCAAGCTGCTTTGCTGCGTTTGTGGTTTTTCCGCTTCCGCTTTCGACCAGCGATAAAGACGGGTAATGCGAGCTTTGATTTCTTTCAGCAGCTTGTTGTCGGCGACGATCTGTCGGTTTACTTCCCCCTTGTCGGTGCGGATACCGCGCTTTTCCATTTGGCTGGCAGCTGGCCCCAGATGGACAGAGGGAATTTTATCAATGCCCTGCCGCTTGTAGCTGCGGTGGTCAATACGCTCCGGTCTACCGGCAGATTCCAGTGCCCGGTTGGTGTAGGCTGCCCACGCTGCCCGCCAAATCTCCACATTTCCTTTATCGTTCCAGTCGGTCGTATCCTCCCGATGATTTTTCCAGCCGCCTTTCCCATCCGGGATACGCTGTCCATTCTCGTCCAGATCGTATGCCTTGCGGCACTTTGCGCCCCACTGTCCATTTTCTTTCAACGGCCGGAGCGTCAGCATGATATGGACATGAGGGTTGCCGGTTCCCTTGTCATGGATAGCAAAGTCGGCGCACATTCCTTTGTCTACAAAGTTGTCCTTCACATAGGCACGCACAAGGGCAAGCTGTTGTTCGCCGGACAGTTCACGGGGTAAAGCTGCCTCAATCTCGCGGGCAAGCTGGCTGTCTCTTGCTTTCTCGATTTGCTCCACGCTGTTCCAGAGGATAGAACGGTCTGCAAATTCCGGCGGGGCGTGGGCAGGCAGCATGATCTCCGCATGGACAATGCCGCCTTTCCGGGTGTAGTCGTGGATCATTCCGTCCCATTCATTTGTCAGCTTGGTTCCACTGCGGTAAGCAGCTGCGGCAACGGCTGAACGGCCTGCGCTGCGCTTGATGATACTGACGGGGATATGACAGAAATCTATGGGGAACACCTCCTTTCAGTGAGGGGATAACAGGCTCTGTGGAGCCGGACAAACGCAAAGCGGGTGTTTGGCTGCGCAGAGCACACAAGGGGTTTGGGGAGCGTAGCTTCCCATCGCGGACGAAGTACGCAACGCCCCCGGCAGGGCGCACAGCACCGGCAACGGTGTATAAGTGCGCCCTTGTAAACAAGGGACTTATGGCATATCCCCGGATTTTGGCAGGTTTGCAGTCAATTCCGCAGCCCCCGGAAGATAGGACAGGGCAATCAGAAATGCTTTGACCTCTGCGCCGGAAAGGCTGGAAGCCAGCGGGAAAATCCCCTCCAAAATGGCTCCGCGCTCAATCAGGCGGCGGGTGCGAACCCTGCGTTCTTCGTTTCGTTGCTTGTTCTCCAAAATCTTCTTGCGGTTTTCAAGCTGCCGGATCTCCTTCAGGACTTCCTGCCGTTCTTCTTTTGGGGGTTGGGCTGTAATTTTTTCGTTCATGTCATGCACCTCTTTTCTTTGGAAACGCTTATAGATTGACCGTCCATTTCTGACGCGCAAAGTACCGGCGCAGCCTCCGCAGTGCAGCGTGGATGGATTTTCCCGCCTGTGATGGTGTGATACCCTCCATTGCGGCAATATCTTTCACTTTCATACCCAGCATATAGCGGGCGTGGACACGGCGAGCCTGCATAGGCGGCAGGGAAGAAATGGCTTCATACAATCGCCGTATCAGTTCTTCGTATTCGGCTAATTCTTCTTTTTCTATCAGATGATCCTCCGGCGATGGCTGCGCCCAGCCGATTGCAGCATTTTCGATTCCATCGTTACAATCGAGGGAGTAAAACGCCTTATACCGGAACATCTTGCGTTCTCTGGCGGCCTCGGCTCTCTTATCCAGAAGAAACGCTTCGACGATCTCATCGGACACCTCCACAAAAATGTCCTCTTTGCAAAATGGATAATATTGTTTGAGATTGATGGTCTGCATAGGCACGCCCTCACTCTGTTTGAAAAAGGTCATCATAGCAGCGGCGCATATTCCGCAGACCCCGACGGATGGAAACGCTGACCTTGCTGCTGTGGACGCCCTCTCTCCGGGAGATTTCCGGCTGCTTGATACCGGCAATGTAGTAGGCGTGAACACGGCGGGCCTGTGTCGGAGTGGCATGAGCCAGAGCCACCGGCAGAGCTGCTATCAGGTGCAGGCGGGTGGTCATTTCTTCTCGTTCCAGCAAAATATCTTCCGGCGATCTGCTGTGTTCCAGTGCGTAATTTTCCAGCCAGCTGTATGCCTCCAGAGAGTAGTAGGCGCGGTGGTAGACTTTCCGACGCTCATAGTTCTCCATCTCCCGCTGGGCCTGATACATCGCTGCCCATACCTCGTCCGTAACATCCACAAACTCGTCATGCCGGTAGTGGGGATACATCCACCGCAGATTGATTGTTTTCATAGGCTTACCTCCTGAAAATCGGAGAGGCGGGCAGCTCGTCCGCTGTCCGCCCCTCGCTGAGATAAGGGAAATGATCCCTTTCACTTGGTAGCCAGAAAACAGGTCATTCGTTAAGCCTGCTCTCAAAGAAATTTATAAATTTTTTCTGACCGCCTCCACACTTTGATACACAGCCACTTTGGAGCAGCCGCACAGCACACCGATCTCTGCAAGGCTCAGCCCGTCAAGCGCATAGAGCAGGAACCGGCGGCGCTGGGCCTCGGTACAGGTGTCCAGAACTGCCATCAGCTCATGTAGCGTTTCCATGCGGCAAAGGTATTCTTCCGGCGTTTCGCCGTAGGCTCCTACACCCTCGGTGGTAATGATGTACTCGTCAAACTCCCGGCCATCCCAATGCCGCCGCTGTTCATGGAACAGGTTCTCCGTTTTGTGATCTGCCCGATCAAGAAATTCATAGACTTCCAGCGTGACCTCCACGGCCACAGCTTGTCCGTTATAATTGATGGTAACTTCCATCTGTCCTTCCTCCATTCAGACTTTTTTGGGAAAATCTGAATGGGGTGGTGGGGCGCGGCACCGGGGATAAAGTTCGGGCCATGCTGACCCGATGTTCCGGCTCCATAGGGACAAAAAAGCGCCCGGACGGCATAAAGCCATACGAGCGTCATGGAATATATTTTGCTGTTTAATTACATGGTATAGTGCATACTTCTGACCGCATTGCTCCGCTGCTGGGAACAGGCTTTTTTTAGCTGGTGCAGGTCATGGGTACTGTGAAAAAAGGCAAACATAGACACGGCGGCATCCTCCTATGTGCCGCCGTGGATTTACACGGTGTTAGGTCGTCGTTGGTTTAGGATAAACGAAAAGAAACGGCGGCTCTGAAATCAAAGCCACCGCTTCATAGGCGCGTGGAAATGTGTCTGCTTTACGACGGCTTTTTTTCTTTTGCCGTCGTCCGGCAGAATGTTACTCCATATTCAATTCAATGCTTCCAGTGAAATTTTCACATTCAATGCCGATATAGTTTCCACCTTCAGGGAGTGTAATTGTATCACTATATGTTCCGGTTGTTTCAAGCAAAGTGACTTCTTCATCAGCTCCAGAAATCCAAAATACTTTTGCAGTTCCATCCGTAACCTCCAGCGCGCAGTCAATAGACAGATCCTTACCCGCTTCACGCTTTATGGAAGTTCCGCCGAACAAATACTCTGTATCTGAAAAATCCTCATAGTTGGCTGTATAGCTTCCTGTATAATCATCAATTCCTTTTTCTTTCGTACCTTGTAAGGATGAATTTCCGGTAAGTGCTATGGAACCAGCAGACTGAACAATATTGTTATACTGATCGAGAACTTCATCTTTTGTACAACCGGAAAGCACAGAAGCGCCCAACAGTATCAAGCATAATGATAGAACTATTTTCTTCACAGGTATCACCTTCCTTTCCTGCGTACAGCACGCTTTCCTTTTCCCTTGGAATTTGCCTGTTTACGGGATTTTATTTCTTTTTTGTTACTGGACATCAGTAACAACAGCACCGCCCAGAGAACCATGATGCCAACCCCAATGACTGCCAGCAAAGGATTCGGGGCTGTGGTTGTTCCGGCATATCCACTCATGTCAAAGCCCACTAAAATCAGCGCAGCAGAAAACGGATAGATGCTGGCAAGGATACCGCCTTTGAAGAACAGCATGCTATATCCAAGGAAAAACGCCAGAATGGAACCTCCCAGATATGCCCCTCGGATCTGCCCAAAAATCAAGATCAGCGGCATACAGACCAAATAGGTCGTCAGAGCTGCCAACACGATCTGTGTACCTCCATGAAAAAACACTTCCACTGTCAGTCCCGATAATCCAACCGTCAATCCAGTAATCAAGGTAACGCCAACGCTGTATATTCCCAGCAGGACTGCAAAAATCCCGACCCAAAAGAGCTTAGCTCCCAGCATTTTCGGCATGGAAACAGGAATTGTCATGATGTTTTTCAGCGTATCATGGGTGGATTCTCTGTCAATCAGCCAGCTGCCAATCATCACCAGTGAAATCGGAAAAAACATCTGCGTATTGCCCCAGACAACATTCTCAAACAGAGTGGAAAAATCATAGTTTGGATTTCGGTACTCCGCCTCCACAATCAGCTGGCTCCCATATTGCACCAACGGACAGAGTGCAAGCGCCACCAGCCCCACCCAAAGTATTTGGCACCGGCGTAGCTTGAGCAATTCTGCTTTTAATAAATTCCACATAATTACACCCCCTTAGATTTCCTGGCGCCGGTAAACCAACGCAATCAGCGCAAGAAATACAACGGCTTCCCCAACAATCACACCGAACACCTGAACACCATTCAGAAAATACGGACTGATCCGTTCCAACAAGTCTGCCAATTCCGCACTGGTCTGGCTTTGGTCATAAAATTGGAAGGTCCAGCGGAAAGCCAGCGGTCCCGGAAACAGGGTTCCGATATTCAAACCAAAAGGCTGTGTGAGGAACGCATCGCTCATCGAAAGGATATAATTTGCAGTCGTATAGAAAAAGGTAATCACGACCGACACGATATAGTTTTTATTAAGAAGAACAACGAGCAGGATACATGGAAGTGCGCCTACCCACATAATCAGCCCTTCTTCTATCCCAACGCCAAACAAGGTCCAAAACCCAACCGGCTCCCAGCCCTGAAACAGCAAAACCGCAAGATTTACCAATCCTCCAACTGCCATAAAGCCAACGGCAAACAATAGCAAAACCAGCATCTTGGACAGCACCAACTTGGTTCTGTTTATCGGTATGGTAACAAGGTTTTTTAGTGTGTCATTGTCCAGCTCCTCAAACAGCAGATTGGAAGCCAGTATCACAAGGAGCGGCATCAAAAGCAAATAAGCACTGAGCTGGAACAGGCTGGACATCACTCCATTTACAGCATCCACATCAGTGTTTACATCTGCCAGAAAGAAAGCATAAGCCAATGGCATGAAAACAGAAAGCAGCAGAGAAATAAATACCAAGGGCTTCCGTTTTAATTTCAAAAATTCGCATTTGATTAGTTTAAGCAATTCCTTCGCCCCCTGTCACACGCTTGAAGTAATCTTCAAGACTTTCTTCACAGGTATGCGCCTCCGATACCTCCAATCCGTTTTCTACAAAGGCAGTTACAATTTTCCCCACAGGCAGATCAAGGTTGTGCAGGCGCAGATTGTGGTCGTCCTGTATGGAAAAATGGTTTTCATGGAAATTGCGTTCCAAAATTCTTGCCGCCTGTGCAGTATCAGAGAGTGTAAACCGGATATGCTTACTGCTTTTTTGCTCCAGTTCAGCAAGGCTTTCTTCTTCCAGCAATGCGCCGTGGTCGATAATTCCAATATCGTCAGCCAGCAAGGAAATCTCCGAAAGAATGTGACTGGAAATCAAAATGGTTTTTCCTCTTGCGTCGCAAAGCTCCCGAATAAAGGAGCGTACTTCTGCAATACCGATAGGATCGAGACCGTTGATCGGCTCATCCAAAATTAAAAAGTTCTGGATCGTGCATAACGGCAAGGGCGATGGCAAGCCGCTGCTTCATACCAAGAGAATACTGTGAAAAGAGCTTTTTATCTTTGTAAGGCAGTCCTACCAGATCCAGAGCATCTTTGATGGCATGATTGTTTGGTACGCCCCGCAGGGTAGCAAAGATACGCAGGTTCTCTGTGCCGGTCAGATTGGGATAAAAGCCGGGAGACTCAATCAAGCTACCAATACGGGGCAGCAATTTCTTTTCATTCCCCTGCAAGGGTTTCCCCCAGATTTTGACCTCCCCGGAAGTCGGCTTCGTTAAGCCCAACAGCATTTTCATGGTAGTGGTTTTTCCGGCTCCGTTTCTGCCCAGCAGACCATAAATTCTCCCACGCTTCACATGGATATTTAAGTCAGCCACACTCTTTTGTGAGCCATATTGCTTCGTCAGATTTTTTGTTTCAATGATGTAATTTGTATCCATATTCAAAACCTCCTGTTCTGTAAGGTATTCTATCACGCCAACCTTGCATTAACCTTGCCGCAACCTTGCATTAACCTTGCAATTTGAAATCCGGCAAAAATGACAAAGGTTCCCGCCATAAAGACGGGAACCCGCTTAAATCTCCAAAGGGAAAAGCAACATAAATTCAGTTCCTTCTCCCGGAAAGCTTTCAACTGTTATGCTTCCACCCATCTTTTCTACAAGCTGATGGACAATAGAAAGACCAAGTCCGCTTCCTTTTTCGGAGCGTCCTTTATCACACTTATAAAGCCGTTCAAATATGTGTTTCAAATCGTCTTTCTCAATTCCTACTCCATTATCCGCCAGCAGCAGCTCCATGTTATTTTCCTTCTTTGACAGGACAATTTTGATTTTGTCTGCATGGCTGTGAGCGATTACATTTTGAATGAGATTGTTGACGATCCTCATATAGCTGTCCATATCCAATCTTACCCGGACAGGCTGTTCGGGAATATCAATGTCATAATCAACCTGTTTATCCTCAAAAATCGGTATCCAGTCAATCAGGATATTTCTTGTCAGCTCTGCGGCCTCAACGCTCTGGATTTCCAAAGCAAACTCATTGGAATTTAACTTGAACCAGTCAAAGAGCACATCAATATATTCTTTCAGATCATGGGCTTTCCGTCGGGCGGTTTCAATATAATCATCCCGGTCTTTTCCTGTGACCAGTCCTTTGTGTGCAGCGTCAAGATACCCAATCAGAGTGGTAAGGGGTGTCCGAACATCATGGGAAAGGCTCGTCATAAGCTGGCGGTTGGTTTCTTCTGTCTGCCGTACAGTTGAAAGTCTGCTTTCATAGGACACAACAATCTCATTGATTTCATAGGCAAGAGGTGCTGTCAATTCATTTGTTGCAGACAGAATACGCCGGTTGCCATTTCCGTTTTTCACATCAACCAGCACATCGGTCATTTCTGCGATTTGTTTTTTTACGCGCCGAACGAGAACGATGGAAGTCAGCACAGCCACAACAGCAATCACAATGGACAAGAAAACGATGATTTCCATATTGGCTATACCTCCTTATTAAAGCGGTAGCCAATCCCTTTGACCGTTTGGATATACTTTGGGCTTGAAGGATTGACTTCTAATTTTTTACGAAGCCGGCTGATAATCGCCATAATGTTACTGTCATCATAGAAATATTCTTCGCCCCAAACTTCCTCATAAATCTGCTGTTTTGTCAAAATTTTTCCTTGATGCTTTGCGCAGTACAGGAGCAGATCAAATTCCTTTGGTGGAAGTTCAAAAGTGCCATTTTCCGTCGTAACAGAACGATTTTCAAGGTCAATTTGCAATCCATCAAAATCCAGTTTTTGCACAGCTCCGGCTTGATGATTAAAGCGGGTGTAGCGGCGAATGAGGGACGCAATACGGGCAATCAGTTCGTCCATATCAAACGGTTTTGTCAGATAATCGTCCGCCCCGGCCCGTAAGCCCCGCACTTTAGAAATGCTGTCATTTTTGGATGTAAACATCAAAATCGGCAGGCTGTTCTCTTTGCGGATTTCTTCCAGCGTTTCAAAGCCATCCATACCGGGCATCATCACATCCAGCACCACAAGCTGATACTCCTGCTCTTTTAATTTCTGCAAGCCCTCTTTTCCGGTATTACAAAAATCGGCTTCTATATGTTCCGATTGTACGCTGCGTTTAATCAAAGCGCACAGTTCTCTGTCATCATCTATAATCAAAATTTTATTCATGGCGTAGTTCCTTTCCTTGTTTTGTCCGGCCATCAAGCGGCTTCTCCGCAGTTTTAGGGAGCAGCCAAACACCGGCCATTTTCACAGCGCCGGGGATACGCCCACCGGCACAATAATAATTTACCCTACGAGGTGTCACGCCCCATTTCTCGGCGGCCTCTTTCAATGTCATATAGTCCATTTCGCACCTCCACAGAGTACATTATAGTTCTCTTTCTCGAACAATGCAAGAAACGGAATGTGAATTATAAACTTCAACCAACCTGCATATAGCAACATTCCACAGGCAAAGTATGAATTATACAATGTAACTGGGTGATGTTATATGGCGAAAGTTGAAGATTGTCCCGGTTTTGAAACCTTCGGCGCAGATGTCAAAGCCGCACGAGAGGCAAAGCGTCTGGCACGAAAAACATTGGCAGAAATGGTTGGGATTGAATGGCGGTATCTTGCCAACATTGAGAATCAAGGTGCGATTCCGAGCCTGCCTGTGATGATCCAGTTGATTAAGGTCTGCGGACTTCCCGTGGAACGGTATTTTAACCCGGAGATCATGCGGGAAGAAAGCGAACAGCGGCAACGAGTCAGCCACAAGCTGAAGCTTTGCCCTGAAGAATACCTGCCGATTATCGAAGGTGCCATAGACGGGGCGCTCAAAATGGAACAGACTGCGAAGCAGAAGGAGGACGCATAATCGCGGCCTCCTTCTGGCGTTTCTATATCAAGTTTCCCGGCACTTTTCCCAAAGTTCCCGGCACCTCTGCTGGATTTCTCCGGTTTCTGTCACAGTCAGATCGCGGTCATTTCCGGTAATCTTATCTTCCAGAAAGTTGGCGTATGTATCCAGCAAGGCGTTTCGCAAATCCTCCGGAGTTTTCTGTATTTCGGCGCTGTACCAGTCATTCCGGTGAGGTTCCCATGCCATCAATGTATAACCGTGGCTGGTCTGCACCACCTCATACAGAGGATCATCATCCAGATATGCCTGAAACACTTCCAGAACCTTTTCAAAGGTCAGCATTTCCCACACCTCCCATTCAACTGCAAATCAGTTCCCTGATTAAAATTTCCTCAATCTGTGCCGTTAATGTGTTCATCAGTCCTACCCAGCGCATAGGATCACAGGCTTTCAGTTCCTCAGTGACACCCGCAGCCTCCATCATGTGAGGCAACATGGTGTCCACGCGCTCCTGCGCTGTCCAATCAATCTCTAACAGGTGCGGATACAGTTTCTCGCTCATCAGCAGTTGGTTGTAGAGAATAGGACGGTGTTCCTTCAGGTAGGACTTTCGCATCCTGCCGTACTTGCCGATAGAAGTTTCCGGCTGTTCAGAAAGTTTTAGGTTGGGTATATCATAATCTCCACAACGAATGTAAGTCAACTTACTCATATTCATGCTCCTTTGCTCCGTGATGATTAGACTGCTGCGCTGGCTGCTATGCTGCCTTTGCGCGGTTCTTCTTTTGGTAGCTGCCCGATAGTAGAAAAAACACCTTTTTTCATATCCTCAGCCCGGATCAGGGCTTTCTTAGCGTCCATTTCCGCTTTTTTCTTCGCCTTGATTTTGTCCTCATACCGTTTCTGTGCGCCGCTGGCTTTCCGCTTCAAATAGTTCTGATGGAGCCTGTCCTTGCGTTCTTCTCTTTTCCGCAATTCTTCCTGTTCCTCTGGGGTTAAAGGAACCGGCTGTAAGGATGGTGGAATATAGCGTCCTAAAAAATTAAAGTAGATTTCAATTTCCTGCGTGGTATCCTGACTGCCTTTTCGGGAGCGTTCATGGACAAGGATTTTCTCTACAAACTCGTTGAGCATGGTATTTGTCAGCGTGTCAAAATTCTCGTACTTATCAATCAGGGCTATAAATTTCTCTGCTGATTTCTGGCTCTGCTCATAGCCGGTAACAGCCTTTTCCAACTCCGCAATTTCAATCTCAAGTGCGTCCTGCTCTTTGGCATACTGTGCATCAAGCGCCTTATATCGTGTATCCGGCAGCTTGCCGAGGGCGTTATCCTCATAGATTTTGCAAATCAGTTTTTCCAGTTCTCCAGCTCTCTTTTGAGCAGCAGCCAGACGCCTGCGCTTTTTCGATATATCGGCACTCTGTTGAGCAACCTGCGTTTCCTGAACGGTGTGAATAAATTCCGTCCGGTCATTTCTGGAATATTCAGCGATAGCCCGGAGCGTGTCAGAAACCAATGTCAGAACAGCACTCTCATTGATACGGTGTTGTGTAGGGCATAGTGTCCCACACGGAACTTTGGTATAATTGGAACAGGTATATTGAGAAACCCGCTTGCCATTGTTGGTGCGGTGGACATACATCTTGCCGCCACAATCGGCACAATAGAGCAAACCTGTGAGGGGAGCCGCTTCGCCCCAGCCGTTTGGATAACGCCGTACATTGCTACGGATTTTCTGCACCAGATCAAAGGTCTGCTGGTCGATAATGGCTTCATGGGTATTCTCAAAGATCGTCCATTCGTCCTCAGAAACATAGTGGCTTTTCTTGTCCTTAAAGTGCTTGCGGGTCTTGAAATTGATGGTATGCCCTAAATACTCTCGTTTTTTCAAAATGTTCACGATGGTAGATGATCCCCATCCATAGGGGTCTTTGACCGGCTTTGAACGGTTCACACCCTCGTTGAAGCGGGCAAGGTGTACGACAGGAATTTCAATCCGGTCTGTGGATAATTTGCAGGCGATCTGGTAAGGCCCATATCCCTCCAGCGTGAGGGAGAATATACGGCGTACCACTTCGGCAGCTTCCTCATCTACCAGCCAATGCTCCCGTTTTTCGTCCCATAAGTAGCCGTAAATCACAGTGCCGGTCAGGTGCTTGCCACTCATGCCTTTTGACTTAAACACAGAGCGGATTTTCCGGCTGGTATCACGGGCGTAAAATTCATTCATAATGTTGCGGAACGGGGTAAAATCGTCATCGCCTTTCAGACTGTCCACACCGTCATTGATCGCAATCAGCCGAACTCCGCGCTGCCGCAAAACCTCCATGACCTGACCGACCTTTAGATAGTCGCGCCCCAACCGGCTCATGTCCTTGATGACGATTGCCTCTACACGCCCTGCCTCCACTTCCTCCATCATCGCCAAAAATCCGGGGCGGTCAAAACGGGTGCCTGAGATACCATCATCGGTAAAGTGCGTAGGGTTGGGCAGCCCGTTCCGGCGGGCAAAATCCTCTAACATCTGCTTTTGGTTGGATATGGAATTGCTCTCGCCCTGTAACTCATCGTCGCGGCTCAAACGCTCGTACAGTGGGGTGATTTTTTCGTTTCTCATGGCTGTACCTCCTGAAACAAAAATACTCTAAGTGATTGCTTCACTAACCATGACAAAAACCATGATTAAGAAGTCACTTAGAGCATATATCACCTGACATACGCAAGAATTTATGTGCTGTCCTGTATTTTCAACGTGTTTAATGTAACAATGAACAACATTGTAAGCAGCGAGGGTGCCGCAAAGACGACCATGTGCGCCTTGCTGCTGGGAGCCGTATTGAACATAGGATTGGACCCTCTTTTCATTTACGCTCTGAACATGGGGGTAGCGGGTGCAGCAATTGCCACAGCAATTTCGCAAATGGTATCCACACTTGTTTATCTAACCTATGTTCTTCGCAAAAAAAGCGCATTTTCCTTCAGTGTAAAAGTGTTTTCTCCTACGGGACAAATGATGGCGGAAATTTTGAAAATTGGAATTCCAACTTTAGTGTTCCAACTGCTGACAAGTCTTTCGATTGCGCTAATTAACCGTGCATCTGGTGATTATGGCGATTCGGTCATTGCAGGCATGGGGGCAGTCACGCGAATTACCTCCATGGGAACGCTTGTTGTCTTTGGATTTTTGAAAGGGTTTCAGCCTATTGCCGGATTCAGCTATGGGGCAAAGAAGTTTGATCGCCTGCGCGAAGCAATCAAAACCTCAATCATTTGGTCTACAAGTTTCTGCTTAGTCGTGGGCTTAGTCATGGCCGTTTTCTCCACGCAGATTATCTCTCAATTTACCGAGGGAGATACTCAAATGATTTTAGCCGGTCAAAAATCTCTATTTGCGAACGGCCTTACATTCATTCTTTTCGGTTTCTACACGGTATACTCCTCTCTGTTTCTTGCTCTGGGCAAGGGGGCGGCAGGTTTCTTTTTGGGCGCATGCAGACAAGGCATCTGCTTTATTCCTGTCATTTTGCTGCTGCCTATGGTATGGGGAATGAACGGAATCCTATATGCCCAACCCATTGTAGATGTAATTTCCGTAGTAATCACTGTGGTTATGGCGTTGCACCTTCATCGGGAATTATCCAGGGCTGAAAAACAGATTATGTCCAATTCGGAAATGTAAGTTACGCCCCTTGACTTTTACTATTGTCAATAGTACTATTGTTAATAGTAAAAGTTGGAGGTGGCGTTATGTCGTCAATAGATTTAGTCATACTTGGTATTGTATTGGAAAAACCGCAAAGCGCCTATGACATTCAAAAAGATGTGGAATATCACCATTTTTCCCGCTGGACGAAAATAAGCGTCCCCTCTATTTATCGAAAAGTACTCCAGTTGAGCGAGAAGGGTTATCTCCAAAGCGATATTGTCAAGGGTGATAAGTTTGCGGATAAGGCCATTTATTCTATTACCGATCAGGGCAGAGCGTATTTCAAGGAGCTGATGGCCTCTTGCGCCGCTGGCCCGGTGCCCCTGTTGTTCGATTTCAATGTGGTCATTACCAATTTGAATAAGATGGACAAAGCCGAAGCGTTGGAGCTGGTTTCGGCTTTGCGCCGGAGCATACAGTCCTCGGCTGAATCGAACGAGGGCTATGCGCGGGAATTTGCAGACATTCCTTTGGTTGGGAGAACGATTTTTGAGCAGCAGCAGCTTCTCTATCGCGCCCTTCTGGAATGGCTGGATCACTTTGAAGGACAGTTCTTAGAAGAATGAGTACAGGCCCCCAAAGCAGTTTGACCATCCTGTTTGAAGCTCCGTTTTGGATCGGTCTATACGAAAGAACAGATAACGGTAAGTACGAGGTATGCAAAATCACTTTTGGCTCAGAGCCCAAAGATTACGAGGTCTATGAGTTTCTGCTGAAGAATTGGCATAAGCTGAAATTCAGTCCTCCAATCCAGGCCGAGATAGCCATAGAGCGAAAAATCAATCCCAAACGTATGCAGCGTGAAATTCAAAGCCAACTGCAGGATAAAGGCATTGGAACAAAGGCGCAGCAGGCGTTGAAACTCCAGCATGAGCAATGTAAGCTGGAACGGAAAACCAAGAGCCGTGAGCAGAAAGAGGCGGAGAAAGACCGCCAGTTTGCCATCCGGCAGGGAAAGAAGAAAGCCAAGCACAGAGGAAGATAACATGAAGATAGAATGGATTTTATGCCCTTTTTGCGGCAGCAAACGCGATTGAAAATCCGCGATGATACAGTTCTGGAAAACTTTCCGCTATATTGCCCGAAATGCAAACATGAAACCTTAATTGCAGTAAGACAACTGAATCTATCCATCATCCAAGAGCCAGACGCTAAGACGCAGAGCCGATAACTTGCAAGAGTATTTCTTCTTGTAGTTATCGGCTTTTTCTATTCCTTAACACATGATCCAATTATCCCGCCCGACGGGGAAAGAAAAAACCGTTGCCGGGCAGGTTGTTTTTGTGCGCTCTATTTCACATCCTAGCGGCGGTTTTGAGAAATCAAGACCGCCGTTTTTGCTTTGCTTACTCTATGCAGGATCGGCAGTCCACGGAGGAGACCACCATGCTGATACAGTCTGTTTATCGACTATATAGCTTATCAAAAAAAGCTTATCTTCAGCACTGGAGAGGTTTGGACAAAAAGATGTACTATACGGTGTAAGTTGTCGGCATATTACATTTACTTTTGCTGATCTGTTATGGCGGTCTTTCGGTGCGGGCCGAAACTGCCGTATCAACATAGACACAAGGGTGGTGGCAACAACTCTGACTTCTCATTCTCCCGCGGATCGGGGGTGAGAAGATGAAGTATATCTCTGATAGTTATGGAGAACGCTGCCGGTTTGACGCTTTTTGCAAAACCGTTCTCCGCAACGAGGCCAAAACCTATCTGCGAGATTTGTGCCGCCAGCGGAACCGTGAAACGGAGTTCAGTGCCTTATCGCAGCAAGAAATGGACAAGCTCTGCACAGTGGACGAATACCCAAGCGACAGTGTTGTGTTCACGGTTTTTGGCTGCGACCTGTATATCCGGGACGAGCTGGTGGCCGATGCCTTTGCAAGCCTGCCGGAACGGGAGCAAAGCATTTTGATTCTGTATTGTGTGTTGGAACTGACAGATGGTGAGATTGGTGGTATTGCAGGAATGTCCCGCAGCGCCGTCCAGCGGCACAGGACAAAGACACTGAATGAACTGCGAAAAGATTTACAATCCAAAGGAGTGAGGCACTAACATGAAGCAACCAACTTTTAACGGCAGAGTGCTTTTGACAATGGACGTGATTGAAGCGGCCCGCGCCGGTGATCCGTTAGCATTGGAGCGCGTCTTGCGGTACTACGACCGCTACATCAACAAGATTTGTACGCGAACGCTCTGTGACAAAGATGGTTTGCCGCACATCGACATTGATGAGTACATGAAGCATCGCTTACAGGCAAAATTGGTGGAAGCCATCGTAGTCAAGAAATAGCAAAGACGGAGGAAGCCGTCAAGGGTCAAGATGAACGCTTCGCGCCCTTGACGGCTTCCTCCGTCTTTGCTGCGTGGTAACCAAGCGGGCGCAAGCAGAAATCCGCTTGCGCCCGCTGCTATTATGGTGTTTATGTCTACGCATTTAGAGGGGGAAAAGTACCGATAGCATAAGGCTTTTACAGTATGAATGGGCAACCAGGAATAGCCTGACATTCAATCCCTTATAGTTACAACTTAAAATGCGTAGAAATTAAAATTTCCAAATTGTATCATATGCAAGTTTTGCCATATGTTTTCCGCGATTGGTTATATTACTCTCAGGCCAATCTGCTAATTCTCCGTAACGTTCTACAAATTTTTTTGTTGAAACAAAATTTGATCTCTTATAATAAGGAATCTTTTCGGTATAAGTTTTATCAGCAGCACCGCCATTTATTGGTTCTGCAAGCATAAGCAAATTTCCAATCAGACAATGAGTATCTGTTCCGTCATCATTGGCTATGTGTTCGATAGAGAATTTGTGGACAGTTAGTTCCTGATTGGAGGATAAATAGTATTCTTCAATTCCAGAAAGGATGTATTGAACCTCTTTTTTCCGACTTGGAGTCTTATAACTTTTTACCCGGTGTGACCATCCCAAAAGTATAAAATTTGCTTCAAATGTATTGTAATCTGGGTAATATTGGTATAGTTTTAATTTTAATTCGTTTAAAGCAGTGGTAGCATCCTCATTTTCAATTTTACGAGCATATTGGTATACCATATCTTCTATGGTATTTGATTTACCATTACACACAACACCGTATCCAAGATAGAAATTTCGGATAAAAACAAAAAACTTTTCCGCTTCGCTTTCTGTGATTTTATGACGTTTGTATGCGGAAATTACCGAAAGGAATAATGGGCGGAATTGTCGATGATTATTACTCAAAAAGAATTGCAATGATTCTTTAATAATTGGATTGTCGCATTCGTCTGGAAAATAAAACATCCGATAAAAGGAGGCCTTTTCATACAGGTCATCCAAAAAATCCCCCATATGTTGGCGATCGCAGAACTGCTTCACAATTCGGAATTCTGTATTATCCTTGTTAGGCTTTTCAAATCGGTGTGAGACATAATGTGTGAAAAAGCTATCTAATGTTGATCGCCTATTTATATACAGTTTAGCCTCCGTAGAATCCCATTTCATTTTGGCTGTATCAATATTGGCGCGAGGATGAATATACTTAAAAATGTAATTTTTTATCAGCTCATGCTGCTTCAAATCAACGCCACGCGCATTTAGAATTTCGAAAATATTGTAACTTTCTTGCTGATTTGAAGCACGGATGTCTATTACATCTAATCCCATAATTTTATCTTTAATGTTTCCAAGTTCAGCAGCAGCATCTTTACTGTTATGAATCAACTCTTGAAACTGATTATAGAAAAAGAAAAAGCATTGCTTTACATTAACATTGTCTTGTGGTGAATTTTCCAAATATGCTCCGGAAAACAAATTGGATTTAGATTGTAAGCTGTTATATTCTGTTGATTCCGCAACAATAAATTGGAAATTATTCAGGTCTTGATTATCAACTCGTACATAATCTGCTCCCATATCATCTGTGCCAATAATATACTTTGTTACACCGCGAAAACGAGCTTCTTCTCCTATTTCATTGAAAAGTGTACATATAGCACATAACATAAGGGTAATGGTTGTTAAACGCTGTTGGCCGTCAATCACGATTAGATCTTTCCCACTACGCTCAAAAACAAAACTTCCCAAAAAATGAGTCCATTCAATTTCTTGACCTTTTTCTTTGTACTCATTGGAAACATCAAGACAATATTTTATATCATCAAAGAGTTCCCGCCACTGCTTCTCTTGCCATACATATTTTCGCTGATACCTTGGAATTACATACTTGACATCTCCAGAAAGAACATCATTAACTTTTTTCTGTTGAGCATCAAAGGCCATTTTCATCTGCCTCCTATTTCAAATATTCCCCAAAAACATCCCATCTATAATTTAACAAAATTATACCACGATAATGATTTATCGACAATTGCTAACATAAAAAAGCCGGTACTGACCCAGTCTTATCTGATTCAGTACCGGCTTTTTCTAAAGCATTAGCAACCCTGTTTGTCGGCTATTAAGTTGGGGGTATCTCTACTACTTCCTTATTAGCGTTCCCCAAAAGGAGGGCCTCTCTTTTTCGATGGATTCCTAAGTAAAAAGGGAACAACCGCTTTGATTTTCCAGGGGAATTGTATAAAAAGTATAGATTTTTCTAGCTAAATACAATAATATAAGAAAAATATTTGCATAATAGCGGAAAAAATTTGGATTATTATATCATTTTCGATAAAGATATTGACAAAATTCAACAGATTTGTTTTAATATTTAACGAAGTTAATCGGATAAATAAATTGATTCGAAAGGCTCATAAGTCGCCGATAGAAATATGTTCATGAATGATACATAAGACGGCGAGCAAATAAATAGCTTATAAGTTCTTTTCTTCATATTCCTTCCCAAATAGCTGAAGCCGGCTCCGTGTTTTACCTCCCGGAGCCGGACGAAAGCTTTCCCTTATTGGGAAGGGCGGATTATTCGAATTCATACATTCCTTCTTAATAAAATATTTCACAGCAACGGCAGGGGCGAATTCACCCCTGCCGTTGCTGTTTGCTGAGGCTGAAGCCCTGTGCAGAAAAGATGACAAAAAGCAGGGGAATCGCAAAAATCTGTTACCTTTTCAAATGGCTTTGTTTCCCCTTATCAAGAATATAAATTCAACCAGTTCTTTTAACTGCTGGAAATAGGAGCCAGGGTTCACGGCCCAGCCAAAGAATGAAAATATGGGGAGTCAGGTTTCAGCTCCGAGGCTGGAATGAAAAAGAAGGAGAATTGCTAGTTTGTTCAAAAAAGAAATCGAATTCAAATAGATTGTTAGGCATAGAGACATATTTTTTGATATAAAAAATTGAAATACAAAAAATATTCTTACAGAGGCAAAAAATGCAAGAGAAACGCAATATTTTCTATTGACATAAAGAAGTATTTTTGGTTCTATTGTTGTAGAGCTATTAATTTGAAGAATAAATTCATTGCAAAATGAATTGACAGAAAAGAGGGATACCCATGCAGAAAAGGAAGCCCTAAAGGGGGCTGTAAGCAGTGTGGATTCGGAGATAAGGAGGATCAAAAGTGAAAGCAATGAAGAAGAAATGGTTGTCCATATTACTGGCGGCGTCCATGCTCTTTTCACCGTCGTACTTGTTGACGGGAAACGCGCAGGCGCTGGCAACAGAAGCGGGAACCTCCAAAACCGTCCAGGCAGCGCCGATTGACCAAGAGGTTTACGAGGCGGAAGAGGCCTCCCTTATCAACGCGGTTACGGCCAAAAATCTGGACGACTTCTCAGGAGACGGCTTTGTCGATGGCTTGGGGACTGGCTCCAAAGTGACGTTTACCGTGGATGTTCCAGATGCAGGAGACTACGCGGTTCGTCTGCGCTATTCCAATGGCTCTGGAGAAAATAAGACTATAAGCCTGTATGTGAACGGTGAAAAGGTTCGAACAACTACGTTGTCAAAGATGATCAATTGGGACACCTGGGGGGCGCAGACAGAAAATGTGCCGCTACAGGCAGGTGAGAATACCATTGCTTTTTCGCTCGACAGCGGGGATACGGGTTCGGGTGTAAAGCTGGATTGTATTAGTCTAGCGTATATGTACGAGGCGGAAGAGGCGGAAGCCCTCAATGGGAATAAGGTGATGGCGGATCATCAAGGATATTCCGGTACGGGCTTTGCGGCTGGTTTTGAACAAAACGGCGCGGGTATCCGCTTCCATGTGGAAACCCCGCAGGCAGGCACCTACACCATGGTGGTGCGGTATGCGAACGGAAAGAACGATGCCTATGCGCAGAAACTGACCTGCTCCGTCAACGGCAACGCACAGAAGGTTCGCTTTAGCGACCTCGGCAGTGGGAAGAGTGGGAAGACCGTACGGTCACCGTGGAGCTGAAGGAGGGAATAAACACCATTGACTTGGTCAAAAACAGCGATGATAGCGGTGGGATGAATGTCGACTACATCACGCTGAAAAAGGCCCAATGGACGTATATTGGCGACGTTGTCTCGGTGAAAAACGCCAGCGACAGCGAGCTGATCTTCGAATGCGACAACGCGGCGGTCAGCATCAAGTCCGTTTCCCCCAGCGCGCTAAAGATTTGGTGCGAACCCAGCAAGCGTTTTGACCGCAAATATGATTCCTTTGCCGTCCAGAACGAGGCGGTGGCTCCGGAAACCCTAACAGCGGAAGACCGGGGCGACCATTATATGGTTTCCACCGGCACGGTGGACGTGCAGATCGATAAGAGCCCGTTCCGCCTCACATATTGGGATAAGAACGGCCAGCTGCTCTGCGAGGGCGGCGAACAGAGCATGGGCTGGAGCACGGACGGAGAGATTTTGGTACAGAATAAAAAGCAGGCCGACGAGCGGTTCTGGGGATTGGGCGAAAAACCGAGGCCTTTGAAAAGACCGGCCAGCGTTTGATTATGTGGAGCAATGACGGCCCCGGCCACGAGGGCGATTCCTATGTCCAGGAGACGGGGGAAGGCCGTTGGTATATGTCCGATCCCCACTTCATCAGCTCCAAGGGCTATTCGGTTTATTTTGACAACACGAGCCGCACCGTGTTCGATTTCGGCAAGACCGACCCGGACGCCTATTCCTTCGGTGCGCTGAATCCGGCCCCCGGCGGGGAGCTGTTGTACTATTTCATGTACGGTCCGTCCATGAAGCAGATTGCAAAGACCTTCACGGACATCATCGGGAAATCATACTTCGCGCCCGAATGGGGTTATGGAAACATCCAGTGCCATTACGGGTATACGCAGGCGGACATCGAGCGCGTGGCGCAGGCCTATCGCGATAAAGAAATCCCGTTGGATATGATGATGGCGGATATTGATTGGTATCAATACAAGTGTAGCCCGACGCAATGGAATACCACCAATTTCCCCGATCCCGAGGGGATGATTGGAAAACTCCATGATCTCAATGTACGTATGGGTGTGATAGACGACCCGAACGTTACGGATGCCCAGCCGGAGGATTACCCATACGGTGTGGAAAATGGCTACTTTATGCATAGCCGCACAGGCGACCAGAAGAATGTCATTTGGCCTTGGGGCGCTTCCTCCGGCTTGACGGACTTCTTTAACCCGGCAGCTCAGGAATGGTGGGGCGAACAGCACAACATGATCTTGGGGCAGGGTGTGGAAGGTTTCTGGCTCGACATGAATGAACCGGCGCGTATGCGCCCGGATTGGGTGGGCTGGAACGAGGAAGGCAAAGCGTGGGGCGATATTGAGGAACTTCACAATGTCTATGCCATCCAGCACAACGAAGCCATGTACAATAAGGTGACCGAAGACGGGAAGCGCCCGTTCCTGTTAACCCGCTCCGGTTTCACTGGGAGCCACCGCTATGTTTCTCCATGGACCGGAGACATCGGCTGCGGTTGGGAGGATATGTACCAGCAGATCCGCCTGGGCACCAGCTTGTCCTTGTCCGGTTTCAATTATTGGGGTTTCGACATCGGCGGATTCAATGGCACGCCTTCCAGCGACCAGTTCAAGCGCTGGATTCAGCTGGCCACATTTACCCCCATCCACCGCTTCCATTATTCTGTGGGGCTTCCCGCAAAAGAGCCCTGGGAGAACGGCGGCGAGGATGTAGCGCGCGAGTACATCAACCTGCGTTACCGCTTAATCCCCTATATGTATTCGCTTACAGCGGACAATATCATTGGAATCGGGATTGAAAAGGGCCTTGGAGAAGGCGGAACGGGCGTGCCGCTCGTGCGTCCTATGGCTATGGAATTCCAGGATGACCCGAATACTTACAGCATAGATACCCAGTTTATGAATGGCCCCAGTTTCCTGGTGGCCCCGGTGGTGGAAGATTCCACCATCAAAGAGGTTTATCTGCCGGAAGGCGATTGGTACGATTACAGCAATGGCAAGACCGTTTATGGCGGTGGGGGGACGTTGCGCTATTCTGCGCCGGTTACGCTGCTCCCGGTCTTTGTCAAGGCGGGCTCGATTATCCCGATGCAGCCGGAGATGGAATATGTCGGCGAAAAGCCGGTGGACGTCCTGACGCTGGACGTGTTCCCCACGTTGGAGGACGGCAGTTTTGACTTTGTCCTCTATGAGGATGACGGTGAAACAGACGCCTATAAGAATGGGGTATACACGACGACTCCGTATACCTGCAACGTCAAGGTGGACGGAGACGGCACGTCGATTTTCTTCCAAATCGGCGAACGCACCGGGAGCTACACAGATATTGCCCCGCGCAGTTACCTGATGCAGTTCCACAAGGCGGCGTATGAAGACGTCTCCGTCCAGCAGGACGGTCAGCCGCTTGTCGCTTATGACTCCCTGGAAGCGCTCCAGGCGGCGGAGTCCGGCTATTATGCTGATGCTTCCAGCGAGATCTGTTATGTGAAGGTGCCCGATACAGCTAAGGCATCCGCCATAACGCTGCACGGCACGTCGATCCCCACGTATGAATTCGAAGCGGAAGACGCGGAGATCCTGGGGAACGCGCAGAGCGAAACCGTATTCGGCGGCTACACAGGTTCTGGTTATGTGGCATGGCTGCACGATGCAGGAGACGGCGTGCGCTTTTCCAACATCAAAGTACCGGAGGAGGGCGACTATACGGTATTCCTGCGGTATGCCAACGGTTCTGGCGCGACACAGACGATGAGCGTCTATGCAAACGGAAACGAAGAGGACGCGCAGCAGGTGTTTTTCGCAAGTATGAAGGATTTCACCCTCTGGGATGAGGTTCCGGTGACCGTTCACCTCAACGCAGGGGAAAATACCCTTACCGTCCTTGTGCAGGAAGGCGATACGGCGAACATCAATCTCGACCGCGCGACGGTGAGCCGCGAGCCCATGGTTATGACTCAGATGCCTGTCCCGAACGGCGGCTTTGAAAACGGAAGCCTGGACAGCTGGACGGTGGAGAATATCTCCGGGACGGCGGGCCATGGCGTGGATAACAACGACGCGTTCGGCGGCAACTACAAGTTCTATTTCTACAACTCGGGCGCCTATGAGGGCCGGCTCAGCCAGACGGTTACAGGATTGCCGGATGGGGTCTACCGTGTGAATGCGACGGTCAAGATGTCCAATGCAGCGGCTGACATCAGCCGAATGGAGTTGACAGGCTATAACGGCGAGCAGGAGACGCTGGTCAATATCCCATTCAACAGCATTTATCAGAAATTCTCCACGGAGGTTGAAGTAACGGACGGCCAAGTTAATATCGCGTTTTATTGTAAGGCTCCTGGGAACACCTCCATGCAGATCGACAACGTGGAGCTGTGGAAGATGGACGCCGAACGGCCGAGCGAAACCTATGCGATCCAGGTGGCGGACGGCCAGGAAGCTACTTTGACCGCGCCGGCGCAGGCCGTGTTGGGCGAAACGGTGACCGTTTCCGTCTCCAATATTCCGGAGGGCAAGACAGTGAAAGAAGTCAAGGCTGTTAGTGCAGATGGAATGGAGTTGGATGTCAGAAAAATTATTCCAGACAAGTCCTACAGCTTCGTGATGCCAGCTAAGGCGGTGACACTCTCCGTAGAGCTGATCGACATTGAAACCGTGGCCAAGGCAGTGGTCAGCCGCGATACAGTCACCCGCATTGAAGCGGAGGATTTCGACGAGCAGGGCGGCGACCCGGCCATGGGCGACAAGGCGGGCGTCAAGGTCGAAAGTTGCGGCGAAGGCGGCCAGAATGTCGGCAGTACGGACGCGGGCGACTACATGCTCTACCACAATATCTATGTTAAGGAAGCAGGCACCTACCAGTTCCGCCTTCGGGTTGCAAGCAACAATACCGACGGCGGTGTGGAGGGCTCTCCGGATGGAGTGACGATCCTGACAACGGCGGCGCCCGAGGGCGTAGTCGGCACAATCCCGTTTACGGGCGCATGGCAGACCTATACCGATATTTATCTGGATGTTCCTCTGGAAGCTGGCCTACAGACGATCCGATTTAATGTGACGCATGAGGGTTGGAATTTCAATTACTTTGATATTCAGGCCGAGGCAAAGGCAGTCGTCACACCGGACGGCGTGACAAAGATCGAAGCAGAGGACTTTGACGGCCAAGGCGGCGACCCAGCCATGGGCGACAAGGCGGGCGTCAAAGTGGAAAGTTGCGGCGAGGGCGGCCAGAATGTCGGCAACACAGATGCGGGTGACTACTTCTATTATGACGACATTCTCGTCATGGAAAAAGGCACCTACCAGTTTACACTGCGCGTAGCAAGTCAAAATACCGACGGAGGGGTACAGGGTTCTCCGAACGGCGTGTCCATCGTGACCACCGCAGCGCCGGATGGCGTGTCGGCCACCATTCCATTTACAGGGGGCTGGCAGACGTATACCGACGTAAAAGTTATGGTTCCGTTGGAGGCAGGGCGTCAAACCATCCGCTTCAACGTGACACACGAGGGTTGGAACATCAATTATTTCACCATTTCTGTTCCGGTAGAAATACCGTCCTATGAAGGTGTCTCCATGGTCAACCGTTGGAAAAACCAGTATCTGACAGATGATGGAAGTGGCGTACTCAAGTACGCTGGAAATATCGACAGCGACAATATCGATGCATATAGCTGGGACTTTATTCCGGATGAGGATGGCTATTATACCATCCAGAACCGGGCGACCGGCAACTATATTGTCAATGATGGTTCCGGCTTTGCAGCCTGTATGGCTGAAAGCGGAGAGGGCGACTCCGGCAAGTGGATTCTTCGCAATGTGAGCGGATATACCAAGGTTACCAGTCTATTGGATGATACGCTCTCTTTAGCGCTTGAAAATCAAGACTCCCAAAACCGGGTGGAGCTGGACGAAGCGCCGGACAGCTGGTACAGTGCACACTTCACGCTGAACAGCACGCGTTTTGACTACGATATTTACCCCGACAAGATTGTCGATGGTCCGTATACCATGACCGCCGACAGCGGGAAAGAACTGCATTCCACCTATGAAAATAATACCTGGAAACTGACCGAGGACATCTCCGGACTGCCACAGTTTACGGCAGAAAATATGCCGATCTCCGAGGCGTTGTACAATATGGCGTTGCAGGAGTCCCTGGAGGACATCTTTACAGAAACCAGCGTCCACACAGGGGAAAAGGTCGAAGTATTCAATACTGGCGCGAACTGGAACAAGGTCTGGACGCGTGATACGGCGATGTCTGTTCAGTATTCTTTGGCGTGGGCGTTCCCGGAGCAGTCCGGCAACAGCCTGCTACAGAAGATCCAAGGCGACCCGCAGGAGTGGGTGGAGGATACCGGTACCGGTGGTTCGTATCCAGCTTCTACGGATCGTATTATCCTAGCTATGGCTGCGTGGGAGACCTACCTTGCCACAGGGGATACGGAATTCCTGGAAAAAGTCTATGATGTGACCGAATATACATTGGAAAAGGACTTCCATGTAAACTATGACCCGAATACTGGCCTCTTTAAGGGGGAGACTTCCGGTCTTGACCATCGTTCTAAAACGTATCCCGACTGGATGGACGAGGGCTATTTCTCCGACATCATGGAATCCAAGTCCTGCAATACCAATATTGAGTATGCAGTGGCGTTTAAGGTAATGGAGCAGGCCTCGGAAATCCTTGGAAAGGACCCGGCCGAGACAGAAAAATGGGCCAAGCATTTTGAAGCACTCAAGCAGGCGATTAACGATACCTTCTGGATGGAGGAACATGGATATTATTCCTCTTGGCAGTATCCGGAATATATGGGCAATGTCCTCGCAGAAAAGACGGATGTCATTGCAGCCGGGTATGCGGTCTATTTTGACATTGCAACCCCGGAAATGGCCGAAAAACTGATGGAAAATTATCCGCTTGTCAAATATGGTGCGGATACCGTTTATCCACAGAAGACCGGCAAAAACTTCAGTGCGATTTACCACAATCGCGGCGTGTGGCCCGGTTGGGAAGCGGCCCTGATGGAAGCGGCAATGGTCGGTGGGAATCATGAGCTTGCGGGCGAGATTATGAAATCCATCATGTACGGGGCGGCAAGAAACCTTTCCAACGAAGAGGTTATTAACTACGAAACGGGCGCGGGCAATGATGCGCACCGCCAGCTGTGGTCGGTAGCAGGTCAGTTGGCCGGTTACTACCGAGTATTATTTGGTATGACGTATGATCTGGACGGCATCCATTTTGCACCGTATGTTCCGGATTGGATGGTCGGACCGTTTGAATTGAGCAATTATACGTATCGTGATGCGACCTTGACCCTCAAGGTTTCCGGACAGGGTGATTCCGTCGCTTCCCTGAAGGTAAACGGAGAGGAAAAGGGTCCGGACTATGTATTCCCTGCGGACGCTTCGGGCAACTATACCATTGAGATCGTGGTAGAGGACAGCGGCGAATACAATGAAGTAAATCTCAAACAAGAGAATTTGGTCATCTGCCCAGAACTGCCGGAAATGCAGCTCGAAGATGGCGTGCTGTCTTGGACGCCGGATACACGCTACACCTACAAGCTTTGGACCGGTACGGAATATATTGATGTAACGGGTCAGGATAGCTATACCATTCCACAGGATGTCTATGGAAGCTATTCCCTGGTGGCAGTGGACGAAGACGGGATTGCGTCCGAACTTTCCGAACCTATCGTTTGGAATCCGGAGGGGACGGTCCTCAAGTATGAGGCAGAGGATGCAAGTTACAACAGCGACTGCTTTGCAAACTCCATCAAGGGCTATTCCGGGACCGGTTATGTGCAGGATAACCGTCCCAACGGTGGTACGGACATCACCTTCAAGGTCAATGTCCCAGTTGAAGGCGATTATCTGGTGAGCGCCCTGTACAACAATGGTGGCGATACCACCAGCGGAAACTATGCGGCAATCCGTTCGGTCCTGTTGGACGGTGAGGATTATGGCACCATGTCGTTCTCGATTACATTTGACAATGTATTCTATCGTTCACCCCGCATGAGGATGCACTTGACAGAAGGAGAGCATACCATTACCTTTACCTACAATTATAATGGCAATATTTACGACCAGAACATGAACATCAGCCGCAACAATCTTGCGATGGACCAGCTGATTCTGGAAGACATCAGCACCATGTCAATTGCGGAAGCGCCCGTGCAGATGGGACTGGATGGACCGGAGACGGTGGAGACAGACAGTAGTTTTATGGTGAAGAATACCATAAGCGGACTGGAAGAACTGAAAGAGCCCATAGGGTCGTTCCAGATGAGCCTGATCTATCCGGAAGGGATGAACTGTGAGAGGGTCACGTTAAATGAAAACGTAACGGGATACTTTGCATACAACATCAAGGACGATGAACATATGGTAAAGTTCTTGTATTTGGGAGAGACCGGCGAAGGATTGCCGCCCGATTTGGACAGCCTGTTCACAGCGAAGTTCACGACGGACAGCGATTTGGCAGAGGGAGATTATACCTTGTCAATCCAAGATGTGACGATGGGATGCTGGAGCGGAGAAGAGATTTCGTGTGATCTCCAGGATATGACTGTACATGTAGAGAAGGGTGAACCGAAGGAGCCACAGTTGCTGACCGTACAGTGGAGCGGCAATGCAGCGGTGGAAGTGGAAGGAAACGCGGACGTGGTGATCTCCACGGATGCAATCTACGGCGCGAAGGTGATGCCGGGCGAAGAGTTGACCTTTACCTTCACCCCGACCGATGGCGCGTTTGCCAGTGCACAGCTCAACGGGCAAGACATTCCATTTGAGGCAAATGGCTTTACGTACACCTACACGATGCCGAATGAGAGCGCAAGCCTGCGCTTTACCTTTACGAAGGTGAATAAGGACATCTTGAAGATTGTCCTGGATGAGGCGAACAACGTCACACAGGAGGACATCGACCGGCTGGTGCCGGAAGTACGGGAACTCTTTGTGAATGCCCGGACCAACGCACAGGATGCCTATGACGATCCGGCCGCAACCCAGGAGGAAGTCAACAAGGCCTGGAGCGAACTGCTGGAAGCGATGCACCTGTTGGAATTCGAGGAAGGCGACAAGGAAGTTTTGCTGCCGCTGATCGAAATCGCAGAGCAGTTGGCGGAGAAGCTGGATGCATTCAAGCCCAGCAGCACGGAGGGCTTCGAGGAAGCACTCAATGAGGCAAAGGATGTCTATGCCGGGGAGCACCCGCTGAAGGCGGAAGTGGACGAGGCATATGAGAACTTGCAGAAGGCGATTGAAAAGTTGGAATACCGTGCAGACCTGTCGGCACTCCAA
>BCAA01000018.1 GCA_001305115.1 Clostridia bacterium UC5.1-1E11 | reverse complement strand
TGCGTAACCTCCATGAGGAGGGAGTAGATTGAAATATCGTTAAAGGACACGGCCGCATGATGTCCGCCGAGCGTCCCCCTTTAAGCAGAGAGCATGGATTGAAATTGTCTTTCGTCCTTCGTTTCTTCCGCTAGTGCTGCGCCACCCTCCGCATGGAGGGTGTGGATTGAAATAGGTTGCCAGTGACGATGACAAATATACAAAATGCCACCCTCTATGCGGACAGTATAAATTGAAATTTTGCACCCCAAAAGGTCAAAACTGGATTGTGGGATCATCCTTCATGCGGAGAGTGTGGACGGAAAGGAAAGTCGTGCCGGTATGTACTTACGAGGTTTACGCATTACCCACACTCTCCATGTGTAGGGGGTGGCTTGCAATGCTCTTGCTTTGTCAACCTTTATCCCTCCTGTTAATGTCACCATCCTTGTGGGGGCGTTATTTGGGAATCATTTTCGTCACCTTGTTCCCTGCGTGATCGCGGGCATAAAAGGGATAGCCTACAGACTTACGATTGAAAAATTGAGCGTTTCTTTGCGCATGGAAGGAAAATCCGCTCCCAATTGTACCTTTCGTAAACGCGCTAGCGGTGTATTCTCCGGATGTATTGGCAGCACGGACAAGAGCCTTATCGTTGCCTGTATCCTGCAAAAATAGATAGAGGTTGCCGTCTTGCACCTGCCGTTGTGCTTCGATAGTAGGGGTGGAGGGGACTTCCGTCGGATGGGTCCAATTGTCGCCGGAAAGCTTGGACGTATCATAGGCCAAGGCAGCGCCAATGTCCAACATACCGCCTGTGGAAACCAACCCTGTCAAACTGGCCAAGGGTTTGACAGAGGCGAGTAGAATTTCTTTGACGTCTGCGAGGGTAATCCCATCAAACTGGGTATAGATCATAGCTGCTGCCGCGGTCACCATCGGCGCCGCCATAGAGGTGCCAGTCATGTAGCTATAGCGGTTGCCAGGTGTAGTGCTGAGGATGTGCGTACCCGGAGCCGCCAAGTCAACAGAAGATGCGCCGTAGTTGGATGTGTGGTGTAGAACACCGTCGTAACAAAGATTGGCTACCGAAAGGATGTTGTCCAGATTGTACGAGGCGGGATAGGTGGGGGATAAATCTATATTCGCCGAGTCATTGCCTGCCGCTACGATAAACAGCATGTTGGATTGGGCGATCGCTTGGTAAAGGGCGCGGTCATTTTTGGAAGAGGAAAGGCTCAGGTTACAGATGGAGGCGCCATTGGCCTCTGCATAATGGATGGCCTGAATCAGGGAAGCGGTCGTACCGCTCCCATCCGAACCGCCGAGTGCTTTGACCGGCATGATTTTCACACGTTCCCCAGGGACAATGCCGGAAATTCCGATCTGATTGTTCGATGAGGCGGCGATGGTTCCTGCACCGTGGGTGCCGTGGCTATCCTCATCCCCTGTGTAAACTTGGTTGGTATGATCGTAGAAGTTCCAGCCGTGTACGTCGTCGATGTAACCGTTGCCGTCGTCGTCTATCCCATTCCCAGGGATTTCGTCCTCATTGACCCAGATTGCGCCGGCCAGATCCTCATGAGTATAGTCGATGCCGGTGTCGAGCATGGCGACAATGACAGAACGTTTGCCCCCGTTGTAGCGCCTCCATGCTTCCTCAACGTTGACATCGATACCTGCTACAGCGGTAGAGGGGTTGTTGGTAGACCGGAGTTGCAATGTAGAAGCGTTTCCAGAGGAATCCCACCAGCCAAAATGCTGTGTCAGAATCCCATCAAGTACCGGGAAGCGGCTTTTTTGGTCCGGCGCTTGAAAGGTTCCATCGTTGGACAGCGCCCATTGTTTTCCGAGCAATGCGTCGTTGACAGAGACCTCCTGTTCGCTATAGGTATAATTCGGCTGTACCAGAAGAACCTGTTGATCTTGAGAAAGCTGCTCTAGTCCCTTGGCCAGAGCTTCCTTGGTTTGGAAGGAATGGACCTGGTAACTGCCATCCTGATAGAACGCCAGAACTTCGTTATTTTCATATGTATCCAGATCCGTTTCAACGATCGCAGAAGGCTTGGCCGCGGTAAGGGAACTGGCGGCGGCTAAGGCGGGCCTTCCGAAGGCTGGAATGACCAATAAGAGGGCCAAAAAAGGGCTGTTTGCCGGGTTTTCATGAATGTCATCATCCTTTCCGTTCGATTCCTTTGGCAGGGAGGGTTTAAGGTGCTGGTGGCTTTTAATCGTTGGATTGGGTGGAAGTTCCATCTAAATCGTAACGGGTTTTTTTGAAGAGAGCTTGAAGAATCCGTGGAGGTTCGGGGGATTTTATTGGATGATTGAGCGTTGCGGCCCGGTTCAACGGCTCAAAATCAAAAAGGGGATGGACTTTTACTAAAAAATGGGTATGATAAGAGTAAGGAAATACTGAGAAAAGGACGATGAAGAAATGAAACGTATTGCACCAGAGGTATGGAAAGAAGATCTGGCGGAGTTTCGCGAAAAGACGGACCAATTTTATGAGGGAGAGCTGGACAAAGCAGCCTATAAGGGCTTTTCCGGCGGTTATGGAAGTTATGCCCAAAGGGGTGGAAAGGCCAGCATGCTCCGGCTGCGTTTGGCAGGCGGACGGCTGACAAAAGACAAACTGAAGTTTATTGCGGATTCGATTGCAAAGCACCACATCGACCGGGTACACTTGACTACCTGTCAGACGGTGCAGCTTCATAATCTGCATCCAGAGGCAATTTATGATATTGTGGAGTCCGCGCTCGATCACGGAATTGTGACACGCGGCGGTGGCGGCGATTTCCCGAGAAATGTGATGGTTTCCCCGCTTTCCGGCGTTGAGCAGGGGGAGTACTTTGACGTACTGCCCTATGCGGAAGCGGCGGGCGAATATTTGCTAACCTTTATTAAAGCGGAAAAGATGCCAAGGAAACTGAAGGTCGGTTTTTCCAATAGCCCGGCAAATCAGACCCATGCGACCTTCCGCGACCTGGGATTCGTAGCGCGCCCGGACGGAACCTTTGATGTGTATAGTGCAGGCGGGCTGGGAAATAACCCCCGTATGGGCTTGCAGGTTGCACAGGGCGTTTCCCCATCCAAGATTCTGTACTATATCTGTGCGATGCGTGATACCTTTATCGCCTATGGCAACTATGAAAAACGCAACAAGGCCAGAACGCGTTATATGCAGGAGACCTTGGGGGAAGAAGGGTACGTCAAAGCGTACCAGGAAAAGTTAAAGGCGGTCTTTGAACGCCACAACGACTTGGATCTCAACATCACCCCCACTTCCATCGCAAAGAAGGGCGATGGTTCGACAGCGGAAGGAAAACGGGTGATCCCGCAAAAGCAGGACGGCCTGTATGCCGTGCAGTACCATCCGCTCGGCGGATGTCCGGCCCCGTCCAAACTGGGCGAGCTGTACGATGTGATTCGAGATATGGAAGATGTAGAGCTTCGTATCGCGCCGGATGAGACCCTGTATATCATTCATTTGACAGGGGAAGAGGCAAAAAGGGTTCTCGCCGCTACAGAGGACGGCGCACAAAGTCTAGTGGAGACGTCGGTAGCCTGCATAGGGGCGTCCATTTGCCAGGTTGGCTTGCGGGACTCACAGGAACTTTTGGCGGCAATTGTACGGGAGACCCGTTCAGCCGGAATTCCCGATGGAGCTCTCCCCCAGGTGCATATTTCTGGATGTCCTTCCTCGTGTGGGACCCATCAGATCGGCGAGATCGGTTTCCATGGTGGCGTGAAAATGGTCAATAAAGTGGCACGCCCGCCTTTACATTGCATCTGAATGGCTGTGATACCCAGGGAGTAGAACAGTTTGGCGAGCAAGTCGGTATGATTCTTCAGGAAAATATTCCAGCTTTTCTGGTTGAACTGGGGAAGACAGTGGCTGCAACAGGAGGAACCTACGAGGAATGGAAGAAGGAACATGCCGCGCAGGTACGAGCCATTGCAGAGAAATATCTGGTCAAGTAAATGCGATTTTTACTTGTATCGGTGTGGACTGAGAGTAGAGAGGCCCTCCCAAAAAGGCGCTCACCCATAAGGAAGTAATTTAATTGTCGCAGGGCGGTATGGCTGAAAGGTCATGCCGTCCTGCCTTTTCTTTGCCGTTCCACGGTCTGATCATCGCCCGGCAGGGTGACTTCTCCAATAAAGTTCCAGATCAATTCAATTTTCTGCCTGCGGTGGCCGCTGGACTTATCCGGCGCATGGACAATGATCTTCTTCACAAACTCATTGACGATAGTGGGGGTCAGTTCACGAATACCCACATATTTTCGCACAATGGCTGCAAAGCTGGCGAAATCGGCTTGATCCTGTTCAAAGGTTTCTACCGCTTCCCGCCATACCTTGACCTGCTCCGTCAGTTCTTTTTGTTCTGCTTCATAGTCAGTGGAGAGTTTCAAAAAACGTTCATGGCTGATCGTCCCGCTGATGTCGTCCTCATAGATACGCTTGAAAATCCGGTCAAGTTCGCCAATGCGCTTTTCCGCTTGGGCGATTTCACGCTTGCGTTTCTTGGCCTCTTTTTCCGCTTCTTGAAAACGCTGCTTTCTCGCGGCTTCTTCAAATGCCATGGCATCGTCAAAGAACAATGCCGTCACATCGAAAATCCGCTGCAAAACAAACAGTTTCAGCGTTTCTTCCCGGATGAAGTGCATGGTACAGTCGCCTGTATTGCTCTTATACCGGGAACACCGATAGCAGTCTTGCTGCGGCGTCATGTTTTTGCCTGTGGCGAAATGCAGTTTGCTTCCACAATCAGCGCAGTACAGCAGACCGGAAAACAACCCTTGCCGTTCGGCTTGCTTGGCCGGGCGGCGCTTGTTCTCCCGCAACTCCTGTACCCGTGCAAAGACTTGTTCGTCGATAATGGCAGGCTGAGTATTGGGGAAAATCCGCTGATCCTCCGGGGCATTGTGCAGCCGCTTTTTCAGCTTGTGGGACTTGGAATAGGTCTTGAAGTTCACTGTGCAGCCGGTATACTCTGGCCGCTCCAATATCCCCGCGACAGACTTCGGGCTCCACTTGTGGGGCTTCTCTGGCAGCGGCTTCCCGTCCCGTTGAGCGTAGTGAGCCTTGACGGTCAGGACACATTCGGCGGTCAGCAGTTTGGCAATCTGCATAGGGCCTTTCCCCGCAATGCACAGGTCAAAAATCCGTTTGACAATCTCGGCGGCTTCCTCGTCCACGATCCACTTCTTTTTGTCTGCTGGGTCTTTCATGTACCCATAGGGCGGATTGGTGCAGAGGTGTTCTCCGGCGTTTCCTTTGGCCCGCATGACGGCCCGGATTTTCTTGCTGGTATCGCGGGCGTAGAAGTCGTTGAATAGGTTACGGAACGGGGTAAAATCATTGTCCCCCTTGTCGCTGTCCACGCCGTCATTGATGGCGATATACCGAATGTCACGCTCAGCAAAAAAGCTCTCAGTATAGTAACCAACTTTCAGATAGTCCCGGCCCATGCGGGACATATCCTTGACAATGACGGTTCTAACCTTTCCTGCTTCGGCCAGCCGGATCATCTCATTCCAGCCCGGACGGTCAAATAATGAGGTGTGATAGCGATAGCGGCAAAAAGCTAATAAAATCAATGGTTTTGCGGACAGCGGATAGACAGGGAATGTGTTAAAAACTGAATACGCACACAAACGGCGTTACCTTAACCCCTTTGGGGGAGAAAGTAACGCCGTTTTTTTATGCCCGCAGGAAAGGAGGTGCAGCCGGAATGTATTTCACAAAGGGCAAGCAGCGGGCGTTTGAATTGCTCATGCAGCAGAAGCCGGGATTTGACCGCTATCAATCCGGTTGTGCCGGAGATGATGAAGATTGCGGCACTTGCCGTTTCTACCGCCCCGGGTGGAAATATGAGTTTTGCGTTTTCAAAGAGTGTCCCTATTGCCCCGGCAAAAGGACGCGGAAAACGCACGCCAGCATGGACAAATAGACGGGCAAAAGCCCTTGTGCCATGCGGCTTTGCAGACGCGAAAACGGCAAAGGGCATATTGCAATACCAAAACAGCCGAAAACGGCTTTCTAATTGTCCACGCATACCAAGAGAGGAAGTGAGGAAATATGGCAGTTTTCAGAGTGGAGCGAAATACGGGATATACCGTTATGAGCAACCACCACTTGCGAAACAAGGAATTGTCCTTAAAGGCAAAGGGCTTGTTGTCGCAAATGCTTTCGCTGCCCGAAGATTGGGATTATACCCTTGCGGGCTTATCCCATATCAACCGGGAGAAGATCGACGCAATCCGCGAAGCGGTAAAGGAACTCGAAAAAGCCGGATATATCGTGCGCAGCCGGGAGCGCGACGAAAAGGGACGCTTGCGGGGCGCAGATTACGTCATATACGAGCAGCCGCAGCCGCGAGAGCCGGAAGCAGCTACCAGCGGCGGACAGCCGCCTATATTGGATTTACCTACATTGGAAAATCCAACATTGGATAATCCAACGTTGGAAAAACCTACGCAGGAAAAACCTACGTTGGAAAATCCAACGCAATTAAATAAAGATATATTAAGTAAAGAACAATCAATTACTGATTTATCAAGTACCGATTCCATTCCTTTCCATTCCCTAAACCCCTTGCCCTTTGCGCATGGCGAAGCGGCTACGCCGCCGGAAAGGAAAAGAACGGAAGCGAAAAGCAATAGCGCAGTAGAGATTTACAGGGAGATTATCAAGGACAATATCGAATACGACCATCTCATTCAAAACTGCAAAATTGACAAAGACCGTTTGGACGAGATTGTTGACCTTATGCTGGAAACCGTCTGCACAGCCCGAAAGACAATCCGTATTGCCGGGGACGACTACCCCGCCGAATTGGTGAAATCCAAGTTTTTGAAGCTGAACAGCAGCCATATTGAGTTTGTTTTGGATTGCATGAGGGAGAACACAACCAAAGTGCGCAACATCAAGCAGTATCTAAAAGCGGTGCTGTTCAACGCGCCGAGTACCATTGACAGCTACTATACCGCCCTTGTCAATCACGACTTATACGGCGGCGAATGAGCATAGCCGCACTTTACCGGGAAAGGAGTTGATACCTTGCAGGAGGAAGTAACCCAAAAAACGATTGCCCTATACGTCAAAGTGGGAAAAGGCGCGGCGCGGCTTACCGAACAGGCGTTACAGAAAGCAATCCAAAAGTTTTTGGAGCAGAAAAGCAAACCCGCGCATGGGAAACAGACCATGCGGCAGCTTATGAAGCAGAACGCGGGTGTTTCCAACATCGAGATCACCGACAGCAATATTAAAGCCTTTGAGAGTACGGCGAAGAAATACAACATAGATTTTTCGCTAAAAAAGGTTAAGGGCGAGCAGACCCGTTACCTTGTGTTTTTCAAAGGCCGGGACGCGGACGTTATGACCGCAGCGTTTCAAGAGTTTTCCGCAAAGAAGCTGAACCGGGAGAAAAAGCCCTCTATCCGCAAAGCCCTTGCCGCTGCAAAGGACAAGGCGAAGCAGCTTAACGCCGCCCGCGACAAGGTAAAGAAAATGGACAGGGGGCGCGAGATATGAAGCAGATCAACTACAAAAAGCTGATACTTCCGAATATCCCCTATGTGTTCTTTGTCTATCTCTTTGATAAAGTCGGACAGGCGGTGCGGCTTGCCCCCGGCGCGGATATTTCTGCAAAGATACTGAATATCACACAAGGATTTTCCGCAGCCTTTGAAAACGCCTTGCCGAGCGTTTACCCGTTGGATTTGCTTGTCGGCATTGTCGGTGCGGTGATTATCCGCTTGATAGTCTATGTCAAAGGGAAAAACGCGAAGAAATACCGCAAGGGCGCGGAGTACGGCTCTGCCCGATGGGGAAACGCCGAAGATATAAAGCCCTACATAGACCCGGATTTCCAAAACAACATCATTTTGACGCAGACGGAACGGCTTACCATGAACAGCCGCCCGAAGCAGCCGAAGTACGCGAGAAATAAGAACGTCGTCGTGATCGGCGGCAGCGGCAGCGGAAAAACAAGATTTTTTGTCAAACCTAATCTAATGCAGCTTCATTCCTCTTACGTCTTAACCGACCCGAAAGGTACGGTTTTGATTGAGTGCGGGAAGCTGCTGCAACGGGCGGGCTACCGCATTAAGGTACTGAATACGATTAACTTCAAAAAATCTATGCACTACAACCCCTTTGTGTATATCCGCAGCGAGAAAGATATTTTGAAGCTGGTAAATACGTTGATAGCGAATACCAAAGGTGAGGGAGAAAAAAGCGCGGAGGATTTTTGGGTAAAGGCAGAACGGCTTTTGTATTGCGCGTTGGTGGGCTACATCTGGTACGAAGCCCCCGCCGAGGAAATGAACTTTATTACCCTGTTGGAACTTATCAACGCCAGCGAAGCCCGCGAGGACGACGAGGAATATCAAAGCCCCGTCGATTTGCTGTTTGCCGACTTGGAAGAACGCGACCCCGACCATTTCGCGGTGAAGCAGTACCGAAAATATAAATTGGCGGCGGGAGATGTATGCTCTAAGTGACTTCTTAATCATGGTTTTTGTCATGGTTAGTGAAGTAATCACTTAGAGCATTTTCATTTCAGGAGGTACAGCCATGAGAAACGAGAAAATCACCCCTCTGTATGAGCGTTTGAGCCGTGATGATGAATTACAGGGCGAGAGCAATTCCATCTCCAACCAGAAAAAGATGTTAGAGGACTATGCCCGCCGGAATGGGCTGCCGAACCCCACTCACTTCACCGATGACGGCGTATCGGGAACCCGTTTTGACCGCCCTGGATTTCTGGCGATGATGGAGGAAGTCGAGGCCGGACGGGTGGAGGCCATCGTCATAAAGGACATGAGCCGCCTGGGGCGCGACTATCTGAAAGTCGGCCAAGTCATGGAGATTTTGCGGCAGCGCGGTGTCCGGCTGATTGCTATCAATGACGGTGTGGACAGTCTGAAAGGCGATGATGATTTTACCCCGTTCCGCAACATTATGAACGAGTTTTACGCCCGCGACACCAGCCGGAAAATCCGCTCCGTGTTCAAGTCCAAAGGCATGAGCGGCAAGCACCTGACCGGCACTGTCATTTACGGCTATTTGTGGGATGAAAAGCGGGAACACTGGCTTGTTGACGAAGAAGCCGCCACTGTGGTACGCCGTATTTTCGCGCTTGCGATGGAGGGCTACGGCCCCTATCAGATCGCAACCAAGTTGTCAGAAGAAAAAATCGAAATGCCCGCCGTTCACCTTGCCCGCTATGGCGAGGGAGTGAACAAAAATAAGACCTTTGCGGATATTTATCGTTGGAGTGCTTCTACCGTTGTTGAAATCCTGAAAAAGCGGGAGTATTTAGGCCATACGGTCAATTTCAAGACCCGCAAGCACTTTAAGGACAAGAAAAGCCACTATGTGGATGAAAGCGAGTGGACGATTTTCGAGAATACCCATGAGGCCATCATCGACCAGGAAACCTTTGACAATGTGCAGCGTATCCGGGCAAATGTCAGGCGCTACCCGGACGGCTGGGGCGAGGCCCATCCTCTTACCGGCCTGATGTACTGCGCCGACTGCGGCGGCAAGATGTATGTCCATCGCGTCAATAACGGCAAGCGTGACCCACAGTTTACTTGCAGCCAGTACACCAAAGTCCCATGCGGGACGCTTTGCGGCACACAGCACCGCATCCGGGCCGAGGCTGTCCTGACCCTGATAACCGATATGCTCCGGGCCATCGCGGAGTATTCCAAGAATGACCGGGCCGAGTTTATCCGCACCGTCCAGGAAACGCAGGCCGCCCAGCAGACCGCCGACATATCCAAGAAGCGGAAACGGCTGGCTGCCGCCCAAAAGCGGGCCGGAGAACTGGAAAAGCTGATTTGCAAAATCTATGAGGACAACGCCCTGGGTAAGCTGCCGGACGCCCGGTATGAGGCCCTGGACGCACAGTACGCCAAAGAGCAGGAAGCTCTCAATGCGGAAATCGCGGAACTGGAAAAGGCCGTTACCGGCTATGAGCAGAGCCGGAAATCTGCGGAGAAGTTTATTGCCTTGATTGATAAGTATGAGAATTTCGACACGCTGACAAACACCATGCTCAACGAGTTTGTAGAGAAAATCCTTGTCCATGAGCGCGCCCGCAAAGGCAGCCAGGACACCACACAGGAGGTTGAAATCTACTTCAATTTTGTGGGCCGGTATATCCCGCCCGCCTTGCAGCCGGTTCCCCTGACCCCGGAGGAACAGGAAGAACTGCGGAAGAAGGAGGAGCGCAAGGACAGGCTTCACCAGAACTACTTGCGCCGCAAGGCAAACGGCAAGCAGAAGGAATGGGAAGAACGCTACAACGCCAAGCGCAAGGCCCAGGTGGAGGCGGCAAAGGCCGCGATCCGGGCCGAGGACATGGAGAAGGGCATTTTTACCACCGTCAGTCAGTTACCCAGGCAGGAGCCGCGTAAAGCCACCGTATCGGCCAGCGCCGCAGTTTAACCATCACGCAAAGGAGAATGAACATGAGCGAATTGACTTACACCCGCTGCGGAGATTACTACATCCCCGATCTGAAACTTTCCGAGCAGCCGGAGGCCCCCATCGGCAAGTATGGCCGTATGCGGCAACGCTACCTGAAGGAACACCGGCCCGGCCTTTACAGCAGCTTGATTTTAAGCGAAAAACTGTACCCTCACCTGTTGGAGATTGACCGGGCGGCGCGGGAGCGGATGAACGCCATGCTGCCCCGGATGATGGAGGCGGCGGGCGTCACCGAGGAACTGAAAGCCCGTGACCCCATGCGCTGGGTAGGGCTGATGAACACACTGAAAGCACAGGTGGAAGAAACAGTCATTACAGAAATTATCATGGAGTGATTAAGGGTGCGGGGAATATTCTCCGCACCCTTAATTAAACCGTATTGCTTGTTGCTATCCCTGATATGAGATAAAATATTTTTAAGGAACTTGCTTTCCTGTGAGGTTTCTGTGACATTTGATTGGTACACTACAAAGAAAAGGATGTGAGCGCGTGAAAATATTAGTGGTTGAGGATGACCGCCTTTTGAATAATACCCTTTGCTATAACCTGTCTGCCGCTGGTTATGATGTCGATGCTGCCCTGACGAAAAGCGTTGCCGAACGGTTTTGCAGAAAACAAGAGTATGATTTGATTGTCCTTGACATCAACCTGCCGGACGGCAATGGATTTGATTTTTGCCGGGACATTAAGGAAAGCCACCCGGATACTGCTGTAATCTTCCTGACGGCAAACGATATGGAAAGCGATATGCTCAAAGGTTATGAGCTGGGGGCGGATGATTATGTGACAAAGCCTTTTCCCATGAGTGTGTTTCAGAAAAAAGTGTCTGCGCTTCTGGCCCGGATTAGGAAACACTCTGGCGGTGACTTCTACAATGACGGCAACCTGTTTATCAACTTTACAGAAATGACCGCAACGCTCAACGGGGAGGGCATTTCATTTACCCCGATGGAATATCGGCTTTTGAAAGTGCTGACGAAAAATCCGCAGGTCGTTTTGACCCGGCAGGTGCTATTGGAAAAGCTGTGGGATATTGACGGGAATTTTGTGGATGAACACGCGCTGACTTCCACAATCAGCCGCGTACGAAACAAAATTGAAAATCCAGATCATGCCTATATCAAAACCGTCTACGGCATGGGCTATATGTGGATTGGGGGCGGTAACAAATGAGGACGGAAAAACTCTCTATCAATAAAGTGTGCATGGTCGTGTGTGCAGCCTTTTTCCTGCTTTCAATCGTTATGCCAGTTACCATATACTTTTTGACACAGAACGTATTGGCGCTATGCTGCGGGTTACTCTATGCGGTTTTCGTTGCCGGGTGCATGGTTGCTTTTCTGGCCTTTGTGCGCCGGAAATTGACGCTTTTTTCAGACGCCTTGTGCAAGCTGCTTGATGATATGATGTCAGCAGATCAGGCCCCGCCGCAATACACAGAGGAAGAAAACCTGTTTTATAAAATCCAGCACCGGCTTTCCCGGCTCTACGAAGTGCTGCGGGAAAGCAAAAGCAGTATTGCAAAGGAACGGGCCGACTTGCAGGAATTGATTTCGGACATCTCCCATCAGGTCAAAACGCCGATTGCAAACCTGAAAATGCTGGACGCCACTTTGTTGGAGCAAACTGTATCACCGGAAAAACAGAAAGAATTTCTTCTGGCAATGGACAGCCAGTTAGACAAACTGGATTTTCTCATGCAGGCAATGATTAAAACATCACGCTGGAAGCCGGGGTGATTGCTTTGGAGCCGAAGCCGCAGGCTATCTATGATACTCTCGCTGCGGCGTTGGGTGGTATTCTGCTGAACGCAGAGCAGAAAAAGATTGCGGTCACGGTGGATTGCCCGGAAACGGTAACTGCGGCCCATGATCGGAAATGGACAACCGAAGCCCTGTTCAACATTCTGGATAATGCGGTGAAGTACACGGCAGAGGGCGGGAAAATCCATGTAGCTGTGGTGTGCTGGGAAATGTATGTGAAGATTGATATTTCTGATACGGGCATTGGTATTCCAGAACAACATCAAGGGACGATTTTCAAGCGGTTCTACCGTGAGGACAGGGTACATGACGCCCCCGGCATTGGGATCGGCCTGTATCTTGCACGTGAGATTATCACCCGGCAAGGGGGCTTTATCCGCGTTGCCTCGGAAGTTGGCTCTAGCTCCACCTTTTCGGTGTTCCTGCCCCATTCTTGAAATGTCACAGGATTGTGACATTTCAAGGCGTTTTAAGGGAAAATTTAAGAACCGTCGTGACATTTCTGCGAGGTTTTCCCTTTACAATGGAACCATCAAAAAGAAAGGTGGTAGAACTTATGCCTATTTTACAGACAACAGATTTGAAAAAATACTATGGGGACGAACCGAACATTACAAAGGCTCTGGACGGCGTTTCTCTCTCGGTAGAACACGGGGAATTTGTCGCTATCGTCGGCACATCCGGCAGCGGAAAATCCACGCTGCTGAATATGATCGGCGGTCTGGACGTTCCCACTTCCGGCAAAGTCATTGTGGATGGCAAAGACTTGTCTACGCTGAAAGACGAGCAGCTTACCATTTTCCGCAGGCGCAAAATCGGCTTTATCTTTCAGAATTACAACCTTGTCCCCGTTCTCAATGTTTACGAGAACATCGTCTTACCTGTGGAACTGGACGGCGATCAGGTAGACAAAAAATATATGCAGGAAGTTGTTCGTATGCTGGGTTTGGAAGATAAGCTGAACAATATGCCGAACAATCTTTCCGGCGGCCAGCAGCAACGCGTCGCTATTGCCCGCGCTCTGGTATCGAAACCGGCGATTGTACTGGCAGACGAACCGACGGGCAACCTCGACAGCCGGACGAGCAGCGATGTCCTCGGCCTGCTGAAAGTAAGCAGCCAGCAATTTCACCAGACCCTTGTGATGATTACCCATAACAACGAGATCGCCCAGCTTGCAGATCGGATTATCCGTATTGAGGATGGGAAAATTTCTGAATGAGGGGGTGTTGAGAATGAACGATATTTTATTTGGCAATAATAACAGACCCATTATTAAGAAATTAGCCAGGCGGTACTTTAAGGCCAGCAAAAGCAGGAATATCATTGCTATTGTTGCCATTGTTCTTACAACCGTCTTGTTTACAACTATCTTCACACTGGGTTCCGGCTTAATTGATACAGTACAAGACCAGAATATCCGAAAGGCGGGCGGGGATGGTCAAGCTGTTCTCAACTACATCAGTGACGAAGTTTTTAATGATGTAAAAGGCAACGAATTGATTGACCGAGTTGCCTATTCAAAGGCAGTTTCTTATCGTCTTAACAATCCAGGGCTTGCGAAATGGCGCTCCGATATGTGGTATATGGATGATACAGCTCTGGAATTTGCCAGGTATGAGCCAACAGTAGGCCACCGCCCCGAAGCTGAAAATGAGATTATAGCCGACACAAAAACATTAGAGGCATTGGGTGTTCCGGCTGAAATCGGTGCGACAGTCACGCTGGATTATGAAATCAAGGGTAAGGAGTACACAACTGATTTTACTCTATGTGGATTTTGGGAGACAGACAGCCTAAGTAATATCGGGCGCATTATCGTGTCGAAAGCCTTTATAGATAACCATGCCGACTTGCTTACCTATACCTATCCGGTGGATAATGATTACTCCGGCGTTGTAACAGCCTATATTATGTTCCGCAGCGGCGGCTCCGTGGAAGAAAAACTGCAACAGCTTCTCATGGAAACCGGCTATACCTGTGATACACTTGGAGGACAGCCCACAGACGAAAACTATATTATTGCCCGTGTCAGCCCAGCTTATCAAAGCAGCCCAGTGAGCGAAAATTCCGCATTGTTTATTGCCGGAATTGTGGGAATACTCGCGATTATGGCAACAGGCTATTTGATTATCTACAATATTTTTCAAATCTCTGTTATTCAAGATATTCAGTCCTACGGGCAGCTTAAAACATTGGGAACTACAAGGCGGCAGATCAAAAAGATTATTAACAAACAGGCCATACTTCTGTCAGCGGTAGGTATCCCCATTGGCCTGATTATTGGCTTTCTCATTGGCCGCGCTTTAGTTCCGGCTCTGATGAACGGCACAACTTATACTTCTGAAGCTGGCGTTGTTGTGACAGTAAATCCACTGATATTCATTGGCTCGGCTATCTTTGCTTTTGTTACTGTTTATATCAGTGTACGAAAACCGGCTAAGATTGCAGGCGCAATCTCACCGATTGAGGCTATCCGCTACACGGAAAATGACGCAGGTGCATTTCAAACAAAGAAACGTCTGGCTACAAAAAAATCAACTGGCGGCGCAAAAATCCATCGGATGGCCCTGGCAAATTTGGGACGGAATCGAAAACGGACAGTCCTTGTAATCGTGTCCATGACATTGAGTTTGGTGCTGTTCAATACAGTATTCACTTTATCCAGCGGTTTTGATATTGATAAGTATGTTGAGAAGTTCTTAAACAAAGATTTTATCATTTCTTCTGCGGATTATTTCAACTACAATTTCGCCCGCAGCGAAACATACTTGTCCGAAACCTTTATTGATGCCGTTCAGCAGCAAAACGCCTATGAGGATGGCGGCAGACTATATTCCAGCCAGGTGGCAGAAGACATTTTTTCTGCTGAAACAGATGCCGTTACAAATTACAACAAGGACAAGGATGGAAATCCGCTTATTGCCCTGTATGGGGCAGACGATTTTCTTCTAAACTCGATGGATATAATCGAGGGGGAAATTGATTGGGAGGCTCTTAGAACAGGAAAATATACGCTCTACGCATTAACAATGGATGATAATGGAAACGTTATTGACAACCCATCTATCCATGTTGGAGATACGATCACTTTTCATCACTGGAAGATGAACGGATTAGTCGGTACACTGGATAACAGCTTTGACCTCACTGTTATGGCAAAAGTTCTCATCAATGAAAATACTGATACAGAACGAAATACAGGTGCGGCACGTTTTTATTTGCCCGCAGAACAGTTTAAGCCGCTCTGCATCAATCCCCGTTTGGTAAGTTTTCCGTTCAATGTTAAGGACGGGACGAACAGCGATATGAACAGCTTTTTAAGCAACTATGTGGAAAATATTGAGCCGAGTATGGACTATGAATCGAAAGAAACCTATGTTCAGTCTTTTAATAGCATGACATCCCTTATTATTACAATCGGCGGTGCTTTAAGTGTTATTATTGGTCTGATCGGTATAGTTAATTTCATCAACTCGGTATTGACAAGCATTATTACGCGGCAAAAAGAATTTGCTATGCTCCAAAGTATTGGCATGACAGGCAGACAGCTCAAACGGATGTTGTCCTATGAGGGCTTGTATTATGCTGTGGGAACAATTATAGCCTCGTTGATCGTTGGGGTGCTGTTCTCTCTAATCATTGTGCAGGCGATAGCAAGTAGTTTCTGGTTCTTCACTTATCACTTTGTAATTTGGCCGATGTTGATTGTTTATCCGTTTCTTATCTGCTTGACGGTAATTATTCCGACAATTCTTTACCGGCAATTTGCCAAAAGCAGCATTATTGAAAGGCTCCATCAAAATTGAGTTTGTCCGGCATAGTAGCTGAATAAGGACATCTAAATAAGCGACTGAATCCATTAGAAAACCGGGGGCATTCTGCCTTCGGTTTTCTAATTGTCACAAACTTGCGAGATTTCAGCTTGTTATTATGTCGAAACGCTGTTATGCTGTGAGGATTTTGTGAGGATTACAAGTTAAAATATAAGAAATTGAAGAAAAAACTGTACTGCCCGGCGGCAGAAAAGAAAAAACCGCCGAAAGGCAGGCTGCTTAACGCGCCCATAACATCTGGAACGGCGGTATCATGGAGGTATCGCCGTGTTTCTTTTTCTCGTTCATCCGCCTAACTTGTCAAAAAAGCCCAGCCACCGAACCGGCCCCGTCTGGCAGCCGGTGCGAAAATTGTCACAATGTAACTGAATACCGTATTTTTTGCGCTCGAATAGCTTTCTGCTGTCCGGGCGCTTTTTCATATCTGTGGGGCCGGAACATCGGGGCAACATGGCCCGAACCCTGTCCCCGGTGCCCGCTCCCCGCCGCCCCGTTCAGATTTTCCCGCAAAAAATCTGAACGGAGGAAAGGCAGATGGAAGTCACCATCCATTACAACGGACAAGCTGTGGCCGTGGAGGTCACACTGGAAGTCTATGAATTTCTTGACCGGGCCGACCACAAAACCGAGAACCTGTCCCATGAGCAGCGGCGGCACTGGGATGGCCGGGAGTTTGACGAGTACATAGTTGCCACCGAGGGCGTGGGTATCTACGGCGAAACGCCGGAGGACTACCTTTGCCGCATGGAAACGCTGGGCGAGCTGATGGCCGTCCTGGACACCTGCACCGAGACCCAGCGCCGCCGGTTCCTGCTCTATGCCCTGGACGGGCTGAGTTTTTCGGAGATCGCTGCCCTGTGCGGCTGCTCCAAGAGTTCGGTGCAAGGCTCCATTGAAGCGGTCAGAAAAATTTTCAAAAAAATTTTGAGAAACCACCCATACGAATGACCCCTTTTCGGGCTACCAAGTGAAAGGGATTGTTTCCCTTATCCCAGCGGGAGGCGGACAGCGGACAAGCTGCCCGCCTCTCCCATTTTCAGGAGGTAAGCCTATGAAAACCATCAATCTGCGGTGGATTTATCCCCACTACCGGCATGACGAGTTTGTGGAGGTTAGCGATGAGGTCTGGGAGGCCATACAGCAGGCCCAGCGCGAGATGAACAACTATGAGCGCCGGAAGGTCTACCACCGCGCCTACTACTCCCTGGACGCATATAGCTGGACGGAGAACTACGCGCTGGAACACGGGAGATCGCCGGAGGAAATCCTTTTGGAGCGCGAGGAACGGGCCGCCCGCCTGCGGCTGGTTGCCGCCTTGCCGGAGGCACTGTCTCATACCACTCCAACCCAGGCCCGCCGTGTCCGGGCCTACTACATCGCCGGTATCAACCAGCCGAAAATTGCCCGGATGGAGGGCGTACACAGCAGCAAGGTCAGCATTGCCATCCGGCGGGGCCTGCGGAATATGCGCCGCTGCTATGACGGCCTTTTCCCGTCAGAATGAGGGCGGGCCTATGCAGACCATCAACCTCAAGCAATATTATCCGTTCTGCACTGAGGACACCCTTGTGGAGGTGTCGGATGAAATCGCCGAGGCGTTCCTGCTGGACAAGCGGGCCGAGGCCGCCAGGGAACGCAAGATGTACCGCTACAAGGCGTTTTACTCCCTTGACTGCAATGATGGGATTGAGAACGCCGCCATCGGCTGGGCGCAGCCATCGCCGGAGGATTGCCTGATGGAAAAGGAGGCGCAGGCCGAATATGCCGAACTGCTCCGGCGGCTCTATGAGGCCATTTCCTCTCTGCCCCCAACGCAGGCCCGCCGCGTCCATGCCCGGTATATGCTGGGGATGAAAGTGAAGGACATTGCTGCGATGGAGGGTATTACCCCATCCCAGGCGGGGAAGTCCATCCATGCGGCGCTCCGGCGGCTGCGCCGGTACTTCATACGCCGGAAATGGACAAGCAGCCTATGAAAACCATCAACCTGAAAAAATACTACTACCCGATTTGCAAGAAGGACACCCTTGTGGAAGTGCCGGATGAGGTGGCAGACGCCATTGCGGAGGAAAGCCGAGCAGAGGACGCCAATGACGCCAAACAGCACTATCACTGTTACTCTCTGGACGCATCCCCCGGCATGGAAAACCATTTCCCGGAGCAGGCCGTTTCCCCGGAGGATTTTCTGATGGAGAAAGAAACGGAACGGGAACAGGAGGCCGCCCGCGCCTGATGGTGGAACGGCTCCAGGAGGCCCTTGCCACTCTGACACCCCGGCAGGCAAGCTGCCTTCATGCCCGGTTTTGGGAGGGCAAGCCCTTCAAGGAGATTGCCGAGGCCGAGGGCTTTACCACATCGGCTGCCATTGTCACGGTACGCAACGCCATCATCAAGTTACAGAAATATTATATCAAGCGCGGCTGGATGGAGCCGCCAAAGGAGAAAGCGATATGCACAAAGAAATCACCACCCAAGCGAAACCGAAAAAAGACGAGCGCGAAGAAGTCCTGAAGGAGATCCGGCAGCTTGAGAACCGCCAGAAGATTTTGGAGAACAAACAGCGTAACGAGGAACGCAAGGCCCGCACCCGCCGCCTGATTGAGCGCGGGGCCATTTTGGAGGGCGTGTTCCCTCTGGCCCCTGGCCTTCCCGGCGTAGAGGTCAAGGCGTTCCTGATTGCCCTGTCCCATCTTCCGGGGGCGGCGGAACTGGCCGCAAAACTGCCGAAATCCGGGGACAAGCCGTAAATCCCTTGTTTACAAGGGCGCACTTATACACCGTTGCCGGTGTCGTGCGCCCTGCCGGGGGCTGTTGCGTACTTCGTCCGCGATGGGGAGCTACACTCCCCAAACCCCTTGTGCGCCACAGGTCACGGAACATCCGCAAGCGGCTGTCCCGTCCCCTGCGGCCTGAATATCCCTCACCGAAAGGAGGTGCCACCCATAGATTTTTGTCATATCCCCGTCAGCATCATCAAGCGCAGCGAGGGCCGTTCCGCTGTTGCCGCAGCCGCCTACCGAAGCGGGACAAAGCTGACAAATGAATGGGACGGCCTGACCCATGATTACACCCGGAAGGGCGGCGTTGTCCATGCGGAAATCATGCTGCCCGCCCACGCCCCGCCAGAGTTTGCAGACCGCTCCACCCTCTGGAACAGTGTGGAGCAGATCGAGAAAGCCAGGGACAGCCAGCTTGCCCGCGAGATCGAGGCGGCCCTGCCCCGCGAACTATCCAGGGAACAGCAGCTTGCCCTTGTCCGGGCCTATGTGAAGGACAACTTTGTAGACAAGGGGATGTGTGCTGATTTTGCCATCCATGACAAGGGAACCGGCAACCCCCATGTTCATGTCATGCTGACTGTCCGGCCCCTGAAGGAAAATGGCGCATGGGGCGCGAAGTGCCGCAAGGCATACGACTTAGACGAAAACGGCCAGCGTATCCCGGATGGGAAAGGCGGCTGGAAGAACCACCGGGAGGACACCACCGACTGGAACGACAAAGGGAATGTGGAGATTTGGCGGGCGGCATGGGCGGCTTATACCAACCGGGCATTGGAGGCCGCCGGTCAGCCCGCCCTGGTAGACCACCGCAGCTACAAGCGCCGGGGCATTGATAAAATCCCCTCTGTCCACCTGGGGCCAGCGGCCAGCCAGATGGAGAAGCGCGGCATCCGCACCGACAAGGGAGAAGTCAACCGGCAGATCGCCGCCGACAACAAGCTGCTCAAGGAAATCAAGGCCCGCATTACCCGCCTCTACAACTGGTCTAAGGCCGAGGCGGAAAAGCCGGAGGGCCAGCAGCCCAGCATGATTGAGTTGTGGGAGGCCCAGCAGCAGCTCAAGCGGCCTGACACCCGCACCGGCAAAATCCGGGCGTTGCAGGAGAGCGCCGCCCTGTTCAGCTTTATGCAGGCAAACGGCATCCAGTCCATGCAGCAGCTCCATGAAAAATCGCAGATATGAACACCCGTTACTATGACCTGCGGCGAGGGATTGTCAAGGCCGAACGCCGGATCGCTGTCCTCACTGAGCGCGGGGAAATGTGGGCGCAGTACAACGAGTACAAGGCTGTCCATAAGCAGCTTGCCAAGGTAAAGCCGGAGAAGCGGGAACTGTTCGAGCAGCGCCACAGCCGGGAACTGATCCTCTATGACGCGGCGGCCCGATATCTGAAAGAACTGAAAGCCAGCGGCGAGGAAATCACTCCCAAGGAATGGCGGCGCGAGATAGACCTGCTGGCCGCCCAGAAACAGGTGGACAGCATCGACATGAAGGCCATGCGGGAGGAACTGAAAGCTGTGGAACGGCTCCGCAAGGCCGCCGACCAACTGGCCCGGCAGGAACGGGATAAGTCCCATGACCGGGGGCCGGAGCGGTAAAGGGTACAGCGTTTTGCCGACCCCTTTAGGTGCGTCGCGTTTCACGACACCCCTTTATGAAAAACTGTCAACCTTTACTCACGGAAAGGAGATTGCCCTATGAAGCAGATTATTTTACCTGTCACCGTCCACCTGAATATCCGCCTGCCCCTTGCCCTCTTGCAGTCGGAACCGGCAGGCGCGCCCACCGGCCCGGAGCCGGAGGCCCATGCCTGCCAGGGATGCGGCAACTGCGGCGGGTGCGGGAAGTGCCAGCATGAAGAAAAGCAAGCCTGAACCCATCCCCGTCATGGACTACCGCCAGTACCGCAGAACGCGGCGGCTGGTACATGAGTGCTGCAACTATGACGGCGGCAACTGTATCGCGCTGGACGATGGGGAGGAATGTGTCTGCGTCCAGTCCATTTCCTACTCCCTGTTGTGCCGGTGGTTCCGGGCGGCGGTGCTGCCGCTGGACAGGGAACTGGAAACGGCCCTGTTCCACCGCCTGGACGCCAAGCGGTGCGCCGTCTGCGGGGCGCTGTTCACCCCCGGCTCCAACCGGGCCAAATACTGCCCGGAATGTGCCGGACGCATGAAGCGTATCAAGGCCGCCCAGCGCAAGCGCAAACAGAGGGCGAAATGTCACGCTTTAGGGGCCGAAAACCCCTTGTAAATCAAGGCTTTTTTGAGGGTGTCGCTGGGGGCCTGATAGATTTATCCTCTGGCCCCCAAAACGGCCCTCTAAAGGCGTACAGAAGCCCAAAACAAACCCCAAGGAGGAACCCATGTCAGACAATCGAAAATATTACTACCTCAAGCTGAAAGAAAACTTCTACAACAGCGAAACGATGGTTATTTTGGAGAGTATGCAGGATGGCCTGCTGTACTCCAATCTGCTGCTGAAAATGTACCTCATGTCACTCAAAAGCGGCGGTATCCTCATGCTCAACGACCATCTGCCCCACACGCCCCAGACCATCGCCACCTTTACCCGCCATCAGGTGGGGACGGTGGAACGGGCCTTGAAGGTGTTCCTTGAATTTGGCCTTGTGGAGATTTTGACCGACGGGGCCTACTACATGGCCGACATCCAACTGCTGATCGGCCAGTCCTCTACCGAGGGGGAACGGAAAAAGAAAGAGCGTATGCGGTTGAAGCGTCAAAAACTGCTCCCATCCGGCGGGGCGGACATTTGTCCACCATATAGCCGGGGGGACATTTGTCCACCAGAGATTAGAGATAAGAGATTAGATATTAGAGATAAGAGTATAGAGAATAGAGAGAGTGAGAGCGCCCGCGCCTATGGCCGTTACCAGAATGTTTTCCTGACAGACGAGGAACTGGCAGACTTGCAGGCCAGCTTTCCCACGGTATGGGGCCAGTACATCGAAAAGCTGTCCGAGTACATGGCCTCTACCGGCAAGCGGTATCAGAGCCATGCCGCCACCATCCGGCGCTGGGCCAGCGAGGACGCGAAGAAAGCGGCCCTGCCTGCTCGCAATCGGGATTACAGCGTAAAGGAGGATGAAACCGTATGATTGAGATTACCGCAGAAATCCGGGCGCTGATCGACAAGGTAGCCGCCGGTATGGAACTGGCCGGGGACGAGTACATAGACCCGGCAGACGGCCTCATTCACTGTAAGAAGTGCGGCGGCCAGAGACAGACCGTTGTGCCATGCTTTGGGAAACCCGGCTATTTCATGCCCCGCTGTATCTGCCAGTGCCAGCGGGAGGCCGAGGAACAGCGCAAGGCCGCCGAGGAACGGCAGCGCCGCATGGAGCGTATCAAGCGCCGGAAGGCCCAGGGCCTGCAAGACCGCTATCTGTACGACTACACCTTTGCCAACGACAACGGCCAAAATCCCCTGATGGACAAGGCCCGCGCCTATGTGGAGAACTGGAAGGAGGCTTACAAGAACAACACCGGCCTGCTGCTGTTCGGGGATGTGGGAACCGGCAAGTCCTTTTTCGCCGGTTGCATCGCCAACGCCCTGCTTGACCGGGATGTTCCGGTGTTGATGACGAACTTTCCCACCATCCTGAACCGCCTGACCGGGATGTTCTCCGAGGACAGGGCCGACTTTATCGCCAGCTTTGACGAGTACGACCTGCTTATCATTGACGATTTGGGTGTGGAGCGCAGCACCGAGTATGCGATGGAGCAGATGTTTTTCGTCATTGACAGCCGCTACCGCAGCCGCAGGCCCATGATAATCACCACCAACCTGAAACTGGCCGAACTGAAGAACCCGCCCGACCTGGCCCACGCCCGTATCTATGACCGCATTCTGGAACGGTGCGCCCCGATCCTCTTTGCCGGAAAGAACTTCCGGGAGGAAAACGCCGGGGCCACCAAACAGGCAGCGAAAGACATTGTGAACCGTAAGAGCGAATAATTGTTTTGCCGGACGGCGCAGCCCCGCCCGGAGAAAGGAGCGCCATGAGCGAAGAAACCCGTACCATCCAGACCGCAGACACCACCCCGGCCAGAGCGCCGGAGGACGCCCCCGCGCTGGTAAAGAAAATCGGCAAGACCACCTACAAGGTGCGCGTCCATTTCAGCGACACCAGCACCGAAACCATGAGCGACAAAATCAAGCGTATGCTTAAAAACGAGATACAGCAGATGTGACCGGCTGATAAAGCCAGCCGCCTTGTGTTAAACTGATGATGGTACACACCAAAACTTTTAGCCAAGGAGGACATGAAAATGCTGTACACAGAAAAAGAGAAAAATGAGATTGAGCGCGTCCGCAAAGTGTTTGAGAAACATATCCAGCAGATGACCGCTTATGATTTGGTTTGGTCGGACAAGGTCGGCTATGTGTGGCTGGCAATATCTATCGACCCGGTCTATATCGACACCGGCAACTGGATAGAGTCCGCTGCCGGTCTTTGTTATGAGTGCTTGAATGATATTGCACTGGATGTTTTCGGAATGACCGGAAACGACCATGACTTTGAGGACGCCGATCCGCTGGAACTGGCCGAGATTAAGCGGCGCTGGAAACCCTATATCGACCAACTGCCGGAATATGCGTACCTTTGCGACGAACTGTTAAGCAGGAGCAAATAACCCATCCGTAAAAGTGTCAGGAGCTAAAATCTGCTTCTGGCACTTTTTTGTGGCTTTTTGTGAATTTGATTAAAAAGTCCTTGACAACTCGTTTCGGGCAAAACCGCAAAATCAATCCTCATTTCTTGCGGTGCGAGGCTCGCTCCTTTTGATATAAAGGAATTGCGCGATCTTATGTCCTACGACGAATTAGAACTTGACACGTTAGGCGACAGAAAAACAGCTTTGTTTTTGATTATGAGCGATACGGACAGCACGTTTAATTTTGTTATCGCTATGCTGCAATCGCAGTTATTTAATCTCTTGTGCGACAAGGCCGACGACGAATACGGCGGCAAGCTGCCGGTTCATGTTCGCTGCCTGTTAGACGAGTTTGCAAACATTGGACAAATCCCGCAGTTTGAAAAATTGATTGCCACAATCCGCAGCCGGGAAATCTCGGCTTCTATCATTCTGCAATCGCAGAGCCAGCTAAAAGCCATTTACAAGGACGCGGCAGAAATCATACTTGACAATGCCGACAGCACCTTGTTTTTGGGAGGGCGCGGGAAAAATGCAAAGGATATTTCGGAGAACTTGGGACGTGAAACAATCGACAGTTTCAACACTTCCGAAAATCGCGGCACGCAGGTTTCTCATGGCCTCAATTATCAGAAATTGGGAAAGGAGTTGATGACACAGGACGAAATCGCAGTTATGGACGGAGGAAAATGTATTTTGCAGTTGCGCGGCGTGCGCCCCTTTTTCAGCGATAAGTACGATATAACGCAGCACCCGAACTACAAATACCTTTCCGACTTCGACAAGAAAAACGCTTTTGACGTTGAACGGTATATGTCCACCCGTCCGGCAATCGTAAAGCCCGACGAACCCTTTGACATATACGAAATAGATTTGTCCGACGAGGACGCAGCCGCCGAATAAAAACGGCGGCATTTTTATTTCCAACAACATTTTTTGAGCCGTTTTAGCGGCAGAAAGCGAGGTTTATATGGATTTTTTCAACAGCGCAGTTGACGTATTGCAGACTTTGGTAATCGCGCTTGGCGCAGGACTTGGCATTTGGGGCGGCATTAACCTCATGGAGGGGTACGGCAACGATAACCCCGGCGCGAATGCTCATGTACGGTAGAGAAGCACAAAGCAAAACAAGGATAGCCAGCCCTGCCACTATTCCGAAGTCAGGGGAACGCAATAGAAAAATTCATAGCTGTATGCTATACTTAATTAGCATTTGAACATATCAAGCTGACACAGCAATCTCTTTACTTGCCGTTAATGCGCGTCTACCAATAGTCCGCACAAAGCAAGAGTAGCGTAAAGGTATAAAAAATTTCAAACTTCTTTGTAACGAAATTCCGATTTCTCCGTCTAACCTATGAAGCTGAAGGAGGTGATGACAAGTATGGACTATGAAAAGCTCTATAAAGCCTACTATTTACAGGTATACTCGTATACTATTTCTCTTGCCAAAAATCGTGAGATAGCAGAGGAAATCACGCAGAACACATTCTATAAGGCTGTTTCTACAACATCACAATTCAAAGGTAAGTCAGATGAATTGACATGGCTCTGCTCCATAGCAAAAAACCTTTACCATGATGAAATGCGAAGCCGTCAGCGAGTAGCTGATGTGAGTGAAATCAATGACTTGCCATCAAATGAAAATGTTGAGAACTCAGTTGCAGATTCTGACATGGCGTTCCGCATACACCTCGTTCTTCACCGTTTGGAAGAACCATACAAAGAAGTCTTTCAGCTTCGCGTATTCGGGGAACTATCTTTTTCACAAATCGCTGCAATTTTTGGAAAAACAGAATCATGGGCGAGAGTTACTTATCATCGTGCAAAGCTAAAAATTCAAGAAAGGATGGATGAAAAGCATGAGTAAACAATGCGATATTGTTCGAGATATTCTTCCGCTGTATGTTGACGGTGCTTGCAGCGAAGCAAGCGCAGAGATGGTAAAAGAGCATTTGAACGCCTGTGCTGACTGTAACGCAATTTATCAGAAATTGCTTTCTCACACGAGCGAAGATGTTCTTCACGAAGAAAGCGAAAGCGTTATTATGCGCCATGAGGCAAAAGAAAAGCAGAGAGGCAGAAAAAAGATAACGATTGCTGTTCTCGTTTCCATCGCTCTTTGTATCATTGCAATTTTTACAGCTCTCTTTCTGTTACCTATAAACATTGCTTATGAGCCTGTCAAAATCAACTTCCCATTTGAGGTTGAAGATGTCGAAAACGTTGAAATGTACCACTATGACGGAGTGCCTGCATCAGCAGAAAAGAAAGTAGTTGTTGCTGAAAATGATATAAAGACCCTGTATGATAAGTTCAAGGGCTTATCCCTAAAAGACAAAACGACTGAGGAAACTGCCGGAGCAGATGTGACCAGCTTTAGATTTAACCTCTCAGATGGAACAAGCTACGATTTGATTTACGCCTGCTATGGGGTTAAAAACGGCGAATTGAAGTCAGCAGCAGGCGGTTTTAAGTATTTCACAAGTGCGGATATCGGCTCTTATTGGAACAATTTGAATACGGAACTTGAGGCAATTCCTATCAATGAGAGTGAATTGCCGTGAGCAGATAGCAAACCCAGCCGAGCCTGTCAACGGTCAAGATGAACGGCGCAAATGCGCCGCCGTTGACAGCCCCGCCCGTCTTTGCTGTTCGGTAATCAAGAGGGCGACAGCACAAGATGCTGCCGCCCTCTGCCATTATTCAGAAAGGGGGATTTTCCATGACCGAACACGAAAAGTATCAAGAACATATCCGGCATACACACGATGCCTTTTGCAAGACTGTTATTCGCCACGCTGCCATAGACGCAGCCCGGAGCATACGGAGCCGCCGCAAGCGGGAAATCTCGCTTGAATATCTGATAGAAGAAAAACACTATCCATTCAGTACCACAGATAAATACTTTGCGGAGCAATCCGGCATGACCAGCTATCCGCTTTTCGTCTGTGGTCAGATGGTGCTTTTGGAAAGTCCAGAGCTTGCCGCAGCCCTGTCCGCACTATCACAGATGGAACAGGAAATCATTTTCTTGTACTACTTCCAACGATTGACGCATAGGGAGATTGGACGGAGATATGGACGGGCTGGCAACACAACCGGGCGGCGTATTCAGATGATTTTACGGCGGCTACGGGCAGAGTTGGAGGGTTTGTCCTATGAGCCAGCTACTTCCCTATGAGACAATCGTTAAGGCAAGCGAGGGCGACCCGGAAGCTGTTGCCGCCGTCCTATCCCATTATGCGGGATATATCCGCTCTTGTGCGAAAATGGACGGACAGATTAACACGGATATGCAGGAGCATATCGTCAGGCAACTGATAGAAAGCCTGTTGAAGTTCCGCTTTGACCGCTAAACAGAAAAGTTGTATAATTAGAGCCTGACAAATTAAACTTCAATGAGGGTAGAGCAAATGGAACAGATTATCAATTATAGAGACATACCCACAGATAAAAGGATTGACATATTAAATGCTCTTGAGCGAATAGTTTTTTTCCGGCATACGGCGGCGTGAGAACAATGCAGCAAATTATGGAAAAGTCAGTTCCAGGTTCAGGCCCACAATTCTATTTCGTTTTCCGTGAAAATGAGTTGATAGGGTACAATTTTCTCATTGGGGACACTAAGAAATATAAAGCGTTCCCATGGCTTGCTATTAGCAATATGGATGAGCAGAAGTTGACTGTTTGTGAAGAACTGATGAAAATACAAATTGCCTTTTTTGAAGAACTCGGAATGCAAAAGATAGCAGATCATTGCGTTAGGATTATGGAAGATTACAGAAAAGGAATTGGAAAGCAGAAAGAAAGCGATTGCAGATAAATTCCATTTGAAAAACGGCTGACAATTTAATACCGCCACCCATCACAGCGGCAGATAAGCAGTAAATCTTGAAAAGGTTTACTGCTTTTTTGCGCCCATTTTCAAAAATCTTTGGCAAACCACACCGCCGGATTGTTGTAGGGAGCAGACAGGGAAAACAAAAAAATTTCCGCTGCGTTTGCCAAAACGCCCCCTTTTCACCGTTGTAGTGGTGAACAGCGGGCAGAACACGCCACCGCAATCGCTATATTGGTGGAGCAAGCCAGTATATCCGCAAACCAGAGCCGCCGAGGAAAGCGGTAGTTTTTTAGAGCAAGATTCTACCACGGTGCCAAAATCCGCATATCTGCGGTTTTGCCCCCTTTGGTAAATCTTGTTGGGAGTGCCTTCCCCAAACCCTGCTCATGCGCCCTGTCGGGCGAGAAAGGAGGTCAACGCTTGAAAGAAAAAATATAACACACCCCACCGCTGCCATGTGGTCAAAACCCGCATGACCGAGGAAGAATACGCCGACTTTACCGAGCGGCTGAAACACTATGACATGAGCCAATCCGAATTTATCCGGCAAGCCATTACACGGGCGACCATTCGTCCCATCGTTACCGTTTCCCCGGTCAATGATGAACTGTTGTCCGCCGTTGGCAGGCTGACCGCCGAATACGGAAAAATCGGTGGCAACCTCAATCAGATTGCCCGCGCCCTCAACGAGTACGGCACACCATACAACGCCCTGTCCGTTGAAGTCCGCGCCGCCATTTCTGACCTTGCTGCCTTGAAGTTTGAAGTCCTGCGAAAGGTAGGTGACGCTGTTGGCAACATTCAAACATATCAGCTCTAAAAATGCGGATTATGGCGCAGCCGAGCAGTACCTCACCTTTGAACATGACGAGTTTACCATGAAGCCCACCCTTGATGAAAACGGGCGGCTCATGCTCAGAGAGGACTATCGAATAGCCACGCTGAACTGCGGCGACGAGGATTTTGCCGTTGCCTGTATGCGCTCCAATCTCCGCTATGGGAAGAACCAGAAGCGGGAAGATGTAAAAAGCCACCACTACATTATCAGCTTTGACCCACGGGACGCGGTGGACAACGGTTTGACCGTAGACCGGGCGCAGGCGTTGGGCGAGGAATTTTGCCGGAAGCAGTTTCCCGGACACCAAGCCATTGTCTGCACCCACCCGGACGGACACAACCACAGCGGCAATATCCATGTGCATATCGTTATCAATTCTCTGCGGATAGAGGAAGTTCCGTTCCTGCCTTACATGGACAGACCGGCAGACACCCGCGCCGGGTGCAAACACCGCTGCACAGACGCGGCGATGGAATACTTCAAAGCCGAAGTCATGGAGCTGTGCCACCGGGAAAATCTCTATCAAATCGACCTTTTGCATGGCAGCAAAAACCGCATTACCGAGCGTGAGTATTGGGCGCAGCGGAAAGGGCAGGCAAAGCTGGACAAGGAAGTTGCCGCCTTGCCAGCCGAGGAGCAGCCAGCCAAGCCCACGAAGTTTGAAACAGACAAGGAAAAATTGCGGCAGGCCATACGCACCGCGCTGTCCTCTGCCACAAGCTATGGCGAGTTCGCCGCCGTTCTCTTGCAACAGGGCGTGACTGTCAAGGAGAGCCGAGGGCGGCTATCCTACCTCACGCCGGACAGGACAAAGCCCATTACCGCCCGCAAGCTGGGAGATGATTTTGACCGCGCTGCCGTTCTTGCCCTTTTGGAACAGAACGCCCACAGAGCCGCCGAGCAGACCGCAACCGTACCCGAATACCCCCGCAACATAAGGGAGCGTTTGCAGGGCAAAAAAGCTGTCCAAACCACCCCGGAAAAGGACGGTATTCAGCGCATGGTTGACCGGGCAGCGAAGCGAGCGGAGGGAAAGGGCGCGGGCTATGACCGCTGGGCGGCAGTCCACAATCTGAAACAAATGGCGGCTACCGTTGCCGCCTACGGGCAGTACGGCTATTCGCCGGAGGAGCTGGACGCAGCCTGGTATCTGCCAATGCGGATTTACAGGACAGCACCGCCAAGCTGAAAGCCCTGGACGCTGCTATCCGGGAGAAAAAGGAGCTTCAGACACAGGTGCTTGCCTATGCCAAGACCAAGCCTGCCCGTGACGGTCTGAAAGCACAGAAAACGGAGAAAGCCCGCAGCACCTATCGGGAACGGCACGAAAGCGATTTTATCATAGCGGACGCAGCCACCCGTTATTTCCGGGCGCATGGCGTTTCCAAGCTGCCAAGCCATAAAGCCCTGCAAGCGGAAATCGAGCAGCTTACCGCCGAAAAGAACGCCCATTACAACGAATACCGGGAGAAAAAAGCCCGTGTCAAGGAGCTGCATACCGTGAAAAGCAATCTTTCTCAAATCCTGCAAGGCGAGAAAGACAGAGAGAAAAAGCACGAACATGAGCGTTAAAAACCGCCCCGAAACGATACCAAAACAGGGATATGCCCTGCACCCTATCCGCAATACTGCCCACCTTTGAAACGGGGCGCACAGCGCAGGAAATCCCCGAAAATGACACCGAGAAACTACATTTTTACCGACCTATCCGCTTATACCAGCGGAAACGGCAGAAAGGAGCGAGAAATGCCACGTATGAGCAAAAAGCGGCGGTTGGAATGGAGCTTTTTCCTCAACCACCGAAACCGTATTACCTACAATGACCTTTGCCGGGGCTGCACACACGGCTGCAAGCAGAGCTTCCGGGCGATTATCGTCCTCTGCCCCCGGTATTTCTCTAAGAGATGGAAACACAGGGAGGACACCGCCAATGGCAGATAACCGCAAATATTACTACCTCAAACTGAAAGAAAACTTCTTCGACAGCGATTCCATTGTGCTGTTGGAGGACATGAAAGACGGGATTTTGTATTCCAATATCCTCTTGAAGCTGTACTTAAAATCGCTGAAAAATGGCGGCAGATTGCAGCTTGACGAGCATATCCCCTATACCGCCCAGATGATAGCCACGCTGACCCGTCACCAAATCGGGACGGTGGAACGGGCATTAGCCATCTTCCAGCAGTTAGGGCTTGTGGAGCAGCTTGACTGCGGGCTGCTTTATATGACCGACATCGAGCTGATGATCGGTCAATCCTCTACCGAAGCGGAACGGAAACGCGCCGCAAGGCTTGAAAATAAGGCACTTTTGCCGCCGCGGACAAATGGCGGACATTTGTCCGACATTCGTCCACCAGAGATAGAGATAAAGAAAGAGATAGATATAGAGTTAGAAAAAGAGGAAGAGTTAAAGGGACAAGCCCTCGCCCGCAGCTATGGCAGATATGAGAATGTATTTCTGACTGATACGGAGCTTTCCGAACTGCAAGCGGAGCTGCCCGAAAAATGGGCGTACTATATTGAGCGGCTTTCCGGCTATATCGCGTCCACGGGCAAGAAATATAAAAACCACGCCGCCACTATTCGCAGATGGGCGGCAGACGATACCGCAAAGGCTGCCCCGAAACAGGGCATACCCGAATACACCTGCAAGGAGGGCGAGAGCTTATGAGTAATCTGTTTACAGAACGAGTTTTGAATATGACGGCTGTTACCCCACAGCCGGAGGACTACATGGGCGAGGACGGACTGCTTTACTGCGGCAAGTGTCACACTCCGAAAGAAGCCTACTTCCCGGAAAAGCAAGCCGCCTTGTTTGGGCGTGACCGCCACCCGGCAGAATGTGACTGCCAGAAAGCCCAGCGTTTGGAGCGTGAAGCCGCCGAACAGCGCAGAAAGCACCTTGACACCGTGGAGGACTTGAAACGCCGGGGATTTACCAATCCTACCATGCAGGAATGGACTTTCGCCAACGACAACGGGAAATGCCCGCAAATGGAGATTGCACACTTCTATGTGGAGCATTGGGAAATCATGCGCGAGGAAAATATCGGCTATCTGCTATGGGGCAAGGTCGGCACAGGAAAAAGCTATTTTGCCGGTTGTATCGCTAATGCCCTCATGGAGCAGGAAGTCGCTGTCCGCATGACGAACTTCTCTGCGATTTTGAATGACCTGACCGCCAGCTTTGAGGGGCGCAACGAGTATATCGAGCGTCTTTGCCGTTTTCCTCTGCTTATCATTGATGATTTTGGAATGGAGCGCGGCACAGAGTACGGTTTAGAACAGGTCTACAATGTGATTGACAGCCGCTACCGCAGCCGCAAGCCCTTAATCGTTACCACCAATCTGACATTGGACAGCCTGCAAAATCCGCTGGACACCGCCCATGCCCGGATTTATGACCGCCTTTTGGAAATGTGCGCCCCTATCCTCTTTACGGGAGAGAACTTCCGCCGTGAAACGGCGCAAGCCAAGCTGAACAGACTAAAAGAATTGATGAAATGAAAGGAGTTGCCTATGGCAGAGAACAAGCAGAACACCACCCCGGAACGCCGCCCGGACTGCGTGACAGAGATCCGCATGGGCAACACCGTCCTTATCGTTTCCGGCTTTTTCAAAAAAGATACCACCGACACCGCAGCCGATAAGATGATGAAAGTGCTGGAGGCGGAAGCCGCCGCAGGACACAAAGCCCAGCTTTCGCCCTAACGCTACAAGCCGCACAGTAAAAAATCGTCATTTTGACAGGCGGTAAAGAAGCAGAAGCCGCTATACAGACAGCCGCCCCATGTGGTATAATCGAAATACGGAATAGTGGGGCTGGCTGTCGGAAACGGAGGATTTTATGTTAAGACAGACCACCCAGAAAATCACTGCCCTTTATCCAAGACTATCCCATGAGGACGAGCTGCAAGGCGAAAGCAATTCCATTTCCAACCAGAAGCGTATTCTTGAAACCTACGCAAAGCAGAACGGTTTTTCCAATCTGCGCTGGTACACGGACGATGGTTATTCTGGTGCGAACTTCCAAAGACCGGGCTTTCAATCCATGCTTGCGGATATTGAAGCCGGGAAAGTGGCTACTGTTATCGTAAAGGATATGTCACGGTTAGGGCGAAACTACCTGCAGGTGGGAATGTATACCGAGATGATTTTCCCACAAAAAGGCGTCCGCTTTATCGCCATAAACGATGGAGTGGACAGCGCACAGGGCGACAATGATTTTGCCCCTCTGCGTAATATCTTCAACGAATGGATGGTGAGAGATACGAGCAAGAAAATCAAGGCAGTTTTCCGCAGCAAAGGCATGAGTGGCAAGCCTATCACAAGTCAGCCGGTCTATGGCTATCTCAAAGGCGAGGACGGACGCTTTATCGTGGACGAAGAAGCTGCCCCGGTCGTCAAGCAGATTTTCAGCTTGTGCCTTGCCGGGAACGGTCCAACCAAAATCGCCCGTATATTGACCGAGCAGCAAATTCCAACACCGGGTACATTGGAATACCGCAGGACAGGCAGCACACGCCGTTACTACCCCGATTATCCCTACAAGTGGGCGACCAACACGATTGTCCATATCCTTGAACGCAAGGAATATCTGGGGCATACGGTAAACTTCAAGACCGAGAAAGTGTCCTACAAGGTCAAATCAAGCGTGGAAAATCCCGAAGAAAAACAGGTCATTTTCGAGAATACCCATGAGCCAATCATTGACCTTGCCACATGGGAGCGTGTGCAGGAATTACGCAAGCAGCGCAAGCGTCCAAACCGCTATGATGAAGTCGGTCTGTTCTCCGGCTTACTGTTCTGCGCCGATTGTGGAAGCGTCCTCTATCAGCAGAGATACGAGAACAAAACCCGAAAACAGGATTGCTACATCTGCGGCAACTACAAGAAGCGTACCCACGATTGCACCGCACATTTTATCCGCACCGACCTTTTGGCTGCGGGTGTGACCGCCAATCTGCGGAAAGTGACAAGCTATGCAGCCAAGCATGAAAAGCAGTTTATGAAGCTGCTGATCGAGCAGAACGAGGACGGCGGCAAACGCCGGAACGCTGCCAAGCGAAAGGAACTGGACGCAGCCGAAAAGCGGATTGCGGAGCTGTCCGCTATCTTCAAGCGGCTTTATGAGGACAGTGTGACTGGGCGTATTTCTGATGAACGCTTTGCGGAACTTTCCGCAGACTATGAAGCCGAACAGAAACAGGTCAAGAGCCGTGCCGTCGAACTGCAAGCGGAACTGGCAAAGGCACAGGAAGCCACGGTTAATGCGGAAAAGTTTATGAAAGTTGTCCGCAAGTACACCAGCTTTGAGGAATTGACCCATACCCTGCTACGGGAGTTTATTGAAAAAATCGTTGTCCATGAGTGCAGCTATGACGAGAACGGCACACGCAGACAGGACATTGATATTTATTACAGCTTTGTCGGCAAGGTAGAACTTCCCGACGAATAATGCCCGACCTATCCGACACAGTAGCTAAGTGCCGGATGGGAACGGCAAAAAATTTTACACTTCTATTGCTTCTTTACCACACACAAGTAAAGTCGCAGGGCATGAAACAGTTTATGGCTAATTAAAGGGAACAAAAAGAAAGGAAAAGCACAATCCAGACGGTATCAGCGGCAGGATACAAGAATAAATTGTGATTACACAAGATTGGTGTTATAATAAGAGAAAAGTTCCTGCCGGGGCAGCCGCCCCGGTGGTATGGATAGAAAGGCAGGAAAACAATATGCACATCAGCTATAAACCACTCTGGCATACACTGTTAGAGCGTGATATGAGAAAAGAAGATTTAAGGCTTGCCGCCGGTATGACAACGAATATGATTGCCAACATGAGCAAAGAGGGAAAGCACATCAGCATGGATACATTAGCCCGTATCTGCGAAACGCTGAATTGTGAGATTACCGATGTGATTGAGTTAGTACCAGACGAGCCTGCTTCCACAGGAGGTAAGGAACATGAGCGAATTGAAACCAAGAATAACGGAAAACGGAATTGATTATATCCTTGTCGGAGATTACTATATCCCAGATTTGAAGCTGCCGGAGGAACACCGCCCTATCGGAAAGTACGGACGGATGCACCGGGAATATTTAAGAGAAGCCCACCCAGCCAGATTGAACACATTGACACTGACCGGGGAGTTATGGACATATCTTGCAGACCTGAACGAACAGGCACAGGAACGGTTAGACACCATCATGGAGCAGATGAAGGCTGCCGATGGTGTGACCGAGGAATTGAAGCGTACCCATCAAATGGAATGGGTGCAGCGTTGCAATAACATTCACAACCGGGCAGAAGAAATTATTTTGCAAGAGATGATTTATTCATAACGGTATGGTAGAATGATTATGACAAATCGAAAGTTGACAAGGAGTTTTGATAGCGTGAAAAAATATTTCTTAAAATTGTGATAGGGGTTGTTCTTGCTTGTATTTTATTTGTTTGTTTTCTTTATACGAACAATGAGATCGGCGTGACTTCATCTAAGCTGGAGGCAGATATTCGTTCGTCGCAGAAGATTAAGGATGATTGGACGGTCGATGGAAGCGTTTCCAGCACGATGGCTGCATATATTTCTTACCCTCAGGATTTGAGTGACCATTCTTTTTCCGTCTATGTCAATCGTCCAGGACTTTCCTTCGGATATTTTTTCCGTGGAGGTGGAACTCTTTCGGGGATTCAAAGAGGAATTGTGGAGTTTACTGTAGAGGGATATAATGAACGAGCATTTATTTCTATGAATCAACAGCAGGTGCAACAACTTGAAATAGATGATGGCAACACAATTCAAGTGGTTGATATTGACCGCAATAAACCTTTTGCGATTGTCTTGCCTATAAATGCGGGTAATATTACTTTTTATGATGTAAATAGAAATACTGTGGAATATTGGAATAATCCTCTTTGACAAATTCTAATTTGTCGTGCTAAAATTCAACTGAATAATCCCAGCAAAAACCGCTGCTACATGGAAGCCAACAAACCATGCAACAGCGGTTTTTCTTTATCGTTTTTTCCTCTGGCTGATAGGCGTTCCCATTTTCTTTGATTTTTTGAGAATCCGAATCAGCCAGCGAAATTCTTCATCTGACAGATTTTTATAGTTGATACCAAGCTGCTTACAGTAAAGGACAACCAGCTTTTCATCACGGCTGCCCTTGAAATTTTCAACCGCTTCCAGATTTTCTTTCAGTTCATCGGCAACGGTGGTCTGAGGTGCACTCTCGCTGTCCTTTTTATGGGCTTCCCGAATATCCCGGATAATCAGGTTGAGGTCATCCCGTACCATGTGACTGAAATATTCATCATCACTGATATGGGCGGCTTGCAACACTTTCAAATGGGGGTCATCTTCGCCGGGGCGATACCGTTCAATGATTTCATGCCGGACGGTATCGACAAGGGCGTTGAGGTTTTGAATCTGCATGGTGGCAATCCCATCCACATAAATCTCAATGTCCGCAAGAAACTTGATAAAGTCCTTATGGGTGGCAAGTTCGCACAGCAGACGGTTGTTAATCCGACCGCTTTTCAGAAGTGCTACCATCTCATCACTCAAATGCAGCTCCCTTAATGGCGTGTTGATCTCCGCCCGGTTCTCTGTCCGGCAAAAGAGATAATCGAGGGACACCCCATAAAAATCTGCCAGCAGGATAAGGTTGCCATGATTGATTTCCTTATAGTCGTCTTTTTCATAACTGCCAAGAGCCGATTTTGAAATACCCGTTTGCTCAGCCAGTTCTTCCAGTTTTAATCCTTTGTTTAATCGTAAATCTTTTAGCCGTTCCTGTATTGTAGTAGCTCCGTTCATTGAAGCAGTTCCCCCTTTCTAACGACATTTATAACCGTTGAATTGATTATACCATATCAATTCCGTAATCGTGGAAATTTCTGATTTTTACCCCTAATTCCTACTTTGTGGACATACGGCACAGGGCACAAAAATGTTCTATGATACAGGTAGTTCATCGATGGATTATTCCAATCGAATGACCAGCCTGTGTGGGATATGCTTCCCCGGCGATGTAGCGCCATGACTTTTGGCAGGGATGTGGAGGAACCCTGACCGAAACGAGCGTACCAAAGGGAGCGATACGCCGCTGTGAGATTCAGGGGAGGAACGACACCGGGGAGAACTGGCGAACTGACACCGAAATGATACCGAAACACGACAATCTGATAGGGGGATAGTCTACCCTATCGCTGATACTTCGGGAGATTTTAAGCGGCTCTATGACCGTAATTTTGCCGAAAATCGCCCCGAAACCATACACTAAAACGGGAGGAAGCGCAATATGCCGAGAATGAGCAAAAAGAGGAAGCAGGAGCTTTCCTTTTACCTCAATGACCGGGGGCGTGTCACTTACAACGAATTATGCCGGAAATGCCAGCATGGGTGCAAGCAGAGCTTCCGGGCGGTTGTGATTGACTGCCCCCGTTATTTATCCAAACGAGCAAAGAAAAAGGAGGAACACACCGAATGAATTTTGAATTTATGACGATAGACACACCTTTGCCGCCCTGTATGCCCTTTCCAAGAGCATTGACAGGATTTTCAATCAGCAGCACCGCAAAGGTCATGTACTGCCGGATGTTAGACGCTATGCTCTCCAAAGGACAGGAGGACGAGAACGGAATCCTGTTTGTCTGCTTCCCCATCACAGCCATTGCCGCAGTCCTGTCCCGCAGCCCCATGACGGTCAAGCGTTCTCTGAATGAACTGGAAACCGCCGGACTTATCATGCGGGTGCGTCAGGGCGTGGGAGAACCAAACAGGATTTATGTGCTGATACCGGGAAAGGAGGACGCTGCCCTTGCCTGATACCTCAAAGCTGGAAAAACTCAACAGGGAGCTGGAGAAAAGCGAAAAGAAACTGCGGAAAGCCATCAATGATGAAAAGGCATTGCAGCACCAGTTAAAACAGCTTACCCGAAAGGAACGGACGCACCGGCTCTGTACCCGTGGCGGTATGCTGGAAAGTTTTCTGCAAGAGCCGGAACGCCTGACAGATGATGATGTCATGCTGTTGTTGAAACTCATTTTTCACAGGCAGGACACGCAGGAACTATTGAAAAAACTGCTGGAACGGGAGAAGCCGGAAACCCCTTAGTTTACTAAGGGCGCAATTATACACCACCCAAAGGTTGGTGCATTGCGTTCTCCGAAGGCTCCTCGCCGGAGGGCTGTGATTTTCCGCAGTCATGGTCTGCTCCAAATCATTCAGGGGACGCTACGCTTCCCCTGCGCTGGCTTTCGCCAGCTACCCCTTTGTGGACTTGCCATCTGGGGACATCCTGCATTGCAAGCTGTTCCCAGCCGACAAGTTTCATAAAATACGCTATCTTTTCGATAGTCGATGAAGTATAATGAAGTCAGCAATAAATCAGGAATTTGAGGTCAGGACTTAAACTGGAGGTTTATATGAAAAAATATCAATGCCCTTGCTGCGGATATTTTACTTATAATATTCCGGCAAATGAAGATTGTGGGTATATTTGCCCCGTTTGTTTTTGGGAGAATGACCCTTTCATTGCTTCTGATAACGAACCAAGTGATTCTAATCATGGAATAACACTAAAAGAAGCAAAATCTAATTTCTCAAAATTCGGTGCTTGTGAAAAAGAAATGTTATGTCATGTCCGACCACCAAGAGATGATGAAAAGAAAAATTCATAGTAATGTGTAAAGGAGAGAATATCAATGGAAACTATTTACGAAAAATATATGGCACTTCCCATAGATAAAGGACTTTTATGTTTAGAGAATGGAGATATTACAGAACCATATTTTTGTTATCCTGTCAATGCAAAGCCAATCGGTTTTGAAGGGTGTATTCTGTATTGCTTTTTGCCGGAATATGGAGAAATGGTATTTGCTTGTAATCCAGAAAGTTGTGCAGACCAAAATGTGTATCCGTTGGCAGCAACTTTTGAAGATTTTATCCGTTTAATTTTGGCTTGCGGTACCGCTAATCCAGTGGAGCAAATCGTTTGGATGGATAAGAATAAATTTGAAGAGCATATGGCGAGTGAAGAAAAAACATTGACTGATGAACAGAAAGTTGCAGTACAACAGCTTCAGCGTGAATTAAGTTTGTTACCAATAGAAAACCCGTTTGAATATGTCAAATCTATTCAAAAAGACTTTGATGGTAGTAAAATACAATACAGTGATGAATACTATGAAGTTACCGGCATAGAGAACCCTAAAGGAACCACACCCGATAAGCATTTAGTTGAATTTGAGCCTGTCGTTTTTGAAATTAACTGTAAATACGATAGAAACTGATAGCTTTCGGTTTGTTATTTCCCACACATCGGTTCAACTCGCCCCGAACTTTTACAACTAAATACCCGCCGCCCATACAGCGGCACACCGAGCAGGAAATCTGAAAAAAGGTCTCCTGCTTTTTTCTGCCCAAAATGAGGTGGTAAAACGCCACCCCATCCACCAACTACCGAAAGGAGGGACACGAAATGCCCTGTCCACACAATGAAATCACGATTGTGCAGCGCAGCCAGCGGCAGTCTGCGGTTGCTGCCGCTGCTTACCAGAGCGGCGAAAAGCTGTTCTGTGAATACGACCAGGAAGTGAAGCACTACCCGGAAAAGCGTGGTATCGTCCACAATGAAATCCTGCTTCCGGAAAATGCCCCACCAGAGTATGCAGACCGCAATACCTTATGGAACGCCGCCGAAGCGGTGGAAAAGCAATGGAACTCCCAGCTTGCAAGGCGGTGGGTGCTGACCATCCCCAGAGAGATACCGCCCGACCAGTACGCTGTCCTTGTCCGGGAGTTTTGTGAACAGCAGTTTGTTTCCAAAGGGATGATTGTTGACTTTGCCATCCATGACCCCCACCCGCCGGGACACAATCCCCACGCCCATGTCTTACTCACTATGAGGGCAATGGACGAACATGGGAAATGGCTTCCCAAGAGCCGCAAGGTTTATGACTTTGACGAAAACGGGGAACGGATAAAGCTACTATCCGGCAGGTGGAAAAGCCACAAGGAGGATACGGTTGACTGGAACGACCAGAAGTATTGTGAAATCTGGCGGCATGAATGGGAGGTCATCCAGAACCGCTATCTGGAAGCCAATGACCGCCCGGAGCGTGTGGACTTGCGTTCCTATGCCAGACAGGGGCTTCATATAGTCCCCACTGTCCATGAGGGAGTTGCTGTCCGGCAGATGGAAAAGCGAGGTATCCAGACGAATATCGGCAACCTGAACCGGGAAATCAGAGCCGCCAACCACCTGATGAAGTCCATCCGGCAGCTTATCCAAAACCTCAAAGGCTGGATTACCGAGATGGGCGAAAAACGGAAAGAGCTGCTTGCACAAAAGGCGGCGGAGGAAGCAACACTTCTTCCCAATCTGCTGATGAAGTATATGGCGATACGAAAGGAAGAACGGAGGGACTGGACAAGGGCTGGACAGAACCGTGGGACTTCACAGGACTTAAAGGCAGTCAGCGAAGCCCTGTCCTATCTCCGGCAAAAGGGGCTTTCCACTGTGGAGGACTTAGAAGCATTTCTGGAATCTTCCGGGAAATCAGCAGCCGATTACCGCAATCAGATGAAGCCAAAGGAAGCCCGCAGCAAAGTGATTGACGGGATTCTTGCCAGCCGGACAGACTGCAAGGAATGTAAGCCTGTCTATGAGAAGTACCAGAAGATATTTTTCAAGAAAACAAAGGAGAAATTCAAACAGGAACACCCGGAGGTTGCCCGGTATGCGAAAGCCGCCGCCTACCTTGCCAAGCACCCGGACGATAAGGACAGCACCCAAAAGGAACTGCAAGAGGAGCAGGAAACGCTTCTGGAAGAAATTGCAGCCCTGAAAACACCTCTGATCGAGGTACAGGCTGATTTGAAGAAGCTGCGGGACATCCGCTACTGGGTACGGAAAGCCACACCCGGCACAGAGGAAAGCAAAGAGCCGCCCAAGAAGCAGCCCATCAAGGAAGTCTTGCAGGATAAGGCAGACGAGAAAAAAGCACAAAGAACCGCCCCGGCACAGGCGAAACACAGACAACAGGATATGGAACTTTAACAGGCACTTGCCATTTTCAATCAGAGAATGTCAGGTGTTTTTTTCTTTTTTCAAGGAGGGATAGATTTGAATGTATTTGAAGCTGTGAAGCAGTCCGTCACAACCAGACAGGCTGCGGAGCATTATGGAATCCATGTAGGGCGGAACGGGATGGCTTGCTGCCCGTTCCATCATGATAAAACCCCAAGCATGAAGCTGGATCGGCGTTACCACTGCTTCGGCTGCGGTGCGGATGGGGATGTGATTGATTTTGCCGCCGCCCTGTATGGGCTGGGAAAGAAAGAAGCCGCCGTACAGCTGGCACAGGACTTCGGGCTTTCCTATGAGGACTGGAAACCGCCGGGAAAAGCAAAAAAGCCCAAGCCCCGGCAGAAATCCCCGGAGGAACAGTTTCAGGAAGCAAAAACCGCTGCTTCCGTATTCTTGCCGATTATCTCCACCTACTCCGAGTGTGGAGAAAGGAATATGCCCCGCACTCCCCGGAGGAAGTCTTTCATCCCCGGTTTGTGGAAGCCTTACAGAAGCAAGACCATGTGGAATATCTGCTGGATGTGCTGCTGTTCGGGGAAACAGAGGAAAAAGCGGCTTTGATTACGGAATACGGAAAGGATGTGATACAGCTTGAACAGCGAATGGCAGAGCTTGCAGCCGCAGACGCAGCAAGAACTAAAAAACACCATGAACGCCATGCAGCCGCCCCAGAGCATTGAGGAAATCAAGGCGGGGCTGGAAACCACCGAGAAAGGCGGTGTCCGTCAGAGCATACGGAACTGCCTGACCGTATTCCAGCGTGACCCGCTGCTTTCCGGGGCTATCGCATACAACATCCTGACCGACCGCAAGGACATCATAAAGCCCATCGGTTTTCAAAGAGAAAGCACTGCCCTGAACGATACGGACATGAAGTATCTGCTTCTCTATCTGGAAGAAACCTACGGGCTTACCAATGAGAAAAAGATTGATAACGCCATTGGGATTGTGGCGAATGAAAACAAGTACCACCCCATCCGGGATTATTTAAGTTCCCTTGTGTGGGACGGGACAGAGCGAATCCGCTTCTGCCTGCGGCACTTTCTGGGGGCTGACGCAGACGATTACACCTATGAAGCGTTGAAGCTGTTCCTGCTGGGTGCAATCTCACGAGCCTTTCAGCCGGGGTGCAAATTTGAAATCATGCTTTGTCTGGTAGGCGGTCAGGGGGCTGGAAAGTCCACCTTCTTCCGTCTGCTGGCAGTCCGGGACGAGTGGTTCTCCGATGATTTGCGGAAGCTGGACGATGACAATGTGTACCGTAAGCTGCAAGGTCACTGGATTATCGAAATGTCGGAAATGATGGCAACCGCAAACGCCAAGAGCATTGAGGAAATCAAGTCATTTTTAAGCCGACAGAAAGAGGTTTACAAGATACCCTATGAAACCCACCCAGCAGACCGCCCCCGTCAGTGCGTGTTTGGCGGCACTTCCAATGCCCTTGACTTCCTGCCCCTTGACCGTTCCGGCAACCGCCGCTTTATCCCCGTCATGGTGTACCCGGAGCAAGCCGAGGTTCACATTTTGGAGGACGAAGCCGCTTCCAGAGCCTATATCGAGCAGATGTGGGCAGAAGCGATGGAAATTTACAGAAGCGGCAGGTTCAAGCTGGCTTTCAGCCCTGCCATGCAGCGGTATCTCAAAGAACACCAGCGGGATTTTATGCCGGAGGACACCAAAGCCGGGATGATACAGGCGTATCTTGATAAGTACACCGGGAGCATGGTCTGCTCCAAGCAGCTCTATAAGGAAGCCTTGAACCATGCCTTTGACGAGCCGAAGCAATGGGAAATCCGGGAAATCAACGAGATTATGAACCAGTGCATTTCTGGCTGGCGGTACTTCCCGAACCCAAGAATGTTTTCCGAATATGGCAGACAAAAGGGCTGGGAGCGTGAAAACCCGGCAACGGACTCCGGCAACCCGTCTGAAAAAACGATGGACGGTTTTGTGGAGGTCACAGAACAGATGGAGCTTCCGTTCTGAAAATGGCAGCCCGTTGCACCCCCTGTTGCTATCCCGTTGCCGAGCCGGTTGCCGGGGAAAATCCCGAAACTATCGGCTTTTCTCCCCTATGACAACCAAAACAACAGAAAAATAAAAGAAAAGTATAAATAGTAACCATCGCCAGATTGAGATTGTTTGCAAGGTCTTTTGAAGCTCGTTGCCGGACTTCGTTGCCGACACCCTCTGTCTGGCTATTTTCATGTATGGAGGATAACTGCCTATGGCAAAAAACAAAACAGAGATTCATGTTACAACGGTATTTGACGGGGAACTGGACGCAACCGATGTGTTCGTCAGCCTGATTTCCCAGAAATACGGTAAGACAAATACGAAAGAATATCTTGCTAAAAGGAAAGATATGAGCTATAATGAAGATGAGGTTCAAAAGAGCCAGATACCGTCTGGATTGTGTGGGTAAATGGCTATGATGAACGAAATGGAATACAGAACAATCGGTTCGGCACTTGCCGGAGGGTATCGTGCAG
>BCAA01000017.1 GCA_001305115.1 Clostridia bacterium UC5.1-1E11 | reverse complement strand
TACGGTGACTGTTGGCTGAACGCCGGGCAATTTGTGTAAGGTATAAACGTGTACATATTCGATCAAGCACCCGGCAGCCGATAGCTGAAAGCTTGCGTAGGAGACGCCGCAGGCGCGGAAGACGCTGTGCGTCCACCGTGCCGGAGCACAGGCGTTTACACCACCCTGCCGGGTCAGAATGCTACGAAGCGCTGCACGATTACGATTGGCGGATTGCCTCCGTAGGAGGAAACAAGTGCTGGACGCCTAACCAGCAGATTACAGGTTAAAAGAACGGGAAGAAACTCTTCCCTGTAAACAAGAAGGGCTCAATCCTGGGAATTCCCGGAGTTGGGCCCTTCTCTGTATTTTACCTTTCTATTTCTTAATGGTATGGTGAAGCCGGGATTTCCCATATTTGTCGAACGCCCTTCACCGTTTTTATAAGGCATCCTCTGTGGAGCAAAAAATAAACTCCTTGCATCTTGCTTTCGTCTACCTCCCCATGGGTACGAAAAGGCACTACGTGCCCGCCGTAGGCGCATCCCGACTGGAGATCCGCGAAAGACGCTATACGTCCACTGTAAACAGCGAAGCCCCTGCCTGAAAATTGATTTCCAGACAGGGGCTTCGTGTATTTTTGTAGGTTCTATTCTCCTGCCTGCACCGGCAGAGAATGGAGCCAAACGGATCTTTCAAAGACTATCGGATCTCCTGTTCCAAATGATCAAATTCATCCGTGTCGAAAAATTGTGCAAGCGTGATACCTAAACCATCGCAAATCATTTTAATGGTCAATACCTTTGGATTTTGGCTTTTTCCATATAGGATATTCTTTACAGAGGATGGCGGCAATCCACAGATATTTGCCAATTTGTTTATAGAGATGTTTCGTTCCCCACAGAGCTGTAAAATACGGTTTCGCACAGCTGCTACTGTATTCATATCCTATATCTCCTTCGTTTTTTAATAGGATATAAAAAACAGTTGCAATTTATAGGCTATGCATGCTACTATATAGTCTATACATAGACGATAGGGATGTTTATATTATGAAAGTAGCAGTGATTGACTCCAGAAATTTATACATCGATCATTTAGAAAAATATCTTCCGGAAGATGCCACAGAAATCGTTTCAGGTGGCGCAAAAGGAATTGATACATGTGCAAGGAAATACGCCATAGAACATCACACCAAATTGACGGAATTTTTGCCTGAATACGATAAGTACGGTAAGGGGGCTCCTTAAAACGAAACTTACAAATAATCGAGTATACAGATGTTGTAATCGCGTTTTGGGATGGACAATCAAAAGGTACAAAGTATGTGATGGAAAACTGTAAAAAAGGAATATCCCGATACAGGTATACAAAATTTAAAATCTCCATTGCGCGTCATTCATTTTATGAAAAATAAAAGGCTTCCGCCCTTGAATCTCTCTGGACGGAAGCCTTTTGTTTACAGCAGCGCTTTGATCTCCGGGATGGATAACCCCTGCGCCTTCAGCCTTTGAATCTCCTTTAAACGGGAAACCGCCTTTTCCCGGGGAAACCGCCGGGTGAGGTTCTCCTCCGGCTGCTCAAAGGGCAGCATCCCCTCTTCTGTATAAAACTTTAATGTGCTATACCGGCAGCCGGTCAGGCGCGCCAACTCCCCGATACTCACATAGGTAGATGTTTGAATTTTTTCCATGGACCGCTGGCGCGACACGACGGTTCCCCCTTCTATACCTCTTGGACTTACAGCGGATATTTGCGCAGACGCATGCCCTGTACCGGTACTTTCATCTGAACGGCAGTCGGTACGGCTTCATACAGCACATTATCGATTCGAATCAACGGCACAGCCCCCTGGCGTAAAACCGTATAGTGATGGCCGTATTGGGCCAAGCGCGCTTCTACGTCCTGTAGGCGCTGTTCCTTGTTCTCAAACCAAGCTTCTGTTTCAATAAAGATCGATTGTGAACGCTCCAAAAAAGGAAATACAAAGTCCACACCCGTGCCTATCGGAGTGGAAAAGGCTTCCTTCTTCCCTCGTAAAAAGTTTTTAACCGCAATTTCCGGAGCCCGATGAATATCTATAGCCAAAATGGCCCGAGCCATAGCATTGGTCTGATACAGTTGTGTCATGCGCTGTGCCACACGTTTTAACTCCTCTTTGGAGAAAAAGTCATATAGGCAACTGCTCTCGCGAAGAAGCCAAAGCATCAGAATAGTTTCATCGGTCATCTCGCCGTCCTCCAAAATCTCAGCGCGCAATCCCTCTGTAATGCGGGTATAGGCCTCTTCATTGCTCCGGTATTCCCGCATCGTCACACTGGCTGTCACATAGTTCATATCACAGCCGAGCAGGTTTGGAATTTCCTCCAAGAGATCCATTCCTTTGAGGGGATCCGCAAAGGAGCTTTCTATTCTTTTTAATATTCTATTGGAAAAATGTATAACTTGCTTCAATCGTTCCGGCAGCGCCGTTTGAAGGCCTTCTTTTCTTTTCAGTAGCTCCCGTAATACCTCCTGTTGATGCGGAACCGCGGCGAGGTTTTCCACATCTTCTTCGGAAATGGTGGAAAATGGGCCCTGTAAGTTCCCCTGATCCAGTTCCCATTCCAAAATAGCCGCAGCCGCCATACACCGAACAGCAATTTTCTTCGCCGTTGTCATATGCAAGCTATCCTGTGCATTCAGTGCCAGCAAGGCGAAGCCTTGTGCAAAGGTCCATTCTCTCATCCTATATTCCTCCCCTTTATCAAGACAAGCAGCCCGTCACTTATTACTTACTACTTACGATTTAAGTATAACGTATTGCCCTTTCTTTGTCAACATAGAATTCCTAATTTTATATATTGGGTTTTATTGAGTGCATAGAAACCATTTGTTTGATTCTTCATCCCTATGGGCCATCTTGCTCCTGTTCAGCAAATGTGAAACAGATTTACGGATGGGGATTGTGTCAGGGACTTTGGAGAATTGCCACCCGGATGGTTTGGGCTGTCTGATTGTCACCATGTTGCTGAAACATACGGAACACCCTGGGATATATACTACGCTACAAGCAGCAATCCTTTCGGTTTCTGATATTGTATGAACCCCTTTCAAGTTTTAAGGACCTTCGCTCTACTTGACCTTTTCCAGCCAAGGTCAGGTATCGTACTTCAAGGGGACCATCGTACGGCCACTGTATCGCTGCATTTTCAATGGCATGTATCGAAAAAAGTAAAAGTGGAGTACCGTTTCCTTAGATACAGAATGGTTCCCCGCGTTCCACTGATATCCGTACATGTTTTGATGCAAGTAAACAGGCAAATGCCCATGGGCCGGAAAAATACATTCCACCCACGGGCATTTGAGATGTTCGATTTTTTTCACCGCAGTAAGGCAATAAGGGGACATCGGTCTTTTATTGACCGATCTTACAGTCCAGCTGATCCCAATTCCGAAGTTCCTGCTCTCCACAGGGGGTCAGATGGAACTTTTCGGATAGAAGGTTCAGCACGTTGGGCGAAATAAATGCCGGAAGCGTCGGACCGATATGGATGTTCTGAATTCCCAAATAGAGCAGGGACAACAAAATACATACCGCTTTCTGTTCATACCACGAGAGCACCAAAGTCAAAGGAAGATCGTTTACTCCACATCCAAAGGCTTCTGCCAGTGCGGTAGCAACCTTGATGGCTCCAAACGCATCGTTACACTGGCCCATATCCATCAACCGCGGTAAACCGCCGATCTCCCCCAGGTCCAGATCGTTAAACCGGTACTTCCCGCAGGCCAACGTCAAAATAACGGTATCTTTGGGTGTATTTTTGACAAACTCTGTATAGGCATTTCGGCCTGGACGCGCTCCATCACAGCCGCCAACCAAATAAAAGTGCCGGATAGCGCCCGCCTTAACGGCCTCGACCACCCGATCTGCCACGGACAGGATCGTTCCATGGCCAAATCCGGTTGTGACTTGTGTCCCCCCATTGATTCCAGTCATCGGATGTTCCTCTGAATATCCTCCCAATTCCAGGGCTTTTTCAATCACAGGGGTAAAATCGCGCTCTTCCCCGATGTGTACCATTTCCGGATAAGCCACCACTTCTGTAGTAAATATACGGTCAGCATAGTTCGCTCTGGGCGGCATCAGGCAGTTGGTCGTAAACAGAACCGGAGCCGGAATATCTTGAAATTCTTTCTGTTGGTTCTGCCAAGCGGTTCCAAAATTCCCTTTCAAGTGTGGGTAGGCTTTGAGTTTCGGATAGGCATGTGCGGGCAACATCTCGCCATGCGTATAAATGTTAATCCCTCTCCCCTTTGTCTGTTCCAGCAGTGCATGCAAATCAAACAAATCATGGCCGGATACAACAATAAATGGTCCCTTCTCGATGGTCAATGGAACCGTGGTGGGTTGTGGCGTTCCGTAAGTCTCTGTATTTGCCCGATCCAACAATTCCATGCATTTCAGATTGACGCGTCCAGCCTCCAGCACCAATGGCAGGAGGTATTCCATATCCGCATCCTCCCCGACGGCAAACAGCCCGCGATAGAAGAAGTTATTTACTTCCTCGTCCGTGTAACCGAGAACACGGGCATGGTAAGCGTAAGCAGCCATACCGCGAAGGCCAAAGAGTAGAAGCGACTTGAGGGACCTGATGTCCACATCCGGCTCGTTCCAAAGTTGTTCCATGTCGTAATCTGCATTGTGGGAACAAGGGGAAGCGCAACCGCTACATCCCGGAAGCAACGACTCCTTTTCTGCATGGACAGCATCTATTTGGCGTTGCACAACTTGCGCGTCAAAGCAAACATTTGTAATCGTAGTGAATAAGCCTTCAAGCATTACCCGGTGGGTGGACTCTGTCACCTCATGGCCATCGGAAGCGCGCGCCAAACCAATGAGTGCGCCAGTCAGTTGGTCCTGCAGTGCCGCTACATGGGCATCTTTTCCGCAGACCCCTCGCGCACCCGTACATCCAGAACAACCGGCTGTTTGTTCACATTGATAACAAAACATTTTTGGATTCATAGCAATCCCTCCATCATCTTCCGCTGTTTTCAATCGTATTTTTAGCTGAAACCCTTGCGTTTACAGGTACGCAGGGTTTACCTCGATAAAATAGAACCGCTGGTAGAGAGAACGACCACCTGCCAGGGAATCAGCTTTCCGCTCTGCTGCAAGGCGCGCTTCACCGCCTGTTCAATCCCGCCACAGCAAGGTACCTCCATGCGGACGACCGTTACACTTTGAATATCGTTTTGCCGGAGAATCTCTGTCAGCTTTTCCGCATAATCCCCTTCGTCCAATTTTGGACAACCGATCAGAGTCACGCGGCCGCGCATAAACTCGCGGTGAAAATCCCCGCAGGCATAGGCCGTACAGTCGGCAGCAATCAACAAACTCGCTCCGTCCAGGTACGGCGCATTCACCGGGACCAATTTTATCTGTACCGGCCATTGGATCAATTCACTTGGCAATCCCTCAATCGGTTCTTTTGTTGCCGGAACCGTTCTTTGAATCCGTTTCGCCTGACTTCCCGGACAACCACATGGAAGATTGGCCGCTTTTGCCATTTTTGCCGCTTCTACGGCAGCCTGATTATAGGCGGGAGCTTCCCGTTCCTCAAAGGAAATTGCTCCTGTCGGACAAGCCGGCAAACAATCTCCCAGGCCATCGCAGTAATCCTCACGGAGTAGCTTGGCCTTTCCATTCACTATCCCGATAGCACCTTCGTGACATGCCTCTGCACACAGTCCACAGCCATCGCATTTAACCTCATCGATTTTAATTATTTTCCGTTTCATTCCAAATTTCCTCCCAGTGAATTCCGGTTTCACTCATTTTCTAGGAATCTTTATCCGGTTTCACTTGCTTTTGTGCCCTTATCCTACTATACTGAAGAAAACATGTATGTTGGAAATCCAACAACAGGAGGAAAATATGAAAAAATATCAGGAACTCTTTCGTAAGATCCCCCTGTTTCGGGGAATTACCGATCAAGAACGCGAGACCATGTTGGACTGTCTGCGTGCGCGAGAACAACGCTTTTCAGCGGATTCGGTTATTCTATTGGCTGGACAAGTCGCTGATTGCGTCGGCATCGTATTGGAAGGGCAGGCGCAGGTCATCCGCGAGGAGTTTTCTGGAAACCGAACCATTTTGACCGCACTTGGCCCCGGCGATCTATTTGCCGAAGCCTTTGCGTGCGCCTCGGGAGAACACAAAACGCTTCCAGTCACCGTTTTGGCGATTACTGAAAGCGTCGTCCTGTTGATGGATTATCGAAAGATTCTACATGCCTGTCCTTCGGGCTGTAGTTTTCATCAAAAACTGGTAGAAAACATGCTTGCCGTCGTTGCGGACAAAAATCTGATGCTAAACCGCCGCCTGGGTCATCTCTCCAAGCGCAGTACGCGCGAAAAACTGCTCTCCTACCTTTCGGAACAAGCGACCTTACACGATAGCGCAGATTTCTATATTCCATTTGACCGGCAGGAATTGGCGGACTATCTCTGCGTGGAGCGCAGTGCCATGTCCGCAGTGCTGTCAAAATTACGCGCTGAGGGGCTTTTAGAAGTGGAGCGCAATCATTTCCATTTAAAATCCTCGTGGGAAGTGGTATGAAACGTTTAGCTTCCCATTCCATTTGACCGGCTGAAACGGGCGGACGATCTCTATATAGCGCACTGTGCTCTGTCGCAGTGCTGTCTAACCTACAGGTTGGAAGGGATTTGGAAAGTAAAACACAATCATTTCCACTTAAAATCCTGATGGAAAGTGGTATGAAACGTTTTAGCTTCCCATTCCATTTGACCGGCTGAAATAGGCGGACGATCTCTATGTAGCGCGCTGTGCTCTGTCGCAGTGCTGTCTAAACTACATGTTGGAAGGGATTTGGAAAGTAAAACGCAATCATTTCCATTTAAAATCCTCATGGAAAGTGGTATGAAACGTTTAGCTTTCCATTCCATTTGACCAGCTGAAACGGGCGAACGATTTCTATTTAGCGCGCTGTGCTCTGTCGCAATGCTGTCAAAATTATGCGCTGAGGGACTCTTAGAGGTAGAACACAATCATTTCCACTTAAAATCCTCGTGGGAAGTGGTATGAAACGTTTAGCTTCCCATTCCATTTGACCGGCTGAAACGGGCGAACGATTTCTATGTAGTGCATTGTGCTATGTCCGCAGTGCTGTCTAAACTACGTGCCGAGGGGCTTTTAGAAGTGAAGTGCAATCATTTCCACTTAAAATCCTGATGGAAAGTAGTATCAAACGTTCAGCCTCCCATTCCATTTGACCAGCTGAAACGGGCGAACGATTTCTATGTAGCGCATTGTGCTATGTCCGCAGTGCTGTCAAAACTACAGGTTGGAAGGGCTTTTAGAAGTGGAACGCAATCATTTCCACTTAAAATCCTGATGGAAAGTGGTATGAAGCGTTCACCATCGAATGAAGAACAAAAATCCAGTATGGTTTGCCATCCTACAAAAACAAGCGGAAGCCCTTTGAATAGACCCCCACCAGCTTTGCTAGTGGTTTTACAGAAGCGGGCAAAGCCCTATGATACTAGCCACACCTCAAGGCGTTGGTACGGTCTGCCACATGCGAAAGATGGTTACTTGCTACCCGTAAACGGGTCTAGGTAATCTTTGGGTAGCATCTGATCCGAAATCGAATCCTCTTTCAGTTGGTTGTGGATCTATTCCGCAATTCTTTTCGCATTCTTACTCGCTATATCAACGTAACACCCGCGGCGCAAAACTTCCGGTTAGCTTAATAGCGATAGGGATACCCTGATTCTTGCGGCGACTGTCCCTATAAAAAATATTCATTTGCTTATTTGTGGTATAGATATATCGAATAACTGCCACAAATAAATTGTAAATATCCCTATCACTGTTACACTTTGTCCTATTTGTATTTGGAATGAGCATGACAGTCAGCTGAAATTGCCTACAAAGATAAGTAAGCGCAGATTGTTCAGATAATTATTGCATATATTTGCCTATATACAGGCAAATACGGCGAACCGACATGCCTGTTGAAATAATCAGATTACCTTTCCTTGGAGAAAGCTCACAAACTGGATACACTCATCTTCGACGGTATTCCTGCCAGCATATGCAATGGTACGGGTATACTTCTGTCTCTACAATTGTTACCCATTTCCCGTTGTATAACTCTCTCAGTAGTATTTCTATTTCTTACACAGTTTTCTTATACAATATTTTCCTCTAGTCCTTCAGGACAATGCTATACTGTTCTGAATTCCATATTTCACGATAAGGAAAGGTCATATGGAACAGGATTTTTCTTTTTTGATAAATTTACGGAACAGATTTGTTTCGATTCCTATAGACAAAACAATATGGTACTTGCAGTTCCAGTTCGTTTGTGCGAGACTATTCCGTTGTCAATTGGCTTCATACCTTTTGTCCTCCCTTTGATACTTCTGTGCAGTTGGCAGACCGCATTCCTATTGTATCAAAAGGAAATCTTATTCCTATGCAACTAAAGCTTGTTTGAACTCCTCAGCACGGCCGGGGATTTTTGAGATACAACAAAAAAGAACTGGCTCTGCTATTTCAGAGCCAGTTCTTTTCATGCAATTGTACCTTTGCTGAGAAACTCAATCCACGTTCATGATCGCCATACAGGACAAAATCTCCATTTTCTATATACCCTCCATAGATCTTGAGCGTCTCCCCCAGTTTACTTTCACTGACATAACTGATATGAATGTGTTTCATGCTTTGTTGGCGCATCTCCGAAGGCAAGAAATCCATCAGAATATCTCCATAAACGGCGTTGTTTAGATGGCAGTTAAAATCCAAATCGGAATAGTAAATGGGGCGTTCTCCCAAAAGCGGAAGATTTTCCGGCAGTACCAGGCGTTCCACCCGGTCCTCGGAGTCCACCTTTCCACCCTTAAAAATATTGTACGCCAAAAATACCTTGGGGCGGAGGATCTTATGGGTCTCCGGATCTGCGGAAACCGACGTCTGCATAATGCGGACAATTTCCTCTCCATCGGCATAAAACACAAAATCCCGATAAAACTGTACCCCGGCTGTGCCGCATGGATGGGTTTTGATGGTCAAAACATCATTGTGGACCGGCATACGCTTGATTGATACACTGTAATTCGTAAACAAAAAACGATCCCGTCCGCTTTTAAGCGCTCATATCCAATGCCAAGCGCGCCCAGGTGCTGTTCACTGGTCTCCTGCGCCATCCGTAACAGCACACTCAGTTTTATTTTTGCATTCGCCCCTACCTCATAGCTCGCCACTTGTACGGTACGGCTATATTCTTCGATGGTAACCATCCAACTCCTCCTTTTCCTGTTCTCTTGTAAAAGAATTGCAATCCCCCGGACACTTAAACCAGTGCCGGGGGATTATATCCGTCCCTCTTCCCAATGTTCAAGAACGATTTCCTACCAAGTATCACATTTTACGGGAAGGCAACCGCTCGAATCGTTCGTACAAAGCCGTATGGGACAAAGACTTATCGAATCACGTCAATACCCATATACGGACGCAAGATTTCCGGTACGGTGATACTACCGTCCGCGTTCTGATACTGTTCGACGATGGCCGGCATCACGCGGCTGGTTGCTAATCCGGATGCATTCAGAGTATTGACAAAATGCAGTTTTCCATCCTCCCCGCGATACTTCATATTCCCGCGGCGAGCTTGATAATCGCGCGCATTGGATGCGGAACTGACCTCTTTGTAGATTCCCATGCTGGGGATCCAGACCTCAATGTCATAGGTGCGCGCCATGGAGAAGGAACAATCGCCTGCGGCAAGTTTGCTCAGGCGGTAATGAAGCCCCAATTCCTGTACAAGGCGCTCTGCCTTGCCAACCATTTCTTCAAATGCCGCATCGGAGCCTTCGGGCGTTGTATATTGAACCATTTCCACTTTATTAAACTGATGGCCGCGGATCATACCACGCTCTTCCGCGCGATAGGAACCCGCTTCGCGGCGATAACACGGAGTATAGGCGATATACTTGCGGGGTAGCTCGTCCAAAGTGAGGACTTCCTCCCGGTGCAGATTAACCAGCGCTGTCTCCGCAGTCGGCAACATAAACTTGCGGTCTGCGCTGGTAGGATTGGCGATCCAATAGTCCTCTTCCACAAACTTCGGGAACTGCCCGGCGACATAACCACATTCATAATTCAACATGTGCGGCGGCAGAACCAGCTCATAGCCGTCACCCAAATGCTCGTTGACAAAGAAATTGAGCAGCGCCCATTCCATACGGGCGCCCCAACCGCGATACAGCCAAGCGCCATTGCCTGCAATCTTGGCGCCGCGCTGGTAATCAATCATCCCATGCGCCTCACAGAGGTCCACATGGTTCTTCATGGGGAAGTCAAAGACCGGTTTCTCTTTAAAATAATGGAGCGGGACATTTTGCTCCTTACCGCCGGCAACAACATCTTCATCCGGCAGGTTCGGCAAGGAAAGCATGAGTTCTTTTTGCTTTTCTTCCAACTCGCCCAGCTCTGCATCGTATTCCTTGATCTCTGCGGATAGAACTTTCATCTGCGCCATCAATTCCGTGGTGTCCTGTCCGGCCTTTTTCATCGCCGGAATCTGCTTGGAAGCCGCATTCTGCTCTGCCTTTTTCGCCTCCACCTTTCCAGTAACCGCACGGCGCTCGACGTCGATCTTCAAGATTGCGTCAATCGAGTCATCCAAATTCATTTCTCTTTTATGAATGGCCGCTTTCACCTTATCCGGTTCTGTCCGGATCAATTTCAAATCCAACATGTTCGTTGCTCCTTTGTCTTCTATATGTGATTATATGGGATGTTTCATGTGAAACACTCAATTGCTTTCTGAATCGAATAACCGCATCAATCCCGCCAAGTCGTCCTCCCCATAGAATTCAATCTGGAGAGTCCCGCGTTTTTGGTGCCACTGACGCGGACCTTCCGCCCTAAATGTTCATTGAGGGCCAGCTCCACCTCGTCAAAGTAGTGAATCCTCCCACTTTTGCGCGGGGGCTTTTTTTCTTCCTTGCCATTGGCCTTGTTTACAAGCTTTTCCAGCTCGCGCACCGATATACCTTGCTCAACCACCAGTTGCGCAGCCCGCCGCATATCGTCTACCTCTTGGAACCCGAGAAGCGTCCGCGCATGACCTGCCGAAAGCTTTCCCGCGGCGACCAGCTCTTGAAGGTCCTCTGGAAGATGCAAAAGGCGCAGGGCATTTGCAACAGCCGGCCGGGATTTTCCAACCGTTCGGGCGATTTCCTCCTGTGTCATGCCATACTGATCGATCAGGGACTGATACCCTTGTGCCTCTTCCAGCGGCGTCAGGTCCTCCCTCTGTAAGTTTTCAATCAGAGCGAGTTCCATGACCTCATGGTCGCTCATATCGCGGATGACCACTGGCACCTCGGAGACTCCCGCCATGCGCGCTGCACGCCAGCGCCGTTCACCCGCGACAATCTGGTATCCTCCCCCCAGAAGAGGACGTACCAAAAGCGGCTGCAATACGCCATGCTGGACAATGGAATCCGCCAACTCAGCTAAGGCCTCATCCTTAAATTCTTTGCGCGGCTGGCTGCGGTTCGGCTCTATCTCACTGATCTTCAGCGTTACGGTAGCGTTTGCGTCTTCCATATCATTTTCGGCAAAGATGGCATCCAGTCCCTTTCCGAGTCCGCCTTTCTTTTTTCCCGCCATAATCTGCGTTTCACCCCCTGTTGCCTGTTATTTGTGCGCCGCTCAACGCGACGCCTTTCTCAACACCTCGTCCGCCAATGCATCGTATGCATACGCGCCCTTGCTGCTGTGATCGAAATAGCCGATCGGCCGTCCAAAACTGGGCGCCTCGGAGAGACGCACGGTGCGCGGGATGACCGTAGCAAATACCTTCCGCGGAAAATATTTTTTACCTCTTCCACCACCTGCTGCGTCAGGTTCAAACGGCCGTCGTACATTGTCAGCAAAACGCCTTCAATGTCCAGCTGTTCGTTGTATTGGCGCTTGACGCGCCGGACGGAATTCATCAGCTGGGACAGCCCCTCCAACGCGTAATATTCGCACTGGATAGGCACTAGAAGGGTGTCCGCCACGCAGAGCGCATTGGTGGTGATAATCCCAAGGGACGGCGGACAATCGATCAGAATAAAATCGTATTCCGCACGCAGAGGGACAATGGCATTTTTTAAAATAGCCTCGCGATGTTCCATCTCAATCAGTTCCAATTCGGCGCCGGCCAAGTCCATGCTGGAGGGCAGCAGATCGAGATTTGCAAACTCCGTATGGATGCGCGCATCCTTTGCCGGGGTTTCCCCAATCAATACCTCATACATAGTATTTTTCAGCTTCCGGCGGTCCACGCCGACCCCGCTGGACGAATTCCCCTGTGGGTCGATGTCCACCAACAGTGTCTTCTTCCCCTTCGCGCCGAGCGCCGACGAAAGGTTGACCGCTGTGGTGGTCTTTCCCACGCCGCCTTTCTGATTTGCAATGGCTATGATCTTTCCCATCGTCCGCCCCCGTTTCTCAAAAAATTGCCACTCTCTTTGCTTAGTCCGAGTACAATTCATCCCAAAAACAAAAGGATATGGCAATCTGTTTTCTTTCCATATCGTTTATTCTCATGAACGTTTCTATTATAGCACGGAAGAGCTGGAAGGAAAAGTAGTTCTGTTTGAAAAAAAGCCTGTTTCACGTGAAACAGGCTTTTTAAATGGGGAACAGCCGGCAAACAGGATGGAAAGTGATATGAAACATTCCGCTTTGCCTTCCATTTGACCGGCTGAAACGGGCAGACGATCTCTGTGTAGCGCACAGCGCTTTGTCCTCGGTACAGTCTAAACTACAGGCTGGGGGCTTTTAGAAGTAGAACGCAATCATTCCCACTTAAAATCCTCATGAAAAATGGTATGAAACGTTTAAAGTCCAGTCCTCTACAAAGAAGCCCTTGCCGGTGGGTTTGAAGGCCACATCCGGGAAGGGCTCCTGCAAATTGTGTGAAAAAGGGGCGCTCAATCGTAATATATCAGACGTTTGCACCGGGGGCAAAACTCTTGGCTGCCTTTGGCATGAAAGCGGTCCAGTATCTTTGTAGAGTGGCAGTAGGGACAACAGCATTTTCTGCGATTGACCCATTGTCCAATTAAGACCACAAACAGAGGACCCAAACATATGCTCCAAAAGGGAAACGCCCACCGGTAAAACAAATAGATCAGTAGAAAGGCTGCACCATAAAATAGTAAAGGAACGAATGTCCATACCGCTTTGATTGTCTTATGTAAATCTTCCATGGTGATCCCTTCTCAACTCGTTTTTGTGCATGGAACTGAATAAATTAGGGCCTATCCCGACTGGATGCAGGAAAAAGGCTTGTTTTTTGTATGGATAAATTTGACACTACAATATTTCTAAAAATATTTCAATAGGAATCGTATATGTAGCCGCTGATTCTGTTCAACTGGAAGAAAGGGAACACTTCCATAAAAAGAATTCCTTTCCTACCTCGCAGATGGCCTTGAAATAGACGTACCTTTCCCAGGATACAACGATGAATCTTTTATGGGTAATCCTGGCTCAAGTCCACAAAATGCGTTTCGCCAGTTGTATGATCGACATAATAGGCGACCGTCCATATTCCGAAATCCCCCTTTGTCACAGGTTGAAATAGGAAAATGGACAAATGGTTTTCCTCGTTCGAGAGGGTAAATTCCAGCCCGTTGCGCAGTACCTTCTTTGCGAGCGGCTTTGGTCCTACCTCTATGTTCAGATGGTTGATTAAAAAGTCTGAAACGACCTGTTCCGGGACGATTCTCCACGGCTGATGCCCGTTATTGACTTCATTTTGCAGCCATTCGTAATATTCCATCTGCTCCGGCGGCAGGGAGACCATTTCTTTGTCCATCCGTATGGCGGGTATGAACAAGCACCCCAAAAGGATGCAAGTAATCCCAACGATACATAAAAAAACTTCGTGTGGTTTTTCATGAATCTTTAATCTTTTCCTCTTCATGCGCAAAAAGAATTAAAGAATATCCGAAAAAGTCACCTCCACCCATCCACTCTCATACGAACTATAACCCAAATCTTTTGCAACCTCTGTTCCTAAATAAATGCCTGCTGGGTTTAAAACGGTTCTTCCACGATCATCCTTACCATTGTTATCATTATCATAATAGGCTGCATAATCATCTTTTCCATGGGGCTATCCCCTATCATTCAATTATACTTTCTATTTAAATCTTATATTAAAAAATTTCAATCATATCTGTATATGTGGTCATTTATTTTGACTATGATGCAATATCCTTTTATCCATGCTCTTCATATAATCTCTGCTCATCCAAAGCACTTGTATGTCATCCAATCGTATTTCATTTTTATGGATCGATTTTATATGCTCTACCTTGACTATCTCAGATTGATTCATCTGCACAAAACGATAATTTTGTAAATCCTGCAAGTAGTGGGATAAAGTCCCATTGGCACGGACAATTTCTTTTGTTGTATGAATCAAAATATGCCTGTCATATACTTCCACAAATACGATCTCTTTTATAGGGATCGTTATACTTTCGCATCGATTGCGTGTAATATGCAGAATCCCTTGATCCATATACTCTTGTACAGCGCGTTCCATCTCTGCATTTAATAACGCAAGATCGATTGGATGTTGAAAAACTTGAAATGCCTTGAGCATAAAGGAAAACGAAATAAAATTGGGGATCATCAAAAATAAGCATCAGAAATGTGCTTGGGAGTTGTGTTCGAACCTTTTGCAAACTTTGCAAAAAGTTTGAATCGTGAATCAATTGTATTCATAAAAAATCCACAGACAATTGTCGGTTATGTAGGATATAAAATATCCCCTCTAAAGTTGTTATAAACGTAAAATGAATTGTTTGACTATACTTTTTACTTAGCTTAATAGTGATAGGGATACCCTAACTTTTGGGACGGCTGTCCCTGTTAAAAATATTAATTAGTTTAATAGCGATAGGGATACCCTGACTTTTGCGGCAGCTGTCCCTATTAAAAATATTGATTGCAGAATTTTTTATTTAATAATCCCTTATCATCTTGCTTACACAAGATTAAGCAATTCATTATTGCTCACTTTCAAATTATTCTACAACAATTATAATTCTATTTAAAATTATTAGCAATACTTTTTTCAATTTAGATGGATTGTATCGCTATGCCAGTAAATAATCGCCCATGTCCGGCCATCTATTTCAAAACAGCAATGGAAAAAGCCGCTGTAGCGCAACGCGCCGCAGCGGCTTTTCACAGGGAAAATATAAGGGAAATGGGAGTAGTCTTGTAATCTGTTTTAAGGGCGCAGAACCTCTGCGCAGGGCTTGCAGCGCAAACGGCCCGATTGGCCGTCCGGCTGCCGCCAGGCTGTCATGCCGGCTTTCTATGGGCTATGTCTTTTCCATTTCAGACCGCCCAACAAAATCCTTTTCAATCTGTACTTCCCCAAAAGGGACGTGTCCCCTTTCTTATTTGGGACCCGTTTGGAAAATCACCCTGCAATACGCGGGGCGGTTTTGTCCTCTACTTTTTCTTCCACATCTATGGCAGAAACTGCCTGTTCTACCCCAACCGTTACAGACGGGCTCTCCGATGGCCGCGCTACTGCGTTTGCCACCGGTCCTGTCTTTGGGATGCGTACAATGCACTCGATGTATTCTTCCGTTTCATTCCGGATGGTCTTTGCCTGAATACCCGAGAGCTGCATGGTTTTGACCGCATGGCTGATGGTGTTCATGAAGATACGAATATCTTTTACAATGATCCGCTTCTTATTCTTGGGCTTGTCCTCTTTTTCCGCGAGAAGCCGTTCGATGTATTGGTCGGTCTGCTGTACGTTCAAATGCTGTGCGAGGATGGCGTCAAGCACCTTTCCACGCAATTCAATGTCCTCCAGCCGCAGTAAAGCGCGCGCATGGCGTTCGGTCAACCCATTTTCGCTGATTTTTTGCGTTCTTCTTGCGTTAAACGCAAAAGGCGCAGTTTATTCGCCAAAGTGGACTGGCTTTTTCCTAAGCGAAGCGCTGCTTCCTCCTGTGTAACGCCCCATTCTTCGATCAACCGCCGGATTCCCTCTGCTTCTTCAAAGATTTGCAGATCCTGCCTTTGTAAATTCTCCGTCATTGCGAGGACTGCACTCTGTTTATCGCTACATGAGTTTACAATACAGGCTGCACTGTCCAGCCCTGCCAAGCGGCAGGCGCGCCAACGCCGCTCTCCTGCAATCAATTCATAACCATTTCTAGTCCGGCGTACACTCAGAGGTTGTAACAGGCCATTTTGCCGGATACTCCGGCTTAATTCCAGGAGTTCCTTTTCTGGGAATGACCGGCGCGGCTGGGCGGGATTTGGATAAATGTCATCCAGCGGGATTTCAATCACCCGCCGTTTATCCTGCATGATGCCCATAAAATACCTCCCATCTGGTTTCTTTCTGCACATTTATGAAAACCCGCGTATGGGGCTTGTCCTTCTGTGCTTTAAGAATACCATATGGGAGGGAAAGTTTTTGTTGGAATGTGTACGCGAAAAAGTGTTTTTCCTGTGGCTTTTCGCCTAATTCCGAAAGATTCTCTTTATAATCCCAGGGAAACGTCACTACACCATCGTTTTTTCAATCCGCGCCTTCCACAGAGAATCATTCCATACCAAGCAAATAAGGAACCATATTTTTATTTTGAAACTCCTTTGACAGAGCAACTCAAAAATTTTTTGGTACGAAACCTGGTCTTTCCTCAGCGATACACTCCTTAGAAAGGCGTCCTATTTAAATAGCCTATGTATCTTGCAAGGCTGTATTGATTCCTGAATATCCTCATCTTTCTCTCCCGACGTCCAAGAAGCAGGCAAATCATATCTAAAAGACAGGTAATGCAGCCATCGAAATAGAGCCTTCCAAGTATTCATTTAGAATTTTATAGTTCGTAAGATATATAGTTGATTCTCTTTACAGTTTTTCTATTTTACCAGCGCTTTGGCTATCTCTGTGCCAAAGAAGGGCCGTCTCAAGGTTGTATTCCTGGACATCCCCGTCTTTATCCCCGGACAGACAGGAAAACGGGCCAATACAAGCTTCCAAAAGACTGGCAATCCAACAATCAAAATAGAACCTTTCAAGTATCCGATGAAAATTTGCCATTCATAAGAGATATGGCTCATTTTCTTTGCGGCTTTTCTATTTTACCAGCACTTTGGCTATCTCTCTGCCAAAGAAAGCTGTCTCAAGGTTGTATTCCTGGACATCCCCGTCTTTATCCTCGGACAGCCAGAAAAACGGGCCAATACAAGCTTCCAAAAGACTGGCAATCCAACAATCAAAATAGAACCTTTCAAGTATCCGATGAAAATTTGCCATTCGTAAGAGATATGGCTCATTTTCTTTGCGGCTTTTCTATTTTACCAGCGCTTTGGCTATCTCTGTGCCAAAAAAAGCCGCCTCTGCGAGTTTTCCTTCATTTTGGTTTAGATCGTCCTCGGTCAAAACACCGCATGTATAATAATTCGCCATCGGTTTAATCCCCATGCGAACAAAAAAGCGGTCAATCCGCGCCAAAATTTCTTTGCACTCGCGGGGGTCCTCCCGTGCGCTCAGGGCAAGGCTGATTCCCCTCTTCCCTGCCGGCAGGGCCGCATGCGGCTGATGAGCGGGGCTGTAGGGGGTACAACGGTCGATAAAAGCTTTAAGCTGCCCGGTGATTCCGCCCCAATAGTCTGGGGAGGCGATCGCAATGACGTCTGCTTCGCTCATCCTTTTTAAAATCTCTTGTACATCATCCCGTTGGACACATTCCGCCGTCTGATAACAACTCCTGCATCCCCGGCAAAATGCATACTGCTGTTCCCCCAAACATAGAATCTCTGTCCCAATTCCTCTTTGTAGAAAGGCTTCTGCCACCAGGCCGAGCAGCCGCGCGGTGTTGCCATCCTTCTTAGGGCTTGCATTGATCAGTAACGCTCTCAAAAAATCTCTCCCTCCATCCGTAGTCTCCTTTTTTCTGCACAATCTAGCGTAAAAAGTAGTCGCCATCCCCCATATTCTGAGGGAATTTCCTTCCCTTCTTTAAACAGCCCAAGCAAATGGCCCATCTTCCCATTGACGCCCGTTTTCCGGCGTAAACGTGCGGCGTGTCTCCCTTTTTCTATCGATCTTTCTCCGACGTCCCATCCGCCCCCATGCCCTATGTAAAAACTTCTGGGCATAGACGGCATCGAACAATCCATACCATAAAAAAGGATTCCAAAAATAAAAACCCCAAGAATTCTCGATTCAAAGATCCCTATATCTTTCAGATTTTCAGATTTGTTGTAAATGAGTTGTGAACCATCGATTGATAAGCCTATGGATACAACACGATTGGAAACCAGTCATTTTCAAAAATCCATTCATTATACATCCATTATAATCCATTCCCTTAAAATGGTTTTAAGAAAAGTACAAATGAATTTTTATGCCAAACGATTCCATATCTTTGCTCCCAATACCATTTCAATACCGTTTTGTCGTCCGCTTTCTGTTCAAAACAGAATTCCCTCTTACCGTACAGCCCATAAAAAATCACGCACACAATGCACCATACGTGGATATTAAGAACAATCAAACCAGGGCCTTCGATATACAAGCTTTGCAAAGCATGGGAAAGGCTTTATTCCCCAGAGCACACCTTCTCATATGCTTTCAATTTGCGGGGACTTATTTTTGTTTTAAATTCAGCACAATCAAAACAGAATTCGGTGTACAAACTTCGCAAAGCATGGTAAAGGCTTTATTCTCCAAGGCGCACCTTCTCATATTCTCTCAATTTGCTGGGACTTATTTTTGTTTTAAATTGTGCCTAATCAAAACAGAATTCAGTGTACAAACTTTGCAAAGCATGGTAAAGGCTTTATTCCCCAGAGCACACCTTCTCATATGCTTTCAATTTGCTGAGACTCATTTTTGTTTTAAATTCAGCACAATCAAAACAGAACTCAGTGTACAAGCTTCGCAAAGCATGGTAAAGGCTTTATTCCCCAAGGCGCACCTTCTCATATTCTTTCAATTTGCAGGGACTCATTTTGGTTTTAAATTCAGCACAATCAAAACAGAATTCGGTGTACAAGCCTCGCAAAGCATGGGAAAGGCTTTATTCCCCAGAGCACACCTTCTCATATTCTCTCAATTTGCTGAGACTTATTTTTGTTTTAAATTCAACACAATCAAAACAGAGCCTTCGGTGCATAGGGAACCTGCAAAGGGCGGGAAAGCCTTCATCATTCAGCGTATTCCTTTCGCATTCTCCCCATCCTCTGAGATTTATTTTCTTTTAAAGCGGACTCTTTGCAATTTTTGCCCCATGCCGCGGATAAATGGAAGGCAGCGGTTTGATGCGGCGTATGCGGACCAAACTGCGTGCATCTCCGCCGGGAAGTGTAAAGTGTTCCACCCCTTCCAATTCACACCCCAAAAGGTAAACCGCCTTCTTTGCAGTTGCGATCTCTTCCTCCGGTTCCGGCCCTTTCATCGCCAAAAAAGTTCCGCCCATCTGTAAAAAGGGAAGGCAATACTCGCACAACAAATTGAGCGGCGCCACCGCACGGGCGGTTACAAACGAAAACTGCGCACGCAGATTTGGCATCCTTCCACCCTCTTCCGCACGCGCATGAACCACCGCCGCCTCGAGGCCAAGCTGTCCCAACACTTCCTTTAGGAATCGAAGCCGCTTGTTTAAACTATCCAGAAGAGTCAAATGCAACTGCGGACGCATGATTTTGAGCGGTACGCCGGGAAACCCTGCTCCAGTGCCAACATCGATGAGGGTGTCCCCTCCCTCCATATAAGGCAGTAACAAAATGCTGTCTAAAAAATGCTTGACTGCCACAGCTTTTGGCTCGGTAATCGCTGTCAAATTCATTTTTTCGTTCCACTCCAACAGCAACTCCATATAGGTCTGAAATTGTTCCAATTGCCCGGCTGAAAGCTCCACACCATAAGGCGTAGCACTTTCCTGCAAATAATTCCGGATATCCTCACTCATGCTCTTCCCTCCTTTGCCAACCAAATCAGCAGAACGGAGATATCCGCGGGGCTGACGCCACTGATGCGCGAAGCTTGGCCAATGTTTGCTGGTTTCACCTTCTGCAGCTTTTCCTGGGCTTCTGTGCGCAGGCCAATCACCGCCGTATAATCCACACCGCGGGGCAATTTTTTGCCCTCCAGCCGGCGCATTTCTGCAATATCCGCCTTTTGGCGCTCGATATACCCTTCATATTTGATCTCGATCTCTACATTTTCAAATACGGCCGCAGGCAACACTGGACGGGTGATATCCACCGCCGTCAACGCCTCATAACTGAGCTCTGGACGGCGAAGCAGATCCGCTAACTTTACACCGGTGGAGACCGGCGTTGTTCCACGTGAAACAAGAATATCGTTGAGTACATCCGAGGGCGGCAAAACCGTTCGGCGCGCACGGGCCATCTCGCGTTTTTTCTGCTCTTCCTTTTCACAAAAACGGCCCCAACGGCTGTCCCCAATCAACCCCAGTTCACGTCCGGTCGGAGTTAACCGCTCATCCGCATTATCTTGGCGCAAAACCAGGCGGTATTCTGAACGGGAGGTCATCATCCGGTAGGGATCTGTGACCCCCTTGGTAATCAGGTCGTCAATCAATGTTCCAATATAGGAGCCTGCACGGTCAAGAATCAAAGGCTCTTTCCCCTGAATTTTCAAAGCTGCATTGATGCCTGCAACCAACCCTTGCGCCGCGGCCTCCTCATACCCTGAACTGCCATTAAACTGCCCTGCACCATACAATCCGGGAAAATCCATGAATTCCAGCGTGGCTTCCATCTGTAAGGGGTCCACACAGTCGTACTCAATAGCATACGCACAGCGCATGATCTCCACGTGTTCCAATCCCTTGATGGACCGATAAAAGGCAAGTTGTACATCCTCTGGCAGAGAAGAGCTCATCCCCTGCAAATACATCTCCTCGGTATCCTTTCCACAGGGTTCGATGAAGAGTTGATGGCGCTTCTTATCCGCAAAACGCACGATTTTATCCTCGATACTTGGACAATAACGAGGCCCCACCCCTTCGATCTTTCCACCATAGAGCGGGGAACGGTGAATATTTTCCAGGATAATCCGTTTGGTCTCCTCATTGGTCCAGGAAACATGACAGACCGCCTGATTTTTCCCCGGATGTAACGTATCATAAGAGAATGGCACAACCGGCTCATCGCCTTCCTGCACTTCCAAATCAGTAAAATCAATGCTGGAACGCAGGACACGCGCAGGGGTCCCGGTTTTAAACCTGCGTAAGCGCAACCCCAATTTCTTCAAGGAATCCCCCAAAAAAGCCGCCGGAAACATACCATCCGGCCCGCTTTCATAGGCCACATCGCCTACAAAGATTTTGCCGCCTAAAAAAGTCCCCGTTGCGATCACCACTGCTTTGACCGCATATTGTGCACCCATACGGGTCGTCAACTTCCAACCGTCTTGATCTGGATAGAGATCGACAATCTCGGCTTGCTTCAACTGCAAGTGTTCCTGTAATTCCAGCTTGTGTTTCATCACCTTGCTATATTCTCGTCGATCAATCTGTGCTCGCAGGGAGTGGACCGCAGGCCCTTTCCCTTTGTTGAGCATACGGCTCTGCAAAAAGGTTGCGTCTGCTGTGCGCCCCATCTCTCCGCCGAGCGCGTCGATCTCCCGCACCAAATGCCCCTTCGCTGTACCGCCAATGGACGGGTTGCACGGGCAGTTTCCAACCGCATCCATATTGATGGTGAACACCACTGTTTCGCACCCCAGCCGTGCAGACGCCAAAGCCGCTTCAATTCCTGCATGTCCTGCTCCAATGACCGCCACTTCATATGTTCCCGCTTGATAGATCAAATTGGGTTCCCCCTCTCTATTTTCCATTCCTTAACCGCTCAGATTTAAAAAAGATTCTCTTTTTCTCTGTACAATCTACTTTTGAGTCGACATTCTTCCTCGATCATTTCCAGTTGAAAGAGATTTGCCGGTTCCCGTTTCTCCCAAAATCCAATGGGAACCTCTCTTTTTCTTCATTCAATGTAATCATCGGGTGTTAAGCGACCTGTTCTCCCATTTTTCATTCCCATTCGCTGTTCGGCCTCTTCTCATCCAACGCCTTTTATCTCCCGTTGCTTTCCCGAATTGCTTCACAATTCTTTCCGGTTTTTATCACCGCCAGGACCTGCTTTTTTGCTCCTATTTCAGACCCTATCACACAATGCCGTTTCCCAAGCCAACTCGCTCTTTAAAGAACCGGTCTGAAAAGATGCGCCACCAGAGGACTTCCGGCATACTACCCTCAATTCCTCGTGATGATTGCATGGACATTTTTCCATTCATATCCAATGGTTATTTACCAACACAAAACTGAGAGAAAACCTGATCGACAACCGCTTCTGTTGCGCGCTCCCCGGTCAATTCCAACAAGGCTGAAACAGCACCCTCAACAGAAACCGTCACTGCATCCAAAGTCATACCAGCCTTTTGTGCATCCAATGCCTCTTGTACACAGCCCTGCGCCCGCCGGGCCGCATCTCTCTGGCGTTCTGTAAATAAAATCCCGCTCGATGGGTCCAGGGTATTGGTCTTTAAAAGAGATGCAACCGCCTGCTGGAGCGCCTCTAATCCTTCACCCGACAGGGCAGAAATAAATACTATTTGTTTAAATTTTAAATTAATATACTTTAAGTCGATTACATTCTGCAAATCGCTCTTGTTGATGACCGCCACTGCGGGGGTATTTTGTACCGACTCGATCAGGAGACGGTCCTCCTCGTTCAAAGCTTGCGACGAGTCAAATACGGCCAAAACCAACTGGGCCGTCTGCACGCGCTCCCGCGCCCGGTCAACGCCGATCCGTTCCACCGGGTCCTCCGTGGAGCGAATCCCCGCCGTATCCGCCAAATGAAGCGGGATACCACCGAGAAGCACCGTCTCCTCCACTACATCGCGCGTAGTCCCTGCAAATTCTGTCACAATAGAACGCTCACAGCCGGAAAGCAGGTTCATCAGGGTGGATTTCCCGACATTTGGACGGCCAGCGATTACAGTCTCCACCCCTTCGCGCAGGACTCGCCCCGCCTCAAATTGGGACAACAGGTGGTCCAGCTCCTGCTTGGCATCCTCCAAAGAGTGCTGCAAATCGGCCCCATTCACTTCGGGAATATCATCCTCGGGGTAGTCAGCCCATGCATCCAGGTGGGCTGCAACCGCGGTCAACCCTGCACGAATTTTCCGGATCCGGCGCTCCAATGCGCCATCCCGCCCAGCCATTGCGGCCTTTCCAGCCTCTAACCCTTGGGCGGATATGATCTGCATCACGGATTCCGCCTCAGTCAAGCCGAGTTTTCCATTCAAAAACGCGCGGCGGGTAAATTCGCCAGGACCGGCCGGTGCTGCCCCCGCTGCGAGCACCGCCTGCAAAACACGGCGCATCACATAAATCCCCCCGTGACAGGAGAGTTCCACCACATCTTCTCCGGTAAAGCTGGCGGGCGCAATAAAATTGAGGGCAATCGCCTCATCGATGTCGCTCTCCTCATCGTGTACCCGGCCATACAAAGCGGTATATCCACGGCATTCCTCCAGGACTTTCCCGTGCGCCGATGTAAATACACGCCCGGCAACAGCGCGAGCCTCCGGTCCAGAAATGCGCACAATCCCAATTCCTCCCGCGGCCTGCGGTGTGGAAATAGCAGCGATCGTCTTTGACATGAAAGTTCCTCCTTTGTACAAGAACCTGTTTTCAGGGATGTTCGGTCGGGCGCCTGGATGAACCCCTCCATATTCCAACAAAATCCACTAGGTTCCCCTTTCCACTGCATGACAAAAGGGGACGATTCCGCAGAACCGTCCCCCTTCCGTCTGTTATCCAGCAGACAGCATTATTCGCCGTCCTTTTTACGGTTGATGTCGATGCGGCCATAAAGCGGACCGGAGGTTTCCTTCCGGGGCTGCTGAGGCCGCTGCTGCGGCTGGGAAGAAGGCCGCGGACCGCCCTGTGGGCGCGGGCCTCTGTTTCCGCCGTAATTCTTATGATAATCGCCGCGCGGCTTATCCCCATAAGGCCTGCGCGGACCACGGGAATTGTAGGGCTTGCGCGGCAAGGGTTTCTCCCCATCCACAGGTCCAATCACCACATGACGGTTGAGATCTTCCCCTTCGCTCCAACTTTTTGCTCCCTCCACTGTCTGAACCGCCGTGTGGATGATACGGCGCTCATAGGGATTCATGGGCTCCAAGGAACAATTGCGTCCTGTCTTGACCGCCTTTACCGCAATCTTCTTTCCGAGAACCTCCAAGGTGTCCTTGCGTTTTTCTCGATAATTGCCAATATCCAGCGTAATACGGAAATAGGTATTTTCAATATGGTTAGCTACCAGGCCGGACAAATACTGAAGTGCGTCCAGTGTTTCTCCACGATGGCCGATGATAAAACCGACATCCTCACCGGACAAGGAAATCAGGGCCCCGCTCTCTTCCTCTTTGATGTCAAACTGCACATTGGACAGACCCATATTAGCAAGAATGCTCTTCAAATATTCTGCCGCAGCATCTGCGGGACTGTTCTTGACATATGCGCGCACCTTCGCAGGATTTCCTCCAAACAGGCCAAATGTCTTTTTTACCGGCATCTCCAGGATTTCAAATTCCGCCTCGTGGGATTCTACCCCCAGTTCCTTACACGCGGCCTCAAAGGCCTCTTCCACCGTATTACCCGTTCCAATTGCTTCTTTGATCACGTTTAACCCTCCCGGCTCACACCGCACGGTTTTCCTTTACGCGGCGCGTTCTTTACGTTATTTTTTGGTTCCCCGGTAATCGTCGCTGCTCTGTTTTTGCTTTCCCTTTTGTTTTTGGGGCTGTTGCGTCACGGCCTTTTCTTTTTTCTGCAATTTTGGCGCCGGCCCTGCTTGAATTTTGAGAGGAACAGCCAATGGTTTCATCCGCGCTTCCTCTACCTCGCGCAGCGCGACTCGCTGCGCCTCTGCTTTTGCACTTACGATTGCTGGGCTACAGAATTTGCGCAGAAGCAAGGACTGCACAAAGCTCACCGCCGTCTGAATGGTCCAATAGAAACCGACAGCACCCGGTACTGTGTAGGCGATCCAGGCCGTCAAAAGTGGCATCAGATAGAGCATCCACTTCATGCAACCTTGCTGCTGGCTCATGCCGGGCTGCATCTTCATCATAATCACCTGCGAAAGCAGGGATGTCAAAAGGCACAGTGCGGGAATCAACCACATAAAGGTCAAAAAGTGGCTGCTTTGCGGCGTATCCAAAAGGTTCAGGCCACAGAAATTGAATCCGCGGCTCAGGGATTCCATGCGGGACAGCTCGTCCCCAGTAAACATCGTCAGATGCGGACGAAGCTGGTCGAAATGTTTGATGATTTCCATCTGGGAATAATATCCGGCGTTGAGGGTCGTGCCCACGCCCGGAATCTGCGACAGCAAAGCCGTCGCTTTATTGATCGAATCCACGCTGATATGCAGCACATTCTGCAGCGGGTACAAAACCGTGTAGTAAATGCCCAGCATGATCGGAAACGGGATGAGGGTCACCAAACAACCGCTGGTCGGATTGACACCCTCCTGCTCCATCAGCTTCTGCATTTCTTCCTGCATTTTCAGCTTGTCATTTGCATATTTGGTGCGGATCTCCTGCTGTTTGGCTGCCATTTTGCTATTGGCCGCCATGGATTTTTGCTGTTTGATTGAAAAAGGAACAAGCAACAGCTTGGTGATAATCGTAAACAGGATAATTGCAACGCCATAATTCGGGACAATTTCGTAAAGGAACCACAACAAATATCCCAAAATACTACCAAACCAATTAAAAATTTCCATGTATGACATTCTCCTCTATTTTGATGTTCCCTTTTCCTTTTTCTCCGGGACCGGGTCGTATCCGCCCCGGCTGAATGGATTGCAGCGTAAAATGCGGTACAGCGCCAAAAGAGATCCTTTCAACGCACCGAAACGCTCAATCGCTTGCAACGCATAATTGGAACAGGTCGGATAATATTTGCAGCAGGGCTGCTTAAACGGGGAGATCTCCTGCTGATAAAACCGAATAAGCAAAATAAGCAGGCGTTTCATTTCAAAACACCCGCGTCTTTCAATTGCCGCATTAATACGCGGTAAATATCCGTACTTTTTACAAAGGGCGTGCGGCCGCGCGCCACTAAAATAAAATCAAATCCCTCTCGGATTTGCGGGGTCGCCTGACGAAACGCCTCCCGGATGATCCGTCTGGACCGGTTGCGCTTGACGGCGTTGCCGGTCTTTTTCCCCGTTGTTATTCCCACTCGCACGTTTTGACTGCGATTTTTTAAAATATAGGTCACCACAACCGGCGACACATATGGTTTTCCCCGCGTATAAATTCGCCGGAAATCCCGATTCTCTTTGATAGGTGTAAACAAATCCATCGTTCTTCAATCGCTTTCAGCAGGATGCCTAAACACACGGCGGATAGCTACATTCACTCGCGGTTCTTTTTTGTCTTTTCTGATAAAAAGGCCGCATGTAACCTCAAAAACAGGAGGGCCTTTTCATAAAGGCCAAAAGACCGCCCCGCTAGAAAACCATGCGATCCCCTTTTCCATCGGAACCCTTTTTCATCCCCGTGTAACCGTCTCTTTTTCAACGGTTTCCGGCAGCCCAAACATCCTTGCGCCTCATGCTAAAAAGAAAGGCCACACTTCGGTGGCCTTTTGTCTTAGTAGCTCAGGCGCGCTCTGCCTTTTGCTCTACGGCGGGCTAATACCTTGCGGCCGTTGCTAGTAGACATTCTTTTGCGGAAGCCGTGCTCCTTTTTTCTGTGGAGCTTCTTGGGCTGATACGTTCTCAGCATAAATAAACCCTCCTTTCGGGGTACAAACCTTGCAATTTAGCATTATATATTATACCTGTCCGGGCTGTCAACCTTTTCTTACAGAAAAAATGTGCCAGAAAACCGGCGTTTGTGTATGATTTTCTCAAGAGATAAGGTCCGCCTTCTTTTCACACCACAAGATGCAGTTGTCCCGGATATGAAACACGTAAAAATAAAAAAATTTTTGGCCGAAAACTGTCCCACTTTCTTATGGAAATCCCTTGGGATACTCTTTTTTATTCTTTCTGAACCATTCCTTTTTCTTCCGCTCAATCTGTCTTTAAAGGCCACCTTCTTCATCATGCGGATGTACCATTTTCATCCCTGTGTAACCCTCTCTTTTTCAACGGTTTCCGGCAGCCCAAACATCCTTGCGCCTCATGCTAAAAAGAAAGGCCGCACTTTAGAACGCTGCCTTAAGAAAACCGATCGGGCGGCTAATACCCCTCTTAGGGAAGATTGATATTCGCCCTATACCAAGTTTTTCTGATCTTAACGCGTCTTTCGGTGGCCTTTGATTGCACATTTTTGCGCGCCCTTTTCAAAAAAGCTCCTGCGGGCGCGCAGAAACCGCAAAAATGTTTTCCACAGCTTTTCACCAAATCGATTTCTAACTGTGGAAAAGTTGTAAAAGCGATGAATTTGTGATACTATAAGATAGATACTGTCTGAAGTATACCAATTTCCAAAACTGGTAAAAAATGTATATGCCGGTTCCAATTTTGCCAGCTTTGTTTGTAATGTCGAGAAGGAGCAGCAAGGAAGATTTTAAAACACGGAGGTTCAACCATGGAATCTTTTACCGAAGCCTGGAGTTTTATTTGCGATTACTGTAAAAAGCATATCACAGAGGTGGCCTATACCACTTGGATCAGCCGGATCGAACCGGTCAGCTTGGACTTTGCGAAGGGAATTGCACTGTTGAAGGCCCCCAATGAATTCCATCGGCAGACGCTGAACCGGTGTTACATGGATCTTCTCAACGACGCCGTTGCAGAGATCTTCGGGCCGGGAATTCAGGTGCAAATATGTGTTCCAGAGGATATGCCATCCTCAGAAAAGGAGGAGGAAGAGGACACCTCTTCTCAAAACGACGACTACGAGTTCACCTTTGACACATTCATCGTAGGCCCGTCAAACAAATTTGCACATGCGGCATCCATGGCGGTCGCCACTAAACCGGCAACGCTATACAACCCGCTGTTCATCTATGGAAATTCCGGACTCGGAAAGACACACCTGCTCTATGCCATCTGCAACGAGATTTCCCGGACCCATCCGGAAATGAACATTGTCTACATCAAAGGGGACGAATTTACAAACGAGTTAATCGAAGCCATCCGTCACGGCACAACCGCAGAATTCCACCAGCGATACCGGAAAGCAGACGTATTTCTGGTCGACGATATTCAGTTTATCGCAGGCAAAGAATCCACGCAGGAGGAATTCTTCCACACGTTTAATACCTTATATGAAGCCAAAAAGCAAATTGTCCTGACGTCGGACCGGCCGCCAAAGGACATCGCCACCCTGGAAGAACGCCTGCTCACCCGGTTTGAATGGGGCCTGACAGCCGACATTCAGCCGCCGGATTTTGAAACACGCATCGCCATCATCAAGCGTAAGGCGGAGTTGCTCGGCATCAACCTGCCGAACAATGTGATTGAGTACATCGCCAACCGGCTGAAAAACAACATTCGCCAGTTGGAAGGCACGGTCAAAAAGATGAAGGCGTACTATCTTCTGAACGGCGACTCCTTAACATTGACGACCGCACAGATGGCTGTGAGCGACATCATCAACAACGAGCAGCCGGTCCCTGTGACCGTAGAGAAAATCATCGAGGAAGTCGCACGTACGTACGGCGCCAGTCCGGAAGACATCCGTTCGAGCAAGCGCTCTGCCAATATTTCCAACGCGCGCCAAGTGGCCATGTACATTGTCCGCGAGATCACACAAATGCCCATGACCTCTATCGGCGAAGAATTCGGAGGGCGCGACCATTCGACGGTGGTCTATGCGATTCAGCAGGTAGAAAAAGGGATGGCGCGCGACCCCAAGACAAAAGGGACCGTCGAGGATATTATCAAAAACATCCGCGATCGTTAAAAGGGCTTTTTTCAGCCGTGCTTGTCTTTTCGCCGTTTCCGCCAACCGGCAATTTTCCTGGACAAATGGGGGTATTTTTCGCCCCCGTGCGCCTTTGATAATACAAATAGTATAGAAAATTTTAAGCCGTTTCTAAAAAAGATACCTATGAAACGGACGGCTTTTTGTACCTCTAAAACTTTTAACGTGTTTTCAACTTTCCCCACAGAGTTTTCAACACTTTGTTGATTCTGCGGTTAATAATACAACCTTCCACAATGCATAAACATACAAAAAATGAAAATTCATGGTTATTTTTCCGCACCGCCGCTGGATTTGCGGAAATTTTCCACATTTCCCCGGCCCCTACTGCTGGTACTAAATCAAAAGCATACCAATGCAATGCTTATATAAAGAGAAAACCGGAAGTTGCAGTGGAAACACAGCAAACAAGGTGGAAAACATCGAGCCACTTTGGCCCGAATCGATAAAGGGTGATACGATGAAAATAACTTGCAGCAAACAACAGTTGACCGAAGCTGTCTCAAACGTACAGCGCGCGGTTTCCACAAAGTCCTCGATTCCAGCGCTCGAAGGTATTCTTTTAAAAGCTAATGAGCAGGGAGTCACCCTGTGTGGCTACGATTTGGAATTAGGGATGACAACAACCATTGAGGCAAAAGTGGATGAACCGGGAAGCTTGGTTTTAAGCGCACGTTTGTTTGGCGATATTGTGCGCCGCCTTCCCGCCGATCAGGTGTGTATTTCTTCAGACGAAAAGAATATCACCGCAATTACCTGTGGCCCCAGCGAATTTTCGATCGTAGGGATACCTGCGGAGGAATATCCGGAGATCCCTTCGATTACAGGGGAAACAACGATTGAACTTCCACACAGCCTGTTGAAGAGTATGATCCGCCAAACCATCTTTGCCGTTGCAGACACAGATGCCAAGCCCATTCATACGGGAACGTTGTTCGAATTGGGAAGTGGGACGCTTCGATTGGTCTCCGTGGACGGTTATCGGCTGGCAATCCGCGAGGAACCGGTACAAAGTGCGGAAGAAACGAACTTTGTTGTCCCTGGTAAGACGCTCAGCGAAGTGACGAAGTTGCTCAGCGACAGTGAAGAGGACACCCTCTCCCTATTGGTTGGACGGAGACATATTCTGTTTAAAATTGGAAAGTACACGGTGATCTCACGGCTTTTGGAAGGAGAATTCTTAGATTATAAAGCAGCGATCCCGTCGGCAAGCAGCACAGAAGTGTTTGTCAATACACGCTGTTTTATTGAAAGCGTAGAGCGTGTTTCACTGTTGATTACCGACCGTTTGAAGAGCCCCGTCCGTTGTGTATTTGAAGACAACGAGATCAAGCTGTCTTGTTCCACCTCCATGGGGCGCGCAAACGATCAATTTGAGGCACAGATGACCGGAAACACGGTAGAGATTGGATTTAATAACCGGTACTTGCTGGACGCCCTGCGCAACGCGGAGGGAGACGAAGTAAAGGTGCAGTTAAATGGCCCCTTAAGTCCAATGAAGGTTCTTCCGAGGGAAGGGAACGCCTTTTTATTCCTAGTGTTGCCAGTCCGCTTAAAAAGTGAAAACTGACCGGTATCCCCGCAGCGGATTCCCCAAAAACGTCGGTAACAGGGAAGAATCCGCTGCCGGAGGACCCTATTTTGAAGAAAAGAGACCGATTTATGAAGAAAGAACGTATCTCAATCGATACAGAGTTTATCCGTTTGGATGCTCTACTCAAATGTGGTGGCGCGGTGGATACCGGCGGCCAGGCAAAATTTGAGATTCAAGCCGGAAAAGTGCAGGTAAACGGTGAAACATGCACCATGCGCGGCAAAAAATGCGGCCTGGCGACCAGGCGGTATACAACAACGTATGTTACGAGGTGTGTGGCCCTGAAGATCATTCATCTGGCATTTGAACATTACCGAAACCTCTGTGCGGGGAGCTTGTCCCCCTGTCCAGGGATGAATGTCATCTATGGCAGGAATGCGCAGGGGAAGACCAATCTTTTGGAGGCCATGTGGCTATTTACCGGAGGGCGTTCCTTTCGAGGCGCGCGCGACGGGGAGTTGGTGGCCTTTGGACAGGACAAGGCCACATTGAACCTGCAATTTTATAGCGAGGAGCGCGAACAGGAGGCGGAACTCACCATTCAGAATGGCCGGCGCAGTGCGGCGCTCAACGGCGTGCCGAAGCGTTCTCCGGCAGAATTGGTCGGTAAGTTTCGCGCAGTGCTGTTTTCGCCGGAGCATCTCTCCTTAATCAAAAGCGGTCCGGCATTGCGGCGCAATTTTATGGATGCGGCCCTGTGCCAGGTGAAGCCGGCTTATGCGCCGTTATTGTCGCGTTACAATCATACCTTGGTTCAGCGCAATGCGCTTTTGAAGGATATTCCGCGCCATGCAGAGCTGCTGGATACCTTGGAGATTTGGGATGACCGCCTGGCACGGTATGGAGACGCGATTGCAAAGGAACGGGCGTCTTACATAGAGAAACTGGAAGGTCCTGCGCGAGAACTCTATGCGGGGATTTCCGAAAATAAGGAATGTTTTGGAATACAGTATCAAAAAAGCGCCGAAAATCTAAGAGAGGCATTGGCAGTTACGCGCCGCGATGATCTCCAAAGCGGGCATACCACCGTTGGTCCGCACCGCGACGATTTGGAAGTAACCGTGGACGGCGTGTCTGCAAGGGCTTTTGGTTCTCAGGGGCAGCAGCGGTCCTTGGTCTTGGCGCTCAAACTGGCCGAAGCAGACGTCCTGGAACGGGAAAGCGGCGAAACGCCGGTGATCCTGTTGGACGATGTGATGAGTGAGCTGGACACCGGACGGCAGAACTACCTGCTCAACCGGTTGGACGGCCGGCAGGTATTTTTGACATGTTGCGAACCGGACGCAGTGAAGCGTTTGGAGGATGGAGCGCTGTTTGAAGTACGGAGAGGAGAGCTTTATGTACCTACATTTGGGGCAGGATACCGTGATCAAAATGGATGAAATCGTCGGTATCTTCAATATGGAAACCTCCACCATTTCAAAAATTACGAGAAACTATCTGGCACAGGCGGAAAAGTCCGGAAAAGTTGTCAATGTCAGTATGGAACTGCCGAAATCGTTTGTGCTTTGCCGTGATGAAAAGAACCGTGAAACGGTCTATATCTCTCAGATTTCCTCTGCGACGCTTTTAAAGCGCACAGGGTATATCGACGAAATTTCCAATGTTTAAATCAACGAAAAGGGGAAAATCATGCGACGAATGCTTCCAAAATGCCCGCATTGTGGGAAAACAGTCAACTGGTTCCGCGCATGGGCACTCAAAACACAGGGGGAATACCGCTGCGGAAAATGCGGCTCCTGTTCCAATGTGTCGTTGGATAAGCGTATCTACCCTCTTGCGGTAGTAGCGGCAGTGGCTGGCGCGATCTTTTTCGTATTATTTGTGGCGCTGGTACAGGAATTCAGCTTTACTGCGCTGGTCTTGATCGCTGTGCCGTTTCTCATTTTCTTTTTCATCAGCCCATTTTTTGTGCGTCTGCGTCCCATTCAGCAGGCAAAGGACCCGCCAAGCGTGCCGCAATCCATCCGCCGCAGGCCAGTTCAAAGGCCGGTTCACGACACCCAGCGCGTGGATATTCCGCGTGAAATGCCGCGGCGAGGCCAGCCGGCGTCCGGAGCAGCCAGGGGCGCGCCCCAGAGGAATCCGGCTGAGGGGGGCGATCACCCGCGAATTCCAAAGCGGTTGTGATGGATATCAAGGAGGCCGGCCGAGAAGCTGGCTTCGGATTGTCTGAAACGATCTTATGCATCCTGTTCGAAGAAAGGGCGGCCAGATTTTTGGGATTGGCAGACGGGACTTCCGTTTTTTAATTTTCAGTTGGTTTTGATTCTGCCGTACGGTTGCCGCCGGAGGTGTGAAGCGTTTTCGCACCTGCTATGTGTCTTATTGGGGGAATAGTGTAAAATGGATATAAACGAAGTCATGCAAGCGAATCAGACATACGATGAAAACCAGATACAGGTTCTGGAAGGGTTGGAGGCTGTTCGGAAGCGTCCGGGGATGTACATCGGTTCCACCGGCCCGCGCGGTTTGCATCATCTGGTGTATGAGATCGTGGACAATGCGATCGATGAGGCGCTCGCCGGTTACTGCAACAAGATCGATGTGGTGATTCTGCCCGGCGATGTCATTCGCGTCACAGATAATGGACGCGGTATTCCAGTGGGGATTCAGCATAAGACGGGTTTACCGGCGGTTACGGTGGTGTTTACGATCCTGCATGCCGGCGGCAAATTCGGCGGCGGCGGCTACAAGGTCGCCGGCGGCCTGCACGGCGTCGGTGCATCCGTCGTCAATGCGCTGTCCGTCTGGCTGGAGGTGGAGGTCTACCACGAGGGGAAGATCTACCATCAGCGGTTTGAATATGGAAAGGCCACAGGGGATTTGGAGGTCATCGGCGATTGTCCGATCGATCAGACCGGCACCACAGTCACATTTAAGCCGGATGCAGAAATCTTTAAGGACACGACGGTTTACGACTATGAAACCCTGCAAAAACGCTTGCGCGAACAGGCGTTTCTAAATGCGGGTGTGCATATCGAACTGCGTGATGAGCGCGATCCGGAACACCGTCTGCAGGATAACTACTGTTATCAAGGCGGTATTTCCAGTTTTGTGGAGTTCATCAACAAGGAAAAAGAGCCGATTCATGAGGACATCGTTCACTTTTCCTGCACCGCGCCGGACAACAACTCCACGGCGGAAGTCGCCATGCAATACAACGATTCCTATAACGAGTTGATCCTGAGTTTTGCCAACAACATCCATACGACGGATGGCGGCACCCATGAGGATGGATTCAAGCGGGCTCTGACCCGTGTGATGAATGAATATGCCCGCAAGTACAATATCCTAAAGGACAATGATAAGAATTTGTCTGGCGAAGATGTGCGCGAGGGCTTGACTGCGATTATCAGCATCAAGGTCAAGGACGCCCAATTTGAAGGCCAGACCAAAGCGCGCCTGGGAAATACCGAAGTGGGTACGCTGGTCAGCCAATTGGTGGCGGATAAATTGGCGACCTATTTGGAGGAGAATCCTGCCACCGCCCGCACGATCTTTGACAAAGCGCTGTCCGCTTCCCGTGCGCGTGAGGCCGCGCGCAAGGCGCGTGAATTGGTGCGCCGTAAATCGGAATTGGAGACCGCCTCTCTGCCGGGCAAGCTGGCTGATTGCCAGAGCCGTAACCCCGATGAGACGGAAATCTACATCGTCGAGGGTGATTCCGCAGGGGGCTCCGCCAAGGGCGGGCGCGACCGGAAATACCAGGCGATTCTTCCCCTATGGGGCAAAATGCTGAACGTTGAAAAGGCTCGTCTGGATAAGGTGTACGGAAATGAAAAGCTGATGCCGGTTGTCACAGCATTGGGCTGTGGGATTGGCGAGGAATTCGACCTCACCAAACTGCGCTATGGTAAAATTATCATTATGGCGGATGCGACGTCGACGGCTCCCACATCCGTACGCTTCTGTTGACCTTCTTTTTCCGCTTTATGAAACCTCTTGTGGAGGAAGGGCACATCTATCTGGCACAGCCTCCCCTGTTCCGCGTCAGTAAGGGAAAGAACCACTACTACGCGTTCTCCGACAAGGAGCGGGACAAATTGATGGCAGAGTTGGCGAGCGGCTACGAGATTCAGCGGTATAAGGGCCTCGGTGAAATGGACTCCGAGCAGCTTTGGGAGACGACTATGAATCCGGAGACCCGCACAATGTTGCGGGTTGAGGTCGAGGACGCCGCGGCAGCGGATGAAGCGTTTACCATTTTGATGGGCGATAAGGTGGAGCCGCGCCGTGCGTTCATTGAAAAGAATGCAAAATATGTGCAGAATCTGGACATCTGATTGGCGGCCGCGCTTTGCCGGCCGGTGATATTGCAAACCAAAGGCCCCTGCCGGTTTTGGCAGGGAATCCGCAGAGCGACGCAAAGCGTCCAAACATATAAAGGAGAAACCTACATGAAAGATTACACAAGAGAAAACGAAGAGAACGCCCAGCCTCCGGAACCGCAGGGGGACGAGACCCCCGAACAGGAGCTTTTGGAGGAAGAAGAACAGGAGGAGCCTGTCCAGTGGGATGGCAGTGAAGCGGAGATCGTGGCAGAGGGGGCCGATGAGGATTACAAGGATACCATCACCGGCGTCAAGCTCTCCTATGTTCTGACGGAAGAGGAAATTCGCACCTGCATGCGTGCAACACAGTTTGATAAACGGCGTAAAAAACGCATGCGGATTCAGCTGATTGTTTTTTCCGTCCTGTTTTTGGCTTTCCTGGTGCTTTTCTTTTTGAATCACAATGCAGACAATCTGTTTTTTGCGACCGTCTGCGCGGCGTTTATCTTCATTATGATCTTTTTGCCGGACATCCGTATCAAGCAGGATGCCAGACGGAATACGGATGGCAAGGAGATTTGTATGGAAGTTTATCCGCACAAGATCGAGATGGGGCGCGGGGAAAACCAGTGGGAGATTCCGCTGGATGGTTCCTGTCAAAGTGCGATCTATCAGCAGAATATCGTTGTCTATTTTAAGGGTGACGATATGGTGATCCTTCCCATGCGTTGCGTGGAGCCTTCGGTTTTGCCAGAGGTCCAGGCAGCCATTCTGGCGGGAACACATCCGCGGGAGGAATAGCTGAAAGGAGGACGGCGATGCCAACGTTTTATGAGGGAGACCCACTTGCTGTAGTGCGACAAACACTCACCGCGGAACAATATGCACAGGCGGCCGTGCTCGCGGAAAGCCACCGTTCGATTTGGAATCGCAGAGGTGTGCGTGCGGCGGCTGCGTTGACGGTGGCTGCGCTGGCGTTTTCTTGTATTCCGCTTTACCGGTATCAATATGCAACCGCTTGGATTCCTCTTGTGATCGGATGTTTGGCCGTCCTTTTGGCCGCCTGGTTTTTCTGGATACAGCCGGAAAACCAGCGCAAACGCGCCAAAGCGGTCTTTGAACAGAACCGTTTTTGGCAGGAGCCGTGTCAAATTTCTCTTTATCGGGACAGCGTTTGTTGCGATACCCCTTATGAAAAAATCAGCGCTTATTGGAGCGATTATGATGCATGCCTGGAAAGCCCTGCATTTTGGGTGGTGATAGGCGGTTGGGACCGGCGGCTTTTGATCGTCGATAAACAACGGACTTCGCCGGAACAACGGGAAGCGGTATCGATTCATCTGCGCGAACAGTTTGCCAGCCGGTATTTGTGTATCAAATCGTAAACGGGATGGGCTGCTGTCCAGAAAGACGAAGGTGTGCGGCGAAAAGAAAAAGTTCCCCACCGGACAAACGGAAAAGAATTCCTGCGGGTGTGTTGGAATCTGCCGGACATAAAACGGCCATCCAAAAGAACGGTGAGATCAGAACCTTTTTAGGGATCATCCGAGACCATCCTCTCTATTTTCTTAAAACAACGCCCGAAAAGGTGTATTGAGGTAGAAATAATACTGAGTGGGACGCGAATATCATTCTTTCCTAGGCAGGTTGTTAGCCGCCCCTACAGGTTTTCTTAAGACAACGCTCGAAATGCGGGCAGATAGTTGTGCACCAGACCGTAAATAGAACGGGCTGCTGTCCAGGAGGGCGAAGGTGCGCGGCGAAAAGAAAAGGTTCGCACCCAGAAAAACCGGAAGGGGTTTCTGCAAACGTATTGGAATCTGCTGGACATAAAAACAGCTGCTAACGGTCACTCAATGCGGGCAGAGCGTTTTTGAAAACGATTTCCGCATGCTTTCTTTTGCATGGCATCCGGCTGCCAATACCGTCTAGGCAATCTTTTGCATAGTGGGCGTGTCCATACGGAGATAAAAAGCGGCAGTTCCTGCGATCAAGCCAAAACGCATAGAAAGAAGCGGAGGGGACGCAATGGCAAAGTACGAAAGAACTCTGACGGGAGATTTTCAAGAAGTGTTGTCCTTTCTGGAACGAACGATTCAGGCAAGCGGAGGATTTCTTCATTTTGTAGATGGGACCGACTGCGATCTGGGCAATACACGGATCGCCGTACGCGTTTATGACCGCTATTATATGCGCAATAACAGCCGTGCCAGTTTGACTCTGACCGTCGTCGGCTGTGGAAACACCGTGACCGTTTCTGCGATCGGCGCCGGTGGTGGAACCGGGATGCTTTTCCATTTGGATTGGGGTACGGAGGAAGACATCGTCCAGATTGTGGAACAGAGCCTCGAGCGTTTTTAACGCGAAATTTGCCTTGATCGTTGGATTGAGCAGATGTCTTGATTCTATAGATGGTATAATTAATATAAATATATACTGCTTGTAATTAAATCGATTAGCAATTGACCAGGATTTAAACTTAAGAGTTGGTGAGCGTTGCTTCTTCGGCTCAAATGTAAACGTGTATACACGCTTCGATTCATCCGGCAGCAACGCCAGCTTGGAGGACGCATGGAACAACAGGAACCGCTGCTTTCGGTCAGCTTTTTACCGACAAAACAAGATTATGCCGACTATCAACTGGCTGCATGCCATGCAGCTGCATCGCCCGGGGAGCGCCTGTTTTTGCGCGCGTCCGGATTTGTACTGGTGGTGGCTGGATTTGTACTCTGCCTGTTCTTTGGGGTGGGAAACCCGCAAAATATGGTGTTTTTCTCCCTTTTGGTATTGCTTGGGTTGGCTGTGGGATTTTTTCACGATTCCATTGAACCGCTCTTTGTGCGCAGCCGGGCACAGTCGTTTTACGATCATGCCGGGGAACGTATGACGGCGCAGTCCCTGTTCTTTTTTACAGACCATGTGGTGGTAAAATCCGATCGCTATGCGGCCTCTCTTCCCTATTCCATGTTGTCCGTTTGGGAGGATGAGCGGGTGGTTTTGTTGCAGCTGGGTCCGGGGGAAGCGCGGTATGTCCCAAAGAGATCTCTTTCTCCGGAGGAGTCCAAAACGCTGCAAAAATTGTTTCAAAATGCCGGAAAAAACGGACCGGAACGCCTTGAATAGCCGGCGGGCAGTGGTTGATGGTTTGAATGGTTGAAAAGGCAAGCGGCCATTTTTGGGGGCGAGTCAGCCGGGAATTCGGGAGTGCCGACGTGTTTGCGGCAGTTCTGTGGGATTTGGAACACTCTATGCGAGGGAATTTTATGATCCCTCCCTCGTTTATTTTTATAAAGCGATCCCTGCGGATCGCCGTAGGCTCGAAAGAAAGGATTGGTTTCTAAAATGCAAGACATGCAGGAAAACGATCGCATTATTAACGTGGATCTCGAAAAGGAGATTAAAAAGTCCTTTTTGGATTATTCGATGTCGGTCATTGTATCGCGTGCGCTGCCGGATGTACGCGATGGCTTAAAACCCGTGCATCGCCGCATCCTTTACACGATGTATGAGAACGGGCTCAATCCCGAAAAGCCCTATCGCAAGTGTGCGGATACCGTCGGCTCGGTTCTGGGCCGGTACCATCCGCACGGCGACGCCTCTGTATACGATGCATTGGTGCGTTTGGCGCAGGATTTTTCGATGCGCTATATGCTGGTGGACGGCCACGGCAACTTTGGTTCCGTGGATGGCGACCCGCCTGCGGCCTATCGTTATACGGAAAGCCGTATGAGCAAGGTTGCGGTCGAGATGCTACAGGACATCGACAAGGAAACCGTCGATTTCATGCCGAACTATGACGACCGCTTGAAAGAGCCGGTTGTGCTGCCGAGCCATTTTCCGAACCTGTTGGTCAATGGGTCCACCGGTATTGCAGTCGGTATGGCGACCAATATTCCACCGCACAATATGGGGGAGGTCATCGACGGCATGTGTTGCCTGATCGACCACCCGGACGCATCGCTCGATGAGTTGATGCAGTACATCAAAGGGCCGGATTTCCCCACCGGCGCAATCATCATGGGGCGCGCGGGGATTCGCGCGGCCTATGCAACGGGGCGCGGACGCATCACAGTGCGCGCGCGCGCAGAGATCGAGGAGGAAAAAAACGGCCGGTTCAGCATCATTGTGACGGAAATTCCGTATCAGGTGAACAAGGCGCGTTTGATTGAGAGCATCGCCACGCTTGTCAAAGAGAAGCGTATTGACGGCATTTCCAACGTCGAGGATCACTCGGACCGCCAGGGGATGCGCATTGTGATTACGGTCAAGCGCGACGCCTCCCCGCAGATCGTTTTGAATAAGCTCTATACGTTCACACAGATGCAAACGACCTTTGGCGTCATCATGCTGGCCATTGTCAATGGCGAGCCAAAGACGTTGACGCTCCGGGAGATTTTGCAGAATTACATCGACTTCCAGGAGGATGTCGTCACACGCCGCACGCGTTTCGAGCTTAAGAAGGCGGAAGACCGCGCACACATCCTGGAAGGCCTCCAGGTTGCTGTCGATTTCATCGACGAAGTGGTTTCGATCATCCGTACATCCAAAGACCGTTCCCAGGCGCGGCAGCGCATGACCGAGCGGTTCGGCCTGGACGACGTACAGACACAGGCGATTGTGCAGATGCAATTGGGCGCATTGACCGGGCTGGACCGCCAGAAGTTGGAGGACGAACTGGGCGCGCTGCATGTGAAAATTGCCGATCTGAAGGACATCCTTTCCAACGAGAGCCGTGTGCTTGCCATTGTCAAGGAAGAGGCGCTCGCAGTGAAGGAAAAGTTTAACGATGAGCGCCGGACCGAGATTGCAGCGATCAGCGGCGAAGTGGACATCGAAGACCTGATTCCCGAGGAAGAATGTGTACTCACACTGACCAACTTCGGCTATGTCAAACGGCAAAAGACGGATACGTACCGTACCCAGCGGCGCGGCGGGCGTGGGGTCTCCGGCATGACGCGGCGCGAAGAGGATGTGGCAACCGAGATGTTCGTCATCAACAGCCACGATTATGTGATGTTCTTTACCGACTTGGGGCGTGTTTACCGCCTAAAGTGTTATGAAGTGCCGGAGGGGGCCCGCACCAGTAAGGGCATGAACATCGCCAACCTATTGCCGATTTCCCAGGATGAGCGGGTCACTTCGATGATCCGTGTACCGGAGTTCGACGAGGATCGTTATCTGGTGATGGTCACGCGCAATGGCGTCATCAAACGCACACCTCTTTCCGCATTCCAGACCACCCGCAAAGGCGGCGTAATCGCCATCGATCTCGATGAGGGCGACGAACTCAGCTGGGTACGTCTGACCGACGGCAGCGACGACCTCCTGGTTGCAACGAAGAAGGGCATGGCAATCCGTTTCCATGAGAGCGATGTGCGTGCCATGGGCCGCGCGGCCCGCGGCGTCAAAGCCCTGACGCTCAGGCAGGGGGATTGCGTGGTCGGGATGAGCGTTGTGCGTGAAGGCGGCCTGGTTTTGACGGTCAGTGAGACTGGATATGGGCGTCTCTCTTCTATTGACGATTACCGCGTCCAATCCCGCGGAGGAAAAGGCCTGCTCAACTACCATGTGGAGAAGTACGGCGATGTAGCTGCCATCAAAGTGGTTGATTTGGAGGACGACATCATCTTGATTGCATCCGACGGTGTCATTATCCGCATTCGCGCAAACTCCATCCGTGAATGTGCACGTCCCAGCAAGGGGGTGCGCGTCATGCGCCTGACAGAAGGCAGCCAGGTGGTTACTCTGGCGCGGACAGCCCATGAGGACGACGAAGACCAGGATGAATTGCCGGAGGATGACGGCGACGGCGGAGACGATGAAATAATGGATGCGACAGAGGCCGAGGAGGATTCGGCGCAGGAGAATCACCATGAAGAATAAATGGATTGCCCTCCTGTTGGCGGCGGCCCTAGGGTTCACCGCGCTGGTGGGATGTACAGGGGAAAATGAGAAGGAGGAACCGGATCATCCGGTCTCCTCTTCCAGTTCTTCCGCGGAGGAAAGCGTCCCGGAAACGCCGGTCCCCGGAGGGGAATCTTCCACGCCTGTGCCGGGAAATCCGGTGGAGCCTGCTCCGGAGCCACCGGAGAGCAGCCCGGGACAGGTATTGCCTGTGGAGACGGAAAATCCGAATTTTGATGAGAAATTTCAGGACAACCCGATCGACAAAGCGTATATCCAGGACAACAATCAAGCGATTTCCAACAAAGATATGGTGGAAGTCTCCGAAAAATATGCGGGGATTTGGCGCGAAGAGGTCGCTGCCGCCTACGATGCACTTTTGGAGAAGGTGACCGACGAGCGCAAGGAAACCTTGAAGAAGGAACAGCAGGCATGGAGCGACGGCACAGAGGCAGCTTTGCAGGAATTCCATGACGATGCACAGGCAGTCGGCGGGAGTATGGCTCAGGTTGATGAAGCTAGCCGGGTGATGGACTACTACCGTGGCCGGGCTGCGACGCTTTACGAGGAGTTATATGCGCTCGATCCGAATTATACCTATCATTTTGCTGGATAATGATTTCGGATCGATCGTCGAGTCTGTATCCAGATTTCAAGTATCGTCCGCGCCCCTGTCTGTCGCAGGGAAAAGGTCGATTTTCGTGGCAATACGATAAAATCCTAATAGTATAATTTTTTAATAATTATACTATTAGGATGATTTCGAAAAAGTTTTTCTTTCTATAGTGCATCGCTAGGGATATTTCCTCGAAATGAAAAGGCGATTGTGTAGGAAGAACGGTTCAATAAGGGGCCATTCGGGCGAAAAAAGTGTAATGAGAAACCTCGATCGATCAACTTTTAGTATTATCAACCGAGTTTTCAACAATGTGATTATTTTATCAAATACTATAAGTCGTATATTATAATAATAATACGATTTGTATAGATAATAAGGAGGCCGGGCAATGAAATTGATAGAAAAGCAGTTGAGCCGTACCGATATCTACAAGGGGCGAATCATTGAGGTTGCTGTGGACGATGTAGAACTGGAAAATGGCGCAAAGGCTAAACGGGAATTGGTCATGCATCCCGGCGGGGTTTGCGTTGCGGCGCTGACCGATCAGGACGAAATGCTTTTTGTCCGGCAATTCCGCTATCCTTACCGAGAGGTCGTTTTGGAGGCGCCGGCAGGTAAGTTGGAGCGCGGCGAAGACCCCTTTGAAGCTTGCAAGCGTGAACAGCGGGAGGAAACCGGGACCACGGCGGATACTTATTTAAACCTGGGAGTGCTTTACCCTACGCCCGGTTACTGCGACGAGATCCTACATCTCTATGCTTGCCGCATCACAGGGTATGGGGAATCCCACTTGGATGAGGATGAATTTTTGGAGGTCGAGCGCATTCCATTGCAGAAGGCGGTCGAATTGGTAATGGATAATACCATCAAGGATGCCAAGACGCAGGTGTTGGTTTTAAAGGCTGCTCTCCTGGTGGAGCAAAAAAAGATATAACAAATTGTATAAATTATAATTTTTATACAGTTTGTCAAATCTTATATAGCTGGAAAAGGCAGAAACCGATGGGGTTCCCGTCGGTACTGCGGTCAAAAGATCTGTTCCGTTTTGTGATACAGAACCGTACGCACTTAAGAAATATTCTGAGAAATGGTTGTTTGATTAGGGAAGTCCGCTGGATGGCACTAGGCTGATTTTTTCAGAGTAGGCGGAACTGGCATTTTTGAGGAAATGACGATGAAACGATTGTTGCTGGTATCGATGTTTGAAAAGATTTCTCATCGATTACAGGAGATAGAACTCGAATTTCATAACAAGACGGTCACCTATATTCCCACAGCAAGCCTTGTGGAGGATACAGGAGATTGGATCTCGCTTGAAAAAATGCATTTACAGCGCATGGGCTTGGCCGTCGATGAGCTGGATATTTCCAAGTCTTCTTATGAGACAATCCAACAGACTCTACAAAAAAACGACCTGATTTATATAGCGGGTGGAAATACCTTCTTTCTCCTGCAGGAATTGAAGCGTACGGGCGCGGATCGATTGATTGCAGAGGAGGTCAACCGGGGAAAGCTCTATATTGGAGAATCCGCGGGGGCGATTGTGACCGCACCGGATATTGGATATTCGGCAGCAATGGACGACCGGGAAAAAGCGCCAAAACTGAAGGAGGACTCCGGCCTGCATCTGATCGATTTTTTCGTCCTTCCACATGCGGGAAATCCCGCGTTTCAGGAGGCCGTGGAAGAAATTTTGCGAAATTACGCATCCTCTCTGGATTTAAAAGTGATAAGCGACCGTCAGGCGCTCTTTGTTGCGGACGGCCGTATAGAAATTCTGGAATAAAGAAAACTGCGCAGTCACAAAGCGCTGTAGGAAGAAAGGACGGCCCGGCCTTTACTTGTTCGGGAGGCGTTTCTTACCACGGCGCTTTTTTCTGCGCAGTTTTTTATTTGATAGGTACCAAAAGGAGTGCTTTTCATCCGGTGAAGATCTTTTTGCTCCTTCCGGGTCAGAAACGATGGAATTGGCAATCCAATGGCGTTCTTGGAACGGAAGATTCCACTCTCAAAGGGGTAAAACCTTTAAAAGGACGCATTTCCAAACGGGCAAACGGAAAAACATCAAACCAACCAGAAATACGCCCATTCCATCAACGGAAGAACCTACAGAAAGGAATTTTTAAAGGTTGGCGGATTCCGTTGCGCCTTTTGTCTTATGGAAAATAGATACTTTCCCATAGGGGGCAAATACATATGGGAAACGGGCATTGGGCAATAGGGGGATTCTAACGTTATCTGCGGGCCTGGCTGTCAGGAACCATCCTTTTATTTCTTATATTTGGTGATGTCACAGCAACAGACCAAGGCGGCTGGTTCATTTCGCCATGGGATCAAGGAGGCATCGGCTAACAGCCAAGAATTCAAAAGAGGCTGGTAGATTTCTAAGACGAGGCTATTTTGCGTTTCAGAAAGGCGCTGGACAGGACAATCCGCACAGGGGTAACCCTGTTGAAAAAAGATTCGTAGCAACGTTTTCCAATGCAGGCATTTGGGAAGATAGAACTCAGCCCGCGATTGATATAGAGCAGTTCAAACGATTTGGGATCGACCAGATAAATCCAGGAGTTCTGATTGTCCAACATGGTGCAGAGGGACTCCTGTGCCTGCATGGCCTTTTGTTGTGCGCGGTGTTTCAAAAGGAAAACGCTGAGAATCTCCGATATAAAGGCCAGCGCATCCACTTGATCCTGTGTCCAAAAACGGTTGATCGAGCAGTCGTCAAAGCCCACAAACCCCTGAAAGACCCCGTTGTCATAAATTGCGCTTTGTAAGAGCGATTTGATCCCTGCGGGGCTAAGATGGCATAGGGTTCCTCTTCCAAGGAACAGATGTCCCGGCAGTAGAAAATCCCATCTTCATTGAAATTGTCAAGGTAGCGGTTGTTCAAATCTTCTTCGTAAGAGATGGACTGTAAATTTTCAATTTGAGGGGAGATTCCTTCATTGCACCATTCAAAGGTATTGCAGCAGTGGGTTCCGTCCTCGCTGTTTTCAAAGATATAAGCGCGGCTGACGTTGAATTTCTTCCCCACCATTTCCAGGATGGATTGTACAGCGGTCTCGACATCATGGGCTTGGTAGAGAATACGGAAGCAATGCTCTGCCAAGCGGTCGAGCAAGCCGTCTGGCTCATCGGAATCGATCTTCCCTCCGATGTATGAGACTGGCTGGGCTGTTGTGCGCAAAAAAGTCTCCGTTGTGGAGGATGTATCGTATGCATGATATTGATTTTTGCCATTCTTTTTGGCTTGATACAGCGCCAAGTCGGCATTGTGATACAATTCCTTGAAACTTTTCCCATGCAACGGATAGACCGCAGCCCCGACGCTACAGGAAAGGTGGATGGTCGGCGAATTTTCGGTACCATTGTTTACCGTCTGGATTTTCTCCAATTCATGAATAACCTGTTCCGCCTTTTTTTGCAGGATGGAAGTGCCCTGTAAATGTTCCATGAAGATGATAAATTCATCCCCGCCAATGCGTCCGACGATGTCGGTGCTGCGGAATTGTTTTTTGATTCGTTGCGCTGCTTCGATCAGGATGGCATCGCCAAAGAGATGCCCCATGCTGTCATTGATCTGCTTGAAATTATCCAAATCGAGAATCATCAATGCGGAACAGCTGTGTTCATCCAGGGATTTTAGATGTTCTTCAATGCGCTTTTGGGATGTCCCCTTATTGTACAGACCAGTCAGGGAATCGTGCTGGGCAATCTCCAGCAGTTTTTCCGCCTGCCGCTTCTCATTGTCGATATCGATTAAAACACCGATCGCATGAATGGGATGGTTGGCCTGGCTGATCTGTGCGGTCAGACGTGCGCGGCACCAGAGGTACCGGTCGTCCGCCGTACGGATGCGTAGCTCCATATCCGCATAGTGCGACCCCTTTCGGATGGAATATAAGGATTCCACTACACGGGCTTGATCGTCAGGATGAATGTGGGAATCCCCTCGAAGGATACGCGTCAAGATCTTTTCCTGCGAAGGCATATAGCCAAATTTGCGTTCCCACTTTGGCGAGCAGATGAATGAGTCGGTTTCAATGTTCCATTCGATGATAATGTCATCGGTTTGGTCCATGATGATCTGATGTCGTTCGAGACTGAGGCGCAGTCTTTCTTCAAGATTTTTGCTCTCTGTAATGTCCGCTAAAATACAGCAGTAGGTATCCGGTTCACCAATCTGACGGGTCAGACGGCCCTGCTCCAAAATCCAGAGGGTTTGTCCATTGCAGTGTTTGACCCGGTATTCCAAACGATGGTCTTTTCCCCGTGCCGCTTTGTCGCAATAAGGATTCCATCACAGCGGCGCGGTCACGTGGGTCGATCATCTCTAAAAATTTATTTTGAAATTTTCGTTGAATATCCTCCGTCGTATAGCCAAACAGGTTTAAAAAGCCCCGGCTGACATCCAAAATGGTCCAACCGGTATCTGTATAACAGCGAAAAATCCCACCGGGAATTTCACTGCTCATCAGGTGGACTTCGCCCGGCTGTACAGAACGGCCCAATGAATCGGGAGACAGGTGATCTGCCATTTTGGATTCTCCCCTTTCGTAAAAAATGTCCCATGCATACGAATCTGCAGTGGACAAAAAAGGACGGATGTGCGCAAAAAATGCGGAGAGATCGTCCGAGCATGTTTGAAAAAAATCTTTATTTTTATTATACTGTCTGATTCTATATAAGTCAAAAAGAAATATAAAAATTCTTGTACGTTTCTAGAATCTACCATGAAAGAGGAAAATATGGTATACTGAACCGGTGAACAGCGGCTTGGAGGGAGTAAAAATGAGTACGGGAGAGGCACAGAAGGTGACGGGCCGATTTGCCCCTTCGCCCAGTGGACGTATGCATGTAGGAAATCTGTTCAGCGCCCTATTGGCTTGGCTTTCGGCACGATCGGTAGGCGGCCGGATGGTTCTCCGGTTGGAAGATCTCGATCCAGACCGCACCTCACGGGCATGGGCTGACCGGATAGAGGAGGATTTGTATTTCCTCGGATTGGATTGGGAGGAAGGGGGGCATCTGGGAGGGCCGAATGGCCCTTACTATCAAAGCGAGCGAACAGAGCTTTATAAGATGGCGTTTGCACAGTTGGAGCAAAAGGGTCTTTTATATCCCTGCTTTTGTACTCGGGCACAGCTCCATACAGCCGAAGCGCCGCACAATTCAGATGGAGAAACACTTTACACGGGCCGTTGCCGGGAACTTACCCCGGAACAGATCATGCATCTTTCCCGCCTTCGACGGCCAGCGGCACGGCTGCGCCTTCCGGATGAAACCATACGGTTTGAAGACGGCCATTATGGGCGGTTGGAGCAAAATCTAGCATCGGAATGTGGGGACATCATCCTGCGCCGGTCGGACGGCGTCTTTGCCTATCAGTTGGCTGTCGTCGTAGACGACATTGCAATGGGTGTGACCCAGGTTGTGCGCGGCCGCGACCTTCTTTCTTCAACGCCGCGCCAGATGTATCTTTATCGGCTTTTTGGCGCCGAGCCGCCTCAATACATCCATGTACCCCTTCTTTTGGCGCAGGATGGACGGCGGCTTTCCAAACGGGAGCGCGATTTGGACATTGGCGCATTGCGTGCCCATGGATTTACGGCGGAGGAGATCGTGGGGCGAATAGCATACCTTGCAGGGCTTCTTCCCCATCCTTTTCCCGTACGCCCAAAGGAGCTACTTCCGTTGTTTTCCTGGGAAAAGATCCCAAAGAAGGATTTAATGTTACCGGAAGATCTGTTTTCTTGATTGCAAAAGAAGCGATTTCCATAAGGTTGTCAAAACAAATTAAAAAAGCCATCGACGAGGGAATTATCCGTTTGGGAATCCCTTTGTGCTGGTTCTGCCGGGGGGACAGGAGGAATTCGATGGAGATTCGGTTGTTGCGAAATGCTGAGACCCAAGAGGCTGTTCGTTTGATTTGGGAGGTTTTTTCTGAATTTGAAGCCCCCGTTTATTCAGCACAGGGTGTAGAGGAATTCCGGATGTTCCTGCAAAATCGTGTGGAAATGAACGCTCTTCGGATGTACGGGGCATGGGCGGATGGACAACTCACGGGCATATTGGCCATGCGCGGAGCGCATATCGCCCTGTTTTTTGTCCGGAAGGAATGGCATCGCCGCGGTGTGGGAAGGGCTTTGTTTCAAACAATGATGGCCGATACGCCATATCCGGAGATGACCGTACATGCCTCCCCCTATGCGGTGGAGGTGTATCGGCGGTTGGGTTTTTTCGCCACGGATGCAGAACGGACAGAAAATGGAATACGGTATACGCCGATGCGTTACCAGGGGCCCGAAAAATGATCCATATGTGTTCCATATAAAAGACATTTCATGCGATAAGAACAAAAGTGAAAATCATGGGAAAAGACAGAGGACTTTTCCTAGAACTTGACGCCCATCCAACAAGGGCGCACAGGATCATTTCTTCCTGTGCGCCCTTGTTGGATTTTCCAGTTTTTGCGGTTCCTATGGTTCCTACCGCAGATATAGGGGTTCATTTACCGGAGAAAAATATTCCCTCAGGGTTCGTTTTGGATTCATACGGATATAATGGTTCGCTCCATTTGCCTATAGAATTTAAGTAAGGCCTGCAACGATTGTCAAGACGATCTACATTGCTTGCCTAATAGGCAAATCCGGCTAACTACCGTGGTGAATGGCTAAACCATTGAAATCTCTGTGCCGGTTCCCTTTGTAGAGCTGGAAAAGATATTTATCGCCCCAATACATTGACCGTTGACTTTTCGCCATCCAAGCGTTTGGAGAATTTGTAATGGAAATTGTTCATTTCTTCCCGCAAATAAAATCGGTGAGCGTCCGTTCGCAGTTGATTGCTAGCTGCTTCCATTTGAGTACATCCCCAATCCTTTGCAATTTGACAACCGATCGCAAACATATCCTTTCCCACGCCCCGGCTTCGATAAGCATCTGCAACGGAGAATTCCAATATTTCTGCGATGGTTTCTGCGTGGTGCAGTTGGTCCTCCATACGTAGATTCATTACAGCCACCACTGCCCCCTCTTCCTCACACACCAGGCAATAGTAGTGCTTATCCTGAACTTGACGGGTATAAATATCACAAAAGCGTTCATAGGGGAGTTCCTTCTTTTCCAGGTCGCAAATCAAGTCGTAAATGGCTTTGCAGTCCGCCAGGGTACTTTTTCGAAACATAAATGCCTCCGTCCTTTTGTTTGCTAGCTTTCAGGGGAAGTCTTTTCCATAGAAATACCGTTATGTATAAAATAGAGCGTTCCCCCAGGTCTTAATGTCGAAATCCACAGAGAAAAAACCGCCCTATCAAAAGAGCGGTGGGATAAGAAATTTTTTAGAGACAGCCTGCGGCCATCCTCTCTATTTTCTTAAAACAACGCCCTAAAAGGCACGTTGAGATCGGAAAAACCAGTGTGGACGAAAATCCATCTTCCCTAGGCGGGCCGTTAGCGCCCCTACAAGTTTCCTTAAAATGACGCTCTAAAAGGCACGTTTAGATTGGAAAAACCTGTGTGGGACGAATATCCATCTTCCCTAGGCGGGCCGTTAGCACCCCTACAAGTTTTCTAAAAACAGCGCCCTAAAAGGCACATTGAGATCGGAAAAACCAGTGTGGACGAAAATCAATCTTCCCTAGGCGGGTTGTTAGTG
>BCAA01000016.1 GCA_001305115.1 Clostridia bacterium UC5.1-1E11 | reverse complement strand
TCGACAACGGCAAACAGCCCTTCGGTTTTCCTGATCCCGTCTTTTCTTTCTCCGCCTGCTGGTTTTCTGCGCCTATGTCCATCCGGTTATCGCACCTTTTCCTAAACGGCGACAGATGGCCTCGTTCCCTTTTCCCTTGCATCGCCTACTGCTTCTCTATAGCTATGCCCCACCCGGTATTTACATTTCCTCTTGGCGCTGTTGATTCTTACCGATTCTCTATACGGCAAGCACCGGTCTAGGAGGTAATTCTATTGAACAATTCCCAAGCTCATATCCCGGAACAGACCAGGCTGTTCTCTCAACGAATCATACGTGCCCTGTTGAACGATCTTTCCGTGGTCCATCACAACAATTTGATCGCAATTTTTTAGTGTTGTAAGCCTGTGTGCGATGGATAGAATGGTGGTCCCGTAGACCTCCTTCATCCGCTCAAATTCCACTTGAATCTGCTTTTCCGATGTATTGTCCAGCGCAGATGTCGCTTCATCCAGAATGAGGATTCGTGGCGTCCTCAAAAAGGCGCGTGCTAACGCAATCCTCTGGCGCTGTCCGCCTGAAAGATTGTGTCCGGCCTCTGCCACCAGAAACGCATATTGCCCAGGCATCTGCATAATATCTGCATCAATCGAAGCACGGCGAGCGGCCTCTCGTACCTCTTCCAGAGTAACTTCCCTCTTTATCCCATAACAGATATTGTGAAATATGGTATCTGCGAAGAGGAATGGAACCTGCGGCACCAATACCACAGCTTCCGCCAAATCTGCACGGGTAAGCGCCGCCAGGTCATAGCCACCGATGGTAATCGTACCCTCTGTTTCCTCCAATTTATCGATCGCTTTTGTAACAGTGGACTTTCCACATCCGCTCGGCCCAGCAATCCCAATAAATTTGCCCGCACCGACCTGTAAATTCAGATCTTCCAGGATCGGTTTATCCGGTTCCTCCGCGTAATGGAAACGCAGATGCTGCATTTGAATATCGTTCGAATCCCATTTCTCCACACGCTTTTCTCCCTGTACTGCATAGGAGAAATCCTTAGGAATCCCCAAAATCTGGAAGTAATCGCTTGCCAAAACCGTACATTCCGAGACCTCGTCGAGGATGCGGTGTAGTTCACGCAGTGGTCCGGTCAACTGTGTAAAACAAAGATAAGCAGTCAGTACGGTACCAACACTGATCGCCCCCTGAAAAGCGAGCAAGACGGAAATCCCAATCACCGCTACGTTAAACGCCGCCTCATTGATAAACTTCAGGCAGTCATAAAAAGCCATTGCCCGGTGGTGTTTCATCTCTTTGGTTCGCAAGGCCTCCGACCGCCGGTCGATCCGCGCGCACTCGATCTCCGCACTGTCCATGGATCGAATGGTTTCCATCCCGCCTAGAAGTTCCACCATTGTCCCATCCAGATCTGCTTTGGTTTGTAGAAGTTCTACGCGGATTCCTTTCTGTGTGGAAATCTGACGCATCACAATAAGTGTGCCGACTGGTACGACCAGAACCATCAGCAATGCCACCTGCCACGGCAGTTGGGAGAAGATCACAAACACCGCTGCAATGCCAGTCGCAACTGCCGGTGCAAAATCCATAAAGATTAGCTTGACGAGTTTTGTCGTTCCCTCGATGCTGCGATTCAATCTCCCATGGATATTTCCGGTCATGTTTTGCCGGAAGTAACGCATAGGGGCAAGCATCAGGGAGGCTGCCGCCCGATTGCGAGCTTCTTTCTCCGCCTGCGTCGAGGCATCCTCCACCAGTAACCTGCGGATCACCTTGATGACCTCATTGACCACACTGGTGATCAGGATCACCAGAAGGACTGGTACGGTAGTTTGAAAGGAAATATTTGCCCGGTCTACAAGCACACGATCGGTCAAATAGCCAACCGCCAAGGGCAAAATCTGGCTCAATCCTGCTGAAACCGCGAGAATCAGCAAGACAATCCAAAAAGAACGCTTTTGCCGTTTTTGCAATAAGCCAAAAATCTGTTTGGTCAAGGAGAAAAGGGGCATTTTCCTTCTCATGGCGCATCGCTTCCTTATCGTTGGTCTTTTCTTTCATTCAGTTTATCGCATCTATTGCTCCTTGTCCACTCAAAAGTTTTTTTCTGTTCGTTTCTGGGCACACAAATTGAAGCGCTGAATTCTTTTGATAGAATCCAGCGCTTCAATTTCAAGAAAAATTATGAAGAATTTTCAGATACGTTTTTATAGAAGTCGTTTTATGCATTGCTTTTTTGCATACTTACCGGCATATCCGGCGCCGGTACATCCTGGCTAGAAGTCCGAAGCGCACGCGAAGCATTCAGAATTGCCAGGACGGATACGCCGACATCCGCAAAAACTGCCTCCCACATATTGGCCAAGCCAAAGGCGCCCAAAGCCAGGAATAACAATTTAATGCCCAAAGCAAATACAATGTTCTGCCGTACAATCCGCAGTGTTTTCCGCGAGATACGCACCGCTGCCGCCAACTTGGACGGCTTATCGTCCATCAATACAATATCTGCTGCCTCAATCGCGGCATCCGAGCCAAGGCCGCCCATTGCAATTCCGATGTCTGCTCGAGATAATACCGGTGCATCGTTGATTCCATCGCCGACAAAAGCCAGCTTTCCTTTCTCGCTCGTTCCGTCGAGCAGGCGTTCCACCTGGTGGACCTTATCTCCCGGGAGAAGTTCCGCATGCACTTCGTCGATTCCGATCTCTCGCGCGACCGCTTCACCTACAGCTTTTCGATCGCCTGTGAGCATGACGGTCTTTTTAACACCTTCCCGCTTCAAGGCTGCAACCGCAGAAGCTGCGTCGGGCTTGACTTCATCCGAAATCACAATGTGGCCAGCATAAGTGCCGTCGACCGCTACATGTACAACCGTACCCGTGCGGTGGCAATTGTGCCATTTTGCTCCGATTTGATCCATCCATTTGCTATTTCCTGCGTATACCTCACGCCCATCCACCTTTGCACGCACACCATGTCCGGAGATTTCTTCCACTTCCGACACACGGGATGTGTCCACTGGCTGGCGGTACGCCTCACGCAGAGAGCGCGAAATGGGATGTTCCGAATAACTTTCCGCCAATGCTGCCAGCTCCAAAAGATTTTCTTCGTTGATCTGATCCGGATGCACAGCCGTGACCTTGAAGGTTCCCTTGGTCAGGGTTCCAGTCTTATCAAAGACCACAACCTCTGTTTTTGCCAATGCCTCCAGATAATTGCTGCCCTTTACCAAAATTCCCTGCTTTGATGCACCGCCGATTCCTCCGAAAAAGCTCAATGGCACAGAAATCACCAAAGCACACGGGCACGAAATCACCAGGAAGATCAATGCGCGTTGCAGCCAATCGCTCCAATCGCCGCCGAAAAAGAGAGGAGGTAAAACCGCCAACAGGACGGCGCCAATGACGACAACAGGGGTATAGTACCGTGCAAAACGCGTAATAAAGCTCTCTGCACGCGCCTTCTTGCTGCTCGAGTTTTCTACAAGGTCGAGAATTTTTGCTACGGTAGATTCCCCAAATACCTTTGTAACACGTACTTTCAACAGGCCGCTTTGGTTGATACAGCCGCTGACAACATCATCCCCAGGAACTACATCCCGCGGCAGGGATTCCCCGGTGAGCGCAGCTGTGTCCACAGCAGAACTCCCCTCCAAAACCACACCATCCAGCGGGATCTTTTCACCGGCTTTTATCACGATGGTATCGCCCACCGCCACATCCTCCGGGTCAACCTGTACCAACTTTCCATCCTGTTCTATATTGGCATAATCCGGACGGATGTCCATCAAAGCAGTGATCGACTGGCGGGAACGACCCACTGCATAACTTTGAAACAGCTCGCCCACCTGATAGAACAGCATGACCGCGACACCCTCCGGGTATTCCCCGACGACAAAAGCACCCACTGTGGCAATGGCCATCAAAAAATTCTCGTCGAAGATCTGGCCATGCGCAATATTCCGTATCGCTTTCCACAGAACATCCCAGCCGATGATGGCGTATGGAATCAAGAAGAGAATCAATTTAAAAATTCCATCCACCGGGGCCAATGCCGCGACCACCAGAAGAACCGCGCTAATCAGAATACGAACTAGGGTCTTTTTTTGTTTCTTACTCATAGAAATCCCTCCTGTTCAAAAGATGAAGTGATTTCGCCGGTTCAAAAAGTCTTGGCTTACAGATGGATGACACAATCTGGTTCTACGCGCTTACAGACTTTGACAACCTCCTGCATAATCGCATCAAAGCGGCTGTCTTCGGCATCCACCATCATTTTTTGGGTCAAAAAGCTAACGTTTGCATCGTTAACCCCGTCAATCTTCTTGATGGCGTCCTCCATCTTGCGGGCGCAATTGGCACAGTCCAGATCGGTAAGGTTAAAACGTTTTTTCATGAGAAAATCCCCCTTAAATTTTGTTATTCAGCTACGTGCTCCATGCCCTGATCGATGATCGTCCGGACATGGCCGTCTGCCAGGGAGTAAAATACGGTCTTTCCTTCCCGGCGGTATTTCACCAGTTTGCTTTGCTTCAAAGCGCGCAGCTGGTGGGAAATTGCGGACTGCGTCATATTCAGCAGCTGGGCAATGTCGCAGACACACATCTCCGATTCAAACAACACATACAGGATTTTAATGCGGGTGGAATCGCCAAAATCTTAAACAGTTCGGCTAAGTCATACAGGATCTCCTCGTCCGGCATATCCTGGGTAACCTTTTCCACAATGTCTTCATGTGCGTGGATAAATTCACAGCGCTCGACTCCATTTTGGTCTGTCATATTTTCACATTCTTTCATATGAGCTATTGTTCATATATTATTATATGCAAGATATTTAGAAAGTCAACCCCCATTTTGCGGATTCTTTCCAACTATTTTATTTTCATCTTTATTTTCATCAAAGAAAGTACATACAAAAAAGCGATTCCCACCTAATTTTCAGGCAGAGAACCGCTTATTAATTTATACAATTTGTATTTTTAATATTATATTATTCTATTTGTAATACATCTATACAAAACGGCCGCAGCAAGACCCTTTCCATTGCGCTGGACGCAACACTATTATACGATCTTGCACGCAGTGGAGGCTCTACAGAGAATCTGGATATTTCCTTGATTCATTCTCCGGCAGAATCCCTACCAAACGGAGCAAATGCTGTGCATTGGTCGTCTGGCAGCGTCCCGGACGAATGCGATAATCAAATAAGATCTCCCGCCCGGAATAGTGCTCTGTAAAATGATAATTGACCGTAGGCGTACACGGGTCCTTTTCCAGATCACACAGTTCAAAATCATGGGTGGTCACCAGCGTCAGCACATTGGACCGCGCCAATCTTCGGATGGTTTCCCGCGCGCCGGTAATCCGGTCGCGGGAATTGGTCCCCCGATAGATCTCGTCGATCAATGCGATCATAGGCGCGCCCGTTTGGCTTTGGTCGATCATCTTCTTTACGCGCAACAGTTCCGCGTAAAAACTGGAAATTCCCTGGCTGACACTATCTTCCACTCGAATAGAAGTACACACCGCCATCGGCGAGGCGCGGAAATACTCCGCCGCCACCACTCCCCCAGCGTATGCCAAAATCAGATTGGTGCCGATACTGCGCAAAAAGGTCGTTTTGCCGGACATATTGGAGCCGGTGATCACACAAACCCTCTGCCGCAGGGAAAACGCATTGCCGACCGCCCTTTCCTCCTGCAACAGAGGATGCCGGAGATCCTTTGCCTCTAAAAACGACTGCGAGGAAGCCTGTATTTCTGGGTATGAATGGACACGCTTTACTTGGGAAAGAACCCCCAAGCTGATGAGTACCTCCACCTTTCCCAGCGCGTCCAGCCATTCCTGGACAACCGAACCATAAGCTGTTTTCCAGGCAACCAAACGCCTGGCACACCGGAAATCGTAAAGAAACAGGGCATTGTATAAAATCAACGCCAACCCATTGTGCCGCGCGGCAATCGAATCCGAAATCTGCTCCAGCTCCTTGAAAGCCTTCTGTGCGCCCCCTTGCTGGCGAAGACAGTTCTGTAGATCCTGCAACATCTCGCTGTGAAAGGATTCGCGTTCCAAACAAGCAGCTAATTTGCGATAAGGCGACACCATCTTATGAACCCGGTAAACAGGCGCAAACTGCTGGTTATGTCCCTTGAGGCACGGAAGAGCAGCCCCCAGCTGTAACAAAGACAGGCAGCTGAAGCCGATCTGCCCTACCTGCGGCGCGATACCGGATAGAGCTCCAAAAAGGCACAACAGCGTCAGTGCCGGAAGAATCCAAAGCAGCATTTGGAACATCGCAGGCGGTTGGCGTCCATCTTTCTGAAGAAAACGCCGCCACACATCGCTGGAGGTTCCCTCTTTCGCATCCCGTTCCGGTAAAGCAAATGCTTGAAACTCCGTGCAAAACCGCTGCTTCTGCGCCAGTTCCTGTACCGCGTCCCGCCGGCGTTTCCACTCCGGCAAACCGGCATATCCATCCCGCAGCCATGCAGCCAACTGGTCCCGGCCATACGGCGTACTGGCTGCACAAATATACTGGTAAAGGGAGGCTTGGCCAAACAGATCGAGGTCTTTTCCCTGCGGGAACTCCTCTGACAAATAGGCGGCGCCATCCACCGGAAAGCCCTTCCAACCGTCGCCGCAGCGGTCCATATAAGCCTTTGCAACATCGCGCAGGGCAGTGTTGTTCTTTTGCCGCTCGACAATTTGGCTGTGCCGCACCACCAAAAGCAGAAATCCTACAAACGCCAATGCGCCAATCTCGTAATAAAGCGGCTGGTTTTGCACATACCCAGCGATACATGCCCCAATCGCGCAGAGCATAACAATGCCTCGCAGAAAGGAACACCGATTATAGGCTTTTCGATCCTGTTCCAACTCGTTCACACAGTTCTGATAAAGTTCCTGATAAAATTCCAATGCTTTGTTCTCCCCGTCAGACCGTTTTATTTGGGTTGCTCAAGCTCTTCCTCCCCTACTTTTTGCTCAATGCGATAGCGCGGCCGCGCCTTTACTTCGCTGTAGATCTTGCCGACGTAACCGCCCACTACGCCAATACAGAGGAGCTGGATGCCGCCCAACAGCCAAATAGACGAAATCGTCGCAGTCCAGCCTGCCACTGCGTTTCCCGTAAAATAGGAAATCAAAGCGTAGATCAGACCACCGACGCTCAATACACTGAGTAGGATTCCCAAATTGGAAATGATTTTGAGGGGTTTCACACTAAATGAGGTAATGCCATCCAAAGCAAAAGAGATCATTTTTTTCAAAGGATACTTGGATTCCCCCGCAAAACGTTCATGGCGGTCATAGAAAACATAGTCACTGCGGTATCCGATCAGAGGAACGATTCCGCGCAGGAACAGGTTTACCTCGCGGTATTCGGAGAGCGCGTCCAGTGCGCGCTGGCTCATCAGCCGGTAGTCTGCATGGTTATAGACGGTTTCCACTCCGAGCAGGCGCATCACTCTGTAAAATCCCTGCGCCGTTGTACGTTTAAAGAAGCTGTCAGTCTCCCGCTTCTTCCGCACCCCGTAAACCACATCACAGCCCTCTCGGAACTTCTGTACAAACTCGTCGAGCACTTCGATATCGTCCTGTAAATCTGCATCCAGACTAATCGCACAGTCCGCGCGCGCTTTCGCCTCCATCAATCCCGCCAACAGCGCATTTTGATGGCCACGGTTGTGCGCCAATTTCAATCCGCAAACCAACGGGTTCTGATCGCTGAACGCGGAGATCAACGTCCAGGTACGGTCCTTACTGCCGTCGTCTACAAACAACATACGGCTTTTCTCCCCCGCCAGACCGGCCTGCTGCATTTTTTGCAGTTTCTCTGTCAGACGCTTGACCGTCTCCGGAAGCACTTCCTCCTCATTGTAACAAGGAATCACCAGATAGACCGTGGGAATATACGTTTCCTTCATTGGTTATTTCTCCTCTTTTCGTCCGGATGCACCGGCTAACGAAAATGTCATGCCGAGCACCGCGATGATTACTCCAATGGCAGGTGAACCAGGCAAGGCAAGAATCAACACGATCCCAAATAGTATTGCAGAAATCCCTAAGAGCTGTAGGCGAATATGATTCACTCCGTTCCCTCCCCTTTCTTCATCGCGAATTCCTTGACCCGAAAGGCACGGCGTTTTGGCGGATGGGCACGGTCGAACCGCCGGGTGACCAACCAATAGATTCCCAACAGCAAGAACGCTCCCGCCGTCACACAGGCGCCCAATTTCAGGCCGGGCGTCTCATAGTCAAACCGGATGGTGCTCTCCCCTTCCGGCACTCGTACCGCCATAAAGCCGACATTTACCTGTTCGATCTGCGCCGGTTCGCCGTTGACAGTGGCGGTCCAACCGCCCTCGTAGGGAACGCTGAAAAATACCAAACGGTCTTTGTCGGTCGATATTGTGGCAGTAAATCCGCTGTTGTCCCGCTCAAACGTGGAGCACGCCATGCTGCGGCGCGCCAGACAATCGGCGAAATACCCTTCCTGCGTGTAGGCAACAGAATCGATCTCTTCAAAGTGGTTCAGGATGTCTCCATAGCGCAGGACTTGTTCATCATCCAGCACCATTGTCTTTAAAAGCAGTAAATTCCGGTTGTCCTCGCTCACGCGGTCATATTCTTCACGGGTGATATAGCTGTCATAGCAGAAACCCATGGGGATAAAATACTGGTTTTCCCAAATGTCGAACCCATTTCGCGTATCGACATATTTCCACCCGGGCATCTCTGTTTTTCCGTCCTGCTCAAAGGTCTCCCCACTGGTGATGGGGTCCAACAGCCAACGACAAGAAGTCAACCCGCGCAGGCCGTAATACTTCACATCCGGCCGGGACCCCACATCGCGTTGTACACCGATGGTGGGATAAAACTCCATGATCGAACCCGGTACAATGCTGTGAAAGGCTTGGATCGTGGGCATTTGGAAAAACATCGCCTGATTGTCCATACCGTCATATACGTCGATGCGGCAATTGCTCGTATCCAATTGCAGGTCTTTTCCACCATTGAGTGAATAGGGAATCATATGATCGTGGTTATCGCTGCTCTGTGTTTTTCCCAGCGTGATAAAATACAGCGAATATACCACTGCAATCACCGCCACGCCACACATACAGGAGCGCGCAAAACGTTTGGTCCTCTCCACACCGAACCGCCGGGGAAAGAAGACTCTGCCTCGCCGGTTCAAAAGCTCTTGACGGAGTTGGCGCATCGGGTGGTCCCGCATAAGAACGGCGAGCAATAGCAGGCTGAGCACCGCAATCGCCACATAGGCCCAGAACCGGGACGGGTATGCTTCCAGCCCGACGGACATGGTTTCTTCATCCCCGGAGGTTGTCGTCTTCACCATCAGCCCGATGGGAAGCGCAATGCCCAAGGTAAACCCAAGGGTCCATTTGATTGCACGCTTCCAGTCCGCGCGCGGGTTTCCAGCGCAGTCACCGTCGCCAACGACATCATCAAGGTGAGCATATAGAACCACCGTGCGTAATAACTGGAATTAAACAGCTGGAAAGATGAATTCAAAATGGGGACAAACGCCATTAGGAACAGTATGGGCAGCAGAGTTTTGATCCAACTCTTACGCCGCGCCTGCAGCGTGGCAAATACACCCGTCATGCTGAACAGGGGCAACCAAGCGCCCAGAGACGCCCATTTTGACTCGGAATCCGGGGTAAAATTGGGGCGTGCCGGAATATCCGGGGGAAAGAAAAAGCACTCCAAGATGTGTACATACCGTTGATTCCAGCCGTAGAGCAGGGCGCCCCATCCATTCGGGGGATTATCCACACGTGGATTCTGTACTACACAAAGTACGGTAGGAATCAGCAGCACACAGGAACACAGCAGCCCCAGCACAGCCTCACAGGCCAACAGGGCAAAATCCCGCAGTCCAATTCGCCAATCCTTCACGATAAGCCGCAGGAAAAAGTAGATCACACAGAATACAACCTGTCCCACGAAGAAATAATAGTTCATAAAACAGCTGGCAAAAACCAACAGAGCAAACACACCGCGGCGCTTGGTGGCCATGTACTCATCCAAGGCCCAAAGCAACAACGGGAATACAACAATCGCCTCGTGGAAATGGTTAAAGAAGATATTATACACCGAAAAACCGGAGAATGCATAGAGCATCCCGCCCAGGACCGCATAGTCCGGTGTGCGGACATAACGCTTTAAGTAAATAAAACCTGTCAGAGACGCGCAACCAAATTTCAAAACCAGCAAAGGCCCCATCAAATGTGGTACCGCTGCACTCGGGAAGGGAATCGTCAGCCAAAAAAACGGACTCCCCAACAAATAAAAGGTATAGGACCCGATAAAATTTGCTCCCAGGTCGGTGGTCCAGCTCCAACCCAGATTGCCGCTTCGGATTGCATCATGGCACATTTGATAAAACGGAACCTGTTGCACATTAAAATCGCCATAGAACAAAAAATATCCGTCATCCCAGAGAATAAAAGGGAGAAAAAACAGGAGGGAAATGCCTATTCCATAGAGGAAAGCCCTCCAATAGTAGCTGGAAGCCCTTTCAGGAAAACGCAACTGCGTCACAGAATCACCTGACTTTCGTTGTCTTTCTTATTCTTTCGCCGTAGATCGTGGCATTTTCTTCCATAAGATGGTATTATTATAATGCGTATGAGGCAAAGCCACAAGCCTGAAAAAGGACTCGTGGTTCAAAAGCGCGGACGGCATCCGACTTTTCTCTAGGAGCGATGCTTTGTACCGCGCATTTTGATGGATGCACAAAGAAGAGCTGGATACAGTCATTAAGAACCATTATAGCATATGCAATTGGAGAACAAACAAAAAATGGACGTCCCAGCCCCCAAAAAAAGAATTCTGGAATATGGTTAGATCCGGGCTTCTCTATATGGAAAAACAGCCAAACCGCTGGTTTTTTTCGCTTTTCCCAGCTTCTGACAGGTTTTTTAGCGTTTTGAAAGATATTGCAAACTTCAACGGTATTGGAGGTGTAGGATGGATGCCATCCGAATTTTTTGCCATGCTTTCCCGCATGAAATATATCGATCGTTGGGGGTTGATGCGAAATACCCGACAAGAGAATCTGAGCGAACACAGTTTTGAGACCGCTGTATTGGCACACGCACTGGCTACACTGCGCAATGTCCGATTTGGAGGGCATGTCAACCCCGAGCGCGCTGCTGTGTTAGCCCTTTTTCACGATGCCCCCGAAACATTAACCGGCGATTTGCCCACGCCGGTAAAATACTATAGCGCCGACATTCGTGGCGCTTATCGCGCCGTGGAATCTGCCGCAGAGCAAACATTGCTTTCCCTTCTTCCCAGCGACTTGCAGGATATTTATGCGCCCTTGTTGCGTGGAGACAGTGAGGCAGATGCGGAACTCCATCGATTGGTCAAAGCAGCGGACAAGCTCTCCGCCCTCATCAAGTGCCTGGAGGAACGCCGTATGGGTAACGCTGAATTTCTTAAAGCAGAAGACAGCCTTTGGGAATCCATTCGTGATATGCAGATTCCAGAGGCCGACTGTTTTTGGAAGAATTTCTTCCCGCTTATCTGCTCACCTTGGACGAAACCCGCCCCGACGAATCATCTCACAAGGGCTGGCGCGATTCCCTCTTATAAAGCTAGCTCTGCATGGGCGTTCTTCTGTGGAATACTCTCTGCGGTTTATCACGAAGAGAATGACAGATTTTCCAGCAAGACCGGTTTTTAACAAGCACTAAAATTATATTATAGAATTATATTTCGTGACGAAACCAGTATAATATACGAGTTAATGCGCACTTTTCCAAAAAAATTGTTGCACGGCCAGCAGGCTGCTGCGTTTAAGGACTGATATTGTGAATCAAGATAATAAGAAAAAGAAGCGGATTCGTCTGATCCGCAATATAGTTGTTTTGTTTCTGAGCTTGGTTTTTGTGATCTTTGGCAGCGGCCTGGTGTATGCGGATATGCTTTTGAGCCAGATCCATTATAACGGTTTGAGTTCTCTTGCCCCGCCGAGCGGATCGATTTCTCTGCCCAGTGGCGGGGAGGGGACTTCTTCCACGGATGAGATCACCGGAGATCCCAACCTGTTGGGTGGTTTGTACCACGATGACGCCATCACCAATATCCTTTTGCTCGGCGTAGACGACTACCAAGACAATGACATTGGCCGCAGTGACAGTATGATGATGGTTTCGGTCGATACCCGGCATAAAAAGTTGAAGTTGACCAGCTTCATGCGCGATCTCTATGTTGCCATTCCCTATCATGGAAGCAACAAGCTGAATGCGGCTTATCCATTGGGGTACCAACAGGGCGGCGCCGGTGCAGGCGGACAATTGGCCGTTTCGACCATCGAGGCCAACTTTGGTGTGGACATCGACCGCTTTGTCCTGATCGACAATTCCGCGTTTGACCAAATCATCGATAATCTGGGCGGGGTGGAGATCACATTGACCGCAGCCGAGGCACGGCTAATCAACCAGAATTCCGGCGACCCCAGCCGCAACCTGACAGAAGGCACCTTTAATCTTTCTGGCAAGCAGGCGCACTATTACTCCCGTATCCGTGCGATCGGCGATGACTTTGAGCGTACACAGCGCCAACGCAATGTGTTGACCAGCCTAGTGAATAAGTTTAAGACATCCAATATTGGTACGATCAATAAAGCGCTGTACGACTGTCTTGGTTTGGTTCAAACCAACATGACAAAGGACGAAGTGTTTTATCTTGCAGCAAATGCCCTGACCTATATGAATTATCCTATGGAAGAGCATCGTGTTCCGGAAGACGATGAATACTATGCAACCCGTGTCGATGTAGGATCTGTGTTGGTTCCCTATCGTGAGATGTGTTCGGAAAGTCTCATCGATTTTATCTTTGAGGACGACCGGCCTGAGATGACCACGGATTAAAATTGTAAAGAGGGTGTCCCAAAAGTCATGAAATGACGGAAGGATACCCTCGATTTTTTTAACTCAGATATTTTTCCAGACAGAAAGAGGATGCCCCTTTCCTATGGATCGAAAAATCCATAGTTTTGGGTCACCCTCCTCCAACCAAATGCGCTTTCCCTTCCTGCTCTCGTTCGGGGCCTTTGTCTTTTCGCCCATGGTTCGTCCACAAAAAGTCCGTACAATGAGGGAGTCCCATGCAAAAACAATCCAACCGGCCATATTCATAGGCGCATACCAATTCCGCAAAAGTTGCCCGGCGCTGCCATCTTTCAGGGAGAACTCGGCTGTTTCGGGGTTTAGCCATTCTACTAGAAGCCCTATCCTGGTATGAAACCATTCCTTCACTGTTTTAAAGACTTTGGGGAAGTGCGAGACGCTTGCAGATATCCTTATTCTTTGGTATACAGATCACGTTACAGAGGGGCCTCCCCCATCCCGTTGGAAATCGCCACGACCGCCAGTGGATCTGTTTTGGGCCTTACTTTCGAAGCATTCCCCACCATCTGCTCCGCTTGCTAAAGCATACAATAGAATTCCTTCCATCTCCAAAACAAACACATGGTTTTCCACCCCATAGCGGCCTGAACCGGTTTTTTACGAGTATTTTTCTAATTTTAATTTTATATATCTTTTCACAAAAACTTATAAAACAATATTTTTTAAGAATATTTTACATAAGGATGTCATTTTATGTTTCAAATACGCACTGGAACCTCTGTAGAGGTCAATATTCACGGTCTAACGACCATGGACGCCAAGCAGCAATTGGAACAGCTTTTAAACCGACTCCCTCCCGATGTAACGGAAGTCGTAGTGATTCACGGGTATCACAGCGGGCAAACGCTGAGCAATATGGTGCGCAAACGTTTAAAGCATCCGCGTATCCGGGCAAAGATTCTTTGTCTAAACCCCGGAGAAACAAGACTGATGCTCCATACTTCCTTACAACGCCACAAGAAATAGCGTTTTTTCTTACAGCAAAGGCATGCTTTCATCCTTTGTGGGTTCTGCCGGACCCCGGGAAAGGCGGCTAAAGGAATAACGCAATACCCGTCCCAAACGTTCCCTCCCCTTTTTGATATGTACGGAAACTGTCCCCGGCGTAAGCCCAATGTTTCTGCAATTTCATTCACGCGCATCTGTTCAAAATATCGCAAACGGATGCATTCCTTTTGACGTGCAGTCAATTCCCCTTCCATAGCGGCTTGTAAACTTCGCAGCATTCTTCGATATTCCAAATCAACCGGTTCTTTCCCATGCACGGGTATGGACAGTCGATCTCCAAAAAGGTCCAAGCTTAAATCCGATTTTCTTCTCATCGCAACCTCCCGCATCTCATCAGATGGTTCCCAACATGTAGACAGTCCAGATACATGCTATACAACAGCTGTGCGCGTTCTTCCAGCTTGTCCGCCTCACTCCCCTCTGCAAAGGAGGCGGCTTGACATCGCAGTAGGCGCACCCGTGCGCGAAGGCGATCCGCCTCCAATAAGTATTCCTCCCCCCCATGCAAGGTAATCCATTTTCACATTTCTCCTTTAAGGATATTAGAATCTTAATAAGATTCTTTTCGATTTTATGCTACCATCACATGTGAAAAAAGTCAACCTTTTTTAGAACAAATGTTTTTATAAAATATTTTTTAAAACTCTTGACAAACCAAAAAACATCGTATATACTGTAAATAGTTATACAGGACAGGACAATCGTAAGTTCGCGTGATATATTTGAATTAGCGCCATGCATACCCAATGCATACTGTCGGATGACAGTAAGGTCCGTATATTCCAGCCATTGAAGAGCAATCTTCAATGGCTTTTTTATTTTTCCTCGGCCTAAACGAGATTGACGCCCTCTCTTTCACGTGTCCCGGTCAAACAACAAACGTACAACGCTTTGTTCCTCGTAGAACACAGTCGGTATTTTTATGGAAAAATTTAGGGGATTTTCTTTTTCACCATCCGCATGGCTATAAGAAAAATAATTACAAGAATGACAAGACCTATTCCCTGCACCACCACACGAAAATACCACGGGGCGGACTGCATCTCGTACAAAGCAGGATGTGTCCTGTAGTCATAATACTGAAAAACGCTGCTGCCTATAAAACCTCCAACCGTGCCCCATAATCCGATTTGTAGTATATGATAGAATTTTTTCATCCTTTACACTCCAAAATGTTCGTCTGTTGTTATAAATAATAATATTGGTTCGTCGCGTTGCCTCAAATATAGGCCAGTACATGTAATAATCGTCTTTTTAATCTGTCTTACTTGCCTAATAGGCAAATTCAGCTAACGATCATGATACCATGTATGCCAAACCATTGCAACGTATGAACGCAACTGCCAGAATGACAGGCCAGGAAACACCGTGAATGGAGGACCTCTGATTTTATTGAACGATCGCGTGCTCTTTTCTTGACAAGTTTCGCTCCAATATGCTAGCATAATTGTGTTTGAAATCATTTTCAAAAGGGACATGCACCAGCGTGTCCCCATTTTGTGTAATGAATAAGGATGGAATGCCATGAGAACCCAAACAAATGTAAAAAAGATGGCCATTCTCGCCATGATGGTTGCACTGGGGGTAATTTTGTCCCCCATTCTGCGCGTTCCCGGCATGGCGCCTATGCAACATTTTATCAATGTTCTCGTCGCCGTCCTCCTGGGACCATGGTATGCCCTCGCCTGTGCCATTCTTATATCCATTTTGCGGATGTGGTTGATGGGCGTCAATTTGCTTGCTGTCACGGGTTCGGTCTTTGGCGCCGTCCTTTCCGGCCTTCTTTACCGGGCAACGGGCAAACAAATCGCTGCTGTGATCGGGGAAATCATTGGTACCGGGATCATCGGCGCCATGGCCTCCTATCCAGTGATGGCATTCTTTTACCATATGGAAGGTGTGGTGCTGTTTACTTATGTGCCATCATTTGTCGCTGGCACAGTGATCGGGGGCTTCACCGCCTATTTTTTTCTAAAGGCACTTGCAAAAAACGGGCTGTTGACCCGGTTACAAAGGATGGCAAACGAATGAAAACCGTTGAAATCGCAGCACTGTTGGAGCGTATCGCTGCAACAGCGCCGTTAATCCATTGTATAACCAACCATATCTCAATCAACGACTGTGCCAACGCTATTTTAGCGCTTGGCGCCCGGCCAATTATGGCAGAACACCCAGAAGAGGTTGCGGATATTTCTTCTCACGCAGGAGCTTTGGTATTTAATTTGGGGAATATCAGTGATTCCCGTATGGAGGCGATGCGTTGTTCTGCATATGTCGCCGGAAAGGCCGGTATTCCCCTTGTGTTGGACCCTGCAGGGGTAGGATGCAGCAGGCTTCGGCGATCTTTCGTGCAAGAACTGACAAGGATTGCGCCCTTTTCTGTCATCCGCGCCAACTGTTCAGAGCTTCGAGCGCTGTGCAAGGGGGATTCCACAACCGATGGAGTGGACGCCGCGGCTAATGATCGGATCACCCGGAAGACGGCGCAACAGCAAGCCCATTGGGCCCTGGAAACAGCAAAACGGTTTCATTGCGTTGTATCCGCTTCTGGGGAAGTGGATATTGTTTCCGATGGACAATCCTGTTGGTTTCTTTTCAATGGCTCTCCCATGTTGGGCCAAATCACAGGTACGGGCTGTATGTCGAGCGCGATAACCGGCGCTTGCTGTGCAGTTGGGCCTCCACTGGAAGCAGCCATCTTAGCTACAAGCCTCATGGGAATCTGTGGAGAACAGGCAGCAATCGAGACGAAGGCGCTTGGCAAAGGAAACGGAACGTTTCATCAAGCCCTGTTGGATGCCCTCTCGACCCTGACACCCGAAATATGGGTACGGAATCTATATATGGAAGGAGCTTCCTTATGAATCGATCGAATTGTTTGTTATATCTTGTGACCAATAGCGACCATTTTACAAGGGAGCGATTCCTCTCGGTGATTGAAGAAGCCCTACAAAATGGTGTGACCATGTTGCAGCTTCGTGAAAAAGAACAAAGCGGCCGGGATTTTTACGAAGAAGCTCTTGCTGTGAAAAAACTAGCTGAGCACTACAAAGTTCCACTCATCATCGACGATCGCATCGATGTCGCCCTCGCTGTAGACGCAGACGGTGTGCATGTGGGGCAAAGCGATCTTCCTGTCTTTGTGGCTAGAAATCTCTTGGGACCAAATAAAATCGTTGGTGCAACAGCAAAAACGGTTGAACAGGCTTTGGAAGCACAGCGCCAAGGAGCCGATTATCTAGGGACGGGCGCCATCTTTCCCACCCAGACCAAAACCGCTGCGATCCGCACCAGTGTAGATACTTTGTGCGGGGTCTGCCGGGCTGTGCAGATTCCAGTTGTCGCGATTGGGGGGCTCAAACAGGACAATCTCTCTATATTAGAAGGTGCTCCTATCCGCGGGATTGCTGTTGTATCGGCCATTATGGCAAGCCCTCACCCCGGAAAATCCGCCCGCGAGCTGGCTGTCATGGCCCAGGCACTGGTGCAAAAGGGCCATAATTGAATATGTTCAGTTTGGTTGTTTCCCATTGAGGGTTCCCCAAAAGGCATGAAAGGACGGAAGGACCCCCTCGTTTTTTAGAAATCCGATATAGAAAACCCGGTTATCCGTATAAACACAACATTTAAAGACCATTCATAATTCTAAAAATAATTATTATACCACGAATTTACTACATATTGAATAAGCCTTGATACGACAGAAAAGGATAAGGGAGATTGCACAAACACGTGCATCTCCCTTGTTTAATAAGTATAATTTAATTTTAGATTTTTCCTTTTCTTTCTTCAACCATAGCAACAAATCTGTCAACAGTTTCTGGCGTTTGATGATTGAAAAATAAGCTCTCTTTTGTATCTAATTCAGAGATTTTCTTCATCTCTTCATCAGAAAGAAGAAAGTCAAAAATTTCGATGTTTTCTTTCATTCGTTCGATGTGTGTTGATTTCGCCAAGGCGACAATATTTCTTTGCATGAGCCAGCGTAAAATAACCTGTGCCGTTGATTTCTGATATTTTCCAGCAATACTCAGCAATACAGGATTGTGAAACATATTGCTTTTGCCTTCCCCAAACGGCGCCCATGCTTCCATTTGTACATGGCGTTTTACCATATTTTCTTGTGCTGGTATCTGCTGATGCAGTGGGTTGACTTCTACTTGATTGACGTGTGGCGGTATCTCGTTGAAAGCAACCATATCAGCCAGTCTGTCCGGTGCAAAATTGCTAACGCCGATAGCTTTGATTTTTTTCTCTTTATATAGCTCCTGTAAAGCTCTGTAAGCACCGTAATAATCACTGAACGGTTGATGTAAAAGGACTAAATCAAGATACTCAACTTTCAATTTCTCCATAGATTTTAGGATTGATTTCTTGGCTTGTTCATACCCATAATTGTCAATCCATACTTTGGTTGTGATGAACAATTCTTTTCGCGGCAGTTCGCATTTGCTTATTGCATTACCAACTTCTTCCTCGTTGAAGTAAGACTGTGCAGTATCAATATGTCGATACCCTACTTTTATGGCATCTAAAACACATCTTTCACAATCTTCCTTTGCAATCTGGAATACTCCAAAACCAAGTTTTGGCATCTGTACTCCATTATTTAATGTTACATATTCCATAATTCTTACCTCCTTGCTTTTTTATCTTCTTCAGAATACAATTCAATTATAAAATCCGGTAGTTACTACCGGTCAAGCGTTTTTTGAAAAATTAAAAAAATTTGAGGAGATGAGAATGTGTATTCCATGAAAGAGGTTTGTAAAGAAACAAATATGCCCTACGAAACCTTGAAATTTTATTGCAATGTAGGACTTGTACCAAATGTCAAAAGGAACCGTAACAATTATCGGGTTTTTGATGATAAAGATATTGCGTGGATTAAAAGCCTTTCCTGCTTAAAAAAATGCGGAATGAGTATAGCGGAAATGAAAGAGTATGTAGAATTATGCTTACAGGGAGAAAAATCTATTCCAAAAAGAAAAACAATACTTCAACACAGAAAGAAATTGTTGTTGAAAAAATTACAGGAATTAAAAGATTGTCTTGAATATATCGACACAAAACAAACATTTTACGACGATGTCCTATCAGGAAAAATTCCATACACAAGTAATCTCATTAAAATTTCAAACGATTGAACCATATTTACAGCAACAAAACTTTCCTATTTCTTCTGATCCGACATAGGCAGGAAAGAAAAAGCCCTCTGTTCCGCTTGTCTTTCAAATATTTGTCGAAGTCCATTTCATCAAAGTCTTGTTCTGGCGAAGTGCTTAGGAGATTGTTTTTTCTGTCTATATCCGCAAGCTCACGCAATACCCTTCCGTCATAAGGATTGTGCTTTTTAGGCTGTTGTCGGTAGCGGTCTAAGCTACGTATGTCTTTATGCACTCTCATAATTCGTTCCAACTTCTGGCGCTATAGTAACCGCTTGATTTCTATGAGTTCTTCCAGCCCCACGGCCTCGTTGGAAAGGTAATTCCTGATATACTCAATCCGTTTCGTTTCTATGTAAAACCTGTATTCTTGTTCAAAATTGAAATATTCATCTTCAGGCATATAATCTAAAGTACTATTAAAATCCTGTTTAATAACGTTCATGATATATGGATCGGTATGGCCGATATACTTCCATTCTCCCGATAATAATTTATTGGGCGTCCCCTCTAACACGTCCATTATTTTTTCCAGCATGTCAAAGGCCGGACCGTTTCGCCCTTTTCAATCTTAGATAAGCTCTGCATATTGATACCGATGGCATCCGCAAGTTCCTGTCGCTTCATTTTTCTACATTTTCTTACGTTCTGCATGTTTCCCCCTAAAGAACGCAGTTTCTTATAATAAACCCAAATATATTTCCAGACAGAAAGAGGATACCCCTTTCCTATAAATCGAACCATCCGTAATTTTGGGTCACCTTTTTCTTTTGAAAAAGAGGTTTACGAAAACGGTTCCTTGCTGTATAATAAGCCCTGTCCTATCAGCAAATCATAATAAGGATCGGTTTGCCTGCGTATTGTTATAAAATTAATGAAAACTTGTTCACCCGATTCCAAGATCGGGCCCCATTGAATACGCGGCATCCCCACGGAGGACTTCATGAAATTAAAACCACTGCAAATCGGCAATCTAGTCGCACGTATCCCGATCATTCAAGGTGGCATGGGAATCGGCATCAGCCTTTCCGGTCTGGCCGGGGCGGTCGCAAAGGAAGGCGGAGTCGGCGTCATTTCCGCTGCACAGCCCGGTTTCAATGAGCCCGATTTTCGGGAAAATACGCAGGAAGCCAACATGCGCGCACTTGGCCGTGAAATCCGCAAAGCCAAAGAAATTTCCAACAACGGAGTAATCGGCGTCAACATTATGTGTGCGCTGCGTCATTACAAGGAATATGTTCGGTGTTGCATAGAAAATGGGGCAGATTTGATTATTTCCGGTGCAGGTCTGCCAACTTTGCTTCCGGAACTTGTTCAAGGCAGCAAAATCAAATTTGCACCGATTGTGTCCTCTTTAAAGGCTATCCAAGTTCTGTTCAAACTATGGACCCGGCGTTATCATACCGTGTCCGATTTTGTCGTAATCGAGGGGCCGATGGCGGGCGGTCATCTGGGCTTCTCTCCAGAAGAAGTTCAAGGCGATGATTTTTCGGATTATGATGAGGAAATCAAGCGTATAATCGCCTATGTAAAAAGTTTCGAGGAGCCGTTTGGGAAACAAATTCCTGTTATCGTCGGCGGAGGCGTCTATGACCGCTCCGACATCGATCATGCTCTTTCTTTAGGGGCGGATGGCGTACAAATGGCGACGCGTTTTTGTTGCGACCGAGGAATGCGATGCAGACATATCTTTCAAGCAAATGTATGTCGAGGCAAAAAAAGAGGATATTGTCATTGTAAAAAGTCCTGTTGGAATGCCGGGACGGGCAATTCGGAATGCCTTTATTCGGGAGAGAGAAACAGACCGTCAGCCTGTAACACACTGTTACCAATGCTTGGAGCACTGTGACCCCAGTACCATCCCCTATTGTATTACGGATGCGCTGGTCCGGGCCGCACATGGCGATGTTGACCATGCACTTTTATTCTGTGGAGCCAATGCTTGGCGCGTCGATAAAATCATGACCGTTCAAGCACTCATGCAAGAATTAAACGCAGATAAAGACAGATAAAAATTGATAAATCCGGTACACTAAAATATATCTATTTCTCCCCTTCATTATGTTCCTGCTTTAAAAAAGAGAGTCCTTTCTGCAATCCAAAGGGACTCTCTTTTGCATTAAAAAATTCTTTAATCAATGTGCAAAGCTCACTGGATAGCATACCTCCATACAAGTCCATTCCATTAAGCCTTGCATGAAGCTTTTTCAAGTCCTAATTTCACAATATCACCTCTTTTTGATAACTTCCAATTTCCCCAGTTCTATAAACTGGGATTTACTGTTCTTGTTGAAATATGAAATTATAAATTATATCTGCGGTCTTTTCAGCATTGGAAAAAAGAGAGGGGTGCCCCCCGTTTGGGAAAAGATACACGGAAGATTGAGGAAGTATAGACGCCATTTCTCTGTATTCTTCTTCAATGTTGTATCGGCAACTTTCATCTTCTTTACTTCCCATAAATAGGATTGGCGTTTTTAATTCCTCCAATGGCTTATGGAATAGTGGGCGCTTTTCCTCCGCACACTTCAATAATGCTTCTGTATCAAGGTCAACTATCTTTTCCCAGTCTGCGCCTTGACACCATTCGTAAAATTGTCTTGACTGTGTATCTTCTTTCGCCAATTTCCTTTCAGATAAAAGGTTAGCGGAAAAATTTTCATTAAGAGTACGTCCGTCAAAGCTGTCTGCTACGACTGCATGAAACAGGTCGGGGCGTTCCAATGCCGCATTGACTGCCGCCCATGCACCGCCGCTTGTTCCAATAAGACTTACTTTTCCGCATTGTAAATGCTCGGCAAGAGCAATCGTCTGCAAGGCTTCGTCATACCACATATCCGGCGAAAAGTTTTCTACTCGATCTGACTGCCCGTTACCTAAAAAGTCAATTAGAATACATCTAAATTTTTCTGCATACAGCGGCATGAGAAGTTCAGACATTTTAGAGGAAGCCGTATTGCCATGTAAAAAAATAAGCGGTTCGCCTTGCCCGTATTCTTCATAATAAACAGATTTCCCCTGATACTTAAAATATGCCATTATATCACCTCTCTTTTGGGGTTTAGTCAATAAGATAAGTCCCGATCTGTCTTTACTTGCATTATATCATGCTGTTATAAGCATTGTCATTTCCTTTCTGCTTTTGAAACGCTACTTATTATCCTATGTTTTGTAAAGGGTGCTGTTCAGCATTGCTTATGCAACAAGCCCTTGACAAACCATAGCTAATAAGTTTTAAGATAATCAAGCAGAAATGAAATGGTCTGCTATTTCACGGCATAGAAAAAGACACTCTTTTTCAAGTGTCGTTCTTCCATGACTCTGTATTTCTTTGCATAAGTCGTTACATCAAGCTCTTTCATTTGTTGTAATTTCGTTGTAAATGGCTTCTTTTTCTTTTATTTGTTTTATTGATAGATATAGTGTTTATGTGGAGATCCGTAGTTTTTTACTTGTTTTTTATCAAAACAGGCCCAAACGCACTGCGCAGTTCTGTAAAAACCATGTACAAACGAGGGTATCCCAAAAGTCACGAGCTGACTGTAAGGATACCCTCGTTTTTTAGAAACTCAGATACTTTTTTAAATGGAAAGAGGATGCCCTCTCCTATGAATCGAACCATTCGTAGTCCGGGGACATCCTCTTTTTGTGCTGTCTATAAATCTTTGGGGCAGTGCTCTTTGGACGGCCTGCCCGGTCAACTATCTTACCGCAGAATCATTCCCACAAGATCTGCGATAGGGTTATCCCACCGAAACGACACACTGCAGAACCGGCGCTTCCCCTGGCATCTGCGTGTAAACGCCCGTGGAGGAACCCGGAGTACCAATAGCCCAAACGCGGAAATAGTAGTCATTTCCGATCTTTGCCACATACTGTGTCTTGAGCGTGTTGCCATTGCCAACCGTGAAGCTCGGCATCACGGCGCTGCCATTTACCACCGTCATCTTGAAGCAATAAGCATTGCCTCTCTTCAGGACAAACGGCATGGTGGTATCGGAGATCACGGACTTCGCCGCAGGCACTACCGGCGTGGCCGGTGTAACAACTGCCGCCACCGTTCCTTCTCCTGCATAAGAACCGCCGCCGTTCGAAGAGCCACCGCCCTTATGTCCGCCGGAAGAACCTCCGCTGGAAGGCTTGCTTGCATTTTTCACCGCTGTCTCAAGCGCATCCACAAGCGCATCCACCTCGTCCTGCGTTGCCATGCCGTCCGCGAGCAACGCAATCGCTTCCTCCCGCAAGGTTACAACCTTTGCATCTGTATAATCCTTGGTCTTTTCGATCAACTCTTCCAGTTTGGTTGTATCCGGAATCAAGCGGAGTTTCGCCATCGCAACTGCAAGACGGCTGGTCATGGTTTCTACCTCTGCCTGGGCCGGATCGGGCTGCTCCACCAGTTCCTCCGCTTCTGCAAGGATTTCAACAAATTCATCCCACGCTGCATCCTTGATATACTCATCTTCCTCATAAGTCTTTGCAACAGCGATTAGATTTTTGAGGCCATCCAGATCTGCGCCCAGTTCCAAACTGTTCATCGCTTCGATCAGTTGATCCGCCATCTCATCGATGTCTTCCTGCAAGGAGTCCTGTGCGTCATACATCGCCTGCGCCTCGTCGCGAACAACGGTCAAAGCTTCCCAAGAAGCTGCCGTATATAGGGCGGGGTCAAGGCTCTCACAAGCATCCAGCAATGCCTTGAGCAGCGTCATGTCGCCATTCTTGAATTGCAGGCACTGAATCGCATTCAACAGCTTGTTCCACGCACCGTCAATGGCAACTTGATCGGCCGTAGCGCTCTCTGCGATTGCTTCTGCTTCGACGATCGCTTTATCCAACGCTTCTCTTACATCGCTCAATGCCGCATTGTACTCATCGCTTCCCTGCAATTCTTTGGCAATTTGCAAGGTAGTGTTCAGGGTCAGCTTATTGACGATGGTAAAGTCAAAGTGAAGTTTCTGATCTTCATCACCCATTGTGGTCGTATAGGTGTACAAGTTCTTCTCATAGTCGTCCTGGGGTTCTTCATTGACGGAAACGCCCGCAATCTCCCTACCAGAAGCAGCTGGGGCGAAGGAAAGAGTAACCTCATCGCCAGGTGCTACGGTCCCCAGATAGGCGCCTGCCGCATCCAGGATTGCATCCGCATAGCCATCTACTTCCATGGTCACCGAAGGGGTATAGGTAACCATCAGCGTATTGCCGGCTTCCGGTGTAATTGCGCTATCTTCATTTCCCGACGTGGTGAACGCTTTCAGGCAAACATTGCCCAATGCGCCCCACATATCGCCGTCAAAATCGCCTGCTACTTCGATGTTCACACCACTGGTTCCGGGTTTGATGTTCCCTGTCCAATTTCCCTGGTTCTGCGACCTTGGGTCCACGCGCTTGGAATGCGCTGTGTAATTCTCGCCGACCTCATCGAGATCGAGCCAGTCTTGGCCGTTGACGTTGACAAAGCTTTCGCGTGCTCCAATATTGGCGACACAGCGAACATTGTCAAAGTTTCCGCTCATTTCCGTTGCCACCGGGAAAGCCCTGCCGAGCGGGTTCTCCATCGTGACGACAACGGAATATTTCTCGCCTTCTGCAAGGTTGACCCACTGGTCTTCATCCAAGTAGATCGTGTGATAGCCCGGATATGCTTCCGTGCCCGTGATGGGCTCTCTATACGCCTTCGCTGCGCCGATGGGCGAATTTGGATAATCCGGGAGCTGTGTGTAAACCTGAATGGAATATTCTGCATTCGCGTCCGTCGTATAGAAGGAAACCGCCTTCAACGTCTCGTCCTCTGTGGCAGTAAATACATTGGCCATGGATACCGGGGCGTCCTTTTCCTCTGCGCCCACAGACATGCTCCACCCCGTGCCATCGTACTGATACAGGTGGTCGTACGATTCTTCATCAATCGGGGTCTTGTCCAGATTATACTGCATCACTTCGGTAATACTGCCCTCGTCATAGGACATGTAGAACAAGCCGTCATAGGCGTCTCTGCCCCAGCTGTTGCGGATCAGCCAGCCGCCGTCGTGTTCCGGCATTCCAAAGTCATTAGCAAACAGCTCCTTGGGGATATTGTCGTCCCAGCCGACCAGCTGTACCGCATGGTTGCAGTCGCCAAATCCCGAACCAGAGAACTGGGTCTTAACCGGCACGCCGTTGTATTCCACATAATTGTATCCATTGGAATTATAGGAAATTCCCAAGCTGCCGCCTTCCCACAAGGCCTTTTTCACCGCTGTACCGTCCAGGTTGCCGTCGGCGTCACGAGTCGGCAGGTAGTTTGTGCTCTCCAAACGGTACTCCTGATCGAACTGAATATCGGGGTCCAGATCCTCATATTTGTCGGCTTCCGGCGAACCGGTGGACGCCGGATAGGGAAGCTCTTCCTCCAATACTGGACCTACGCCTCTTGCCAGAGTCGCCGCTGCAATAAAGGTGTTTCCGCCGCGGGTATACTCTGCAAATTTCTTGTCTCCGTCCGATTCGTTATACTCAAACGGCAGATAGGTATCGCCTTCGGTGCCGTCCGCGGGATCATCCGGGTTGGCGCGGCCGTGGAAAGCAAAGTAAGCCAGATGGATCGGCGAGAACACAGGCGCGTCCTCACCCATCTCCTCAAATAAATCGGAGGCCATGGCGCCGGTGCCGCTAAATGCCCAACAGGTTCCCCAACCTCCCTGCTGGCGTACTTCCGTTGTCAGTTTTCCGCTCTCAATCGCATTGTAGGCCTCGGGCAATTCCTCATTGTCTGCCAGAGTACGCGCCATTTTCTTGGCAGTTGGAGCAGCGTTCAGCATGTACGACAGATCCATATTGGGGGAGGAATACGAGGACATGGTTTTTCCCATGACCGCTCCCTCCTGCGGTTTTTGTCCACGGCTGCCGCTGCTGTCGTCCCGGCAAAGGAAGCCGTCAACATGGAACATGCCAACAATACGGACAAGATTTTGTTTGCTGACTTCATAAACTCAACCTCACTTCACAAAAGAATTTAGAAAACATGTGTCAAAACATGCCCTTTCCGATCCGCATTTTGTCTATTATTAGAATCATACTCCTGCGGGAAAAACCTGTCAAGGCTGTTTTGGCTTTGTTTTGCATATACAACAAATCTTCATTGCATCTGTTGTCTAAATTTCCTGCGATAACGGCGTGTTTTTACTATAATTTTCCTTATTTTTGAAGGATTTTCTTTTTTCTCTTGCAACATTTCATAAATTCACTAATTTAGCGCACTAAACTTCGTGTAAAAACACAACACTTTACAATAAAAAACTATATAAATCGCCCATGAAAACAACAGGCCCTCGAAGGTTTTTTCGAGGGCCATTGCTTTCAGAGGATTTTCCTAGGATCTAAATGGACATAAAATCATTCTCATGCTCCTACAGACACAACACACTGCAAGACCGGCGCTTCTCCCGGCATCTGCGTATACACGCCCGTACTCTGCCCGGGTGTACCAATCGCGTAAACGCGGAAATAGTAATCGTTGCCTACCTTCGCAACATACTGTGTTTTTAGTACGCTACCGTTTCCAACCGTGAAGTTCGGCGTGGCCGCGCTGCCATTTACGACCGTCATCTTAAAGCAATAAGCGCTGCCCCTCTTCAGAATGAATGGCGCTGTTGTGTCTGAAATCACCGACTTTGCCGCCGTGCCGACCGTTGCAGAAGAACCTACAACCGCTGATGCAATTCCTTCCCCTGCATACGAAGTGTCGCCGCCAGAGCCGGAGGAACTCCCCTTATGTCCGCCAGAAGAGCTGCCTCCACCGGAAGGCTTGTTTGCGTTCTTCATCGCTGTCTCAAGCGCATCTGCCAGCGCGTCAACCTCTTCCTGAGATGCCATCCCGCCTGCAAGCAGTTCAATCGCCTGCTTGCGCAGCGCCATCACCTTTGCATCGGTGTTGCCCTCGGTTTTTGCGATCAAGTCCTCGAGCTTGCTTGTATCCGGAATCAAACGGATATTGGCCATCGCCGTGGTAAGCTCGACAATCATCGCCGTAACATCCTCCTGGGAAGGATCGGTAGAGGCAAGCAGCGCATCTGCCCGTCCCAGAACCTCTTCAAAGACTTCCCAGTTCTTATCCTGAATGTAGTCTTCTGCCTGGTAAGAATGCGCTTCCTCCGCCAAAGCCTGGAGCTGGTCCAGCGCTGTCGCAGGAACCAAATCATTCAGTGCATTCGCCAACGCCTGGGTCATTTCGTCGATTTCCTGCTGCAAGGAATCCTGTCCGTCCAACATCGCCTGTGCTTCGTCCCGCACCACAACCATTGCATTCCAGGAGTCCTGCGTGAAGTCTTTTTGATTGAGGGAATTTGCGATATCAAGCACTGCCTCCAGGCCAGCCATATTGCCATTCTTAAATTGTAAGGCCTGTACAGCATCGAACAGGAACTTCCATGCATCGTCAATTTCTTCCTGGGTAGCCGTCGTGCTTGCAGCAATCTTTTCCCCATTGGAAATCGCCAGATCCAGCGCCTCCTGTACGTCACTCAACGCTTCGTCATATTCGTCACTCTTCTGGGCTTCTTTTGCCAACTGCAAAGCAGCGTTTAAGGTGATCTTATTGACAATACGGAAGTCAAAATCGATGGACGTATTCTCTTCGCCCATAGTCCATGTATAAGTAAACAGATTCTGACTGTAATCGTCCGTGGGTTCCCCATTGATGGAGACACCGGTGATCTCTCTGCCCGGCACAACTGGAGCAAAGGAGAAGGTCAACTGCTTTCCGGGGACAACTTTTCCCATATAGACGCCCGGCGCGTTGACCAGGGTATCCGCGGAACCATTGACTTTGAGCGTGACGCTCGCGTCATAGTTGATTGTAAGAATCTTTGCCTCTGCCGGTGTAATGGCACTGTCTTCGTTTCCTTCCGTGGTAAATGCCTTCAAGCAGACGTTGGCCAAATCGTCCCATACGTCGCCGTCAAAGTCGCCCGCAACCTCAATGTGCACGCCGCTGGTACCGGGTTTGATGTTCCCTGTCCAATCTCCCTGGTTCTGCGAATTCGGGTCCACGCGCTTGGAATGCGCCGTGTAATTCTCGCCGACCTCCGCCAAATCAATCCAGCTGTCGCCGCCGTCCACGCTGATGAAGCTCTGGTGGCGTTCGATCCCCGCCTGTACGCGGAAATTGTCCAGAGTGGCATTCATTTCACAGGCAACCGGGAACGCCCTGCCAAGCGGGTTCTTCATGGTTACCACCACGGAGTAGTTTTCGCCCTCTTTCAGATTGACCGGCTCATCGAGGTAAACCGTATGATACCCCGGATACTTCTCCGTACCTGTCTGCGGCTCCTCATAAGCCTTGTTGCCGCTGGTTGGGTTATAATTGTTGGTGTTTGTATACACCTGGATGGAATACTCTGCATCTGCATCGGTGGTGTAGAAAGAAACCGCCTTCAAGGTTTCATCGCTTGTCGCGGTAAAAATATTGGCCATGGGTACTGCCGCGGACTTGTCCTCTGCGCCTGCGGACATGGACCAACCGGTTCCATCGTACTGATAGGTGTGGTCGAATTCATCCGCATCCCCTACCTGATACTGGGAAACCTCTGTGATGGTCCCCTCATCGTAGGACATATAGAAATAACCGTGCATATAAGACCAGTCGCCCCAGCTGTTGCGGATCAGCCAGCCGCCGTCGTGCTCCGGCGAATTGCCCTGCGCGTCCTGGAAATACTCCTTCGGGATATTATCATCCCAACCGACAATCTGCACCGCATGGTTGCAATCGCCAAACTCAGAGCCCGTGTAATGTGTCATAATGACCTTATTTCCCTGGCCGTCATCCCCAATCATCGCCGGCTGGTAATCTTCCTCATAGTAAAGGGCCTTTGTCCCGTTGGAATCGTAGGCAACCTCCAGGCTGCCGCCATTTTCCAAGAGTGCCCATTTGATAGCGGTTGTATCCAGTTCTCCGTCCGCATTCCTGGTCGGCAGATAGTCGCTGTTGCTCAGGCGGTACTCCTGTTGAAATTGAATTTCCGGACTCAGATCGAGCCACGGCGTCTTATCCACCTCATAGAAAGGATCTGGATACGGAGCCACTTCGTCCAAAACAGGGCCAACGCCTCTGGCAAGCGTAGCATTGCTGCAGAATGTGTTGCCACCGCCGACATATTCCCGATAATCATCCTCGATCATACTCTCGTCATATTCATAGGGCAGATAGGTGTCCCCATCCGTCTGGTCCGCCGGATCGCCCGGATTGGCCTTTCCATGGAAGGCAAAATAGGCCAGATGGGTCGGAGAAAGCACGGGTGTATCTTCCTCGAGTTTATCATACAGGCTCGAAGCGACCGCGCCTGTGGCGGCAAACGCCCAACAGGTTCCCCAGCCGCCCTGGTCGCGTACCTCTGGGGTGACACGCCCTGCATCCACTGTATTATAGGCGGACGGCAATTCTGTCCGGGCGGCTCTTGAAAGCACATTGGGCTTCACAGTATCCCGCAACATATAGGATGTATCCATCCCCGGGCCGGAATATCCCATGACCGCACCGGTCTCGATCTCACCCTCTACGGGTACGGGCTTGTCCGTCGCTGCAAAAGCGCTCGTCCCTGCAAAGGAAGCTGCCAACATCGAGCAAGCCAACAGTAAGGATAAGACCTTCTTTCCTGTCTTCATAAACTCAACCTCGCTTTGTCTTTGATTTAAACAGAATAAAAACAACTGACGATTCATGTTTATTCATATTCTGTTCATAGGACTGATGATACTCCTGAAAAGATTCTCTGTCAAGGTGATTTGATTATTTTTTGCATATTAATTTGAATAATCCTGCATATACATGTGAAATCAACCATAAATCTGCATCTTATTTTGGGTATTCGGATATTTTTTGCATGCAATTTTTTAATTCTTTCTTTAATTTATCTATTTATCGATTTACTTTAACAAAACCAAGTCACTACTTTGGCAATTTCAGTTGCCGTTTTTATACCAAAGCCCTGAAAAATTATACAAAGAATATACGAATTTTTCGTCGGATTGCCACATCATAAAAATAGTCACGGCGCGCAAAAAGAGGCCGGAGAGAATGCATTCTCTCCGGCCTCTTTGCTTTTTATTCTCCATAGGAACGACGAGTCAGACGTTCCTTTCGCTTTTGCTGTAAGGACTTCCGTTCCGTTTCGGATAACTCCACTGGCTGCTGTTCGGCCTCTCTTTCCAATTCCTCCACAGCTGTACGCGCCACTTTCTGGAGAATCTTCTCCAATTCCTCTTCTGTCAAATGCAACGCGCCACCTCCACCCCTCATACGCTCCTGCTCTTATTATAAGGAAGAAGGGGTAGAAAAATCCAGTGGAATATTTTGTCATCCTATTCCTGTGGTTGCGCTGCTACAACAGCAATGCCCAATTCTTGCAGCTGTTTGGCATCTACATCGGTGGGCGCCTCCGTCATCAGATCGCTTGAGGATGCCACCTTCGGGAAAGCGATCACTTCGCGGATACTATCACAGCCGAGCATCAACATAACCAAGCGGTCCAGACCAAAGGCCATGCCACCGTGCGGCGGAGCGCCGTACTTAAACGCATCAATCAAGAATCCAAAGCGATGCTGCGCCTCCTCTGGAGTAAAGCCGAGTGCTTCAAACATTTTTGCCTGCAATTCCGAGTCATTGATACGCAGTGAACCGCCGCCAACTTCATTGCCGTCGAGCACCATATCATACGCTACCGCACATACAGCGCCAGGGTCCGACGTCAGTTTTTCGATGTCCTCCGGACGCGGCATTGTAAAGGGGTGGTGCATCGCCACCCAGCGTTGTTCTTCCTTGCTGTATTCGAACATCGGGAAATCTGTGATCCAAAGCAAACACGGCTTGCTCTTGTCGATCATATCAAAGCGCTCGGCTAAGTTACAGCGCAGCGCCCCAAGCGAGTCCCACACAACCTTGTTTTCATCGCTGGCAACCAGCAGCAGCACATCTCCAGGTTCAGCCCCCATCGCATCGCGGATGGCCGATACCTCATCCGGAGAGAGGAACTTTTCGTACGAAGAAGTCTCTTTCTCTGCAAGCCTTGTCCACGCCAGGCCCTTTGCGCCATAGGCCTTAATCCATTCGGTCAGTTTGTCGATCTCCTTCCGGCTGAGCGCTTCCGCCTTCCCCTTCAAGTTGATGCCGCGGACCGAACCGCCGCCCGCCAAGCGCCGGCAAACACCTTAAACTCTGTATTTCGAAGCGAATCACTTAAATCAATTAGCTCCATCCCAAAGCGTAAATCCGGTTTATCTGAGCCGAACCGATTCATTGCTTCGTGCCAGGTCATCCGGCGGAAGGGGGTTTCAATGTCGATGTTCAGCACTTCTTTATAAACACGCTTCATAAACCCTTCGCCGATGGCCATCACATCGTCCTGATCTACAAAACTCATTTCCAGGTCAATCTGGGTGAATTCCGGCTGCCGGTCTGCACGCAGATCCTCGTCGCGGAAGCAACGTGCAATCTGCATATAGCGGTCGAAACCGGAAAGCATCAACAGCTGCTTAAAAAGCTGCGGGGACTGCGGAAGCGCAAAGAAACTGCCCGGGAACACACGGGACGGCACCAGATAGTCGCGAGCCCCCTCCGGCGTGGATTTAATTAGATCCGGCGTTTCAATCTCGATAAAGCCATTCTGGTCAAAGTAGTCGTGCGCCACTTTAACAATCTTATGGCGGCCGATGATCTTGCGCTGCATATCCGGGCGGCGCAAATCAAGATAACGATACTTGAGGCGGGTATCCTCCTTGACATTGGAATCCTCCACGATCTCAAACGGCGGCGTCTCAGACTTCGCCAGGACACGCAGTTCAACGACTTCCAGCTCAATGTCTCCTGTGGGCAGCTCCGGATTTTTGAGGTACGCTCGCGCACAGTTCCCCTCGCAAGAAGCACAAATTCAGCGCGGGCAGCAAAGGCTTTCTCAAAAATGGCACGATCCGTTCCCTCATCAAATGCCAACTGTACAATGCCGGTGCGGTCCCGCAGATCGATGAAGATCAACTGCCCCAGATCGCGTTGGCGCTGTACCCAACCACAGACGACCACTTCTTTTCCAATATCCGTACTGCGTAGCTCGCCGCAGTAATGGGTCCGTTTCAAACCCGTCATAAATTCCGCCATAGATGGCACCTCCAAAATGATAATCAATTCCTATACATTCGCACCAGCCGTTCTTCCAAATCGTTTTAAGGGGCCGGTTTTCAAACAATTGCAGACATCGCCGCAGAACCAACCGCTCCTGTACGCACAATGGTTGCTCTAAAACGACCTTTTCGATCAGAATGTGAAATCTTCCTGCTCGGTAGAAAGGCAGACATACTGCTCGACAAAGTTCTTGGACAGGTCGATCTCCTTCTTTTCGCCGGTTTTCATATTTTTTAAGACCGCCTTCTGGCTGGCAATCTCGTCGTCGCCCAATACCATACTGTATTTTGCGCCGATCTTATCCGCATATTTCATTTGCGCCTTGAGTCCTCGATCATTTTCATCGCAGGCGGCAATGATGGAATATTTACGCAGGCAGTCCGCCAGCTTGAATGCTTCCACATGCGCCGCCTCTCCCAGCGAAGCAATAAAGATTTCACAGCGGTCCGGTTCCGGCATCTCAATGTTCTGTTTGTTCATCACCATCATTAAACGTTCGATCCCCATGCGAATCCCAGCCCTGCAAGCGGCTGGCCGCCCATCTCTTCGACAAGCCCATTGTAGCGGCCGCCACCACAGAGCGTGCTCTGGGCGCCGAGATCTCCACTGATAAATTCAAAGACTGTATTGGTATAATAATCCAACCCGCGCACAATCGTCGGATTTACCGTAAATTCTGTTCCCACTGCGGTCAAGTACCGCTGTACGGATTCAAAGTGCGCCTTGCAGTCGTCGCAAAGATAGTCCAAAATCTTCGGCGCACCTTCTGCAATTTCGGAACAAATCGGGCTCTTACAGTCCAAAATACGCATCGGGTTGCGTTCCAAACGCCCCTGACATGTTTCGCACAGTTGATCTTTATACTGCGCAAAGTACGCCTTCAAAGCCTTGTGGAACTCTGCGCGGCAAGTTGGACACCCAATTGAATTAATCTCTAAGCGCAGGTTTTTAATCCCCAGCCGGTCAAATACCCCCTTTGCCAGACCGATCACCTCAGCGTCTGCACTGGGGCTGTTGGAGCCAAACATCTCGACTCCAAACTGATGGAATTCGCGCAGGCGGCCTGCCTGCGTATTCTCGTAACGGTAACAGGTGGTAAAATAGTGCAGCTTGACCGGCAGCCCATTATTGTATAGCGCGTGCTCCAAAAGGGCGCGCACAACGCCTGCGGTTCCCTCCGGCCGCAGCGTGATCGAACGGCCGCCCTTGTCCTGGAAGGTATACATCTCCTTTTGCACCACGTCGGTGGTCTCCCCCACGGAACGCTGAAACAGACGCGTATCCTCAAAGACCGGCGTGCGGATCTCCTGGAAACCGTGCATAGCCGCTTCACTGCGCATCACATCCTCCACCACCTGCCAGTTTTCGCTCTGGCCCGGAAGGATGTCCTGCGTCCCTTTTTGTGCCTTAATCAATTCCATCTGATTGCCTCCCTATTGCATTGTTCGATTCCCCTCGGCGGCGTAAAAAGAAACCCCTCGTCCCCGATGAAAGGGACGAGGGGAAAATCCTCGCGGTGCCACCCTTTTTCAGAGATTCCCTGATCGAAATCTCCCTCAAAGCGCCCCAAAATCCGGTCCCCGCGTGGGGCTTGCGCGTAGCTCGCGGGTGTCTTTCGCCGGCCTTCCATTTGCAGCACGCTCTCAGCTTTGCGCACCTCTCTGTGGCAGGAAAACCGGGTACTCTTCCCGTATCATCGCCGTCTGTCTGCGCTGATACGCAAACAAAAGGAACCGTGTAAGCCTAACGTGATTTTACACGGTTCTGTTCCTTTTATAATTCCAATATGCAACATTAGATAAAATTCTCATATTCCCCAGATACAGCAGCTCTAACTGCTTGTCCATCTGTAAGGACTATCCAGGTCATACTCGCTGGTCAACCCTTCGGATTCAAAATGTTGCGCCAATCGAGATCGCCGCGCTCCAAACCGTGGATCAATACCTCGGCTGTAGCAATATTGGTCGCCACCGGTATATTGTGCATATCACACAGGCGCAACAGATTCATATCATTGGGCTCGTGTGGCTTCGGGTTCAGCGGATCGCGGAAGAACAAAAGCAAATCCACCTCATTACAGGCGATTCGCGCAGCGATTTGCTGGTCGCCGCCCTGCGAGCCGCTCAAAAAGCGCTGGATCTCCAAACCGGTAGCCTCCGCTACCATCTTTCCAGTTGTCCCTGTGGCGCACAGGAAGTGGCGGCTGAGTACGCCGCAATAAGCAATACAAAACTGGACCATCAATTCTTTTTTGGCGTCGTGAGCGATGAGTGCGATGTTCATGTGTATCATTCCTTTCAATAAAACGCACAGGCTTCCTAGACGCGGACCGCCAAGGGCACCTGCTCCCCCTCTAATCTGGCCGCAAGCCGGCCAAGCGCCATCGTTCCCGCACTTTTCAGCGGTGCGGGCAAACCCGATGCCCCCGCAACAGCAAGCGCCGCATCCTCTGGAACAATCGCAATCAAGCGAATTCCAGACGCATCGATGACTGCATCCAGATCTCGATACGCCCCCAGATTACGGAAGCTTTTTCCACTGAAACGGTTGACCACCAAGCGCTGGCTTCGCACACCGGCGTATTCCAGCGCAATACGTGTCTTATTGCAGTCCCGCAGGCATACAGGGTCCGGGGTAGAAACCACCAACGCCCGTTGTGCAGGTGCAACTGCGCTCATAAAACCACTGCCGACACCGGCGGGGCAGTCGATCAGCACGTGGTCGTAATACCGGGAGAGCACGGATACCATCCGCTTCATAATCTCCGGGCTTACAATATCCTCTTCGCGCCCGGGGGCAGGCAACAGATAAAGCCCTTCCGCCCATTCACATGGATAAATCGCTTGGCCCGGGTCCGCCTCTCCGGCGGCCATGTCTGCGATATTAAACACCTGGCGTTCCGAAACGCCAAGCATATGATCCAGTGAAGACAGGCCCGCGTCGCCGTCGATCAGCAGGACGCGCCTGCCTCGGCGAACCAACGCCAGCCCTAAACCGGCGGTCAGCGTGGACTTGCCCACGCCGCCTTTTCCTGATGTGATAACCGTCACAGCTCCCATTTACAAAACCTCATTTTTATACTAACACAAAATTTTGCGGGTGTCAAAAGATTTTTTATTGTTCATTTTATCCATTTAAAACAAAAAATCACTTTAACTTCCCAAATTGGACATCTCACGCCAATCCACACAGTCATCCGACAGAAGAGGTTCCCGCAGACGTGGAGTTCGACGAACTTTCACCAGACGCGTCGGAAACAGCGCTTGATGCGGAAATCTCCTCTGGCATGACCAGGTTCCCCTCCTCATCCACAGTCTTTCCATAGAAATAAGCGTCTAAAATGTCACGCACAACGTTCTGACAATAGGTGCCCGTCGAGCCGTGTTGCAAAATCACTGCAAAGGCGATCTCGGGGTCATCGTATGGGGCGAAACCAACAAACGCTACGTTGTCAGAGCCGGGGCCCTGCGCCGTGCCGGTCTTACCGGCGATTGGAACCGGATAGTTTCCCAGGTTGCGGTGCGCAGATCCCCGTGAATCGGTGATTACTGCGCGCATCCCCTCTTTTACATAGTTGATGTTCTCCTGTGAAACGCCTGTCTCTGCCACAATCGTGGGATTCTCCGGGCTATTTTCCCGCACGACTTCCTTGCGCGCATAGTCTGTGATCTTACTGACGATATGGCTTTGATAGCGCACACCGTTGTTCGCGATCGTAGAAACATAGGTTGCCAGCTGGAGGGGGGTAAACTGGTTGTCACTCTGGCCAATCGCTGCCTGGACCACGTCGCCTCCTACCCAGTTCTTCCCTCGTTCGGCGTACTCCTCTGGCCCCGCCAGGATTCCTTCGCTTTCATTGAGCTCCACGCCGGTTTTTACGCCCAAACCAAATTTCCGGCAGTACAGGTTCATGGTGTCGATCCCGGTGTAATATCCGGTTTCAAAGAAATAGATGTTGCACGACTCCGCCAACGCGCGGCGCAAGGAAAGCGTCCCATGTGTTCCCAAGCAACGCGGCGTAAACCCTACATCTGCAAAACGCTGGTATGTGTGCGTGCAGCGGAACGTTGTGTTGTTGGTGATGACCCCTTCTTGCAAGGCCGCACATGCGACCGCCGGCTTGAAACACGAGCCGGGGGTAAAGATGCCCGTAAACGCTTGATTGACCAACGGATGGTTTTCATCCTTCAGCACCTCGCTCTTGTAGGCGCTGTCGTATGTGTATTTCTCCAAATCATAATTGGCATTGCCGGCAGCTGCCAAAACGGCATTATCCTTCACCCGGAGGACGACAGCTGCTCCAATTTTACAATCCTGACCGTTCCACCCGCCTTTGGTGCTGGTAAGCCTCTCACCGTTCTCGCGCGCTGCCTCCACGTTCTGTTCCAAGCTGGCCTGCGTTACACGTTGAAGGTTGCTGTCCAAGGTAAGAAACACTGTATTGCCGGATTTCGGCGCTTTGATGACTGTTTCCGAAGCGACGCCGCCTTTGCTGGTGGTCTCCACCTGCTTTTCGCCCGCTTCTCCGCGCAACTCGTCCTCAAAGGCATATTCAATACCGCTCTGGCCCATGCGGTCGTTAAAGGCGTACCCCTGGTCTTTACGTTCTTCATATTGTTCCTGAGAAAGCGGCCCCATTGTACCGATCAGTTGAGCCGCCAAGTCCCCGCCCGGATAAGTGCGCGCCGTCGTGATCTTGATGCTTGCACCGGGCAAAAGCTGCGTATTCTCACTGACAATCCCCACTGTTTCGCCGGAGATGTCCGGGGCAAAAATATACGGTGTGGAGGCATTAAAGCCCGCCTTGGTCATCCCGTAGCGAACGGACGCAATGTTGCGGATCTCCTTTTTGGGAAGGGTCGCATCAATTTCATATTTCTCAATCAGTGCATTCATGCAGTCGTCCGCCGTGGCATAGGAATTCAAATCGGCAAAGTCCTTGCCTTTGAGACGCTCCACTTCTTTTTCGGAATCCGGCATAAACGCATAAGCGCCCTGTTCATCGATCTGAATGGGTAACTCGTCGGTCCACTCTTCACCACGGCTGTCCAGCAAATTTGTAAGCAAACGGATGCTCTCGTTTTCTGTACCATAGGTCATATACGGACGTTCAAATTGGATGGCATACCCCGTTTTGTTTGCTGCCAACGGATTTCCAGCAGCATCGACGATTTCTCCGCGGGCCGCATCCATGGTCACAATCGAAGCGCTGGTAGAGTCCGCCTGTTGGCGCGTATCTGCACCGTTCAGAATCTGCCAATCCACCAATCGCAGCGTATAAATTGCAAGAATCCCTACCACAATTCCCACAAGTGCAAAACTGCGCAGCGATATTTTTGACTTCATACCGTTTCACCTCCGTGTCCATGTAAACCAATGGAGACACTTCTTATGTCTACTGTCCCATCGTCCTCCAAGAAGAATACCATTTTCCCCCTGGATTCCTTCCCGCCTTAAAAGAATTCGTCAAAAAGTCCGGTTCCTTCGTTCTCCGGCGGAACCGGACCCTGGTTGTTTATTCGGCTTTTGAACGAATCTGCTGCGCCAGAGCACGGTTGAATGCATAACAAAGGGGCATGGTACAGAAGGAATATACCATCCTCGGCAAATATCGTGTGAGCAGGGCATAGCCGCTATGGTCATAACCGTACAACAGGTAGAAAAACACCCATTGCAGAAATAAAATTCCAACAATCGCTCCGGCTGCCAGAAGCAGGGACGTGAGAAAATTCGTCTGAATCAGATCCGCCGTGAGCAACCCCACTCCATAACATGCGGCCGCCAGCAGCAGGCCGTGGAAGCCGAGCACACCTCCCATTCCAATGTCCAAAAACAGCCCGCAGAGAAGCCCAAAGCCAATCCCCGCAAACTCGCTTTCAAACATGGCGATGGAAATCGCCGCTGGAATCAGCAGAACCGGGCGTGCGCCTCCAATTTCCGGCAGGAGACCAGGGGTCTCCTGTACCATGTACAAGATGAGAATCTCGATCGTATAAGCAAAGTACCGAATGATTTTATAACGGTCCATCACGGCTCCTCCGCCGCAGAGCTGGTGCCGAACGCATCATCCAGCGCCTGTCCCTGCCCCTCAAATTCGGTAATTACCATCACATCGCGCACCGAGTTGACATCTACAAACGGCTTAACCTCCGCATAAAGCGATACATCATATTCCTCGTTCTGCACAGAAACCACTTCACCAATGGCCAAACCGCTCGGATAAACACCGCCCAATCCACTGGTGGTCACAATGTCCCCTTCCTTGGCCGGGGTGTCCGCTGCCAAGAACCCCAGCTTTACGAGCCCATCCTCCGCCAATTTGATGTCTGTACTCACCACGCCGCTGTCGCGCCGCAGAGTGGGTTCCGCTTGGTCGATGGAGGGAACTGCCCCGACGGAATCCTTGACCGGCGCTGTTTTTTCCTCTGTCGTCACAAGCGCGGCAATTTTCGTATCCGGTGAGAGCAGAGTCGTCACCTGGCTGTAATTCGCATTTACCGCAGAAATAAAACCCACGACACCCGCATCTGTAATGACAGGATCATTTTTCGAAACCCCGTCGTTAGTGCCCTTATCAATGGTAAATTTGTACAGGACATTCGGGTCCCGCCCTATGACGGCCGCCGGCACGGGCTTAAAATCGCGGTTTTCATCCTTCAATTCTAGGTACTTTCGCAGCTGCGCATTCTCCATACGATATTGATCGTAGTTGACCAACTTTGCATGCAGCTCTTCAATTTCTTTTTTTAGCGCGGCGTTTTCCTCCAGGAGCTCTTCCTTTGAGTAAGTAAGCGGCTCCGCTGCAACAGCGGCGTTGTTTGTGATAATGGTACTCACGCGCTGCATCGGTGTTGCCACCAACCCCAATGCATTTGCCACAACCGACCCGCCCTGGGCCGCTGTATAGAGCATCAGTGCCAGCATGACAAACACCACTGCCAGCAGGACCTTCGCACTTGTTCCATGCATAAAGTCTCTCATCTTGCAAACACCTCCCGTTGCTTTTTGAGGGAAAAGGGGCCGTTGCAAAAATCACGGGCGCACAAAGCACGCCCGTGATTCATTGTTTGGAACCTCTCCGTTTATTGAAAGTCCCTCACAATTCCAGGGGCCTTTCTCAGAATCCCATCGGGGGCACATCCAAAGCAGGCCGTTTCCCCTGCTACAGCCGCCCGGCGAATGGATAAAACCTTCTCTTCTGCGGATACACTCCCAACTGGGAACTTCCGCGATGGACATCACCGTTTTCTCATCGATTATCTGCGCGCCTTATAATAGGAGGAAGGCATAGAAACCTCCAACCGTTTGCCTGTGCCATCCACCACGCAATCCAGCGGGCTGTCCGCCACATGTACGGGCATTCCGGTCTCCTGCTCCACCAGCTGATCCAACCCGCGCAACAGCGCGCCGCCGCCGGTCAGCATGATTCCATGGTCAATAATGTCCGCCGAGAGCTCTGGCGGGGTCTTTTCCAAAGTGCTCTTGATCGCATCCACAATGACAGCGAGCGGATCGGAAAGCGCTTCACGGACCTCTTCTGCGCTGATCGTCACGTTTTTCGGCAGACCGTCCACCAGATTCCGTCCCTTGATTTCGACAGACGCGCGGTCCTCTTCACTGCCGGTTGGGAAAGCCGAACCGATGGCAATCTTGATTTCCTCCGCAGTACGCTCTCCAATCAGGAGATTATACTTCTTTTTGACATAGGAGATGATCGCTTCGTCAAATTTGTCGCCTGCCACGCGCACGGAACAGGACGTTACAATGTCGCCCAGGGAGATCACGGCAACCTCCGCCGTACCGCCGCCGATATCAACGACCATACTGCCGGTTGGGTCCGCCACCGGCAGACCCGCCCCGATCGCCGCCGCCATGGGCTCTTCGATCAGCTCCACCTGGCTGGCTCCCGCCTGCCGGGCCGCATCTTCAACCGCGCGGCGTTCGACCTCCGTAACCCCGGAAGGGATACACACCACAATGTGTGGGCGGCTGAAAGCGGTGGACTTCACCGCCTTTTTGATAAAATGCTTGAGCATGGTCGCCGTAATATCAAAATCAGCGATCACACCATCCTTTAGCGGACGCACGGCAACAATGGAGCCGGGCGTACGGCCGATCATATCTTTCGCATGCGAGCCAACCGCCAACACCGTGTCGGTTCGGACGTCTACCGCGACAACAGAGGGTTCGCGCATGACAATGCCCTTGCCCTTCATATATACAAGTGTATTGGCTGTACCCAGATCAATTCCAATGTCCTTCGAAAACATGGCCAACATTCCCCTTTCAAACAATGCCCACAACCGGGCTTTCATCAAGCGGCGCGCTGCACGGCTTTGTATATGAGTAAACCCGGCGGCTCCGCATTTCTACAGGGCACGGGTATTTTACATAAACTTTATTATACCCGTTGGTATGCCAATTCTCAACAGAAAAATTGTGAACAAATAAAACTTTGGCAAATTCCACATTTTGCCATGAAGAAAATCGACTTTAAACGGCAAATGTCCGCAGAATTCGCGCTACACGGGCAATCGGAAGGCCCATCACATTGTAATAATCGCCGTCAATTCCCTTGACCAACAGCGCGCCCCTTCCCTGAATGCCATAGGCGCCCGCCTTATCCATGGGTTCCCCGGTGGCGACATAGGATTGAATTTCCCCCTCCGAGAGCGGATAGAAGGTCACCTCGGTCCGCTCTGCCGCCACGTCACAACGGTCATCGGTGCAAATGCAAAAGCCGGTGAATACCTCATGCGTTTTGCCGGAGAGCATCCGGAGCATATCCGCGGCGTGCTCCGGGGTCTTAGGCTTGCCGAGAATCTGCCCCTCCAGCGCGACCACCGTGTCCGCTCCCAGAACAACGGCGCCCGGATGACGTGCAAAACACGCCTCTGCTTTCCGCCGCGCTAACAGGCACACGGCCTCTTTGGGCGGCGTCCCATCCGCAAAATGTTCATCCACATCGGACGGCGCAACGGTATAAGAAATCCCCGCCAGAGCCAAAAGCTCCTGTCTGCGCGGAGAAGAGGAAGCAAGATACAGCATCAAATTACTCCTTTACATGGATTCTTGTATACCCCAGGATGCTGCCAAAAGCAGAATCGCCTGCGCCACATTGACCCGGATGGACAGACCAAAGGTAAGCTGCAAAATAGCAAGATCCAACGTGACAGGCTCCAGCCCAAAGCCAGTGCTCATCCCCAACCAGGACAGGAAGGAAGTCCCCTGGGCCGCTGAACCGATGACACTGCCCAGCACCACAGCCAAAAGCAGCAAAACAATGAGCAATAAGCTCCGAATCAAGGTCTTTTTCATAGCAACGCCCCTTACCGGCCAGTGGAACCCAGACCGCCTGTCCCGCGTTCCGTCTCGCCCAGGTCGTCTGTTTCCTCCAAAGGCAACTGCAAGACCGGCATCAACACCATTTGGGCGATCCGTTCATTCGGCTCAATGGTGTACGGTTCCCCTCCTACGTTGCACAGGCCGACACAGATTTCCCCTCGGTAATCGCTGTCGATCACCCCCACCGCATTGGAGAGGGAAACCCCATGTTTAATTCCCAGGCCGCTGCGCGCAAAGATCAACGCAACGGTATTTTCGTCGGGCAGTGCAATCGCCAGCCCCGTCGGTATCCGCACCAATTCACGCGGTGCAATCGTCACGGGAGACGGGATGCAGGCATGTAAATCCATCCCCGCCGCACCAGCGCTTGCCCGCTCCGGCAGGATGGCATTTTCATTTAAACGTTTGATTTTTAAGGATTTCATAGACAACATCCTTCACTTCCACAATAATAACAAAATCGATTCCAAGAATTATACCAACACTAGATCGGCGGCAATCCCCCGTAACTTCGCCGCCGTGTCCGCATCCAGTTCCGCCGTATAGGGACATCCTTCCGGCGACTCCTGGAAAAAGACTGCAAACGTAGTACATGCCGCAAGATAAGTCCCCACCGGCAACGGATGCTGTCCATCCTCATCCCACAGTTCCACCTCTGGATACGGGCCGGCACAGCGCATGAACGCCACCCCCGCGGGGATCAACAGGTCGTCCAACTCCCCGGCAATTGAAATATAATTCTCCGCCAACATGGACGGTACCTCTTGCGGTCCAGCTTCAACAGATCGCTTTTCACGCCGTTTTTAGGGCTCCAGGTCATCAAAAAAGCAGTTTATCCCCCCGCACGCTTGACCTTTTCATCCAATGTACGCGCATAGGGAAACATCGTTTCGTCCGCGGTGGGGGATACCGCATTGCTGGTATTCTCTTACAGCACAACAAAATTCCACGGTTCGCTGGACAGCGTCAAGTCAAGCGCCGAACCCAGTTCATCCTCTGGATCAGCAAAGTTTTCCAACGTATAATACCCTTCGGTTAGATCGTAAACGTCCGCTTCATAGCCGAGTTCCGCGGCCAATGCGTAAAAGGTTCCCGGCAAGTCATTGGTAAACGTATGACTGTTTCCGACAAATAGAATCTTTGGTGTCTCGCCCGGCACCGGGTTCGGGACCTTTAACTCCATCTTCGCATCAAAGTCCATCGCTTCCGCCCCTCCAAGGTTGAACAGCGAACAGCCGGAGACGATCAGAGCCATTGCCACCATCCATGCAAAGGCTGCAAAAGTCTTCTTTTTGAATGAACATCCTTCCCTCTCCATGGACTCATCCCAATAAAACTGCCTGCCGGGGTTCTAGCCACCACCAGCCTTTTATGATTCGGGCAGCTTTTCCAAATAGCAGGGTCCCGCACACGCGGCTTTTAAACGTTCCCTTTTCCGATCAGCTCATCACCCATCCTTTATAGTAAAGCCCCCGGGTAAACGTCCCGGATGGAAGAGACACTCCCTTTCCATGTAGGTACGCTTCCAACACCCGTTGCTGCTCTTCTTTTGTCTCCGTGGTAAACCGCAGGACTCCGAAATCCACATGTTTGACCTCATTCAAGCGGTCGGCCATCCAGAGCGGAACGGAATTGAGCACTTCGCTGCACGCCCCGTAACATTGCACCGGAAAGCGAACCCCTTTGCGGTCGGTCAGTTCCGGCGCCGTTGTACAATGCAGGCATCCTTTTTCAGAATTGGCCGCAGGGCAGTTCCTCGTCAACATCAGCGGCAATCGCCCGTAGAGCACCCAACCGCGGGGTAACGTCCCACCCAGCTGAGCAGCTGCAGACAACGCTAATTCAAAGCTCAGCTCTGTGTCCGTCAAACCAAAATCAGAATACCATTCCAGGGCCGCGGAATTCGTCACATTTAATGAAAAGCCGCCGTGGACGGTCATCCCCAGCTCCTTTGCAAGCGCCGCAGCGCCCAGGTTCCCCGCCCACACATGCGTGATGCCGGCCTCTTTTGCCGCCTGTAACCGCGTTCTGACCGCTTCTTCCATACCGAACATCCCTCGCGGCAGATCCAAAGCAACGCGGACCCCTTCTTTCCGCAAAGCCGCCAGTTTCTCCGGCGCGGCCGCATAGGGAAGGTACACCCGCTCGCATTCCTTTGCTGCCTCCGGAAGATCAATCCCTGAAAAACGTGCACGCAATGGCAATTTTCCACTGGGGAGGTATACCCGGTGCGGCATGGGAGAGAATGGTTTCATGGAAAATGCGACGGGTTCCCGCACCGCGCGGAGCCATTCCAGCTTTTCCAATACTTCCCGGCGCAACCGGTTCAGCAGCGAAACCGGAATACTCAGGCCGTCCTCTAGGTCGCAGGAAATCTTCTCCACCCCAAAAGGCGTACCGCCCGTTTTTTGCAGCTGGTCCGTACACCGCTCTGCGGTCACCGGCCGGCGCAGCGCAGGCTCTGGCACAGGTCCCTGCGCAAAGGTTTCATGGCCATCGTGGTCTCGGGCCGTGAGGCACACGGGTTCCCCCGCATGGACCTTCAGTGAAAAGACAACCGGTACCCTCTGCATCTCTTGGCGGTACAGGTTCCGCAGATCTGAAAACACCGCTTCCGTCGCTCCGGTCACGTCCTCTTTCGTCCGTGTTCCAAACATCTCCCGGCCCAGATGTCCGTCGAGGTACCCCGTAGTAAATCCGGAACGGGAGAACACTGCGCCCAAATTGCGCATCAGATCTGGCGGAAGAGCATGCCCATCGGCGGAAAGACGGCATGCGCGCACGGCCGCCGCCACATACTCCGGCCGTTTCATACGTCCTTCGATTTTGGCACTGACAACCCCCGCTTGTGCCAGCTCTCCTATGCGTTCAATCATCGAGAGATCCTTCAGGCTGAGGTCATGGCCGGTTCCACCCGGCGTGGAAAACGGCAGACGGCACGGCTGAGCACACAATCCCCGGTTGCCGCTGCGCGCGCCCAGCATGGAACTGAAATAACACTGTCCGGAAACGGACATACACAGGGCTCCGTGAACAAACGCCTCCAATTCCACCGGACAGGCGGTGTGAACCTCGGCGATTTCACGAAGCGACATTTCCCTGGAGAGCACCACGCGGGCCATTCCGGACGCATATGCTGCACGAACGCCGGCCGGCGTATGAAGCGACATCTGCGTGGACGCATGGATGGGCATCCCCGGCGCGCATCTCTTCGCCAAGAGAAAAAGGCCCATATCCTGCACCAGCACCGCATCCACCGGAAGGGTACAGGCGTATTGCAACAACTCTAACGCAGGCAACAGCTCATTTTCCTGTAACAGCGTGTTCAAGGCAAGATATACTTTTACGCCGCGCGCATGACAATAGTACACGGCCTCTTTGAGCGCTTGCCCGTCAAAATTCTTTGCATTGGCGCGGGCGCTGAATGCAGACGCCCCCAAATACACGGCGTCTGCCCCCGCGCGTACCGCAGCCTGGAGGCTTTCCGGGCCACCTGCCGGCGCTAAAACCTCGGGAACCTTTGGTTGCATCGGATTACCGTTCATCGTCTTTTTTCTCGAAGAAGCTCATAAAGCCTTCCGGGTCCTCCACCACAGTCTGGGCGCGCTCGCCTGGGATATGTTCTCTCGCCGTACGGGCATAGCCCTGCTGCCGCGGAACCGCCTTGGATGGTTTTTGTTGTACCGCCGGTTCTACATCGATGGCCTTTTGTGGCTCGCGAGCAGCTTTCGCCATCTGTTCGGTTTGCTCAGAAAGGCGCGCCCGCAGGGTCTGCATTTCTTTCTTCAGGCGTTCCACCTCCCGGCGTGCCTCTTCTGCCTCTGTACGCGCGTGAGAGGAATCCTCCAGGTAATCCTTGATCTGAGAACGCAGGTTGTCCGCTGCATCCTCCGCTTTATGCTTTGCGTCGCAGTAGTTGAGCGCCGAAATAATCCCTGCTGTTGTGATCGAAATGTGCGGATTCTTTTCCACCAATTCGGTGATTCCGGCCTCCACCTCCTCTGCTATCGCATGGATATACGATTCGCTGTCGTCTGAGGTGAGGGCAAATTCCGCCCCGCAGATGTTTAACCGGATACGGTTCCTGCTCATGAAAACATACCCCCTATTTCCCAGCCGAAAACGGCGCGGGAAACCGTCCGTTCCGGCTTTTAATCTCTATAGCAGCTATTATTATAGTCTATTTTGGTCAAATAAGGAAGCGTTTCTTTTCTGAAAAAGGGGAAAGCTCTGCAAAACAGTCATATTGTTGAAATTTAGTAAAAGTGCATAAATTTCATCCAAAAATCATTTGCAAGGCACACAGAGCCCCTTCCTGTGGTAAATTTGGCTTTTTTGGCTTCCCCATGCGGAATTTCCCCCGGAAAGGAAATCCGCGGATAAACGAATGATTTTGTTGTAAATTAGTAATAATTGGTATATAATAAGTATGTATGACCAACAGGTCGTTCTCTCACATATATATACTTCTTGGACATTTGGAGGATTTCTTATGAACTACCGGCTGCCGATCAATACGATCAAAGAACAAATTGTAGCTAAGCTGCAGCATAACTTTGGCCTGACGCTGGAAAATGCAACCGATGATCAATGTTATAAGGCGGTTGTCCTCGTCGTGCGCGACCTCATGGCAAAGGGTTATCTGGAATTCAAGGCCCGCGCAGAGGAAACACACACCAAGCGTGTTTATTATCTCTGCATGGAATTCCTGATGGGACGTTCTCTGAAAAACAATCTGTTCAACCTCGGAATCGAGGAGGACTTCCGCAAGGCGCTTTCCGAAATGGGGCTGAAGCTCGACAACCTGTATGAAAAGGAGCCGGACGCAGGCCTTGGCAACGGCGGGTTGGGCCGTTTGGCCGCATGTTTCCTGGACGGCTTGTCCACCCAAGGGTATCCGGCAATGGGCTATTCCCTTTGTTACGAATACGGCATCTTCCGCCAGAAATTGGTCGATGGCTGGCAGACCGAGCTGCCGGACTTCTGGCTGCCGGGCGGCAAAGTTTGGTTGCAGGAAGTTCCAGAAAAGCGCGTCGAGGTCCACTTCGGCGGCCATATCGAAGAATACTGGAACAACCAATACCATATTGTGAACCATAAGGATTACGACAAAGTGATGGCCGTGCCGTATGATATGTATGTATCCGGCATGGACGGCAGAGGCATCAACGTCCTGCGCATTTGGTCCGCCCGCGGCGAGGCCTTCGATATGTCCCGCTTCAACAGCGGCGACTACCTCCGCGCTATGGAGCAGAATGCCATGGCCGAGGTCATCACAAAGGTCTTGTACCCGGAGGATAACCATCTCGAGGGGAAGAGCCTGCGTCTGTCGCAGCAATATTTCCTGGTCTCTGCGACGATTCAAGACATCATCCGCCGTCACCTGTTCAAATATAGCACGCTCGACAATCTGCCGGATTCGGTTGCAATTCATCTGAACGACACCCACCCGGTGCTTGCCATCCCGGAGATGATGCGTGTGATGCTGGACGAGTGCGGTTATACTTGGGAAGCTGCGTGGGATATTGTTACCCGCACAACCGCCTATACCAACCACACCGTCATGTCCGAGGCGCTTGAATGTTGGAGCGAAGAGCTCTTCAAGTTCCGTCTGCCGCGTATTTATCAGATTATCCAAGAGATCAACCGCCGGTTCTGTGAGCAGATGCATCAGCGTCATGTAGATGGTTATAAGGTCGGCCGTATGGCGCCGTTGAATGACGGTTATGTCAAAATGGCTAACCTGGCGGTCATCAGCGCCCACTCCGTCAATGGTGTGTCTGCGTTGCACAGCGACATTCTAAAGGAGACTGTTTTCAACGATTTCTACACGGAAATGCCCGAGAAGTTCCAGAACGTGACCAACGGCATTGCACACCGCCGCTGGTTGAACCAGTCCAATCCGGAGTTGGCTGCTTTGCTGACAGAAAAAATCGGCGATGGTTATATCCACGATGCTGCTCAGTTGGAAAAATTCCTCGAATTCAAAAATGACGCCTCCGTGTTGGAACAGCTTGGCAAAATTAAACGCAACAATAAGATTCGTCTTGCTGAATATATCAAAAAAGCGAATAACATCACGCTCGACCCGGATTCCATCTTCGACATCCAGATCAAACGTATGCATGAATACAAGCGCCAGCACCTGAACGCACTGCACATTCTGACCCTGTATCAGTGGCTGCGCAACAACCCGAATGCCGACTTTACACCGCACACATATATCTTTGGTGCAAAGGCCGCGGCAGGGTACTACTTTGCAAAGCAGATGATCCGCTTTATCGTCGATTTGGCGGAAACCATCAACAACGATCCCCGCGTAAATCAGAAGCTCAAGGTCGTCTATGTGGAAGATTACCGCGTTACACTGGCCGAACTCCTCACCCCGGCGGCAGACATCAGCGAACAGATTTCCCTGGCTGGCACCGAGGCTTCGGGCACCAGCAATATGAAGTTCATGATTAACGGTGCTGTTACCTTGGGTACGCTCGACGGTGCAAATGTGGAAATCCATGAGGCGGTCGGCGACGAGAACATCATTCTGTTCGGCATGACTACGCCCGAGGTTGCGGCTCTGAAGCGTTCCGGTTACCGTCCGCGCGTCTTCTATGAGAACAACCAGGTGATTCGTAACGCTATCGATGAAATGAACAAGGGCTTCTGCGGCGTGTCGTTCCACGATATTACGGACTCTCTTCTGAACCAAGACCCGTACATGGTCCTGGCGGACTTTGAATCTTACGCACAGGCACAGAACCGCGCTGTAGAGCTCTTTAAGGATCAGAGCCGTTGGAACCAGATGGGCCTGGTCAATATTTCCAAAGCAGGCCGTTTTGCCGCAGACCGCTCCATCCGGGACTACGCCGACAATATCTGGCACGCAACGCCTGTCCCGCCAGCGCCACCTGTGGATAAGACTGTCAAAACAGCGGTCAAAAAGCCTATCTTCAAGAAAATGCGCTAAAAGCGATCGGGAGTCGCTTCCATTTTCCTACCAATTCTCGGATCAAAAATGGATTCCGGGCCCGCCGCCGGGCGCCTCACGGCGCTCGGCACAAAAGCTGTGCACAGCTTTTGTAATGGAACACATCGTGTTCCATGGCGGCCCGCTTTGTACGGTAAATGTGGTAAGTCCCGAGAAAGATATGGTACTAGAGGATATCAATACAACGATTCTATTGTTCATTTAAAAGGGGAGAACACGATGTTCAATTCACGCAATCCAGCTTACCGAAACCCAACGGGCGCAGTGCCCGCAAAATCACCGGTTCATTTCCGCATCAACGTTCCGCGCGATTTAAAATGCTCTGCGGCGCGTCTGGTGGTTCAGGACGACAACTGGGGACAAACGGAAAATTTCGGCATGTTCTGGTGCGGTATGGATGGTGAAACCCATGAATGGTGGGAATGCCACTTCACGCCGAAGGCGCCTGGACTGTATTTCTACCGCTTTTACATCGACACATGGCGCGGTACCTTGGAACTAAAAAAAGGATTTGGGGGTGAAGGGTCCACTGAGTCGCACAATGGCCCGTGGCAACTTACCGTCTATGACCCTGCATTTGAAACCCCCAAGTGGTTGTCCGGCGGAATTATGTACCAAATTTTTCCGGACCGCTTTTATAATTCGGGTACGCCGAAGGCAAATGTGCCCGAAGATCGTAAGTTACATGAACAATGGGGTGACCAGCCAGACTGGCAGCCCGATGCACAGGGAAAAATCACCAATTCCGATTATTTTGGCGGTGACTTAAAAGGCATTGAAGAAAAACTTCCCTATTTGAAATCGCTCGGCGTGACCTGTATCTATCTCAATCCCATCTTTGAGGCGCATTCCAATCACCGTTATAACACCGCAGATTATTCCAAAGTCGATCCCCTGCTTGGTACAGAGGCCGATTTCCAGCATTTGTGTACGGCGGCGAAAGCATACGGGATGCATATCATTCTGGACGGCGTATTTAACCATACCGGCAGCGACAGCATTTACTTTAACCGTGAAAAACGCTATTCGGTTCAAGGCGCCTACCACTCGCAGCAATCCCCCTATTTCTCCTGGTACAATTTCCATCCCTGGCCCGATCACTACGACTGTTGGTGGAATTTTGATACCTTGCCAGACGTCAACGAGTGTGACCCTTCCTACAATGACTATATCAACGGGGAACATGGAATCATCCGCAAATGGTTGGCCCTTGGCGCAGATGGATGGCGTCTGGATGTCGCCGATGAGTTGCCGGACGAATTTTTGGAAAACCTGCGAGCAGCAGCGAAAGCAGAGAAACCCGGCGCCGTTGTTTTGGGGGAAGTCTGGGAAGATGCTTCCAACAAGGAAGCCTATGGACAGCGCCGTAAATATTTCCAGGGGCATCAGCTCGACAGCGTGATGAATTACCCCTTCCGCAATGCCATTCTGGGTTTCCTGACTGGGGCAGACGCCTCCAACATGATGGAAATCATTATGAATATCGTGGAGAATTATCCTCCTCAGGTTTTACGCATGTTGATGAACCACATCGGTACACACGATACGGAACGGGCAATCACCGTATTGGCCGGGGAACCGATGCATAATCACGGCCGTCATTGGCAGAGTACCACCCATCTCACCCGTGAACGCAGGCGAAAGGGATTGCGTCTACTGCGTTTAGCTGCATTGATGCAGTACACGCTGCCGGGAATTCCCTGCATTTACTACGGGGATGAAGCTGGTCTGGAAGGATACCGCGATCCCTTTAACCGAGGCTGCTATCCTTGGGGCAAGGAGGACGAGGAACTGATCGAATGGTACCGCCATCTCGCCAAACTTCGTAACGCATGTCCATGTTTAAAAGAAGGCGCGCTTTATCCCCTGATGGCAGGGGACCATTGTATGGCTTATGTGCGTGACGACGGAAAAGAGCGCCTGTTGGTCGCCATCAACGCTGGGGCACAGGATCACTGTATCTATCTTCCCCCAGAATGGCAGGAGGCAGATCCAATGATTGGTAAATTACCAGACGACCGCAACGCACTTTCCCTTGCACCTCTTGAATGTACCGTTCTAAAATGGGCTTATCCAACAGAAAAGGAAACGCCAGCTCAACCAGCTCCCGGTCCAAAGGATCTTCAATAGGCCGGCCGAAAGCCGCATTTTGCTTTTCCTATATAGGGTTTAGGGACAATGCGGTCTCTGCGCTTTGCTATCAAGTTTTCCTACGTTTTGTACTTCTTTACAGAATGGTATTTTTCTTTTGGGTGGCCGGAATGGAAGATGATTTTCCCTCTATTAAAGATTTTTCTAAGCAACCGACAAATAATTGGAAGAATTTTTAAAAAACCCCTTGTAATTTTCGGACAAACATGCTATTATACTATGGCAGCTTTAAGTAAGCTGCTTATGCGCTCGTAGCTCAGCTGGATAGAGTGTCTGACTACGAATCAGAAGGTCAGGGGTTCGAGTCCCTTCGGGCGCGCCAC
>BCAA01000015.1 GCA_001305115.1 Clostridia bacterium UC5.1-1E11 | reverse complement strand
ATTTTGGATGTTATAGATAACCTCACGCCGTAAGCGGAAACCAGAGATTCTCGACGGCTGAGAGAGCATTGAAACATCCAGATAAGAGGCTGTGGAAGCCTGCGGGGATTTTTTCAATTCGCTATTTCCGACGTTATTGAAATTTTACGTTGTAAGTAAAGACGGGGTTTGGTAAAGTATACTGCAAGGAAGTAAAGTTGGAAGCGAAAAGGTTATCGTAAAAGTAGAATCAACTGCTTTTTGCTAGTGAGTAGGTGTTTGTTTAATACTTATTGTATAATGATGAATATATAATACAAATATTATATAATCGAACCTTCACAATTTGCGTTGTTATCGTGGACGTTTGATTTACTTTTGGAGAGGAGGAGGGTACAAGTCGTTTTGGCGCTTGTATCGCAGGTATGAACATATCGATAATTGGTTGCGGTCGATGGGGAAGTTTTTTGGCATGGTATGCGGACCGCTTGCAGCATCAGGTGATTCTTTATGGACGGGATGAGTCCAAACGGATGAAGAGTCTGTATGAGACCCGCACCAACGGTCTCGTACAATTAGGGGATACCATCAAGTTGACCAGCGACCTTGGAGAGGCGATTCAGCATGCAAAGATCCTAGTGATTTCGATTGGAGCCCAGAGCTTGCGGACCTTAATGCAACAAATGTCTATATTTGATCTCAACGATAAGGCGATTGTGCTTTGTATGAAAGGAATTGAAGCAACTACGGGGAAACGCTTGACACAAGTCGTGAATGAATACGTGCCCAAGACGGCGACGGTTTCCATCTGGGTGGGACCGGGACATGTACAGGACTTTACGGCAGGCATTCCCAATTGCATGGTGATTGATAGCCGTAGCCAAGAGGCAAAAGAAATGTTGATAAAGGCTTTTTCAAGCGATCTGATTCGATTTTATTATGGTAGTGATCTGATCGGCAATGAAGTGGGAGCAGCGGCGAAGAATGTGATCGGTATCGCGGCGGGGATGTTGGATGGAAAAAATAAGACCGCGTTGAAAGGAGCTCTGATGGCCCGTGGTACACGGGAGGTGGCGCGTCTGATTAAAGCGATGGGGGGAAATGAGATCACCGCCTATGGATTGAGCCATTTGGGGGATTATCAGGCAACTGTCTTTTCGGAGTACAGCCATAATCGGCGTTTTGGCGAGGCGTTCGTTCGTGGAGAACCATACGGGGAGTTGGCAGAAGGTGTGGCAACAACGACGGCTTTGTTGCGATTGTGTGATCTATATGGCGTGGAGATGCCCATCTGCCGGGCTGTAAATGCGGTTGTCAACTGTGGCGAAGATCCGGATCAAGTGTTATTGGACCTCTTTATGCGCAGCTTAAAGAAAGAATTTTAGCTGAGCTCCTTGGTTTCGTTGACAAATTTGGTATATATTATTACAATAAAAGAGCGCCCGTATCAAAACGGGCGAATTTTTCCGTTGCGCGGCAGCGGATAGACAAAGGAGAATCTGTATGAGTGAAAATTGTACGCACGATTGCAGCAGTTGTGGGGAAAATTGCCCCTCCAGAGAGGCAAATCCTGCGGATTTTTTGGAAAACCGAATGCGATGAGCCATATTAAAAAGGTTATCGGTGTCGTCAGCGGAAAAGGCGGTGTGGGCAAAAGTATGGTTACGTCCATGCTCGCCGTGTTGTTGAACCGTCGGGGAGCGCATACTGCGGTGCTGGATGCAGATATTACCGGTCCTTCCATTCCAAAAGCATTTGGGATTCATCAGAAGGCCATGGGCAGCGAATTTGGCATTCTGCCGGCACGTACCAAGACGGGGATTGATATTATGTCGGTCAACCTCTTGCTGGACGACGAAACAGCACCAGTGGTATGGCGTGGGCCCATCATTGCCAATACAGTAAAACAATTCTGGACGGATGTGATCTGGGAAGATGTCGATTATATGTTTGTGGATATGCCTCCGGGGACTGGCGATGTTCCACTGACTGTTTTCCAAAGCATTCCGTTGGATGGAATTGTAATCGTCACCTCTCCGCAGGAACTGGTTTCTATGATCGTTGCGAAGGCAGTTAATATGGCCAAGATGATGAATGTACCGATCATTGGTGTGGTAGAGAATATGAGTTATGTCAAGTGCCCGGACTGCGGCCGAGAGATCAAGGTGTTTGGAGAAAGCCATGTAGAGCAAACGGCACAGCAGTTCAATTTAAAAGTTTTGGGCAGGGTGCCGATCGATCCGGAAATTGCTAAGAATTATGACGCGGGTTTGGCGGAACTGGTCAATACCGATTGCCTGAACACCGCAGCGGATGCGGTGGAACAACTCTGAATTTTTGAAACCACTTTAAATCATTAGGCTGTCAAAAAATGGGCATCCTGTTGCGTGGATAATGTAATTTGCGCAACAGGATGTATTTTTTATTTAAAATAATACTAAAAGTAAATTGCAACTTGTTAAAATAAGGAAATTATTGTTTCTTTTTCGGTTCACAAGGGGTATAATAAACTATATTTTTGAAAATGAGACAGCTATAGAAAATACGTAGCAGAAGATCTTTTAAAGGCCCATTCGAGGCCAGCGTTCCGGATATGAGAAAGAGATAAATTTGTTTGCAGGAGATAGGATTTTCAGTTTTCATTTCAGTAAAATGAAATTTCGCGACGTAAAGAGGGGGATCTATAGAATGAAACCAGGTGTTTCTAAAACTTTATGGCTTATTTCCGGTATTTTATTGATTTTTGCCGGAGTACTGGCGATTGTAGCGCCGTCGTCTATTTTATTGTCGTTAACCATTGTTTTTGGTTTGGCGATGTTCATTTCTGGCGCGCTCAGTATTGTGATTTATATTTTTTGTTTCCGCAACCTGTATGGTGCGGGGTGGCTTTTGGCGGAGGGAATCCTTACGATACTTTTGGGCTTGTTTGTCTTGTGCGATCAGGTGGTTACAATTAATGTAATTCCCTATATCTTTGGCCTTTGGACGGTGTTTTCCGGAGTCACACGAACAGTGGATTCCCTGGAAATCAAACGATTTGGCGTAAAGGGCTGGTATTGGATGACGCTGGTCGGTGTGGCTTCTATTCTTTTGGGGTTCATCTCGTTTATCCGTCCAGTAATTGCGATTCAAATCATTGGGATTACCATGGGTTTGGTATTTCTGGTGCAGGGTGCTGCAGCTCTGTTTATGTGGTGGTTTGAGAGTCACCTCAAAATGGAATAAGATGCAACCTATTTAAGGTTAAATTGGAAAGCCTTCGCTTTAAAGCGGAGGCTTTTTGTATTCCGTATTTTTGATAGAAATGGGTCCATCTGGAAAACCTGACCAGAAAGGACAAAATACGAAATCTAAGGATTGAGAATAGAAATATTGCACGAAAAGAGTATTAAGAATTTGTGAAGATTGCAAACTTCGCCTTGACAAAGTTTGATGGCCTTATATAATATTAATATACTTAACTATTTAGAAACAAAAATATAAGGAAGGGAAAACACAGGGCTATGGTAGGGTATGAGGATTGGGAGTCGCACAGCGGGAAAAAAATATTGGAGTTGTTTTGGCGCTATAAATGTATAAAACCGCTTTTTGCGCAGAGGGATGGCTTGCCGATGACCGCCTTTTTTATGCTGCATAAAATTGCAGCCTGCGGTAGACTGCAAGGCGAAATGGGCGGGACGGACGGTGTTCGCATCACTGAGATCAGCCGGCGGACAAACATGTCGATGCCGGCAGTGTCGCAGATGCTCAATTCTTTGGAGGGCAAAGGGTTGATTGTACGGAGCATGACCAAGTGTGACCGTCGTGCTGTGTATGTTTGTTTGACTCCTAAAGGATATGAACTTTTGGAACATGCGCGAAGAGAGATTTTTTCCTTGGCCGATGAAGCGGAGCGTCGGATGGGAGAAGAAAATCTCAACCGGTTGTTGGAATTGTCGTCCCAACTTTTCGATATTTTGACAACGCTTAAAGAAGAACGAAATCAAATAGGAAAGGATGAATCCGATTCATGAGAAAACTCGCAAAGTATCTAAAGCCCTACATTGGGCCGATCATTGCGTGTGTGGTACTTCTATTTGGACAGGCTATGTGTGACCTGAATTTGCCCAACATGATGTCGAACATAGTGAATGTGGGAATTCAGCAGGGTGGTATAGAGGACCCGGCGCCGAAGGCAATCGGTGCAGATGGGTTTTCTTTTTTGCAACAGTTTATGGATGAAACGGCCCGTTTGCAGATGGAACAAAGTTATCATTTGGTTGCTGTAGACAGTGCAGAGGCTGCCGCATATTTGGACTCATATCCGGCCCTGCAAAATACCGACATTTATGTGCAAAATACGCTGGATGATCCGGAGTTGGAGGCAACAGCAGATGCATATAGCCGTGGGGTGGCAACAATTGCCAACGCAATGAAAGCCGTTGCAGGCGAACAAACAACAGCAGTTAAGGCAGATCTGGAGAATATAGATCTTCATCAGCTTTACTCGGCCGCTCCGATGTTTGAACAAATTCCAAAAGAGGTTCTTCAACAGGCATGGGAACAGGCAGGGCTCTCGGACGATTCGACCAATCGCCAGATGGGAATTGCTATGACAAAAGCGTTTTATCAGGAATTAGGAGTCGATGTCGGAAAGATTCAAAGCGATTATATTTTACGAACCGGTCTTTTGATGCTTCTTCTCACGCTAGTTGGCGCTGCTGCTACGATCTGTGTGGGACTATTGGCGTCACGCATTGCAGCGGGAACAGCGAAACATCTTCGGCACGACGTGTTTCAAAAGGTGGAACATTTTTCAAACGAGGAGTTTGATCGTTTCTCTACGGCTTCTCTGATTACAAGGACTACGAATGACATCACGCAGGTACAGATGCTGCTTGTGATTGGCCTGCGGATGATCTGCCTTGCGCCTATTACCGGAATTGGCGGCATCGTGATGGCACTTGACAAAAGTGTATCTATGAGTTGGATTATTGCCCTGGGTGTAGTGATTCTGATTGGCCTTGTGGTGGTGATCTTCTCCATTGTGACCCCACGTTTTAAGGTTGTTCAGAAGCTGGTTGATAAGCTCAATTTAGTTACCCGAGAAAACCTGAGCGGTATGATGGTCATTCGGGCGTTTGGGACGCAATCCTTCGAGGAAAATCGTTTTGAACAGGCAAATCGCGATTTAACCAAGACAAATCTATTCGTCAACCGTGTAGTGGTCTTTATGATGCCAGCCATGATGTTTATGATGAACAGCATTTCCCTTTTGGTGGTATGGGTTGGCAGTCAACAGATTGAGCAATCCATGATGCAGGTGGGCGATATGATGGCTTTCATGCAATATGCAATGCAGGTGATTATGGCGTTCTTGATGATCTCTATGATGTTTATCTTGGTGCCTCGCGCGTCGGTTTCCGCAGAACGCATTGCGGAGGTACTCCACACAGAACCAGCCGTCCGGGACGCAGAACAACCGATCCATTTGAATGGGCGGCCCTCTGGTAAGATCGAATTTCGAGATGTGTGTTTCCGCTACAATCAAGCGGAGGATGATGTATTGCAGGACATTCATTTCACGGCGCTTCCAGGACAGACAACAGCGTTCATTGGCTCTACAGGGTCTGGAAAGTCTACGTTGATTAACTTGATCCCCCGTTTCTACGATGTAACGGCGGGCAAAATCCTGTTGGACGGTGTTGACATTCGAAAAATCCCGCAGCATGAATTACGGGAGTATATCGGGTATGTGCCGCAAAAGGGAGTGCTTTTTTCTGGAAATATTGCTTCCAATCTGCGTTATGGTTCCCCAAATGCGACGGATGAGGACATCCGTCACTCCGCGGATGTGGCTCAGGCGACGGAATTTATTCGCCGGATGCCGGACGGGATGGAAACCGATATTTCTCAAGGAGGCACGAATGTCTCCGGTGGGCAAAAACAACGTCTTTCGATTGCACGCGCATTGACGAAAAAGGCGCCTATCTATATTTTTGACGACAGTTTTTCTGCGCTGGACTTTAAGACGGATGCCACTTTGCGTCATGCTTTAAAACAGGATACTGGCGACGCGACCGTTTTGATCGTCGCCCAGCGCGTCAGTACCATTATGGACGCAGAACAAATCATTGTGTTGGACGACGGGAAGATCGTTGGAAAAGGGACGCATCGTGAGTTGATGCAGTCCTGTAAGACCTATCAAGAGATCGCCCGGTCGCAGCTTTCAGAGGAGGAATTGGCATGAGCAATCCGACAAGCGGATCTACTCCGCGCAAGCGTGGCCCTTTGGGCGGGCGTAGTCCGGTGCGCGGCCCCGTGGAGAAAGCAAAGGATTTTAAGGGCAGTATGAAAAAGCTGCTGCAATACCTCGGAAAGTATAAATTCCGGATTTTTTGGTGATGGGAACCGCCATGCTTTCCACCATCTTCACCATTGTAGGGCCTAAGGTTTTGGGCAATGCAACCACTGAAATTTTCAATGGAATTATGGGAAAGATTGCCGGTACAGGAACAGGAATTGATTTTGGGCGTATCGCACAGATCCTTCTTTTCCTGCTGGGATTGTATCTCGTCAGCTTAGTGTTCTCCTATCTTCAAGGATGGATTATGACCGGCGTATCGATGCGGGTGACATATCATTTGCGCAACGACATTATGAAGAAGATCAACCGCATGCCATTGAATTATTTCGATACCACCAGCCATGGAGAGGTACTCTCGCGTGTGACAAACGATATTGATACATTGAGCCAAACTTTAAATCAGAGCATCACGCAAATTATCACCTCTGTTACCATGGTAGTTGGTATCATTGCCATGATGTTCTCGATCAGTTGGCAGCTGACGCTAGTTGCCTTGTGCGTGATTCCGGTTTCATTGGTATTTATTCTCATCATTGTGAAACATTCCCAGAAATATTTTGCAGCGCAACAGGAATATCTGGGGCATGTGAACGGCCATGTAGAAGAGATGTACGGAGGACATACCGTGATGAAGGCATTCAACGGCGAAGAGGCCTCCATGCAGCAGTTTGACCAATACAATGAAACGCTATATAAATCGGCATGGAAATCGCAGTTTCTCTCCGGGCTGATGCAACCGGTGATGAACTTTGTGGCAAATGTAGGCTATGTAGCCGTTTGCATTGTAGGTGGGTGGTTGGCTGCTGGTGGCCGGTTAGATGTCGGCGGAATCCAGGCATTCATTCAGTATGTACGTCAGTTTACTCAACCGATCACACAAATTGCCAATATCAGCAACATTCTTCAACAGACCGCAGCCGCGGCGGAGCGTGTATTTGAATTCCTTGCAGAATCGGAGGAGACCCCTGATACACCCGTGGTACACATCAATAACGATGATACTCTGCCGGATACAGATACGTTGGTTCATATTAAGGGGAGCGTACAATTTGCACATGTCAAGTTTGGCTATAACCCCAGTAAGACCATTATCCATGATTTTTGTGCCAGTATTCAGCCCGGGCAAAAAGTGGCGATTGTCGGACCGACAGGCGCGGGAAAGACCACGATGGTCAAGCTTTTGATGCGTTTCTATGATGTGAATGAAGGCGCCATTTTGATCGATGGCTATGACATCCGCAATTTCTCGCGCCAGGAACTTCGCTCGGTATTTGGCATGGTTTTGCAGGATACCTGGTTGTATAATGGAACCATACGGGAGAATATCCGTTACGGAAGATTGGACGCCGATGATGATGATGTGATTGCAGCGGCAAAAGCCGCACAGGTACACCATTTTGTACGCACCCTGCCGGGTGCCTATGATATGGTGCTCAACGAGGAGGCAAGCAATGTCTCACAGGGGCAAAAACAACTTTTGACCATTGCGCGTGCAATTCTCTCGGATCCCAAGATTTTGATTCTGGATGAAGCTACCAGTTCGGTCGATACACGTACGGAAGTATTGATTCAAAAGGCTATGGACAATTTGATGAAAGGGCGCACCAGCTTTGTCATTGCACATCGGTTGTCCACCATTCGGGACGCAGATCTGATTCTGTGTATGAAGGATGGCGATATTGTGGAGCAGGGAACCCATGAAGAACTGATGAAGAAGAATGGTTTCTATGCCAACCTTTATAATAGCCAATTTGAAAAGGCTTCCACATCACCTGTCCGTTTACAGCCTGCCACATAAATGAAAAAGGAATAGGGCCAAATCGATCAAGAGCGTCAAGTTACTATAGTAGCTTGACGCTTTTTGTTTGCTCAGAGGACTGCTGGCCATTTTTAAAAAATTCTGGGAAGTACATATTTTTCACTTATATAGAGCCAATATAAAATTAATTATAGCATTTTATAAATTGTTATGGATTAACTATATATCTAATTCCAATATAAAAGAATCATAAAATATAAAAATAATCAGAGGAAATATGTCTATAAATACGATTCTCAAATGCTTATAATTAGGGTGATCTGAGAATAGGCAGAGTTCACAGATTATAGTCTTATATTTAGGATTTAATGGACAGAAATTAGAATCTGTCCCAAACACGGAGGTGCAGAAGAAATGAAAGCGAAACGAAGCAGAGTCATTCTTTCAGCCATTTCGGTATTATTGGTGCTCAGCCTGTTGATGGGCGGTACAATGGCATGGTTTACGGATACCGAAAAAGTAAGCGGCAATTTCGAGGCTGGTATTTTGGACATTGAGGTCAATCCGGGCGATGACGGATTTACAACCACTGAGCCGATGGAATTCAAAAATCTACGCCCGATGCTGTACGAAAATTTTTATAAAGAATTTGTCAGCGACGGTGGAGACAATGCGCTGACCAACAACAGTCAAAACCCAGAGAACTATCCAGAGGAGAATATCCCGGCATATTTTAAGCCGGTCACCATTCAAAATCGTGGAACATTGCCCACGAAGGTTCAGCTCTCTATGGACTTAGGCGCCGCCTGTAAAGAAGGGGAGGCACAGTTTGAACCAGAAGATCTGGCAAATGGTACAATGACTCCCTCGACGCCAGATCAACCGGTTTGTGAGAATAAGCTTCAGGATGTTCTCAAAATTTTTGTTTACAAACATACTGCCGATGGTTGGACAAAAATTGAGAATGTGAATCTGAATAAGCTCTATGATGATTCCAAGGCGAACCCCACCGGACAAAAGGCAAAGAATGCCGGTACAGAGTATCATACATATACCACCGCGGTGATTCCAGCCGGGGAAAATGCGACATATGTCCTCGCGGGATATCTGCCAGAAACCGTGGACAATCTCTATCAGGGGAAACACTATCATGGGTTACTGACTCTGAATGCCTATCAAGTGGATACAGATGAAGGTGGGAATCCAGATGAAGGCGGCGATAGTTCTACTCCTGCGGCAGATCCCTATACGGTAACCATTCATTTTTCCGATCCACAGGACGCAGAAGCTACGTTTACGCCAATTGAATATGAGCTCGGTACAGAGCAGAAGGTATATGATGTTTCTACGGGAGATTTGACTGCTCCGGAAGGTTATCAGTTTGTAGAGGGACAGAAGGCCCAGCAGGTTACTGTTAACAGCGAAGGTGTAAATCCCGAAAGTATTACATTCTTGGTGGAAAAAATAAACACGGATTTTGCAGGAGGCGATGGTTCCGAGGAGAATCCTTTCCTGATTATGAATGCGGAGCAGTTCAATAAAATCCGAAACTACAGAGACAAGCACTTCGTTCTGGGCGCAGACATCGCCTTGGGTGAGTATACGCCGATTGAATCCTTCAGCGGCAGCTTGAATGGGGAATATCAGGGGGTTAAGCATTCCGTAAGTTACACGATCCAAGGCGGAGATCATTTAGGCCTGTTGGCCACAAATACAGGCACTTTGAAAAACCTCACCATTGCGTCAGATAGCGTGATTTATACCACAGGAAACAATTGCGGTACGATTGCAGCAATCAATGGCGGTACAATTGAGGATTGTATTTCTTACGGCACGATCAACGGTGTGTTGGAGGCAAACGAGCAAAATAAAGGGAAGAATATCGATTTTGGCGGAATTGTTTTCCAAAATACCGCAGGAGCGGCTATTCGGAATACAACCTTCCAGGGGAAAATCAATCCGGATTTAAGTGACGAAGACATTATTTTAGCGCTTTATGATGATATTAACATGTTCTTCAACAATGGAGGCTTGGCTTGCTTCAACGCGGGATTGATTGAAAACTGTCAGGTATCTGCTCCAGAAAGCGGCGCCAATGTAAGAGGCAGTACATATAATGCGGGCTTGGTTACCATGAATACAGGAACCATTCGAAATACAAAAACTGTTGGAGGGACACAGGAAACGCCCATTGTTTCAGCTCCAGTGGGGGAAGACTACAAAAATGGTTTGGACGTTTGCCTGAATATAGGTACGATCGAATAAGGAAAAGGAGCTGGATGGTATGAAAAAGAGGCTGTTCGCCCTTCTTTTGGCGGCATGTATGTTGTTTTGTATTTCGTCGGTGGCTTCCGCGTATGATTATTCGATCGACGGGAAATATCAGGTGGAATATCGAATTAATGACGGCGGGTTTAAGACGGTGGGATATTTGTGGGTTCCCTGCGGTCAAACGGTCACAGTGGAATATAAGTGGACGACGGATCCCGCCTATCCATATGATTATGCCTGGGTCCTCCATGTGAACGGGCAAAAAATCCCATCGATTGGCCTCAGCTATGGCTGGCAATATGACTCCTTAGAGGACGCCACAGGCATCGAGGGCTTATCCGGATTTGATCGTGTTCCACAGTATGCGGTTATCCGGAATGGACGGCCGAGTCCTTTGTGCATAGAATACACGGCGCCTGCTACAGGAAATGCTCCCGTATCCAAATATTTTTCACTCAATAAAGTCACTCCTACGTTCTACGCATATTTTGAGGACAAGGATGGAAACCGTGTAGAAGGGTTATCTTACTCGTACCGTCCCTCTTCCTACGGAGAGTTTACCATTGACGAGGCGGATGTACAGGCATACTTGGCGGAAAATGGTTACGTTCTTGATCCGCAGGGGCAGTCCCATACGGTAAATTATACGGTGGACTCCTCTGGCAAGGATGTGTTTGAGCCTTCTGAGGTGGTATTTACGGTGAAGCCCTTACAGACGGGACCACAGGAATTATCCATCTATTTTACCGACAATGGAACCCGCGTGGAGGAATTGACCCTCCCTTACACGGCAGACTCCGAGGGAGAACTTACAATTGGTACGGATGATGTGCGGGGTTATTTAGCGGAAAACGGATATATCCTGGAGCCGCAGGAGCAGTCCCACACGGTGAATTACTCGAAACAAAATGGATTTGATCCCTCTGAAGTGACATTTACGGTAAAGCCAGTGTCTATCGGCGGATTTTTCTGATAACATTATTTTTCCTGGGTTCGTAACATTGGATTGATCGAGATACCCTCCTCTGAAAAACTTAGAGGAGGGTATTTTTTATTCTCGATCTTTTGTCTGGCCGGTTGTTTCCGTTTCTGTGATATGTTATAATGAAAATGCATAAATTTTATTGTAGAGTATTTAAAAACATTGTGAATCATGAAACGGGAGGAACGTTCTATGAAGGTACGCGACGTAGTACAGATTTTAAAGGCGGATGTCCTGGTAGAGGGAGACCTCGATACAGAGGTTCGTACGGCGTGCGGAAGCGATATGATGAGCGACGTGCTGGCCTTTGTCAAGGACCAATCCGTGCTGCTCACGGGCCTGACGAACCCACAGGTTGTGCGGACGGCGGAGATGATGGACATGCACTGCATCATTTTTGTCCGGGGAAAGGAGATTGATGATACTGTATTAGAACTGGCTCAAGAAAAGGGGATTACCGTGCTGAAAACCCCCTACCGCATGTTTACTGCCTGCGGACTGCTCTACACCAACGGCTTGTCAGGGGGAAGTGAAGTGCAATGAGCGCCCTGTCGTTTGATTATGTAGTACCGGGGGACGATTTTACCCAGGCTGGCGCGGCTTCCAGCGATGTCAAGAGGAAGTTGAAAAAAATCGGTTACGATGCGGATGTCATCCGCCGCGTGGCTATCGCCATGTACGAAGGGGAAATCAATATGGTCATCCATGCAGGCGGCGGCACGGCGCATGTGGAGATCGACTCGGACAAAATCTATGTGATTTTAGAGGATCATGGCCCTGGGATCAAAGATCTGAGTAAAGCCATGCAGGAGGGATGGTCCACAGCGCCGGATAATGTGCGCTCCTTAGGATTTGGCGCAGGGATGGGTCTCCCGAATATCAAAAAATACTCCGATATCCTAGACATAGATACCAAGGTTGGGGAGGGGACGACCCTTTACATGACTGTATTTACCGATAGGAACCGGGCAGGCGGTGATTAAAAGATGGAAAAGTTTTTCCATTCTGTGATTTTGGACAAGGATAAGTGTATGGGGTGCACGAACTGTATTAAACGCTGCCCAACCGAGGCAATCCGTGTACGCGATGGAAAGGCATTAATCCTGTCGGAACGGTGTATTGACTGTGGCGAATGTATTCGTGTATGCCCACACCATGCCAAGCGGGCTCGGTTTGACCATTTTTCTATGTTGGACAACTACTCCTACAAGATTGCACTGCCAGCGCCAGCCTTATTCGGTCAATTTAATAATCTGGACGACATCGACATTGTCCTCACCGGCTTGAAGGGGATGGGGTTTGACGAGGTGTACGAGGTTTCGCGCAGTGCGGAGCTGGTTTCGGACGCTACACGCAAACTGATGCAGCAAGGATTGTTGCAACGGCCTGTGATCAGTTCCGCTTGTCCGGCGGTGGTACGTTTAATTCGTGTGCGGTTTCCCGAACTTTGTTCCCATGTGCTACCGTTGAATTCTCCCATGGAGACGGCCGCACGATTTGTAAAAAAAGAAGCCAGAAAGAAAACCGGTCTGCCGATGGAAAAGATCGGCGCATTTTTTATAACGCCGTGTCCTGCAAAGGTGACGGATACGAAATGCCCAATCAGCACAAAAACATCCTATGTGGACGGCGCCATTGCAATCAGTGAAATCTTTCCTGCATTGGTGGATAAAATGGAAAAGGCGGAAGCAGTGGAACCCTTGATGCAATGCGGTGTCATCGGCGTAGGGTGGGCATCCAGCGGCGGAGAATCAGCCGCATTGCTTAATGACAAATATCTGGCGGCAGATGGTGTGGATAACGTGATCCGCGTGTTGGAGGAGTTGGAAGATGAGCGGATTAAGGAGCTGGATTTCATCGAATTGAACGCTTGTGCTGGCGGATGCGTTGGCGGCGTCCTCTGTGTGGAGAACGCCTATGTTGCAAAGGCACGGCTACAGCGGCTGCGCCGGTATTTGCCGGTTGCACAGAACCATTTGGAAGGCGGCATTCCCCCCTGCATGCAATGGGAGGATAACCTAGAATTTGCGCCAGTGCTCAAGCTTTCCGATGATATGGGAGAAGCGTTGCGGATGATGGCAGACATCGACAAAATTTGTGGGAAACTTCCGGGACTGGACTGCGGTTCCTGTGGGGCGCCCACATGCCGTGCGTTTGCTGAGGATGTAGTGCGTGGCTCTGCAAAGGAAAACGAATGTATCTTTATCTTGCGTGAGGAGATCAAACACGTTGCCCAAGCTCTTTCCTCTATGGGAGGTTTTGTGCCGGGGCATAACAAGGAGGTTGATTCCAATGACCGTTGAGGAATTGCGCGACCAATTGGGGTTGCAGGTACTGGTGGGAGGAGATCTCACCCGTGAGGTGACCGGAGGCTATACGGGAGATCTGCTCAGTTGGGTGATGGCCCGGCTTCCTGCCGATGCAGCTTGGTTTACCGTGATGGGCAATGTGAACGCAATCGCGGTGGCATCGTTGGCGGACGCTGCTTGTATTGTCCTGACAGACCGCGCATCGCTGGATGAAGAGGCACGCAACAAGGCAGAGCAACAGGACATTCTGGTGCTCTGTAGTGAACAAAACAGTTACGAACTTGGAGCGCGCCTGGCGGAGTTATTGAAAGGATGAAATTTTTTTACGATTTTCATTTGCACTCCTGTCTTTCGCCATGCGGAGACGACGATATGACTCCTTACAACTTGGTCAACATGGCAAAGCTGCTCGGATATGACATCATTGCACTGACAGACCATAACTCTTGCCGGAACGCCGCCTCTGCGGTCAGAGCGGGGGAACAGGCGGGCCTCGTGGTGATTCCGGGCATGGAACTCTGTACCCAGGAGGAGGCGCATGTTGTGTGTCTGTTCCCGGATATTCCCGCGGCGGAAGCATTTGAAGACTTTGTGCGGTCGCGTAGTATGGAAATTCCCAATCGGCCGGAGATTTTTGGCCGCCAATTGGTCATGGATGAGCAAGACCATATTCTGGATGAAGAAAAACGGCTGTTGATTCATGCAACACAGGTCGGTGTGGACCATGTACTGTACGAGGCAAGGAGGTTTGGAGGCACCGCATTCCCAGCGCACGTGGATAAACCGGCTTACAGTGTGATTTCTGTCCTGGGCGCCATCCCTCCGGAGGCTGGTTTCCATACAGCGGAGATCAGTTTTACCGGTTCCCCGGAGGCCCTTTTGCAAACCAATCCGGAGTTGTCCGGTATGCTGCTCCTGCGCAACTCAGACGCCCACTATCTGGAGCATATGCGGGACCCCGGCCCAACGTTGGAATTGCCGGAAGCATCTGCACAGGCGGTCATTCGATTCTTGGATGAACAAAATCTCTAAAAATACTTATCCTTATGAAAAATTATTAAACATGATTGTTTCGAGTATATTTTAAGGCAAATTTCTAGAAAAATTGTAGATTTTCTACAAACAATGTGCTATAATAAATCACAATGCATATGTGACGAAATGTTCGAAAAATTACGAAACATTATGCCACATATTGGAATTCACAGGGAGGAACAAGAATGCAAAAAATCAGCAATTTGCCTTTTCAAGGGACTCCGGAGCAGGAGCAAAAACTGCACGAAGTGATTGAAAAGCACAAAGATGACAAAGGCGCGATTATGCCAGTCCTGCAAGAAGCGCAGGAAATTTATGGGTATCTGCCGGTAGAAGTGCAGACCATGGTGGCGGAAGGCCTGAACAAGCCGCTGGAAGAAGTCTTCGGCGTGGCGACCTTTTATTCCCAGTTTTCCCTTACACCGAAGGGGAGGTACAATATCTCTATTTGTTTGGGAACCGCTTGCTATGTAAAGGGTGCGGCGGCAGTCCTGGACAAGGTGAGCGCTGCGCTCGGCATCCAGCCAGAGGAGTGCACTGCAGACGGGAAGTTCTCTCTCACCGCTTGCCGCTGTATTGGCGCTTGCGGTTTGGCTCCGGTCATGACCATCAATGACGATGTATATGGCCGTTTGGTGCCGGAGGAAATCGACGGAATCTTGGCAAAGTACAGCGACTAAGATGCGGGAGCTATCTTTAAATGTGATGGACATCGCGCAGAATTCCATTTCAGCGGGAGCGACTTGCATTGAGGTGGAGGTCTGTGAGGATACCGCTCAGGATCGTTTGACGATCCAGATTGTGGACAATGGCCGTGGGATGTCTGCGGATCAGGTTGCCCATGTGACAGATCCTTTTTTCACTACGCGTACAACGCGCAAAGTAGGCCTGGGTATCCCGCTCTTCAAAATGGAAGCGGAAATGACGGGCGGTGAACTGCGGATCGTATCTGAGCCGGGGAAAGGAACAGCGGTGACAGCAGAATTTGTGCCCTCTCACGTGGACTTTATCCCGTTGGGAGACATCAATGCCACGGTTCTCCTGTTAATCACTTGCAACACAGACCGGGATTTTGTGTTCCATCGCAGAATAGATGACCGCGAATTTACACTGGATACCCGTGAACTGCGCGGGATCTTGGGCGAGGAAGTGGAGCTGAATATGCCCGATGTAGTGGCATGGATGCGGGATTTCCTCAATGAACAAACACAAAGCATCAAAGGGGAGAAAATATAGTATGAAGTCGTTAGCGGAACTTCAGGCAATCCGAGATAAAGCTCGCGGCAAAGTCACGCTGCGGGAAGGACAGGATGATGCGATCCGCGTATTGGTCGGTATGGCCACGTGCGGTATCGCTGCGGGCGCACGCCCAGTTCTCACCACCATCGTGGATGAGGTGGCAAAAAGAGGCCTCCAGAATGTCATGGTTACCCAGACGGGATGCATCGGCATCTGCCAGTTTGAACCAGTTGTCGAGGTTGTAGAACCCGGCAAGGAGAAGATCACTTATGTGAAGATGACCCCAGAAAAAGCGGTCCGCATGGTGAACGATCATCTGGTCAACGGCAATGTCGTCACAGAGTTTACCATTGGCGCTAATTCAAAATAAGGAGGCTGCAAAATGTATCGTTCGAATGTACTGGTTTGCGGCGGTACGGGATGTACCTCCTCGAACAGTGAGCTGATTATCCAGCGTCTGAAAGAGGAAATTGCCGCGAAAGGCCTCGATCAAGAGGTCAATGTCATCCGTACGGGCTGCTTCGGCCTCTGTGCCTTGGGCCCGATTATGATTGTATATCCAGAGGGCGCGTTCTACAGCATGGTCAAGCCGGACGATGTACCGGAGATCGTGGAAGAGCATCTGCTCAAGGGCAGAATCGTCAAACGCCTTCTTTATCAAGAGACTGTAGTGGAGGATTCCAACTCCGTCAAGTCTCTGAATCAAACACCTTTCTATGAAAAACAGCACCGTGTTGCCCTGCGCAACTGCGGCGTTATCAATCCTGAGGACATCGATGAGTACATAGCGGTTGACGGTTATCAGGCGTTGGGCAAGGCCCTCACCGAGATGACCCCACAGGATGTCATTGATGTAATCACCAAATCCGGCCTGCGCGGACGCGGCGGAGCTGGCTTCCCGACGGGCAGAAAATGGCTCTTTGCCGCGCAGAACCAGGCGGATCAGAAGTATGTGTGCTGCAATGCGGACGAAGGCGATCCGGGCGCTTTTATGGACCGTTCCATTTTGGAGGGTGATCCGCATGCGGTTCTGGAAGCAATGGCTATTGCCGGATATGCAATCGGTGCTTCTCAGGGATATATTTATGTTCGTGCAGAATACCCAATCGCTGTAAAGCGTTTGCAAATTGCAATTGATCAGGCTAGGGAGTACGGCCTGCTCGGTAAAAATATTTTCGATACAGATTTTAATTTTGATATTGAGCTTCGTCTGGGCGCCGGCGCGTTTGTCTGCGGCGAAGAGACGGCTCTGATGACCTCCATCGAGGGCAAACGTGGCGAGCCTCGCCCGCGTCCGCCGTTCCCGGCGCTTAAGGGCCTGTTTGGCAAGCCAACCATCTTGAATAACGTAGAAACTTATGCCAATGTTGCCCAGATTATCCTCAAGGGTGCGGACTGGTTTGCATCCATGGGTACGGAGAAGAGCAAGGGCACGAAAGTGTTCGCCCTGGGCGGCAAGATCAAGCACACCGGCCTTGTGGAAGTCCCGATGGGGACCACTCTGCGCGAGATCGTCGAGGAGATTGGCGGCGGTGTGCCGGATGGCCATTCCTTTAAGGCGGCTCAGACTGGAGGTCCTTCCGGCGGCTGTATCCCGGCTTCCCAGATGGATGTTCCGATCGATTATGACAACCTGATTGCCATCGGCTCCATGATGGGTTCCGGCGGCTTGATTGTCATGGATGATACCACCTGTATGGTGGACATTGCGAAGTTCTTCTTGGAATTTACTGTGGATGAGTCCTGCGGTAAGTGCACCCCGTGCCGTGTTGGCACGCGCCGCCTGCTGGAGATCCTCAATAAGATTACGAGCGGCAATGGCACATTGGAGGACATTGACCGTCTGGAAGAACTGTGCAACTATCTGAAGGAGAATTCGCTCTGCGCTTTGGGGCAGACTGCGCCGAATCCGGTGCTCTCCACCCTGCATTATTTCCGCGACGAGTACATTGCACACGTTACGGAGAAACGCTGCCCGGCGGGCGCATGTAAGGCGTTGACGAATTACTACATCTTGGAAGACAAGTGCAAAGGTTGTACGCTTTGTGCGCGCAACTGCCCGGTCGGCGCCATCAGCGGTACCGTGAAGAAGCCGCATGTGATCGATACGAGCAAATGCATCAAGTGCGGCGCTTGCATGGAAAAGTGCAAGTTCAGTGCGATTGTGAAGAGATAAGAAAGGAGTGTGCCATCAATGGATATGGTCAATATAAAAATCAACGGCATGCCCCTCTCGGTGCCGAAGGATTCTACGATTTTAGAGGCTGCACGGTATGCGGGGATCAATATCCCCACCCTGTGCTTCCTGAAGGATATCAACGAAATTGGCGCTTGCCGTATGTGCGTTGTAGAAGTGAAGGGCGCCCGTTCTTTGGTTGCGGCCTGCGTTTATCCGGTCAACGAGGGGATGGAAGTATTCACCAATACACCGAAGGTGCAGGAATCCCGCAAGCTCACATTGGAGCTGCTGCTCTCGGTGCATGACCGGAAGTGCCTCACCTGCAAGCGCAGCGGGAGCTGCGAGTTGCAGTCGCTCTGTTATGAACTGGGTGTGGATGACGCTGAGCACTTCGACGGCGCAAAACCCGAATCTCTCAAAGATGAGTCCACCGAGTATTTGGTCCGCGACAATGGAAAATGTATCCTCTGCCGCCGGTGTGTTGCCGCTTGTGCCCACCAGCATGTGGCTGTCATCGGCCCGAACAGCCGCGGCTTTGATACGCACATCGGCTGCATGTTTGAACGTCCCTTGAACGAAGTGGCCTGCGTTTCCTGCGGCCAGTGCATTGTGAGTTGCCCGACAGGTGCTCTTACCGAGCGCGATCAATGCGATGAAGTTCTTGCGGCGATCAATGACCCGGAAAAGTATGTTGTGGTACAGACCGCTCCCGCCATTCGTGCGACTTTGGGCGAATGCTTTGGAATGCCGGTTGGTACGAATGTAAAAGGCAAGATGGTTGCCGCCCTGCGCCGCCTCGGCTTTGACAAGGTATTTGATACCGACTTCGGCGCTGACCTCACCATCATGGAAGAGGCGACCGAATTCCTGGATCGCGTAAAGAATGGCGGCGTATTGCCGATGATTACCTCTTGCTCGCCAGGGTGGATTAAGTTCTGCGAGCACTATTTCCCGGATCTGCTGCCAAACGTATCGTCCTGTAAGTCCCCACAGCAGATGACCGGTGCAATGATTAAGACCTGGTTTGCCGAAAAGAATGGACTCGACCCGAAGAATATTGTGGTGGTCAGTGTAATGCCCTGCACAGCGAAGAAATTTGAGATCAAACGCGACGATGAGGCTGCAGCAGGAGAGGACATTCCAGACACCGATATTGCAATTACCACCCGTGAACTGTCCCGCCTTATCAACCGTGCTCACCTGGACTTCGTCAATCTGCCCGATGAGGACTTTGACGATGCTATGGGCGTTTCCACCGGCGCAGCGGCCATCTTTGGCGCGACGGGCGGCGTAATGGAAGCGGCGCTCCGCACGGCGGCGGATGTTCTGGAAGGAAAGAGCCTTGACAGCGTAGATTATACAGAAGTGCGCGGCACAGAGGGCATTAAAGAGGCGGTCTATCACATCGGCGGCATGGATGTCAAGATTGCTGCTGTCAGCGGCCTGAACAATGCGAATGAGGTGCTAGAGAAGGTCCGCAAGGGCGAAGCGGATTATCATTTCATTGAGATCATGTGCTGCCCAGGCGGATGTGTCAATGGCGGCGGCCAGCCGATTCAGTCGGCAACGGTCCGCAGTTTTACAGACCTGAAGGGGCTGCGTGCAAAGGCACTCTATGAAGAGGATAAGAATCTTCCGTTGCGTAAGAGCCATGAAAGCCCGTTGATTAAACTGGTGTACGATGAATATTTGGGTGAGCCGGGTAGCCATAAGGCACACGAGCTTTTGCACACCAGCTACGTTGCAAGAAAAAGATTTTAATAGAAACATCTTTTCACAAAACAAGTTCTAAAAAATCCCGGACGGTATTTTCCGTCCGGGATTTTTGTTGCGTATTGAGTCAAATTTTTCTAAGGGATATATGGAAAATTCAACAAGGTTTCCCTGGATTGATGAAATCCATTCGAAGCAATTTTTCTACTGATCTTGTTCTCGACGTTCTCGTGGAAAGGCTTTCTTTACATTTCTCCGTGGAATCAGTATAATAGAAATTATAGAAATTCCATCCAGGAGGTGCACTTTGGAAAAGCTTTTACTGCAACACGCGAGAATTCTTGACCCGTCATCCAACTTGGATGTCATTGGAGATCTTTTGCTGGAGGACGGTCTCCTAAAGCAGGTTGGCGGGACGGTTGAAGCGCCGGATGCCCAGGTGTTTGACGCAAAGGGGTTGGTGGCAGCCCCTGGCCTGGTGGACATGCACGTTCATTTGCGCGACCCAGGATTTACAGAAAAAGAGGATATTTTTACCGGCTGCCGGGCTGCAGCAGCGGGTGGCGTGACCAGCCTGCTTTGTATGCCCAATACAAAGCCGGCGATCGATACCCCGGACACCGTGCGCTATATTTTGGACAAGGCCGCCGAAGCAGATGCCCATGTTTATGTGGCCGCGGCCATTACAAAAGGACTACAGAGCAATGAACTGGACGATTTGGAAGCCTTGCGGGAAGCAGGAGCGATTGCGCTGAGCGATGACGGACGTCCCGTTGTAGATTCCCGTCTGATGGCCCGGGCGATGAGGGCTGCACCTGGCTTGGGGATGCGGGTCGTTTCCCACTGTGAGGACCTCGATCTCTCCAAAGGCGGACTGATGAACGAGGGGGATGTTTCCCGTGAACTGGGTGTGCCGGGCGTCCCTGCGGCAGCCGAGGATTGCGGAACCGCACGGGACATTGCTTTGGCGGAGGCATACCAGGTCCCCATCCACATCTGCCATGTGAGTTCCCGTACCTCGGTGGCAATGATTCGGGATGCAAAACGCCGCGGTGTGCAGGTCACGGCGGAGACTGCTCCACATTATTTCAGTTTGACCGACGCGATGCTACGGGCGCGGGATGCGGATTTCCGAATGAGTCCGCCGCTGCGCACAGAATCGGACCGATTGGCAGTGATCGAAGGGCTCCGCGATGGAACCATTGACGCAATTGCCACCGATCATGCTCCTCATACGCCTGCGGAAAAAGCTGATTTCTCCAAGGCGCCGAACGGCAGTATCGGGATGGAAACCTCGCTTGCCGCTGGAATTACCTACCTGGTGAAGACGGGCCTTTTGACGCTTCGAGAACTGCTTCGTCTGATGAGTACGGCGCCGGCAAACCTGTTGCACATTCCTGCGGGAACCTTAAATCCTGGCGCCCCAGCGGATATCGTGCTGTTTGACCCAGAAGAGCAGTGGACAGTGGAACCGGAGAAACTCCATGGAAAGAGCCGCAATGCGGTCTTTAAGGGGCGCATTTTGACAGGACGCGTGAAATTGACTGTTTGTAGAGGAAAGATCGTCTACCGCGGCGGCAACGAAGGAAGAATATAAAACCATCAGAAAATAAGAAGGGCGGAAAAGAATATGGCATTTGACCGACTGATTGAACGCATTGCAAAGTTACAGAATCCCACAGTAGCGGGTTTGGACCCCAAGCTTGCCTATATCCCCTCCTATATCAAAGAGGATGCTTTTGAAAAGTATGGAAAAATTTGGACGGTGCGGCCGCAGCCATTCTGGAATTCAATAAAGGGCTGATTGATGCACTGTGCGATATTGTACCGGCAGTAAAGCCGCAGTGCGCTTACTATGAAATGTATGGCTGGCAGGGTGTTAAAACACTGCACGATACCATTGCCTATGCAAACAGCAAAGGAATGTTTGTGATAACGGATGGAAAACGAAACGATATAGGGACTACCATGGAAGCATATGCGGCAGCGCACTTGGGGACCACGATGGTAGAGGATACACTCTGTGTTCCATTTGGCGGGGATGCCCTTACCGTAAACGGTTATCTGGGTTCCGATGGAATCAAGCCCCTACTTTCGATCTGTCAGGCAGAGGACAAGGGCATCTTTGTGTTGGTTAAAACGTCGAACCCTTCTTCCGGCGAATTGCAAAACCGAGTTTTTGACGACGGGAAAACCCTGTATGCAACGATGGGAGTACTCTGCGAGCAGTGGGGGACAGAGCTTCCCGGGCAGTATGGGTATTCAGGTGTTGGTGCAGTGGTGGGAGCGACCTATCCGGAACAGCTCCGCGAACTTCGTTCCGCATTGCCCCATACCTTCTTTCTGGTTCCAGGCTATGGGGCCCAGGGCGGCGGTGCAAAGGACGTCGCGCCCGCCTTTGATACAAACGGCCGCGGCGCTATTGTCAATGCCTCCCGCTCGATCCTTTGCGCGTGGCAGAAGCAGAACGCTCCTGAACGCGATTATGCGAAAGCGGCTGCAGCAGAAGCGGTGCGGATGCGCGATGAAATCGTAGGGGAGATAGGGACGATCAAATGATGAAGTATGACGTGAAAACCTGTAAGCTTTTGAAAAAAAGAGAGCTTACAAAGGACATTTTTGATTTTGTCGTGGAAGCTCCGGAGTTTGCGGAGGTTGCACAGGCAGGACAGTTTGCACACCTCTATGTGCCGGGAAAAACATTGCGCCGTCCCATCTCAATCTGTGGTGTAGACCGCGCAGCAGGTACTTTGCGCTTTGTGTTCCAGATACGCGGCGAAGGAACCCGAATTTTAGCGGGCATGGAAGAAGGAGCAATGCTTGATATTCTGGCCCCGCTTGGGAACGGGTTTGTGTTGGGGGACTGTTCCCGTAAGGCGGTATTTGTGGGCGGAGGGATCGGCGTGCCGCCCCTTTTGGAGGCTTCTAAAGAGTTTGGGAGCCGTGCGACTGCGGTACTCGGTTTTCGGAACCGGGAGGCGGTGATTTTGGAAGAGGACTTCCGCGCCAATGGTTGCGAGGTACGTATTGCGACCGATGATGGCAGTGCAGGGCACCATGGGCTTGTTACAGACTGTCTCAACGATCTCTCTTTTGATGTGATCTTTGCCTGTGGACCGACGCCAATGCTGAAAGCCGTTTGTGCAGTGGCAAAGCAACGCGGCGTTGAATGCCAGATTTCTTTGGAGGAACGCATGGCCTGTGGAATTGGAGCCTGTTTGGGTTGTGCCTGTAAGCTGCTGGCAGATGGACGGGAATACTTTGGACACGTCTGTAAGGATGGACCGGTATTTCCTTATCAGACTGTTGTTTTGGATTAAGGAGGCGGAAGGATGGCTGATTTACGTGTAAAGATTGCAGGGGTTGCCTTTGAAAATCCCTTGATTGCCGCCTCCGGGACCTTTGGCTTTGGCCGGGAATACCAGGAATTCTATCCGCTTTCTACGCTTGGGGGGATTTCCTGCAAGGGAATTACCCTTCAGGAGCGTCCAGGAAATCCTCCGCCACGCATCGCGGAGACACCCTCGGGAATGTTGAACTCGGTAGGGCTACAAAATCCGGGGGTGGATCACTTTATCGAAGAGGACCTCCCTTGGCTCAAACAGCAAGGAACGGTTGTGATTGCAAATATTGCAGGCAATACGCAGCAAGATTATTGCCGCATGGCGGAGAAGCTCTCAGAAAGCGACGTCGATATGGTGGAGTTGAACATCTCCTGTCCAAATGTGAAGCACGGCGGTGTCGCCTTTGGCACCTCCTGTGCGAGTGTAGAGGAGATTACCGTCGCAGTGCGCAAATATTGCCGTAAGCCTTTGATTGTCAAACTGTCCCCCAATGTGGCGGATATTGGAGAGATTGCAGCGGCTGCGGAAGCGGGTGGAGCGGACGCAATTTCGCTCATCAATACATTGACCGGTATGCGGATCGATATCCGTACCCGCAGGCCTATTTTGCGCAATAACACAGGAGGACTTTCTGGCCCAGCCGTATTTCCAGTAGCTGTACGAATGGTGTGGCAGGCCGCACAAAGGGTCAAGATTCCGGTCATCGGCCTCGGGGGAATCAGCACATGGCAGGATGCAGTAGAAATGTTGCTGGCTGGAGCCTCTGCGTTACAGATTGGAACAGTGTTCTTTACGGACCCATATGCGCCTGTAAAAATTCTGGACGGTCTGCGCCGCTATTTGGATGAAAACCATATTGCCTCTGTGACGGAGTTGACCGGAGGAGTATGCGCCTACTAAAGGAATTCGGAAGGAAGGCTGTGTAAGAATGGGACAACTTCATTCGTCGAACGATAGCGCCATTCCCCAAAAGGCGGAGGGGACCACTCGTATCTTGTTGGTTCGCCATTGTGAAGCGGAAGGGAATACGAACGGACGGTTTCAAGGAAGTTCTGACTGTGGAATTTCCGGAAATGGAGAAAAACAGCTTGAGCTTTTAGCGCTTCGTTTGCGGAATATTCGGATGGATTCGATCTATTCCAGTCCGCTCAAGCGTGCGCGAATGACCGCAGAAGCGATCAACCGTTATCATCATCTTACCATCCACGAAGACAAGCGTTTGCAGGAGATCGATGGCGGTGATTATGAGGGGCTTCTCTGGGCGGACCTGCCCAAAGTTGCACCGGAACAGGATGCCAATTGGTACACGGCGCCGCAGGATTTTTGCGCGCCAAACGGAGAGAGTATGCGCCAGGTATATGACCGTGTTTGGCAGGCGATTCGCTCGATTGTACGCGAGAATCCTGGCAAGACCGTGTGTGTAGCTTCCCATGGATGCGCTATCCGGAATATTCTCTGTCATGCCATGAACAAGCCTTTGGAACAGCTGAACGATGTGGATTGGTGCGACAACACAGCCGTCAGTGTGATTGACTTTGGAGAGCAGGGGAATCCCAAAATCATTTTACTCAACGATGCTTCCCACCTGACACCGGAAGTTTCTGTTTTTGCAAAGCAAACTTGGTGGCGGCGGGAGAATATGGAGCGTAAAAGATGAGGATATTAGCGGTTGATTTGGGAAAGGTGCGCACAGGCCTGGCGGTGTGCGACGAAGGAGAACGGCTGGCGTCCCCTGCCGGCGTTGTTCAGGAATACCATCGGGATCGGCTTGCAGCCGTTGTCGCTGCAAAGGCCGAAGAGTATGGTGTGGGAGAAATTGTGGTTGGTTTACCACGGAATATGGATGGCAGTGAAGGGGAGAGTGCGCAGGGGGCTCGATTGTTTGCTGAACACCTGCGAACCTTGGTTCATGTGCCCGTATGGATGCAGGATGAACGCGGAACCACAATTACTGCGCACGGATATTTGAACGATACGGATACGCGCGGAAAAAAACGAAAGGCTGTGGTGGATGCGGTTGCGGCCACAATCATTTTGGAGGACTATTTGATGGTCCGCCGGAACCGATTGCGCCAGTTGCCCGATCAAGAATAGAGCGTCCAGAAGAAAGAAAATAAAGAACCGTAGAGTTGCAAAGGCTCATACGGTTCTTTTTGTGCGTTCTATATCCCAATTATAGCGGTTTTTGTTCAAATGTGAGATTTCGAAGCGTTTTAAAAGAACAATGTTGACAAAGCTTATCAACTTTGTTATTCTATAATTACGTTAAAAAAGAGGGTGAGTGTACTGCTGGTCACACGGGAAGCGGATTATGCGTTGCGGATTTTGCGCGCGTTAGCGGGCGGAGAGCAGCGGACAGCGGCGGATATTTGTGAGCAGGAGCAGATTCCGGACAAATTTGTCTATAAGATTGCAAAGAAGCTGGAAAAATCCGGCTTTATTAAGATTGTGCGCGGTGCGGAGGGTGGATGCCGTCTGATTGTGGATTTGCATACGATGAGCCTTTACGACTTAATGGAAGCCCTTGGAGCAGACCGGTTGGTGAATGCTTGTATGCAACCGGAGTACCGCTGTACCTGGCAGGAAAGGCATGCAGAAATTTGTTCACTTCATTGCCGTCTTGGTGAGGTGCAAAAGAAGATGGATGCACTTTTACGCGATTGCAGTTTATATGAGCTTTTATATGGGCAGGAATAAAAACCATTTGTTTGTTTTTCATTGATAGTCGATTTATTTGCTCAAACATTGTTTTTGTAGGGCATTTTTTATTGCTGGGTAAAATCAAGTGCAATCAATATGCTTTGAAAGAGATCACAAGGTGGCCCTGAGAAGGCCACATACCAACCATATTTTATACCGAAGAAATCCTTGAAGAAGAAAGATGCACAGCATCGAAAAGAGAGAACCGCATGTCGTTGTGACGGCGGTTCTCTCTTTTCATATCCATCAATTGCGTCCTTTTCCCATGTAGAAAATCGCAATGGCGCCAGGGCCTGTATGGGACCCAATAATGGGGCCGATATTGTTGGTAACGATGCGTTTGATACGATAACGGTTTTTAATTTCTTTTTTCAGATACGCTGCGTCATCCATACAATCGCCATGGACAATGAATACGACCTGGTCACCCGTATCCCGGAAGGTCTTGTCCATATGCTCAAGAAGCACACGAAGCGACTGCTTGCGGCCTCGTACCTTTTCCATGGGAACCAGTTTTCCGTCTTCAGTAATGCGCAGGATGGGCTTGATCCCTAACATAGTTCCAACCAGTGCCGCTGTACCCGACAACCGTCCACCACGCCTGAGAAAATTCAGATCATCAACAGTGAACCAGCCGGAAACAAGCAACCGTTCTGTTTGCACCCATTGATATAAGTCCTCAATGGACATTCCTTCCTGCTGCTTTTGTACCGCTGCATAAACCAGCAGTCCAGTACCGAGGGTCGCGGTCAAAGAATCCGCCACCAATAGCGTTCGATCCGGATACTTTGCAGATAGTTCTTCCGCTACCAATACGGAGTTGTGGTATGTGCCAGAAAGGGCAGAGGAAAAGCCGATATACAATACGTCCACGCCGTTTTGCAGATAGCCTTCAAACACCTCGGTAAAGGCTGCTTGATTAATTTGATTGGTTGTGGACATATCGCCACCGCGCAGGCGGTCAAAAAAGTCTTTTGCAGAATACTCACGCTCATCTGGATAATGGGTATAACTTTCATCCCCAAAGTTAAAAGACATAGGGATCACATGGATGCCTAACTCTTCTACCAATTTGGGAGGTAAATCCGCGCAGGCGTCTGTGATAATTTGATAGTCATTCATTCGATTCGTTTCCCTCCTTGGATGCGCTTAATTTTTGCTGTTTCCCAGGAAAAATAGAGCGACCGTCCCAGGACCGGAGTGCGATCCAATGACGGGACCAATATAGTTGATGTAAATATTTTGCACAGCAAAACGTGATTTTACCTGTTCGGCGACATATTCGGCATCCTTAGGGGCGTTTCCATGGCTGATAAAGATCACCTGCTCTTCAGGATGCTCGACCGTCTTTGCCATATGATTGACCAATGCATCCAATGCGTTTTTGCGCCCACGCACCTTTTCCACTGGGATCAAGTGTCCCTCGTCGTCCACATGTAAAACAGGCTTAATTCCCAGCATGGTTCCAAATAATGCGGCTGCCCCGGATACGCGTCCGCCGCGTTTTAGAAAGTTGAGATCATCTACGGTGAACCAATGCGCCAATCGGTTGCGGTTTGTTTCGACCCAGGAAGCTACTTCATCAATTGTTCGTCCAGCACGTTGTTGCATAACAGCATGATAAACCAAGAGTCCTTCGCCCATGGAAGCCGCCAGAGAGTCTACAGCCAGGATACGGCGGTCAGGATATTTTTGAGAAAGATCCTGTGCAACCAAGCGGGAACCATTGAATGTCCCTGACAATCCAGAGGAGAATCCGATATAAAGTACATCGATTCCCGCTTGCAGGTACCGTTCAAACGTTTCGATAAAGGTAGCAGCGTTGATTTGATTGGTAGTGGTCGTTTCCCCCGCCGCTATGCGTTCGTAGAAGGACTTGTTGGATAAGTCTCGCTCGTCGGGGTATTGAAGATACGATGCGCCACTGAGGGTGAATTCCATTGGAATGATCACAACACCTAACTCTTGTGCAAGAGCGGGGGAAAAATCGGTGTTGGAATCCGTGATGATTTGATAGCCATCCATAGGATCAACTCCTTTTGCTCACAAATTCTTCCTACAATAGGACCCCAAAAGATAGAATTGATTATATACCATTTGAAAATGTCTGTCAAAATACACATACATGGGTATAAAGAAAGGCCCCTGTTTTAGAAACAGGAGCCGAATGATTAAAGGAAATCCCGCCTGGCCGTAATGTGCGAAATAACCTGCCTACGAAAGACAGGTGGGTGCCCGCCCAACGGGTTTCCACTCCCTTCTTCCAGCCGAAGCCGGGAGGTCTGCGGTCCGCCGCCGGAGCTAAGCTCCCGATTTAAAAGTGTAGGGTTATTTATACACAAGTCCACGCACCAGGCAGGGAAAAGCTTATTCTTCCGGATCTTCTTCTTCGTAAAGCTCCTCGAAGTGCTTTTCAAAGATTTCAGCAAGGCGGTCGAGAAGTTCTTCATCTTCTACCTCTGCGAGCTGTTGCTCGCCATCCTCTTCAATCGCCTCAAAGATGTAATAAGTTCCTTCTGAATCTACCTCGTCCTGTGGATCGTCAAAGGTAGGAAGCAGAGCGTAGAAACATCCTTCATCGTTATCAATCACATCGAGGATTTCAAACTCGTGTTCTTCACCCTCGTCATCAATCAAGGTAATCAGATCAGCGCCAAACTCGTCGTTCAAAAAGTTCATCTCCTTCACAATAATGTGCTTTCTGTTACTCATTTTACCTTTATAATGGCAGTAAGTCAACAGAAACTTTTGGTTAACAGGTATTCCTTTCAGAAAAAGGATCGAAAGGCTGGAAGACAGAGGGATAAAAGGCAAATATGCTTTCCATATGGAGGGGATCGTTTTATAAAAGGACAGTTATAAAAAATCACCTATAAAATTTAAAAAATGTTAGAAAAAAGTATTGACAAATACGGAAAACGCGCTATAATAGAAACAGAAACAGGGGAGAGAAAAAGAAAAAAGCAAACACCTTCCAAGAAAAGAAATCTGATGAAGGTAATATCACAAAAATGATATTATAAAAATTTGGAAGGTATGGAAAGTCTCCAATGTAGATACTTCAGAAAGGGTGTGAGTCCAATGAACAGCGAGCCAGTTCAGATGAATAGCGGCCAGTCAGTCGGGCTCGTGCCGCTATCTCATCAATAAAAACTTTAAAACAGTAGAGATTGTAGCTTCTGATACAATCAAGTGTCTGTCCTAAAGATTTTATTATTGCAACCAATTGAGATGCCAGGGGACAACGCGGAAACAAGTCGGTTGGAAAATACGGAGGAGTTGAAACGTTGCAAAAACTGGTAAATCCAAGTAAGTAACCATTTGATAGGTACAGAGCGACCAGCAGGATGGAGCGAAAAGGACCGGTGGTTTTGACGAACACTGCATTGTGATTCCTAAAAAGCTTGTGACGCTGGAAATCTGGATGAAGGAACAGAACGAAAGACAGGATGAGGCCTACAAGCAGTTGATCGACAGAGCTTATATTTGCAGCGTGGAGAGCCTGTAATGCCGGATTCGGAAACGACCGGAGCGAAAGCAGGAGAAAGCAAAGCAACTAAGTAATGATGAGCAAACTGTTTTTTGAGAAAGCTGATAATGCCTGTAAGCTGGATCACTTTCAAACAGATACGGACTAAAAACAAGTATGCGGATAACAATTTCGGTTGAATCGAAAAATCGTTGTAACCATAGAGCTGAGAAGCCTGCAATGCTAATCCCTAAGAATGAAGTGCTTACAAGGTTGGTCGCCAAACCGATGGGAAGAGAATTTCGAAAGTGATAAGATACGTAGGGATCGTAAGCCGGGTAGAAATTCGTTAAATCTTCCAAAGGTGAGGCAATCATTCTGAGATATTCAGAAAAGTGAAAAGCCCGGCCGGGTGTTTTTTGCAACACTTAATTGATGAATATGGAAGAATGGTTCCAAGCATCTCGTTTTTATAAAATAAAACGAAAAGGAATGAGTCCAAAGGGCAATTTAGTTTGAGCAACCATTTATTTGAGAAAGGAAACGGTTCGTATTACGCTTCGATTATCAAAGATGGTGTGCGAAAGCACGAAGCAAATCTTATCGGGAATCGCGTGATCTATAGTTTGAAGCCTGTTTTGCTCTTCATAAAAGAGTAGGTTCAATAGAGAACAGAATGATAGTAGGTGAGTCCAAAATATAGTTAAAACACGCATCAAGTTCTTTTGTGAGATTTATTGCTTCTAAAGTGATTCCCAAGTGCTAAATACAAAAGTCCAAGTTTATCGTGTACGGTAAGCAAAGGGTTTTTAGATAGTAAGAGGATCGAAATTGTTCAATAACTCAATATAGAAGCTCCGGTGATTAAGATTGCCGGAGCTTTTGCTTTTATGTCTTCCTATTTTTTCTATTCTTCGGTATAATGGGGTATACTGATCGTGACGATAATAGGTAAAAACCGTTCAAAAAAGGAGGAGTTTCTTTGACTCAATATGATGTGATTATCGTTGGCGGAGGACCAGCTGGTTATACGGCGGCCCTTTATTGTGCGCGTGCAGCGCTCTCTACATTGGTTTTGGAAGCGATGGCGCCCGGTGGACAGATGGGGACAACCGATCAAATCGACAATTATCCGGGCTTTGCTGACGGAGTCAACGGTTTTGAGCTTGCTATGAATATGCAGAAACAAGCAGAACGGTTTGGCGCAGAGAGTACTTTTGCACAGGTTTCCTCTATGGAACTGACGGAGCCGGAAAAAAGATCCACACGGAGGACGGAAATACCTTTACCAGTCGTGCTGTGATTCTTGCTTTAGGGGCTTCCCCTAGGGAGCTGGGCTTGCCAGAAGAACGCGCTCTTCGTGGACGTGGTGTATCTTATTGTGCCACCTGCGACGGCATGTTTTACAAGGGAAAGACGGTTGTTGTTGTAGGAGGAGGAGACACTGCTGCCGCAGATACCGTTTTTTTATCTAAGATATGCCAAAAAATTTATTTGGTGCATCGCAGAGATACGTTGCGTGCCTCAAAGGCTTACTTGAAACCACTTGAAGCCTGTGAAAATGTGGAATTTGTTTGGGATACTGTTGTGGAAGAAATTTTAGCAGATAGTAGCGTCACAGGAGTTCGAGTAAAAAACAAAAAACCGGGGAATCCAGGGAAATCTCGTGTGACGGTGTGTTTATCGCCGTCGGAAACGTGCCCAATACAGCTCTTATAGCAGAATCTATAAAACTTACTTCCAATGGTTATGTCGATGCAGGGGAGACGACAGAGACAAATCTGCCTGGGGTTTTCGCAGCCGGAGATGTACGCCAAAAAGTACTCCGGCAGGTCGTGACGGCTGTTTCGGATGGTGCTGTAGCCTCTCATATGGCGGAAGAGTATTTAAATAGAATCGAATAATTTTCTGATTTTTTGCCAAGAAGTATAACAAGTGCCACAAGGAGCCGTTGCCGTCGGTAATGATGCCTCACACTATGCGGCTCACGTTCTGCACCAGAATGGTAAATGAGGGAATGAACCCTAAAGCACTACAATATATCATGGGACATTCCAACGTCATTATGACGCTGAACTATTACGCCCACGCCACATTCCATTTCACCCAAGAGGAAATGAACAGACTGGAAGCCTAGGCGGAAATCAAAGAGGTAAACACGGAGAAATCCGAAGCTGCCGCTTAGTAGTAGACAGGTATTTTACTATTTCTTCTACTACTTTTGATCGGGAAAACACGAGGGGTTATAAAAGTATATGTGAGCTTTTTCCGGCATTTAAGAACTTCTCAAAGGATAATCGAAAACCTATTAAGCTATTCAGTCAAATAAAGCAATGATTTAGGGATAGAGAAAAGCATCCTATATTTAGTCGATTCCACTTGAAGAGAGAAAAAAGGAATCTTTGATATGGGTAAGGGATAAGCGGTTAAAGAACTTTTGGTAGGGAAAACAGTGCAGGTGCCAGTAATTAAAATGTTTATTGCTCCTAGTCCACCCAATATTCTTTCTGAAGATGGATAAAAGGAAGGATAGAATATCCAGAAAATCATTTGGTTTGATTCAGTTAATCTGAGAAATTCATTGCATATTACACATCTTCTGTAGTATTGTGAAGCGAAATGTACTGTACTTTCGGAATGAAAGGTTGATCGATGCGATGCATAAATCTCTCGATTATATCTCCTTGTAAGAAAAGGTTTGCTTTAGGCAACAGAAATATAGAAATTTTGTGATATATGCTGATGAACGTATAGAAAAAGCCTCCTAGCTATTTGGGATAAAAGCTAGGAGGCTTTTTTGTATGTGTTATGAAGAGTATCATGAAAGGAATTTGGAATATACATAACACATTTTAAGACGTATTGTCCAAAGTTTATTTTTTATCGAACGATGGGTTAAAGGCATAGAAGTTTTTGGAGTCCAGATTATCAGTAGCGATTCGGAGTGCCTCGCCAAAACGTTGGTAATGCACAATTTCGCGTTCACGCAAGAATTTGATCGGATCACGCACATCCGGGTCATCTGCGTAACGAAGAATGTTATCATACGTTAAACGAGCTTTTTGTTCTGCACTCAAATCCTCATGGAGATCAGCCAGTACATCTCCGGTTACTGAAAAAGTATTAGCTGTAAAGGGTTCGCCACTGGCAGCTTGTGGATAGACACCTGTTGTATGATCGACAAAGTACGTATCAAATCCAGCGTTTTTGATCTGTTCTGTAGTCAAACCGCGTGTTAATTGATAGACAATTGCGCTGACCATCTCCAAGTGTGCCAGTTCTTCCGTACCTATATCGGTCAATATGGCTTTTAATTCTGGATACGGCATGCTATATCTTTGGCTTAGATAGCGCAGAGAAGCGCCTAGCTCTCCATGCGGTCCCCCGGATCGTAAGTTGAGAGATTTATATGGTTTGATAATAACAATCCAGATGATTTTTTGTAGAATCGAATACAATACGCTTAAAAATCGTGTGTAACAAGCGGTTCTTCTCTTGCCCTGTAATCTGGTTTGAACGAAGCAAGGAAGAAATGTTGATTGGCTTATGAGCCACAGATGGGAACGATAGGCGTTTCATATCGGCGGTAAGCGTGGTGAGGCGTGCTTGTAAGCGTGCCTTCTCGCGACAATAATCCTCCAGGGTTTCGGCTCCAGCTTCGTAGGCATCGCGAAGCCGTTCCAGCTTCTTTTTTTCTCGTTCCACTTGCAAATGAAGAAGGCTTTCCGGATTCACATGGGGGATGGGGGCCATCTGGAGATTTTGTAGGGAAAGATCAGCGTCTAAAGTACAATAAATCCATTCTTCTAATCTTTGATTGGGAATGTAGTGGGAGATGGTGCAGTTGCCATGGGCATATCCGCAACATTGTAATGCATTCCGAGCGCTTTTGACGAGTGGCGCCCCACAGGAAGAACAAAAACAAGGCCTCGCAAAGGATAACACCTTTTGGGGAGGCACTGACGTTCTCGCCGTATTCTACGATTTTGTTGATTTTGAACTTCGGCCCACAAAGCGAGGTCCACAAGAGGTTTATGGTTTCCCTCTGTGAGCATGGATGGTTGCTGTGTTTCTTGACGCCCAGAAGAACGGTGCGGATTCCAACGGATTTTTCCGATGTAGACGGGGTTTTGTAAAAGATATTCTACGGCACGAGCTTCCCAACGAAGCCCCCGTGCAGTAGGAATTCCCATTTCGTTGAGCTGCTGGGCGATTTCTTTGCAGGAAATACCCTGCGCTCGTTGTTCAAACATCCATCGTACCACTGGAGCGGTTTCTGAATTCGGGATATAGCGCTTTTCTTGGATACGATAACCATATGCAGGGGGTGTGACCGGTTCACCCCGGCTCACTTTTTCCAACATCCCACGTTTGACCTCTTCTGCCAGATTGATGCTATAGTATTCATCCATAGCTTCGATTACTGCCTCTAGGAGAAGGGAGAGCTTATCGTCGCCAAGCTGTTCGGTTACAGAAATAACATCAATACCCAATTGTTTCCGTAACATGGTTTTGTAGACAATGCTATCCCGCCGGCTTCGTGCAAAACGGCTGAATTTCCATAAGAGGATACAGTCAAAGGGTTTGGGCTTTTGTTTTGCCATTCCAATCATACGCATAAAAGCGGGACGCTTTTCTGCCTGTTTTCCACTAATTCCTTCTTCCTCCTGAAAAATAAAGGATTCTGGGAGCAACATCCCATTTTTTGCGCGTAGTCCCGGACAACCTTCAGTTGGCTGTCGGGGCTATATTCCAATTGTCCATCGGTTGACACACGTATGTAGGCCGCAGCTATTTTCATGTGGATTCCTCCTTGATCTATTTGTAGAAGGAAGATAGGCTTATTATGCGGCATAGGACGAACGTCTCCGCGAATATAAATCATCGGAGGGATGCATTATGGGGAGAAAAGATGATTTTACCGCAGATGTATATATGGGTTCGGTTCGAAGAAGTTCTTATCTCTTTTGCAGGGCATCTGGGCAGAAGGGGATGGACCATTTTACAGTGATGAAACGATATGACTGGGTCCCTCGCCCAGAACAATCCGCTAAAGAACATGCTCTGCTTCGTGCTTTAGAGAAGGCATTGTCTGGAATTGTCCTTGAAGAAAGGGAAGCTCCACGGGATTGACCGCAGGAGCTTCCCTTTTTATTATCCGTTTTGTAAGAGTTCCACGTACTGTTGTAAATCGTCCACTGTATAAATCTCCTCGGAACGCAGGCTAATGGCATCCTGCATATCGGGCGGCAGTGATAGAAAATACTGCAAAACGTCCGGGGCTTCCTCGAAAAGATCGTCCAGACTGTTTGCCATATTGGGCCTCCTTTTGTCATTCCTCTTCTTGACAGTGCATGGCGAAATTGTGTAGGTCGTCAAAGTTCAGGATGCTGTCAGCTTTAAATCCTAATGCCTGCTTGACATCATACGGCAGAAGTGAATAGTATTGACTGGCTTCGTAGTCCTTGGAGAGAAGTTGATAGAGATCCGCGTATTCCTCCATAGAACAACCTCCTTCTTCCGACTGTTACAATCAGCCTTTGCGACACATCGCAAATTGTTTTTCAACCTGATCCCAATTGATAATGGAAAACCATTGCTCTACATACTCTGGGCGGCGATTCTGATATTGCAGATAGTAGGCGTGTTCCCAAACGTCGATGGGAAGTAAGGGACACATGTGAAGTGCGAGAGGGGTATCCTGATTGGCTGTTTTGAGCACATGTAATCGTCCCTGTTCGTCGGCCGCAAGCCAAGCCCATCCAGAGCCAAATTGGGTCACTGCTGCATTTTTCATTTTTTCTTTCCAAGCTTCGTAGGAGCCAAAATAACAATCGATTTCTTTCGCCAATGCTGGGGATGGGCCTGAATGATTCTCGGGACCCATACTGCGAAAATACAACTGATGGTTGTACACACCGCCAGCGTTGTTTCGCACGGGGGTTCGAATTGCCTCTGGCAGAGCATCTCCCTGCGTCAATAGCTTTTCCAGGCTCCAATCGTGGTACTCTGGGTAATCGGCCAACGTTTTGTTCAAATTGTCCACATAGGCCTGTAGATGTTTGTCATGGTGGAAGTGTAAGGTTTCCGCGTCGATCACAGGTTCTAATGCGTGCGCATCGTAGGGAAGAGGTTCTACAGAAAATGGATATTGTTGCCTCATAAAGTGGTCATCCTTTCTGTTAAACTGTTTTTGCAATCATATGTTGCAAAAGACCGTCTCATGCGAAACTGCCTTTGAGAACTTAATCATCGCCGCGGGTATACTTGTCCGCTGCATTACAAAGACTTTCAAATGAATTGACACCACCGGAACGATCTCGAATGCATTCCTGCACGTAATCGGGGAGTGCGTCAAAATACTGGCGGGCTTCTCCGTCACTTTCCAATAGGCTGTATAAATCGGGATATTTGTTTTGCATTACAATCACCTCCGGGAATAGTTTTCCCCAAAAGTGTAAATCATGCATCTCAAATAGCGATTTGGTCCACCGTATTGAGAGATAATAATTTTTGCGAGAGCGGGATTCGGATTTTTAATTTTAACTGGATATTCCAGTCGTTTCTCATAGACCCACATTATTCATCATCCTCCATTCCGGTTTCCCACGGCCACGGTCCTGTAATCCAAGCCCAACGGCTGGTGGTGTTGCTGGTTTCGTGTAGAGGGCCATAGGCGGCTTCGTATTGTGCGGTAAGTTCATCCGCTTTTTTACGAGCTTCCTCGAGCTTGCGGGCAGCGTCACAGTTATTCGGATGGGAGTCCAGGAACAAATGGAGTTCCCACATCGAAAAACGCAGAGAAGAGATTTTTCGCATCAACATTTCCTGTTCGTTCATCTGGGTTCTCCCCTCCTTCCATAGAACGGTTTATTCAATTCGGGAAAAATTGTACCGTTGTCTAGCCCCTGTTCAGGGGGATAGATACTGCTGAATTGTTGAAATGGGACATAAGCCATGGCGGGTACCGTTACCGAAGGCAACGGTGTAGGCTGTGCAAGATCGCACATTTGCCCATTCATATCGTTCGCCATAAGAACTCTCCTTTCGCGTAATGGTATTGCGTCCTGCGCCCAGGGGCGTGGGATTATGGAGCTTATCCATGTTCATAGTATGCAGAGGAGAGAAACTGGGTGCTCTTCCACCCCGGACTTTTCGCTTGTATATTTTCGGAAACTGTTATAGAATAAAAAGGAATTGCCTTATGGCAAAGAAGGCGACGGTTTAACGGCGCATGAAAGACGGAGGAAGATTCCATGGGGGCCAAAGTTTTAAGGATTCTTAAAAAAATCTATTGGCGATTATCACCATTGCGATCTCAATGGGGGTTTTGCTTTATTTCCTGTTTACCACGGATGGAATAACCGCTTTGGGACATCTCGCTTCCAGCCTTCGTTGGGAATGGCTACTGGTTACACTGGGAGCCATGGTCGGTGGTTGGCTGTTGGAAACCTACGTGCTGGGGGTCTTTTGTAAGCATCTGTATCCGGAATGGAAATTTTCGCAGTCCTTTCATATTGCAATGACAGGCCTGCTCTACAGCGCATTGACGCCGTTTGCAACAGGTGGGCAGCCGATGCAAATGTATTCAATGAGCAAAATGGGTGTGGATACAGGCAAAGCAGGGTCGATTGTAGCGATGAAAACGCTGGTCTATCAGGCAATCATGGTCATTTATGCCATGGTGATGGTTGTATTCCGCTTGGGATATTTTCAGCAGAATGTCAGTAATTTTTCTTTTGTTACGGTCATCGGACTTGTAACGAATGGATCATTTATTCTGGGTGTCACACTGTTTATGCTAAGCGAGAAAGCTACTGACCGGTTCCTGCGCTTTTTGTTGCGGAATCTGTACCGTGTTCATCTTTGCCGGCATCCAGTAGCAAAATATAAAAAGATTCATGGACAGATGGAGATGTTTCACGACAGTGCAAAGACGATGGGAACCTCGTTCAAGGTTTATTTAAAGTCAGGTTTTTTCACCGTTGTACAGATCACCTTGGCGGGACTAATTCCCTATTTTATTTACCGAAGCTTCAATCTGCCGTTAAATATGGATGCGACGATCTTTACCATGTTGGCTGCGCAGACCTTTGTTACTATGGTGTCAGCATTTATCCCTCTGCCGGGCTCTTCCGGGGGCGCAGAAGGAAGCTTTTACCTCTTTTTGGTACTTTCTTCGGCCCGACGATTATTCCAGCGATCCTTCTGTGGCGCTTGGTAACCTATTATGCCAATATCCTGTTCGGCTGCCTGACCAACCTGGTGGGCCGTGCGGTGGGAATAGAGCGCAAGTAAATAAGATTGTTCAAAAATTTACAATTTGTTTCCATGCAGAGGCTTGAACGAACGATCATAGAAGTCTATACTCAATAATATGAGACAGTACGATTGGGATTATGGCAAAGGAGTGTTTTGATGAATAGAAAAAGAGAAATCGTCAAACGATGTGTAGCTTTTGCGCTTTGTGTTTGTTGTTTGGGTGGGACAATTGCGACAAATGCGCCGGTTATAGCAGAAGCCGCCATTTCTGTTTCGGCAGCAACCCCGGTCATCCGGTTAGATACAGCGAGTTGTGAGTTGAAGACTACCGCACAGAAGTATTACTTGGCGGTTACAGTCACACCGGACCGTGGAACCCCGCCCGATGCAGTATCTTCAAATCCGGATGTTGCAGTAGGGAAATACGTCAAAAAGGCCGACGGGCGGTATTTATATGAGATCAGTGGTGTAAAAGAAGGCCTGGCAACCATCTATCTGCGTTATGCAAATGTGGAAAATATGCTGTCGGTAAAGGTAGGGGACGAAACCGGAACGGTCAATGTGCGGATTCCTGAAGGAGCGACACTGAGAGAGACCGCACAGGCGTTGGAGCAGGCAGGCGTTTGTAGTATGAAAGAAGTATTTGACGCCTCTAACAGCAGTGCATTTGATAGCTATCCTTTTATTGCCTCTATTACGAATGCAGACAGTCGGTATTATAAGTTGGAGGGGTATCTATATCCGGATACTTATAATTTCTGGAAAGGTCAAAATGTGCAGAGCGTCTTAAGAACGATGTTGGACAATTACCAGACAAAGACAGCCAATATCAACTGGCAGAATACCGCAGGCTTGACCAAGGAACAGGTTATGACTTTGGCCTCTTTGGTACAGCGGGAGAGTACCGCATCCGATCGTGCCAATGTGGCATCGGTGTTTATAAACCGGTTAAGATCTGGCAACTCAGTCAATGTATATCGTTTGCAGGCGGATTCTACCATGTATTATCCATATCGAGCCAAGGTCAATGTCCCTTCACAGCTTCCGGGGTTCCAGAGTTCTTATAATACCTATAACATCACAGGATTGCCGGCTGGTCCGATCTGCAATCCCAGCGTGGAATCTATTCAGGCGGCTTTGAATCCGGCGAATACCAACTACTACTATTTCTGCCATTCGGCAAATGGAACCTCTTATTTTGCGGAGACGTTGGAACAGCACAATGCCAACCTGCTTGCGGCAGGGCTTCGCAGTGCTACATAAATGCATCAAGGTGGCTACCGCTCCAAGTGTTTCATTTCTTGGAGCGGTTTTTATTTTGTCTGGACGAACAAAGGGGAAACATCCTATCTGATAAATATAGGGAAAAGGGGATAAAATCTTATAAAATTCGACCCCGACCGTTGACAATTAAAAGCGGTTAGGATATAATGAGTCCGCCATACGCGAAGGCGCTGTAGGGATCGCCCTGCGGCGCCTTTTGCATTATTCAGGCGGTCAACTACAGGGCTTATCCGCAGAAATCATTTGAATTGGTCTTAAATTACAGAGGGAGTGACTATTTGATGAGCATTAGGAATGTCCCGGAAATGTTTGGCAGTATGGTCTTTAGTGAAACCGTGATGAAAGAACGCCTGCCAAAGGAGACGTATAAGGCGCTGAAACGGACCAGAGAGAAGGGGGAACCCCTCGATCCGCAGGTAGCCAATATCGTCGCCAACGCCATGAAGGAATGGGCGGTTGAAAAAGGTGTGACCCATTTTACCCACTGGTTTCAACCAATGACTGGTATTACAGCGGAAAAACATGATAGCTTCATCTATCCGGTGGAAGATGGAAAGGTTATTATGGAATTTTCGGGCAAAGAACTCATCAAAGGAGAGCCGGATGCGTCCAGTTTCCCTTCCGGAGGTCTCCGGGCGACCTTTGAGGCACGTGGCTATACTGCGTGGGACCCGACCTCGGATGCTTTTATCAAAGACGGTACGCTGTGCATTCCGACTGCATTTTGTTCCTATGGCGGGGAGGCGCTTGACAAAAAGACGCCCCTGCTGCGCTCCATGAATGCGCTCAATAAACAGGTTTTGCGGATTCTGCGCCTGTTTGGGACGCCAGCGAACCGTGTAAATACCACTGTAGGGCCAGAGCAAGAGTATTTTTTGATCGATGAAGCCATGTACAAAAAGCGCAAAGATTTGGTTTATACGGGTCGTACCCTGTTTGGGGCAAAGCCGCCCAAAGGGCAGGAGCTGGAGGACCATTATTTCGGTGTAATTAAGCCCCGTGTATCGGCATACATGAAGGATCTAGATGAAGAGCTTTGGAAACTGGGGATCCTGGCCAAGACCAAGCACAATGAAGCTGCTCCCGCACAACATGAGTTGGCGCCGATCTTTACCACCGGAAACGTGGCCACAGACCACAATCAGCTGACGATGGAAATCATGAAAAAGGTGGCCGCCAAACACGGTTTGGCGTGCCTGTTGCATGAAAAGCCGTTTGCAGGTGTCAATGGAAGCGGTAAACATAACAATTGGAGCATCTGCACGGATACAGGGATCAATTTGTTGGAGCCGGGGGAATCTCCGGAGGAAAACGCACAGTTCCTTCTATTTTTGACAGCCATTTTGGAGGCTGTTGATAAACATCAGGATCTTCTGCGTCTGTCTGTGGCAAGTGCAGGAAATGACCACCGCTTGGGTTCCAGCGAGGCTCCTCCAGCGATTATTTCGGTTTTCTTGGGGGATGAGTTGACGGCTATTTTGGAATCCATTGAACATAAAAGCGAATACGACCAAAGAGATGCCGCGGAAATGAACATCGGCGTGGATGTTTTGCCCAAGTTTCCAAAGGACACAACAGACCGTAACCGGACCTCCCCCTTTGCCTTCACCGGCAATAAATTTGAATTCCGCATGCTTGGTTCCACCGTTTCGATCGCTTGTCCGAATATGATCTTGAATACCATTGTGGCGGATACGCTTTGCCGGTATGCGGATCGATTGGAGACGGCAGAGGATTTCAATAAAGAGTTGAATCATATTATTCGTCATTCTTATAGGGATCACAAGCGAATTGTATTCAACGGGAATAACTATGCTCCTGAATGGGTCGAAGAAGCAGAAAGGCGCGGTTTGCTGAATCTGGTATCCACTGCGGAGGCCCTGCCGTACTATAAACATCCGGAAAACATTGAAATGTTTGAGAAGTATGGGGTACTATCTGGGACAGAGATTATCTCCCGCTGTGAAATTCAGCTGGAAAATTACTGCAAACAGATTCACATTGAAGCATTGACCATGGCGGACATGATAAAAAAGGACATCCTTCCAGCGGCCTGTGCTATATGAAAGACATCAGCAAAGAGGCAATCAATAAAAAGCAGCTATGTGCGGATATTTGCTGCGAACTCGAAGAAAAGCTGCTTAAAAAGCTCTCTCGGCTGACAGCAGACCTCTACAAGGAGATGGAGGCACTGGAGGCGGCGGTTGCCGGAGCGGAACATTTGAAGGATATCGAGGAGTGCGCTAAATATTACCGCAATCCCGTGCTGATGCAAATGGAAAAGACACGCGCTATCGCGGATGAAATCGAGAACAATGTCGGTGAAAAATATTGGCCGTATCCCACCTATGGAGATCTATTGTTCAGTGTGCGGTAACAGTTTTATATTGACGAAAGGAATCTCCAATGATTTATACGGTGTATATTATGGCTAAACGAGCGATAGAAATCAGGTGGGATTCCGCAAAGGTTGGTGGAACCTTTCACAGCTGTTTCAAGAATTCGTGTTATAATAAAATCCCCACGATCTTTCTCGATCGTGGGGATTTTATTATAAGAGGCGTCGTTTACCTCCGATTACATAAAAGGTGCGACCAGGCCTGTAAGCCGAGTTCTGTCGTGAACAGCCATCTATCTTGGCTGGGCGTTGCCGCTCCAGCTCGATGCCACCTCCACAGGACGCGCCGGGCCGGCGCATATGTCCCTCCACGGTGTTGCTCCGAATAGGGTTTGCAGAGCCGCGCAGTCTCCTGCGCGCTGGTGAGCTCTTACCTCGCCTTTCCACCCTTGCCGCAAAGCGGCGGTATATCTCTGTTGCACTTTCCCTAGGGTCGCCCCCGGCGGCCGTTAGCCGTTATTCTTGCCCTTTGGAGCTCGGACTTTCCTCGTGTGGACCCTTTCGGGTCTCACCCGCAGCTGTTCAGCCTGCTCGCAGGCACTATTCTATCCGATTTTTCCGTGGATGTCAACCGGACAAATCCTTTAATTTTTGTTGTGCAGGGTATTTTCCTCCAACATCCGGTTCTTGATTTCCCAAAGGGAGGGGGACAGATCCACATAGTATTGGTGGGGATTTTCAAAGCGGGTGACTTCTTCCCAGAGAGTGTCCACCTGTTCGGCACAATAGCGCTTAATTTCTTCCAGAGTATACTCCTTGGCAATGCATTTTCCATGTTCAAAGATTTTTTGCGTAGTTTTACTGCGCGGAAATTTGTGACCATTTTGCGCTTCCAGATGTGCTCCGGATCAAAAAATTTCATATGGCTGTGTGTCGTCGATCACTTCATCGTGCAGAGTAATGACATCTGCGATGGCTTTACCCGTGTCACGATCAAACAGGCGCCAAAGCCCCTTAAAGCAAGGTGTGGTGATCTTTGCGACATTCTCGCTGATTTTGATCTTGGGAATGATATTCCCCTTGGCGTCCTCAACGCCAGCTAACTTGTAAACCCCGCCAAAAACCGGTTCAGAGCCTGAGGTAATCAGCCGTTCCCCCACTCCAAAGCTGTCAACTTTCGCACCTTGCATCAGCATATCGCGTATAATGTATTCATCAAGGGAATTGGAGGCACAAATTTTACAATCAGGGAATCCGGCTTCATCCAGCATCTTACGTGCCTTACGAGAGAGATACGTAATGTCGCCGCTGTCGATGCGGATGCCGGCAGGACGATACCCGCGAGGAAGCAGTTCTTCTCGGAAAACCTTGATCGCATTTGGAACGCCGGACTTCAAAACATTAAAGGTATCCACCAACAGGGTGCAATTGGAGGGATATTCGCGGGCATAAGCGCGGAATGCGTCCAATTCACTGTCAAACAGCTGTACCCAACTGTGGGCCATGGTGCCTAGCGCTGGTACGCCAAAGTCCGGATCAGAGATGGTGCAGGCAGTGCCACAGCATCCCCCGATATAAGCTGCCCGAGCGCCGTAAATAGCGCCATCCGGTCCCTGTGCACGACGAGAACCAAATTCCATGACGGCGCGCCCCTGGGCTGCACGGACAATCCGGTTTGCCTTGGTGGCGATCATACTTTGATGGTTAATGGTGAGCAGCAGCATGGTTTCAATCAACTGCGCTTGAATCACAGGTCCGCGCACGGTGACAATCGGTTCACCGGGAAAGATGGGGGTGCCTTCCGGTATAGCCCAAACATCGCAGGTAAACTGAAAGTTACGCAGATACTCTAAAAACTCCTGGCGGAACATGTGCTTGGATTCGAGGTAAGCGATGTCGTCGTCCGAAAAGTTCAGATTTTCAATATACTCAACCAGCTGTTGAACGCCAGCCATAATTGCAAAGCCACCGTCGTCCGGGACATGTCGGAAAAACATGTCAAAATATACAATGGTGTCCCGATAGCCATTGGAAAAATAGCCATTGGACATGGTGATTTCATAGAAATCCGTGAGCATCGTGAGATTTCGGGTGGGCTTCTTTTCATTTGTCATGGTAACATCTCCACAATTAAAGTCACCGGTAAACGAACATTGCAAATGAGTAGGTGTCCCGGTGGTAAGAAGGGGCCAGAAAATGACCCGATCCAGCACAAAGCTATACAAGGTTATTATAACAAGATTCCAGGAAAAGCACAAATATGTTTTTCTTTCCGGTTACACCAGAAATTGGAAGCAAAAAATTGTGCCGAAGAAGCTAAAAATATGTAATATTTTTGTTGCGTTTTCCACAAATAGATACTATAATAGAAATATCGAGTGGATTTGTGTGGGTTTAGCTGTTCGATGAATCGCTTTATCCAAAATTCACATCGTTTTGTTGGCAATATTGGTAAAAAAATTGAAGCATGTAGGGAGTGAATTTAAGGTGAGATTACGCAAGCAAGCATTGGGAACCCGCAATCTTGTGGGGGCGCGTGTCGAAATGGCTCGGAAAAGCCAGGGGATGAAGCAGAAGGAGCTTTTGGCTCAGCTTCAGGTGAACGGAGTCGATATGAACGCGTCCGGATTGTCCAAGCTGGAGGGACAAATCCGTTATGTGACGGATTTTGAACTCTCTGCGCTGGCAAACATCCTCAACGTCTCTGTGGATTGGTTGTTGGGGAGGGAAAAATAAGAACGAAAGACCATGAGCGCTCCGCAGATGGATTGCCTATTTCGGTTGCTTTGTACGCTGTAGGTGTGAAGAACCGAACAAGGGCGGTAGTACCCGGCACGGTACGAATCCAGAAGCGGGGCGCTCTTTTTTATACGTATAGAAGGGCGCTGTCCTCCCATATATTTGATGATGGAATGGGGGGATTGCTGTGCTGGATCGGGAATTATTGGCTAGAGGAAGGGCTTATGCCGCTTTCTTTCTTGTATACACCGGGGCATTCTGGTTGTTTACTGCAACGCTACGCTATACATTTCCTTTTTTGGCAGGCTTTCTCCTGGCGTGGGTGCTACAGCCAGTGGTGCGTCTTCTGCGTCAAAAACTTCCTGTAACGGCAGGCTGTGCTGCAGCCATCACCACAGCCGCTCTGTATGTGTTGTTGATCGGTGCAATGTCCCTCCTGGGAATATGGTTGGTGGGAGAGATCAGCAACTTGATTCGTGCGATTCGGGATGCGGACCTCGGCCGCCTAACGGAACCGCTAAATCGTCTGTTTTTACAGGCCGGAGAACTGGTTGAGCGGATGGATCAGGATTTTATCCAGGAAAATCAAAAGCAACTGCTCAACCTGGCGCAGTCGGCCTCTTCTGTTCTGCTTAGCGCACTGACCGCGGCCTTAGGGTTTCTGACTTCTCTTCCGGCCGTGTTGACCATGTTTCTTGTGATGGTTGTCTCAACTTATTTTTCTCTAAGGATATGGGCCGGATTCGAAGGCGTTTGTCCCGCATGCTCTCTGTCCGGGGGCGTGAATTGTTCCGTGCGGCATCCCATCACGGCGTTCATTTGGGAGGGCGTTATTTAGGGTCCTATCTGTTGCTGTATTGTATCACATTTGTAGAGACTTTATGCATCCTCTTTGCCCTTGGTGTACCGTATCCTTTAGTTTTGAGTTTGGTTGCTGGATTCGCGGATTTGCTGCCGGTGTTTGGCCCTGGTGCCGTCTATTTGCCAGTGGCATTTCTATTTTTTGTCCAAGGGAATCCAATAAAGGGCGTCCTTTTGGTGGCGGCCTGGCTCATCGTTTGTGGAGTACGCCAGATATTGGAACCAAAACTATTGGCGGCTTCCACACAGATTCATCCCTTGGCAATGCTTGCAGCGTTGTATTTTGCATTGGCTGCCAATAGCTTTTTGTTGTTGGTTTACTTGGTATGTTTGCTACTAACCGTACAGGCGTTGCGCCGTGCAGAGATCCTTCCCAACTGCTTCCCTGCCGATTGACAGGGAGGCAGAGATATGATATAGTTTTACTGTATTAATACACATAATACAGAAAGGACGGTGAAGGATGTGTTGTTTTCGCTGGATTACCGGAGCCGGCTTCCCATTTATGAACAGCTATACCAAAACATCACGCGGTTGACTGCGCTCGGAGCACTTGCAAAGAATGAACAGCTTCCATCCGTAAGGGCATTGGCACAGGAATTGGGTGTAAACCCCAATACCGTACAGAAAGCGTATCAGTTCTTAGAACGTGATGGGATCATCTACTCCGTACCTGGAAAGGGTTCTTTTATTGCGGAGACAGTAAATGCACGTTCTCAGCAGAGGGAACAGGCTCTCCAAAAGTTGCAGGAAGCAGCTGGTATGGCCTTGGACTGTGGGCTTCCACTGGACGAAGTGCAACACTGCATTGAAGAGGTATATCGTGGTGGGGTATCCACCACCAACAGACAAGAGGGGAGTGACAAGAATGATTGAAGCCAATCAACTGACAAAACGCTTTGATGGGATCACCGCGCTCGACCAGATTTCCTTTCAGATTCAGTCCGGTTCGATCTTTGGCCTGGTAGGAAGCAATGGTGCAGGAAAATCGACCTTTCTGCGGACATTGGCCGGGATCTACCAGCCCGATGGCGGCCGCATCACTTTGGATGGAGAAATACCGTTTGAGAACCCGACGGTAAAGGCGCGTATATTTTTTATTCCAGACTATCCCTACTTTATCCCACAGGCCTCCTTGGACGACATGGCAGCCTTTTATAGCCGCTTATATCCAAACTGGAACCAGGAGCGTTATGAAGCGTGCTGTGGCATGTTCCCTATAAACCGTAAGGCTAGGATTGGAAATATGTCAAAGGGAATGCAGCGTCAGGTGGCCCTGATTTGTGCGATTGCAGCCCAACCAGACCTTCTGTTGATGGATGAGATTTTCGATGGATTGGACCCAGTCATGCGTCAACTTTTAAAGCGGATTGTCGGAAGCGAAGTTGTAGATCGCGGGATGACGGTGGTGATTGCCTCGCATAACCTGCGAGAGTTGGAAGATTTTTGCGATCACGTGGGCCTGTTCCACAGAGGCGGCGTGCTCTTTGAGCGAGAGCTGGATGCGCTAAAGCTGGGAATCAACAAGGTTCAGGCTGTATTCCAACCCCTTCCAGAACCGGATGCTTTCCAAGGGCTTGACATTTTAAAGACGGAAGTGCGCGGTTCCTTGGTGAGTTTTGTAGCGCGGGGGACAAAAGAACAAATTTTAGAGCGCATAAATGCCTTGCATCCGGTGTTTGCGGAGGTTTTACCGCTCACTTTGGAGGAAGTATTTATCAGTGAAATGGAGGTGGCGGGCTATGACATCGAGAACATCCTCAACTAATTGGAAACATGCATTCGCAGAGACATACCGCTGGTCCATCAAACGGAACCGGGGAATGATGGCTTTGTTCGCGACCCTGCTTTTTTTAATGTTTCCGGCCGTGGTGTTATTTGGTTTGGCAAATGCGAATATCCGTACGGATTCCATGACGTTGGAAGTCTATCCAATATCGGAACAATATGCAAACGTGTTTGGGGACATCGTGAGATATACCATGTTATTAACGGTTTCCAGCCTATGCGTCCTGTTTACGCTTTTGTTTGCCGTTCAGCTGTTCCGCTATATGCACAATAAGCGGAGTACAGACCTATTCCATGCATTGCCGGTACAGAGGTCCGCTATGCTGCTCGGCCGTGTCCTAGCTGGGTTGACGGCACTGTATGTTCCGCTGTTGCTCAATACGGGGATTACGGCATTGATTGCCTTGTCCTTTGATATAAAGGATAAAGGGGTACAGATTGGCGGTTTGTTCTTACAGGTACTGGGCCTTATGCTGGTGCTTGCAGCGGCTTTTCTCTTCTGTGTATTGATGGCTGTTTGTAGCGGTACTACGCTTGACATGGTTCTTTCTGTTATCGGCGTCAATCTGTCATTTCCGATTCTGGTTTATTCTTGTATTTACTTAATCGGCTGCCTATTGCCGGGTTTTAGCCCCAGTATCGATTTAGGCAGTACCCTTTTTGTCGCCCTAGCTCCTTTTGTCGGTATTTTCCTTCATACGACGAATTCCTCAACTTTTTTTGTCTGGTGGGCGATTTTAACCGTCTTTTTGGCTTTCTTAAGCGTCTATCTATATAGGAAGAGAAAAAGCGAAACTGCTGAAAACACGTTTGCATTTCAAATTCCAAAGGGATTGATTCGCTTCCTGATTACCGCGGTGGGTGGTTTCAGCTTGGGTTACATGCTGTATTGGTATTACTCCAGTACGGCCAACTTCCTGATCGGTATGCTTTTAGGGTCCTTTGCAGCACATATGGTGGTCGAAGCCATTTATTCCCGTGGATTTACCCGCATGAAGCGAAGCCTTGCGGGGTATGCTGTCTTTTTGGGCGCTTTTGTGATCTTTTATGGAGTGGTGGCAACCGGAGCCTTTGGCTATGTCGATCGCATGCCCAATTTGGAGGATATTGAAAGCGTCACCTTTGAGGATTATACGTACTACCAGGAATTCGGTTCCGACCATTTTACCATTCAAGGGGAACAGTATGAATCCCTAGCGGAACAGAATCCGAAGCTCTGTCAAAAAGAAAATCTGGAAAAAGTGTTGACTTTTCATCAGGCAGTGATTGATTTCCAAAAGGAAATGGGGTTCCCTTTCTCAATGAACCGTGAAACGGGCGGCATACAGTATCAATTTGTCTATCATTTGAAAAACGGGGATACGTTCCGCAGGGAATACCGGAATACTCGATTCGAGGAGTTCGATACCGATAGTGCGGTGCAGGACTTACAGGAGCAGAGCGCAAGTATTGTCAACTCAGAAGAATATAAAACAAGCGGCAATCTACTGTTCTATCTCGAGCCAGAAGAGATCAGTGAGATTGAGGTAGAAAACTATGATGAGCATTCGGAGATGGCCTCAAAGACTTACCGCCTGAACGATATGCAAAAGAAAGAGCTTCTGGAAGCCCTGCGTCAGGATACTTTGAATATGGACATCACAGGACATGAAGACTACAGTGCGAGGTTGACTGGATTGACACTGGTTTGTGGCAATGACGGCCTTCTCCAACCAAAAGAAGGAGGTCGCCTACAGGAACTGGCCGGAGAGTATCAGGGGAAGATTTGGGTTCCTGTCAATCAATATGTTCTAACAGAGAAGCAAAACGATTTGCAAGTGGTACAGTTCCTGAAGAAGTTAGGGTGGTATACTCCAGAAAATTGACAGAATTTTGTAAGATTTTTTCAGTTTTTTTGAAAGAAAACTTGTGTATGATGTGTATTACAAATAGAGGCTTCTAATAGTACAGAAGATGCACTTGTACGGGCACAGAACTTGGCGGTTTTGGGGAAGCCCATACGAGGAGAGCCATGTTGATGGAAGGGAGGAACGCCCCGGGCAAGAGCGGCGGGGACGGCGACAGATGAAAAAATGGATGGCGATGGCTTTGATAACGCTGATTTGCGCTGGGATACTTGGCGGATGTGGAAAACAGGAACCCTCTGCAATTGTGTATCGCGGTGGAGCGGCAGCCCCTCTGACGACGTTGACCGCTGAGGCGCCCTTGGATGTCCTTGACCAGATGCTTGGGTCAGCACGGCCGGCAACGGAACCTCCTTTTTTGCCTGCAAATGCCGATTATGAAGTGCGTATCCAGCCGAAGGAGGGCGAGGAGACACAGCGCATCCAGATTTGGTTGCAGCGAAATCGAGTTTATTTGCGTTTGGGAAATGGTGAGTTGTTGGTATCCACCCAAGTGGATGCCCCTGCAATCAACAATCTTTTCGAGAGCGGCCAGGCCAATGTATGAACCTGCCCGTAGTATCGATCGATAAAGGAGGCGGGAAGGAAACCATTTGAAATGATGAATCCGATTGGAAAGGCGCCCATGTCACGATACATGGACGCCTTCTGTATAAAGAAAACAGTGTGATTGTCACGTCGTTTAAAAGAGGGCTTATATCGAAGAAGTAAAAAAGAAAAACTTCTTTTGTTGTAAAATAAACTTGCGCTGTCTAGTAACTGCAAGAAACAAAAAAGAGGACGTTCAGAGGGATGACGCGAAAGTTTATCGAATAAAAAGGAGAATAATACCAGCCCTTACCCTGCCGTACAGCCTTAGGGACAGGGACTCTAATAACAACCATTCTTATATACATGTTCAAAAGGGCGGATGCATTTGCATCCGCCCTTTTGAACATGTATGAAACGACGTTGTTATTTCAGATTAGAGACAACTTCCTTCGCATAAGTCCGCATAGCTTCGAAGTCCTCTTCGGTCGGCATAAAGCAGACACGCAGGCCGTCGCCGATAAATTTGAATTTGAGATGCTCCATGCGCGATTTCATCATTGGAACCGCTTCACCGCTCCAACCATAAGAACCAAAGGCACCGACAGGCTTTTGCTTGGTGTTGATGGCATCTACAGAAGCCAAAACATCCCACACAACCTTCGGCGCATCGCGGTTAATGGTGCAAGAACCGACCAACAGTGCATCCGCTTCGTTGACCAACGCCGCTGCTTCCGCAAGAGGTGTAAACACGACATTCATCAGACGAACATCCAAATTGGGGTCCTTCTTCAATTCCTCATAGGCTGCCTGTGCCAACTTGGTGGTGCAACCATACGCAGAAGCATGAAGAATCCCTACGATCTTCTTTCCGGTCGGCGCTGTGGGTGTGCTCCATTCGCGATAAAGGCCCTGAATGCGAGAAATACCTTCCACAAGGCAGGGACCATGGCTTGGGCATACCATCTCGACCGGTAGATCTTTGATCTTATCCAGGCCGGCGAGCACATAGGGCTTAAATGGACCGAAAATGCAGGCGTAATAGTAATTTACCTCGCCCAGGTACTGTTCCGGGTAATGAATATTGCTGTCCAACATAGTAGGTTCGCAGAAGTGGGCCCCCAAGAAGTCGCAGGTAAACAGAACTTTTTGCTGCGGCATCCAGGTGAACATGGAATCTGGCCAGTGAAGTAACGGAGCGACAATGAATTCAAGCTCCTGGCCACCGATGTCCAACTTATCGCCATGCTTTGCTACGATACACGGAAAATCATGGTTTGCAATGGCGCGCAGGTATTTCTGGGCCGCTGTGGTGCATACAATCGTGATATTCGGATTCTTTTCCAGCAGTTTCGCCACTGAACCGGAGTGATCCGGCTCGGTGTGGTTCATAATGAGGTAGTCAATCTTGGAAATATCTACGACGCTCTGGATGTTGTTAAGGTATTCATCGAAGAAATTGACTTCTACAGTCTCCACAAGAACATTCTTTTCCCCGGTAATCAAATAGGCGTTATAGCTTGTACCATAGCGCGCTTCCATCACGATGTCAAAGACGCGCAGAGACGGATTCAGAACACCGACCGAATAGAGATTTTCCTTCAGTTTGATTGCACTCATTCATTTATCATTCCTTTCCAGATTAAAACATAGAGAAGCCCACCCATAAGGACAGAAGATAGGGGAAGGGTGCTTTGCCTCTGCCGGATCGAAAGGATTTCGTTCGTTCCGTCTTCCTCAAAGTCCCGTTCCTCCCTTTTTCCCATCCTTATGGGCAGGCAAACACATCACTTCTCGTTTGATTTGGTCCCGGTTCTTAGTCCTGGGGCTCAAACATATCTTTGCCTACGCCGCAGAGAGGGCATACCCAATCGTCCGGAATGTCTTCAAAAGCGGTGCCAGGCTGGATACCACTGTCCGGATCTCCCACTGCGGGATCGTACACATAACCACATGCTGTGCAAACATACTTTTTCATCACGCAAGACTCCTTACATCATCGGTTTTTCTTTCTTAATGGTGGCTTTATTATCGTTTGCGCTGCACCCGCTTTTATGCAGGCGCATCACCCGTTCGCCAAAAAATGGGCTTTTTTGGAAGGGGCCTCCTACAGTATAATCAAACCTGTTTCGAAAGTCAATAGGAATCATTATCAAATTTGAAATCTTCCAAATAATCGTCTAAGTTACTGGGAAACGCCATGCCCTCAAAGAGCTGATTGACGCATTGTTCTGCATATTGTAGGTCTGAAGAGACAAAGCCGCATGCTCGTTCACACTTACAAGACGTGATCTCAATACAGTATCCATCTTCTGGGTTGCCAAAAAGATAATAATGTAGATTGGCGTTCGGCAGATGGATATCTCCGATATGTTTCGTCAATGTCATACATCCTCCTTCGTTCTAAAAATCTAGTCAGTGACCACAATTCACTCGAAAGATATTTATAATGATAGAGGAAAAGGAAGAATAAAGCAATAGAAGAAAAATAAAATATTCAACAAAACAATTGTTTACGCAACATCTTCCTAAAAATGGCAATTTGAATGATATATCTTGTGTCGAAATGAGGGGAAAAAGATAAAAATTCCATGGTAAAAGAGACGTTTTTATTCAAAAACGACTGAAAGTTGTACAAAATTTTCGTGAATAAGAAAACAGAGTGTATAAATTGGATTACTGATTGTATTTTTTTCATTTTTACGTTTCCAAAGTTGTAACAGAACGTGAAGAATGACCGCGCAGAGGATTCCCAAAGCAGCCCCAGCCATCACATCCGTTGGATAATGTACAAACAAGAAAACCCGGCTGAATGCGATCAAAGCAGCCAACACCAGGGCGGCAATTCCAGCCTTTTTGTGATAGAAACACAGCATGGTAGCTACCGCAAAGGATGAAGAGGCATGGTTCGACGGGAAGGAGAAGCCATTCGGGGGAGGAATCAACAGAGCAACACTGGGGTCATCCATAAAGGGACGGGGCCGTGCAATGATTGGTTTGAGAACAAACTCACCAAGCAGGAAGGTCAAAGCTAACGCCAGAAGTAACATCCCCCCACAACGGCGGTGTTTCTTGTTCAACAACAATATGAAAATGAGGAGTAACCAGATAAAACCATTTTCTCCAAGCATTGTGATGATGGGAAAAACAATATCTGTAACTGCATTGTGTAGATTTTGTTGCACGAAATTCATGATTACTTGATCCAATGGGCATCCTCCTTTTATTTGGGTGGAAAGGGCCTTTCATACGATATTTTTTGTATACTGAAACGGATGTGGAACTCCAGAGAATCACGCCTTTCTACTGTATCCGTTGTCAGATGATTCGAAATAATAAGGCTTATTATAACATAACCTTGCTGCGTTGTGATAGTGAATTCCCATGAGAAATGCAAGGACGGTGGGATAATAGTTTGTGTAACCCTTTCATATAATGAAAAGAAGAACAAGAAAAAGAAACCCGCCGCTTGGCGGCGATAGGAGGGACTGCGATTGGAATGGCAATGCTTAACAAAGGCAGAATGTGAAAAGCGGCTGGGAACCAACGCGCATAATGGACTTTCCAGCAGGGAATCTCGTAACCGGTTGCGGGAATATGGGAAAAATGAATTGGAACCGCCAAAGAAAAAGAGTTTCATGCGGCGCTTTCTAGCACAATTCTCCGATTTCATGGTCATTGTCCTTTTGATTGCAGCGGGAATTTCCTTTATCACCTCTTACTTACAGAAGGACGACGACTACATAGACGCGATCATTATTTTAGCCATTGTTGTCATCAATGCGATTACTGGCTTAGTACAAGAGAGCCGCGCGGAAAAGGCAATTGAAGCGCTCAAGAAGATGAGCAGCCCACACGCGCATGTGATACGTGACGGAGTGGAGCGAACAGTTGCGGCGGCTGAATTAGTCCCCGGCGACTTGGTTCTCTTAAAGGCCGGCGATCTGGTTCCTGCAGACCTCCGCTTGACGGAAAGTTACGACTTGAAGGCGGAAGAGAGCGCTTTGACAGGTGAAAGCCTTCCGGTTTCGAAACGAGCAGAAGGCACTTATCCATCCGGAACTCCCTTGGGTGACCGGCGGAATTTATTGTTTTCCACAAGTTCCATCACCTCTGGGCATGGGATGGGAATTGTTACTGCCACAGCGATGCAGACAGAAGTAGGGCGAATTGCTCATATGATTTCTTCGCAGGAATCACCCCAAACGCCACTTCAGCGAAAACTAGAGCAGACTGGCCGCTGGTTGGGAATTGGCGCTTTAGTGATTTGTGCAGTTATTTTTATCATGGGGCTTTTCCAGCATGTCCAGCCGTTGGAGATGTTTCTAATATCCATCAGTTTAGCGGTTGCAGCTATTCCAGAGGGTCTCCCGGCAGTGGTAACGATTGTGTTGGCTATTGGTGTCCGCCGTATGGCGGCAAAGCGCGGGATAGTCCGCCGGATGCCCGCGGTTGAAACACTTGGAAGTGCCAGTGTAATCTGTTCCGATAAGACGGGCACACTCACGCAGAACCGAATGACTGTGGTGGAACTGGCAACCGCCTCAGGCAAACTGCGCCTAGACTCATCCGAGGGCCAAAATTTGCTGAAGTTGGCTGTGTTGTGCAACAATTGTACTGTTTCCGGAGGGAATGTACATGGAGACCCAACAGAAGCGGCGTTGGTTCATGCTACTTCCACCTCAAAGGTAGAACTGGATGCACTTTATCCCCGGGTACTCGAGATTCCATTTACATCGGAGCGGAAGATGATGACCACGGTTCACAGATTAGCGAACGGTCAATACCGCGTGATCTCCAAGGGCGCACCAGATGTATTGCTGGCGCATTGTACCAGCCGGTCAGCGTCCTCGCAAAATGAAGCGATGGCTCGTCGAGCCTTACGTGTACTCGGTGTGGCCTATAAGGATTTGCCTGCTCTTCCCAAAGACCGGGAAGACCTAGAAAAAAACTTGAATTTCTGTGGTTTAATCGGCATGATCGATCCGCCACGGCCTGAAGCAAAGGAGGCAGTGGCCCTTTGCCGCCGTGCTGGAATTCGTCCAATTATGATTACAGGAGATCATGCGGCTACTGCCGCAGCGATTGCAAAAGATTTAGGGATTTTAACACCTGGAACGTCGGTGATGACTGGGGAGGAACTGAATCGGACCAACCAGCAGGAATTAACGCGAGACATCTATCAATACACCGTATTTGCGCGTGTTTCCCCGGAGCACAAGGTGCGCATTGTACAGGCGTTTCAGCGCGCGGCGAGGTAGTGGCCATGACTGGGGATGGGGTAAATGATGCTCCAGCTTTAAAGACAGCAGATATCGGATGTGCGATGGGGCAATCGGGGACCGATGTGGCCAAGGCCGCGGCAGATATGATTTTAGCGGATGACAATTTTGCCACCATCGTCTCCGCTGTGCGAGAAGGGCGCGGCATCTTTGAAAATATCAAAAAACCGTTCATTTTCTGCTCTCTTGCAATATAGGCGAGATATTGACGGTGTTTGTCAGCTTCTTATTGCGCCTGCCCACACCTCTTCTAGCAATCCAGCTGTTGTGGGTCAATCTGGTCACGGACTCTCTTCCGGCCTTGGCGTTGGGCGTCGAACCGATTGACCGCGATATTATGGAGCGCAAGCCAGTAAAGCCGACTCAGAGCATCTTTTCAGGAGGCTTGGGGTACAACATCCTTGTGGAGGGATGTCTGATTGGTTCCATGGCCCTTTTGGCCTATAGTATCGGACGAATCTTTTTTGATGTGGACCCAACGGCGCCGGTGATCGGACGTACCATGGCGTTTGCCGTTCTAAGCTTTTCGCAGGTAGTCCATACCTTTAATATGCGCTCTTCGCAGTCAGTTTTCCGGGCGGGGATTTTCCGCAATAAGAAACTCGTCTTGGCGGCTATTGCCTGTGTAGCTTTACAATTAAGTGTCATCGTTATTCCACCGTTGGCCCAAGTTTTTAAGACCGTTGCATTGTCTGCCCAACAGTGGCTGGTTGTTGCAGTCTTGGCATTGGTGCCTTTAGCAGTAGTAGAATTGGAAAAAGCAGTGGGGCGTGCAGCGGAAAGGAGAAAACAGCGGCACGCAGATTCCCCGAAAACTTCCACGAAGTCCCTCCGCCTTTAAAATATGGATTGTTAGATAAGTAAAAAGGGCGTCTCAGATGAACTGCTGAGGCGCCCTAGATTTTTATCAAAAATGGAAGATACAGGAGGAATAAGCTTTTATTACCCTGTCACACCAAGCGTCGAACTCTGGGTCTGGTTTCTGGCATTCCGGATGAGCTCGTACATAGTCCACGGTTCTGCGAACTCCTTGGTCAAAACGCACGGTAGCACAGAAGTCTGGAACAAGCCGTTTTATTTTGGTATTATCAAATTGTACGGAGTTTGCTTTGTCACCCAAGAGTGTTCCTAGAAGCTCGGGACGGAGTGCGGACAAGAGGTCCGAGGAAATATGTTGCAAAATAGGTTCTACACCGAGTGCCCGTCCAATCGCAGAAAATGCAGCATTCCAGGTGAGAGATTCATCGCTTGTGATGTGAACCGCTTCTCCGATGGCATGTGGGTTTCCCATCAAGCCCCAAAAACCTTTGGCAAAGTCTGTGTTATGTGTAAAGGTCCATAGGGAAAGGCCGTCCCCGTGAACGATGACCGGTTTCCCCTCCAGCATACGGGCGAGAATCTGCCAGCTTCCATTGGCTCCATGGATGGAGACAGGAACGCTACGGTCCCCATAGGTATGACTTGGCCGCACAATCGTCACCGGAAAGCCCTCTGAACGGTAGGCTGCCATGAGAAGGGTTTCACACGCAATTTTATCGCGCGAATATTGCCAATAGGGATTGTATAGAGGCGTACTTTCCGTGATAATGGGGTGGACCAGAGGCTTTTGATAGGCGGAAGCAGAACTGATGAAGATGTATTGTTCGGTTTTTCCTTGAAACAAGCGGATGTCGCGTTCCACCTGCTCCGGCCGAAATGCGACAAAATCTGCTACAACATCAAAGGAGCGGTCCTTTAAAATAGAAAAAGCGGTGTCTTCATCATTGATGTCGCAGGCAATTTGCTCAGCGCCTTCTGGCCCTTTTCCACTGCGCGTGAGCAGGGTTAGTTCTACTCCGTTTTGAATCGCTAACTCGGAAACAGCGCTGCTGATTGTTCCAGTCCCGCCGATAAAAAGTGCTTTCATATTGCATGCTCCTTTTCTTTGTATTATAATAAGATTATCGATTTTTGTGTATATTTTGGGCTTCTGCGTCCATGGTAACATAAATAGTTTTTTGAATCCACCGCTTTTCTAAGTCGGTGATGATTTTGTGAAGGAAGGAATGTTCGTGCTCAGAGATTTATCAGGCCTCCAGATGTTCCTCTGGAATGTAATTATCATTGCCGCATGGCATGTGGCGGTATTTTTAGCTTGCGTAAAGATTCATACGTCCTTCTTTGATGCCGCAAAGCCGCGCTATCTGCCCAAGCATTGGGAAAAAGGCGGACGTTGGTATCGCGATAAATTGAAAATTCAACTGTGGAAGGACAAATTACCACAGCACATTGGGAAGGGAGGCTTTTCTAAAGCGCACCTTACCGATGTCTCAATTGAATACCTGGACGAATTTATTATGGAGACTTGTCGCGGGGAATGGATGCATTTTACAAATTGCCTGTGCGCCATAGTTATGTTGGTTGTCAATTCCCTGGGAATTGGTCTTGTGTTTGCCTTCTTGATTTTACTTGGGAATCTGCCCTTTGCGGTGATTCAGCGGTACAATCGATTCCGTTTGCAGGTATTGAAAAAGCGGCGTATTCGTGAATTGCGCGCTGGGAATCCAGTGGCAACGGAAGCTGTTACCGCCTGAACAAAAAAGAATAAAGGACATTTGGAAGAGGAGGTTCGCAATGCTGAAAAAGGTATGGGGCCTCCTCTTATGTTTGAGTATTTTTTGGAGTTTGGGTGCAACAACTTTTGCCAATTGTACAACGGAATCTGAGCCAAGTTTTACTTTTTCTGTGGATGCGGCCTCTTATGGCGGTGGAGATCTGGTCAGACTAACCATTCATGCAGAGACAATGCTGGAGGATCTGGCGGGTTTCTGTGTTTCCATCGCTTATGACGATACACGTCTCTCCTTTTTGCGTGTAGAGCCATCCGATCAGATTAAAAACAAAACTTTGCAGACAGATGGAACGAATAATCCTGTGCGCAGTACCTATGTCTGCAATGTAGATTTGGGACATGCGCCCGCTTTGTCCGGGACCATTTTAACATATGTATTTGAAGTAAATGACGGCGCATCGGCCGGAAGTACGGAATTGGATGTTACTGTGGATCAGATTTGCAATTGGCAGGGAGAACAGTTGAATATTGCCTGTTCAGAGTCTGTAGCCATAGAAGTCCTTCCACCAAAATCGGATCAAGCTTTTCTAAAAAGCTTGATCCCTTCTTCTGGAAAACTTTCGCCAACCTTTTCACCCGATACATTTTATTATACATTGGATGTCCCGTACAGAGTGTCGAGCGTCACATTTGAAACGTTGGCCGGTGAAAATGGGACGGTCAGTGTCAACCGAAAAACCCTTCAGAAGGCGGGTTCCACAACCTCTATCACCATTACGGTCACGGCGGAAGATCGAAAACAAAAGGCGCAATATGTCGTGGAGGTCAATCGTGCAGAGGAGCCGGAGGACCCGGAATGGGAAGCCTATCTAACAGAACTGATTCCGTCGGTTGGGGAATTGCAACCTGCTTTTTCGCCAGATATTACAGAGTACATTGTGAATGTGGATGCGGAAGTCCAATATTTGACGTTTCAAGCGGATGCAGGGGAAGAAGGGGCGGTAAGTATCAGCCGGGAGAAGTTAAACCGCGCTGGGACGTCGACTGAAATAAAAATCACAGTCGTTTCTGTAGACAAGAAAAACCGTCAAGTCTACACGGTGACGGTCAATCGTGCGGAAGAGATCGATTTTTCTGAAGAAGTCTTTTTCCTTACCGCATTGCAGCCGTCTGTAGGAAATTTGGAACCACCCTTTTCTCCAGATATTTTGGATTATACGTTACAAGTAGATGCAGAGGTATCGTCTGTGACGTTTCAGGCGAATGCTACGGAAGGCGCAACAATCTCTGTCAATCGGAAAACGCTATATAAAGCGGGAAGTACGACGGAAATCGTCGTAACAGTGCGTTCTTCCGATCGCAAGGAAACAAAGCGATACATTGTTTCTGTTTTGCGAGGGGAGGAACAGAGGACTACCACTACAAAAGTAGGGACTGATGTAACGGATCAATCCCATTCTTCCAAGAATAAAAGTGCATCCAGCAGCTTGAAAAATGCGATGCTCCATTCCGATGGGGCAGAGGAGGCGTACATACCAAAGAAGGTGGGAGAGGAAGAGGCCTCTTCGGGATTCATAGAACCGACCGCTGTTTCAGAGGCAATGGTAGAAGAACATCGAAATTCGATATACAGGGAAAACAGCCAGTTTTTAACCTTTTTGGCGGGAATGGGTGCTGCTGTGCTCTGCATTCTTTTGGGAATGGGACTAGTTTTACTGTTTGAAAAAGGAAAAACAAAAAAATCGTAAAAAAGACTTGCATTTTATAAACGAGTATAGTATAATAAATTCTGCACTCATCAAGAAGGTGCAGAAATATCGCGGAGTGGAGCAGTCCGGTAGCTCGTCGGGCTCATAACCCGAAGGTCGTAGGTTCAAATCCTGCCTCCGCAACCAAGCTAAAAGCTACATTTCAAGGTTTTGAAATGTAGCTTTTTTTTGTTTATAGTCACTTTTTTGAACCAGACTCACACAAAGATGGGCATATATCGAAATTTTTTATAGATAAGGAAAAGACATGAAAGTAAACGATCAAGAATTAAAAAAGATGATATTCCACTCGTTTTTGATAAGCATCGGGATCTGTTGGAAAGTATAGAAGGCTTACGATCAGATAAAGCAAATAGATCATATCAAAACGACAGAAGAATAGGATTGTGGTAGGGATGAACGGAAATGCTATCGACTGGAACTCCCGGAAGAGAAAACCCGTAGAATCCTACATAGAGAACGCCGCGGGTTTAGCCAATATGCGCTGGAATTGTGTTCATAAGTCTTCCCTATATTTTTGAATATCAATATCGAAGAAAAAGACAAGGCGGAGAAAAATCTCAGAACCAGGAGACAGCTCACCTTTTTCAATTTTTTGATATTCTCGTAGGGAAATCGGGATAGCATCCGCAACTTGTTGTTGTGTCAGTTTGAGAGAATCCGTGCGAAGATGATAGATGTCGTGTCCAAAGTGCATTTTAAATGACATAAATATTCCTCCTTGAAAGAAAGAATATTGGAATATGCACGATGATTCTACGAATGATAATTCATATTGTGTATTATGTCGAAATAATTTACCTATTTTTGTCGCATTAGAGCATAAGGAAAAACATATTTTAATGATTGGCTCTGGTTGTTTCCTCGAAATTCTTCCCGAATAGTTGGAACACTTGTCTTTCGATACCATTTCGGGGTTATAAGAGCTTTAGACATTCTTGCTTGATTGTTGTACCCTTGAAGCAGATGCGTGTCTGCGTCTTGAAAAATCGGTTTCCATTCATGTTTACTTGGAGCGGTTTTGCAGGTGTTTTTTGTTCTGAATTGGACTGGGATATGCGGATATAGCCTATTATTTACGCCCTATGGCCCAATTCGCACCATATCCTGGCTAAAGAGAATGCAATCGGTTTTCTGTGTTGTTCTCAAAGAGTCAAAGGGATTGTATATCGCTTGCTTGTTTTTGAACATTTTTATAATGCATCTTGCAAAAACAAAAGGATGGCCTGTTTCCATGCGGAACGGGCCATCCTTTGACGATTCCAATTTGCGGTATTTGAGTCATTCATATACGGAGGGAGTTAAGAATTGTATTTTCATATTTTGGGACAATTCTGCCAGCTGGCCTCGGATTCGAAGTTGTTTCTCCAGAATTTCTTCCTCATTGACTTTAAAATTCAATTCTTTGCTGTAATAGTTGCCATTGTACCGATGATGGAAACCGTCAAAACCGGCTAGATATACTTCGGTTGCGCCACAGTGCTCCAATAGTTTTAAGAGCATCAGCCCGGCATTATCCGAGATCATTTCATCGTCGTTGGTGTAGCGGTCATAGTCTACATAAAGGCATTCTTTCCATGGACCCTCTGGAATGTTGGAAGTCAGGATCGTTTGAATCTTTGTAAAATGTTGGATTTCCTGCCCGATAATATCCATACGCTTATGATTGCTGACAAAACAAGCGTCCATATGATAGCGGGGATCGACAAAGTTAACGGAGATCACATACGGATGTTCCTTTTCAATAAACTCCATGATCGTATCATACTTTGAAAGCAGACTTTTCCCCGGCGCAAGAAGAAGCGGCTTTTCCCCTGAATCCAGGTTTTGATGGTCTCGACAGCTGCACGATCATCGATCTTCCGACTTTGAAACTGTATATAAAGCTGCTCGATCAGAGAACGATCATATAGAACTTTGTATGCATCCGGAATGGACTGAATTATTTTTTCAATATCTTTCATGGTTAAAGTTTGTTTATTGATGAGATATGCAGCGTAATTCGGATGACAGACATTGTTAGCGGCAATGTGATAAGGCATTGTGTAGCCCCATTCGTATTTTTTCGAATAGCGGCAATGTACTCATCATAAATATCCATGACCATGGTCACATCATACCGCGAGGCGATATTTTTGTTGATATACTGTGTGATAAGTTCTGTCGGGAGGTTGCCAGCTCCACGCCCCATCCCATAAACAGAGGAATCTAGTATCAACGTACGTTTTGTTTGAATTTTTCCCAATACTTGTGCGTTTGAGAAAGCTAACTGCATGTTGTTGTGTCCATGGAACCCCAAGTGAATTTGCGGGTCCATGTTTTCATCAATCAGATAGAAGCGGTGTGAGACCTCATTCCGATACATGCTTCCCAGTGTATCTACAATATAGAAGGCATATGGCTTCAATTGATTCATTTTTCTACCAACTGAAGAAGTTCTATATCGCTATAAAATACGGTACCCACTGGCTGCATAAAAACGCGGTATCCTTTCTCCATGATAATGTGGGCCCATTCAATTGCCAGATCAATCTCATTTTTGTGAAAGGTCAGTCGGATACCTTCGATACTTTTACCATCATAGGGTGTCAATTTAGAAGGATGCAATTCCTTTTCTCCGATGGCGATCATGGCAACGTACATGGAAGAGCGTTCCCGCTTCGGTAGAACCTCTTCAATGTTCGCTGTACTGTTAAACAGCGAGCACTCTTTTTCTTGTACCATGCCGGTTAAAAAGCCACACTCAATGATGTCGATTTTAGCACATTCTAGCTTGTCCAGGATCGAAGTAATGGTCTTACGACCAAAACGCCAATCGTTGATATAACCGCCATCCCGCAGTGTACAATCCAATATTTGAAGGCTCACAGCTCGATTTCCCCCTGTTCCAATTTTTGTTGAATAATTCCTCGGACATAGTCTAGATCTTTTGGTGTATCGACCGAAAGCGTGTGTGCTTCAACTGGTATCATTTTTAACTTTTTTCCGTGTTCAATAAAACGAAGTTCGTTGATATCTTCAATTTTTTCAATTGCACCCTTGGGCGTTTCTGCAAAAAACGTAAAGCTTCCATCGAATAGGCGAGAACCCCTAGGTGTTTATAAAAGTCGAAGTGAATGCTGGACTTTGGATGCGGAATCGGGCTGCGCGACATAAAAAGTGCATAGCCGTCACAATCGGTTACCACTTTGATATTGGAATCATCAACCGCTTCCACTGGGGAATGAATTTTTGTCATTAGATTGGCTGCAAAGAACCCCGCTATTTCGCTTGGGAGTATTTGCTCAATTAGGCGAGGGTCGATTAAGGGCTCATCTCCGTTGATACAGAGATAAAGATCCGCGGGAATGGTCTGTGCAGCCTCGTAGATACGTTCGGTGCTCGTCCGGTTGTCAGGAGACGTCATAACATAGGCCATCTTGTGTTGTGCACAGACCTGTGCAATCGCTTCATGGTCCGTTGCTACATAGACCGCATCGATCTTTTCGGATTTACATACCTGTGTATATACCCACCAGATCATCGGTTTCCCGCAGAGATCTGCCAAAGGTTTTCCCTTCAATCGGCTTGAGTCATACCGCGCAGGAATAATTGCGACTGTTCGCATTATGCTTTACCTCGCTTTCCAAACCATTCTCCAAGTGCACGAACCGGCTTGGTGATTCGCCAACTGGTGGAGTTTTCATAAGTGGCCACGACCTCCTCGATTTGCCTGTGAAGTTCCCGCTCATACCATTCTGGAGGCCGCGTTTTACTGGGGGCTGGTGCAGGTTTTGAAGGAGCAGGGCGTTTTCGGTTAAGTTCTTGTTTATAAAGATTCCAGTTCTCCAACAGCCGGTTTGACCACATTTTCAGGACGGCATCGCTGACAATTTCGTATCCGTCTGGAACCGGATAACCGCCCAGTTTGCAGCAGTTTTCGCCGTCCTTCATGTCGAAGGCCAGAACACTGGGCAGGTGTATCTGAATCTCTTTTTTCAAAAGCTGTTTCCTCCCATTGACCCTCAAATTGAAATGGAGGACCAGAAAATCCCGCAGGCGGTCTTTTAGTGGGAGGAATGCCTTGTTGAAAATGGTATCCATCTCATAGGTGCTGAGCAAAGCTTGTATGACATAATGCCCTTTGACCGCTCCAAAGCAACCGGTTGTCAGCTCTTCTTCGTTTTCAAACCAAAAAAAATTGTATGAAGCCGCAGCTTCTTGAACTGTAAATTTGTGTGCATCTCCGGAGTAAGAACGATTCCTCCTTCTTCACAGAGAATTTTCAGGGCACAGTATTCCTCTACATAGGCGAGGTATCCTTCGTCCCAAGCTTGGTGAACATTTTCGGGAAGCTCTTCCTGTGCGAAATAACGCTCGTCTGCGTCGATCAGGCGTGTTTTGGGGAAATTTGTCTGGAGTTCTTCCAGAAATTCCGTGGGGAGTGGGCGCCCAAAATGAACACAGATGATTTGATCCGGAAGGATCTCCTCTTTGAGAAAATCTAGGATTCTCCGAATTTTCTCATCATGAGCGATGTAGGAATTGAGCAAGAAGTCCTTTTGATACTCTTTTAGAAGATCGATAAAGTCCGCTTGAAAAAGTATCCTGGACTGTGTCATATTCCAATATAATTGTTTTGCGACACAGTAGATCACCTCATCACGGTAATCTTGGTCACTGGTGTCGATAAAATTACGAAAAGCCTGGATGATGTCGACCATGTTTCCCACCAGAGAGGTCGAGATGGTGTTTGCACGCCGGTAGTAATGATAGAAAGGTTTGGGAATATAACCGATACGGGGATATCTTGTAATCAGAGAAGGAATGAGCGAGATATCCTCAAAGAGCATTTTCTCATATTGGTTCTCTTCCCAGATAGCCCTTCGAAACAGCTTATTGACGCTGTATGTGATATTATTGCCGTTGGCAATGTAGTCGGACAGATCGATCTGTTCATGGGGATAAGTTGAAACCGTACTGGTTCGATTTTCATCCACGTAAAGGATTTTGACATCACACATCACGATATCAAAATCCTGTTCGACGGCTTTTTGATACATCTCCTCATACATTTCCGGTTCAACGGTGTCATCTGAATCAAGAAAGGCGATGTATTCCCCTTTAGCAGCCCGGACACCGGTATTGCGCGCCAATCCAAGCCCCTCATTCTCCTTATGGATCACGTGGATAAGATCGGGATATTCCAGTGCATAGCGGTCGCAAATCTGTGGGGAAGCGTCTTCACTGCCGTCGTCTACCAGGATAATCTCCTTTTCTTGCAGGGTTTGCGCCAAAACAGAATCGACAGCCCGCTCAAGATAGTTTTCGACTTGATAAACAGGGATAATGATGGAAACTTTGATTGGTTGATTCATGGCGGCCTCCTAAATACTTGAGTATATCCTGTAGCTCGTAGATCGTTTGTGGCACATAATAATTTTTTCCGGCAAACTGCCGCCGGAACTTACGCAGATACTGCTTTAGAATGGCATCTTCCTTCCAAAGGACTTTTCCTTCAAAAAGGCGGTACAACATCAACGTGTTGATGTCCATTCCAAATACAATGCGGCTTGTCAGCGCTGCATTGGAGCAGACGGTGATGATGGTGCGGCGATCAGGGCTTTCATTCAGAAGGAAGAGTTCCCACGGCGCTCCTGTGGGATATTTGCGGGTTAATCCAAGCTGAAAGGGAAGATTTTCCGGATTCCTTGGATGGGGCTTTACAAGGAATCGGCCTGGCCCAACCGTTTGTTGGCATAATTGCATCAGTGCAAGATCGTTGGTTTTAATGCCTTCGGCCCGAAAGGACTGTTCCAAAAAGATGAAGTCCATACATTCCTCCGGCTTTTTATAGTCAAAGATATAATTCAGCAGGAGTTTCAACTCCTGATCGCGCCGGTCGATTTTAGGCAAGGCCTGATTGGTGAGGGAATCTCCACGCAGGGCAAGGTGTGGCTCATAGAGTAAAACTCGATGGACCTTGTTTCGAATTTTCCCACCCTCTGGGTGGCGATTGATGGCAGCCCGGTTTTCCCGAAGATAGTCGATCACGTAGGAGGAGAAGCCATCCTCATAGCAGATGAATTCGCAGGGAGAGGCCTCGTATAGGCAGGCCAACATGCGGATAAAGGGATCAAAATTGGAAAAGTAAATTTCCGAATAACTGGCGAGTTCCTCATTTAGATTCCAACGCAACGTCCGATCAATATTTTGAAAACCTTCATTGAGTACGTCTGCTGGAGCAGCCGCATATTTTTTGTTGAGCTCCTTGGTAGTCCCGGAGATCACTCGTTCAAACAGTCCTGTTTCTTGCAGCCGGGGTATTGTTTCATTCAGAACGGAAGTGACGTCCGTGACCAGAAGGTCGACCAATCTGTCTGCAAGAAGGCTTCTTCGCATGTGTACTGCAGTAAAAAGTTGGTATACCGAATTGACAACAATCAAAACCAGATTATTCTGCATAGGATTTCCTCTCGATCTTCTGAATCAAAAAGTGTTTACCAAGATTCTCACAGCTGGTGGAATCAAACGTATAGATGGAGGTGGGCTTTCGCCAAAAAACATAGGGGAGAAGTTCTGCTGGAAAGATTTCTTTGATCAATTCTGCGTCAGGGAAGATCTTCCGGTAGTTTAAATAATCGTCCGGATGCTTTTTAATAATGAGGCGTACATCCTGAAGGGCGCTGACCCGAAGGAGCTTGTACGAGCGAATCTGCTCTTCTTCGCTCATCATATTGAGATTGGCAAAATGTTGGGTCAATAAAATGGCTTCAGCTTTTGTCCAAAGGCGATGCTTTAAGAAAAAATGAATCAGGTTTTTTCGCTCCCGTTCCGGAAGATTTTGTAAGGCTTCCTCCACGGAAAAATCCAGGTATCGTTCGTCGGAGACGTCGATGGTCTGTGCTTTCTTCAAACAGATTACCCGGTAAATGTAGGGATTTTCTCCATTGAACAGTCGATATTTCCGGGCAATTTTTGCATGTGTAGGAAAGCTGGCCGCCAAAGTTTCATATAGTTCCTGCGATTTGCTCAACATCCCGGCAGCATCTTCAAAAAATAGAAAGGAATCCGGTTTTGAATGAGATACAAGGAAAAGTAAAAATGCGCTCCTGCAACATAAACCTCGGAAAAGTCGGCGATGGGGTAGGGGACGATCTGTTCGTAGCATTGTTTTACATCCTCGAGAATCAGCTTTTCCGTGCGATGCAGGATGTGCAAATAGGGAAAGAGATACACTTCATCAAAAAGATGCTGTGTAACTAATCGTTTGTACTGTGGATATTTTTGCAGGATAAAATCCGGCAGAATCAATACAGCCCACTCTTTTTTGTGATAGGTCAAGCGGTGGAGAATCACTTCCAGAAGCTGATAAGAACTGATAGCGTGATACAAAACAAGCGGTTTATCGGACCCGTTATGCAATATGTGTTTCATCCAGTAACCCCTCCAGACCTTCTCGAAACGATTTATTCTTTCGGCTACAGACACTCACCATGGGCGCATAGGCGTCCCTTCCAGGAATGGGAATGTCACAACCAAAGCGGTCTTCCACAGCTAAAAACTGTTTTACAAAATCCAGAATTCCCCGGTGGATCTCGTGAATCCGTTCTGGATTTGGAACATTTTCTTTGAACCGGCATTGGCAGTTTCCCGATTGATCCCAATAGAACCCTTTCAGGCTACCTTCTGGAGCGCCCAACAGGAGTTCCCAGTAAAGATTGTGGCCTTGTGCGGGATCATGATACTTCCAAAGGTCGCGGTTCACGCCTTGGGAATAAAGATAACTGACCAGTTTGCCTGCGAACAAGAACGGTTCGCTCGCATCTATCTCTGGACTGTAACAGGAATTTGTCCCGGCGAGAATCCCGGTGATCGGACAATCTAGAAGCCAAAGGCGATTGACTGCATGGTCGAGCAGGATGGCGCCACTGCCCGCCCAGCCAATATCCACGGCCACAGCACGGTGACACCCTTTTAAAAGTTGGAAATAATACACTTTGCCAGCTTCCACCTGCTCTTGATAGAGATGTTGGATGTCCCCCCAGTGGTTCATCAAATATTTTTGAATGGTTCCCACATTTTTATACGTCAATTCCGTATCCGGCTCCACCTTCACTGTTTGACAGAGCGTATCAAGCAGACGATCCAGTTCCATGCTTTTTATAATCTGCTGGATGGTGTACTTTTGATCGACTTTGTGGGTAAGAAACCTTCGGAAGTATTCGGAGCGGTAATCGTCGGCGCATAACTTGATCGCTGCCAGCCGAGACCAATGCGCATATGTGGTTCGAGTAGTCTCTTTTGGATACATCTGCCGGTATGCTTGGAGAAGGACAAATCCATCTCTGGATAAAAATAAGATTTTCTCTATACTGTGCGCTTGGACATATTGATGGATAAACTGGCAATAACCGGTTACGAATAGGCCGCCATAAATAAAACCATATTCGTATTCGCGTGAGTAAGTCCGGAGCCCATTGTGTATATGGGTGTTAATAATTCCACGATACACGCTGCCAACAATGGCGGAGAGATCCATCGGACGGTAAAGGTTTCCCATATGGTGGACGTTGGCGTAAAGGATGGCCTGCATGTGATGGCGCATAGCCTGTTGATAGTCGGCCTCGGGGTGATCTCCCACGTGCACATATGTCTTTGTCTGGCCGAAGGAACGGCGGAGTACCTCATAAAGGAGGCCATCTCCCTTGGATGTTCCAAATTCGCAGGAGACAAAGCAACCGGCCAATGAGCGATAACCACAGCGGCTCAAAAGCGTTTGGATGAAGGCAGCAGGTAGATACATATCAGAGGTAGCTATTACCACCTTGCCACGCCTTAGCAGCGCATGGACCACTTGTAACATATATGGATTGGCGAAGCAGCACCGTTGTTCCCATTCCTCCTCCACCTGCATCCCATATTTTTTGGGGATGCCAGTTTCCCGCTCCATAATCTCCCAAATATCGGACAGAGATACCTCGAACGTATTGGCGTTATTCTTTTTTTCTTTCCGAGCCTGTTTTTCGGCGTCAATACGAATTTGACGGAAGTCTGGATAGGACAACGCCATACCCATCAAATAAAAGAGATCCGTTGGGTGGGAAAATGGCCGGAAAAGGAGGGTGTCAAACACATCGAAGGAGATAACATCAAAGGAAGCTAGCCTTGCGGCGAATGCCTCGGGGGCCTCCCGCTGTGAGAGGGACGACTCACTTCCGCTGCTGTATAGACGTTTTTCTTCATACATGGGACTCCGCTCTGGATATGCCAAGCTTCTGCGAAAGAATACATAATACTGGAGGTTGAGTCCCAACAAGAGTAGGAGCGATTTCCAACGTGCTGCCTTTGTTTCCCGGCTTTTGCGATACCGGTCACGGATTCCTGGAACGCGATTTACAAAGAGTGCATAGAGCCGGTCCTTCAACACTCACATCTCCTTCAGTTTTTCATACGCGCGGCAAACCTCTTTGGGAGTGCCAGAAGCGCGAAGATGGCCTTTTTCAATCCAAATAGCCCGGGTACAATTGTTTTCGATGACGGAGGTGGAGTGAGACACCAGCAGAACGGTGGAACCGCCATGGATCATTTCTCGAATGCGGGCTTCGCTTTTTTGCCGGAAGAACATGTCTCCTACGCTTAATACTTCATCCAAAATGAGGATTTCGGGGGTGTCCCGGATCGTGGCGATCGCAAAGCCAAGCCTCGAAACCATTCCAGAGGAATAATTTCGTACCTTTTCCTCCATAAAGCCCTCCAACTCCGCGAAACGCACAATGGCGGAGTAGTTTTGATCGATGAATTTTTGAGGGTATCCAATGATTGCTCCATTTAGGTAGACATTTTCCCTTCCGGTCAGTTCCGGGTCAAAACCGGTTCCCAGTGTCAAAAGTTGAACCTTTTTTCGATCGACCTGTACTCTGCCCCAGGTCGGAATCAGGCGCCGGAGATGATCTTGAGAAGGGTACTTTTCCCAGAGCCATTTGTGCCAATGATACCAACTACCTCGCCGGGCTGAATGGTAAAGCTGATGTCGTCCAATGCCAGAAAGATTTCGTAGCGGTGTTGCCTGCGCAGCGTTCGTACAAGCAGTTCTTTGAGACTGGTTGCTTCATCCTTTGCTCGTTTAAATTGCATGGTCACATGGCTGACCACAATGGCAGGAGACGGTTCATTGGGTGTTTGGTGCGGGGTGGCTGTTTTCGTTTGCCATGGCATATTTCAGACGCCTCCGTCAGATTTTTTGCATGATTCGGTTTCGGCTTTTTTTAAAAATCAGATAGCCGATCAAGTAGATACCCACACTCCAAAAAAGCATCTGTATCCATTCGATGCGAGTCGGCAGTTCGCCTACCATCACCGCTTTTCGCATACAGTGGATGTAGGTGTAAATAGGATTGTTCCAAATGATGACGCGAATCATACCCTGAAGCTGCTCGACCGGATAAAAGATGGCAGAACAGTACATCCATATTGTCAGCGAAACGGTGTACAGGTGCTTTATATCGCCAAAGAATACATAAGCAGTAGCCAGTATATAGGAAATCCCGAGTGAAAAGAGAAAGAGAAAGAAAACAATCAAAGGGGACAGAAACATAGTCCACTTCGCAGGAACCTGGAATACAAAAAGCATGATGATATAGGCGATGACAGAATAGCCCAGATTGATTAGGGCGGTGTAAACTCTTGTGAGGATAAACAGGTCCATGGGGAATTTTACTTTAAGCAATAGCATCTTGTTGTCTACAAGGGCGGTCATAGCGGCGGTGGTTGCCCCTGTGAAGGTTTGCCATAGGAGATAACCTGTCAGGTAGTAGATGGGATAATTGTCTATGGAACGCCGGAATAGCTGTGAAAAAATCAGAGAGAGAACCACCATCGAGAGGAGAGGGTTCAGGACGCTCCACAGAATTCCAAGATACGACCGGGCATATTTTCGTTTGATTTCCCTGGCTGTCAGTTGCTGGACGACAAATGCATATTGCTTGCTCTGCTTTGTATCAACCATATCGGCTGTCCCTCCTTTTTCCCCTCATATACATAAGGCGTTTTCGACTGTACCGCATCCATTGATACAGAGTATACTGCCACAGATGATACCGGATATGCTTTCCGCAGCGAACCACACTTCCCTCATACCATGCGCTTTCGCGGGGAGGGAGCTTCCCGCGTCCGGATATGGCAACGAGTTTGTGAAGCGGGTGACTTTGTGTCAATTCTTTCTCGGTTAGTGGGAAGGCGATAGGTTGCTCCTCGCCTTCCAATACGTCATCGGAGAAGGGAAGGGACCCAAAGCATGCAACCTCTGCTGGAGAAGGGGCCGCCATGAACCGTTGGAGGAGCCGTTGTATAATGGTTCGGTCATTGTATAGGTCTTCGGATGAAAGCTCCAGTATTTGTGTATGTTCCGCCAACCGCTCGATATAGGGGAATATCTCCGCTTCTATACGTTCGACAAATGCATTCCGGCGTGCATCTGAGAATCCGTAATGGGGGACATATTGGTCCCCAAGTTTTCGGTATCCGGTTGTCATACCGTGTGGAGCGGTAAAAATGGCCTCAAATAAGCAATTATTGAAAAAAACTTTCGCTTTGAGAGGCGATGTGGGGGAAAAATCATAGCAATGGTACAATGTGCGATTTGCATGGACAGGTAACTCATAAAGTCCCCAGTAGTATCCACTCAACGGCCGAATTCGTCCCATGTGGGAAAGAACTTCGTTTAGGACCATCTGCATAGAACCTGTCCACCCACTGTCAACAATGGCGTCGGTTCTGTCCTCCAAAAGCCCTTCCTGGGACAAATACCCCTTTAACGCTGGCATCGCTTCCGCTGAATGGCGGTTCATGGCCGCGAGAAATGTGCTACATTGACGCAGACTTTCATGAATTTGCGCCAACCTGGTATGAGAGAGACGTACTGTTGGCCCATAGGGTAGGGAGAGTTCTTGGAAAACAGCCTCCTTTTCATCGGCTGTAAGCCCTGCGCGTGTGAGAATTCGTTCCAGGCTGATTTGTAAGCTACCCCGGCAGAGGTATGCAAGGGCGGCCTCTGTATCCAAATGAAAAATTGGAATCCGAAGAGAATAACGAGAGCAGCTCAAATAGCGGCATTCGATGGGAAGCCGTTGCTTTTCACAGAAAAGAAGCGCGGCACGATACATCAAATATCCGTCCCGCGCCAAGAAGTAGAGCCGCTGTTTTTGTGCTTTACAGGCTTCCTTGAGAAGCCACTGAGTAAACCCGCCCAATGCTGGAGCCAACACATACCGGCAAACGATGGAGATGGCATCCTCTCCTATGAGAGGCAGTTCCTGAAGGGCGTGCACAATTTGGGGACTATTTTGACATTCGCGCTGATACAGCGCGAGCCGATCATCCTGCATGGACTTCGCTTACCTCCCTTTTTTGCCGTTGATGCGCTTTTGCTGTTCCCAACGTTTGATGGAATATTGGAGGGAAACAGGAAGCGCCCCGACCAGTAGCGGTTTCAGGACATAGAAAAATGTCGAGGTATGGAGAATACCCAATGCTTGAAAGCCATGGTAACGTAGGTTCATCTCGCGGATGCGCCGCCGATACGTTCGCTTTCGATAGGAGTCCCGATCCTCCCAATATTCTAGAAGCGGTTCCGAAAGATTATATCCTCGCTCCCCGTTTTGATGCAGACGCATAAACAGCTCGTAATCCTCACATTGAAAAAATACCCTTGCTGGGTTGTATCCTCCATTGCGGATGAGTACCTCTTTGCGAAACAGGACGGATGGATGGATATATGGGGAATTGTGGAGAAAATCGCGGGCCTGTGGAACGATTGGAACTCTCAGAATCCCCCATTTTCCTTGTGAATCCACAAGTTCTGCATAGCTTCCCACCCATTGATACTCTGGATGTTCCTCTAAGAACCGATATTGCTTGTAAAGCCGGTCGGGCGTGGAAAAATCGTCGTCGTCCATTCGGGCGATATAGTCTCCCTTGGCAGTCCGTATACAGGTGTTCAATGCATCAGCGAGCCCATGGTTTTGCGGGGCCCGAATGAGCAGTATCCGGGAATCCAGGTCTGCTGCGGATCGGATCGCAGTGGCATAGGGCTCCGAAGATCCGTCGTCATACAGGAGCAATTCCCAGGCAGAAAAGCTTTGTACAATCATAGATTGAATCGAACGAAAAAATCGTTCTTTGACACGTGGATTAAATACCCCCATGATGATGCTGATTTTTATAGGACGGCTTATACATACGTTGTTCAATCCTACGATTCACCTCGGCGTAGATTTCTTGCATGATGGCGTTGGTATAAGCTTTTGCGAAGGGTTTTGCGGATTCACAGCAACGGTCCCTTATCATTGCGCGTTCTTCTGGGCCTAACCGCAGAAAAAATTCAATGCCTTCGATAAATGCAGCTGCTTCGTTGCGCTCGCAAACAAAACCATTCTGGCCGTGCACCATGTACTCGCGTGTTCCGCGGTTATCAGCAGCAAGGACGGGGACTCCCATGGCCAGTGATTCCAGTCCTGCCATTCCAAGTCCCTCTCGCTTTGAAGAAAGAACAGAGGCATCGGCACAACCGAGAATTTCCGAAACCTGTGTACGATACCCAAAGAGTATAACTTGCTTCTCAAGGCCCCATTCTTGTATCCATTGTTGAATGCGTCCGTGGAGAAAGCCATCTCCACAAATTCCATAGCGGATGTGTGACAAGTCCTTATGCTGGCGCTTCATTTCTGCCAGAGCTTCCAAAACGACACGGTGGTTCTTGTTTTCATTGAGTTCGCCCACGGAGAGAAGAAAAAAATCGTGATTTCCAATTCCAAGTTGATCCCGGAGGACGTTTCGCCGTTGATCGGGGAGCGGGTGAAAAACATTCTGATCTAACCCAACGCCTGGAATTTGATAGAGACGGCCTCCCGGTTTAAGGTGAAATTTTTGAGCGGCTTTAAAGTCCTCCCCATTGATGACGATCAGTACATCCGTGTCGTTCGCCAATTTTTTTTCCACTTGATAGTAGACCAAGCGGTTAAATAAAGGAGCACCCCGGTAAAAATGAAAGCCGTGTGCAGTGTAGAGGATCAGGGGAGAAAGATTCCTACAGAGTCTTCCGGCGAGCCGGCCCAACAATCCACCGACGGGTGTGTGGCAGTGGATGGCCTGGATAGAATACCGATCAATCAGCTGTAGAAGTTGCTGGAGCGCTTTACAGTTGTCCCGAAGCAAAAAGGGAGATCTTGCAATTTCGATGTGGTGAATTTGTACCCCCATCCTTTGGATGTCTTTCTTATAGGAGACATATGTGGGCTCTTTGATATTCGTCGCATAGTGAACCACGAACCCCATTTGCTGTAACAGATTGACATCCTCCCGTTCGAATTTCCAGAGGAAATCGTGGGTGGTTGCCAGGATCAAAATGTGTTTCTCCATGCGAAATGATCCTCCAATCCAGCCGAGGAATGATGCGACAGATACAACATGTCCCAAATCGTTTAGAAACAGTTTCGTCATTTATAGATGATTTTATTCCAGTTGATGAGGGAGGCTGGAAACAAGGAAAGGAATCTACGAATGGATAATTGAAGTGTGTTAAATACATGCCATACATGTAAAAGTGTTGTGTTTGTGCTTAAATTTATATGTAATTCTATATAATTCCCAATATTGTGGAAACGATTAAATATCAAAGTAAGTTTTAAATTGTATATCCAAAGGATGCAATAAGTTAGAGCTTAAATTGAAATGCAAGGTTAAGTTCTAATCCAACAACAGAATTTTGTCATCCTTCATATGCAAAAGGTAAAAAATGTTATGAAATATGTTTCATAATACTAGATGCGGATAATTGATTTTGGGCAATAGCATATATGTTTCGTTACATATATTCGACTAGTGGCGTCTTTATCAAACTGCTTGAAGAGAGCCACGGGAGGCAGAAAGGGTGTACAATGTGTGGAGCAAAAGGATATATTATAGAGAAGAAAATATTGAATTTCCCTAGTAGTGCCCCCATTCCTGTTGATATAAGAGTTGTCTGTATCAGTAAAAGTGAACGTTTAGAAAACGTAGACCAATACCTATCAGATTGATATACTAACCGATTGAATTCCTGACGAATTAAAAGCAGAATCCCAAAGATGTCTGTCACCTGGAGAGTTCCAGATGGGACGGCATTGAAAGACGATTATATGCTCGTAGCGAATATGAGCCTTCAACGTGATATTCTAAATCATGGATAGTTTTTTATGGAAAAAGGTTGGAGCAATACAGTCAATCAGGGTTTGAAATAGGATTGAGTCTTTCTACAGAATGCAGCGATTTGGAAAAATTATGGTTTTCCTAGACAAGTTTATGAATTGTGGTGACGTGACCGAAACCTTTAGATGAGAAAATGTCGGATGGAAGACACAAGCGTATGGGTCCGCTAGTGAGACGCCAGGAGAATCGGGTAAAACCTGGATTGCATCCGATTGGCATGAACATGTGGAGTAGAACAATACGAACAAGTGGACCATTGGAAAATAGACTGGAAAAATTATTCTGGTGATGCTTGGTGGAATCCAGATCGATCGATACCGTTAAAGTTACGAACAAAAGCTAGAAGCAAATAGAGAGAATAAAACACCACCTTAGAAAATCTGAGGTGGTATTTTTGCGTTTAAGCACTAGAAAGGCTGAACGGATACAATGTACAAAAGTAAAAGCCTATTATTTTCCTGCAAGATGTTGTGAAAACAGAAGTTAGCAGCTAAAATAAAAATTTTGCGCTATCGGCTGTTTATCGAACGGTATTAAAGAATACTTGTTTTGATGGATATTAAAAATTATAAAAAATAAAGGCAACCAAATACAGTGTTACTATTCTATAAATATATTGCTATCGACAAAAGTATCGTTGAGCGATAATAATATAAATTTTAGAATTAATATTAAAAAATATAAAATTATATCGAAAAATTGTAAATACTTGCATAGATGAGTTTGGTATACTGATAAATGTAAAAATGGCCAAAGGATGCCAGACTGGATAGGAGGAGTCAATTCTATGAAACGAACCGGAAAGCTTTGGCGGCGGGTTTCAGCCTGTGTTTTAGCAGTTTCGATGCTGTGCAGTATGGCGATGCCTGTTTCCGCCAAAGAGGAGCCTTCCCGGAGAGGAAATCAAAACTATGTATCCAACCAGGGAGAGCTTTTGGAAACCCCACTGGTACAATTACCGTTGGGGGCAGTAAAGGCGCGTGATTGGTTGGAAAATCAGCTTTTGCTACAAAAGGATAATCTGACCGGCAACATGAAGAAATTCAACAATTACAACTATGAGACCAGCGAATGGCTCAACCATCAAAGCGGAGACAACTGGGAGAAAGGGACATATTTCTTCCGGGGGCTTGTCGCTTTGGCTTATGCGCTAGACGATGCGGCCTTGAAAGAGGAAGTGCAGCAATGGGTAGAGGCCATTCTCAGCAGTCAAACAGAATCCGGTGCCTTTGGCCCGAATAGCAGTTTAGAAAATTGGTGGTCGCGCATGCCTGCTCTGATGGGGATGCGTGACTACTATGAGGCCACAGTACAACAGGGGAATCCGGATGAACGAGTGCTCCCATTTTTGAAAAGTATTATCGGTATCAGGAAAAAGAACTGCCAAACCGTCCGCTTAGTGATTGGGGCGATGCACGTGGAGGAGATAACCTCGAATGTGTCTTTTGGTTCTACAACCAGGTATATGACCCGTCCAACCCGGAGGAGAGCCAGTGGCTGTTGGACTTGGGAACCATGCTTTATGAACAGTCTTGGGATTGGCAGGATAAATGTAATAATACGACTGTGCGTGAACATGTTGTAAATACCACACAAGGGATGAAGACTCCATCGGTCTACTATCAGCTGAGCCGTGACGAGGCGGACAAGACAGCCTATCGCAATGGTATTTTTAACTACAGCGTAGACCACGGCCGTATTGACAATCAACCCAATGCAGATGAAGCGGCACGGGACAACCGTTCCACCCGCGGCACTGAGACGTGTAGCGTGGTGGAAGGCCTGTTGACTGCGGAAATCTCCGAACGTATCTTTGGGGATGTCTGGACAGCAGACCATATGGAACGCCTCGCCTACAATTCTTTACCCGCTTGTTTTACTCCCGATTTTAGCGGGCAGTGTTACTATCAGCTGCAAAACCAGGTGATCTCCACAGTGGGGTATCATGAATTCGACTGTGACCATGGAGACGATATTGCCTACGGCGCTCCGGCGGGATTTGAATGCTGTTTCCCGAATTGTCACATGGGTTGGCCTAAATTTGTCCAGAATATGTGGATGGCGACCGAGGACAATGGACTGGCACTGGTTGCCTATGGACCGAACAGTGTGACAGCTAAGGTAGCGGATGGAAAAACAGCGAAATTTGTTCAGGAAACAGATTATCCTTTTAAGGATGCTGTTCATCTGACATATAACGGTGAAACCGCAGAATTTGAATTAAAACTGCGTATTCCAGAGTGGTGTGAGGCCCCGGCAGTCTCTGTCAATGGAGAAGAACAAGAAGGCGTGATTACCGGTGAATATTATACAATCAAACGCGATTGGCAGGCAGGAGACGAGGTGGATTTGCGCCTTCCGAGTGAACTAGAAACCTCAACATGGTACAACGACTCGGTTGCTGTGGAAAAAGGTCCTCTGATTTTCAGCCTTAAGATCGAAGAAGATTGGCGAACAGAAGATAGCAACGACGCACGCGACATCCAACAGGCGCATCAAGAGCAGTCCCCATTGCGCGAAATCTATCCAGCTAGCCGCTGGAATTATGGCCTGGTTGTCAATCGCGAGAATCCGGAGGAAAGTTTTGAAATCGTTGAGACGAATGAAGTGGCGCTTCAACCCTTTTCTGTGGACAATGCTCCGGTTACCTTAAAAGGCAAAGGCCAGATCATCCCCTCTTGGACCTTGGATGGCAATATGGCTGGACCACAACCCTTTGGACCGACCCCGTACGACGAGAGTCTGGTGGAGGATATCGAGTTGATTCCGTATGGATGTGGCCGACTGCGCATCACACATTTTCCGAAGATAGGGGAACCCTCTGCTACCATCGTAAAGACAGCCGCCGTAGATTCAAAGGAAATCACGGTTCATGGAACAACCTATCAGGAATTTGACAATGTGGTAGTACCTGAAGCGCGCGATTATACCCTGCAAATTCGCGGGGAGGGAAAGGGACTTCTGGTAATCAATGGAAAGTACTCCCAAGAAATCGATCTCTCGACCGGTTCGGCAACAGTTGAAAATTTGAAGAGTTTGATTTCCGGAGACCTCCGGTTCGATGCTGGTCAATACAACAACATCCGTTTAGTGGATGCTCGTGCCGATCAGCTGGAAGTGGTACCAGTTCGCCGCTCTGTAGACGAGATTCGGATTGTACATACCAAGCGCTCAGACGATACTGTGACGGTAATCACCAATCTTGATGCACAGGAAACGCCGTTCCGCGTTGAATATGGTACACAGGAAGGCGCATATACCAATACGGTCACAGGCTTTGAAACAGGAACAATTACCCTGCGTGGGATTGATGAGTCAAAAGCTTGTTATGTCCGGGTCACTGCGATGATTCAAGGGGAAGAGACTGCGAAAGAGTGCGTTATTCAGCCGGGTTCGGATGATATTTCAAAGCCAGATCCCAATGTGCCTCAGGCTTCGTATTCTGGATTTGGAACAGTAGAAGAGACAGAACGCGATTGGCTTCTGTATGATCCAGAGGGATTGGTGGAGATTCAAAAAGTGTCGGACAGCGCGTCCCAGATTCACTTTGGCTCGGGAGAACGTGTTAAGGCAGTTTTGGACTTAGAAGAAGCCTATGATTGGTCTGACTATGTTGTTGAAGCACAGGTCACAATTGATAAAAATGAATTCCGGGATGTTGGGTTGATTTTCCGTGGAACCCAATTTGGTAATAACGCGGATGAGTACTATGGATACTATGCAGGTATTGGAAAGAACGGGATCGTCGTAGGCTTTGCCAATGGAAGCTGGAACCAGCTGATTGGGATTCCACATGATTTCCAGGCAGGACAGGTCTATACCATTAAGGTGGTTGCCCGCGGTGAATATTTTGCGATTTATGTCGATAATGAACTTGTCTATCGTTTCCGCGACAGCCGTTATGCAGTGGGAACAGTCGGCTTCCGTTCCTGGAAGGAAGCATTTACTGCCAACGGAATTGACGTCCGTCCGGTGACGGAAGAAGATCTGAAAGTCTTTGCGGACTTTGAGGACGGTGACGGCCAAACAGGATCTGAGTATCCACCTTATATAGAGGCAAACTTCTCAGATGATTTTTCCGATGCGGATGCCTCCAATGCTGTGTGGACCAAACATGGTACGGTCGATAAGATCCAGGTTGCAGACGGCGTCATGCATTTTGGCACGGACGACGATGTCAAAGCAATGGCTGGGGATGATGCATGGAGTGATTATGTCGTCAAGGCGGACATTACCTTAACCCAGGAAAACGATCAGAACGCAGGAATCATCTTCCGTAGCACAAACGAAGGTTCCGGTGCAGATAATTTCCATGGTTATTATTTTGGCATAGGACATGATTATTGGATCATGGGTTATGGTGATGGGAGCTGGCATCAAGTCGCCAGGGAGGCAGGCTTCCAGTTTGAAGTTGGGAAAACTTATACCCTTCAAGTGATTGTATGGCATGATACCTTCCAGTTCTACATTGACGGAAAACTGGTGCATCAATGGACTGATGCTGATAGCCGTTATCAGACAGGTAAGATTGGTGTACGGAGTTATCAGCGTAGTTTTGACGTCGACAATGTTCTTGTGCGGCCTTTGAACGACGAGGAACTGACAGAACTGCAAAAGCCCATTATTTTGGAAGTGGACATTACTTCCGCATATAATACCTTACTGGCCTATTATCCGTTGAATTCCGGTGCAAATGGCTACAAGGTGCTCTATGGTATAGAACCCGGTGTATATACACATGAAGAAACCAATATCCGGTATCATGGAAGCCATGCCAAGGATAAGGTAGCCTTTACCGTTCCAGAAGCGGGAACTTATTATGTCAAGCTCGTCGCTCTCAAGGATGAGCAAGTGATCGCAACTTCCGAAGAGTTGGAAATTAGGACCGATTTCCGGGCCGATACGACAGAGGATCGTGAGAAACTAGCAGAAATCTTGGCGCAGGCCAAGGCAACGGATACCACAAACTTCACACAAACCAGTTTGGAACGCCTGGAACGTGCCATCGCGGATGCAGAAGCGCTTCCGGAAGATGCCAGACAGATGGCGATAGGGGTTGCAAAGAATATCCTCTATGCAGCGATGACCACGCCGAACTCGGAGGATATTCCCGACGAACCGGTGATTCCGAGCGAACATACCCTGACAGTAAGCTACCCGACAACGGTGAAGCTGTCAATCGATGGGGAAGAGCAGACGATTGCAAACCTGACCGGCGCATATAAAGACGTCGTGATGGCAAACACGAATCTCGACCTGACCTTTGAGCCGAGAGTCG
>BCAA01000014.1 GCA_001305115.1 Clostridia bacterium UC5.1-1E11 | reverse complement strand
TACTCTCCTTCCTTCGGGGCGACGGACACCTTTTGTGGTTCTTCTTTTGTTTCCCTTTTAGGCCGTACGTTGGCCGTTCATCCTCTGGGCGGACACCTGCGGTTGTTTAAACCGTACCAAACCAGTCCGGTTTAACGCCACCACGACGGCCGGGATAAGAATCCGCTGAATTACAATCCCGGGAATTGCATTCAAAAATGCACCCATTAGGAACATCCGCCAAGTAAAACCTTCGCTGGTAATCCCCAAGAACGCCATCTGAGCAATACCCCAGACAATCCTGCCAGCCAACATGGCGGCAACCAAACAGCGATAAAGTGCAATTACACCCTGCCAGCGGGAAAGTCCGTACACCAGCCCATAGGTCATTCGTTCAAATGCCATCGCAACTCCCGTAGGGAATAAAACCGGCGCGCCAAAGAGCGCATAACGCATCAACTGTCATTCCATATTGCCATCCGCAGATCAGGCCGCATAAGAAAACCGGGATATACATCGGAAGGAGCATGTTCCCAACCTGTGGAATTTACCCGATCAAAAACGGCAGCACCAATCCGATAGCAAGGAACAACGCTGCCAAAGTCACATTTTTTGTCGTCAGCCTGATCAATGTATTCCTTCCCTTGGAAAGGCTGTTTTGAATCTTACTTTCCAGCTATTCCCTCCCGCCAAAATAGGAACGAATGTCCTGCATTCTCCGTACCTGGCCCACATGGAAGGGGCAACGGGAGTCACAGTGGCCACACGCAATACAATCGGATGCTGTCTTTTCCAGATGAATATAGTGGTCTCTTGCCAATGTATCCCCCGCCTGCGCTAAGTCATAATATTTGTTGATGAGTCCGACATCCAACCCTGCTGGACACGGCTGACAATGGTTGCAATACACGCAAATTCCTGCCGCGTCATGCGGGGTAAACGTTCCCAAAATGGAGTAATCTCTTTCCTCTGGCACCGCATTCAGAAATCCCAAAATGCGGTGCAGGTCGTTTTCATTACGCACGCCCGGCAGTACGGTCAATACGCCCGGTTTATCTAGCGCATACTGTATGCACTGGTATTCTGTCAACGCACGCTGAAAGGGAGACGTCTTTTCGTTCAGAAGTTGGCCCCCGCTGAACGCTTTCATCACGGAAATCCCCACCCCTTCCGCTTCACAGCGGCGGTACAGGGCCATCCGTTCATCCACACTGCCGATGGCAAACTCCCCGTGCCGGTAATCATAGGCAGGATTGATACTGAACATCATCATATCAATCAGACCAGTATCCAATACCATATTGGCAATCTTCGGCGTATGTGTAGAAAGCCCGAGGTGATGTACGACCCCCTCCTCTTTCAACTTCTGTAGAAACGTCCAGGTTCCTGCTGCACACACCTTCTCCCAATCTGCTGCTTCATCGATGCAGTGAATAAAACCAAAGTCAATGTAATCGGTTTGTAGCGCCTTTAACTGCCAGTCCACCGACCGCTTAATCGTGTCCAGGTTCAGTGTCCAGCCGTACTTTCCGCTTCGATAATCCGCCCCAAAGTGAATTTGAAAGTAGACGTTTTCCCGGCAGCCAGCAACCGCTCTTCCATAGGCTGGGAAAGGTACTGCATCCGATGCCGCCATATCGAAATAATTGACACCGTTTTCAATCGCCAAACGTACAATCCTTTCAATTTCCGCTTCTCCAGCTGGTCCCAACGAACTGTTTCCCAGCCCAATGATGCTGATTTTCTCTCCACCATGTGGCAACTTGCGATATTCCATACGATTTCCTCCTCATCACAGCTCTCATTCGGTCCTCTTCGCTCTTATCTGTATACCGATTCCTCTTGGGGCGCCGCTTTGTATATACCCCCATCAAATTCCCCTTATCCCAATTCCTTCGCAAAACTGGCCATTGCCGCCGATATTTCAATCTGTTGGGGACAGACGGCCTCACAGCTCCGGCATGCGATACAGGCGCTGGGCCATTTATTCTGTGCAATTGCAGATAGTGCCATGGGTGCAATAAAGCCACCCTCTGTGAAGTGGTGTTCGTTATACAGAGCAAGCAGGGATGGAATGTCCAAGCCCTGCGGACAATGGCTGACACAATAGTGGCAGGCTGTACAGGGGAGTATGTTCTTCCTCACCATAGTATCTGCAATGCACAGCAATGCCTTCATCTCCTGGGGATTCAACGGTTTTTCTTCCTCAAACGTGCGGATATTTTCCTGCATCTGTTCCAGGTTGGACATGCCGGAGAGCACCATCGTCACACTGGGAATCGATTGTAGGAACCGAAACGCCCAGGCCGGGACAGGTTCCTCCGGGCGAAGATTGTGGAGTTTTTCGGTATCTTCTTTGGACAATGTAACCAATCGGCCGCCGCGCAAGGGCTCCATCACCCACACAGGGATGCCAAATTCCCGCAAAAGTTCCACTTTTGCTTGGGCATCCTGAAATTTCCAATCAAGGTAATTCAACTGAATCTGCCCAAATTCCATATCCGCCCCATATGCATGCAAAAAACGCTTCATCACGCCATAGCTGCCGTGTGCGGAAAACCCTAAGTGGCGGATTCGCCCAGCCTGTTTTTGTTTCATCAGATACGCAAAGATCCCATATTTCGGATTTAAATATGCGTCAATATTCATTTCACAAACATTGTGGAATAGATAGAAGTCAAAATAGTCCACACCACATTTTTCTAGCTGCTTTTCAAAGATTTCTTCCACTTTATCCATATTGGCTAGGTCATAACCCGGAAATTTGCTTGCTAAGAAGTAGCTCTCCCGCGGATACTTCCGTAAGAGGCGCCCCATTATCAACTCCGATTGGCCGTTGTGATAACCCCACGCTGTGTCATAATAGTTGATCCCGCTCTCCATAGCGTATGCCACCATCTGTTCCGCTGCCGTCTCATCGATTCGGGAATCGTCGCCATCGATCACGGGCAGGCGCATTGCGCCCATGCCGAGGGCAGAGAGTTTCCATCCCTGAAAGCTCTTATATAGCATCATCCACCCACTCCTTTTCCATCCAGCCGGCAGAAACCTTCTGTTTCCACCCTCTAATGTTGCCCCGATTATACCCCTTGGAGTGCACTCTAAGTCAAGTATTTTAGGCCATTTTTTAAAGATTAACTTCTGTTTTCCCCACATGTACACCATATTACAAGGTTTTGTCTCATTTCGCTCTTTAAACGAAACTTTGTTCTTGTTCTTTTTTACCCGAAGTGGTAGAATAGAAAAAACCAATTCGATGGAGGCACCCTATGGAACAGCAGACCTTATTTGAAAAGCAAGGTATGGACCGCCCCTTGGCCAGCCGTATGCGGCCGCATACTCTGGAGGAATTTGTCGGACAAGAACACCTACTGGGACCGGGTAAAATTTTACGGCAGCTGATCGACCAGGACCGCATTTCCTCCATGATTTTCTGGGGGCCTCCTGGGGTGGGAAAGACCACTCTGGCACGCATCATTGCCGGGCGGACACATGCCAATTTTATTGACTTCAGCGCAGTGACCAGCGGTATCAAGGAAATTCGGGAAGTGATGCAACGGGCTGAGGAAAACCGGCGTTTTGGGGAACGGACGATTCTGTTTGTGGATGAAATCCATCGCTTCAATAAAGCACAACAAGATGCCTTCCTCCCATTCGTGGAGCGTGGCAGCATTGTACTGATCGGCGCCACCACGGAAAACCCTTCCTTTGAGGTCAATTCGGCGTTGCTTTCCCGCTGCAAGGTATTCGTTCTACAAGCGCTAACCACGCAAAACTTGGAGGTCCTCCTTCGCCATGCACTGGAGGACACCCGCGGGTTTGGAGGGGAATCCATATCCATCTCAGAAGAGTTGCTGTCGGCAATCGCCCATTTTGCGAATGGCGACGCGCGCACGGCTTTAAACACCCTGGAAATGGCGGTCTTAAATGGGGAACGCACATCCGAAGGTGTAACCGTAGAGGCGGACATTTTGAGGCAATGCCTCTCAAGGAAGTCCTTGCTTTATGACAAAAATGGGGAGGAACACTATAACCTGATCTCTGCACTGCATAAATCCATGCGAAACAGCGACCCGGACGCTGCCATCTACTGGTTAGCTCGTATGCTGGAAGGCGGGGAGGACCCGCTTTATATCGCGCGGCGGCTGATCCGCTTTGCCAGCGAAGATGTGGGAATGGCCGACAGCCGTGCCATTGAAGTCGCTACAGCCGTTTATCAGGCGTGCCATTTTATTGGGATGCCGGAATGTTCCGTCCATTTGACCCATGCGGTAACGTACCTCTCCCTCGCGCCAAAGTCGAATTCGTTGTATATGGCTTATGAATCCGCCAAACGGGATGCACTGGAAAGATTGGATGAACCTGTCCCTCTCCAAATTCGCAACGCCCCTACCCGTCTGATGAAGGACCTTCACTATGGGCAAGGGTACCAATACGCCCACGATACAGAGGAAAAACTCACTTCCATGCAATGCCTTCCAGATTCTTTGGAAGGACGGACTTACTATATCCCAACCACACAGGGTTCTGAAGCGCGTGTACAGGAACGCCTACGACAAATCAAACAGTGGCGGGAACAAAACGTCGGGAGGAAGAAGCGGGCGGCGATGGAACCAAGTGAATAGGATGGATTTTTCTTGCCAGCGCCGCGACCGGTTGTTCTGAGAAAAGCAACTGTCCTCCAAAAAGGATTGTTTACAGGGCTCCAAAAGTAAGCGAACGCTCTGATACAAAGCGCTCTGGACACCCCAACCCTGGCCGGTTGGTTAAATACATGCGCTTTTTAGCCGGATACTCGGATTGTCCTTCCATTGACTTCCCATCGCGTTTTTATCGTTTCTTCCTTGGATTTGCTGAAATGACAAGGCAACCATTTGAAAATCATCGATGAGGCAAAGAAAGTTACATGAATGTTGTTATCCAAATACAGGCCGTATCTGGCCACAAACAGTTCGATTTTCAGGGGTTCAATCCAGGAGATCTCCACGCGCTACGGAGCTTTTGGTTTCGGAAATCTTTTCAGGTCTTACGTTTTGCCTTGCCGGGCGGGACTGCCTCTGGTTTGTCAGCCTTTGGGCCGTATGTTTTGTTTTCAAGGTTTTTGTACACTTCATAGGGTTACAGGAAGAAAGATTTTCCTCCTATTATTGACAAATAAATCCTGTCTTTGGTATGATAAGAGAAGATTGCGCCATAGCAAAAGCTGCTCTGATGGAGCGGCTTTTTCGAACCATAAGTTAGCTAAGGCTAACTTATGGTAATTTTTCTTTCATCGAAGGGGATACCCACCCTTTCGTGCATAAACAGGTTCCATTCCTTCTTCACTTTTTCTGCCCAGAAATAACAAGGGAGGTGCATCCACATGCTTGCTGAATATTCCGACGCATGGGCTAGTTCGCAAATGTGCTCAGAAGAAATATACCGTTGTTCCCCCACGATCGGAGTGATTGTCCGGGAGTATTGTCTGGCCCAATATGAAGCCTCATACCCCGCGGGGATGCAGCCTGCACACCTTGAAGGGATCTTTTGTCAATCCGGCCAGCTTCAGGTGACAACCGCACAGGGAACCGTGACGACTGTGGAGGCCGGAGAACTTCTACTGGTCACTGATGCCGCTGCGGTCCGTAACTTTTCTTTTGACCGCGGCTGTTTTCGTTGCATCGCTGCTTTTTTTGACCATTCTGCCGCAGGGGAGTCCTTTGCGCGTGCCTGCGCACTGCTATCAGGAAGCCCCCTGCATTTGGAACAGGTGCAGGCATTGCTCAACGCTCACGATGGATGTACCGTAATCCGGAACACCACTTGGGGCGCCTCCTGCCTGGCATCCCTCTGCCAGCTTTCCAAGGAGCAGCGGGGCGCTTACTTTCTTCTGAAACTTTGGGAATTGTTCTATCTATTGTGTAGCTGGCAGGCTGCGGGAACCGTTCCCCACGAAACCGGATACTGCGACCATTATCAGGCAGACGTTGTCCGTAGCGTTCATGACTATATGCTGGCTCATTTTGACCAACATCTGACGGTACAGGAACTCGCCCGGCGGTTTCAACTGTCCCCGACCTTTCTGAAAAACTGTTTTCGCCGTCTTTATGGAACCCCTATCCACGCCTACCTCAAGCATTATCGTTTACAAACAGCAGCCCGTCTGCTGTGCACAACCTCTGAAAGCGTGTTGGCCGTGGCGTCCTCTGTGGGTTATACTGGTACCAGCCAATTTGGGACTGCTTTTAAAGAGTACTACCACATGACTCCGGCACAGTACCGAAGGTTATATCATCAAAAAAATGTCCAAAACCGGTGAGTTTTGTCTATTTCCGGCGGCAATTTCAGATAGACTGTGTTATATTTGAATTTCAAATGAATGCCGTGCGCTAGGAGGTGTCCAATTTGAAGCAGCACAAATTCTGGGCTTGGGGCGCTGTCATCTGTATGGTGATGGTTATCATCACGGGCTATCGGCACAAATAATACTGGAGGAATTGCCTTATGAACATTTATCAAAAGATCGCATTATTCGTGGGCGGCGCACTGTTTGGCTCCGCCGGTATCAAACTGCTGAGCAGCAAGGATGCCAAAAAAGCCTATACCCACGCCACGGCAGCAGCACTGCGCGTCAAGGAATCCGTAATGGGTACCGTTACTTCGGTTCAGGAGAATGCGGCGGACATTCTGGCCGCAGCCAAGGATATCAACGAGCGGCGCGCTGCACAGGAAGAGATTGTGGAAGATACGTCCACGGAAGCAACTGAGGCTTGATGCGGGCAAATCTGCTGTCCGTTCTATAACAAATAAAAGAGGGTCGCGGTTGCGGCCCTCTTTTCCTTGTCGGAGGTCAACTATGAAATTTCAAATTATGCATGAAAGCAGTGGGCGCATGCGTATCCGCTGCTGCCAAAATCGGATGACATTGGAACAGGCGGATCTCCTGGAAGCATACCTTCAGCATATCACTGGAGTGCGGCAGGCGGTGGTCCATGAACGGACCTGCTGTGCTGTTATTTATTATCAAGACATCCGTGCGGATCTGCTGCAACAGATCAGCCGCTTCTCCTATGACGCCGAGAGCGTCGCCGATCTCGCTCCTCTGCACAGCGGCCGGGCGCTCAACCGCGCTTACGAGGAAAAATTGGTGGGGCGGGTTGTCTTTAAGGCCATCCGTTCCCTCTTTTTTCCCGCACCTTTGCGAATCGCCTACACGCTGTGCCGGTCGATTCCCTATCTCCTTCGCGGTATCAAATGTCTTTTCCAGGGAAAGATGCGCGTGGAACTGTTGGATGGGCTATCTATTGGAATCTCCATGATCCGCCGCGATTTTTCGACTGCCAGTTCGGTAATGTTTTTGCTGGGACTTGGCGAGCTCTTGGAAGAGTGGACCCACAAAAAGTCTGTGGATGATCTGGCCCGTTGCATGTCTTTGAACATTGACCGCGTGTGGCTTAAGACATCTTCCGGGGAAATTCTGGTACCCTTAAATCAAGTTAAGGCCGGCGACCGCATTTCCGTGCGTATGGGTGGTCTGATCCCCTTAGACAGTACCATCGAGGAAGGCGAAGTAATGGTCAATCAGGCATCCCTCACCGGAGAATCCATTCCTGTCCCGAAACGTCCCGGCACAGCCGTCTACGCCGGCACTGTGGTGGAAGAGGGCGAGTGTGTGCTCCGTGTGACCCAACAATCCGGAGAAAGCCGTTACGATAAAATTGTTGCCATGATTGAGCAGTCTGAAAAACTGAAATCTGCTGCGGAAAGCAAGGCATCCAATTTGGCCGATAAGCTGGTGCCCTATACCCTGTTTGGGAGTGTCCTGGCCTATTTATGGACCCGGAACGTCACCCGCGCGTTGTCTGTTCTGATGGTCGATTTCTCCTGCGCGTTGAAGCTGGCCATGCCCTTGGCTGTGCTTTCCGCCATGCGTGAAGCCAGCAGTTATCATGTAACTGTGAAGGGCGGAAAGTACTTGGAGGCCGTCGCCAAAGCGGATACAATTGTCTTTGATAAAACCGGTACTCTGACCTACGCCTGCCCGGTCGTCTCAGAGGTGATTCCCTTTGGCGGCCACAGCGAGGAGGATATGCTCCGGCTGGCGGCCTGCCTGGAAGAGCATTTCCCCCATTCTATGGCCAACGCTGTGGTACAGGCTGCCCGAGATCGCGGCCTTTCCCACGAGGAAATGCATTCCCAGGTGGAATATTTGGTGGCCCACGGAATCGCCAGTACGGTCGGAAATGAACGTGTGGTGATCGGCAGCGCACATTTTGTCTTTGAAGACGAGGCGTGTGCCATTCCGAATGGCGACCAACCGCGCTTTGACGCGCTTCCAGAGCAGTACTCCCATCTGTACCTTGCCATTGGCGGACAGCTGGCCGCTGTCATTTGTATTTCCGATCCCCTTCGTGCAGAGGCTGAAGCGGTCATCAATGCTCTGCGCCGCCTGGGGATTCAAAAACCGTTATGCTCACCGGAGACAGTGAGCGAACCGCAGCAGCCATTGCCGCCCAAGTCGGTGTGGACGAATACCATTCCGAGGTCCTTCCTGAGGACAAAGCTCGATTTGTAGAAGCAGAGCGTGCACAGGGGCACACGGTGATCATGCTGGGCGACGGCATCAACGATTCCCCTGCGCTATCCGCTGCAGATGTAGGCATTGCCATCAGCGACGGTGCAGCAATTGCACGGGAAATCGCCGATATTACAATCGCAGCCGACGACTTGTTCGAACTGGTCAACCTGCGTATGATTGCTAGCAGCCTGATGCGCCGGATTCAATCGAACTACCGCTTTGTCATTGGATTCAACGGCGGTTTGATCGGTCTCGGTGTTGCAGGCGTCCTTCCTCCTGCGACCTCAGCCATGCTGCACAATCTGTCTACATTGGGTGTCAGCCTGCGCAGCATGACCAATCTGCTGGAATAAAAAAACACCGGCAACCGCTTCCAAAACATCTCATAAGTCAAGCAACGCGCTTTTTCAGGAAATGTTGCCTGCACAATGCACACAGAATACCATTGAGTATGGTTCTTTCGAAGATACCTGGCTGTCGCCCGAAAATGGCAGACGGACAAACGGCGTCCCTCCCTTTCAAAAGGTAGATGGACGCCGTTTGTCCGTCTTTCTTCATTTCTTACTCGACTTGGTTCCCGTTACAGTTCCTCCTGGGGAAGCTTTACCAGTTCGAACGAGGGGGTATGATGCCCATGCGAACCACAATGCCCACAACCTTTGCACTGGGGTCCACAGCCGCATGTCTTTCGAAGATAACCATCGTACTCCAAGGATTCCACCTGCTTTTGGACCTCTTCTTGCGGTTTTTGCAAGGAATCTGCCAGATCCTTTACGGACCAGGCGCGGCCCTCCTCCAACAGTTCCATGAGTTTATCCATCTTATTCACCCCCTCGTGCATTGAAAAAATTCCTATCCAAAATAAGGCCATCTCTAAAAGAACGTATAAAACCATCTACATTTTGCGCTTCACCGTCCTTAAATCGCCTCTGTGTATTCAAACGTCGCATCCCATCTATTCCATCTAGGCACGATTCCCGTCTAAGCCGAGGAACTGTATCACCCCTATAAGGGCTTGATACCATCCAGCCCCTTAGAAGCACTGTATCACTCATTTTTGCATCGCTTGTCCTGTCACCCGTAAACAGGTCCCATCTTTTTGGCCAAGCCCAGTTCCTTTTTAGGTGCCTGTATAACCAGCTGTTCTACTCAATACTGGAAGCGTTACCCTTTACTCTCCCCACAAAGCAGGAGATTCGTATTTTGCTACAGTATGCAAGATAAAAGATGCACAAAAGTAGCTTTAGCTAACTTTTGTGCATAAAAATTTCTATTGCTCTTCACGCGCTTCTGACTGTCCCGGTTGTACCGAAAGGACCAGATACCCTACCTTTTGGACCACCTCGCGTAAGGTATCCTCTGAAAGTACCTGCTTTGTCCGTACAATGGCCTTTCGAGAACCAAGATCCACCTGGGCCCAAACACCATCCAAGTTGTTGAGCGCATTTTCTACCCGCCTCACACAGTTTGAACATGTCATCCCATCAATCGTCAGAACCGTTTCATACGGATAATGGCTTTTATCCCGATCCGCCACCTTCACCTTCTTGACGGGCGGTTCATGTTCGCCACAACAGCCACCCCCTTGACGAAGTTTCCGGACATAGCTATAGACACCATAAATACATGCCAATGCCAGTAAGACCGGAATAATAATGTTGACCATTTCTAAAGCCCCCTCAGTTAGTCTCTGCTAATTAAAGTAGCACAAAAACCTATTCTGTCAATGTGGCTTCGCCGCCTTTATCCCTTGACAAAACAGAAATCAAAGCTACAATGAATAGTGAAACGGGATCTATACCGGTTGCCCCGCAGGGAGGGTTTTGTGCCAAGGGATAAAAGCGCCAGCTTTGCCAGAATTGTCCCCGCAGCAAAAGCTGAATTCCTGAAAAAAGGGTTTGCAAAAGCTTCCATGCGATCCATCGCGGAAGCTGCTGGAATGACATCGGCTGGATTATATCGCCATTTTGCAGATAAAGAGGCCGTGTTCGCCTCCTTGGTAGAACCATTGCTCTCTAAATTGGACCAAGTTTACCAAACCATCAAGGAACGGGACTATGAGCTGTTGGTTGTGAAACAGCTGGACGAAATATGGGCTAGTAATGCAGAAGTGATCTATTTCCTCGATTTGATTTATGACCATTTCGATGCCTTTAAATTGTTGCTCTGCTGTTCTTCCGGGACCAAATACGAAAACTTTATCCATGATTTCGTCGTTTTGGAGCAAAAAGAGACCTTACAGTTCATGGAAGCAGCGCGCAAATGCGGCGTACCCGTCCGTACGATCGATGAACGGGAGCTTCACCTCCTTCTCAGTGCATATTCCACGGCTCTGTTTGAAGTGGTCGTGCACGATTTTACGAAGGAAGAGGCAGCACACTACCTGACTACGCTTCGTCAGTTTTTCTATCCGGGTTGGAGAACGGTCTTGGGGCTCTGAAGAGCCTCTCTTTTTTCGCCCTTTGTTAGCTGTAGCTAACTATCAACATTCTTTTTTGTGAAATGGTTTGTATGCCGCTATTTTTTTGCTTTTTAGTTTAGTTATCGCTAACTTAAAATTCTTTGAGGGTCTGTTTCTTTCCCAATCTGCGGTTCTATGTCCAACCGGAATTTATTTCATTAAGGAGGCGTTATTCCCCATGAACAAAAAAAGCAGAGCAGCTTGTCCCGCCTGCTGGGTTATGCAGGCGGGCACAAGAAGCTGACCATCTTGGGCTGTACCCTGTCCGGGGTGTCGGCGGCCCTTTCACTGATGCCCTATGTATGTATCTGGCTTGCTGTACAGGGGGCCTTCCGTGCTTTTCCTTCACTTTCACAGGCCACTGGACTCGAGCGGTTTGGCTGGATGGCAGTCGCATTTGCCGGTGCCAGCATACTCGTCTATTTTGGGGCCTTGATGTGTACCCATCTCGCCGCGTTCCATACCGCTCGAAATATGCGGCGGACCGCCATCGATCACGCGGTCGACCTCCCTCTCGGCTTTTTTTCCAGCAATCAGACCGGCCGTCTGCGCAAGATCATCGACGACAATGCCGGGATGACTGAAACCCTATTGGCTCACGAACTTCCCGACCTAGTGGGAGCGATCGTCACCCCTGTTGTTGCCCTCGTATTGCTTTTTGTGTTCGACTGGCGGATGGGATTGGTTTGTTTGATTCCTATGATCGTTTCCATCTGGCTGATGACGTTGATGATGGGTGGAAAAAATGCGAAATTTTTCGAACGCTATCAGATTCAGTTAGAAAATATGAGCAGCGAAGCAGTGGAGTATATCCGCGGAATCCCTGTCGTCAAGGTCTTTCAGCAAACCGTTCATTCCTTTAAAAACTTCTATCAAGCGATCATGTCCTATAAGGAACTGGCCTCCGGTTATGCGATGAGTTGCCGGACCCCCTTGGTTTGGTTTACCACGGTTTTAAACGGCACCTTCCTTTTGCTTATCCCTATGGGGATGCTCATGACCGCTGCAGCCGGTGGAGATGGCTGGGATGTTCTGTTAAACATGATTTTTTATATCCTCTTTGCTCCGGCCTGTGGTGGCATGATGAACCGCATTATGTACGCTTCGCAGGCTCTGATGGAAGCCGACGAGGCGATTCGTAAGCTCAATCTGATTCTGGAACAGAAGCCTTTAGCCGAACCGGCACATCCTCAGTCTCCAAGCGGGCATAGCGTTGTGTTCAAGAACGTGACCTTTACCTATCCTGGCGCGGACCGGCCTGCGCTTCAACACGCGAGCTTTACGGTTCCTGAGGGGGCGACAGTCGCCTTAGTGGGCCCTTCTGGCGGGGGTAAAACCACCGCGGCTACACTGATCCCCCGGTTTTGGGACGCACAAGAAGGTTCTGTTCAGGTGGGCGGCGTGGATGTCCGGCAGATTTCCACCCGCGATTTGATGGCTCAAGTAGCCTTTGTTTTTCAGGATACGCGCTTGTTTAAGGCCAGCCTCCTGGAAAATATCCGGGCGGCCCGGCCTTCAGCCAGCCGGGAGGAGGCTTTGCAGGCTGCTCATGCAGCCCAATGCGACGATATTCTCGAGAAGTTGCCCGACGGTATCGATACCGTCGTCGGTGCAAAAGGGGTCTATCTGTCCGGGGGCGAACAGCAGCGCATTGCTTTGGCGCGTGCCATTTTAAAGGATGCACCAATCGTCTTGTTGGACGAAGCGACTGCTTTTGCTGATCCTGAAAATGAGTATCAGATTCAGAAGGCCTTTGAATCTTTGACCCGCGGAAAAACGGTGTTGATGGTTGCTCACCGCCTTTCCACTATTCAAAATGCCGATCGGATTCTTGTGCTCTCCGAAGGCCAAATCTTACAGAGCGGTACCCATCAGCAACTTCTGGAGCAAAAGGGATTATATGCACAAATGTGGCAGAATTATCAGACCTCTGCCCAATGGAAGGTTGGAAAGGAGGCTGTGCAATGATTCGGAAATTGCAACACATCTTCGCTCTATCGGAACAAGGGACAAAGGACCTGGTCAGCGGTGTATTTTGGTGTACGGTCTGCAATTTATCCCTTATGGCGCCGGTTGGTCTCCTGTTCTTTGTCTTACAGGCCATGATTGCTGCTTTGACAGAAGGGACCGATCCCTCTTCGGGTGTGTGGGGATACACCCTTGGCGCCCTGATCATTCTTGTGTTCATCTTTTTGTTCCATTGGAAGGAATACGCCAAAACATATACGGGCACCTATGAAGAGAGTGCCAACCGCCGGGTTCGCCTTGCAGAAAAGCTCCGCGCACTCCCCCTCTCCTTTTTTGGAAACCGGGACCTGGCTGACTTGACCAATACCATCATGTCCGACTGCTCCAGCCTGGAACAATCCTTTTCCCATTACATTCCCCAGCTGATTGCTACCTGTTTTTCCACGGCGCTCATCGCCATCGGTCTTTTGTCTATGGACTGGCGCTTGGGATTGGCGGTGTTGTGGGTACTTCCTGTTGCACTCATTCTTGCTGTGGGTTCCAAGTTCCTACAAGACAAATTTGGAACACGCAGCATTCTTGCCAAACGTGCGGCCTCTGATGGAATTCAAGAATGTCTGGAAACCATCCGTGACATCAAGGCATGCAATCAAAAGGAACACTACCTAGAGAGTGTACACGCCAAGATTGATGGCGTTGAATCTGCTGCAATTCATGCTGAGTTGACTACAGGCGTGTTTATCACATCCGCCCAAGCGATTCTTCGTCTAGGGTTGGCAACGACCGTCCTCGTGGGCGCACATCTGCTAATTACAGGCGGTGTGGATCTTCTGACCTATCTTGTCTTTTTGATCGCCGCGGCACGGTTCTATGATCCCATGGCATTGGCGTTGCAAAACCTGGCCGCTACCTTTAGTGCAAAACTGCAGATCGAACGTATGCGTCAAATCGAGGAACAACCCGTACAAACCGGTTCCAATACTTGTACTCCCAACGGGTATGACATCCAATTTGACCATGTTTCTTTCTCTTACCATTCGGATGAAGGTGTTCTGTCCGACGTATCTTTTACGGCTAAGCAAGGGGAGGTCACTGCGCTTGTCGGGCCCTCTGGCGGTGGTAAGTCGACAGCCGCCAAATTGGCAGCACGCTTCTGGGATGTCAATTCTGGAACCATTACTCTGGGAGGCATTGATGTGACCTGTGTGGAGCCAGAAGCTCTGCTAAACTATTACGCAATTGTCTTTCAAGATGTGGTCCTTTTCCGCGATACCATCATGGAAAACATCCGTTTAGGACGGCGCGAGGCGACCGATCAAGAAGTATTGGAAGCAGCCCGCGCTGCACAATGCGACGAATTCATCCGTAAGCTTCCGCAGGGATACCAAACCGTCATCGGAGAAAATGGTTCTACTTTGTCCGGAGGCGAACGGCAGCGCATCTCCATCGCGCGGGCACTTCTAAAGGATGCTCCTGTAATTTTGCTGGATGAAGCGACAGCTTCTCTGGATGTTGAAAATGAGAGTGCTGTTCAAGCGGCCCTTTCCCGCCTAGTACAAAATAAGACGGTGTTGATTATCGCTCATCGTATGCGTACGGTAGCCCATGCGGACCACATTGTTGTCTTGAAAGATGGGAAAGTCGCTGAACAGGGCACCCCTGCCCAATTGATGGAACAAAAAGGATTATACCATCACATGGTGCAACTACAAAAGGAGAGCGCTTCCTGGCAACTGAATGAGCGGCCATCGTCTCGATTATGACATTTTGTTTCCAGCTGGCATCATCTCATGTTTGTGAACGGTATTCCCGGCTCAAACATCGGATTTCTCCAACCTTAAATAAAGACTTTAGAATTTATTGATTTTTATATCAAAAGCTCTTGAGTTTGTTACAAGTGTAACAAAGCCCAAGGGCTTTTTGAATTCTTTCACACTTTCTTAAATGGTATATCCTGTAAACCTTTTGAAAAATCATTATAAATTTCAGTACTCTCCTATTTACAACGTTAAGGCCAGGGTTATAAGTGTGCGGCGGCTTTGAGAGAAAGCCCCGGTAGGATGGAAAAGACGATGGACAGCTTCCTTATAAAGCTTCGTCCTCACGGGATACATTTCCCTTTGAAGGGAGCAAACAATCAATACGGAAGAACGCCCTATGTTGCCTAGTATCTTTTGTAAAAACCCGCTTGACAATTTGTTTGGTGAGTCCTTTAGGAAAGACTGGTCGAGTACATACAACCCATTGTGTGGTAATCCTGCCAACATCTGATAAAGACGCCTGCATCCGCCCGCCAGCAGCCTTCTTTTGTAGTGAAACGGATATTCAGGAAGCACTCCTCGCCGGGCTGTAGGTCAGCCGGCGCAGTATAGCCTTCCAGGGTGATGTCCACCGTCTCTTGCGGAGGAACATCCACGGACTGCGTATGGCTTGCAATGGACTCTCCATCGCGGATCAATTCCCAGGTCATGTCGTATTCGTTTGCATTGGTATCGATGTATTCATTGTCGATGGTAATAACGCCCGCTTCCAGATCCTTTGCCGTCATCTGGAAGGACTGGTAAACCTTCTTGACTTCATACATGGCCGGATGAATGGTGCGATCCGGCGCAATAATGCCATTGACGTAGAAATTATTTTTGCCGGTATAGACGTCCCAGTCGCCGTCATAAGCCCAATAGGTCTCGCCGGGCTCCGCGCCGGGAATCTGGGTGTTGATCGACTGGTCCGCCCAGTCCCAAATCCAACCGCCCTGGAGGTTCGGATACTTGCGGATGATGTCCCAATAGTCCTTCAAAGCGCCTGTGCTGTTGCCCATCGAATGGTCATATTCGCACATGACATACGGGGATTTGCCGCTCTTACCTTTCTTTTCCACGTCCGTGTAAGCGGGGTACATATTCGATTTCAATGAAAGTGTAACGTCAAGGAGTGGGACGGCTCTTACGAGACTGTTATCGATCTGCCAGGACGGAAGGAAAGAGAGGTCTATGTATCCCCGCAGAATGGTTATTCGACGATCTGTGTGGCCAAGGAATTGGATAAGAATGAAGTCAGACGTTATAGGCTATCAGGAACATTATAGCGGCGTATACCGCGGCGGTTATTCTATGGGCGATATATCTGACGGAGGCAGTACCCAAAGTCCCGGAATGCCCGGAATCACAGTGCAATTCAACAAACAGTCCTTTACGCATACATAAAGCCAGTCACAACCACCGGCAAACATCTAAAGAGGCTGGGAACTTTATTCCCGCTTGCATCCCTACTCCACAGCCCGTAAACAGGCATTGGCGGTTCTAACGGCAACCTTCTATCATCAAAAGGTTGTTGCCAGCGGCTTGCTTCGCTCGATGCTTGAAGCGAAGGCTTTTTTACGGGAACCTTCCACCGGTTCTTCTGGAAGATCTAACCAACAGAAGGGGATACCTCCGCAGAATAGTCTGCGAGGGTATCCCCTTCTTATATATGTACTATATGTACATTTCTTCCGGTCTGCCCCTACAGGAAAAGTCCTTTGGGTATGACCACTTTTTTACTGCATCGCTTTCTTGATGAGGAACAAATCATGGGCATCCAGCGCCCCATCCCCATTCATGTCTGCACTGAGCAACTCAATTTGTTCGAAGGAACGATTTCCTACAATGGCTTCACGCATAAGCTGCACATCGGACTCATTTACAATGCCATCCGGGTTGATATCGCCCAGAAGTGCCACGCTCATGCGGTCCTCTTCGGTGCCGTTCACACGCAGGATCACGATGTAGCCGGAGACCAGCGTCGAATCCTCGTCGATGGAGCCGCCGGTCGCCTCCATAAATTCCAATGTACCGCCTTCTACGGGCTTGAGCATTGCTGCGATGTCCTCGGTCGTCGCTCCTGCCGGGACATTGTAGAGGATCTTGGTATCGCCGTCGGTTGTAATCTTTGCATCCGAATCCTCTGCAACTTCAAACTGCGGTTTTGATGGTTCTGTGCTTTCGACCAGCAATTTTGCGTCCGCCCAAACGGTATTGCAGCGGCCATTGTTGCCCGTGGTCAGTTCGGCAAGCAGGGTCAGCTTTGTCACGCCTGTCACATCGACGTCGACATACTGCGCATTGGTGTTCTTTCCCTTTATCTCATCGGAAGCAAAGATCTCCTTTCCATCGGCCAGGACGCGGAAAACAACGCCCTTTACGTCCTGCGCACGGTCTTTGTCTTCGATTCCTACCCAAGCCTGGAAACGTGTCGCATTGAGTCCGGTCAAATCATAGACCACCTCGGAGGCGGCATGAGCCGCCAAACCTTTGTCAAACGCAGTCTTGACACCGTCGGGATATACCGTGATCTTACCACCCTGCAGGTTGGCATCCTTGGTAAAGTTCCCATAGCCGACCTTTGCGGATTCTTCCTCGACATCGGAGAGATAGAGCTCCGAGCCTTCGGCGCGCACCTTGACCTTCGCATCAGCCCAGACAGTCTGGCAGTTGCCGTTCGAGCTGGTAGTCAAATCGGCAAGCAGGGTCAGCGTGCTTGCGCCGCTGATGTCCACATCGACATATTCCGCGTTGCTTCCGCTTCCCTTCATCTCCTTGGAGACGAACTTCTCTTCGCCGTCGACCAACACGCGGAATTTCACACCGCGCACCTTGTTGTTGCGGTTGACTCCGTCGATGCCGACCCACGCCTGGAAGCGCTCTGCATCGAGACCGGACAAATCGTAAACGACCTTGGAGGCGGCGTGGGCGGTGATGCCCTTGTCGTAGGAGACCTTGGAGCCATCCTGATAGACGCTGATCTTGTCACCATCCAGGTTGGCGTCCTTGGTAAAGGTTCCATAGCCGACTTCTGCGGAGGTTTCCTCTAAATCGGAAAGATAAACATACTCATTGAAGATAAAGTCCACCGTGTAGACACGCTGATACCCACTCGCACTGGTGGCTGTTACCGTCGCCTGTCCTGGAACCGCATCCGCCTGCTGAATTTCGATGGTTACATCATCGTTTGCCGCGGTTGCTGTAACCTGTGGGATTCCTGCGGACGGGCTCTTGCGGGAAATATAGGTGAGAATATCGCTGTTAAATCCATCAATGGATTCGCCGTCAATCTGGATGTCCGTAACCAAGGTGGTGTTGTCCGGCAGATTGACTTTGCTTTCCTGCATCAGCTGTTCGGTAGACGCATTGCTGATCGGCTTCATACGGAACTGATAGGTGTAAGAACGGTCGGTCGGCAATGTATACTGCTCCAGTGTCTCTGGGCCACAGCTTCCGCTGCCCAGGCCCATCTGATACTGGTCGATCGTGACGACCGTATTCTCGGTTCCTTCCATATTGTACGGATGTTTTGCCTGTTCCATATCCTCCTGGGTATAGTGCAGGGCGCTGACTTCGATCACATCCTGCGCATCAAAGAGCAGGCCATTTCCGGATTCATTGGTAATCGCCAGCCAGCGAGTGTCCGTCTTATTGCCAGTCTCCTGCGGCTTGACAAAATCGGTATACTGTTCGCTGACCGTGCTATCGTATACGCCGATGTCATAGCCCCACTTGCGGTCCCAGTAGCTGTCGGATTCGCCGCGGCCATACCACTGCATATTCTCGTAACCCGCTGGCATCTGCAAACGCATACCGACGCGCAGCAGGTTGTTCATGGAGCTGTTCGGCATCAGAGTGCTGCGTACAAGCACATTCCCGTCCGAATAGACGGTAAAGGTGGAGGCATACTGCGAATCTGCCGCCGACGGCATCGTCATATTCACCGTGATAATGACCTTCTTTTCCTCCTGGAACACGCTGAAACCGGTGACCTTTGCGTCTTTCACTGCATTCTGCCACTTCGCGTCGTGGGAGGTCTTGGCATCGTTGTCCGTGATGGCACGCCAGAAGTTCGGCTCCAGCGGCTCTGCCAGCAGTTCTTCGCCGTTGGCGACATAGGAAGTAAGCTTGCCGCTTTCCTTGTCAAAAACAACGCGGAAGGCATCATTTTCAATGGTGAGCGTCGTATCGGTATCCTGTACCTGCCCCTCGGTAACGCCGGCATATTGCTCTCGTCCAATTCGGGCAGATTGTCCTCCTGGACATCGTATGCAAACTGTTCGGTTGCGACCTCGTGGCCTGCATCCGCCCACCAGCAGTCTTCTTTTGTAGTGAAACGGATATTCAGGAAGCACTCCTCGCCGGGCTGTAGGTTAGCCGGCGCAGTATAGCCTTCCAGGGTGATGTCCACCGTCTCTTGCGGAGGAACATCCACGGACTGAGTATTGTGCGCAACAGGTTTGCCATCGCGGATCAATTCCCAGGTCATGTCGTATTCGTTTGCATTGGTATCGATGTATTCATTGTCGATGGTAATAACGCCCGCCTCCAGATCCTTTGCCGTCATCTGGAAGGACTGGTAAACCTTCTTGACTTCATACATGGCCGGATGAATGGTACGGTCCGGCGCAATAATGCCATTGACGCAGAAATTGTTTTTGCCGGTGTAGACATCCCAGTCGCCGTCATAAGCCCAATAGGTCTCGCCGGGCTCCGCGCCGGGAATCTGGGTGTTGATCGACTGGTCCGCCCAGTCCCAAATCCAACCGCCCTGGAGGTTCGGATACTTACGGATGATGTCCCAATAGTCCTTCAAAGCGCCTGTGCTGTTGCCCATCGAATGGTCATATTCGCACATGACATACGGGGATTTGCCGCTCTTACCTTTCTTTTCCACGTCCGTGTAAGCGGGATACATATTCGACTCCATGTCGACATATTCGCTGTCGTTCCAGCCCTGGTAGTGGATCAGGCGAGTCGGGTCGTTTTCATCAAAATATTGGAGCATGCCTTCCAGGGACTTGCCCGTGCCCACCTCGTTGCCAGGGGACCACATCAGAATGCAGGGATAGTTTTTATCGCGCTCCAACATGCTGACTGCACGCTCTTTACAAGCGACTACGTAACCAGGAATATCGCCGGGCACACCGGGGTTCAGCCGGCGGCCATTGTGAGACTCATTGTTCGCCTCATCCATCACATAGATACCGTATTTGTCGCACAACTCATAGAAATACGGGTCGTCCGGATAGTGCGAAGTACGCACGGAATTCAAATTGTACTGCTTGAGCAACTTGATGTCCGCTTCCATCTCCTCACGGGAAAGGTGGCGGCCGGTTTCAGGCGACATCTCGCCGCGGTTTACACCCTTGAAATAAACCGGTTCCCCATTCAAAACCATCTGTGCATTGTTGGTATCATCATTGATAATCCCAAACTCACGGAAACCGACGTTGACCGCTGTGCTCTCCACCTCTTCGCCGCCACGCATAAGCGAAATGGTCATGCGGTAGAGGTTCGGATGCTCTGCGTTCCACTTGAGCGGGTTCTCAAAATGGCCCGTCAGGTTGACAACCGCCTTATGATCTTCAAAAGCAGGCGCATCCGCTGTCATCGGGTCACCCACAGGGTTCCCTTCCGCATCGTAGAGCTGGGCCTCTACCGTAAGGCCCGCTGTATCCGCATCTTCAAAGCTGCGCAGCTCCACCTCCGTGTTCAGATCCGCATCCACATATTCGTCGTCCAGATCAGTGACAACGGTAAAGTCGCGAATCTCGACGTCGTCCTTGGAGAACAGATACACATCGCGGTAAATACCGGACAGACGAATGCCGTCCTGGTTCTCAATCCAGCTGCCGTCGCTCCAACGGAACACCTCCACTGTCACGACATTTTCCGCACCCTCTGTGAAATCGAGTGCATCGGTGATGTTAAATTCCTGCCGGGCAGTCATGTCCTCGCCATAGCCGATCTTCTGGCCATTGACGTATAGATACATGGCGTCCTCGACGCCCTCAAAGGTGATAAATACCTGACGTCCCTGCCATGCGGAGACATCCGGCAGAACCTTGCGGTAGGTGCCGACGGGGTTAAAGTTGGTCGGCGCTTCGCCGGTCTTGATGTTCTTGTCCTTGGAATTATACTTCCAAGGGTAATCCTGGTTGGCATAGATGGGTTCATCGTATTTGAAACTGCCATCCTCATTTTTCACAGTCTGCCAACTCAGCGGTACTGTGATGTCATCCCAGCCGCTGTCGTCATAATCAGCGTCTGCAAAGGCGCCGTCCTTCTGGCTAATTCGGTCGGCAGGTTTTTCTGCCCAACTAAATTTCCAGTCGTCGCCGTTGAGCAGCTTGTAATAAGCCGACTGCGCCGGGTCATTCTCCTGAGCCTTTTCCTCGGTCTCGTACGGATAGGCCGTGGCGCGGGCGGGTTCCCGGTTTACCTGGACTACTTCCGGCTGCCCGTTCCACTCGCTGCTGTCATCGGACAGCACAGCGAATGCCGAAATGCCCGCAGCCGACAGGGAAATCGCGCCTGCCAAAATGCCGGCAACCAATTTCTTTAGTTTCATAAGGCTTCTCCTTTCACTCCATGCAACTCAAGTCGCTAAAATCTCCCGGAAGGGCGCGCGCAACGCGCGCCCTTGGGGAATTTTATCAATACTGTCACCGAATCATGCGTTTTAACCGATGGTGACAACGCAATGACGAACCGGGTTCTGTCCGGGCAAAGTGGTGTAGACGCCCGTGCTCTCGCCCGGTTTTCCGGTTGCATAGACGCGGAAGTAATAATCATTGCCGATCTGCGCAATAAATTGCGTCTTGAGCACACTGCCATTGCCCACGGTGAAGCTCGGCATTACATTTGAGCCGTTCAGTACCGTCATCTTGAAGCAATATGCGCTGCCTCTGGTCAATGTGAACGGCATCGTCGTATCGCAACGAACCGATGTCTGCTCTGCGACGGACTGCGCTGCGTTGACAACCGGATTGGCTGTGGCAGTTCCGGAAGCTCCATATGTGTTGCTGCTATTGCTGGAGGAGGAACCCTTCCCGCTGTTCTGTGTTTTCTTCTTGAGGTTCTTTTCTGCCAAGAGCGCTGCATCCTGTGCGGCTACCAATTCCTCCGGCGTTGCATTGGACTTATCCAAAACCGCTGCCAGATTCTTTTTCGCCGCCGTGAACGCTGCTGCGCTGGATGCGGTATAGCCGCTCAAATCCTTGGACTCCATACGGTTGAGAAGTGCCTCAAGTTCCGCACGGCTGGGAATCTTGCGCAGGTTCGCCATTGCTTCTGTCAGGGCCTTCGCCGCAGCGTCAACTTCTTCCTGCGTTGCATCCCGATCAATATCCCGCGCAGCATTCAAAGCACCAATAAATTCCTGCTTGCCGTCGTCGAGATACGCATCCAGATTTTCTTCGATCCCTTCTGCCTTCGCAAGCGCCGTATCAAGCGCCGTACGGTCGGCCGTTCCGGCCAGATGCATCAACGCATCATAGAGCGCTTGGCACGCCTTGTCCACATCGTTCTGCACCGCGTTGTCGTCATTAGACGTTTTTGATTGCCTCGTCGAGCGCTGTCTGGAGAGCCGCCCAAGTGTCCGACGTATAGTCGTTTTCGTCCAGCGTTTCTGCCAGAGCAATCAGATCGTCCAGCCTGGTCTTGTCGCCCGGCTCAAATTCCAGGTAGTGCAGGGCGTCCATAAGGGCGCTCCAAGCCTCGTTGATCGCATCCTGTGTGGCTGCCGGGTCTTCGTTGACCTCATTTGCCTTATCAAACGCTTTCTGGAACTTCTCCTGTACCGCCGGTACCAGATTGTCGGTATCGCCCGCATCGATACGCTCCTGTGCATAATCGATCACAGCCTGCAAGGTCAGCTTGCTGACCGTTTCAAAGGCAAAGGTGAGGGTTGGGTTCAGGGTATCCATGCTGCCTGTATACCGATAGGAGCCGCTGCCGATGATCTCCGGCTCGCCGCCATTGACCGTTACCGCACGGAAGGTTCTGCCTTCCACAGCCGGTGTAAAGTCGAATACGAGTTCCTCGCCATTTGCAACATCCTCCAGGGTATAAACGCCAAGCAGGTTTGCGATGGTCTGCTCTTCCCCGTCGATCCAGAGTTTGGCATCCTTGCCGCTAAAGGTTACCGTCAGATCAGCCGTCTCCGGCGCCGTCTGGCCCACGTGAACCGTCGCCTGCTGGAGTGCGCTGCCGATGTCGTTTCCGCTGATATTCAGAACAACAACATTGCCGATTTCAATGTCGTAATCCCCTTCTCCTGCCGCTTCGTCCACCTTAAAGGTTGCAGTGAACAGGCTGCTTGTATCAACCGGCAGTCCGTTTTCCAGATCGCCATCGTAAAGAATCGAAACTTTGTGTTCATCGTTATGGATACCGACTGTCAAGTTGCCGTCGATGTTTTCATTTGGAATCACTTCTTCACAGGTCAGTCCCTCCGGATAGGTGAGATCCATCTGTATAATACCAACTGGCTCCACCAGTTCGCCAAGGCCGCTTATGGAGTGCGTAACGGCGAACTCGCTGCCCGGTGCCACCGTTTCCGGCGCAGTCAGGCCCATTGTAATGGTCTGCTCCGGAACTTCCTTTACATTTACAACGATGGAAGCCTTCACATCCTCGCTGTTCTTGACACCAGGAATCATGGTCAAGGTACCGGTGAGGGTCTGCTCGCCAGCGGAATCTGCCTTATAGCCATCCTCATCCCAGACAACTGGGAGTTTTGTAGAGAGATCGCCTTCGAGGTTTGCAAGAACTTCCTTCGGGAGTTCCAAGTCCTCAAACGCTGTGCCGGTAAATGCGTCTACCGCCGCCAACTCTTCCACACCTGTGACCAGCTTACCATTCGCTTCGCGCCCAGTGGAGTTGATCCAGAAGCCCTCTGTGCTGCCTGCCGGGAGGGAAATGCGCACATAGCGGGCCAGACCGGAGACTGCATCACTGGTCAAAGTCAAAGCCTCGCTGCCATCCATATGGTCCACTGCGGTCGTCCAGTTCACACCATCCACCGAAAGGTCGATGGTATAACGATGGGACTGTTCGCTGGTCCAGGACAGCTGTACATTGCTCATGTTGTACAGACCGCCCGCATCAAAGTACCACCAGGGGGACTCATCGTCCGGAGACGGAATCCAGTATTTGGCCGGGTCTCCGTCGTTGCCATAGGCCGGGTCACTGCCCTCTGCGCTGGAACTCGCATAGGAAGGAACACCATAATCCAAGCGGGTTTCTTCCGCCGCCTCAGCGCCGTAGGCATAGAACTCGGCGATCTCCGTCCAGTCCTTTGTTCCGTCGCCCGCATACAGATTGTAAACGCGGAGGTAGCGGGCCTGCGTATCGACCTGGAGGGACGCCATCTTGTCCGGACCGCTGTAGTTCGCTACATCCGTCCAACGGTTGCCGTCCATAGAACTCTGGAGAGTAAAGGTATGCATCAAAGTGCCGTTGCCCCAGACAAAGTCCACATCCACCTGGTTGATCTGATAGACCTCGCCGAGGTCCACCTGCCAGTTGGCGGCACCCATGGCCGCATTGGTCCAGTAGGTGCTCGGATCACCATCTACTGCAGCGGAAGCCGGATGGCCGGCGCCTTCCTTGCTGGCGGTTGCATCCTTTCCAGCCGCTACGTTTGCATTGGTGCTTTCTCCTGTACCCTTGACCTCCAAAATACAGGGCCAAATGTTGGATGCCGGGCAATTCACATAAACGCGCACATACCGGCATTCCTGGTTGATTTCCTCCGTTACGCGCTGGACATTTTCGGTGTTGTTGCTGCGGTCTACGACCACATCTTCCTGCGTGATGTCCGGGCTATCGGAGACAGCAATCTGATATTTATAATCCGTGTTCATCTCAAAGAGGATTTCCACACTCTCGAGTTTGTAGGTGTCGCCCATGTCCACCTGCCACCAGTGCGGCCCCACAGAGTCGTCGCTGGAATCGGTGACCTTTGCACACCACTTGGTGGTTTCGTCGCCGTCATTGGCGCGTTCCGCCGCTTCTACTCCCAGCTGGCTGCTGGTGTTCTCACTGCTTGCGCTGGCAGGCTTGTTCAAGAACAAGTTTCCGGTCTCTACAGGCTTCACATAGTCCGCCTCGTCTGCATCGCCGCCTTCGGGAACTTCCGGCAAGCCTTCTACAGTCTCGGTCGGAATGGTGAGCGTCGCCGTGGTAAGGCCGTTCGAAGTTGCAGTCAGGGTAATATCGCCCGATCCGCGCTTGCTGCGCACCCAGATTCCCATCTGGCCGCCCAACATGGTGACCGTCTTAGTTTCCTGGCCTTCGTCGACCTCTGCTTTGTCGCCAATCACGAGGCCGGGGCCATCCACCGAGAAGGTGACGGCGTTATCCGCTGTATTGACCACAGTGCCATTTGCGTCCTTTACATCGACCCACACCAGCTTGGCGGTACTGCCGTCCAGCTTGAGAGGCTCGTCATTTTCCGCCTGAAGGGTAATCTGCGTCGCCTCTTCAGGAGCACGGCGGACATATTCCGCTGCTTTCTGGCCGTCGATGTAGCCTACCGCTGTAACGGTTCCCTCGCCCGGCGTATAATCGCTGAGATCAAAGGTAAACGGCGGGTGCTTGAGGTTTTCTGTGCTGATATATTTTCCTGCTCCGGAAGCCGGGTGATCCTTCGGGTTTCCGTCGCCATGCGGTCCCCACATCTGCGTGTCGGGCGTCTGTTTACCAATGGATTTTCCATTGACAAAAAGCTCTACCTCATCGCAGTTGCTGAACACACGAACCTGATCTGGGGAATCGGAGGCCCATGTATTCGCCACAAAGACCATCGGGCCGCTCTCGATGCCGTATTCGCTCAGATCGACATCGGCGTCGCGCTGGCTCTGGACAAAGTATGCGCTGAATTTCGGGATGCGGTAGATGTCCACAATCCCGCAATAGGTCAGGTCGGTTGTATCAAAGCCTGCATAGTCGGCATACTGCCAGTAGGCATACGCGCCGCCCCAATCAAAGCTGCGGTTGAGCGCCATGGATTCCTGGAGATTGTCGCACTGAATCAGCATGCCCTCGTCGCCGCCCTTGAACTTTGTGTGCGCCGGTTCACGGGTCACACGGGTGGAAGAGGTGTAGCCGCCGTAGTTCCAATCACCGTATTCACTGACGATGACAGGCTTGTCGCTATAGGTCGCTGCATCGCCGATTACATTGGCCTGCGGAGTCCCTACGCCCATGTCGAAGACATTCCAGTATTTCCATCCTCCGGTGTAAATGCGGGAATCTCCATCTGTCGGGTATTCTTCATGGGAAATGCGCTGCATTTCCTTTGCCCACGCCTCATTGTAACCACTCTCATTGAGGCTCGGCTCCCATGCGACGATGGAGCAGTAGTTGCGGTTGGTATGGAACATGTCGCGCAGTTCCTGATAAGTAGCATTCTTGAAACTGTCGGTGTTGTTAAACTGCTGCCAGCCGGAGAGGCAGTCGATCACAGCCACACCGTACTTGTCGCACGCCGCATAAAAACGCCGGGGAATGTGGATAGTGCGACATCCGAATGAAATCAAAGCCCCATTCCTTCAGACGGCGAACGTCCTCAAAAATGGAGTCGTCGGACTGGGCATTGCCGAGCATTCCGATCTCAGAATGCATATTGGTGCCGTTGAGCTCCACATACTCGCCGTTGATATAGCAGCCGTCGCGTTTCCACTCCACCTTGCGGATGCCATAAGTGGTTTCCAAGGAATCACGGACCGTATCGCCGGTCAGGACCGTGGTGCGCACCGTATAAAGCTCCGGCGTATTGATGGACCACAGGCGCGGATTTTCCACAACCAGTTTTTGGACGAACGCATGGCTCTCGCCTGCGGCAATCGTAGTGGTATCCTCTTTTGTGGCAACCACGCCGCCATCTTCATCCACAATTTCCGTCTTGACCGTGGTGTCCTGTGCCTGTTCTCCCTCATTCTTGACGTCGGTCTGCGCCTGAACGGTCGCGCTCTCTTTGGTGACAGAAGGCGCTGTCAAGAAGATTCCGCCGCCCGCTGTTTTGTTTTCATAAACCGCATCGCTCACATGCAGTGGGTCCATGGTTGTGAGGTATACGTTCCGATACAGGCCGCCAAAGTATTGGAAGTCCGGATTGTTTTTACCAGGGTTAAAGGCTGCGTTCGGACGGGTATCAATGCGCACTGCGATTACGTTCTCTTCCCCATAAGCAACCTTATCTGTGAGGTCGAAAACAAATGCAGTATATCCGCCCTGATGGGTTCCAACCTTTTCCCCATTTACCCACACCTCTGCCGCCTGCATCGCAGCTTCAAAGGTTATGTAGAGCTTTTTGCCCTGCATTTCCTCGGGAATGGTGAAATGCTTACGATACCAGAAGACCCCCAGATCCTCCTGGTAGTAGTTATCGGGGGTATAATGAATGGTGCTATGCGGCAGATTTACATAGAGCCAATCTTCGTCGTCGAAGTCGGCTGCATCTGCGCCGGTAACATCTCCTTCATAATACCGCCAGTCGTTGTTAAAATTGATTGTTTCTCTTCCAGGCTCTGCCGCGGAGTTGGACAACGTTACGCCATCGCCCTCTCCTAGGTCGGCCGCCCAAGCGTAGACGCCCGGCCCTGCGAACACGGTTCCGAGAACCATCAAAGTCGCCAGCAGACAGGCGGTCCACTTTTGCCATGCTGTTTTCATACTTCTTCTCCTTCCATATTAAACCTCATGGATTTCGATTGATTTTTTGAAATCTCCCTCCTTTCTTTTGAATCAAAAACAAAGGCGCTGCAAAGCGACAATCTTCACTTTGCGCACCGCTTACGCCACTTGATTTCGCAAAGTTTTTCCATATTTCGAAGATTCTACCAATCAGTAATGCTCTTTAAACAACAGAAATATCGATCACTATGCTCAAAACCTTTGCACATCTTCATGTTAATCCTTATAATAAATAGCGACTTATGAATAATCCATACAAAATTCTTAGACAAGCTATCGAATTTATTTTCAGTTTGTTCCAACGAAACAAATCTCCATATTTACGAGCAAATTGTCCATATCATGGAACTTAACCTGTTGGCCAAAGCCCCTCTTTTCTGCTTCCTGTATCTTTACAAAAGGTCCCTCTTTAACGTATACTGGGAACCGATCATCATCGATATAGGATAAGGAGGCTGCCATGCAATCTTATACAATAAAAGAAGTCTCTCAGATGTTTCAGCTCCCTGCTTCCACATTGCGTTACTACGAGGATATGGGCATTCTGACTGACATCGCCCGGACGGAAAGCGGGCAGCGCATCTACCTTCAAAAGCACATCAACCGTCTTCGGACAATCTGTTGCTTCAAGCGCACGGGTATGTCCATTTCTCAGCTGCAAGAGTTCTTTTCCTACGAAGAGGAAGAGCCCCAGCACATCGGCGATATTCTCCACCTGTTACAGGAGCAAAAGATCCGCGTGGAAGAACAATTGGCAAAAATGCAGCAGGATCTCAAGCATGTCGAACGTAAGCTCGCCTACTACCGGGATATTCAAGCGGCAATCGAGCAGGGGATTCCACTTCCCCGTTGGGATTCCTATCGCGATCGGATCTTTTGAAATGGCTAAGAACGGCTTTGGAAAGCCATTTTTGGGCTTTTTCTCATCTTATCCACAGCTAACATGCAGCAAACTACTTGACATTCCGAAATGTGGATGATACTATAGAGCCACGGTTAGCACATGCTAATCAAAACAACATTCCGATGAAAACGATCATTTCCTGTTTCATCGGTGGGTTCATTGGTGGTTTGTTTTGATACCAAAAATCAATCAAACATGCCAACGGCACCGTATCTTACAGAGTGGCGCGAATCAATGGAAACCTCTCCTAAAACGCGCTTTCTTTTTCAGCTATCAGTTAGCTGCAACTAACCAACTTTTCGGGAGGGAAGCCCATGGCGGACACGGTTGAATCCATGCTGGCGCGCAATTGCGCACCCGTTCTTGCGGGAATTAAGCCGTCGAACCTGTTTTCCTGCCCCGCCTCTTGCGGTATACAGCTTACCGCTTATCGAGGCTTACTGGAATCCAAGGGCATTCGGACCTTTTCCGTTTGCGCGTGCGGATCGCGCACATTGACATTGGTTTACCGTGAAAGATTATTGAGACAACAGCTTAACCGTGCAGATGTTCAGGATTGCCTGCGGCGGTTTGGGTATCCCGTCTCGAAAGGGTTAGGTTCCATGCTCGCCTGGTTGCAACATCGGGTCCGCATGGAAAAAGGTTTTCCTCACGAGATCGGCTGTTTCCTTGGATATCCCATGGAAGACGTAGCCGGTTTTATCCGGGAAAAGGGCCGTAATTGCAAGTGTTGCGGTATGTGGAAAGTATACGGCGATGAGGAATATGCAAAATATTTGTTTGAAAAATATGAGCAGTGCTCGCGAATGTTTTGCGAACATCTCAAGCAGGGAATCTCTTTTCAACGCATACTTGCTGCTCTTCCTGCGGCATAAAGGATGATTATTTCCAACTTACCCGCGCGGGCGGGGAAAAATAGATCTCGCAGCGCCGCGCAAATCAGGAGGTTTTTGATATGAGTAAAACAGCAGTAATCTATTGGACGGGCACTGGAAACACAGAGGCTATGGCAAATGCAATTGCAGCCGGCATTGGGGAGGCCGATGTTCTGTCGGTGTCGGAGGCGGATGCTTCCGCCGTTGCACAGTATGAAAAGATTGCGTTTGGTTGCCCGGCGATGGGCGACGAAGTCTTGGAAGAGGGCGAATTTGAGCCTTTCTTCGCCGAAGTGGAAGGTAGCCTTTCCGGTAAGAAGGTTGCACTGTTCGGCTCCTATGGTTGGGGCGACGGGCAGTGGATGCGCGATTGGCAGGACCGTGTGTCCGGCGACGGCGCACAACTTTTTGAGGAAGGCCTGATGGCCAACGGTGCACCCGATGAGGCCGAATGTGAGGAATTCGGCAAACGTTTTGCTGCTTTTTAATTGGGTTTCTCTTTGTATCCCATTTTCGGATAGCTGCCGGATGCATAAGCATCCGGTCCAGCTTCCTCTTAACATTGTTATCAAGAGTCATCACTAATTGCTTATAGGGTACTCCATACGGGACGACTGCCGGATGCCAGTCGCATCCGGCGTGACGTCTCCCCCTACAGTATTATTACATTGCTTACAAGGTACTCCATACAGATATTTTCTTCCTTAGTCGCAGAGGCCCGGCGGATTCGCCGGGCCCTTTGCTTTTCTCCAACCGGTTTGTAAAATGAGCCCCAGACTTTGGCGCCTTTGCTGCAATCTGGGAAAAATTCTATAAACCTATTGACAAACACAAGTTAGCTGGTGTAAACTAGTATCCGCAGAAAAGGGATTAGCTCTCGCTAACCCCTAATAAAACACACAAAAGTTAGCCATATCTAACTTTTTTCTAAAAAGGAGTGACGGATATGTTTGCAAAAGAAGCTGTCCTGCGTACGGCTGCTCAGGAAACATCCGAACCGACCAGCGGCCCCCAGGTCATGTTGATGCCGTTGGCCATGGCGGAAGCAGGCAAGACCGTTGAGGTACATGCCATCCGCGGCAAAGACGAAGTCCGCCGGTTCTTGCATAACCTCGGATTTGCAGAAGGAGCACAGGTTTCTGTCGTCTCTGAACTGAACGGCAACATGATCGTCAATGTGAAAGGGACCCGGGTGGCAATCAGCAAATCGATGGCCAGCCGTATTCTTACAGCCTGATTTCTTTTAGGAGGGAACATCATGAGAACATTGAAGGAAGCAAAGTGTGGTGAGACCGTTTCCGTGGCGAAGCTGACCGGCGAAGGTGCTCTCAAGCGCCGCATCATGGATATGGGCATCACAAAGGGAACACAGATCTATGTGCGCAAGGTTGCGCCTCTTGGCGACCCGGTTGAGATCAACGTACGCGGCTACGAACTCTCAATCCGCAAGAGCGAGGCAGAGAACATCTGCTTAGAGGCGTAAAATCCCCATGTGCCGCCCCCTTTTACCGGGCGGTTTCCTTGGCGTCCTTCGGAGGGAGAGCCCCTTTCAGGTGCTGTAATCTGCTGGGCGTCTTTCCACCCCTGACGGGCTGCGGACTTTATCAAAAGAGTATTTCTGCCGCATAGATCCTGCATCGAATCCATTCTTTGCGGTTGTGTGCGGCAGAAGAGGACTGGTCTGGAAGAATGTATCTCATCCGGCCTTTTCTTGTCGAAGACTCAATTGTTTAAAGCACCCGCAAGTTAGCCATAACTAACAATTGTATCGAGGAGGAACATCGGAATGGAAATGAAAATCGCGCTTGCCGGTAACCCGAACTGCGGCAAGACCACCATGTTCAATGATTTGACCGGCAGCAGCCAGTACGTTGGTAACTGGCCGGGCGTTACGGTCGAAAAGAAAGAGGGAAAACTCCGTGGGCATAAGGATGTCATCATCACGGACTTGCCGGGTATTTATTCCCTTTCCCCTTATACGTTGGAAGAAGTCGTAAGCCGCGACTACCTGCTCAATGAGCAGCCCGACGCCATCATCAATCTGGTGGACGGAACCAACTTGGAGCGTAACCTTTATTTGACAACGCAGATTTTGGAGCTTGGGATTCCTGTGGTCATCGCGCTGAACATGATCGACCTGGTGAAAAAGAATGGAGACAAGATCGACATTCAAAAGCTCTCCGCCGCTCTGGGTTGCGAAGTCGTTGAGACCAGCGCACTCAAGGGAACCGGTTCCATGGAAGCTGCCCAGCGCGCGATTGCGTTGGCTAAGGCCAAGAAGGCAGCTGTTCCGAAGCACGAGTTTTCCAAGACGGTTGAGGAAGCCCTCGACCATGTAGCAAACGCAGTCCATGGCCAGGTCCCTGTGGCACATGAGCGTTGGTATGCGGTAAAACTGTTCGAGCGCGACGAGCGCGTAAATGCACAGTGCAAACTCAGCCCGCAGACCAAGGAGTCTTTGGAAGCAGCGATCTCCTCGGTTGAGAAGGAACTGGACGATGACAGCGAGAGCATCATCACGAATGAGCGCTATGCATACATTGCAAAGCTCATGAAAAATTGCGTACATAAGAAGCGCTCGGGCCTGACGGTCAGCGACAAGATTGACCGCGTTGTTACAAACCGCTGGGCGGCTCTGCCGATCTTTATCGCGGTGATGTTTATTGTTTATTATGTGTCTGTTACCACAGTCGGCACCATCGTAACTGACTTTACAAACGACACCTTATTCGGCGAGTGGATTCAGCCCACGGTGGGCAGCTGGCTGGAAGCAGCCGGTGCTGCGGACTGGCTCAACGGCCTGATTGTTGATGGTATCATCGGCGGTGTGGGCGCCGTCCTTGGCTTTGTCCCACAGATGTTCATCCTGTTCTTCTTCCTGTCGGTTTTGGAAGACTGTGGTTATATGGCGCGTGTTGCATTCATCATGGACCGTATTTTCCGCAAGTTTGGCCTCTCCGGCAAGAGCTTTATTCCTATGTTGATCGCTTCCGGCTGCGGCGTGCCGGGTGTTATGGCCACTAAGACCATTGAAAATGAAAAAGATCGCCGTATGACCATTATGACCACGACCTTTATCCCCTGCGGCGCAAAACTGCCGATCATTGCCCTCATGTTTGGCGCCATGTTCGGCACAGAACAGGGCGGTTGGGTCGCTCCTCTGTTCTATTTCCTTGGCGTTGCGGCTGTCATCATCTCCGGTATCATGCTGAAAAAGACCAAAATGTTTGCCGGCGATCCGGCTCCGTTTGTGATGGAGCTGCCGCAGTACCATGCCCCCGCTCCGAAGAGCGTGTTGATTCATATGTTGGAGCGCTGCAAGGCGTTTATCGTAAAAGCTGGTACCGTTATCTTCGTTGCTTGCGGCGTGATCTGGTTCCTCAGCAACTTTGGCTGGGCAAGCGGCGGCGCGGCATTTGGCCTGTTGGATATGGAAGACACCACTGTGAACCAGATGGACTTCAGTATCTTGGCTTACATTGGCAATGCCGTTGCATGGATTTTTGCACCGCTCGGCTTTGGCAACTGGCAGGCAACGGTCGCTTCGATCTCCGGCCTTGTGGCAAAGGAGAACGTGGTCAGCACCTTCGGCGTACTCTTCGGTTTGGCGGATGCCGGCGAAGACGATCCAGGCCTGTGGACCGCTGTTGCCAACATGTTGCCGACTCTCAGCACTAAGCTTTCGTTCTTGGCGTTCAACCTGCTCTGCGCACCGTGCTTTGCGGCTATTGGCGCCATTAAGCGTGAAATGGCAAGCGCAAAGTGGACGGCTTTTGCTATTGGCTATCAGTGCGTATTTGCCTATTGTGTAGCCCTGATGATCTATCAGTTCGGTATGTTGTTCTCCGGCGCTGGCTTCACGGTTGGCACTGTGGCAGCAATCATTCTTCTGGTATTGACCCTCTTCCTGCTGTTCCGTCCGGACCCGAACCGTACAGCAGAGCTCAAGCGCCGTTCGGCTGCTGCAAACGCCTAATGCTCTTCTAAGAAAGGAGAGACTTTTATGGTAACCTTTCTCATTGCAACGGTGCTCGCGGTCCTTTTTGGACTTGCAATTCGTTATTTGGTGAAACACGGTACCTGCGATTGTGGCAGCAAGGGTGGTTGCAGTGGAAGCTGTAGCAATTGCCCGCACTGCTGCCATTCCGTAGAGCCTACTCAAAAGCACCAAGTGAATTGATGAGGCCCGCTGTTCAGTCCGTATCAAGAAAGGAGCATCTCCATTGCTCTCTTCAGGAAAAAAACGTTATCTTTTTATCATTCATGAGTTGGGCCAAAATGGAAACGCGGTCCACTCAAAGGACATCGCCTCTTCGCTTTCCGTCAAACAGCCCAGTGTTTCGAAAATGCTCAATTCCCTGGCAGAAGATGGATTGATCGAAAAGGAATACTACGGTGCTGCAACCTTCACGCCTGAAGGTGCGCGCCTTTCCAACAAGCTTTACACCGATTATCTCCTGCTGTTTTCTTTCTTTCGGAATCAGTTGGGATTGTCCGAGCAGGATTCCCGCCATGACGCGATCGTTTGTCTGTGCGACCTGTCCGACGCCGGTGTACAACGCATGGCTTCCGCCGTGCTGGACTGTGAAAGGTCCGAACAAATCCAATCATAAGTCATTCCCAATCCTATATATGTGATCCAAAAAGGAGCCGCACGGAGATTCCCGTGCGGCTCCTTTTCTGATACAATACAACTCTTCATCCTTCCACGTTCCCTGCGTTCGGTTCTTAGAAGCGGAAAAGCACAGCCCTCGCATTTTAGGTCCTGGGTACTCCTTGAAATTCCATCTACCGGATATAACCGAATCCCCCTGAATCCCCTTTAAACAGGCTGTCCGCTCTCCTTCAAAAGCGTTTGCTTTTGCCTGCGGTTTTGCAGCAGAAAATATCCCACACACAAAGCGATCTGTACCAGAGAGGAGGCAGGGGTCGCTAAACCAATATGAAATAGTGAAACGTTTGCCATCCGGCTGACCAAATAGGAGATCGGAATACGCACACCAAATGCGCCGATGATTCCCTGGATCATAACAAATACAGTTCTCCCACACCCGTTAAAATACCCCATAAAGCAGAACAGGAAGGAGGTCAACATGCAGTCCAAAGCATAGGCTTTTAAGTAATCCGCCGCAGCCAAAATAACCTCTGGGTCGCGGGCAAAGAGCGAGGATAGAAGATCCCCGTGGAAAAAGGATAGATACGCCATAAGCAGTCCTGCCAAAACCGACGTGGATACCCCGCAAAAGAGCGCCCTTTTGGCGCGATCCGGCCGGTTGGCGCCGATGTTTTGTGCGACAAAGGCGGACATCGACTGCATGTATGCGGAAGATACCAGCATAATAAACGCGCAGAGCTTCTCAGCCACACCAACCCCCGCAGAAGCCACCACTCCCAATGTATTGACAATGGCAATGATAACCAGAAACGAAATATTTACCAGCAGGTCTTGGAGGGCAATCGGAGCGCCTAGGCAGACGATTCTTCCGATTCGCCGTCCATCAAAACGGATGTCTTTCTTTGATAAAGCAAACGGCAACTCACGTTTTCGGATGATTAAGATAGACAACAACACGCTGATTGCCTGCGCCAAAATCGTCGCTAAAGCGGCACCCGCTACCCCCATATGGAATCCTGCAACAAACAGTACATCCCCGACGATATTCAGCACACAGGCAATCGCTACAGTGATCAACGGCATCTTGGAATCTCCGATTCCTCGAAAAATACTGCCCAGGACATTGTATGCCACGATAAAAACGGTCCCTGCGGAACAAATTTGTACATAGGTAACTGTTCGGGAAAACGCCTCCTCTGGCGCCTGCATGACAACCGCCAGAGGATTGGCTGCCAGAAGCATCACAGCCGTAATACACACTGCCAGGGCAGCAAACAGGCAAATGCCGCTGCCAATCGCTTTTCCCGCCTCATCCGGCCGTTTTTCTCCAATTTTCTGGCCAGTCAGGATGGTGATCCCCATTGCCAACCCGGTAATCATGACCGTAATGGACTGCATGATCTGGCTCCCTGTGGAGACCGCCGATACGTCTGCCGCAGTCCCGAATTGGCCGACAACCAGCAGGTCCACTGCTCCATACATCGCCTGCAAAAAGAGTGCTAACAGCACCGGTAAGGCGAAACGAATCAGCGGTGACAAAATTTTTCCTTCTGTAAAGTTGTGGTTTCCCTTCATGAAATCCCCCCGTGCTATAAAACTCCTTCATTTTTTCTTAGAGACTTGGAAATACACAAAAAAGCCGGATAAAATACCGGGCGGCACCCGACATCTTATCCGGCTTTGCAATTGCGATCACAAGCCCTCCGATGAACCGTTTTTACCTTACCATGTACCCCCAAAAAAGTCAAGTCCTCATGGCTTATAAAGGGCTTCTCCCTCGCATATTCCCTCTGTTTTCGCCCGTAAACTGTTCCTATAAAGCAAGCGCTTGACATTCCCTAGAAATGCCGTTAAGCTAAACATAGATACCCCCGGCTCCGGCCGGGAAAGGGGGGACCGTCATGTCCGAATGTGTGCGACGCGGGTTTGTCCCGACGGACGCCCGCGATTTCCAGGGCGCCTCCCTGTGTTTGCTTCAAAAAGCCCAGACAGATGTCGCTTATCTCATGGACCGTGGATACGATGTGGAGCGGGCCACCACTTTTGTTGGAGACCGGTTTCAATTTTCTTCCCGGCAGCGCATGGCGCTGATTCGCGCCACCTCCTCTCACCATGATGTCATGCTGCGCCAGGAAAAGTTATTCTCTGGGCCCTTACAGGGAAAAACGCTCTGGATCGATGGGTTCAATACCATCATTCCATTGGAAGCTGCTCTCTCCGGTTCCACGGTTTTGCTTTGTATGGATGGTTCTGCACGCGACCTTTGCGGCCTACACGGAAGCTATCGTCTGATCGATAAGACCGACTCGGCCATTTCGCTGCTTCTCGACGCTTTGGCCTGTCTCCAACCGGACCGCTCTGTCCTTGTGTTGGATGCGCCTGTCTCCAACTCGGGCCGGCTGAGCCAACGCCTCGTGGCGCGTGCCCAGGAGCGAAACCTTCCGTTAGAGCCTCTGTTGGTTCCCAATGCAGATGCCCTTTTGTGGGACAAGGACTGCGTTGCCACTGGGGACGCAATCATCCTCAACCGCTGCCGCGGCTGGGTGAATCTGTGCCGTACGATCATCGAAACCGCCCTGCCGGATTTCACCTTTACTGATTTGTCCGGTAGGACAGCCTCATAACGGAGGGCCATCGTTTTGAGAGAACTTGCAAAATTGCCGAATACCGGCACGGCCATCGAATCGCAACTGGAACCGGTAGGAATCTCTACACCGGAGGCTCTACGTTCAGTTGGAGGCCGGAGATCTTGGCAGCGGCCGTATTCAAACCATCGATTCATCCGCTATTACAACCGCCTCTGTGCGCTGAAAGGCACTCTGCGCGATATTCGCGCCTGGTATGACTTGGAGAGGCCTATCGAAGAAGCCTTAAAGTCCTTTATCCGGACCATAAAAAACCATGATTGGGGAGGATTCTATGAATACAACACGTTGTGTCTGTGTAGTAACAGGAGGAGCGAACGGGATCGGCCGCTGTATCGCAGAATCGTTCGCCTCCGACGGTGCCTTTGTCGCCGTCATAGACATGGATCGGGAAGCTGGGGAACTGCTTGCACAGCGGTTTGACGGCCTTGTGTTTTATTTCCCAGGCGATGTCGCCGAAAAGGCCACTCTAGACCGGTTTGCTACAGAAGTTTTGAAACGCTTTGGCGCTGTGGATGTCCTGGTCAACAACGCCTGTCTGAGTCGCAAAGGCATCCTCTCAAACTGCTCTTATGACGATTTTCTCTATGTACAACAGGTTGGTGTAGCGGCGCCCTATTATCTAACAAACTTGTTCCGTGATCATTTTACTCCGGGCGCCTCTGTGATAAATATCGCCTCCACGCGGGCATTTATGTCCCAGGCCGATACAGAGAGTTACACGGCAGCGAAAGGGGGCATTTCTGCACTCACCCACGCCCTGAGTGTCAGCCTTGCCGGACATGTGCGGGTCAATTCGATTAGCCCTGGATGGATTGAGACCGCTCCCTACCATGAACCTTCTGCCGGGCCGGTTCATTCCACGGAAGACCAGCTGCAACATCCTGTAGGGCGTGTAGGAACGCCCCTGGACATCGCATCCGCTGTGCGATTCCTATGTAGTGAAGATGCTTCGTTTATCACAGGACAAAATTTGACCATCGACGGTGGTATGACCACGCAGATGATCTACCACGGAGACTGCGGCTGGGTGTATCGCCCGGGAGGCACACGATGACTCGCCAGGAACTGTTGGATCTCTGTCTCACCTTTCCGGACACCTATGAGGACGCCCCCTTTGACGATCCAAATTGGACGGTTGTCCGGCATCGGGCAAATCGCAAATGCTTTGCGATGCTCTTTGAACGAGAGGGAAAACTGTGCATCAATTTAAAATGTGAACCCATGCAGGCAGAATTTTTCCGCAGGGTCTATGTGGGCGTTACACCGGGATACCACATGAACAAGGAACATTGGAACACGGTTTTACCGGATTCGGATGTTCCTACGGATACATTCTATGCCATGATTCAGGAAAGTTACGACCGGACAAGGCCCAAGACCCACCGCGTCAGAAAGGAGACGCCACATGAATGGGAGACGATGCAGCGCGCAAAAATGTACATTCACAAGCTCGCAGGCGGTATCGACCCGCTCACCGACCGGCCCCTTCCAGAGGATACCGTCCTGAATCAGCCGCGCTTAGCGCGATGCTTTTCCTATGTAGAAATACTGATTGAGCGCGCTATGCAACAGGAAATTCGCTCCGTTAAGGCACGTCGAAAAACTTGCCTCCATTTTTCCTAACCCCGGAACAAAAACAAAAGGTTCTTCTGGTGCATGAGCCCATTCCTATCTCAAAGTTTGCAGAGGCCCTCAACGCAGCAGCCGACCTAGAATGTGTACAGAAGATAAAAGCGACCGATTTGACCAAGTGGCTGGTACAAAAAGGGCTTTTACAGGAAGTCGTCCGCAACGATAAGCGCCATAAGGAACCAACTGCCAATGGGAGAGCGATCGGGATCACATCGGAATGGCGCGAGGCCCTAACAACCGGTGCACACTATTTGAGTATTCTTTACCGTTATGAGGCCCAGCAGTTTCTTCTGGACAACCTGGATTCCATCCCTGCCGAATAAAGGATCTCGTAATCCCGCTATAAGCGTTAAATGGCCCACTCTGATCGAAAAGAAGCGATGTAAAAATGTGTCCCTTGTCGGGCCGCTTCTACATCGCTTTTTTATTTTGGCTGCTCGTTCGCGAGCCGGTAGGACGCCCGTCGTCTCTTCGATAGAATGAAGCACAAACCATTCCAGGACTCTTTCTATAAGCCAACGATTTCTTCTGGTCAATCTGAATTCTACCCTTGCCGGATATTTGGCTTTGTAATCCACTATAAACGTTAATAGTTCACTCTGATCGAAAAGAAGCGATGTAAAAAAGTGTCCCTTGTTGGGCCGCTTCTACATCGCTTTTTTATTTTGGCTGCTCGTTCGCGAACCGGTAGGACGCCCGTCGTCTCTTCGATAGAATGAAGCACAAACCATTCCAGGACTCTTTCTATAAGCCAACGATTTCTTCTGGTCAATCTGAATTCTATCCTTGCCGGATATTTGGCCTTGTAATCCCGCTATAAGCGTTAATAGTTCACTCTGATCGAAAAGAAGCGATGTAAAAGGCGTTCCTTGTCGGACTGCTTCTACATCGCTTTTTTATTTTGGCTGCTCGTTCGCGAACCGGTAGGACGCCCGTCGTCTCTTCGATAGAATGAAGCACAAACCATTTCAGGATTCTTTCTATAAGCCAACGATTTCTTCTGGTCAATCTGAATTCTATCCTTGCCGGATATCTGGCCTTGTAATCCACTATAACCGTTAATAGTTCACTCTGATCGAAAAGAAGCGATGTAAAAAAGTGTCCCTTGTTGGGCCGCTTCTACATCGCTTTTTTATTTTGTTTGCCTATTCACGAACCAGCAAAATTTCTGCCGTCTCTTCGATAAAATGGTCCGGATACCGGTTCCCGTATTCTTTATATACACATTCCTCATATCCGTCGAAATTCCGCTGGTACATGCGAAATATGACCAGCCGGTCTTTAGGCTTCCACTGTTCTTCATAGGAACAACAATATTTCATGTCGAGTTTCCGTATGACTGCCCCGCTTTGCAGGTTTTCTACATCGTGTGTAACTGTGATATAGGGAATACCGTCCCTTTAAAGCTGCTCCAACACAGCTTGGCCAGCTTCTGTCACAGTCCCCTTATTCCAATATATGTTCTTTGAATCGCATATCCCCAGTCATAGCTGCTATTGGCCTTTCTATACCCGATTACCAAACCACCCGGTTTTAAGCAAATAGCATAGATGCAGCTACCTTCCGTTGGGTTGCATCTCAAACACTCTTTTCGCAATACTCCTGCGCTTCCTCCAACGTTTGCAGAAGAAACATCGGTTAAAAACGGTTGACTTCTCCATCCTACAATAGAATAAAAATAGCTTCTACACCATCCTCTGTGAATGTCCGTAAGCGAAGGCGCTCTGACTCATAGGCCCTGATTCAAAAATCATAGGGGGCAGGGCTTTGGTTGATGTTGCCTTTTTGCTGCCAACATAGTATGCTTGTTCGATTTCCTTTTGTTTTTTCTTGCATTCCCATCTTGACTTCATACCATTGGACTAACAAAACCTTTTCTGATTGATGCGATGGAGCATGTACCCCTTTTAAGCTATTTTGCGCATTGCAAAATAGCTAGAGGGCTGCCCTTTCGCGGAAGGTTCCCCAGCAGAACCAAGTTATCCTTTAAAAACATCTCGGATACATCTCTCTTAGTATCCTCGCGTCCTTGCAAGATTATCCCCAATCATCGCATGCACATGAAACGTTAGCAAAAAGTTTCTTCCCTCACATCCGCTTCTTCAAAGTAAAGAAATAACTCTGCGGGAATTTTCGAGGTGTCCGGTGGGACGGCTGTCTGCAACACGCAGCTTTTTAGCGGAAGATGATGCGCTCCAAATGGGTGGCTTGGCTTTGAGCACACCCCGATGCAGCCAGAACATCCTTTTTGCTTTTTCGGGCGTGATTGCAAATATTGTTTGGAGTAGAATTGCAAGTCGATCTCCTTGTTACATTCGTATTCAAGGCAGACATAGCGCATATCCCTTGGACAGTTTTCCTCCAACACTTTATAAAAATGGCTCTTTATCTGCTGAACTTCTGCTGGGGATATCCCCTGTGTGTATTTTGGGTCACGAAGCTGATTTTCCACATCCTCCCATACGTCAACTAGGGAGACATCATTTATATAGCATTGCACCTCATCCCCCTGATGATCTAAGAAGTGGAAAGAACGGCTTTTCCCGACCGTCAAAGTGAGTGTCTTTTCAAGAAAATGCGGAATCCGTTTCGGTTCGTATTGGAGAGTTACCGGCATATTCGGCTCATATTCCGGCAATTTTTTACACCGGCGACATCCAATGTTACCAGCTGCAGGTTCTCCCAATCTTCCTTTTTGAGCCATCGGGGAATTTTCCACCCCGCGGTCATCAGGTCTAAAAACAATTGGATTGTTCCATAATCCTGTAAACCATATTTCATGGGGCTGGCAGTACCGCCCTGTATATGCAAGCTTTCCCCACCCAATTGGACACTGCAGCAGTGTAAATACCGGGAACATATCTCTTGTGGCTCTTTTAAGATGCTTCTTTGATTCCGAACGCCTCTTCTCCGATATTTAGAAAGCTCCGTTTCCCGATATGCCTCCAAAATATAGAGCTTCGCTTCATCGGCCAACGTCATACCCAGAATATAATCGTTGTAGCTCTCACGTTCTATGGTTTTGCCAATCACAAGGAGCTCCTGCCATTTTTGGTACATCTCTTCTAAAGATAAAAAGTTCATCTGTATTTCTCCTCTTTGGTCCGAATGGCCCGTCCCGAATTCCTCAAAAATCCCTGTTTTTGAGTATACCAAACCGGTACGACATATTCCTTTTTCTTGGACGTCTCAAATGAGAACACATCCGGCTACTGTGGCTCTCTTCTGAATAAAAGGTGGACAGACCGCTGTCAAGTAGGACTCTGAGCGAGCGATAGCAGTAACGTCCAGCCGCCACAAGTCCTCCTTTTATTTTGCCCTACGGCGTGGTACAACCCCGGATTCTCCGCAACAGACAATTGAGCCCATTCATCGTATTGAAGGCGGAGAACACATCCGCCTAAACTTCGCTCTCTAAACCTACAATGGGGCTATGTTTGTGCTTTGCGACACCGATACCAGCATAAACCATAACAGCACCTCTGGCGGTAAATTCGCGATTCCGCATCCACAGCACCGTACTTTAGTAGCCTTGTTCCTCATAAACCGTCTGGTTGGAACGGATTCATAAAACATAATGGGCTGGAATCTTTCTGGGGTCATCCTATAATAGGAAGCGATCCCCTCCACTGCATCCTCTAACATGTGGCACAGTCCTTGGAGAGGAACTCTAACCACCACTTTGTCTACAAAGAGGTTCGTTCCTATTCGTTGGGGATTAAAGCGGCGTTCTTTTCTGCCAGTTTCAAGGCAGCGTCATAGGCTGCTTTTGTCCGGTCGTCAAAGCACACCATCTCTACAGATACAATCCTTGTTTTGCCCTTTCCATATTGCAGGATTGTACGCACAGCGATTTCAGCCGCTTGCTCTAACGGAAAATGGTAGACTCCCGTACTGATGGACGGAAAAGCGATGGTCCGGCAGCCATTGCTCTCTGCCAGTTCCAAGCAAGAACGGTAACAGCTTTCCAATCGTTCTGCCTCATGACTCGTTCCTCCCCGCCAGATCGGTCCGGGCGTGTGGATGATATAGCGTGCTGGAAGGCGGTATCCCCCTGTAATTTTGGCTTTTCCAGTTTCACATCCGTGCAAAGTGCGACATTCCTCCAAAAGTTCCGGGCCAGCTGCACGATGGATGGCTCCATCCACTCCGCCTCCTCCAAGCAAGGTTGTATTAGCGGCATTGACAATCGCATCGACCTTTCGAACTGTGATGTCCCCTCGCACAATTTGCAAATTCATGTGGTCCGCTCCTTCCGTCGTTTTTTCCATTGTATCCTTTCTCTGTATAAAAAGCAAACGTCCTTTTTATTTCCATATTGAAAAGGGCAACGAAACGCGGTATCATAAAAGCAATCACCGGGATGCCCGGATTTTGAAACTTTTTGGACACACCGATTGGGCGGTGTGATTCTGTTTGGACAGCTATACAGGCTATACGGGAGGAGAAAGCATGGCCAATAAAATCATTCTCAGCGCAGACAGCACCTGTGACCTGAGTCCGGAACTGAAAGAGCGCTATCAAGTGCAGTATTTTCCCTATCACATCATACTCGGCGGGCAACAATATATGGATGGCGTGGATATTCAGCCAGAGGACCTCTATCTCGCCTACCGGGAGAAAAAGCAGCTTCCTAAAACCGCCGCAATCAGCTCGATGGAGTTCTACGAATATTTTAAGCAATGGGTCGAAGAAGGCTACGAAGTCATCCATATCAACTTGGGATCTGCGCTCTCTGCTGCCCATCAAAATTGCCGGTTGGCGGCCCAAGAGTTGGGACATGTTTACGTCATCGACTCGTGCAGCTTGTCCACCGGTATGGGCCTGTTGGTGATCGAAGCAGGCCGGCGTATCTCCCATGGTATGCCCGCTGAACAAATCTACCAGGAGGTTTCGGCCCTTGCCACTCACTCACATGCCAGCTTCATTCTAGATACCTTGGAATTTATGCACGCCGGAGGACGATGTTCCGCTGTGACGGCACTCGGCGCCAATTTATTGCGTTTAAAACCCTGTATTGAGGTAAACAATTTGCGCGGTGGCGCCATGAATGTGGGCAAAAAATACCGTGGAAATCTGGAAAAAGTCCTGCCTCAATATACGCGGGACAAGTTGGCGGACCGGGCAGACCTGGTGCTGGATCGGGTCTTTATCACCCATTCTGGCATCTCTGAGAAGTATATTGATCTGGTCCGCAATACGATACAGGAAGTTGCAGATTTCCGAGAAATCTGCGTCACAAGGGCCAGCTGTACCATCTCCTGCCACTGTGGACCCAATACATTGGGAGTTCTCTTCCTTACCAAATAAACTGGTTTTGGAGGGCGTCCTAAAGTTACGAATCTTTCGATTTATAGGAAAGTGAAATCCTTTCTTTAAGCAAAAATAGCGGTATTTAAAAAACGAGAGTATCCTTAAGTCATTTCATGATTTTGGGCCCATCCTCTCCGTTTATCGAAAAACCCATACTGGTCTAATGACCAGTATGGGTTTTTCGATAAACGACTCTTCGGCTTTACTGAGGATCTTTTATTGCAATGCCTGACCATATGAACCCTACGAAAGTTTTTATTTTTAACATACCTTGACAGGCGAGGTATATTGTATTATATTATAACTCAGAAAGGATGTGAACTGGATTGTCCATCACAGCCGACATGATCCGCGGGCACACGGACACAATTATTTTAAGGCAGCTGATCGAAAAGGACAGCTATGGGTATGAAATCAACAAGGCGGTCCAAGAAAAGACCGGCAATCAGTATGAGCTCAAGGAGGCCACTCTTTATACGGCCTTCCGGCGGCTGGAACAGGCGGGGCTCATTCTCTCTTATTGGGGAGATGAGACAACAGGCGCCCGGCGTCGTTATTACACCATTACAGAAGAAGGGCGTGCCCAGTATCAGGCCGCTATCGCAGAATGGGCGCACACGAAGGACCTGATCGACAAATTGATTTTGTGAAAGGAAGACTACCACCTATGATTGACCGTATTCGTGTCTATTTGGAACATGCTTTTGCAAATTCTCCCAAAACGCGCCGGATGGAGGATCTCCGCGAAGAATTATTCTCCAATCTCGTTGAAAAGTATAACGACCGCGTCCGCCAGGGGATGTCTGAAGAGGACGCATATAATGCGGTCATCCGGAGTATTGGCGATATCGATGAGCTGATTGACAGCGCGCGGGGCCCCTCCCCTCTTGAACCGGTTCCAGCGCATGAATCCCGCATACGTGCATTATGTACGGCAATTGCGTTGCCCTGTATATCATGAGCCCGTTTCTAGTGATCCTATTCCCTGGAACATGGGGGGATTGGAGGAATGTTCCTTTTTATCGCTGCGGCGACAGGACTGCTCATTTACAATGGCATGACGAAGCCACATTATTCCCGTGCAGACGATACCATTGTGGAAGAATTTAAGGAATGGCACGTCAAAAATGGCCGCCAACGCGATGCATTGAATGCGTTTAAAGGGGCTTATTGGAGCATTGTGGTTGCAATTTATTTGCTCGTCAGCTTTATCTTCCGAATTTGGAGCTTTTCTTGGATTCTCTTTATCATGGCTGGCGCAGTAGAAAACATTATCAAAGGTATCTTTGCCCTCAGGAGGTAAACGAAATGAGCCGAACAACCGCAAAAATTTATATTGGGGTTTGGAGTGCCGTACTGTTGCTCTTTACCGCGCTGTTTGGTTATCTGTGGTACAATGGCGGCTGGACGGGACTCTCCCTCCACTTTGGTTGGAGCAACCATTCCACCTATCAACAGGTCCATGAGCAAACATTTACTGAACCAATCCAAACGCTGGCACTCGATTGGAAGGGCGGCGATGTATCGGTTTTTTCCACCAGCGGTAAAGAGATAAAAATTGTACAGAAGGCTGTGAAAAACACGCCGGAGGACCAGTTCTTTCAGGCATCCATCGAGGATGACGCCCTGGTCGTTTCCAACGGCAAAACCGTCGCGGGCCTGCCGATTGGGCCTTTTCCATTCTCCATCGGCTCGGACCTGGAGGTTTATCTGCCGGAACAGATCTATGAAACACTTCAATTGGACACCACAGGCGGCGACATCTTTTTCCAACCCTTGGAAGTAAAGGAGCTTGTTGTACATACCAACTCCGGGGATGTAAGCCTGGGAGGGGACTTCGAAAAGCTGGATTTTTCTTCTAACAGTGGCGATTTGCTCTGCCGCGATGTCACGGTCAAACAACTTATTTCACAGACCACTAGCGGCGATATACAGGCCTCCGGCAGTTTCGCCCGCATTCAGGCCACCAGCACATCGGGCGATATCTCTCTGCGGACCAGCCAGATGATTACGGAAGCGGCGATCCAGTCTACTTCCGGTGACGTTGTGCTTTTTATTCCGGAAAATGATGGTTTTACTGCCCAGCTAAACAGTTCGACCGGCGATTTCATCTGTGCCTTTCCGGACTTTCACGGCGGCGATACCTATCGCTATAAGGACGGAAGTGCGAAAATCCAGTTGAACACCACAAGCGGCGATGCTTGCTTACTCTATGCCTAACGAAAAACCATTTTTCTGAACCCGCCCTTTCTTTTAAATGGTTCGACACCTTGCGCCGAGGATTATCCCAATTTGTTCGAATTAGGAATCATAATTTATCAAAATCATGGCATGCTTAGAGAGAAATTAAGGAATGGGAGGAATGGATTGTGAAGTCCACCTTTTTACATGTCAACCGGAATGTCTTTGATCTGCAAAAGAGCCTGGCTTTCTACGACAGGGCGCTTGGCTTAAAGGAATGCCGCCGGATGGAAGCGCCAGACGGCTCCTTTATTCTTGTCTATCTCTCAGACGGCGTCACACCGTTTGAATTGGAGTTGACCTGGCTGCGTGACCGCAGCAACCCTATAACCTCGGGGACAATGAGATTCACCTGGCTGTGCAGGTAGAGGATAAAGCAGCAGCACATGCCCTGCACGAGGAAATGGGATGTATCTGTTTCGAAAACCGTGAAATGGATCTCTATTTCATCAATGACCCCGACGGTTACTGGATTGAAATCTTGGACCGTTGAGCCAAACAGAGAGGAGCCTGCCCTTAAATAGGGCAGGCTCCTTCTTATATAACGGCCATGCGGGGGCAATCGAAATAATACATGCAAAACGATTCCAATGTTTTAAAGTTTAATAATCTAGAAAAATTATATAATATAAAATATTAACTATATATATTTCAAGGCGAAAATATTTTACATATATTTATGCAAACTGCAAATTTACTTTATTTATATCAGCTGATACTATTTATTGTAGATGTATTGTTGTAAAATCCAGTTAAAAATCTTTTATTTTTTGAAGAACAATTATGTGCGTCCATTTTAAAAAGGATTGTCACTGCTTCTCTTATGTGCTCTGATTGCCTTCCCTATGACAACCTCTGCCTTTGCCGAAAAAATTCTATTTCTTTTTTAAACGGTACAGAAGAAAAACTGGCAGCAACTATCGAGGTGGGAGAACCGGTTTGCTCAGAAAAGGCCGTTTTGGATGAACCCGAGGTACATATTGAAGTCATCAACGAACCTGTTATAAAAGATTCCGGAAATAACGATACAGGACTTTGTTTTCTCTTATCGGACGAGAGGCAAATTGAAGATTGGAAGACCGCTTTTCCTACACGGGCTTCTTTACCAGACCTAACCTTTGGAACATTGACCATCGATAAGTCGTTACCATATCCCAGCAATACCGATGTAAAATATACAATCGAAATCAAAAATATTGGTTCCGCCGCCGCTATAAATCCTACCGTTTCACTTTACCTGGACAACGTTCCGAAAGGAACGTTTACGTTGGAAGGAACATTGGATGCCGGGCGCAAAGGCTCCTTTTTCTTTCGTATAAATATTCTTGGCGGAATACATACCATCAAAAGGATATTGAACGAAAGCCGTACGATTGCCGAGTCTAATGATAATAACAATACCAGCATTTCCACCGGCGGATGGCAGGACTGTATCGCTCTGGCTGCTGGATTACGTTTCGACGGCGATAATGCGTTTGAAAGCTGTGAAACGCACGATCTATTAATGGTTGTAACAAATACCGGAAATTTACCCACCCAGGAAATGCAGCTTATCCTGGACTATGGGGAAGGGAAAAAATATATGTCTGCTACGATTGGCTCTATGAAACAATATACCTGGTCCATCCCCATATCCTTTAATCGAAAAGGAACCTATCCTCTAAAACGGACAGTTCACCCGGTTATTCCATCTACCGATATAACCCCTTATGATAATACGGCATCCTGTAAAGCATTGTTTCTCATGATACAGAAGTTTTTGCAGGAAAGTGGAGTAATGCAAAGCAACTTACCGTTCAATTTCATAGTTTAGCATTACAATTTTTTAATGCGGACAACACGATGAGCAGTGCTCAGGCTGCCAACACCATCCGCGAATGGAATGGCATCCATTCCAATGTTTCCAATATCCGATTGACAACTATGGCACCATGCCCGACGCCCAAATGATCGTTGTCGCTGAGAACGGCGGCCATAATGGAAACCTAGGGTATACGTATCTCTATCGGGACACAGATGGTTCAGAAGAAATTCCGGACAGCGACGTATATACCGATAAGAGGCCCTATGTCCGCGCATTGGTGGTCTTAAATTACGATACCCTGTCTACCTTCCCAGAGGCGTATCAAATGAGGACGCTTACACATGAGATCGGACATGTTCTTGGATTAGCGCATCCTGAAGCATGTAAGGACACGGCGGTCATGCGAACTACGGGGGATTCCCTGGTTTCCTTTGATATTGAAGGTCATGACGTCTACAATTTAAATCAAAAATATTGAGGAGGTATTTTTATGAAACGGTGGATTCTTGTTCTTTCCTTTGTCCTGCTGCTCTCTACGTTTTGTTCCTGTCGTTCTCAAGAGTCTCTGCCGATTTCAGCTGTGCTTTCCACAGGTAAGGTAGAATACTACTATCGATTGGGAATTCCCGAAACAGTTGAGGAAATGCCGGAAAAATGCATATTCATTGTCAAAGGAAAATTTCTGGACGATGCGGAAGGCACGATTACTTATTTGGATGAAGTGGCGGATTTGGGTTATATTCCAGCGCCAGAAAAGAGGACCGTCCTCAGCGCGCATACCCTCACCACTCTGGAAATTACAGAAGTAATTCAAGGGAATCTTCAAGTCGGCGACCAAATTCAAGTAGCCGAACCTTATTGTGTGGTGGATCTATACGGCGTTGACACCATCAAAATGGATGTGGGCACTCCCATCCTGTATGCCCCATCCAAACCGGGTGAAGAATACCTGTTCTTTTTTGATGAGCCTTCGGACTATAAAGAGTACGGGGAAACGTATTTCCCATTGTGGCGCGAATATGGTCGCTACCTCGTCTTACCTACCAGTCTTTTTTCCGATCCGGACATGGACGGCATGGCAAACGAAGAATTAAATTTAGGTGAAGGGGATGCTACCGATTATAAAAAAGCCTACCGGCAGGTCATGAATCGTTTTATGAAGTAGCGAGAGTTTCCCCAGTTCCGTATTCTGATTATTCCGCGCAAACAAAGAGGGCGCTTCTAAATTACGGATTTTTTAGATTCATAGGAAAGGAGTATCCTCTTTCTGGTTGGAAAAATGTCTGCGTTCCTAAAAAGATCGAAAACCGGAAATATTCGTTTAAACGCAGTATTTATCAGCAAAACGGCTAAAAAGAAGAAAATTATAAAAAATGAAAAAGCCTTATGTAATGAATTATACTAAATTATATCATGGAAGAACGACACTTGATATAGAGTGTCGTTCTTCCATGATATGAAACAGCAGGCTATTTCATTTCTGCTAGATTACCTTAAAACATATTAGTCTATACTTTGTCAAGGGTCTGTGTCTAAGCAACGCTGAATAGCACCCATTACAAACCACAAGCTAATACGTTGCTTTTCAAAAGCAGAAAAGACAATGCTAAAAGTGGCATGACTTAATGAATGTAAAGACAAAACGAAAATTTATAAAATCGAACAGAAACTTAACTTATAAAAATAGAAAACGACTTAAAATCGTGGGGTTAATCATCCCGCATAATTTAATAACTAAATTTGAAAACCCTCGGCTATTTTAAATTGCCAAATATATGTCTATCTCCTTTTGGTCGGTATAGTTATATTATAAGTCGATATTGTTATTGTTTTTACAAAAATAATTCGTTATCATTATAGTGTGGATAAGGTTGTATAACATTCCTTTTCTGGATAACCTTAACTATTTGAATTATTTAAAGAGGAGATGATAAAAATGAAAGCGGATTACCATGTCCATACAGAATTTAGTGATGATTCGTCATACGATATGGAAGACGTAGTTAAAGATGCTATTGATATGGATATTAAAGAACTATGTTTTACAGATCACGTTGATTATGGTATTAAAGATGATTGGGATAAACCCGAAAGTATGAAACAAAGACCAGGGGGACCTGGAGAGCCAGAATTCATGTATGTCGCTAATGTTAATTATCCAAAGTACTATGAAAAGTATAAATATCTAAAAAAGAAATATGGCAACTTAATTAATTTAAAATTGGGATTAGAGTTTGGAGTCCAAACGCACACAATCGATAAATATAATGAATTATTTTCAAGGTATTCTTTCGATTTTATTATCTTATCTATCCATCAAGTAAAAAATTTAGAATTATGGACACAGGACTTTCAAAAAAATAAAACTCAAGATGAATATAATATGGAATATTATCAAGAAATTCTAGATGTCATCAAAAGATATAAAAACTATAGCGTGCTAGGACATTTGGACTTAATATCTCGATATGATTTAAAGGGTAAATACCCTTTTAATAAAATTAAACCTTTAATCACTGAGATATTAAAGATAGCTATTGAAGATGGTAAAGGAATTGAAATAAATACATCAAGCCATCGATATGGATTAAAGGATACAACGCCCAGCAGAGATATATTAAAGCTGTATAAAAAACTAGGTGGAAAAATCATTACTATTGGTAGTGATTCTCATAGAAAGGATCATTTAGGTGCTTATATTAATGAAGCTAAATCCATATTAAAACAAATAGGGTTTGATGAATACTGTACTTTCGATCAAATGAAGCCTATATTTCATAAGTTATAAAAGAATTACAGATAAAAATTTTATCTGTATGCAATACGTTTTTGTTTATTATTAGTATTTCAATTCTTATCTTAACAGATAAAGGAATATCCTCCGCTGATTTTTTAGTACTTGCAGTCGGACTTTTAAGTCTATTTAATCTATCGGAATTATAGAAGCATCCAAATTATTAGCGAAAAAAGACTCCTTTATATATCCGCAGTAGGGGCCATCCTACCGTTTTTGAGTAACCAACTTATCGTTTTTACTTCTATACAACGGTTCATTCGTATATGGCCGCCCGCGCATCCTACCGTGTCTCGGCGGTCCATCTTTACGATCTGCTTCACTTGCCTGTATTCGGTATATGCCGACACGGCAGTCCATCTTAGGATCTCTATTGTCTATTTTATGCCGGATGTTCTCTCTTCCGTCCTATCCCCTATTTGGAAAACCGGTCTATTCGTATTCTCTTACATAAAAACAGAAGGCGGCGGGCCAAATGGATTTTCCCCTCCTGGGGTATGAAATACTAGACCCAGTTCTTCCGGTTGAACCATTCCGGTCTGTATAGCGCGGTCTCTAAGATAAATGTACAGCTCGGCTTTGGTCGCCTCGTAATAAGGATTCACAAAGAAAACACCAATTCCCAAGCAAAGTCCGCCCAGTAGATACCACCCTATAAAGGATAACTCCAATAAAAAAATGTTTAACTTTTCACCATCCGTCATCGCCCGGCTAATCGACCGCGCACGCGCTCCTGGAATATTGGGATTATCGGACAGGATATACGGCACCATATAATACTGATACGTCTTATAGATTCCCGGAATCAGCAGCAACAGCGACCACAGAAAAATAAACAGATCTGTGACAAACATTGCAACAACAGAATTTCCATATCCGTTCCGGAATCCACTGAACAGGGTCTCAACGTGTGTCTCACCAAAATGATTCTGCACAAAATAACGTGCTTCACCAATTCGAAGAATATTTATCACAAAGATGGAGAGCAGCAAACCGAAGACGGTCAGCGGAACCACCCACGTGCGAAGAACATCCAAGAAAACAATCTGGGGATAAGCAGCATCATAGGAACGGAACAGCGATTGATAAGAATCATATTGATTTAGAAAATTGCTGATTGTATCTCCCAAATTCGCAATCCCTGTCAACAGTCCCGCCAGTAAAGCCACCACGAATGCCCGCCAGTAACGTCCCGTCAGAGCAATCTTTGCATTGGATTTTAGAATTTGTCTGCTCCACATAACGCATCCTCTTCTTTCTCCATGAAATTCTCCCGTTGTCTCTCTATCCTTGTGGAAAACCTTTCCTAGAGTCTATAATACTCTGAAATATCCCGATACTTTTCTCAGGAAATATGTTCCTTTAAAGAGCAGTCGGTGTAGGCGGCTCTCCATGCGAGTAAGGCTCTCCAGATCTACTTTTGCCCTCCTGCACGGACTCCGGCACACTCGTCCCCGAAGGCAAGGGGCTCTCCGGTGCGGATGTATCTGAACTGGTTCCTTTCGCTCCTTCTGATACATCGACCACATTTTGGGTATCCATCTGGGTATTTACATGCTCCGCCGGGTTCACCGGCGCGCCTGTATTTCCGAACGATTCCCCGCTTCCCGGAACCGGCGGTTGGGCCGCCTGGGATTCCGGCGACGGCACGCCGTATGGTGGCGGAGGAGGAACCGGATTTTGCGCTATATCCGGCACATCCGTATGCGTCATGGGCGGCACCGGCGCACCCATATTTCCGAACGACTCCCTGCTTCCCGGAACCGGCGGCTGGGCCGCCTGGGATTCCGAAGACGGCACGCCGTACGGTGGCGGCGGGGGAACCAAATTTCCCGGATATGGGGAAGCGTTCCTCCCATAAGGGGCCTGCGGCCGGTCAAACGGATTCTGAGAGGCTCCTTGAAATACCCCATTAGGCGTATATCCCTGTACAGGTCCCTGGGTTGGAACAGATGAACCTGGGTAAACAGGCGGCACAGTTCCATATGGAGAATTGGGGCCTGCCTGTGACGTTTTCTGGTACATCACGTAGGTGGTATCCTTCTGTTGGGGTGGCATCCCATAAGGCGGTATCGGCGGGTTCGTATAAAGATTTAATTCCCTTGGATCGATCAGACCGTTCTGGATTGCCCTCTCTCGCAGAAAAATATATAACTCTGCTCTCGTGGCCTCATAATAGGGATTTACAAACAGGTGGCCCAACCCTAAACAAAGTGCACCGAGCAAATACCAACCAATAAAAGACAGATCGAGAACAAAGATGGAACCCTTTTCCCCATTTGTAAGCATCGTGCTGAGTTGGCGCGCACGTGTCCCCTTGAGCTGCGGATTATCTGCCAATAAGTACTTTACAAAGCCGTACTGATACGATTTGATTACATAAGGAATTAGCAGCAGCAAGCTCAACATCATCAACAGCACCATCATATAAACGCCATTCAGAATCGCAATCAAACTGACGATTACAATCACAAACAAGATATAAAGCCACAAGTCGATGAGCAAATCGGTGGTAAACATCGCTCCTGTAGCAGTAAGGTATCCTGCTCGAAAAGCGCTAAAAAGATGTTCAAACCGGCTATCCCCAAAGCGGTTGTGCACAAAATAACGACACTTACCCATATCAACCGGATTGCTGACAAAAACACGAAAAGCTGTCCCAAAGCCAAAGGCAAGCACACCAATTAACAACAATACAGAGACAATTGCTCCACCATACGGTCCAAAATCATCCCATACATGGTCATCGTAGTACTCATATGGCTCATGGTAGCCTGGTCCAAAATTATGTCCATACGGATAACTGTAATAGGGGTCCTCCCACGGGTCCATATAATCGCCGTAATAGTCGTAGTAATATGAATCGTCATAACCATCGATTTGCTGTTCCACCCGCGACGCGGCATCTTCGACCTGGCCCAAACTCCAGGGATTCATCCCTCCCGTGAACAGATGGCCAGCCAAAATACACGCAACCAACGCTACGGCAAAAGCCAACCAATAACGTCCGCGCAAAGCAGTCTTTGCATTGGACTTTAAAATCCTGCGATCCCACATAACTAAGCCCTCCTATTCGCCTTTCCCCGGTTACACACCGCCCCGGCGCCCTTTAAAACGAAATGGCAAAATTCTTTTTTCGCCTAAATAACCACAATGATAAATTCATTATAAACGCTTTCGACCGGATTCGCAAGAACGAATATCCGCCTTCAAATGGCCTAATAAAGGAAGCCTTGCTTATGGGTATGCCTATTGAAATGGGAATAGACAACCAAAATGCCGCATCCGGTGATTTCTTTACCGAATGCGGCAACTTCTCGTCAGCCTTTTACATCTTTCAGCTTTAACCGCCTGCGCTCTATCCGCGCTATGCGGGAAAACTTCCCCTCAGCCTTTTCTGTGACAGCGACAACGCCCCGCACCGCGCGGGTTGTCGCCACTAACAACGCCTCTTTTTCCAGCTGGCGCTGTTGATTTTTCCAAGCCTCGTTGTGTCTTGCGATGCTCTGGTGTACCGCTTCATATTTGCTGGTACGCATTGCCGCCTTCCGGATCTGCACGGCACTCCGATCTGCGGGAGATTGGGAATGTGTCTTCAAAAGGGGCCTTGCGGGCATTTCATCCTGAACACGGACGACCGTCAGATCTTTATTCACCTCATAAACCTTTCCATCCTCGCCGGTCATGACGAGTTTCGCCGTCTGACCGGAACGGACTGTAGGGGTCGCTTTAATCCCATTTTCCCCCAACGTTTTTTGTAAAAGCTCTCGATTTACTTTCTTATGCTTAATCATTGTATTCACTCTTTCTCAATCAGCCGCTTACTGACAATGGTCTCCTGGTTAAACACGCAGACCTGTGTTTCTACGTAAGAAAGTTGCAATTGGTCAAAGTCCGGCGTACGCTTGAAATCTAAATAGGGTTGCTCTGGCAAGTGAAAAGTCCCTATCATCAGATCCAAATGATATTGTTTATGCAGATAATCACAAAATGCGCAACGGAGCCTTTTAAAGCTATTCCGCTCCACACGCATTTTCTCTGTCAAATAGGCGATCACCTGCGCGTACTCCTCTACAAACCACCGGTAGTCGTCCAACTTGCGCAAGTCCAGTGTGAAACCCGCGGTCTCAATGGCACATTCCAAAACCGCCGGTTCGTGTACCTCTTCTCCAAATTTTTTGGTCGGCCTCGTCGTCCACCACTGCGCCAACGAGCGATCCAAATAAAAGTATACCCCATTTCCCAGCCAATGTTCATCGTTTGCTTTCACCAGAAATGAATGATCTAATATCTTTTTCGCCCGTTCCCGATCTGTTCCATGGTATGCTAAAAACCTCATATTTTTCACATCCCCACGTTTATCCCCGTCCATTATAACACACTTTTGAGGGTTCTGTCACGGGTCGCGTCATACGGCACTTTCTTTGTTATACACGTGTGAGATTTACTTTTTATCCAAAAATTACCGAATAACTTTGTCACAAACTCTCTTGACTTCCATCTCCGCTCTGTATAAAATGAGCACGAACATTTTCTTATGAAATAAATATTGCGTTTTAATGAAAGGAAATTTCGCTATGAATCCATCTAAAAAACGATTAGGACGCCGGGCAATGATGATGGTCGTCGGTATCCTCTTGATCGGTATCAGTGTGGGACTCTTCCGCCTAGCCGCATTTGGCGTAGACCCCTTTTCCTGTATGAATATGGGGATCAGTGGGTTTTTACATATGAGTTTCGGCAATTGGCAGCTGATCGCAAACATCCTTCTACTTGGTGTGGTGTTTTTTACCATTCGCTCCTGTATCGGGTTGGGTACCGTCATCAATATGGTGTTCGTGGGATACCTTGCAGACTTTGTCTGTTGGCTGGCGCAACAAGCAGGATTGGAATTCCCGCTTGCTTTGCGCGTGGTTCTACTCCTTCTCGGCACTGTGATGACCTGTGCAGGCGCCAGCATATATATGGCTGCAGATCTTGGCATTGCTCCATATGACGCAGCCGCTTATGTTCTTTTGAAAGCAATCAAGAACCGCATTGCGTTCCGCTGGGCACGCATTACAACGGATGTTGTCTGTGTAGCCGTTGGCACGATTTTCTGCCTGATTGCACAGAATGAACTCTCGGCGATTGTGGGTATCGGCACCATTATCACCGCCTTTTTGACCGGCCCGCTGATCCAGTTTTTCCGCACACACCTCGCAGAACCCATGTTAGGTCAAACAGGAAAAGGCACGGGTTCCAATCGCTCTCCCGTTCAAGAAAGTGCCTAAAGAGGGAACGAAGGCCACCCTGGCAAGTTCGATGTGTTTTTACATGATGGGCGATCGAAAGGCTTGCACGGTTTGAAAGAATCAGGTTGGTTCGCCGCATTTTCCTATAAATATAGGCAAATGTATGCAGGAATTATCTGGATAATCTGCCTTACTTACCTTTGTAGACAAATTCAGCTGACTATCATGGTAGCTTTCATCTGCGAACTATGCTATATCCAATTAAAGGGTATCTACTTGGCAGATTGTTCTCCGTTGGTCCCACAGGCGTCTCCAGGGGCATGGATTGATTTATGAGAGTTTCCTCTTTATCCATATACTTTTGGAACAAATCCTTCTTTATAAAATGGCTGTCCCAAATAGCTTCGCCCGCACGGCTTGGTTCTTTTTATCTTCTAATTTTAATATACTTCCATGAACTGCTGTCCATTGGTGCCGGTCATTTTGTTATCAAACACACAACATATGAAATAGAATACAAATAGGGCGCCCTATCTCCCGGCCGACTGGCCAAATCAGGGCGCCCTTGCTTTATTTATGTGTAGACAGCTGCTCTGTACAGCGCTTGCGCTTTTCAATTGATCGGGAACGACCGCCCTTTGTCTAAACAATGCAGCGGACGTCCCCTCCAACAATCCTATATAGTCTCTAAATAGAAATGTGAATCGTCAAAAACGGTTCTCTCCTATCTAACGTCCACTACCTGCTTTCTACAGGCTCAGGGGTTGGACATATGTATCGAAGCCTAGCGCTTAGTCAGCGTACTTATTCTCGCTGTTCCAAGAATACATCTTGCGCAACTCCTTGCCCACAGCCTCGAGCTGGTGAGATGCCTCAATGCGACGGCATGCATTGAAATGTGCACGTCCGTTCTTGTTCTCGGCAATCCAACGGCTAGCAAAAGTGCCGTCCTGAATCTCGGAGAGAACCTTCTTCATTTCTTTCTTGGTGTCCTCCGTGATGATGCGCTTGCCAATCTCATAATCGCCATACTCCGCGGTATCGGAGATCGAATAACGCATCATGGAGAAGCCGCCGCTGTAGATCAGATCGACGATCAGCTTCATCTCATGGATGCACTCAAAGTACGCGTTCTCCGGCGCATAGCCCGCCTCGACCAACGTCTCAAACCCGCCTTCATCAACGCGCAGACGCCGCCGCAGAGGACGCACTGCTCGCCGAACAGGTCTGTTTCCGTCTCAATCTTAAAGGTGGTCTCCATAATGGCCGCACGTGCGCCGCCCAGTCCGGCACCATAAGCCAAGGCGATGTCCAGGCAATGGCCGGAGGCATCCTGATACACAGCCACCAAGCACGGCGTTCCCTTCCCCTCCTGGAACTCGCTGCGGACCGTGTGGCCCGGCGCTTCGGGGCAATCATAAATACGTCGACATTCTTCGGCGGAACGATCTGGCCGAAATGGATGTTAAAGCCATGTGCAAAAGCCAGTGCTTTTCCCTCGGTCAGGTACGGCTCGATGTCCTTCTTATACATATCCGCTTGGCGCTCGTCCGGGATCAGGATCATAATCACGTCGGACGCCTTGGTGGCCTCCGGAACGGTCATAACCGTTAAGCCAGCCTTTTCTGCTCTCTCACGGCTTTTGCTGCCCTCATACAGACCGACAACAACATCGACGCCGCTTTCCTTCAAGTTCAGCGCATGCGCATGTCCCTGGCTGCCGTAACCGATAATCGCAACTTTTTTGCCCTTCAGAACGTTGATGTCGCAATCGGCTTCATAATAAATCTTTGGCATAATACATTTCCTCCTTGCCGTTCGCCGGCAATAAATTTATTTGGCTACCGGGGGATGGACCCGGCAGAAGTTTGGAACAGGCCGGTTACGGCCTGGCAGACTATCAACTGTCAGTTTCCCTTACGGCGGGCCACAGCGGACCCCTTTTCAATCGCAAGCGCGCCTGCGCGCACGATCTCTTTGATGCCATATGGCTTTAAAAGGCTAATCAGTGTCTCGGTGCGCTCCACACTGTCGGTAAATTGTAGGGTCAGGCAGTCCGTGGCAACGTCCACGATCTGCGCATTCATCAGCTCTGCGATCTTCATGACCTCCGCGCGCTGTTGTGCATTACTACTCACCTTAATCAGCGACAGATAACAGCTGTAGAAGGAACCCGGCTGAAGCACACGCACTTTAATGACCGGAATCACCTTGTTCAACTGTTTTTCCACCTGTTCTACAATGTGCTCGTCGCCGTTGACAACAATCGTAATGCGGGAAATCGTGTGATCCTCTGTCTCACCCACGGCGAGGCTGTCTATATTGAATCCACGGCGCGCAAACAGGCCGGAAACCTTGTACAGCACGCCGGGCTGGTTCTCTACCAGAATCGAAATGGTATATTGCATGGCGGTCCCTCCTTATATGGATGGTGTTTCCGGATCGACGTTGCACACCAGGATAAACGCCCGGTTGCTTTGTAGCATGTGTTGAGCCAGCTCTTTGGCCTGCGCATTATTCTCTGCGCGCGCCGCCTCGATGCCGTAGGACTCTGCGAGCTTGACAAAATCTGGGTTGCCGTTCTCCAAAATTGTCCCAATGTGCCGGCAACCATACAACTTATCCTGGAATTCACGCACCATGCCGAGGCGCTGGTTTTCCATCACAATGATCTTGACATCCACATCGTTTTGAATCAACGTGCCCAACTCGCACATACACATCTGGAACGAACCGTCGCCGCAGACTGCCGCCACCTGCCGGTGGGGTTTGGCGATCTTCGCGCCGATAGCCGCAGGTACGGAATACCCCATGTTCCTAAACCGCCGGAGGTCAGGAACCGGCCCTCTTTCACATTGAAATTGCGCGCAGCCCAGATCTGGTTCTGTCCGACATCCGCAACCAGAATTGCGTCATCCTTCATCATCTCAGAGAGATCCCGGATGAACACCCGCGGCTCCACGCAGTCCTCTCGCGCTTCGCCGCGCGGCGGATATTTCGCCTTTAATCCAAACACCCGGTCAATCCATTCCTGCGACACAGTGTTCTCCACCTTTGCCGCCAAGTCCGAGAGCACCAAACGGATGTCTCCCACAATCGGAATGTGGGCCGTCATATTTTTTCCGATTTCTGCCGGATCAATGTCGATGTGGATAATCTTGGCCTTTTCCGCCAAACTCTCCGGCGCCGCAACCGCACGGTCGCCCACACGTGCGCCGCATAGAATCACCAGGTCCGCCTCGCTCATGGCCTTATTGGCGCTGGTGCGGCCGTGCGAACCGATCATCCCCAGATAATAAGGGCTGTCCATCGGCATAACGCCGATGCCCATCATCGTGGCAGCCACCGGAATTCCACTGTTGCGGGCAAACGCGATCATTTCCTCGCGCGCACCGGCCGACACGACCCCGCCGCCACAGCAAATCACCGGACGTTCTGCCTCTTTAATGGCCTGTAACGCCTTTTTGATCTGCATCGGGTGCCCCTGTGTGCGGGGCTTATATCCAATAATATCCGCCTTTGCGGGATAGTTGAACGACTCCACCTCCTGAAGCTGAATGTCCGTGGGGACGTCGATCAATACAGGCCCCGGGCGGCCCGTCGTTGCAATGTGAAACGCTTCTTTAAAGATGCGGGGCAAACTCGCCGCATCCTTCACCAGATACGAATGCTTTGTGAACGGCTGACAGGCGCCCGTGATGTCCGCCTCCTGGAACACATCGCGCCCCAACAGCCAGGAATTCACCTGCCCGGTAATCGCAATCAGCGGTATGGAATCCATGTAGGCCGTCGCAATACCAGTAATCAAATTGGTGGCGCCGGGGCCGGAAGTCGCAACGCAAACGCCCGGCTTGCCGCTGGCACGGGCATAGCCGTTGGCCATATGCGCAGCATTCTGTTCCTGCCGCACCAACACATGCTTTATATCTGTTTTGGTGATATAATCGTAGAAAGGGCAGATCGCTGCACCCGGATAACCGAACAAATAGGAAACGCCTTCGTTTTGCAGGCATTTCACCATGATTTCCGCTCCGCTAATCATAGGGCCACTCCTTCTCTATACAAAACTGCATCCAACGCCGGCCAGTTCCCGGCGGCAGCATTCGCATTTCTTGTCGCTTTTATTATTTAACTTATTATAGTATTGTTCGGTTTTTCCGTCAAGAGAAAGGTGTGAAGGATTCCTGTTGGGAAATACAGCGAGGAATGGAACATTCTTCAAAAAATGCCCGGCGGATGGTTCATCCGCCGGGCTGCAAGCTGCGTTATTCGCTCATATATTTCTCGATCACATCTTTGTAAAGATGCCGGTAAAAGGAAGAATCCCCTGTATCCAGATTCAGTTCTTCGTTGGTCATGTTGTCTACGTCGGCCGCCGAACACGTCCCGGGGGCTACCACCGGGTACCGCCCCTTTTCTCCGCAAATAGGAGTATACGTATCTTTCCAACGTTTGCTGTTTTTCGGAGGATTGTCAAAGAACATCAGGTACTCCTTGCCCACTTCTGAGGGAAGATAATTTCCAAAATGTACAAGCGTCTTTTGGCCGTCGGACTCATCGATGTAATATTCCTCACCTACTTGAATGACATCCCCCACTTCAAAATCGCCTTTATACACTTTGGTAATTTCAAAGGAGGAAATCGTCGCGCCATAGAGCGTTATACTTTCATCCCCTTGTAAATCCTCTCTTGGATCGTCATAGAACTTTCCCTGTACAATCTGTTTGGACAAGTCCTCCAGTTCTTCCAAAGACCCCGCATCAAAGAGCAGGTCTTCTTGAATACTCCTCGTTTGCATTTTCTGGCCGCAACCAGAACATGCTGCGGTTACAAATAGCACCATCATGATAACCGATATACATTTCTTCATGAAAATCCCCCCTACTTCTCATATTTATGAATCATGTTATATTCGTCGTGCTCTGTAATCTCATGCGACACATAGTCCGAATCTTTCGTTTGCCACATGATCGCCTTATCTCCACATGTAGGATGCGCTAGGCCTAGCGCATGTCCAAATCCATGTATTATCGGTTTCCCCAAGAGAACTGTGTGAAGAATTATAAGGGGATGCAGCAAAGAATAGAACATCTTTCAAAAAACGCCCGGCGGATGGTTCCTCCGCCGGGCTGTAAGCTGCGTTATTCGCTCATATATTTCTCGATCACATCTTTGTAAAACTGCCGGTAAATGGAGGAATCCCCTGTATCCAGATTCAGCTCTTCGTTGGTCATGTTGTCTACATCAGCTACCGAACGCATCTTGGCATTTATCACTGGATACCGGCCCCGATCCAGGCACAGCGGCGTGTACGTATCTTTCCACCGCTCGCTGTTTTCCGGAGGATTGTCAAAGAACATCAGGTATTCGCGCCCTACATCCGACGGCATATAGTTCCCATAATGAACCAACGTCTGTTGACCATCCTGATCTTCCACATAATACTGCTCGGCAATCCTTATGACGTCGCCTACCTCGAAATCCCCCTTATACACTTTGGTAATTTCAAAGGAGGAAACCGTCGCGCCATAGAGAACAATCCCGGCTTCACTTTGCAAATCTTCAGTTGCATCATCTTGAAATTTACCCTGCACGATGTACTTGGCTTGAGACTCCAATTCTTCCAATGTCTGTGCATCGAACGATGTGTCCACCTGAACGCTCATTGTAGAAATTTTCGTATTTATATCCTTGGGAGCACAGGCTGAAAAGAGCGTTGCAACAAAAAGCAACCCTACCAAAAACCGTCCGTATCTTTTCATGAAAATCCTCCTTATCCATATTTTTTACAGATATTATACTCATCATGTCCCGTAATTTCATACGATACATAGTCTTTATCCCCTGTTTGCCACATAATTGCTTTATCTTTACACGTAGGATGCGCAAGACCTAACGCGTGTCCGAATTCGTGCGTCACCGTTTTTTTCTGTCCCTTTTCTCCCTGATTAATTAGCGTAGGTGTATTTAGATAAATTCTCGCTTCCACATAGTTACTTTCATCAGTAAAAAGATTCTCAGGCAATACTTCTACAGTTATATCTGACAAAACATCTTTTTTAAACACCCGTGTCCTTCCTAAGACATGGATGTTAGGATCTTCATAGGTAAAAACATGTAAAGGAACCTGTTCCATCATGTAGTCATCTCCTTCCGTAGGACTATAACGAACTTTATCAAAGGAAACATTATCGCTAATCCCATTCCAAGCTTGGATTGCTTGTGTAAGTTGCGTGGATGAAATAGCGCCTTCCTGTTTACAATATTCCACTACCGATTGATGAACTTGGACCTCTAAACGACTGGCATCCTCCCATCTCCCTGCCCAGTCTTCTAAATCATACGTAATCTCAATCATTCTTGCAGCGCTATTGTCCGATGGATCAATGTCTCCGCTAACCTGATTCGGATCGACTACTATGCCCAAATTGACTTCCTGCTGCCTGTCAAAATTAAGTTGGATGGACAAGTTTGCAATTTTTCCCGCTGGAAAATCAATGTTTGTGGTACCAATTTCTCTACCAGTATTTAAAATCTGTACAGGAACATCTTCAGCAGGTAAAGTCCCTAAATTAGCGATTCGCGCCTCAAATTCATGATTCGTATTGGACTCTAACACATCGCCTTCCGGAGATTCCAAAGATAACACACGCAGGGAAACACAATCTTCCCACCGAAAAGACCGGCTTACTGTATTGTTTGCTGTACTGGTCTCTGTTACCCCATCGGGGAGCCAAACCGACACCAACACAGTATGTGTTCCACCGACTTTACTGGTAAAGTTCAAATTCAGTGTAACGGCATTATTGGGATTCATGGTAACACTGACTGCTTTTGAGGTCATCAAGTTTCCATCCATATATACAGAATAATGAAAACCCGTAATCTGGGTAGAACCGCGATTTACAATGTCAGCTGAAATTTGGACACTGGTCATATTCGGGAACGGCTCCGTGTTATTTGGCGCTCGAAGATTTAAAACTGCCAAATCCGTCCCCGTAGTATTTGCCGTATAAGCCTGCAAATGGTAAGAATCCTTTACGCCGCCCTCCCATTCTTGAATGGTTGTCTCATCCAAGTTAGGAAGTGCCTCTTCATACAACTCTTCTGACAGTTCCTCTTCAGAAACAGAAAAATCAACCATTTTCGCAGAATTTTCGAGCTCTGGCTCTTGGCTGGTTGACGGATTCCCCTCGTGAATTTGATCGGATTTCCCCGCGTTTTCCGCAAACGCCTGCCCAGTTATGGCAAGCATAAATACGGCGCATACGAGCCAGGCCATTATCTTTTGCGAAACATTTTTTCTCATTTTTTAATTCCTCCTTATACTGTCTCAAACTATTTAAAAGTTCCCACTGGACTCGCCTCCTCAAAAAATCTATATATTAATAACGATATTCCCTACTCAAACGTGGACAATTTTTCAAAAAATAATTATGTGATATTTTCTCACTTTTGACTACTAATATATTTTTCTGATAGTTTATTGACTCTTCCTCAAATCTAATAAGAACAACTGTATGCTCAATACATTTAATAAAAACAAACCGCCGCAGAAATCCATTCCGCGGCGGTTCGTATTTTGTTACAGGCCCTTCCTATAGAGTAAAACATCAAGCGCATCGCAGATTTCCGCCGTGGTGGCCTCCTTTGATAAATCCTGGCCAGAGATCTATGAAACGGTATAAATACCCGTAAATTTTTCCCATTTGCAAGGAAATCCCTTCCTCGGTGGTATTATAGGTGAGAGGGGTGAAGGACGTGCGAACGAACGCAGAAATTGAGCGCGTGGTGGACGAATACGCCACTATGCTGCTGCGCGTAGCATATTCTCAACTGAATAATCGAGCGGAAGCGGAGGACGCCGTGCAGGAAGTCCTCCTGAAATACATCGAAAAAGCGCCTACCTTCCAAAGCGAGGAGCACGAAAAGGCCTGGCTGCTCCGCGTGACCATCAATCACTGTAAAAACCATCTGGCTTCCGCATGGTTCCGAAAACGAGCGGATTTAGACGAAGGGATTCCTGCATTGGATAGCGCAGAGCTCGAAGTGGTCACTGCGGTTGCCGCCCTTCCGGTCAAATATCGCGCAGTGGTCCACTTATATTATTTTGAGGGCTACTCCACCAAAGAGATCGCAGATATCCTGCACAGCCGGCCTAATACGGTTTCGTCCCGTCTCAGCCGTGCGCGTGCATTGCTGGCGAAAGCCTTAAAGGAGGAAATCGTATGAAGCAGGAATACCAATCCGCCTATCGGAAGCTGCACGCGGACCAAGCTTCCGCGATCGCCTGATACACACTCTGGAAGGACATGACGAACCCCGGCGCGTACGGCCGCGCTGGCTGGTCCCCGCTGCATTAGCAGCCTGCCTGATCGTCCTCTTTGGGCTCGGCGTACCCACTTTACAGCGCGTCTTGCAACCGATCGAAAGCACTTCCAGTGTGCCGTCCTCCAATGAGGGCGCCATCCTCGGCAGCGATGGGCTCTATCGCGACAGTCAGATCAAAAATATTCTGTGCCTGTGCACGGATGACAACGGTGACGGCAATGCGTTGATGCTTCTCTCGATCGATCATCGAAATGGAGGCCTTAAACTCAGCAGTTTTCTCCCCAGTTTAAAGGTCAAGGCAGCAGACAATACAGAACAAATTCTCTCCGCCCTCTTCCAAAAGGAAGAAAATGGGGACGAAGCCGTTTCACTGATTCAACAGAATTTTGGTCTGGCTGTGGATGGCTATATCTGGATGGATTCCAGTGCTGTAGAAGCTGCCATTGACGCCATGGGCGGCGTAACCTTGGAGCTTTCCGAAGAAGAAGCTCGTTACTTTGCCCTGAGCAGTTCCTTAGAGATCTCTTTGGGTGGTGGTTTTGCCGCAGGAGAGTACACATTGACCGGCCCACAGGCGCTGTTTTTTGGACGCCTGCACATAGGCTCCGATTACGACCGCATGCTCCGGCAACAAAAGGTGGCGGAGGCCATTCTAAAACAGATTTGGGAGGATTCATCCAGCGCTTCTGAGCTCTTGGAGGCGCTGATTCCAAAGGTGCGGACCAATTTAAACCTGCCAACTGTATTGGACATCCTTTCTTCCATGGATACTTTCCCAGGAAATTTCTTCTCTACGCACGATGTACCGGACCACGACCCGGATGATTTGTCTGGAGGGGAATCGAGCGACCTGCGAACGCTCTCGCAAGAGCTGATTGCCTTTGTCTACGGGAGTGCTGTACAACAAAGCGGTGTTGTGCGCGGTGAGGATGGCCTCTATCGCGATACACAGGTAACCAATCTTCTGTTGTGGGTAGGCGCTAAGGACAACACGGCGGACTGCGTGATGTTGATTTCCTTAGACTCCGCAGACGAGGCTGTCCGTCTGGTGAATTTTGTGCCGGAACTCGCCGTTCAGGTTCCCATCTCAGGAGAACAACCGATCGGGAAAGTTGGCATGGAGGCCGGTAGCGGCTCCCTTTTGCGTACGGCTGTAGAGGAATCCTTTGGCGTGGCAATTGACGGCTATATTCGTGTGGACTATGAACAGGCCGTACAGGTTATCAATGAAAGCGGTGGGGTCCCTTTGCTTCATCCACTGGAAACGGAACCGCTTCTACCCTCAACCAGTCAACATTATTTCGTCGATCCCCAAGCCCCTGACTTCTCCCTTTTAACTGGGCAAGAGGTCTTTGAATACTTGGATTTGTGGGAGGAGGCTGGCATCTCTACTAATCTCGATTTGATGATGAAGCAGGAAGAAGTCTTGGGTGCCCTTCTGCATCAGATGCGGCAGTTGGATACTGAAAAACGCCGCTCACTGACCAACCTCATCGACACAGATCTCACCGATGAGCAACTGACCGTTTTTTTGAATCCATCCCTTCCGGTCTGGACTCCGAACAAGACCGAACAATCGAGATGGATGTCCGCCGGATTCCCATGAATTTTACGGGCCAGGCCGCAGATAGCGATATTCTCTATGCCGACCTCTCCACCTGTGCCAGAGGGCTTGCCGAATTCCTCTATGACGACCTGCCAGAGGAGCAGCAGCCAAATGTGGTGGATGGAATTTCTCCCACCGTTGGGAATTCCAACGCAAACTTGGCAAATGGCGGAATTGCTGTGGACGGAGAGGACGGTAGTATTTATTACATCAACTTTGCGGACAACAACCGCATTTACCGTTGGGACGCACAGCACAACACACAGACCGCTCTGACCGATGGTCCGTGTCTCTACCTAAATATCTTTCATGGAGACTTATACTATATTAATATGTCCGACGGAGGTATTTACTGCCTCCCATCCAAGTGGAATCTGACCATTCCGATCTCTTTGGATGACCAGCCGCACAGCGACTTGATCGTAACGGATGCATATCTCTACTATATGCGTGGTGGTGAAATCTATCAGCGTGAAACACGTCCCGTGACGGATGGTTCCAACCTCGGCGCAGAGGCACAGCTTCCCCGTGTGGACGGCGACCTGCTGGGATTACAATGGGGGGATGGAAAACTCTATTACTTCGTACGTACAGAGGCAACCGGGCCGGACGGCAGTAAAAAATTGCTATGTGCCACGACGACACCCTGGATTGTCTCTTCTCCAACGGCACAGAGGAAGACCAGCCATATGTGCTGGATGGTTCCACCCTGTACTATGCAGCGAGCGGTGCTATTCACCGTATAACAGCAGATGGGACGGACGCCACACTGTTCGATGTCTCCGATTTGGTAACATCCCAGATGGCAGAACAGCCCGACGGAACCATCCTCAACCTCCCCGCAGTCTCGCCCAGCGTGGAGGCGCTTTGGGTGCAGGGAGACACGATGTATCTCTCTACCAACAGCCAGTTATACTGCGTGGACTTGAAGGCATTGTCTCTTCAAACAGAGAAAAAGGCCTCCATTCAAGTCCTTCCTGCAGCTGGTTCTATATGGAATCTGTGCCTCACAGGAGACTACCTTTACTACACAGGTGACGGAGGCTTCTCCGATACATCCGGTTATCCCTGGCAAACTTGGCGTATCTCGATCAGTGGCACTCCTGTGGTTGAGAGCAACCTTCTCCCTTCCTCCCCATCGACAGAATGGGCTCCTTGATGGGTGATCACACGTTCTACGGCAATGCAATTCCCTATCGGCTGATTACGAATCAGCCATCCTACCGACTGAGTTATTCCAGCGTACCACCTTAAGGTACCGGCTCCTCACCGTCCCCTGATTGTTCCCCTGTCCCAAAATCGACCCTTTCAAATCTACCGCCCTTAGCGGCAGCCAGCGCCGATCGATTAAAACATTCGGGAAAGAGAAAGCCCTGTAAGTATATACTTTGTAAAGAATCGAAAATTAGCCACGGAGAGGATTTTCGGGCAGAAAAAAGACATGTGCGGGCAAAATCCATCCATTTGAACGAACTTGCTGCCGCTTCTTTCTCAAAAAGGGCCGTTTGATTTGTTTCCTGTGATATAATCATTCCAATACCATAGTTGCCATCGATTTTCAAAAGCTAGTTCTAAAAGGAATTGCTAATTACCGATCATTGCATGTGTAAAATCGTATCCTTTCGTTAGAAACTAGGCTAAGGAGAGAGTTTCATCGATCGTTACGGGGCTGTGATCCCTATTTAAAAAGCCGCTGGACATGTCCAAAGGGGTGGCCTGTAGGCACTGAAGTGGCTTACAGGCCGACTGATCGCTCCGGATATGTCCCAGCGGCTTTTTATTTTTCTCCCAATTTTCGGGTAAATCCAACGAAATGTAGTTTTATTCATCAGGGGAACCGAATAGAGAACTATTTTCCAAAATAAGAGAACCTTTCGTTTATCAAGTATCGTCACTTGGCTAAACCGTTCCATACTCATCCCGGATACCTTTGATCTCGTTCTCTTCGATGAACGGGCATCACTTGCACTATCCTAACCAGTTTGTAAAATTCCTGTATTTTCCAATACGCCCCGGCACAAGCTCCTATACAAATAGCAGCGATGAATATTGCTGTTTCAACCTTGTGCTTTTTGCAATATGGTACAAATCTCGAAGCCTGCTCGTCCTGCCTCTCCAACAATTCCGGCTTGCCGGTGTGGCTCATCTTGAAGCAATCTGTTACAATATCATTCAAATCCCCTATGTTTTCTCATTTTCCAAGGTGATTGCGACGAAAGGATACGCAAGTTTATGGCTGTGTATATCTATTGTATAGATGATCTTTAGCCTCTTGATATTCAATGCTTTATACCAAGAACACAAAATCGAATTGGAATTTATTTTTCACATGATTTTTTAATTATTATTTGACAATACGGGAGGATTTCCCATGAAAAGGACTTGCAGAGAAAGCGTTCTCTCTTTCTTGGCTTTTGGGGCCGGGGTCGGCCTTTGTATATGGTTTTGTATTCCTCTATTTTGGGGCGTCTTTCATGTGGGGAACGGGGGCGGAATTCTCTTCAGCCTATTCCTGATAGCCGGCAGTATCTGGTATGTACCCCTGCGGAACCGCATGGAGCGCTCAAAGCACGCTCGTGCTTTCCGCCTTTTCCGCAGAATCAGTTGGACAGGCCTGGCAATCTGTGCCGCGTGGGCAATTTTCTTGACAGGCTGTATGCTATGGCCAGTCCCCGCCCCATCGGGGGAGGGCACTGTGGTGATTTTGGGGTGTAAAGACGGCAGCGCTGCACTACAGACGCGCATCGATACCGCTGCGGATTATCTGAACGCCCATCCGGATACCGTTGCAGTGGCCAGCGGTGGACTGGGTGCAAAAGAATGGCGGTCTGAAGCCGAGGCCATTCGCAGCGGCTTGGAACAGCGCGGCATCTCTTCTGAGCGTGTCTACTTGGAAGATCAAAGCACCAACACAAAGGAAAATTTAGCATATACCTGTGAGATTCTCAAATCGCAATCGCTTAACCCAACTATCATCATTGTCACTGAGCGCTATCATATGTTCCGCGCACTACAGATTGCGCAGGAACACAGGGTAACCGCATACGCCGTACCGGCAAAAACGCCCTGGTATATTCTATCCGCCAGCTACGGCCGCGAATTGCTTGCACTGACAAAATTTTATCTGTTCCCTTGGCTTTCATAAAAACACGGCTTTTGCTGCATAATTATGAACTTTTTCCTGTATGAAAATCTACATTTAATGTGAATATTATTCACCTATCATCTCTTATAAAAAGGAACATATTCTGCCACAATCCAGTAAAATTCGTATGATTTATTTCCCTTAATTTGCCACAAATTTTGCCGCATCTTGCGCATAAAAGCAGACCGCGATAAAATAAATGCGCTTTTATCCGCATGCGCTGAAAGCCTTGGAATGAAACCAGGGTATATAAAGCGCCCGCCCAAGGCCCTTCCGCGCGGGGCTTTCGCGCCGGTGAAAGCAGCGATTTGGGTCCGACTGGAGAGGAAAACATTCGGCAACAACGGGTGACCGTTCTCGTCCGGTGTTCCAGTCGGGCCCTGTGGCGCATGCGGCGGAATCCTCCCGAGCCTAGGAATGGGATTCCACCGCAGGCTTTTTCATTTTATGACCGTTTTTTGATAGAGAGTTCCCGGTTGGACAGCTTAAACTCTGTGACGAGTGTATCCATGACCTCCTGAATCACTGCGCTTTGGCGCGGTGTCAGGCCCTCCAACACAATGGTAGTCCGGTTGTCCAGGCCTAGCAGGTAATCAGCAGAAACGCGATACAGCAGGGCCAGCTCTGCGAGCACATTGACCGAAGGAAAAGAAATGTTGTTTTCGTAACTGGATATTGCAGCTCTAGTTATCCCCAGCCTTTGGGCCACCTGCGATTGCGATAAATTCTGTTTTTCCCGCAGTTGCCTGAGCCTTAGGCCAAAGTCATACACTACACATCACACCTTCGATGTAATTGTAGTATATCTATGTCAAATAATATTTGCAAAATACATAAAGAAGCGCTTCTAAAAATTGACAAACTTGTCAAACTGTGATACGTTTATGGTTGCAGAGGAAAAGATGGAGCAGGGATGGCCTGGGCCGCGCCTGAGAGCCGCTGCCCACATCGAAAAAGAGGCAAGGATTCTCTTCCGGATTTTCGTCCCCACAGCGGGTATTCTATGTAGCTCTCAGTCCAGGAATCTTATGTATATTCGCGCATCCACAAGCGGTATTTTCATTTTTTCCTGATTGCAAAAGCCGCCCCATGCTAAATAGCATGGGGGGCTTTCTTTTGTATACAAGCGATCAATAGTTGACCGCACGGCGCTCAAAATAGGCTTGTGGATGTTTACACGCCGGGCAAACCGCGGGGGCCGACTTCCCGATGTGAATATAACCACAATTGCGGCAAACCCATACCGTCTCCTCACCAGCCTTGAATACAATGTCCTCCTTGATGTTCTGTGCAAGCTTCCGATAGCGCTCTTCATGCGCTTTCTCGATGCCTGCCACCAGGCGCATCTGTGCAGCCAATGCAGTGAATCCCTCTTCTTCAGCGACGTCTGCGAAGTTCTTATACATTTCAGTCCACTCATAATTTTCGCCGGTCGCTGCATCCTCCAGATTCTCCAGCGTTGTACCAATTCCGCCGTCGTGCAGGGCTTTAAACCACAGCTCTGCATGCTCCTTCTCGTTGCGTGCAGTCTCCTCAAAAATTGCTGCAATCTGCTCGTACCCCTCTTTTCTCGCCTTGGACGCATAGAACGTGTACTTGTTGCGAGCCTGCGATTCTCCCGCAAATGCTGCCATCAAATTTGCTTCTGTTCTGCTACCTTTTAACTCCATCGTTTTTTCCTCCTGTCTAAGTACCCAATATATTTCAGCCCCGTTCCATACGCGGGCCTGATTGCAATAAAACTCGGGACATAGATAGTCTGCCATCTCTTACCATCTATTATACATGGACATTTCCATAGAATCAATCGGAAAATCCAGTCGAATTTTAGAGAAAAAACATATATTCAAAGAGATCTTTTCAAATATTCCATATCCACACATTGAATTCCATTCTCGTAAATAGGTTCCGGATAGAAATCCACAAAAAAATTTGCAACCTTATGGGAAGGGACAAATCCAAATCGTCGGTAATATGGGAGCATCTGCATCGAAGTGCCGACATACATCGTTCGATATCGCTGCGCGTAAGTAGAAAAAAGGAACTGAAGCATTTGCCCTGCATAACCGCGTCTTTGCAAAGGCTCAGCTGTGGCCAGATTTTTCAACTCACATGCATCCGGTCCATACTCCACCACCACGGCCACACAAGCTGCCACACCATCCGCATAGAGTACAAACAAATCGCCCTGGTCCAGATATTTCCCCACCATATCCTTGCTGGGGTCCGCCAATAAGAACAGCGGCATAAAGGCATCTTTGCGCTGCTCAACCTTCATGATCTCCATATCCCTTGCTTTCTCCTTGATGCAGAATGGCGCGATAGATGTCGCGCTTGGCCAGACCGCTCTCTCCTGCCGCCTGTTTTGCTGCCTCGGATGGTGTCAAACCTTGCTCCAGTTTTTCTTGAGCCAGCGCCACCGCCTCTTCCAAGGTATAGATTGCTGCCTCTGGTGCTGAGGCCCCCTCGATCACAAGCACGATTTCTCCCTTAAACGGATCATCCTTGCTGCGCTTCACAGCTTTCGCCAGGGTTGTCCGTACGACTTCCTCATGAATTTTGGTCAGTTCCCGAACAATCGCAATACGCCGGTCCCCCCAAACGTCCAGCATGTCCCGAAGGGTTGCGTAAAGCTTGTGTGGCGCTTCGTAGAAAACCATGGTGCGGCGCTCTGTTTTGACCTCCTCCAGATGGTCCCGACGGCTCTTTTTATTGACGCTCAAAAAGCCTTCAAAGGTAAACCGCCCCGTCGGAAGCCCGGAGATTGCCAGCGCAGAAACGACTGCACTGGGCCCCGGCACCACAAGGACCGGTATTCCCCGTTCGGCACACTGGGCCACTAACAATTCCCCAGGGTCGGAAATGGCGGGCATTCCTGCGTCTGACACCAGGGCACAACTCTCGCCTGCCTCTAACCGGGCCAGAATCTTCTCCCCGTGGTCGCGCTTATTGTGCTCGAAGTAACTGACCAGGGGCTTTTTTACGCCGAAGTGGTTCAGTAACTTCAGCGTGACGCGCGTGTCTTCTGCCGCGATAAAGTCTACTGTTGCCAACGTTTCTATGGCGCGTGGGGAAAATCCGATAGATTTCCAATCGGTGTGCCGACAACATAGAGTGTTCCCGTCATACATGTCCCTCCTTATAAGAACCGTAAATCTGCAACATCTTCGAAGAGAAACCACCTGCGCCATCCTCCACCAAGAGCACCGGCTCCACGCGAAGGCTGGGCCTTCCGCCACGCACGGCCTGCAGCAGGAACAAAAACGGGGCCTTGTCCGGCCGCTGCTGCACAAAACACAGCCGTTTCGGCTCCAATCCTGCATGTCGAAGGTCTTCCATGGCGCCGGCGAGCCGTTCTGGGCGTAAACAGAAACAAAAACGCCCACCCCACCGCAACTGATATGCAGCCGCGGCAGCAATTTCTGCAAAGGTACAGGTTCCCTCATGCCGCGCAATCGAAAGGCCCTCTTGGGGATTTTTGATCCCTGTACCCTCCGGTTTATAAGGAGGATTGCAGGCGACCAGATCAAGCCCGCGGGGCGGATGTAAATAGGGTAACGCTTTTATATCATGATGTACGATACAAATGGTATCTTTCAACTGATTTCTTTCCACGGATTGCGACGCCAGCTCGCAAGCATCGCTCTGTATCTCAACCCCATAAATTTTTTCGGGCATAAAGCCTTCTCCGGACTGCGCCTTTGCACACCAGATCAACGGAATGGCACCGCAACCCGTACCGAAATCTGCACAGATTTCTCCTCTTTTCGGTGCAGAAAACCACGCAAGCAAAACCGTATCTGTATTAAATCGATGCGTAGAAGAGACGAGCACAGAGACTTTAGAAGAAAGAGGTTCCCAGTGGGGAGAGGTATTGGCCAAGGGAGGCCCTCCTTTCTGATTTCAAAAATATATAACAAGATTCGTCCCGCTTCCTTCAAAGCAAGCGGCATCTTGTTCAAAACGCAAAAAAGGCGAAGCGCATTGGACGCTTCGCCTTTCAGCTTTCTGACGAATGAATTATGCCTGAGCAGGAGCGCCAACTGGGCAAACTTCTGCACATGCGCCACACTCGGTGCAGGTGTCGGGATCGATCACAAACTTGCCGTCTCCCTCAGAGATCGCGTTAACAGGGCAGCCCGCAGCACATGCGCCACAGGAAATGCACTCATCACTAATTGCGTATGCCAAAGGTAACACCTCCATTAAGTTTTACAAGCCTATTTTAACACAGAATACCAAAAAAGCAACAGTTTATTGGTGGTTTGGGAAAATTTTCATTGGCTTCCATCGGCTACTTTGTCGATATTCCAGAGAACTTCTGTGAAGAAACAATTACCGCTGAAATAGCAAAACCGGGAGAAAAAAGGCGTACCTCCTTACTCTCTGGCACAATCCAACTCCACCGGCTTCTCCTCATTTGTCCATTTCAAATGGCGCCAAGGGGTGGAACCTCCGACAACCTTCTCGGAAAGCATCCCTTGCGTTTTTTTTATCGAAAAAAGACAGGCAATGGAGTATATTCGCATAAGTACAGTATCTATCAGTAAAACAGCGAAAGAAAAATAAAAGAAAATTACAACAAATGAAAGAGCCCCATCTATCGACTTATAAAGAGAAATACAGCGTTTAAAAAATGACACTTAAAATAGAATGTCATTTCTTTCGATATAAAACCGAAGTGTACGTCTGCTGGTGTAGAGTTTTGCTTACAAGGCGTCGCCGAAAGCTTCCTTCTGTTTTCCGAGAACCTCTTGCCGGTTCGTCTCTTATTTTCACCCTTTCTCTTATAGATGTACTTTTCTACGAATCAGCATGGAAGCCATTCCGATCATCAAATAGATTGCCGCATATCCCCAAAAGGCCGGATCTCCCATGTCAAAAAAGCACCACGCGCCAAATAAAAACAGAATGGCATTCGCGGCTGGAAATCCCCACATTTTCGAAATGTTTCCTCCCGCAAAAGTGCCTGCCACCGCCGAATACGCCGGATTGACGGCAAACAACAACAGGATTCCAAAAAACAGTCCCGCATCGCTAGGGGCAAAAGCGGCCACACATCCAGGCAGCACGATCATAACAAAGACGGAAGCCAACAGCCAAATCCACCATTTTCTTTTCATATATAACCATTTCTTTCTGTCGCGCTGCGAGGTGCAAAAAATGCTGCAACGTAGTGCCTCGGGCGCAACAATACTGTAATTGTTCGAATCATCTTGAGGAAACAGGTACACTCCTGAGCACGCGGATGGAAACGAGTGCAATATGGATGGTCCCTTACTGTCCCCCATTCCAAATACATGCTGCCGTCCTTCCACACATCCAGCTGCTGTAGAAGCAGCAGCCACGGCTTTTCCACCCCAAGATGGTCTGGCGACTGTTCCATCTACCGCTTAGATGTTAAGCACGCCTGCGATTTTCAGGGAATTGATTGTGTGGGCCTTCTTCGAGACCATACTCCATTTATACAGCCTCAAACCTTTTTCTCCTTTGGATTCCCTTTGAAAATAAGACCGTTGGGCTAAAACGATGCCTGTCTCCTCGGACGCAAACAAGCCTTTGTCCCAAAAGCTTAGACCCCTGCGGTCCTTTCATCCCCTAAGCACAACCGCCTTCTCCGATCGAGAGGAATCAAAAGGGCCGCCTTGCAGAGTATCCAGCAATGCAGCCCTTCACAATTATTCAGATGGTTTGTCCGTACTCGATTCGGCCTCTTTCGCCCTTTCCGGGGCCTCTGCTACAAGGGGCTTTGGAGGCTCAACTGGGCGGTGCTCCCGCGGTTGTCCTCCACGAGACGCCCGATGCATTCCTTTCGGCGCGCGGTTGGGTGCTCATTACCACTGCGCCCCTGCTGTGAAGGACGCCCCTCACTCACGGACTTCGAAGCTTCTCCTGCCGCGCGCTGCGGACGCCCTTCCTTCTTTTGCGGACGTTCACGGCGCTCGGTTGTCCGGTTGTTCTGCTGCGCGGGACGTTTTTCACGGTCCTTCGGCGACTGCTCCCGGCGTGCCACCGTATTTGGGTCCCGCGGTGGCCGCCGATCCGCCGTGCGTTCCTTTTGCTCGGATTTTTCCGGCTTTTCCTCCTCCAGATCCAGGAGGCCTTCCACATCGAGAACCTCCTCATCGTCCTCTATATCCGCTTCTGGCTCCTTCTTTTCCACGCCGCCCTTTCCACGCAACAGTTTAACCTGTTTCACCTGGAAAGTCTGTGGCGCAGCCTCTGGAGCGGAATCCAAACGAACCTGCAAGTTGCCCGTGATAATATTTTGGTCCACTACCACGCCCTTGCCCGCCGGGGTCATTACCACAGAGTTCACCGACGGCGTACGGCGCAAAAGATCCGCATACGCCTCCTGCTCATATTTCAGACAACACATCAGCCGCCCGCAAGTACCGGAAATCTTCACAGGGTTGAGCGACAGGCCCTGTTCCTTTGCCATCTTGATGGACACGGGCTGGAATCCGCTTAAAAAAGAGGAGCAGCAGAATGGCCTGCCGCAAATTCCAAGCCCTCCCAGCATTTTGGCTTCATCGCGCACACCGATTTGCCGCAATTCAATGCGGGTTCGGAAAACAGACGCCAAGTCTTTGACGAGTTCTCGGAAATCCACACGCCCGTCCGCTGTAAAGTAAAACAAGATTTTGCTGTTGTCAAATGTGTATTCCACATCGACCAGCTTCATCTCCAATTTATGTGCGGCAATTTTCTTGACACAGATGTCAAAAGCGGTCTTCTCCTTGATGGAGTTTTCCGCCACTTTTTTCATATCGTCCTTCGTTGCAAGCCGGATGAGTTTTTTCAGCGGTTGGACAATATCCTCCTCCGCAATCTCCCTGCGCTCCATTGCAACCTCGCCGCACTCCACGCCGCGTGCGGTCTCGACGATCACATTGTCACCGATTTTTATTTCGTACTCTTCCGGGTCAAAGTAATACACCTTACCCATGTTTTTAAAACGAACGCCAATTACTTCAGCCATATACAACCTCCCAACCATCGCGGGACCGATGGCTTTCTTTTCCGAATTAGGATGCCCAATTTTTATACATTTCGCCCGTGGGCGGCGGTTCGTATACGGGCGCAAAATGTCGTCACCAACAGTGCTGCGTTGGCATTCTGGTTCTGTGCCTTCTGCGCGCCCTGAACATATTCCAAAAGACGCATCAACTGGCCGCGTGTCAATGCATGCGCCAACGCTTCGGCGTCCTCTGGTTGGTGCGAAAGACATGAAGTCCCGCCGGCGCGCAAAACACACGCATCGCGGAACAACAAAGCAAGCTGCTGCAAAACACGGCGAAACCGCTCCTTATCTTTTATCAGCGGTGCAGTCAGCTCCAATAGCATGACTTCCCCCGAGGCCGGAATTGCCTGGGAAATCGCCGCAGTAAGCGCCAAGTCAGTATCGGACGGCTGTTCCTCCCCTTCCAAAGTGAAGATCTGCGCACGCGAACGCACCGTTGGCAGGAGCTTTACCGCTGAAGTCACGGTCAGAATAAACATTACCCGTTCCGGCGGCTCTTCAAACACTTTCAAAAGGGCATTCTGCGCCTGCTCCGACATCGCCTCCGCTCCTTCCAAAAGGAATACGCGAAGCGGCGCTTCATTGGGCTTAATATAGGCGTCGGAACGGATTTGCCGCACCGTGTCCACATGGAAAGAGCGCGCTGCTGTTCCACCGCCTGCAATGGTAATGTCCGGGTGGGCACCTGCCGCTGCCTTCATGCAGCCGGAACAGCGCCCACAGGGCCGTTCCCCTTCCCCCGTACACACCGCTGCTTTGGCGATCCACCGCGCCAGTTCCGCCTTTCCAGAGCCTGCCGGGCCCTCCAAGATCATCGCATGCGGTAGGCGGGATTCCGCAAAAGCCCGCGAAAGGCTTTGCTTGACCCCCTCACTACAGCTAATTCCTTCAAAATTCATACCTTTTCAAAGCGATCCACGTCGAGCACGAAGATGGTCGCGCCGCCGACTGTAACTTCAATCGGCACAGAGGTGTACAGCCCTGCATCCATCGTGGAGGTGCTGGGTACAATCTGTGTACGCCTGCTGCTCTGTTTCCGGATGATGTCGATGACCTTCTCGACTTGATCGTCCTCCACACCGGAGATAAACGTCGTATTGCCAGCCATCAAAAACCGCCTGTAGTCGCTAATTTTGTGACAGAGAATCCCTCCTGTGTCAACGCAGAAGAGACCATGCTGCTATCATCCTTACTCACAATTGCAAGTACCAGTTTCATCGAAAATCCCTCCGTTGATTCTGGCCAACCCAAACGGGCGGCCCATGTGGCAAGGTTATTCCTAAAACTCTGCCGATATGTTCTCTTTGACCGCTTCTGAACCTTGCGGTTTCAAAATGCATGCCAATCGCCCACTGTGGGCAAGTGAATCCTTTCTGTACCTAAGTATGCAGAAAGTTTCTTTCTTATTTTAGCACTTTTATGGATGAAAAGCCATAGGCGCGCAAAAAGTCCATCGCGTCTTTTGTAATTTCCTCTCCCGGCATTACAACGGGCACCCCCGGTGGGCACGGACATGCCGGTTCTGCTGCAATCCTCCCAGCGCTTTCTTCCAGATAAATCCATTCGGACGGGGCCAATACGGCCTCCCGAAGAGAAATCCGCGCAGGAGGGAGGGGCGGTATCCCGATCGTATGGGGAACAGGCTTCCTCTCCAGCCCCCTAGGAAGCGGAACCGCCTTCCTCGCCTCGCGGTCTGCCAACAGGCGAATCCCGATTTCCAACCGTTCAAAGTCCCGCTCCCTGTTAAATGGCGTAACAATCAACACAACAAACTGGCTATCCGCATATTCCGGCTCACAGCCCGCATGCCGGAGGATCTCCGCCGCCTCCAGCCCGGACAATTCCACGGAGGAAGCGTCCAACGTAATGCGCGTTGGGTCCCAGCGGCGCGGATCTTCCCACCAACCCATTCCAGGAACATGTAGCCCGGATTTCTCCGCCTGCTTTTTAAGTTCGCGGACACGGGCCTGTAAATGACAAAACTCCGCCCGGCCATGCTCTTCCAGCCATGCCCGGCACCAGTCCAATGAGGCCATGATCGGATAGGACGGGCTGGTCGAACCAAACAGGGCCATTGCATTCTTTGCGTCACGAACAAATCGTTCGTCCGCAATGTTCAACCAGGCGCCGCCGGTCAAGACATTGAGCGTCTTGTGCGCCGAACAGGCGGTCATGGAGGCCCCCAGTGCAATTGGATGCAGGACGGGCTCCGTGAAGAAGAGGTGCGCGCCGTGGGCATTGTCCACGAGCAGGGGGATTCCCCGCTCCCGGCACGCCGCGGAAAGCGCGGGGATGTCTGTCAACTCCCCGTAATAATTGGGACTGGTCACGTAGACCGCCCGCGCATCGGGATGCAAGGCAGCCGCATCCGCGAGTTCCTCTGGAAGAGCCCAGACGGGTTCCAGGCCCAACAGTGCCATGGCGTTCACCGCGGAGCGGTGCACCACACGCCCACACAGGATCTTCCCCCCGTTTGGCGCGGCCAGGCGCAGCATGGCCTGAATACAAAGGGAACACCCCCCTGCGGAGAACAACGTGCGCTTTGTACCAAAGAGCCGCGATGCAGCCTGCTCCGCGCGCAGAATGGGCCCTTCGGCCTCAAAAAGGCTGTCGGTATCCGGCAATTCTGTAAAATCGAGCGTTAAAAGGTCGTCCGGCAATGCAGCTGGATTGTTTTTATGTCCGGGTGTATGGAAGGCCGCGCGGTGCAGGGCGCGGTGTTCCATCAACGCGGTGTAAAGAGGTGTTTCAGACATGGGATGGGTCCTTTCTTTGCGTATTGTTAAGAATTTTATGTATATTTGACAAATTATACAATATATTTTCTCTATAATTATTTTTAAATCATTTTAAAAAGTCGTCCACTTTGGGATTATCGAATCGTTATGAATTATTAGAAACTATTTTTATATTATTATAGTTTAGGATTTATAGGTTCATTTATATTTCTATGCCTTCAAACCTTAAAGGATAAATCAAAAGATTCATTTTAGGGAGGAGATTCCAATATACCATTTAACCTTATAACGCAACGATTTTGGAAAGCAAGGAAGGGAAATTTTTATAAAAACACAAGTAAAGAAAAGAATCTTAGCTTGTATTCTGTGTATCGCCTGCATCGACTGTTTCACAGGACAGGCCGGCGCAGAACACGAATCTATCCAAGAACCCTTGGAAACCACCTCTGAAAAAACAATTGACTCCCATGATGAAACAGATACGGGCCTCACCTTTTCAGCTGGCCAGGCCAACGAGATCCAGATTCCTGCATCCACCATGACGGAAGAAGAGCTTCCTGAAGATTTCGAAGAACCTCTTCCGGAAATCGAAGAAATGGGGATTGAGGTGTTGGAAGAAACCGTTCCGGAGACAGCCGCCCTTCTTTCGCAAAGGGCAACAGGAACCGATCTGGCTGTATCCAATCCACGCGCCACCAATCATACAGAGCCATTTCCCAACATGGTAGATGTACCGATTGCGGTCACGATTCAAAATCTCGGTTCCACGACGATCTCCAGCTTTTCTTATGCGGTTTACTTAGATGCGCAAATTCTGACCACCAAAACCGTTCAGGTCACATTGGCGCCAAATACAACTGCTACTCTGAAATTAAACTTTAAGAACCGCATTGGCGGTACGCACACGTTGTTGGTAGACGCCTGGCTGCCCAGCGGTGTGACAGAGACCAACACCGCGAACAACACGGTCTCCAAAGATTTTCAATGGGCGGACGCCGTTTCCGTAAGGGCCTATGCCATTAACGGGCCCAGCAGCGTGGAACCCAGAGTCAACCACGAATATGAAGTGAGCGTCGCAAACCTGGGGAACTTGGATGCGGTGGATATTCCCGTCCGGTTCCTTTTAAATGGAAAAGACCTTGGCGCAGCCGCGAGGGTCAGCATTCCCGCAAGAAAGGTTTTAAACTTCTCTGTGAAAGCAAAATTTCAAAATTCCGGACAAGCTTCTCTTGGTATGTCCGTGGACCCGCAGCATACGAGCGCCGACATCGATCCGGACGACAACGAGCTGTCAAGAACGTTCCAGGTGCTCTCCTTTTCCAATAGCTTTGGTGGAAAGTGGAAAAACGCAGACGGCATCTCCGTGCAAATCCTCGACAAAGTAAAAAGCCTGGTTGACAAAGAAGATTTCCGTCTCAGCATGGATGGGATTGTCTCCCAGATTGAATCATGGAACGATGTTGCGGACGGCGTATCCTTTGGGGACATCGAGGTATCGGACACGGACGAGGACCTGGGGATGGACATTCGAATGACGTGCGGCTCTATCATTACTCCTGGAGGTTATCAAGCTCTAGGATATGCAATGACCATGGACGAAAACGGCCAAGTCTTAGAAGGCGACGATGATAGCATGAATGGAAACTGGGAGATTCTATTGTACGTGCAACCGTTTCCTTAAACTCCAACGCCATTCTAAATTACAGCTCTGCAATCCAGGCCCAGACAATTATCCACGAATTTGGTCATGCGCTTGGTCTAAAACATCCGTCTTGTACGGAGACAGCCGTCATGCAGCCAACTACAGCTACGGCCGCTTACGTCATCCTCGACCACGACATCGAGTCTCTTCAGGCGATCTATGAATAGGAGGGGAATCAACATGATGAAAAAGCTTTTTATCTCCCTGTGTATGGCCGTTCTGTTGACGGCAATGGTCGTAATTCCCAGCGTTCATGCTGAGGAAATGGATATCCAAAGCTTGCCGTTCCATTCGATCGAAGGTTTTATCGTAAACGAACCAGAAACCTTTGCGAGCCTTGTAGAGCGGTCTCCCTATATTGTAAAAGGCGTTCTATCGGATGCGAAAAATTACCTGCCCATTGAGGATGATCCGGAGTACGGATCAACAACGGGATTTACGCACTCCACCCTCACCATCACGGAGTCCTTCAAAGGAGACTTAAAAGCGGGGGACACCATCCCCTTTATAGAAGGCTACTTTATCCAAGAGGATTCTCTTGGAAACCCGTCCGTTGTCTCCTATTTTGGGCACCAGCCCATTATACAAGGGCGGGAGTACATCCTTTTTATTTGTCCAGGAAATCACGCAGCGGACGTTGGCCGACCATGGAGCGGAGCATTTTCTGAGACACATCCCTGGTGCGCCAGCTTTGCTGTCCCTGAAGACGGCGAACTCGTCCTCCCTGAACATCTGAGTGCCCATGGTGAAGAGCAGTATGCCGCATGGTATCAGTCCGCACTGGAGCGGTATGATGTTTAAAGGAAAGGCCATTCTTTCGAATAACTGGGAAGAGAACACATAAGAGGCTTTCTTTTAGGGCCACCAGGACTCGATCTGCAAAGGCAAAAACCATGATGGGGTTACACCTATGAAGCTCAACAAAACCGGATGTTTTGCACATCCTAAAATTCTTTTGGGGTTCGTTCTGTTGATCGTTGCGGCAATAGCCATCTTCCTAACGACCCGGCCGGAAGAGACCCCCTACTCCTTCTTCTCGGACAGCTTTGGCCTGGCCTTGCCAGATCACACGGAGGTTCTGTTCGAGGAGGATACCTATGGCGCTATGGGCGACGGATACCGGCTTTATGCCTTTTCGCTCCCACCCGGCGAACTGGACGCTTTCCTCTCCCAGGGCGCTATGGCGCGCTGGTCGCCCCTCCCGCTGCCGGAGGACGTTGCGCAGTCCTTGCGGCAACGGGTACAGGCCATCGGTTCGCTCCCCGGCAAAGAACTGGCAAGGAACATCTTTGGCGAGAACGGGAACCGGCAGGGCTTCTACTGCATCCTTTCCTCGTGGTATAAACAGCCTGGGGCCGTGCTGAACCATGCGCATTTTGACCAAGATATCCCCTTGTTTCAAAACATCGTCGTGGGGATGGTCGATTTGCAGGATAACGCCATCTATTATTATTCCTGGAATCAGTAAAAATAGGGCTATCCCCATTTCAAATGATTCATGAGGAAACAGCCGCGGCTTTCTAGCAAATGCCGCCCGCCTTTCCGACAGTCTTTCGGAACTCCCGCCCCGCAATCCAAGTACAGACTACAAGAGTTGCATATCAAAAAAGCACATCTGGACAGCGCTTCCGGACGGTTTTCCCGCCAGGAGCGCTATTTTCATTATTAAATCCACGCCCGGCCTAACAGAGAAAGGCGATAGCGCTTTCATGCAATCGCATTCCTGTCAACTGAAAAGCGGCCTATCCGCCCATATGACGGGCCGCTCCTTCTCTTTACATGGTCCGCCTGCTTTCACAGGATTTCCGCTTCCGGGCAAGAAAGCAAAATCCCCAGCCGTCTGCCCATATAGTCCTCGCCGTAGGCG
>BCAA01000013.1 GCA_001305115.1 Clostridia bacterium UC5.1-1E11 | reverse complement strand
CGTTGTATACAAATTTTTTGTAGTCCTCAGAACGTTGGATTTGTAGGGCAGTTGTTTGTTTTTTTAGCGATGGATGGATCTTATTAAAGATCAAAATATATACGTATTAACTGGATTGTAGAATGAAAACGGATATTAAAGGGAGTGGGATGCGTTCGTATTAAGAGATAGATTGTTCTGATTTGTGAGAAAATGGGCGAATGGATTCTTCACGAAAAATTTCTTTTGTAGTTGCAAAGCTGGTGTTTTGAGAACGGATGGTATCCCCGAATTGAGCCGTGGACGAGAGATCACAATCTCTGCATCCCTTTTACGCCGAAGACGTTGACTGATTTCACCAAGGATGGGCTTCCGGGGAGACACCGGCAGTTTTCAAAGCATAACCATTAAAGTCAATTTTAAGGGAGCCGATTTGAATTTCGAAGAGCTTGTTAAGTTTGATGCCGTCGGCCAAGCGGACTGATTCGTTGTTCGAAACAGCATGGATTAGCTGTCCTTCGGTGCAGAATACCGTAGGAGCAGAATTCTCTGCGTGAATGCAGTGACGCACCTGGTCACAAGAGCGTAGCGACAGGATGTGTAGGAGAGGGTATTGTCTCAGAGAAGCTCGCCTTTCTTTAAAGGTCGTTTAGGACGGTGGACGGAGGCGATTAGCACATGCTAATCAATAGACATAAATAAAACTGCACGCGGATTTATTATACATGCAATAAGTTAACTATTACTGATTAGAATATAACATATTTTCAATAGTTTACTAATTTTGTTTACCGTGGTGAAAAGTAGAACGCAAGTATCTGCTATCAAGGAAATGATTCTCTTAAAATTCACTTGCATAAAAATAAAGAGGGTGTCCCCAATGAAGCAGCCCACATTCCACGGCAGGGTGCTTCTGCCCCTGTTAGTTTTTGCAGAGGCCCGCGCTGGTGATCCGCAGGCAGTGGAACGCCTCTTGCGGTACTATGACGGCTACATGAATAAGCTGTGTACCCGGACACTCTACGATCTGGACGGTACGCCTCATGTGCGGGTGGACGAATACATGAAACACCGCTTGCAGGCAAAACTGGTGCAGGCCATCGTAAACAAGAAATAGCAAAGACAAAGGAAGCCGCCAAGGGTTAAGATGAACGCTCCGCGCCCTTGACGGCTTTCTCCGTCTTTGTAACCAAGCGGGCGCAAGCAGAAATCCGCTTGCACTCGCTGATATCATGGTATTCGTGTCTACGCATTTAGAGGGTGAAAAAGCCCGATGCCATTGGGCCTATCCGGCATGATTGGACTGTTGGAAATGTCAAACCATTCTTGCCTCTGTAAACATAGTTTGAAATACGTAGAAAACCGGCGTGGCATTTCATTGTGAAATAGCACGCCGGTTCCTTTAGCAACCTCGTTTGTCAGCCGTTAAGTTAATAAGTTTCTCTTACTTCCTTATTGGCGTTCCCCAAACTACGAATCGATGGATTCATAGGAAAGGGGCATCCTCTTTCTGTCTGCAAAAATATCTGAATTTCTAAAAGAAGAGGGTATCCTTCCGTCATTTCATGACTTTTAGGACACCCTCATGGCCTCATAGATTCTCTTAAGCAGTTGGAGTAATTGCTCCTGTTTCCTCTGTTGGATTGGCGACATACTCTCCTTCGGCGGAAGCGACAGGACCGCCGCCAATTTGCATGGTAGGCCCGGTCACAGTCACCGTACAGCGCACAGAAGTTCCGGTTGGCGTGGTGGCAGAGATCACGGTTTCGCCTGCGCTCATCCCCAGCACGAAACCACCCTGGTCAACAGAAGCGACTGCCGGATTGCTGGAACTCCACACCAGACTGGGCACCGTTTGACCAGTGGTGGAGGAAACATTCAGGATGATTGCGGTTCCAGTGGAAAGGTTCGCAAAGATACGATCCATCGAGAGGCCGGATGCCACCGCTGTTCCAGTACTGCCTTTGGCAAACTCATTGACAGCATCCGCAAGGCTCTTGGCCATCGTATTGATGTTACTCTTAATCCAGGCGACGTCCTGTGGATTGTCATGGAAAGCTGTCTCAATCAATGCATGGGGCATGGTTGGCAGGTACATCTCCATCAAAGCGTCGTTATAGGCGAGCTTGATATTAGATTTATCTGGATAGTTGAAGGTTGATTGTAAAACTTTTGCAAAGCGCAAGCTTTCGGCACTCTTTGTGTAGTAATAGATACGAGTACCGCGGGTTTTTCCCGTGGCTGCGTTGGAATGGATCGCTAAATAGAGGTCACAGCCCGTATTTTTAGCTTCATTCGCGCGATTGGTCAAAAAGGACTTCTGGTTGGCAGAGGAGCCTGTTTGTGCGCCTGGCAATACATAGTCAATTCCATAACTTTGTAAATAAGGAATCATCGCTGTTGCAACTTGGCGCATGTAATATTCCTCACTGCCGCTTCCATCACAATAAGGATTCCACGGCTGTGCAGATGGACTCAGATAAACTTTAAAGCGCCCATTCGGACCGTCATATTGCGCATTAGAAAGGGTATGTTCTTGTACTGCCTCCGATGTAGAGGCGGCCGCCGCACTACAAAACGACGCCGAAAACAGGCAAAGGGTCAAGCCCAAGGCAACGGCGGAAAAAAACCTTTTCAATGTACGATTCATCTTTTTTCTCTCCATCCTCTCTTTTCTCATAGGTTGTTGAACAGTTCCAATTATATTACAAAAATTAGCCGAATACAACAGAAATTTTGTGATTATGTAAAGTAATTGCAATTCCATTTCCAATCAGGTATACTGTAAAAAATAGGCAGTATTTTGGGATGATACAGAGCGGTATCCTATTTTAATTTGGACAACGTCAAAAACTGTAATCTTATTAGAAATGGCGGGATGCAATTATGATCGGAATCATTGGCGCGATGGCAATTGAAGTGGAAGAAATTCTTGCGAAACTGGAACATCCACAGACGGAAACCATCAGTGGAATGGATTTTGTACGCGGCACAATCCGAGGAGTGGATTGTGTGGTCGCGCGTTGTAATGTCGGTAAAGTCAATGCGGCAATCTGCGCCCAAACGATGATCTTACATTATGCACCGGATCGAATCATCAATAGCGGCGTTGCAGGGGGAATCGGCGCGGATGTCAAGATCGGGGACCTCGTCCTGGCAGACGGAGCCATTCAACACGATGTGGATACGACGCAGATCGGCGACAAGATTGGCATGGTATCCGGTATTAACCTGGTTGTAATCCCCACCTCCTCAAATATGAATCGGGTACTTGCCGAAGCGGCTAAATGCTGTGCATATCAAGGGGATGTTCATGTCGGGCGGATTGCTTCCGGCGATCAATTTATCAGCAGCGCGGAAAAGCTACATTGGATAGCCTCCACGTTTGGCGCAATCGCCTGCGAAATGGAAAGCGGGAGCATTGCCCAAGTATGCTATATCAACGGAACCGAATATACAGCGGTTCGTTGTATCTCGGATAATGCTGACAGCAATGCCGGAGTTGACTACGAACAATTTTCAACCTTTGCTGCACATCAGACCACAGAGCTGCTTTGTACAGCGCTTCCAATGCTGGAAAAGGCCAAATAAAGCGGCAAGCAAGAATTCCCTATTGATAAGACAAACTAGATGGTCTATTTCTTTCAAAATATTACAAAAATATTACAAGAAAAGGAAGGAGGCGGAGAAGGATGAAGGTCATTGACATTTCGCGGGAGCTATTTTCTACACCGGTTTATCCAGGAGATCCCGTGCCACGCCGGGAGTTGGTGCGCCGGATGGAGCTGGGGGACTCCTACAATCTCTCCGGCTTCTATACAGGTTGCCACTCAGCTACTCATGTGGACGCGCCACGTCACTTTATCGACGACGGAAAAACCGTGGATGAGATGGAACTCTCCCGTTTTGTGGGGCGTTGTACGGTAGTAGCCGCACAAGGAATTGTCACTGGCGCGGACATTGACCGCATCATGCCCTATTGTGAGAAGATGCTGCTGTTTAAAGGCGAGGGAGAGGCCTTTTTATCCACCAGCGCTGCATTTGCACTGGCATCCGCGGGTGTCACACTGGTGGGAACAGATGCATGGAGCATCGGCGCGCCTCATGCAGAAGAGGGGCCGCATGTGGAATTACTCAGTGCAGAAATACCCATTCTAGAGGGATTAGATTTATCACAGGTCGAAGAAGGAACTTATACATTGCTTGCATTCCCTCTTTTTCTAAAAGGGGCCGAAGCTTCTCCGGTTCGGGCTGTTTTATTGGATGAACTGGATTGACCTAAAAATGAAACAAGGCGCAGTTCCCCTCTATCACACAGGAACTGCGCCTTTTCTCGATTCCTTTATGAAAATGGAAGTACGCTTCATTTATAATAACGAATGACCGCGGCGACTTTTCCGATTACTGCCACATCGGTTGCATAAATGGGCTCATAGTCGGGGTTATCGGGTTGTAAGCGAATACGGTCTGCTTCCCGGTACAGATACTTAACGGTAGCTTCATCTTCAATCAGCGCTACAATCATCTCGCCGTCTTCGGCAGTAGAAACTTTGCGCGCAACTACGAGATCCCCGTCCAAAATTCCAGCACACTTCATACTTTCCCCGCGGACGCGCAAGGCAAAATACTCATCGGCATTCTGGTTGGGAGGGCAGAAGGGGACGTACCCCTCCACTTCCTCTACAGCTAAAATCGGCTGTCCAGCCGCCACACGGCCGACTACAGGAACTTGCATGGTGGGTTGTTCTCCCGCGAGGTGAATGGCGCGGTTAAGCCCGGCGTCTCGGCTGATATAGCCTTCTCGTTCCAATGTTTTCAGATGTGCATGAACACTGGAAGTAGACTTCAATCCAGTTGCCTTGCAGATTTCCCGTACCGTCGGTGGAAGGCCCCCCTGTGCACGGCTCTTTAAGTAATCGTATACTTTTTTTGGCTTTCTGTCAACATGTTTGCATCCTCACTTTCCTGGTGCAGCTTCCTTATAATCATTTGCAGAAGATTTTATAGAGGATTTGGAAAAATAGACAATCCACTGGGAAGGGATTAAAGAATCCATCCTCTGCACAGTATTTCAAATAAAAGTAGGTGGAAACGGATTCTTATGAACCTCATTTCACCCATCGATTCATCTCCTATATTATAACACAACCAATTGAAAAATGTAAACGTTTGTTTGCAAAAGTTTCCGAAGATTTCTTTTGAAACCAGCAATTTTTGGCAAAACACACGGAAAATCGTTCAAAAAATCTACTGAAATAGTTTAAAGAATATTCATAGCATCGTAACAACTGAAAGAGGTAAAGTGAGTATAATAAAACTCGTAATCAAGCAATGGAGCCGCACCAGAACTTGATACATGTTCTACCCTCCTCAATATACCCCTCAAGCTAAGAAGAAAGACCGAATCCGAAAGGGTTCGGTCTTTTTTTCGTGTTTTCTGGAATGGGGATGGAACGTCTATTTTTACATTTACCGCATATTCCCCGGAATAGGTGGCAAAAATAGACTCGGAGGTGCAACGAATGACTAATAACCATTATCAGAAGAACCATTCATCCGGCGGGTCTTCCAAAGGCTTTTACATTGCTCTGGGCGTCTGTTTAATTGCCATCGGTGTGGCCGCCTGGACGACGTACGATAGCGTCATTAACTATGCAACACCGGAGGAGGACGTCCCATCCAGCAGCCAGACAACCGCCTTTCCGGCTAATGAGGCGGTAAGCGGGGTGCTAGAAGTACCACAGAGCAGTCGTTCAGCGGTGTCCTCATCAACGCCGTCGAGTGCCGCTCCAAGTAGCCAAGCGCCAGCTTCGAAGGCGCCTGTTTCCTCAGAGGAACCGGTTGTCAAGACGACAACGGTCCCGGAGACATTTTCCTATCCAGTCGGAGATACTGTGGTACAAAAATTTAGTATCGAAGATCTTATCTATTCCAAAACGATGAAGGATTGGCGCGCACATGCAGGTGTAGATTTTGCCGCAGAACTGGGAGACGAAGTAACGGCGATCGCGGATGGAACCGTTAAAAATGCATATCATGACGATCTATTTGGCAATGTGGTATATATTGAGCATGGTGAGATCGGCGGCTGTTATTGCGGATTGGAAACCATGGATGTTAAGGCAGGGGACACGGTAAAAGCAGGCCAGAAAATTGGTACAGTTGGTACCACTCCATGCGAGAGTGCGGACGATCCACATCTGCATTTTGCAGTCAAGAAGTCGGGAAAATGGATCGATCCATTGACTATTTTTGAATAAGGCGCCCCCGTCAGCGCTTAGGGGCACAAAAAGCAGAGCGAAAGGGATTTTCCCCGGAACTCTGCTTTTTTGTGTTTATCATAAATGAAAATTAGAATAAATTCATAAAAATTACAAGAATGTTTCTGGAGTTATTATAGAAATTGTGATACACTAAACATAGAAAGAAAAGTACTGATTCCAAAATAGGTCTGGAATCCTGTTGATGGATGGGGTGGCGATCAAGTTGGATGGGAATTCGGCTGTTTGGTGAATCCTTTACAGTTTATTCATGAAATGGACACTGAACGTTACCATAACTGGCGGATTTTTTACTATACTTAAATAGGCGGGGATTTACAGCCCGTGTAAGTGGCAGGTTTCCCCGGTAGGTACACAATGAGATTGACGGAAAGGAGGTAAAATGGTGAGCGACAGAGGAGCGGTTCTGGTTTGTGTTACAGGCCAGCGCGATTGTGACAGATTGATTAAAGCAGGAAAGCGAATCGCAGAAGAACGGTCGATTCCTTTGCATGTGCTATGTGTACAGCCGACTTCGGCGGGATTTGATGCCGATTGTGAGGAGTTGGAGTATCTGAGACAGACATCGCGCGATGTACAGGCAGAGATGTCCGTATATTTCCACGATGATGCCGCATTATTGGCGGTTGGGTTTGTAAAACAAATAGGAGCGACTCATATTGTGACAGGGATGGCGGAGGCCCCTGTCAACGGATTTGTGGAAGTTCTTCATAAGCTTTTGCCCAGAATTCCGATTTCGATGGTGGCAAAAGACGGAATCATATATAATATCTGCCCAGCAAACAGAAAGGCAGTTTCTGCCAGAGCAGCACACGCATAATTGCCATTGACAAGGCTAGAGAGGCCCGCTAAACGCCGGGCCTTTTTTTTGATGACTTTTGAATGGCCTGTGACGGAAATTGGCAAATCAGAATTTCCTTTGGGAAACTTGCCATTTTGTCCGCAATGCCGTACAATAAACACAACCCCATGGGATTTCCCGCAGAAAGGAGAGGGACAAGCAAATGTTAAAGGAAAACCAACGAATTTTTAATATAACCATGGTCGTTCTGGATGTGTGCATCTGTTTGGTTTCCATGGTGCTGGCGTTCCTATTCCGCTTCAATGTACTCGATGGGGGACATGACCGGATTGGAATCCTCTACTATTTGCGCCTGATGGTCCTGGTAATCCCTTTTTACTTTTTAATTTATCAATATTTCGGTCTGCACGATTCGTTTCGCAGCAAGGGCTTGGTATCCGAAGTGGGGAAGATTGTACAGGCCAATGTTCTGGGAACCGTATTCATTTTTGTGTTGGTCTTTTTTTGAAAGAAGTGAATATTTCCCGTATGGTGATCGCCCTGTTTGCGGCCTTTAACACCCTTTTCAGCTCTGTGGAGCGCTTTGCGATTCGGAAGATTCTCCGGCGTTTACGCGAGAAGGGGTATAACCTCAAGCGGTTATTGATTGTGGGGTGGAATGAGGCCTCGGGTGAATTCTACGATAAAATACTTTTGAACCGCAGTTTGGGTTATGACGTCTGCGGCTATTTGAGCAACCAGCCAGAGAGCACCGGCAGACGAACGCTTCCCTATCGTGGAACTTTTCAGGATTTAGCGAGTTTGTTGGAAGAAAAAGAGATTGATGAGGTCGTCATTTCCCTCGATTACGATGAATTCCCTGCATTGGAGGAGATCATTGATACCTGCGAAAAAGAGGGGGTCAAGTCGAGCTTACTCCCATTTTATACGAAGTATCTGCCTACCAGACCTTACATCGATGTTGTAGAGGGTTTGCCATTAATCAATCTGCGCCGTGTACCGCTCGATAATTTGGTAAATGGATTTTTGAAGAGAAGCTTTGATATTTTGGTATCCTTTGTGGGGCTGGTATTGTTGTCCCCTGTTCTGTTGGTAGTAGCGATTGGGGTGAAATGTTCTTCCCCCGGCCCCGTGATCTATCAGCAGACGCGCATCGGACGGAGGAAAAAGGAATTCACGATGTATAAATTTCGTTCGATGAGCCTGGAAAACAATGCGGATATGACGACTTGGGGAACACGAAAGGACAACCGGCGCACTGGCTTTGGCGCATTCCTGCGTAAGTATAGCATTGATGAGTTGCCTCAGCTCTGGAATGTCCTTAAAGGGGATATGAGCCTAGTTGGACCGCGACCCGAGCGTCCCTTCTTTGTAGAAAAATTTCGCGAAGAGATCCCGCTCTATATGATGAAACACTTGGTCCGGCCGGGAATTACCGGCTGGGCACAGGTAAATGGCTGGAGAGGAGATACCTCCATCGAAGAGCGAATCAAGTGTGACATCTATTATATCGAGAACTGGACCTTTCTATTTGACATCAAGATTCTGTTTTTGACCATATTTAAAGGAATTGTGAACAAAAGCGAAGATCTCTGAAAAATGTTTGCTGCTGTGTTATAATAAGAAGAACCATTTTCACAGATACAGCGGGGAGTGCCCGCGATAGCCCCTTCCCATGCATGGAGCGCTTGTGGAGAGAACACTACTTTTGAGGGGGATTGCCCGTGCAGCCCTATTATGGATTGTTGCTGGCGCTTGTCGCGTCTGGTCTTTTATTTTGTGAGCGGAAACCCAGCAGGCGAAAGGATGCCCTTTTTCTAGGAGGAGCCTCCATACTGTTGATCCTGTTTGCAGCCCTGCGTGGGGAAACGGTGGGGATCGACTATCCGATGTATCAGGCGTATTTTGAGCAAATGCATCGGGGAGGTTGGCAGTTCCTGACAGGGCCGGAGAATGAATATCGGATTGAGTTTGGTTTTAGCCTGTTGAACTATGTGGTTTCGCGGTTTACCGGGGATGTACATGTGTTTATGGCTGTTGCAGCCGCCATCCTGGTGGGCTTGGAGGCAATCGTCCTTTATCGGGATTGTGCAATCCCATGGCTGGGCATGTTCCTCTTCGTCAGTTTCAACTTTTTTGGCAATTCCATGAGTTTTATCCGGCAGTCGTTTGCGATTGCTATTTTTCTGTTTGCGATTCGATATCTGAAGGAGAAGCGGTGGCTCCCCTACCTGGGAATCGTATTGTTGGCGGCGACTTTTCACAAGTCGATTCTAATATTGCTACCCTTCTACTTTTTGGCGCAACTTCCCATTCATTGGAAGACGATCACCCTGTATGCCGGTGGTACTTTACTGGTGTCGCTGCTATTTTGGCCAATCTTTCAGGTTGTCACCCGATTTGTTTACCAGTTTTATGCTACGGAAGAGGGCCTGTATTTTCTACGGGGGCGCAGTTGGCAGACGGCGCTGATTCCCGTTTTGATGACGATTACCGCGCTGCTGACAAAGAAGCTTCTATTACAGAGGAATTCACAAAATAAAGTGCTCATTCATTTAGCCTTATGTACAGGGGCATTGTTTGTACTGACCTGTCAACACTACATTTTTCAACGTATCGGAAACATTTTTTTGCCAGTGCAGTCTTTCTCATTCCAGAGATCTTGAAGAGCATATGTGTCGAGACGGATGTATGGAAAGAGGAGGAATCGAAAAGGCACCAAAGCGAGGCAGAACGAAAACGGCGTTTGAAGGAGCGCCGTAGAATGCAGAGCCGCGCCAATTGGCACAAGCAGTACTATTTCTATGGCGTAGGGGTAACGATCTTCTTTGGAATATTGTATTATGTCTGGTTCCTTTTGCAAAACCGTATCAACTTGATTCCATATGTCACCTTTTTTTGACATATGTCGTCGGGCCAAGGATAACAAACATCGAAAGTATTGAGAAAGAGGGCGATTCATATGTGGGCATATGCCATAGTTGTCTTTGTTGTTTTGCTCCTAGGATTATTCTTGGGGGAATGGAGACCGAGCCGCAAAAAGGAAATCCTATTCCTATGTCTTTCTTCGGTCGTTTTGATTGTTTTTTCAGCTTTGCGTGCTACAAATGTCGGTATTGATTATTATCAGTTCTATGTCCCATTTTTTGAAAATGTCCGAAGCGGCGGTTGGAGTTTTTTGGTCAGTGATGCCAATCCATATCTCACAGAATTTGGATTCAGCCTGTTAACTTTTCTGATTTCCCTTGTAACCGGGAATGTATTTGTGTACATGGCAGTGATTGCCACCATCATGATTGGATTGACGGCATGGGTCCTTTACCGGGATTGTTCAAAGCCATGGATTGGCATGTTTATCTTTGTGGCGTTCAATTTCTTTGGAAACACGTTAAGCTACATTCGTCAGTCCTTGGGAATCGCCATTTTTCTATTCGCTATTCACTATATCAAAGAAAAGCGAATCGTTCCCTATATGTTGCTTGTGTTGTTGGCAGCAACCTTCCACAATTCATTGTTATTGATGCTCCCTGTATATTTTTTGGCACAGATTGCAATCAACCGAATATCGTTGGGAGTCTATGGTGGAATGACTATATTGGTGCTTGTCTTTTCCTGGCAAATTTTTTAATTTGGTCACGCAGTTTGTCTATCAGTATTATGCGACCGATCAGAATCTTTATTTTATGCAGGGGCGCGACTTTATGACCGGTTTTATTCCGGTTTTAGCCATGGTTCTAATGATTGCTTTCCAAAAGCTTCTGCTCAAGAAAAATCCCCGCAATGTGGTTTTGGTGAACATAGCGATGTATGCGGGAATCTTCTTTATCTTCACATGGAAACACTTCTTGTTTCAGCGTATTGGAAATATCTTTTTTACGGCAGCGATCTTATATGTCCCGGAACTGTTGACGGCTCTCCAGGCGACTGGAACAGAGGAAGAAAAGCAACGGCGTTTTTTGGCGGGAAAGGGAAGCTGGAGAAATTACGGGTATGTTTATGGAATAATCGCCATGATTATACTGGGGCTCATCTATTATTTCTGGTTTATCCAGCAAAACCGCATTAATCTGCTGCCGTTTTATACAGTATTTGATGAAATCCAGGTGAGTGCTCTTCGTGTGCAAGCAACTACAACGACGTTCCTGAATACTTTGGTGCAAACATTTGGATAATAAAAAGGAGACGTTCTTTTACAGAACGTCTCCCATTCCTGATTGTTTTATGTTATCCAAGCGCCACGTCTAAAATCATCATAACCAAGAATCCCAACATGACGCCCATAGTCCCCGTGTGAGAGTGTTCGCCCAAATGTGCCTCAGGGATCAGCTCTTCGACCACAACGTAAATCATAGCGCCTGCGGCAAAAGAAAGAAACCACGGCATCAGTGGAGTAACAGAACCGGCAATCAAAACAGCCAAAAGGCCGCCGATGGGTTCAACAATGCCGGAGAGTGCGCCATATATAAATGACCGGGTGGTGGAAAGTCCTTCCTGTTTCAAAGGCAGCGAGATTGCGGCGCCTTCCGGAAAGTTCTGAAGGCCCATTCCAATGGCCAGTGCCATAGCGCCGGCGAGTGTCACCGGGGTTCCCTCCTGCGCTACAAGCGCAAAGGAAAGGCCAACTGCCATCCCTTCCGGGATGTTGTGCAAGGTTACAGCAAAGACCAACATGGTTGTGCGTTTCAGTGACGAGGAGATTCCCTCCGGTTGGTCGCTGCCAGGATGTAAGTGTGGCAGAATTCGGTCCAAAACCATTAAAAACAGGCCGCCTAAAACAAAACCGCCGGCCGCAGGAATCCATCCGATGGTCCCTTGCTCTTCTGCCATTTCAATCGATGGTATCAAGAGAGACCATACAGAGGCTGCAATCATGACGCCAGCGGCAAATCCCAAAAAGATGCGTTGAAGATTTGCTTTAACGCCTCCGCGAAACAAAAAACCATAGCTGCGCCGACTGCCGTACAGAGAAAAGTAAATCCTGTACCGGTCAGGGCCAGCCATGCGGGGTGCATTCCTACCATTGAAGTCCTCCTTTTTATGTTTCAGCATTGTGAAACGAAATTATAAAAATAATTATTATCATTATAGAGGAGGACAGAAGGAAATGCAATGGAATTTTTCGCAACGATTTCCGGCTTTTACCGTGGGAAGAGACTGGAGATCTTATCGATTTGGATTGGCCAGGGTTGGTGTTGGGCTTTTTTGTATTTCATTCGAGTTGCCATGCCGCCGCGGATATGCCGTTGGGCTTTGTTCACCTCGAGCACGTTTTTCACTTCTCGGTAAAGTTGTGGATCGACATATTTTAAACGCTGCGCGACATCTTTATGTACGGTGCTTTTACTGACGCCAAATTTTTTGGCAGCTTTGCGAACCGTAGCTTTATTCTCTAAGATATATTCTCCGAGCTCTACAGCGCGCTCTTCAACGATGCCTTTCATGGTACGCCCCCCTGTTTTAGTTAGGGCATGTTCAGACTGTAAGCTCAAGATTGGGAAAGGATCCGTTTTTCCGCTTGAACCGCCCTATGCTACCAAATATATGTGGAGAACTTTGAGAATATGAGGGGACGTCCTCGGGCGATTGTTCAGGGACTTGAACTCTGTTATAATTTTGAAGAGTGAAAAGATCTCAATGATTTTTTGCTTTTAGAAGGATTCGAATGAATTAGGATTTGTCCATATCGAGAAAGGAAGTGGCCGAAGGATGCTGAAAAAAGCAAAGTCTTTGTTTGATTACTATGGCATCCGAGGGATGGCCGCAAAAATCTGGGAAAAATATGTAATAGATCGAAAGCGGTTCCGGGCGGAAGGAAAGACGGAAGTGCCGTATTTCCCGTCTTGTCCAAATAAAGAATTGCCGGCTTCTAATCGAGAGGGCGAACCCCTTTTTATTTATTACTTGGTCCATTATTTTTATCCATCTCGCCAAGGGGGAACGGAACGCTTTGTATTCAATATGGCACGGACCCAGCAGGAAAAAGGGCATCGGGTAAAGGTTTTTACTCTGGGTACGGAGGATTGTAAAGTGTACCCATCTTCAGTAGGAGATATCTTATATCGAACCTACCTTTTTGAAGGAATTCAAGTGGTAGAGTTTCGCTATCGTAAGACTCCCTACGGGCTGTTTTATAAACGCATTGATCCAAACGATCGATCTATGCGGCTTTTTGCCACACATTTTCTGAAGCAGGATTGTCCGGACATCGTGCATTGCGCTTATCCGCAACCGATGGCGGCGTTTTTTACGGGTGTGTATGGAGATCCGTATTCCCTATATTGTAACGTTGACGGACTTTAATATTCTTTGCCACTATGCTACAATGGTAGACCGGCAGGGACATTTTTGCCCTGGCTGTAAACAGGGACAGCGATGTGCTGCTGCATGCAAAACGAACACGATTCCAAATTTTTCTCAACGTTATAAATATGCAGATGAACTTTTGCAAAAGGCTGCTGCTGTTGCCGTACCCTCTGAATTTGTGGCGTCTGTGGTTCATCAGGAATTTCCCGAGATTGTGCCATACGTCATTCCGCATGGGATTGCACCTGAATTTTCTTTTTCCCGTGGGCCGATCAATCAGGTCAAAACATTTGCGTATGTAGGCACCTTTTCGGAATTAAAAGGGATTCACGTGCTTATTGCTGCTTTCCGACGTCTCACCGGGGATTATACATTGGATCTGTATGGAACAGGTACGGCTTTCTATGAACGGCGATTAAAGCGGCTAGCCGGAAACGATCAAAGGATTCATTTTTGCGGTTCGGTTTCGTTCGAGCGTATGCCGGAGGTTTATCGAACACACGATTGTATTGTTGTACCCTCCCTGTGGTATGAGACGTATAATTTTGTGGTCCGTGAGGCAATCTCTGCGGGATGTCTTGTGGTGGCTTCCCGAATGGGCGCAATGCCGGAAGCGGTACGGGAGGGGAAGAACGGGATACTGTTTGACCTCGGAGAAAAAAATTTATTTTTGGCCTTGCAAAAAGCAGTCAGTATGAATAGGGTTGTTTGTTCAATTAATAATCCAACCGTTATAACGGAAACGAATGCTTATGAGCAAATTTATCTTGCATTAATTCGATGATTATTATTGGAGGTTAACTTTATGAACAAAGTTGCGATTGCCTTTATTTGTGATGATAACTATGTGGTGCCTACAGTAGTTGCAATTACTTCTCTTATAGAAAACAAGCAGAAAGTAACATATTATGATATTTTTATTATAGCCTCAGAATTAACGGAAGAGCATATTCAACTTTTTTGATCGTTTTAATGGGGATCGAGTAAAGGTTACAGTTATTTTGGCTTCTGCGAGGAAATATGATTCTTTGCACAAGGACTCCAATAGTATTTATTTAGTCGCAAGTAATGCTGCACTACTTAAGTTTGATATTCCACAAATCGTCAGAAATTACGATAAAGTAATCTATTTAGATGGAGATATCATTGTTTTATCTGATCTTGAGGAGTTGTTCGAACAAGATGTTTCCAAAGTATACGCAGGGGTTGTCCGAGATGTCCCACAGGTTCTCTTTGACAAACCATTAATAGAAACGGCATCAGGGAGAGACTATTTTAATTCTGGAGTTATGTTATTAAATTTGGCAAAGATACGCGAGGATAACATAACTGAGTTATTGATTCAGACAAAGAGAGAATCTACAGATACGAGTCTGATGGATCAAAATGTATTTAACGATGTATTTCGCGGGCATGTTAAACAATTGCCATTAAAGTACAATGTTTTATATATTAATTTAACTAGAAGTCAAAATCATTACACTCTAGAACGTTTAAATAAAACTTTCAATACAAGTTATACCAGTTTAGATGATATAAGAAAAGATGCTCAAATTATTCATTTTTCTTCAGAAGATAAACCATGGAAGTTTTTTGACATACCAATGGCGGATTATTGGATCCGGTATTTTGAAATGTCACCTTTGGGGAGAAATAAAATTGTAAGAGAATCTATCAAGAACAAATCAAAAGATGAACGGTTTAATAAGAAAATTATTTTGAATGAAACCGATAGCCATATTATTCCAATAGTTTTTGCTTGTAATGAAAGTTATGCACCTTATTTAGCTACAGCAATCAGTTCCATTAAGGAACATGCATCTAATCGTTTTTTATATTTTATTTATGTACTTCATGATAATATATCTTGCGATTTTCATGAACGTCTTTGCTCAATGACTTGTAAAAACATTCATATTGAGTTAGTGAATGTAAGTAATATGGTTTTAAAATCTGATTTATATTCAAGAGCACATTATAGTGAGGAAATGTACTACAGATGGCTTATTCCTGAAATTTTTTCTCAGTATGATAAAGTGCTTTATCTTGATTGTGATTTAGTTGTACAAAAAGACATTGCTGAGCTATATAAATATGATATAGGAAATAAAATAATTGGCGGAATAAATAATTTTAGTAATTTTCGCACTAGAGATCGTGTGGAAAGAGATTTAAAAGTCCCAATAGATCAATATATCAATTCAGGGGTCTTACTAATTAATGTAAATCGATTTATAAAAGATAACATAAAAGAAAAATGCTTTAAACTTGTAGATATGAAAAACGAATTAATTTGTCCTGACCAAGATATTATCAATATAGTTTGCAGAAATAATATTTGTTATATTGACGATGCGTGGAACTTTCAATGGCATCATCAATGGAATGGTGAAGGATATGGCCTACTGGATCATTTTCAAGAGCGATATGATAGAATTAAAGAGTGCCCTAATATTATACACTTTACGGCAGGTATCAAACCATGGAAAAACATAGATAGAGAAATGGCTCACTATTTTTGGAAATATGCTAGGAATACTCCATTCTATGAGCAATTATTACTAAGTCTCATGAAAGGAGGGGAGGTGACTTTAAGGTCTAGCGCAGATCAAGAAATTCGAAATATTCATGCGTCCGTTTCTTATAAAATCGGCCGTTTTATTACGTTCATTCCCAGAAAAATTCGTGGAGGAATTCGCTGCTATAAAGAACACGGGATGCGTTATACTTGGCGGCGTTTAAAAGAGCATTTGCATATTTCATAATCTATAAGGTGAAAGAACATGTTACAAAAAATGCGGAAATATCAGTTTCTCTTTGAGGAGCTGGTAAAAAGAGACTTTAAGAAAAAATACAAACGCACCGTATTGGGGATGTTTTGGAGTGTGCTATCCCCGCTGCTGATGTTGTTAGTCATGAGCTTGGTTTTTACACAGTTCTTTGGGCGGTCTACGCCCCACTATACGATTTACCTGTTTTGCGGGCAGTTGGTGTTCTCTTATTTTACCGATGCAACAAACAGCGGGATGTCCTCATTGATGGATAATTCCGCTGTGTTTTCAAAAATCAATGTTCCAAAGTACATGTTTTTGTTGTCGAAAAATGTATCTTCTTTCATTAATTTCTGTTTAACACTAGTGGTGTTTTTTGTCTTTGTTGCAATTGATGGGATTCCATTTCGCTGGACCTTTTTATTGTTGCTCTATCCGATCGGTTGCCTAGTGGTGTTCAATATCGGAATGGGGCTTATTCTGTCGGCCCTGTTTATGATTTTTAAAGACATTCAATATCTTTATACGGTGGTCACACAGGTCATCATGTATTTTTCCGCGATTTTTTATAATATTGAGGCGTTTGCTTTACACATTCGGTATTTATTCTATTTGAATCCTATTTTCGTATACATCCGTTACTTCCGAAAGATTGTGATTGATAACGACATTCCGGAGCCAAGCTTTCATTTGCTATGTGCGTTTTATGCCTTAGCAGTATTGCTGATCGGCGGATTCATTTATAAAAAATACAATTACAAATTTTTTGTATTATGTATGAGGTGGCATCGCAATGATAATTGAAGCACATGATGTCTCCATCCGATACATCTTAGGGGACTTTAAGGATATTGGGGTCAAGGAATATGTACTCCGACGAATCAAAAGAAACTATCAGGTACGGGAATTTTGGGCGGTGGATGGAGTATCATTTTCTTTGGAACGCGGCGATATGCTGGGGATTATTGGGAGCAATGGAGCGGGAAAATCGACCTTACTCAAGGCGGTCACAGGGATTATGGTTCCGACCAAAGGATGGGTCAAGGTCAACGGCACCATTGCCGCGCTGCTGGAGTTGGCAAGCGGCTTTGACGGAGACTTGACCGTCCGTGAGAATACGTATTTACGAGGAGCCTTGTTGGGATATACTCGCAAATTTATGAATGAAAAGTATGAAGAAATTATTGATTTTTCTGGCCTACAGGAATTCCAGGATCGTCCCTTTAAACAGCTTTCGTCCGGTATGAAGTCCCGTTTGGCTTTTTCCATCGCCTGTCTTGTAAAACCGGACATCTTAATTTTGGATGAAGTCCTTTCTGTGGGCGACGGTGCATTTCGCAAAAAAAGCGAAGAAAAAATGATGGAAATTATCCATGGAGGAGCGACCACCATTTTGGTTTCTCATCTATTGGAACAAGTGCGTTCCATGTGTAATAAAGTTCTTTGGCTTGACCATGGCAAACAGATCGCATTTGGCGAGACGCAGGAACTCTGTGATCGTTATGAGGAGTTTCTGAAAAAGAAAAGATAAACACAAAATTTGGAGAAAGAAGGCGCAAGAGAGGATTTTACCTCTTTACTTTATCTCGCTAATCTAGTATTATAATATTATTGTATCACCCCTCCACACACCCGGTGTTTTCCGGCGCGGCAGCGGAGGGGATTTATATGACTTTTGAGTGTTTTAAGAAGGAGAGAGTACGATGAAAAAGATATGGGCAATTATGTTGGCGGCGCTTATGGTGATCGGTTGTGCTGGATGTGGGAATAACGGTGGAGGCGACGACGCTGCTGGATTGACGGGCACGGACGATGGAACATCGACTGCATCCGCCGCGGAGATGGGAGAGGGGCAGACAACGGATGAGTCTTGGGCAAAAGTAGAGAGCGCCGGCAAACTGGTACTCGGTTTGGATGATGCGTTTCCTCCGATGGGGTTTGTTGATACACAGACAGGAGAATTGACTGGATTTGATATCGATGTGGCTAGCGAAGTGTGCAGCCGTTTGGGAATTGAGCTCATCACACAGCCGATCGATTGGGACAACAAGTCCGCAGAGCTGAGCAACGGAAATGTGGATTGCCTCTGGAACGGCTTTAGCGAGACGCCGGAGCGCGCCGCTGAGTTTAATTTGAGCATTCCCTACATGAAGAACGACCAAATTATCTTGGTAAAATCCGATTCAACCTATAAGGGCTTGAATGATTTGGCTGGAAAAATTGTCGGCGTACAGGCAGATTCTTCGGCAGAAGTTGCCTTAAATGAGAATCCGGACTTCAAAGATACGCTGAAGGAAGTAATTCAGATTGATGACTATTCCAAGGCTGTTTTGGAAATTCAGAACGGGACCATTGATGCAATTGCCATCGATGAAGTGGTTGCGCGCTACTATTTGCAGAACAACCCAGGGGCATATACCATTCTTCAGGATGAAAATGGGGAGGACGCTTCTTTAGCGCAGGAAGATTATGTCATTGGATTCCGCAAGGGCGACGATGCATTGAAAGAAAAAGTTGAGGATGCAATGAAGGAAATGTCCGCAGATGGAACGATGACAGAAATTTCGGAAAAATGGTTCGGAGAAGATGTCACGACCATTCCAGCAGAATAATAAGTATCCAGAAAAGGGCTGAAAAGGAGGTGGTTGCAGCGTGAATTACCAGGTGTTGTTGTCCCAAATGTTGGAAGGGACATTGATGTCGCTGCGCATCTTTTTTTCCACGCTGCTTTTTTCATTGCCATTGGGGCTTTTGGTGGCGGTCGGAAGGATGTCCAAAAATCCGATCATCAACCTACCGGTGCGTTTTTACATACTGATTATGCGCGGCACGCCGTTAATGTTGCAATTGTTGTTTATTTTCTATGGAATGAAGCCGATTTTCGGCATCCAGCTTGACCGTGTGATCTCGGCTCAGGTGGCTTTTGCGCTAAACTATGCGGCCTATTTTGCAGAGATCTTTCGCGGAGGAATCGAGGGAATCCCACAGGGGCAGCATGAGGCGGCTAAGGTCCTTGGATTCACAAAGCGACAGACATTCTTCCGTATCGTTTTGCCTCAGGTGGTCAAACGAATCATACCACCTATGGGGAATGAATTTATCACATTGGTTAAGGACACATCCTTGGCCCAAGTGATTGGTGTGGTCGAATTGTTGCATATTACTTCCAAATGGGTATCTTCGGCGGTCGACATGACCCCGTTCTTGATCGCAGGTATTTTCTATCTGGTGATGAACGGCATTGTGACGCGTTGCTTCACTGTAGCAGAAAAGCGTCTCAGCTATTATCGTTAGGAGGGAAACGCCGTGGAGATCTTGAAGGCAGAGCAGATTCGAAAGAGCTTCGATGGGAACGAAGTTTTAAAGGGAATTTCGATTTCGGTCAACGAAGGCGAGGTTCTGGCAATTATCGGACCTTCTGGTTCGGGAAAGAGTACCTTTTTGCGTTGTGTCACCCAGTTGGAAACCGTGGATTCTGGGACGATCTTGCTATGCGGTGATACATTGGTGAAGAATGGACCGGGTGGAAAAGCTGTTTATGCAGATAAAACGACGTGTAGCCGTATAGGACTGCGCATCGGACTTGTGTTCCAGAATTTTAATCTTTTTCCCCATTTTTCTGTGATGCGCAATATCACAGAGGCGCCTGTGCGCGTGCTTGGAAAAAAGCGTGAAGAAGCGGAGGCAACCGCTCGGAAGCTTTTAAAAAAGATGAACCTGGCGGACAAGGCGGATGCTTATCCCTATCAGTTGTCCGGAGGACAGCAGCAGCGTGTTTCCATTGCCCGTGCCTTGGCGATGGAGCCAGAGATTCTCTTCTTTGACGAGCCGACTTCGGCATTGGACCCGGAACTGACCGGAGAAATTCTCAAGGTCATCCGAGAGCTTGCGGCAGAACATATGACGATGGTAGTCGTCACCCATGAGATGAAGTTTGCTCATGATGTGGCGGATTATGTTGTGTTTATGGACGACGGTGCAATTGTCGAACAGGGAAAACCGGAACAGCTCTTTGACAGCACGACCAATGAACGTACCCGCGCGTTTTTGGCGCGGTATCACGATATATAAAAGTACAAATATTCTAATCGGTAGAATAGCGATTGTAGAGGGTTATTTTTCGCGTATACAGATATGGCATCTAAGGAAGCGATGGCTTCTTTAGATGCCATTTTTTGGTGTTTTTATTATTGGTAAATATTTTTAATAAATATTTACTAATAATAAAAAATATAGTAAAATTATATCACAAAGGGTAATTCCAATGAGAAAAATGGGTCTATAAATTATGCGTAAACAATACAAGGGCAATATATGCAAAAGAGTATAATTGTTTTATTAACGATCGTTTTACAGTTTTATTTTGTAATCAATACGCAGACGGTATTTGCAATTTCATAACTTTTTATTGGAAAATTCTCTATAGAGTCGTTTCAGGGAATCCGTCTAAGGGAATATGCTGATGCGAATGCCGCACCACTTGCAAAGGGGAAGATGTTGCTTCGCTCAAAGGGCAGAGGGGAAATATCCATAAAACGTTGGCAGCAAAGAGGACAATCTTACAGCAATGCCTTAATGCAGGAACAAAATGTTGATATAGGAACATATGGTGGTATGTTGACAAGTTTTACAATGGCTGCAATTATCTGAAAAATTTAGATTATGATCCTGGACGGGTCAATCAGATTATTACAACGGCTGCTTGCCCTTTTCCATCTGTCGTCGCAGGTCAGTGTTACAGCTTATCAGTAAATGGGTATGAATTTAAAAACGTATCTGTAGCCGATACAGCGGCTTATGTCGCGGATCGAATCCGTCAAGGCTTACCGGTGATGATTGGGATGAAAAACAGCGATATAACGCACTTTGTAGTTGCATATGCGTATAGCGGCGAGTTGGTTTATATGAAAGATCCAGCATCTGATCATAAGGCGATTTTACAGAACTATACGAATAATGGATATTGGGTGAATCGAATTTTAAAATATAGCTATTAATCGTGTAAAAAGGAGCTTGCTATGAAGCGGATTTTATTCTTTGGAGCGGCGGTTCTCTTATGCTTTGCGTTGCTTGCTTGTACTGCGACGCCAGACCCCTCGGACGATCGTCCGGATAAGGGAAATCTTCTTTCTTCTGTGGGACCATCGGAAACCCCTGAGGAAATCTCAACGCCGGCAGAAGAGGATGTGATTCAGGAAATCCAAGGGTACTCCCTGGAAGACGCCGGGTTGACCATCGCAGCGGATCAAACTTTTTCCGACCCCAATACGGATCAAAAGCGCATCATATGGGACGCATGGCACATGGAGGACGCAACACAGGAATGGTTTTCTGTGAAACGCGCGGATTATGGAGGAAATCTCACCTTTGTAACGGTTGAAACTACAGAAAGCGGAATCGATTATACCTCCCATGTGATGTTCCTGTTACAATGCTACCGCCGTGAAGACTTGACGGCCGGAAGCGCCATAAAGATTCAGGGAAAGCAGGTTCCCATGGAGAAACTTCGCGAAAAAGAGGTCTGCGAAATCGAGGAATGGGTGGTGTGTGACCTGACCAGCTATGTACTGCCGGAAGGGTTTCCAGCTTCGATGGAGAAATGGGGGCAGGAAAATCCAGGAGACTACGATTACCAATGGACATTCGAAGTCTATGATGCGTTTGAACAATACCTTCCGAATTGGATACAGGTGGGCACCGCATCGGAACCGGCTATGACTTGATCGTTTGCCCGGCAATGTTTTTATGATCCTTCTGACAATTTTTCACTGGATACTGCGGACATCAAACACAAAAGCCGTGGCGTCTAAAGCGTTTTATCGCTTTAGACGCCACGGCTTTCCGCTTCTATAGAGCGCTCTGTTCATCAATGGTCGTTGATCGCATCAATGATCGAAATGACATCGTCCAAGCTGTCCACCTTGCGCAGGCAGAGCTGCAAAACATCTGGTTCCAATGTGCAGAGATCGGGAATCAGGATGGACCGGAATCCGCCATTGTGCGCTGCACGGATTCCAGCGTTGGAATCCTCCAATACCAGAATATTCTTAGGCGATTCTCCGAGCTGGCTTGCGGCAAGCAAAAAAATTTCCGGATTTGGTTTGCTAGCATGTACCTGGTGTCCACTCACCACACAGTCAAACCGATGTTCCAATCCGTGTTGTTTTAACAGGAAATCAATCTTTTTGGGCTGAGACGAGGAGGCAACCGCCTTTTTGAGACCACGTAACTCCAGCGCATCCAACAAGGAAAATAACCCCTTTTTCGCAGGAATGGTTTCCGTTTCGAGCGCTTCAAAAAAGAGCGGCGTCTGGCGGTCAATCACCTTTTGGATCGGAAAATCCGGTCCGTAGACCTTCAAGAGCACTTGGGCAGAATCGGCCTTACTGCGTCCCATAATCTGGCTGTGAATCTCACGGGTAAAGACCTTTCCCTGTTCAGCGACCGCTTGTCCCCATGTGCGTTCATAGAGCTGTTCCGTGTCGAACATCAGGCCATCCATGTCGAAGATGACTGCTGTAATACGCTCCATCATCACACCCGCGCGACACCGGTGCGGTGCGCGGCCTCCATAACCGCTTTCGCAACAGCGGGAGCGACCTCTTTATTGAATGGATTAGGGATGATAAATTCGGGTGAAAGCTCCTCCGGTTTGATAAGGCTGGCAATCGCTTGAGCAGCCGCGATTTTCATTTCGTCGTTGATTTCACTCGCACGCGCGTCAAGCGCACCGCGGAAGATTCCCGGGAATGCCAAGACGTTGTTGATTTGATTCGGGAAATCCGAACGCCCCGTTCCAACCACCTTTGCGCCTGCTTCCAGTGCATCTTGTGGGAAGATTTCCGGAGTGGGGTTGGCCATGGCAAAGACAATCGCATCGCGGTTCATACTGCGGACCATCTCTTTGGTGACCACATTTGGGGCGGAGACCCCCATGAAAACGTCCGCTCCTTTCATCATATCCGCCAAGCTGCCTTTTTTACAGGAGGGATTGGTGATGGCTGCCATCTCGGCTTTGACGGAATTCAATCCTTCGCGGCCCTGATAGATGGCGCCTTGCCGGTCGCAAAGGACAACGTCTTTCAGCCCCATCGACATCAAAAGTTTGGTGCAGGCGATACCGGCAGCACCTGCGCCATTGACCACCACAGAGATCTGGGAAAGCTCCTTGCCAACCAGTTTTAGGGCGTTCAGCATCGCCGCCATGGTAACCACTGCTGTGCCGTGCTGGTCATCGTGAAAGACTGGAATGTCCAACTCTTCTTTCAGACGCTTCTCAATCGCAAAGCAACGCGGTGCAGAGATGTCCTCCAGATTGATGCCTCCAAATCCGGGGGCAATCATCTTGACTGCTTGCACAATTTCCTCCACATCCTTAGAGGCCAAACAGATGGGGAAGGCATCGACATTGCCAAACGCCTTGAACAAAACGGCTTTCCCTTCCATGACAGGCATCCCCGCCTCTGGGCCGATGTCTCCCAATCCCAGAACAGCGGTGCCATCGGTCACAACAGCGACCAAGTTTCCCTTGCGGCAATAATCGTAGACTTTTGAAACATCCTGGTGGATCTCTTTACAAGGTTCTGCAACGCCGGGGGTATAGGCGGTAGAGAGATCGTCCTTGTTTTCCAGAGGGCAGGTGGGGACCACTTCCATTTTTCCATGCCATTCCAGATGGCGTTTTAAGGCTTCCTGTGCGTAATCCATATGCTTGAAAACTCCTTTATTGTTTTTCATCCGCGCCGGACGGGCGGCGTTATTCCTTTTTTATTATACCAACCCGGGCAGAAATCCGCAACCAATCTGGAACGTACAATCTCTGTATGGGAGAACAGCTATTAGAAAAGACCGGTTTTGTCAGAGCCCCCTGTTCGAAAGTCGGGGGCAGGCTTCTGTTTGAGGCAGCCGTTATAACCGGCAAAAATGTGTGTGAATCGATGGCTGCTGGAATGGGACAGTGGCCTGTGCCTTTGATACAATACTTGGAACAAGGTCCTTTTGTTTGTATTACAACTGCATCATTCCAGACATAATACAAACCCGGCTTGCACCACAGGAAAGGACGGTTTCGATCTTCTGTGGATCAAGTGTGATCCCGCCAATCGCATAGACCGGAATGGATACGGATTGGCATACCTCTTGAAGAAACTGCAACCCCCTTGGAGGGAGACCTTTTTTACAATCGGTCGTAAAGATATGTCCTGCGGTGAGGTAAGTAGCCCCAAGCGCCTGTGCCCGCTGCGCTTCATCGACGGAATGGACCGACGCGCCGATGGCAGAAAAGAATGCCAATGACTGAGGACGGCTTGCCGCCATATCTTCTAATCTCCATAAAGGGAGATGAATCTGTTTCACCCCCAGCGCCTTTGCAACATCCGGAAAGCTGTGTAGGATACACGGTATTTGATAAGAGTTACAGATAGCCAGGACTTCGGCTGCAAGTGACGCATAGGCGTTTTCATCCAGATCTTTTTCACGCAAAACCAGCGAGGCGGGACGAAATATGCAGATCCGTTCCACCTGTTCCAGAAAAGGCCGCGCGCAAAGCCTTCGATTGGTTACCGCCACGATGGAACGATGAATAGAAGGGTCACACATACACATAATCATTCATCACCGGCTGGAGTCCATGCGCCTGTAGGTCATGAAAGACCTGCCCGACGCTGCGTTCATCGGAAATCTCAAACTGATCGTCGCCTTTTTCGGAAATCTCATCGGAATGACCGCCGATGCCCGTGCTGACCCCTGCAGATATTTTTGTCGCAGCGATGGAGACAAGATTATCCCGGACCCGGGCGCACTCCCGTGTGGAAACCGTGATACTGGCGAATGGCATCAACAGACGATAGGCCATGACGACTTGTAAAAGTTGCGGCTCATGCACATCCATGGGGTTGATCTTGTCGTTGTTGATAATGGGGCGGAGTCTCGGACAGGAGAAAGCGATCTCTGCATGCGGATATTTACGTTGTAGCAGCCAGGCATGGCAGCCTGTGGCAAAGGCATCCTTCCGGAAGTCGTCCAACCCCAGTAATGCGCCAAATCCCACCCCGCGCATACCTCCTTTGAGTGCACGTTCCTGTGCATTCAAGCGATAGGGAAAAATGCGCTTATGCCCTTGAAGATGGAGTGTCTCATATTTGTGGCTGTTATAGGTTTCCTGGAAAACGGTCACATAGTCTGCGCCGCATTCATGAAGATAGGCATACTCATTGGAATTCATCGGATAGACTTCCAAGCCAATCACTTTGAAATATTTGCGGGCAATTTTACAAGCCTCTCCGATGTATGCGACGGTGGATTTGGAGCGGCTTTCACCGGTCAGAATCAGAATTTCCTGTAAACCTGTGGAGGCAATCGCCTCCATTTCTTTCTCAATCTGTTCGGCGTTGAGTTGTGCGCGATGAATCTTGTTGTGACAATTGAATCCACAGTAAATGCAATAGTTTTCACAGTAATTGGCAATGTACAAGGGGGTAAACATACAGACCGAGTTGCCAAAGTGCTTTCGAGTTTCCCGCCGAGCCGCCTGTGCAATTTCCTCTAAAAGTGGAAGAGCAGCAGGGGAGAGCAGCGCGCCAAAATCGTCCAATGTGCGATTTTCATGGGACAAGGCGCGGCGTACATCCGCTTCTGTATAACAATGGTAGTTGTAGGAGCTGGTGCGCGTGAGCACTTGCTGGCCGATGTCCGAATCTAAGACTTCCATCCCCGGCAGGTAGGTCATGTGATCGATGCGCTCCTTTTTCAGATCCTGTCTTACAGCATCGCTTAAAATACTCTCATTGATCGGTTCATTCTGTTGCATGGCTGTATTCCTCCCTCATTCTCTTAGAAAGCCGGTCAAGGGAGAAGAAGCGCTTGCACCCTTCTCCAACGTGCGCCCAAGCCCAGAAAGATACGCCTTGCGTCCCGCCTCAATCGCCTGACGGAAGGCCGCCGCCATAGTGGGAATATCCCCGGCGGTGGCGATTGCCGTGTTGGCCATTACTGCGGCGGCGCCCATTTCCATGGCTTCGCATGCCTGGGAGGGGCGCCCGATCCCTGCATCCACAATGATTGGTAGATCGATTTCATCGATTAGAATTTGGATAAAATCCTTGGTACAAAGTCCTTTGTTGGTACCGATCGGCGCGCCGAGCGGCATGATACAGGCCGCCCCTGCTTGGACGAAATCCCTAGCAGCATTCAGATCGGGGTACATATACGGCATGACTACAAATCCCTCTTTTGCCAGCACCTCGGTTGCCTTGATGGTTTCGTAGTTGTCCGGCAAAAGGTATTTTGAGTCATGAATGACCTCGATCTTGATAAAATCCCCGCAACCCAGCTCGCGGGCCAGCCGGGCAATTCGAATGGCTTCGTCTGCATTGCGTGCGCCGGAGGTATTGGGAAGCAACGTGACGGACTTGGGAATATAATCCAGGATATTGGCGAGTCCACCCTCATTTGCACGGCGGAGCGCCAGGGTTACCATTTGTGCCCCAGCCTTCTCGATGGCAGCCTGGATGAGCTCCAGCGAATATTTGCCGGACCCCAGAATAAAACGGGAGGTAAAGGAATGTCCTCCGATGGTCAAACGATCGTCTTGCAGCATGTTCATCATCATTCTCCTTTTTGGGCTTTACAGATATATTGCACAATGAGATTGGCTTGGTGTGCTGCGCAGAGTATCACGCGGGGAGCCATCAAGCCGTATCCCGGGCCTGGTTCCGCGCTCCCGTCTCCGCAGAGATAAAAGTGGTCGGTAATTCTGCGTGTTTGGATACGGTTGCTGTCTCCATACCCAGCCATTCCGGAAGCCGCCACCAGAAAAGTATCCGAGAAAGATTCTAAGATTCCATTCACTAGCATGGCCTTTGCCTCTGGAGAATCGAAAGCTTCGCAGACGATGTCCTCCTGCGCAAAGAGTTCCAGAAGGTTTTCTTCTGTCACATGGATACAGTCGGTATGGATGTCCAGGTATGGATTAATGTCCAGTAACTCTTCTTTTAATGCGTCAGTTTTAAACATCCCCACATGATGCAAAAGGTACTGTTGCCGGTTCAAATTGGCGATGTCTACGCGGTCAAAATCAATGAGATGCAAATGCCCGACGCCAATGCGTGCTAAAGCAAAGGCAACATGGGAACCAAGCCCGCCAAGCCCCGCAATAGCAACCCGGGCGGTATCCAGCTTTTTTGGACTGCCGGGGAATGCCGTTCACGCAGGGCAGCATCGATTTGTGCTTGTTGTATCACGGCTTTTGGTTTCACCTCAGCCACCTCCCACAAAATCGACAATTTCCAATTCATCATCCTCTTGTAGCTGAATCGACCCGTATTGTGCCCGGGGGACAATGGTCCCATTTCGTTCGACGGCTACACGGGACGACTGGTATTGGTTTTGGTCCAGATAAGTTTGGAGCGTCATTCCTTCTGTAAGCTCCACCAGCGTTCCGTTGATTCGAATCATACATAACTCCTTTCTGAAAACCAGCTGTGAACAATAAAAAAGAGTTCACGAAAAATACACCCGTGGTGGTGTACCCCTTCATGAACTCTCGTTCACTCTCAACTGTTTCGATTCATTTGTTCGCCACTGAGGGCTTGTAAATCACACGTGATTGGAATGCACAGAAAAACGGGAAATGCCATCGCATTCCCCGTAGGATTCTGATGTATCCCTACGTTGGCATTATCCAAATCAGGTTATGGGTCGAAGTTAAAAACTTCCTCTCAGCCTATTCATAAGCTCCCCTATTCATTTACTCATTTACTATAGCACGCCCAGACGAAATTTGTCAAGTTCTACGCACATGGCTTGTTTACAAAAAGAGAACCACGTCTGTGCATGGTTCTCTTTTTTAGAAAATATAAAATGTTGGAAAGATAAAATCCTCGCGATAGCAGGGAAGAAACAAAGCACATGCAACCTGCAAGGTATTTTACATCAACTTACGGAATAAGCCTTTCAGTTCTTCCACATTGGTGTCCTTTGAATGTCCTGGCCGGCAAGCATCTGCATAGGCCGATTCAGCCAGAAACGGAAGATCCTCTTCCTTCAGTACAGGAGGCTTGGACGGAATTCCCACATCCGCTGAGAGCTTTCGGACCGCCTCCACAGCAGCCTGGCGGTATTCCTCCTGGCTCATGGCATCCACATTGGCAACTCCCATCGCCCGGGCGATCTCACGATATTTTTCACCCGTACATGCAGCGCTATACTCCATTACAATCGGAAGCATCATAGCGCAGGCGACACCGTGCGGGGTATCGTAGACTGCGCCCAAAGTATGCGCCATGGAAGGGGCAATCCCTAGCCCAACATTCGAGAAACCCATGCCTGCGGTATACTGTCCCAACGCCATACCTTCGAGGCCTTCTTTCGTATTCTCCACCGCGCCACGCAGCGAACGGAAGATGATCTTAATCGCTTTAAGGTGGAACATATCTGTCATTTCCCAAGCAGCTTTGGTGGTGTAGCCTTCGATGGCGTGTGTGTGGGCGTCCATACCTGTGGAAGCAATCAGTCCCTTGGGCATGCTGGCCATCATCTCCGGATCGACCACGGCGATGACCGGTATATCGTGTGGATCTACACAGACAAACCTGCGCTTACGCTCGACGTCCGTGATAACATAGTTGATTGTAACTTCTGCGGCAGTACCAGAAGTGGTGGGAACCGCAATAATCGGAACACAGGGCTTTTTGGTAGGCGCGGTTCCCTCCAAGCTGCGGACGTCTTCGCATTCAGGATTGGCGATAATGATGCCAACGGCCTCGATGTATCCCATGGAGGAGCCGCCGCTAATTGCGATCGATGTAGTCTGCCCCGGCTTTTTTAAAGGCCTCCACGCCGTGTTGAACATTTTTACTAGCCGGATTTGCCTTGATGTCTGCATAAATCTCATAGGATAGGCCGGCTTCGTCCAAAAGGCTGGTCACTTTGGTAGTGACTTGAAACTGAAGCAGGTCTGGATCGGTGTAGACAAATGCCTTCTGAAAGCCATGGGCCTTGGCTTCGTTGATGATCTACTGGATGGCCCCCGCTCCATGGTAAGAGGTTTGATTCAACATAATACGGTTTGCCATATCGTTTCTCCTTTTCTTTATCCCGCTTTGCAGCGAGATTTTTCAGAACATGTGCGTGATGGTTTTCTTAGCCAAAATACGCTCTGTAAGATGTGTTCGAAACATCAAAGCCTCCTAAAAGCATGGGAGTAAATTTTTATTTGATCTTATTGGATCGGGTGCTTTTTGAAATGTAAAGTTATAAATCTCACAAAGTGGAAAGAGGGCCTGTAAAAAATTTCCTATCAAAATCGGGCAAAAGCCCTAAGAAGTAGAAAAATAAAGAAAAATGTTTTTCCTATACATCTGTTGAATAGAAAAACCTTTTACCCATCCATCTCTCTGTCAAACCGCAACTGTTCTTCACGGAACGATTGGACATTCCGCTCAATAATGTGGTCCTTTGGGCCGATCTGTCCACAAAGCAGAGGGGAGGTTTCTTTATACAAGCGGACTGTTTCCGCCACTTTCTGTGGGCTGAAATTGGCATAGCAGTATTTACAGCCATTCCCACAGGTGTGATATGCGCCAATATCGATGCTTTCCATACAACCGCAGGTGACGCGTTGGTTTCGGTCCTTTTTTCCACGGAGAGGAACTCCAATGATGCGTTCGATTTGCCGCGCATCAATGCAGTGTCCATGTTGTACGCCCAAATCTTGGAGGTCGATTGTTTCTGAACAGGTTTCCACAACCATACCGTTGTTTGCTGCAATTCGTACCAGATGCTGAACCATGTTGAGTAGGACTTTCCCCTGCGGAGGCGTTATAGAGAGCCCTCTTGTATTGCGTTGTGTTTTGCTATACAAGTCAACAAAGCTGATAACAACTTTTTCGGTACATCCGCGCAGACGCTCTGCAATCTGTGCAAAAGCGTCCAGGTGATAAGAGACTGTATACCGCATATTTAAAAGAATGGGATCGTACCGCCAAACCATTCGGTCCTTCCCAATGCGAGCAGCGAGCGATTGAAAGACAGGAATCAAACAATCTTTTTTGTTGGGTAGGTATGGTTCGATATCCCGGCCATAGCTGGTCAGTGTAAACTGGAAATAGTAGGGGTATGCAGAAAGATCTCCCAGACGGGACAACATATTTTCCGGATTTTTGGTCCAAAACACAATGCAATCCACCACCGATGGGGATAGAGGAATCCGGCTGATTTGGTGGGGATTCATCGGGTTTCGAACGAGGACAAAGCCCTCTTGGAGCCGGTGAATCAACCAATTTACATAGTAGTTTGGAAGATCGGTTCGACGGCTGGCACTGAGGATCATGTTTGGGACCTTCTTTCCATGGGATGGCAAAACGACAACTTTATCAAATTAAATAGAGATGATGGGCAACATATAACGATTGTTAAAGCTGTGGTTATCTGTTAAAAGATGAGGTGTTGTCTGGAGTCGTATCCCTCTTTTTTAAACCCTGACCACAAAAAATCGATGCGGGAAGGAATGATTTTGATGAGGTACAGGACATGGGGCATTTTTTCAAGTTTTCTGCTTTGATTTTTTTGAATGCAAGCAACTCTAGGTATTCAGCCGACCACGGTTCAATAAGTTCTGCTTTCCCCGTGACCTGCATACCACCAAGCTTTCCAAAGCCTTCATAGGCATCATAGATCGCAAGACAAACATTGGAATTGCCCTCTAAAGCCTGAAATTTTAAGCCGCCTTCAGAGAGCATCCAAAATGTATGATCTTTATAGGTATACTCAATTGGCGTACAGCGGACAAAATCGCCGTTCCCACAGGCCAAAGCACAGGTATTATGTGCTAAAATAAAAGCTTCCATCTTTTTCAGAAGGGATGACCGTTCCATCTGGATGGCCTGTGCATCCTTTTGTTCCCAATAAGTGGCGGCTTCTTTGTAATTCATCGTGAAATCCCTCTTTTCTAAAATGAAAGGGGCAGATATTCCCGCCCACCAGAATATTTCTATTGATATTTTCTTCACGCTATTCCAGCGCCTTTTCAGAAATAGACGAGCCTGATAACGTTGGCTACGTTCCAGACAAGACGCCCTTTTGCCTTTTTATCATACATCCAATGGTGGCAATCATCAAGTTCCGTTTTTGCTTTGAGAAGAGATCACACAATCTAGAGCACGATGGAGGCGGGACAGACATAATGATTTGTATCACCCGCCCAGAAATTTTGCATGTCTTATTTGGTTATTCTTCGATGGACTTTTCTTTGGCTTAATATAGAATAACGTCGACATGATTCATAGGAAATATCACTATTTTGCAATGGTGATATAAAGCGAATCCATATATTAATTTAATGATGATAAAAATTATGTAATATGCTTGTTCTGCGGTAACCAACGAAAATTCAACGCAAGAGGGAGGAGGTTTTATTAAAGGTCGCAAATAAATTTTTGAGAAAGTGGAGGAGGTTGTTCAAGATGAAAGGGAAAAAAGTATCTACATTACCCGCAATTGCAATGATGGCATCGTATGTTCCATCCATTCAGGCATACGGTGTCGCAGATAACGAACCAAAACAAATCCAATCAATCAACACCTTTGCAAGTAGTGAACAGGATGATAATGGAGTTCATCGTGTTGCTACCTATGCAATCGACGGGGATGAAGAGACCAGGTGGGCAAACGAATGGCGAGGAATGACTTCTGAGCAGATGAACCACGCATGGCTGAACGTTGACCTGGGGGCAGTGTATGACTTGAGCATAATTGAGATCTTGTGGGAAGGACAATCGGAATTCAGCCGTACGGGCACTTAGGCTAAAAAATACGAAATTCAGGTATCGGATGATAATGAGCATTTTAAAACGATATGCCGCAACAACAATGGGCGGTATGACCCCATTCCAGAGAACGGTACAAGAGATCCGGAGTCCTTCCAGGTGAGCGGACAGGGATCATCCAAAGTACAGCCCAACCAGTTATTGGAGAAGCCCGGTCTGGATGGAACAGGCGATGTTTGCCGTTGAAGCAATGCACAATTACGGCAGAGATGAAGAAGCGGTTGCATCCGCTTACCGTCTGTTTGACCATGCAAAAGGGCTGCTGGGAGGTGAGCCGATTAACGAAAACTACAATCCGAAAACGGGAGACCGGCTCAACGCCACGAATTTTGGATGGTCGTCGGCTGCATTTTATAAGAGGGATTGCCGATGCTTTTTTTCTTCACCAGTCGAGGGTGTCCACCCACTCGGCCAATGCTTCTTTTGACATCGTGCTGTCTAACCTTGTTCCGGAGAACCATGTAACATCTTCTGAGACCAGATCGTGAAGATTTTCAACGCTAGAGCCAATTTCGCTGCTTCCAGAGGTACAAAATGGTACAATGGTCTTTCCAGAAAAAGAATAACTCTCCAAAAAGGTATAGATAATTTTAGGGGCTTGCCCCCACCAGATGGGATAACCAAGAAAAATGATGTCATATTCACCCATTTGGTCTACAGTTCCTGCAATTTCAGGACGAGAGGCAGGGTCATTTTGCTCTATACTGGTGCGGCTATCTTGATTACTATAATCTAGGTCAATCTCTGTATAGGGAGTTGCGGGAACAATCTCATATAGATCTGCAGGGAAGAGTTCTGCTATATATTTCGCAAAAATCTCGGTATGACCTGTACAGGAGAAATAAGCAACCAGAGCTTTGTTTTTTCTATCAGAGGGAATGGCATGATCTGTTTCTGTTCGTGGAGAGTCCGGTCCTTTTTCTGAAAGTGAATGGGATGAGGTTACTTGGGATACCCCTGTGACAACACCCTGTTCTTGGCTCTTTAAATGAATTCCACAAGCAGTACATATGAAAATCAGACCTAGACTACAGACAATACTGAAGACAAATTTGATAGATCTCAATAGAATTCACCTCTTGCTCATTTGATAAATTAAAAAGTCCAGGTGGTCGATCCGCTTTTGGTTTTCGTGTACAGCCCGTAATAGAATAGAGCGATGTTTGGAGAGGAGCTGGAGAAGATCGGCTTTTTCTGCTGCCTTTGCCAAAATTACGCACTGCCTGACCATCTCTTGATCGCACCCAGCGTCTATTAAATTTTGGTAGAAAATTCCCCATGTATCGGATGCTTCTGCCATATATTGCCTCCTGCCCCAATTATATCGCTTTCCCCATTTCATAAGCCTCTTGTAGAGCGGAGTGACCTTCAATAGTCCCTGCTGCATCGACTCCATTGCCCAAAATAGTTCCAGCCAAATGTGCTTTGGGAAAGCAGGAGATCCAACCGCGTAACCCAGCAATAGCGCCATCTATAGCATGTATGTCTTCCTCCGCTGCAGCGGCCAGCAAGTAAATATCCCGGAAGGAGTAGTTGGAGAAAAAGAGGGGATTGGCGCGGTCCAATAGGGTTTTCATCTGACCAGACATTTCGTAGTAATAGATAGGGGTAGCAAACACAATAACATCAGCGGTACGCATTTTTTGCACAATCATATCTGCATCATCATGGATAACACATCTTTGCGATTCCTGGCAGGTGAGACATCCTTTACAAAAATGAATGGTTTTATCACGGAGAGAAATGTGTTCAGCATAGTTTCCACTTTCCTGTACACCACGGACGAATTCGTCCGCTAAGCGCTCGGAATTGCTATGGCTTCGAAGACTCGACGACACTACTAACACGTTTTTATTCATAAAGCCCCTCCTTTTGATAGGCCATTTTCAAAAAATGTATCAATTTTATCAAAAGGGATGCGATCCATACGGTCGTATAGATCGATATGTTCGGCGTCCCTCACGACATATAATTCCTTTGGCTCTTTCGCCTGGGCATAGACCGTTTCGCTGAATGATTTGGAATGCGCTCGATCTCCGACGAGGAAGAGTATGGGACGGGGAGAAATCTCGTCAAGATGGGAAAGCAAGTTATAATTCAGGAAGGGAATGTTGCTGGTTGTGGTGAAACCGCCTCTTGCTCGCTCGTGATGCCCACGCTTCACCGCATAAAAACGGAACCACTCGGCGTTTTGCACATCCACATCGGCGGGAACGGTGTCAAGCGGCCTTTCCGGGAATGTAGGAATATACTCGGGCGTATATCCATTCTCAGCATCCTTCCACCGTTGTGCAGCAAGTGTGTTTTTGATCTCTAATATTTGTTCAGGTGATTGTCCCAGTCTGGCTACAGCACTCATATCATACAGACTTGCGGTGATAACCGCCTTGATACGCGTATCCACTTGCGCGGCGGATAAAGCGAAACCGCCGCTACCACAGATTCCGAGGACGGCGATGCGTTTCCGGTCGACAAACGGTTGCAATCCAAGATAGTCCACACCGGCGCTAAAATTCTCTGTAAATAGTTCTGGCGAGGAAATATGACGTGGTTCCCCTTCACTTTCTCCCATATAGCAGGGATCAAAGGTCAGGACTATGTATCCGCGTTGTGCAAGCTCATTGGCGTAGACACAGGGTCCCTGTTCCTTCACACCGCCATAGGGGGCGCCCACAATGACTGCAGGGTGCACGTGAGACTGGTCGAGAGACTTTGCTGAATATAAATCACCCGCAATCATCAATCCATAACGGTTGGGGTAACGGACATGTACCCTTTTAATCGTTTCATTTAGTGCACAGATGTAATCGCTCATACGGATGCTCCTTTTCTATTTTTTCAAGCGCTTATTTCGGCGTTTTTGTCCGCAGGAAACTACGATATTTCCCTTTGCATATGTGTCGTTTAGGATTACCTCGCCGATAGATGGGACATAAATTGTACCGGATAATGGATTTTTTATGCTGACAACTGGTGTTATAATAGTCGCATTTACTTCGGATTTTTCAAAACATAGATCGGTATGGTACATCTCACAATGATCCAGAGTCAGTTTTTTACAATAGCAGAAAGGCTGGGTACCTATTATCTTACAGTTGATGAGTGTAAGACCTTCGGAATACCATGCCAGATATTCACCTTTTAACACGCTGTTCTTTATCGTTACATTTTGTGAGTGCCAGAAGGCGTCTTTGGTGTCCAATATACTGTTTTCGATGATTACATTTTGCGTGTATTGAAAGGCATATTTTCCTTTCAGCTGTACCTCGGAAAAGTGCAATGACTCCGCCCGCAACATAAAATATTCGCTTGCAACGGTACAATGGTGCATTTCAAGATTTTGTACGGACCATCCAAATTCGGCAGAGAGGATATCGCAGTTAGCCAGAACAACATCGTGGCATTCCCGCAGAGCCTTGATTCCGTGCAACTTGCATCCTACAATCTCCATGTGGTCAGAATACCAAAGGGCAGCCCGACAGAAGGAGGTCAACTCGGTATCTCGGATTTTAAGGTTATGATTATGCCAAAATGGATATCGAAGGTTGAAAAAGCAACTTTGAATTTTAACATCATGGCATTCCTTTAGCGCACTTTCTCCATCCATAGGTCCATCGAATGTACAGTTTTTCAGATAGAGTTGTTCTTCGCCATAGAGCGCACGTTCCATATCGAAGGTGTGGTGTTCAATGAGTCTCATATAGGGCCTCCAAGCTCATTTGTAGTTGTTTGAATCTACATGCATCACGGACATTTTTATTAATGCTTCATTTCCGCCGTGAATTCTTCATGGACAGCAGAAGAAAAGACTGAGGTTGTCTGTGTTGAAGGGCGTTTTGGTGTAGATTTTTGATCTCTATAAAAACCTTTCTCTATAACCTCTCATCTTATAGGCTCGTTCGTACTGGATTCTTAAGATAATTATAGACACGTCGGACCTCACTTGGTTTGAGAGGGTCCAGCATCTGTGGACGGCCTAAGTCGAGGGTAGCGATCTGTTGCATTTCTTGTGTAGTCAATGTAAAGACCCAAATGGTAAAGTTTTCTTTCATACGGTCTTTGTGGACAGATTTAGGGACGATCGAGACACCACGCTGCATATTCCAGCGGAGAATGACCTGAGCGATGGTTCGGTTGTGAGCTTTTGCAATTTCACGCAATATGGGGTTGGAAAACATGCCGTTCAATCCCTCTGCAAACGTTGCCCAAGCTTGGGGAGCAATCCCATATTCTTTAAGAAGTTCGTCATCCCTTTGATAGAAGGGGTGGAGTTCCATTTGGTTGACTGCAGGAATCACATCGGCATTATTACAGAAATCGATGATGCGGTCAGAACCGAAGTTGCTCACGCCAATGGCACGAATACGGCCCTCTTTATAGAGTCCCTCCATAGCTCTCCAACTTCCATAGTAATCACCAAAGGGCATATGAATCAGGTACAAATCCAGATAGTCCAAACCTAGACGGCTTAAAGATTCGTCAAAGGCAACTTTCGTTTTTTCATCCCCCTATCTGGTGGATATAAGCCTTTGTCGTGACAAACAGTTCTTCACGGGGAACTCCGGATTTTTGGATAGCTCTGCCGACTGCTTCTTCGTTTTGATAGGAGCTTGCCGTATCGATAAGGCGATGACCAGCTTAAATTGCGGCCAATACTGCTTTTTCACATACGTTGAAATTCGTTATCTGAAAGACGCCGAAGCCCTCTATGGGCATATTCTTACACCATTATTCCGTTTCTGCTGTTTCATAAGGACCTCCTATTCGATCATTCTGCTGCGGTGACTGTAATGACTCCCGCTAATTTTTCGATGCTGTCTTTTCCAGGAATTGCTTGGCCCAGTTCGTACAATTGGTTGCCCTCACCAAAATAATCATAAAACATGACAACGTCCTTCCAAGGCGCGTAATAGTACAAACTACCAGTATCCGCATTTGCTAAGGGCGCATCGCAGACATCCAGCGCCTCTGGAGGGCAGAAGACTTTTTCATTGGTACTAAAGTCGCTGACTTCCCATGTTAATGGGGGTGTTCGTACAGTTCCTTTGCAGCAACACTGTCATTTAATTCGTATACAAGGATCGTCTCACTATTCTGCACTTGAATTCTCATCTGTGATACCTCCTTTGAATTGGTTTCGCTCTCTGAGAACATAGCTGGGGTTGACGAGGTTAAATCGTTCTGTGTAGTTGTCACGCAGGAAGATTCATTTGATTTTTCTATTTCTTCTTGCCTATCAGCAAGGTCTTCTCGATTTATTCCGGAGGAGATTTCAGGTGGCACTGTCCGATGAGTCCTGTTGCATCCAGAGAGCCAAGCCACCTCAAGGATTATCCGTAAAAAGACAAATATTTTTCCATTTCATTCATCTCGTGGAATGTACCTTTGTGATTTTAGTATACGATTCAAAATGAATGATAGCAAATACTTATATCAAATACGCAACTATGCTTTGCAACTATAGATAAGTGTGATATATTACTTTGTGGAGGCGATTCTATGGAATTACGTGTATTACAATACTTTCTAGCCGTAGCAAGAGAACAGAGTATCTCTGGGGCGGCAGAATTCTTACATCTTTCACAGCCAACCCTGTCCCGTCAGTTGAAAGACTTGGAGGAAGAACTGGGAAAACAGCTTTTTATCCGTGGTAACCGAAAAATCACATTGACTGAGGAGGGGGTCCTGTTACGGAAGAGAGCAGGGGAAATCCTGGAATTGGTCAAAAAAACTGAGCAGGAGATCGCTTTAAGTGATGATACCGTGGCAGGGGACATTTATATTGGTGCTGGTGAAACCGATGCCATTCGGGTGATCGCAAAAGCAGCTCAACAACTCCAAAGAAAATATCCTGAAGTTCGCCTTCATATTGCCAGCGGCGATGCTGCGGATGTAGTTGAAAAGTTGGATAAAGGGTTAATTGATTTTGGTGTTCTGTTTGACCCTCAGGATTTATCAAAATATAATTATTTAAAGATCCCAGAAAAGGATACTTGGGGTGTATTGATGCGACGAGATGCCGCTTTGGCACAGAAAGCATGTATCCGTCCGGAGGACTTATGGGATAAACCCTTGATTCTATCTCGCCAGCATCGTGAAGGGAGTGCTTTGCTTATGTGGCTGAATCGCAGTGAAGCAGATCTTCATATCGTAGCAACATATAGTTTGCTATATAATGGCTCTATTTTGGTAGATGAGGGAATCGGTTATGCCATTACTCTGGATCGAATTATCAATACCAATGGAAGCAATCTTTGTTTTAGGCCTCTAGCGCCAACTCTTCAGGCAGGGTTGTGTGTGGTTTGGAAAAAATATCAAGTATTTACTAAAGCAGCAGAGTTGTTTCTAGATAGTTTACAACAAACGATACGTACAACGGACCGACAAAATTGAAAACACCGCACCAGAGATTTTCCTGGTGCGGTGTTTTTGTCTCATAAAAATTGTTGTTTATTTTCCGGTGTATTCGAAGGATTCTATATGTGATCATGAATGGTTTTCTTATTGGCAAAAGCCAACAATCGCTTTTAAAGGACTTGCCGGCAAAGATCGTGTCAATTAAAAAGAAAAAGACCTTTTCTATTACGTAAGAAATATTGGAATACTTAAGTTCGTTGGAATGGTATTTTCAAGGATGCTGGTGAACAGAATCATTTATACAAAAACTCATCTGTTCTGAGATAGAAAGAGCCATCGGTCAATGAAACGGGAAATTACCGATAGGTTCATCTGTGCTCCGCTTGGATAATAAACATACCGTCTCGACCATTGTTTCATTTTCCAAGGGCAATTCTTTCACTTCCGTCCCATTTACAGGAACAGGGAAGTTGAAGATGATCTTCCTGATCCAGTTACCGTCCAGCTGCTTTTCCGGGAACAATTCGATCCGCTCAATGAACGCCCGCATGAACTCCTTCCGCTCCACCTCGGAGGCGGCTTCATAGACCTGATCAAACGCAAGCAGCAGGCGGTAAATGTTGTCGCCAGAAATTTTCTCCTGTCGGATATTCCGTATCTGGCTTTGCACATCGTCAATCTGGACTTCGATCTCATCTATTCTACCATATTGCTCGTCATAGCGACGCTGCAAATCAGAAATTTTCCGGTCATAATACGGGTCATTCACATCCAAACCGTCCATCTGCCGTTCCAGGCGGGCTTTTGTGCCTAACGTCTGCCGAAGCTGCGCTTGCAATGCTTCCAGCTGCTTCTCCAAATCGTTCGTATCGACAGCGGAGCCAATTTTCGCCTTGATTGCATTCGCAAACCGTGGGTCGCTGACCATAGCGGAGATAATTGACGCTACCATGCGGTTCATCTCTGTCTGTTCAATGTTCAGCCGGAAAGTGCACTCATGACCAGTCGGTGTAACGGTATTCTTGCAGTAATAGTAATAGCGGGTCTTTTTGTCCTTACTGTGGGCTTTCGCAATATTCCCGTACAGGCTTTTGCCGCAGCAGGGGCATTTCAGAATACCGGACAAGATATGTGCGTGGGTAGGGTCATTGACTTTCTCACGCCGGTAAGCATTGATTTTCCGTTTTTCCTGCGCGAGGTTCCAATCTTCTTCTGAAATGATAGCCTCATGCTTCCCCTCGTACACAGGGAACTCCGATTGCTCAACCACGTGCATCTCATTCCGTGTGCCGATCTTCTTCTCTGTCCGGCGTCTGCCATAGGCAATTTTCCCCATATATACCGGATTATCAATGATACTTTTCACAAAGCTGGCAGAAAAACCAGGAATGGTGCCGTTCTGCCGCAACTTCTTCACAAAGCCCTGCCGGTTCAGATATTTCGCCACGCCGCTGACACCATCGTTGGTGTGAATATAACGGTCAAAGATAGTACGGATCACATCCACTTCATCCTCGGCAATCAGTAATTCGCCTTTTTCAAGGCGGTATCCATAAGGAGCAAAGCCGCCATTCCATTTTCCCTCACGGGCTTTCTGCTCTCGTCCAGCCATCGTCTGTGTCCGGATATTCTCACGCTCAATCTCTGCCACCGCAGAAAGGACAGAAATCATCAGCTTGCCGGAATCTTTGGAACTGTCAATGCCGTCTTCCACACAAATCAGATTGACGCCGAAATCCTGCATCAGCTGCAAGGAATTCAGCACATCAGCGGCATTCCTGCCGAACCGGGACAGCTTGAATACCAGCACATATTCCACGCCGTCTTTGCAGTCCTGAATGTCTTGCAGCATCCGCTGAAATTCATGTCTGCCCTGAATATTCTTGCCGGAAAAGCCTTCGTCAGAATATTCACCGGCCACTACCATATCTTCGTATTCAGCGTATTTCCGCAGCTTGTCTCGCTGAGCATCCAGACTATATCCGTCCACCTGCATGGATGTAGATACCCGTGTGTAGAGATAACATTTTGTTTTAGTTTTCTTCATGCAGGCCGCTCCTTTCTTCCAGCTCTGAACATTCATCCGTTACTTTCTTCTTCGCCAGACCTTCATTCTGAATGTAATACTCCAACAAACGGAGTACATATTCCGGCGCATGGCGGTTATCCAGTTCCCACTCTGTCACAGTCCGATAGGGAATCCGAAAATATTTACAAAATTCCTTGCGGTTCATGCCGGTGCTTTCCCGCAGTTCTTTTATTTTGGTTTTGCAGTCCATTTCATTTACCCCATAAAGCAAAATACACGTTGCGTATTTATTATAGCATACGCTAAACAAATACGCAACGTGTAAATTTAATTTATATCAAGCGGCTTTGTCAAATTCCTGATACACAGGAACGGGTTGCTTTCCTGATACCGCAGACTGTGTACAGCCATCCTTCGCAGTCTCCTGCATCTGCTCCAACAGCTGCGGCCCGTACTTCTGCAACAGCCGCGCCATCACATCAACACAGCGGTCAAATGCCGCATTATATTTTGGATCATCATAAACTTTGCTCAATAGGCCGCTCCTTTCCTCTATGGCTGCTCTGCGCATAGATGTTCAAAACTTCTGCCGGTATCTGTTCCAAAATCGCCACGGCACTGTCATAGTCGCGCCGCAGCTTGAGGTCTTCGATCTGCTTTAGGGTGCTGACCTTCTGCGCCGATGCAAGAGATTCTTCCAGCTCGGCATTTTTCGTTTTCAGCTTTTTGTTTTCGGATGCTGTTTTCGTAAAAGCCACGCCATATTTCCGCAGCAGCGTGTCCATCTTCTCCACGCTGGGAATATAGCTATCCAGAATCTTGCAGATTTCCTCCGCCCGGCTTTTGGCGTTAAAGGGATTGATTCCAGTGAGCAGATCCTCCAGTTTGCTTTTCTGTTTGGTCAGTCTGGTCATCTCCTTAAATACGCGGGGCGGGATATGGTCGCGCCCGGTCAGGCTGGCGCTCTCGCCACGCTCCAAATCTGGAAACTTCTTGACCATGTGTTTCCAAAACTCATCCTGCCACCAGGTCAGCTTCTTTTTATTGCCCATGATGTCTTTGGCGCTGAGCCTGCCATCCTCCGTCAAAGGGACAAAACAAAGGTGCATATGGGGCGTTTTCTCGTCCATATGCACCACGGCGGATATAATTGTCTCTTTGGACTGATGCTGTTCCAGAAAGTGCAGAGCTTCCTCGAAAAATACCCGAATTTCCGCCCGTTTCTTTCCCTTAAAGAACTCCGGGCTGGCTGTGAACAGCGTCTCGATCATACGGATACTGTCTTTCCGGGTACGGCATCCGGCAGCGGCAATTTGCCTCTCTGACTCGGCCCGGTACTTGCCGGGCGGTTTGACCAGATGGAAGTTGTACTTGCTTCGGCTGGTATCCACATCGGGATTACTGGCGTACTTTTCCTTTGTGCGCTCGTTATGGGCCTCGATATTGCCGATTTCAGGCCCCTTATATTTGGCAAATCGCATAATCGCGTATTGTGCTTTTTCCATACTCAATCCCTCCGTTTCTGCCAGACAATGTCATATCCCAGCACGTCAGCCAACTCCACGGCCTCCCGATACCGCAGCGATTCCCGCTGCAATTTTCCGGAAAGATTGGATACGCTGTCGCTCCACCCATACTCATCGTGCAGCTGGTCAACGACTTCCTGCATGGTGTAACCGGCGCGGATGATCTGCGCCTTGATTTCGTTTCGGATACTTGACTTCATAAAATATATTCCTCCATTTTCGCAAGTGAAGCCCTTTGTCACTTGATAGATAAAACATGATTTTCGGTTGCGTCATAAAAAGAACCGGCTACGCTGGGGAGCGCACCGGCTTTGGTCAATGGTGAAATTTGTGCAAATGCTGTTTTGCGATAGAAATGATTCCCTGCGTATCGTTGGTCAACGGCGGAATATTCGACTTTACAGAAATGCGGGACTTTTCACTGTTCGGGCTGTATTGTCACAAAATGCTGCAATCTGTACGTCGTTCCGTGAGCCGCCATCCGGCGAACTGTATACGGATAAAAGAGAAACATTTCGCTGTTTTGAGATTGCTCTAAAATATGCCTGCAAAATCACCGCTTTTACTGACCGCTTCAGGTGTGGTCAAAATGACCACACCTATTTCACAGCACAAAAGCGCGAAGAATTTCACGGTTCTGGTGGTGGACAAAATATCCATAACCACTTTTACACATCAAAATAGGTGTACCCAAAATGGGCACGACCACTTTATCCAAATGAAGCGCCTCTACAATATATGAGGTAACAGGGTCAATCGCTGCGTACATACGTACCGGCGACCAGATCGGAAATCAATCCCGCCAGTCTTCCGGTACGTACGTACACTGTGAAGCGTCCGTAAACTCGTTTATATGCGGCCTTGCCACTGCCTCGATCCCCATAAAGCCCCATACCCGGCGTCCTGCCGAATTGGTAATCGTGTTGCAGTGTTCCAGATTGTACTTACCGCAGGCTGCCACCAGCGCATCGCTGAAGCTGCGGCGTTTGAGTGCAGTCAGGCTATTTTCCTCGCACCACATCCGGTAAATGTCGTAGCAATCCTTTGAACTGATGGACGCATCCGCTTTCAGCCGGATATAGCCCTCGGATTCCAGAAAATCAAACACGTTATTGTTGTCCCGCTTGACGGCCTCCCGGTTCTCTTTGGTGCGCTGGCTCTCGGTGAACTTGAAGTTGTTCGCTACCAACCGCTGCAATCCCGCAAAAGCCCACAGCAGAATGCCCTCCACCTCGGCCTTCATCTTCTCTGCCAGGTCGGGATCATCCACACGGTCGGCAGGTTTCTCTTTGGCGGTCAGCACCAACTGCCGCCGATAAAAGCCATCACTGCGGTCAAAGAGAGCCTGCAAGTCGCCATTGCTGAATGCCAGCAGCCGGGCGCACATCCATCCCTGATAACTCTGCTTGCCCTTGCGCTCCAAGTCCATCTTGCCCTGGGCGGTGACGATAGATTTGACATAGTTGGTCTGACGCAGGGCCTCCATCCGCATATCGTCATCCACACACAGCAGAATGTGTTCCAGATCAGCGCGAGCAAAACGGTTCTCGGAAATTTTGCCGATGCTGCCGTCCTTCATGTTGCTGCCGAACAGGGCGGACAGCACCGCGCCGATCTGGCTCTTACCCTCGCCGCCATTGCCCTTAATGACCATCATGCGCTGTCCCTTGTTGCTGGGGATCAGGCAGTAGCCGATATATTCCTGCAAAGTGGGAATGTCCTCCGGGTAAAGAAGCCCATCCAGAAAAGCCAGCCAGCGGGTCGGCGTGGGCGCATCGGGATTATAGGCCACCGGCAGGCGGCAACGCACGATGTCCGGTTTTCCCTCCGTAAAGGAGCCATCCAGAAACAACGTGCCGTTTGCCAGATGAATGCGGTCAGCCTCCGGCGGGAAATCCTCTACCAGCGCCGCCAGCTTCATCAGCTCCACGATATTGCTGATTTTGCGGGGGATATTGCTGACCGCGCAGCATTTCAGTTCCTCAAAAATTTCTCCACGCAGTGGCAGCTCATCGGTCACGCGGCCATCAGGCGTGAAAAAAGCCCCGTTTGTGTAGATGATTTTGTGTCTGCCGAGAAAATCATCACAAAACAGGGCTTCATTGATACTCTTGCCGTCAAACCAGATGGGCTGGTTGGCCTCACGCGATTGCTCGTTCTTCGCCATGGTGCTGCACCTCCTTTTCCAGACGTCTGAGCCGCTGCTCCAGCGCGGTGATAGTGCCGTCCTTCAGCAGCATATCCACCGCTTTCACACGCTGCTTCAGTTCCGCAAACATGAGAACGTCCAACAAATCATTTACATACTCGATCATATGACAGGCTTCCACAAAGCGGTCATCCAGTTCATCCTCCGGCGATTGCGGGGCATATTCGACCTTCCAGCGTTCCAGCAGATGCAGATAATCGCAGAGCACCCGCTGGCAGTGTATCTCATCGTTGCGGAAAGCCTGCGCCAGCGGATAGGGCTTTTTCAAAGCCATCGCTGCCGGGGGCTTGTCCGGATCGATGCCAAAGTCATAGGCCAGCTTCTTTGCGGCCTCGTAGCTGCTCAGGCCGAACAGCCGCGCCACAAAATCGATCACATCCCCGGTAGCCCCGCAGCCAAAGCAATAGAAATAATCCCTGTTCAGCTTCATGCTGGGATGCCGGTCATCGTGGAAGGGGCAGCAGATCATATCGCCCCGGTTGACCTTACAGCCGTAGTATTCGGCGGCCTGCTTCACGGTGACAGCGGATTTTACAGTTTCAAATAAATTCATAGGCTTTGTCCTCCATTATTTATTGACGGTATCTGCCCGTCTGCCTGAATATACGGGGAAAAAGCCTATAAACCGAAAAATCCGCTAAAAGTGCAAGAAATGAAAAAACGCCGCCCTGAAATCTTGCAAAAATGCAAGACCTCAGAGCGGCGAAGCCAGCGGAAAGCATTTGCCCGCGCTGGTTTTATCAGGTATAATGGATAAAGAGAGTTTTCAGAAGAGAGGTGCGTCACATGGAGGGAGCCTATCTGCCCGGCAATATCCGGCAGCGGATGCAGGAGCTTATGAAGGAACATAAAATTACCCAGGCACAGCTGGCGACCCGCATCGGCAGCACCGAGAGCGCCATCAGCCGGTTTGTCAGCGGTAAGACTGATAAGATCAGCACAGAACATTTGCTCCGCATTGCGAAAGTGTTTGAAGTCTCCACAGATTTCCTGCTGGGGGAAGTCAACACGCCCGACCGGACAAATTTTGATATTGAAGAACTGGGCCTGTCGGTGCAGGCGGCGCGGAATCTGTACACCGGAAAAGCCAATGCAGAGATCGTCAACCGCCTTTTGGAAAGCCCTCGCTTTGCAGAAGTCACCTATATGATTGAGCAATATTTTGACGATACGCTGGCCGCCGGTTTCGCCGGACAGAACCAGATGCTTACTACTCTCAGCGCCATGCTGCGCCGAAACAATAAAACAGACGCTGCGGTGCAGGCGGCCAGAACTGTCAACCGGCAGAAAGTTCCCGTATATCAGGCAGACCTGACGATGATACAGAACACATTTATGGCGGCGCTGCGGGAAGTGAAGAAAGAGATCGGCAACGATTTCACAGCAGCGCAGTCCTTGACCAAGGGCATCACTCAGCAGATGTTTACCGAACTCACCAAAGGGGCGGATGTTCATACTCCGACCATCACGCCCGAAATGATTTCCGCCGCCGTCACCCAGAGCGCAGCGGGGATGGACGGTGTGCAAAAGGAAGCATTAGACAAGTTCGGTCAGGCGCTGACGGAATTTCTCCAATCCACCTTAGACCACGCGCAGGAGAAGCAAAATGCCGACCCGGAGCAATGAGCAGCTGTGCAGACTGGCACAGAAAGGGGATACGGCTGCCCGTGACATTCTGCTGGAAAAGAATCTGGGATTCATCCGAAAAATTGCGCTGGAGCAATACCGAAACATGGGGCTGGATGAAAATGATATTGGAATTGATTTGGATGATTTGATGCAGGAGGGAAGTATCGGCCTGCTGAACGCGATCCCTTTGTTTGATGCCGGACGGGGCATGAAATTTCTGACCTATGCAGCACCGGCGCTCCGCAACGCCATGACGGACTGCATCCGCGCCGCCCTCGGTTTATTTGAGCAACGGATGGCGGATAAGAAAGACGGCCCCGGCTTCCAGAGAGTATATCTGGATGACGTTCTCTCAGAGGATGAACGGATGCTGCGGATCGAAGCCATAGCCGACCCTCACACCCAAACGCCGGAGCAAATCTATATCCAAAAAGAGCAGCTGATAGAATTGTATGCGGCGCTGGACAAGCTGACAGCCAGAGAGCAGACCTATCTGCTGTACCGCTATGGCTTTACCGATGGAATCGAGCACCCGCTGATCGGCGCGGCGCTCCATTTCCATCTCAGCGAGAGCCGGACAAAGAAGGTGGAGGGCGAGGCGATGGACAGCCTGCGCGGAAAGCTGCCGTGGTGGTTCTGATACGATGGGAAGCAGCGGCTGACGGGGGCTTTGATATACCTTTGTTCCGCAAATGACACGGCTGACAGACAGTGCTTGCCCGCACCGCCTGCCAGCCTTTTTCTGTCGCTTATGCTGCCCCGCAAGGGGCAACCTTTCCCGCCAGAACGCCGCAACTGTGGCCACACTTTTCAGGGTGTGCTACAATTCCGGCTGCCATCTGCTCCACAAAGGTATAACACACTAGACTTTCCTACGGAAAATCGTGTGCCACGAAACCGCCGGTTTCTTTGGATTCTTCCGGTCAAAGGGGAACACTATCCCCTCTGAACACCCCAGACAAAGGAGAACGCTGTTCCCTTTTGGAATCCCCTTGCCAATAGGGATGCTACCGCCCTATTGAATGATTTAGATAAAAAACAAAATAAAGCATAGTTCGCCAGCACACCGCTATTCTGTCATTACCTTACACAGACATCTTGTAACTTTTTCGTTAAGCCTATTGACTCTGATACTTCGGAAGAGATATAATATAGTTGCTACTTAGTGAGCCTAAATAGCAAAGCTAAAGAGAGGCGACGATATGAATAACAAATATGTCCAGCAATTCAAAAAAGGCTCTCTGGAAATGATACTTTTATGCCTAATCGGACGCAAGGAAACTTATGGATATGAAATTATAACTGAATTGAACAATAGTGCGTCTGTTTTGGGATATGCGAAAGAGGGAACCATTTACCCCATTTTGTATCGTTTGCAGGAAGCAGAACTAATCAAATGCCGATTGGCTCCGGCTGCGGCAAATGGCGGCTCAAAAAAGTATTATTCTTTAACGGATAAAGGCAGGAATGTACTTGATGAACTAATCTTATTTTGGTCAAGCTATGAAAACTGCGTAAACGGCTTTATAGAAAGTTATCAACAAGCGAGGGTATCCAAATGAAAGAACAATATATCAAACAGGTTGAAAAGGAACTATCTTTACCACGCAAAATGAAAAAAGAGGTTGTACGTGACTTGAATGAAGTTTTTGCGTCTGCTATGGAGCATGGAGAAACAGAGCAGCAGATTATCCAGCGTTTGGGGACGCCAAAAGAATTTGCAGACAGCACCGCAGAACAGTTTGGCATTGATAACACCAAATCGAAAAAAGGAACGGTATCATTTCTACTCTTGCTGCGCTTGTTATCGCGGCTGCTGCCTTTTCGGTATATGCTGTTACACAATCAGGAAAAGTACCAGAAGGAGCAATCGGACAAGCCGACGCGACAACAAATATACAGATTGAGGGCGCGTTTGCCTTTGATATTTCGCAAATCCTTTTGGCTATTGGGTTTGCAGCAACAGCTATTGCTCTTTTGTTAATTATCCGAACCATACACAAAAACAGGAGGTAACCAATGAAGAAATATATTTCTGTATTCACAATCATGATTATGATTTTTTTGGCTGCGTGTTCTAATCAAAATACCTCATCTACACCGACAAGCAATGAGAACAATACGCAATCTAATAGTGTTACAAAATTGGACGAGGGTGTTTGGCCTGAGAATGAGTACACAGAGGGGCTTCCTGTTGCGCCTGGTACGGTTGCATGGGCTACACTTGATACAGAACATGAGAATTGTAATATCAACCTTACCGGTATTAGCGAAAACGACTATAACGAGTATATGGAGCTTTTGAACCAAGAAGGCTTTTCCGTAATTGAAAATGTGTCAGAGGAAATCGAGGGAGAAAACTATGTTTCTATCGGGACACTTTTATCAAACGACGAAAAAGTGGTTAAGTGTCAGCTACATACCCAATAGTCTAACTATCTACATTTCCTTTGACAATAACTGAAAGAGATCACGGAATAGCAAAGCCAGCCGAGCCAGTCAACGGTCAAGATGAACGGCGCAAGCGCCGCCGTTGACAGCCCCGCCCGCCTTTGCAGATAGGCAATCAAGGGGCGACAGCAAGGAGTGCTGCCGCCCCCAGTATTATCAGAGAGGGAGAATTCTATGAGAAATCGGATTGTAAAAGTGACAGAAGTTGTAGTCAGAAGCGCTTTTTACATCATCTCAAACTATGTATTTGTTAGCATGGGACTATCATTTCATACTCAATGGATTTCAATTCTATTTTTGCTTTCAATGGTATGGTCTACTATTGATTACGGAAAGTCCATAAATGAAATAATCGAAAAAAAGGTAATTGCTGAAATACTATGTATATGTTGCATTGCACTGAGTATAGCGATGGCATATTTTGTGGGATATATTCAAGGAGCATTCGTTTCCCTCTGAAAATACAGGGCCACAACTTTCCGCTTAATATATCAGTATGGAACAAGTTATCAAAAAGTCATGAATGCTCGTAGCTCACCGGCCCGGCCAGCAAAAGCAGTAAATCTGAAATTGATTTACTGCTTTTTTGCTCAATAGACTCTTAAATCATCTGAAAATATTTCAACGCATCCCTGATCGCCGCTTCCTTCTCCGGCGGACATTTTGGCACTTTGGCATCTTCCTTCTTTGACAGGTTATAATTTTGCCCCACATCCAGCCCGCACTTGCGCTTTATCTGTGAGATGTACAGGGAAGATACCTTCAAACCGGTATGCTCCAACACATACGCCTTGATCTGTTCATAAGTCGCGCCCTTCTGGAAGCCGGACATATCCATATCTTCCAGCGAGAACTCCACCCGCACCTTCTTTGAGTCGATTTCTCCCTTGGAAAGCAAAACAACCGTCTCGACATGTGCTGTCCTAGGAAACATGTCTACGGGTGTGAGTTCTTGGGGGATATAATGTAAATCGGCTAAAATACGCAGATCACGCGCTAAGGTAGCAGGATCACAGGAGACATAGACAATCCGTTTTGGTGACATTTGCACTACGGTACGCAACAATTCCCCAGAACAGCCCTTGCGTGGAGGGTCGAGAATGACGACATCCGGATATTCTCCGCGTTGTCTTAACATGGATGCAGCTTCTGCTGCATCCATGCAAAAGAATTCTGCATTGGTGATATGATTGCGCTCCGCATTTTTACGCGCATCTTCAACCGCAGAGGGGACAACCTCTACACCGATTACACGCTTCGCCTGTGCAGCCATTGAAAGGCCAATGGTCCCGGTCCCGCAGTAAAGGTCTAGCAGCGTTTCGTGTCCAGTCAAACCTGCGTAAACTGCCGCCTGTCGATACAAGCGTTCTGCCTGCGTGCGGTTGACTTGATAGAAAGAGAGTGGTGAAATATGAAAGTCCAGACCACACAGACGGTCTGTAATGTAATCTTGTCCCCAAACGACGCGGTTTTTCTTACCCAAAACCACATTCGTCCTCTCGCGATTGGTATTGATCATCACGCTTTTTAGACCAGGTATCCTTTCTCGTAAAAGACGCACAAGAATATCTTCCTTATGCACTCCGTTCCCATTGACCACCACACAAACCATCTCCTCGCCGGTAGCCTCAGCCTGGCGAAGATAAAGGTGACGTAAGCGCCCCTTTCCGGTTGCTTCATTGTAAGGTTCATCGCCACTCAGAGCAGCCCAGGTACGGAAGGCATCCATAGCGGCTTGAAAAGAAGGAGGCTGCAATTGACAGTATGCACAGTTGATAATGCGATGACTATGATTCGCATAGAATCCCATGGTTAGCTCTCCATCCGGCGTCCTGCCGATGGGAATCTGCGCTTTATTCCGATATCCATCCGGCTGTTCAGCACCAAGAATCGGATGGATGAGAATATTTTGAAATCCTCCAATGCGTTCGATTGCATCCCGTACACGCTGTTCTTTAGCACGGAGTTCTTCCGCATAATGAATGTGGCGGAAGACACAGCCCCCACACTTTTGAAATTGCGGGCAGTCGGATTGTATTCGGGCAGAAGAAGGAATCAGGATATGCTCCATTTTTCCAAAGGCATGGGTCTTAGCGACTTTGAGAATACGCGCCTCTACGGTATCTCCGACCGCTGTCAGGGGGATAAAAACTGCCATACCATTCCAGCGGCCAATTCCACTTCCTTCCGCAGTATATCCGGTGATTGAAATCTCAACAAGATCATTCTTTTTTAGACTAGTCATTTTGGATTTAAAAACTCCTTTGTCAATGCGACGGTGAAATATACAACACCGTTTGATACAAATCGTTGTGTTTATTGTACCACAGTTTGCCAAAAAAGCCGACAGCTTTTTGCCCTATTTGAAGAGTCCCGCTCAGGGGAACTATATGATTTATTGCTTTACTAGGAAAAATGGCAAAGGGACTCCAAAACGTGTCGTTTTTGAGTAAATACATACTATGATCGTATAAACTCAGAATATTTACGAAATGCTTCGAAACAACTGTGGATATGTTCACTAAAATTGTGTTTTGAAAATCTTCGTTTTGTCCAAAACAGAGATTCTAGTTAGAGAGGGCTTTCTTTCGTTGACAGGGGCAATTCCTAGGATTATAATGGGAACCAGAAAAAGGAAAACAAATGAAACAAACTGTGCTTATAAGTCTCGTGGCAAGGATTGTCACGCCTTTTCAATACAACTCCTCCCCAAAAAGCGAGAACCGGGTTTAACCCGGTTTTCGCTTTTTCTATTTCTTTTTTAAAGAATGCGTCGAAATACTTCACGGAATCCCCACATTTTTCTACCAACTTTACTATATAGGTAAGGGAAAGGGGGTGCCTGATTGTGAAGTCAAAGCGAATCCGGCGATTTGGGATTGCGGCTTTATTCTGGACCGTATTATTGTTTACAGCGGCCGCGTGGTACAGTGCTGCGGTCTCTGGCGGAGAAGAAGTTGACCCACCGGATCTCAACCAAATTGAAAGCCCTTATCTGTTAGAGGACAACCGTGCTCTATTCCCCTGTGAGGATGGAAGCTATGTGGCAGTCAGTACAGAGGGGACAAAGCGTATGTATGTGGTGAAGCTCTGGAGAACCACTGCGGGGTGGGAAGTGCGCCTGAGTGCTGCACTACGGCCTGGTTTTCGAAAGTTTTTTGTGTAGACCAGGATCTTTACTTCCTGATGGATGTCACCGATGTGATTGAGGAGGGAAGTGGTGCAGATGCGCCAGCGATTCAAATTATCCGCTATCATATGGAGGATGAACAGACAGAGGCAAGAATCATTCGCAATGCTGTCTGCGACTATGACCGAACCTGCCGTGTGGAATCCGGAGGAAGGATTTTGCTGGTACATGCGCCATTATTGGATGAAATCAGCGATCTGACGCCGGTTCGAGTCTATCAATTCGATAGCTCCGAATACGTCTTGTCACCACAGGAGGAGTTTCCTCAAGAATCCGAAGAAGGAGAAAGTTCACAGCCTTCCGAGAGCGGAACGTCTTCAGAGGAAAGACCAGAGCAAACCCTCTTATATCTGTTTGATGGTCCGATTACAGTATCGGAACTGGAAGAGTCCTACACAGAGCATACTGGCGTTGTCCGTGTGACCGGAACCGATGGACGAATAAAGACATCCGGACGTGTAGCAACCGGCGACCTTATGGAAGTGTTGATTGATGGTCAAGTCAGTGATCGTGCCGTCGCTTGTATTCCAGGGGATATAACCGGACGAGGTAAACCCAGCTCCGCGGACACACAGTTGTTATATGAATATTTGACAACCGGGTGCTATCTGAGCGATGCAGAGTGGAAAGCTGGAGATTTGAACTGCGATGGTATACTCAGTACCGGCGATCTACTTCTTCTCAAAGAAATGGTCTGGAAACAGGGATAATCTATTTTTTGGATGATGGATTCAGAGGACCCTACCAAATTCCCGTTGACCTGCACGGAGGAACATCCTATAATAAGGAAAAATAGAAAGCATTTGGGGGACTTCTCCTTCCAAATGCTTTCCCAATAAAGGAGCATCTTTTACATGATGGAAAATCTGTTTATTCGCAGTCTGTACGATCTTTCTCACACAGCAGCGGCAACCTATTTGGAACAATACACCTATCCGTGGGAGGCATTAGCCGGGATAGGAGAGTTTATTCTTAAGCTGGGCGAGACTCTCTCTACAGAGGAATATGAAAAGCGCGGGGAAGATATCTGGGTGGCGAAAAGCGCCACGATATTTCCGACCGCTTATATTCATGGACCAGCAATCATTGGGCCTAATACAGAGGTTCGACAGTGTGCATTTATTCGTGGAAACGCTTTAGTCGGCGCAAATTGCGTAGTGGGAAACTCGACGGAACTCAAAAATGTCATTCTATTCGATTGTGTACAGGTACCACACTATAATTATGTGGGGGACTCCATTCTTGGCTATAAGTCGCATATGGGTGCAGGTTCCATCACCTCGAATGTTAAATCGGACAAAACGCTGGTCACAGTATGTGTGGGCAACACACGTATAGAAACTGGACGTAAGAAATTCGGGGCAATGCTTGGCGATTTTGTAGAGGTGGGTTGCAACTCGGTACTGAATCCTGGAACAGTGATCGGCCGCTACACCAATGTCTATCCGCTTTCTATGGTGCGAGGCTTTGTGCCGGAAAACAGCATCTATAAGCGTGCGGACGCGGTTGTACAAAAGGTCGAATAGACGGTGCTCGATCCGCCAGCGTTGCAAATATTTCCCAAAAAAGTTTCGATCTCTTTACATTTTTCGCCTTGACGGAGGCTGCCTTTTCGTCTATGCTTAAAAGCCTACGGCCAGGGCAATACGCCTGAAAAGAATGGGGAATTTTCAGGGAATCCCGCCGTAAAATACAGAAAGATAGGACCTTGCGTAATAGGCGCGAGGGGGGCGGCGCCCCGGTATTTGGCAATGAGACAGAAAAAAGTTGCAGCCATTCACGATATTTCCGGATTTGGAAAGTGTTCCTTGACGGTCGTGCTCCCGATCCTCTCCGCAGCGGGTATGGAGACGAGCGTCATGCCGACGGCAGTACTTTCTACTCACACAGGCGGCTTGGGAAATTGTACATACCGCGATTTGACGGACGATATGCGGGCATATGCAGCGCATTGGAAAAGCCTTCATCTTTCCTTTGATGCGCTATACACCGGATTCCTTGGATCTGCAGAGCAGATTGACATTGTGTCCGAAATTGTGGATGATTTCCGCACAAGTGATACGCTGGTGATGGTGGACCCGGTTATGGCGGATAATGGGAAACTATATGCCACCTGTACGCCGGAAATGGCACGTGGGATGAAAAAGCTCTGTAAAAAAGCGGATCTAGTCGTTCCGAATCTGACGGAAGCCGCCTTTTTACTGGGTGAGGAATTCTATGATGGACCATATGACCGAGCCTATATTGAGGGAGTACTGCAACGCCTCAGCGAAATGGGGCCGCGTTTGGTGGTGTTGACTGGCGTGTGGTTTAGCCCCGGATTGCTGGGAGCAGCTGGTTTAGATCGTGACACTGGCCGCGTCACGTATGCTTTCTCGCCTCGCGTGGAAGGGGCTTATCATGGGACAGGGGACATCTTTGGAAGCGCCCTCTTGTCTGGACTGCTCAGTGAAATGAGTCTGCGCGACGCAATGCAGTTGGCGGTTGATTTTACTTGCGGTAGTATCCGCCGTACCCGAGAAGCTGGAACCGATCGCCGCTTTGGCGTGAATTTTGAGGCGGGCCTTCCGCGCTTTATGGAAGAGTTGGGGTTGGTCCCTGTGAGTTATCGAATGGCACGATAGTATAGGCTAAAAAGGACTGCGAACAATGTTCGCAGTCCTTTTTAGCCTAAAAGTGCAGGTTACAAAACCCTTACGATTGAATCGGTGCGGTTTACTTTGCAATTTTTTGCTAGTATAATATACTGTACCCAAATGAAAGAAAAAGGAGGCCGGCCAATGCTGGACAATCCTATCATACAGAATGTACTTTCCGTAGCACTGTACCTGTTGCGGATTGCAGTGCCGCTGCTCTCCATCGTAGTGGTATGTCGTTGTTTCCATTCGTTGAAGGCGGGACGGCGGCGGGAGGAACCTGTAGTCATCCTTCAGGATATGGTGACAAAGGAGATCCTTCCTGTGCTGTATTGGGAAAACTCCCTGGGACGCAGCCGCAGTTGTGATATTGTGCTGCACGACAGCACCGCCAGCCGGGATCATGCCGTCCTGATGCGCAGAGAGAGCGGATGGATTGTAACAGACACAAATTCCAAGGCAGGAACGCGCGTCAACGGGAAAAAGGTTGAGAACCGTGCACAGGTTTTGCCCGGCGATGTGATTACATTAGGTTCTACTTCTTTGATGCTCAAACGCACCAGCGAGGCAAAGAATCTGAAGGTTCCCAAACGCCGGCGAGTGCATGCGGCGTCCCCTTTTGGACTGCTGTTTACCGTGATGTTGGTTCAGGTTATGCTCTGTATAGAGGTATGTTTTTCCAGCGAACCATTCAATTATATGCCCTTCATTCCTTTGGGGGCACTTGTTATAATGGAATGGGGACTTTATCTCTATTCGATGAAAGCGCTCAATCGGGTGAGTTTCGAGCTAGAGACGGTAGGTTTTTTGCTTTCTGGAATTGGTATTATGTTGCTCTCTGGAACAGGCGTGGAGAAGACGTATGTTCAATTGGGCGCCCTGCTTTTGGGAATCGTGTTGTTTTGCGTCATGATTTGGTTTATGAATGATTTGGAGCGAGTAATGCGCTGGCGTTTGGCTATTGCAATTGGCGCCATCGTATTATTTGCAATCAATCTGTTGTTTGCATCTGAAAATCATGGTGCAAAAAATTGGATTTCCCTCGGGCCAATCAGCGTTCAACCATCTGAGTTCATCAAGATTGCATTTGTATTTGTTGGGGCGTCCACGCTCGACCGGTTACAAACGGCGCGTAACCTTTCCGGCTTTATTCTTTTTGGAGGAGTGTGTTTGGGCGCCTGTTCTTGATGCGTGACTTTGGCACAGCTTGTATCTTCTTTGTGACATTTCTCATTATTGCCTTTATGCGGTCTGGCAGCGTGCGGACGATTGCGCTGATCTGTTCGGCTGCTGTATTTGGCGTGTTTCTGATTTTAAAATTTAAGCCGTACATTGCACAGCGTTTTGCCGCTTGGAGGCATGTATGGGAGTTCGCCAATGAGGCGGGCTATCAGCAAACACGGGTTCTCACATATACGGCCAGCGGAGGGTTCTTTGGCGTTGGAGTAGGAAATGGATATTTGAAAAGCGTATTTGCCTCCACCAGCGACCTGGTGTTCGGTATGATCTGTGAAGAACTGGGTTTGATTTTGGCGATCACAGTTGTGGTAGCCATCGCATTGCTGGTGTTTTATGCGCGTTCCGATGTGACGCGCAGCCGGTCGACATTCTATTCCATTTCCGCTTGTGCGGCGGCCGGAATGATGCTTTTTCAGACGTGCTTAAATGTCTTCGGCGCCACAGATGTCCTACCACTCACCGGTGTAACCCTCCCCTTTGTCAGCCTGGGAGGGTCCAGTATGGTGGCAGTTTGGGGACTATTGGCATTCATTAAGGCCAGCGATGAACGCACTTATGCGGTACGAAAACGAAAATAGATGCAGCGGTAGAAAGGCGGTGCGCCAATGAAGACAACCGGTACCCGATCCTTAATTCTATTCCTTCTCACGGGAGGATTTCTTGTAGGGTTGGTCATTTTCCTGGCTTCCCTTGTAATGGAAGGCGGGAACTGGGCGTTTCAGCCCTACAATAAGCATCTGGCAGGCGGTGGACAGCTCTCCTATGCGGGGGATGTTCTCGATCGGAACGGTACAATTTTAGCTCAGAGTAAGGACGGCGAAAGGCTTTATAACGACGATGAAATGGTGCGCCGTGCAACCCTCCATGCAGTGGGCGATACGATGGGCTATATCTCTACAGGAGTACAGTACAGCTACCGCTCTGAGCTGGCAGGTTATAACATTTTTACTGGTTTGGCGACCCCTACGGGCAAAACCACGGGAAATGATATCCGGTTGACCCTGGATAGCAATTTAAGCAAGGTTACCCTGCAGGCATTTGGAAACCAAAAAGGTGCAGCAATCCTATATAATTATCGAACGGGTGAGGTGCTCTGTATGGTGAGTTCCCCCACCTTTGATCCAGGTAACGTTCCTGCGGATTTGAATACGGATACCAGTGGAAAATACGAGGGGGTGTACCTTAACCGAGCGCTATCGGCTTCCTATACCCCTGGATCTATTTTTAAGATTGTTACGAGTGCAGCGGCGATTGAGAATATTCCCGATTTGGAAAGCCGTATCTTCGATTGTCCTGGGGAGATCACTGTAAATGGCAATAAGGTCACCTGTTTAAGCCGTCACGGAAAGATTCACTTCCAGGACGGCTTGGCGAAATCCTGCAATATTGTCTTTGCCGAGTTGGCTATGGAGTTGGGCAAGGAAAAGATGACGGCAGAGGCCGCTTCTATGGGGTTTAATCGCAGTTTTGATCTGGATGGGATTCCAACCAGTAAAAGCCAGTACGATGTGTCCGAGGCGCAGGAGAACGATCTTGCATGGAGTGGTGTGGGGCAGTACACGGATCTCACCAATCCCTATCACATGATGCTTTTGATGGGGGCAATTGCAAACGAGGGTACGCCGGTCAAACCCTATCTGATTGAAAGCATTACTACTCACTTTGGGCTGGTGACAAAGGCAGGCCGCACCCAGAAGGACAGCCAGCTTTTGCAGGCGGACACAGCGGCAAAGCTTAAAGAAGTTATGCGCTATAACGTGACAAGCGAGTACGGAGACAATATGTTTCCAGATATGGCGGTCTGTGCAAAGACCGGTACTGCCGAGGTCGGCGGAGGCAAAAAGCCAAACGCTTGGATGGTGGGATTTTCTAGTAATGACCGGACGCCGTATGCCTTTGCTGTGGTGGTTGAAAATGGGAACTCTGGAATTGGTGCAGCCGGTGGGGTTGCTTCGGCAATGATGGCGGAGGCGGCGAAGATTCCGGCGGTCAATTCGTAAAAAAGGCCCTGGCCGCGTATGAGGCCGGGGCTTCTTTCATGATGGAAGTTTATTGATGATTGATGAGGTGGGAAGAACATGGGAAAATGGAAAGCAAAGACACAGATGTCGGAATCCATGGCATTGGCAATTTTTTTAACGTTGGCTGGCGGTTTTCAAGATGCTTATTCTTACAATTGCAGGGGAAAAGTATTCGCCAATGCGCAGACAGGAAACATCGTTCTGTTGGGACAGAATTTAGCTATGGGAAACTGGTCGATGGCCCTGCACTATTTCATGCCTCTGGCTGCCTTTATCTCTGGCGTATATGTGACCGAGTGGGTTCATCAGAAGTATCGGGACTATCGAAAGATTCATTGGCGCCAGATCGTGTTAGTTGCAGAAGTGCTTTTATTGGCAGCCGTTGGATTTATGCCGCAGTCGGTCAATATGTTGGCCAATGTGTGTTTGTCCTTTGCTTGTGCCATGCAGGTCAACAGCTTTCGAAAGTTTAAGGGGTTACCCTGTGCAACAACGATGTGCATTGGAAACATGCGCAGCGCCACAGAAATGCTTTGTAAGTTTCATATCACGAAGGAAGCTTCCCTTTGGAAAAAGAGTAAGCAGTACTACCTGGTGATATTCATCTTTGCTGTTGGCGCAGCAATTGGGGCGCTTATGAGCTTTCAATTTCAAGAGCACGCCATTTGGATGGCGGCTGTGCTGCTATTAGTGGGGTTTGTATTGATGTTTATTCGGGAGGATATTGAGACAAATCCCCAAATTGTAAACGAGTGGGACGTAATCAAGGAAGATGCTGAAAAATTGGGAGCGGCTGTTAAAGAGAATTTAGCCGAAGAGATACAGGAAATTCAAAAGGGCACGCATGGGGATTCCAATCCATAAATCTCTGGCGCCGGAATCTTTCAGAGCAGGTGCCTAGATCAAATTTTATATTGCGAATGTTTTGGGGTGATCACAGATCCACTGTGAGGGAGTGTTCTTCGACTGCCGTGAAAGAAGCACCCAACCATGAAGCACAGGGTTTAGAGGGCCAGCCATCTTTCCGGAAGAATTCCGCACAATCGTCGGCGATGGGGCGGACACACAGATGCGCCGTATGCTCACACATGTAAAAGGGTCTTTTACCGAGGAGAAACTCCTCCACTTGCGCACCATATATAATGGATATTACGCTGCCGATCCCACGGACCGAATTCAGCCATACGACGGGATGGCGGAGACGCTCCAACAACTTCACAAGAAAAGAACTCAACTGGCGGTACTTTCCAATTCCCCCACGCATGGACAACCTTTATCATTGAAAAACGTTTGGAGGCAAGCTGTTTCACTGCTGCTATGGACAACGCGAAGAAATTCCCAAAAAGCCTGCGCCGGATGGGGCGTTCCATATTGCGAAAGAGATCGATGTTGCTCCTGAACAGTGTCTTTATATCGGAGACACCAATACGGATATGAAACCAGGTGCTACAGCTGGAATGGACACAGCGGGCGCACTGTAGGGGGTCCGCGGCCACGGGGAGCTAGAAGTAAACCACGCGGTCTATCTTTTGAAAACCGATGGATCTATTATAAATTGTCGAATGTGTGGATGGCGGATTGCTTATCATAGGAAATGGGATCTCGTTCGTAGCGGCTATCTTTATGGTCGCCAGCTGTGTGGTAAAGAGAAAAAGAACCATTTTTCTCTGTCAGTTTCTGGAATGTGCTCTTCTGGCGGTTGCCTCTGTCTTTTTTGGCGCATTGGCCGGTATGACAACGCTCGTGTTCAGCGCAATTCGGGACTTACTCGTAGCAAATGATCGGTATACGAAACCGATGATGACCGTTTTTCTGATACTTACCATTGTTGCAGGGGTTCTGGCGAATACGCGTGGCCTAGTGGGCCTCTTGCCGGTCTTTGCCACCGTGGAGTACACGATTTGTTGCCACTATATTGTGGGAGAGAAAGCGACCAAATGCAGTATCTTTGTGAATGGGTCATCTATTCGTTTTTGATCTGTGATTTATCCACAGCTGTCAGCGACACAATTGTGCTCCTTGTGGATGCAGTCGCGATCATTCGATTGTTTCAAAGACAATGGATGGAACGAAAGGCAGTTTCTACAGTAGATGACAGCACCTAACACAAGCCCCGTGCTAAGAGGAATTCTCCATAGCACGGGGCTTGTTCGTCGTTTTAAGTCTCTTTACAAGTATCGTACAGGTCTGTAAGGCGTTCCAGATGATAAGAGAAAACCGGATAAAGCGGGCTCTCCTTGGGAACCGGTCGCTCTTCCAATTCATCAATACTGATAAGCTCATGTAAAATCTGCCGGTAAGTCGAGATTTTGCACGAGATCTGAAAAACCTCTTCGTCGTTTCCACGAAAAAATTTCGTCTCTCCAATATAGTGTTCCACTGCAATGGAGAGCGTACGGATGGCATTGTTTACTGCCAAAACATCGATGGGATCACCCGTGGAAGCAAAATCAATGGATTCCTCTACGAGGCTGCGCAGATCCGTATAGGTACGCTTAATACGTGCCACATAATTGGGGGGCATTACAATGATATTGACCAATAATGCGATTGCGACGCCGATTAGTACCTCCAAACAGCGCTGCCCGGCATAGAACCAAGGGTCTGTTCCGCGATAAAGGACAACAATTGTAAAAATCAGGCAAGCCAAAGGCGCCGCGCCATTGAGTTTTAACATATGACAGAGATATAATGTCAGGATGACGCCGATGCCGCATAAACCAGCATTTCCGGGCAAGGCCATCGCAAAAGCAGCCCCGATTGCAGCCCCAATTACAGTACCCAGCACCCGGTTTTACCGCCGCGAATGGAAATATCAATGGATTTTCCCATGGAGATGACCGTAGCAGCCACCGCAAAAAAGGGGGTGTCCAGCATCATCCAATAGGATACCACCACACAGAGTGTAGCGGCAATGCCTGTTTTAACAATCCGTAGCCCCATACCACCGCTAGCTTTTAAGAATTTTTTAATCCGTTCCATGGTATCCCTCATTTGTCGCCAACGACAATTTTTAATAGATCCATCGGTTTTTCCAAAAGATAGACCGCGTGGTTTGCTTCTAGCTCCCTGCGGTCGCGGAACCCCCACAGTGCGCCAGCTGTGTCCATTCCAGCTGCGGCGCCCGTTTTCATATCCGTATTGGTGTCTCCGATATAAAGACACTGCCCAGGAGCAACACCCATCTCTTTTGCAATATGGAGCGCCCCATCCGGCGCAGGCTTTTTGGGGATTCCTTCGCGTTGCCCATAGTAGCAGCGAAACAGCTTGTCTCCAAACATTTTTTCAATGATAGAGACTGTCCATGCGTGGGGTTTATTGGAAAGTACCGCCAGTTGAATTCCTTTCTTGTGAAGTTCCTGGAGCGTCTCCGCCATCCCGTCGTACGGCTGAATTCGGTCCGTGGGATCGGCAGCGTAATATCCATTATATATGGTGCGCAAGTGGAGGAGCTCCTCCTCAGTAAAAGACCCTTTTACATGTGTGAGCATACGACGCATCTGCGTGTCCGCCCCATCGCCGACGATTGTGCGGAATTCTTCCGGATCGATTGTCGGGTAACCGCAAGCCTGAAGCGCGCGGTTTGAAAAGTTAGCAATCGAATACAGCGTATTTGCCAGGGTTCCGTCCAGGTCAAAAATACATGCCCGATACAAACAATCACCCTTTTTCTATTGGAATGTTTCTCTATTTTACTCAATTTTAACCGGTTTTGCAAGTTTCCGATCCGCCTTAGATTCGCTTTGGCGGCTCAGGGAAAAATGCGCCGTTCGACGGCAAACGCAGAATCTCTTTTCAATCGAACCAAACTGTGCTAAGATGAGTTTATTGCACAATTGTTTTGTCATGGGGTGAGGAATGATGGGAAGAGGGAAAAAAACAGAATATGGCTGTACGGTTCCTTTTCGTGATTTGGAATATCTGTTGGGGGAAATGGAACCCGGCCTGGCGGAGGATACTGGCAAACGGTTCTGCTTTGTATTGGGCGCAGGGGCTTCGATCGAGTCTGGAATACCATCCGGCCAGCATTTAGTCGATCAATGGGATACATACATACGCAGAAGGGACTCGGAACAAGAATACGCCGCATGGAAAGAGAGTATGGGAATCCGCTCAAAGCAGGATCAATATGCGCATTACAGCGACTATTACCAAAAACGATTTGAAGAGGAACCAGAAGAAGGCCCCATCTTTATTCGCAACAAAACCGCGCGGGCAGAACCAAGCGTGGGATATTTGGCGCTTGCAAGTGTCATGACAGAAACCCAAAATAACATTGTAATCACCACAAATTTCGACAAGCTGCCGGAGACCTCCATATTTCGTGATACCGCGCAGATCCCATGGGTGATTGGTACAGCGAGTGAAATCCCCTATTTGCAATTGAATGCGGAGTATCCAAAGATTCTAAAAGTCCACGGCGATATGTTCCTGGACATGAAAAATAATACGGATGAGATAAAACAGTTGGACGAACGCTGGAAAAACCCGCTGAAGGATGTACTGAGACAATACCATCCGGTTTTCATCGGTTATGCTGGGAATGACCCGAGCCTTATGGGGTATTTGGAGGAAATTGCAGACCGGATAAAACGGCCGTATTGGCTTTATTTTCGGGAAGCCGAACTTACGGAGCGGATTTGGAGGTTTGTGGAAAAAGCAACGGCTGTTTTGTGGATGGCCGGATTGGGTTTGACGCTGTGTTGATGCACATTTTTAAGAGCTTTCAATTTGAAAAGGCGTACAAAATGCAGGCGGAGAAACGGGACGAAACGTTCCAAACAAAATGGGCGGAAGCAGAGGAAACCTTAAAAAAGCTTTTGGCAGCGGAGACCGACAACAAAATGGACAAGGATACGTCAGACGACGATTCCATCCGCGAAAGCGTAAGAAAGATCACGGGGAATGAGACGCCGGAAAGCATGTTGTACAACCTTTGGAACCAGCCTCAGACAGAACAGAAGAAGCTTCTGGAGGCGGCGTTGAATCAATTCCCTGCCAATGATTATGTTTTGGAAAGCTATGCCATATATTGGTATGAGCAGAGCGAGCCAGATGAAGCGGAGAAGTATTACAAGCGCGCGGTGGAGGCCAATCCTCAAAATGCAAGAAACCTTGGCAATTATGCGCTGTTTTTGGAACTTCAACGGAACGATTATGATAAAGCAGAGGAATATTACTGGCGTGCAGTAGAAGCTGACCCAAAAAACGCTAAACAGCTTGGCAACTATGCGAACTTCTTATGTGATCAGCGAAAAGACTACGTTCGAGCAGAGGAGTATTACCAACGTTCCGTAGAAGCTGGTCCTCAAAACGCAACACAACTTGGCAATTATGCGATATTTTTGGAGGAACAACAGAAGGATTACGACAAAGCAGAGGAATATTACCAGCGTGCGGTAGAAGCTGATCCGAAACATGCAAACATTTTAGGGAACTATGCGAACTTCTTATGCGATCAGCGAAAGGATTACGACAAAGCAGAGGAATATTACCGGCGCGCAGTGGAAGCTAACCCGAAAGATGCAAACAATTTAGGAAACTATGCGGTATTTTTAAAGAACCAGCGAAAGGACTACGACAAAGCCGAGGAATATTACCGGCGTGCAGTGGAAGCTGACCCGAATCATGCAAACAATTTAGGAAACTATGCGACATTTTTAAAGAACCAGAGAAAGGACTACGACAAGGCGGAGGAATATTACCGGCGTGCGGTAGAAGCTGACCCAAAACATGCAACCAATTTAGGAAACTATGCGAACTTCTTATGCGATCAGCGAAAAGATTACGACAGCGCGGAGGAATATTACCGGCGCGCGGTGGAAGCTAACCCGAAAGATGCAAACAATTTAGGAAACTATGCGAATTTCTTGTGTGATCAGCGAAAAGATTACGACAGCGCGGAGGAATATTACCGACGCGCAGTGGAAGCTGACCCGAATCATGCAAACAATTTAGGAAACTACGCGAACTTCTTATACGATCAGCGAAAAGATTACGACAGCGCGGAGGAATATTACCAGCGCGCAGTAGAAGCTGATCCGAATCATGCAAACCATTTAGAAAACTATGCAATGTTTTTAGAGGATCAGCGAAAGGACTACGATAAGGCGGAGGAATATTACCGGCGTGCGGTAGAAGCTGACCCAAAAAACGCTAAACAGCTTGGCAACTATGCGAACTTCTTATGTGATCAGCGGAAAGACTACGTTCGAGCAGAGGAGTATTACCAACGTTCCGTAGAAGCTGGTCCTCAAAACGCAACACAACTTGGCAATTATGCGGTATTTTTGGAGGAACAACAGAAGGATTACGACAAAGCAGAGGAATATTACCGGCGCGCAGTAGAAGCTGATCCGAAGCATGCAAACAATTTAGGAAACTATGCGGATTTTCTATGGAAACAGCGGAAGGACTACGACAAAGCCGAGGAATATTACCGGCGCGCGGTGAAAGCTAACCCGAAAGATGCAACCAATTTAGGAAACTATGCGGTATTTTTAAAGAACCAGAGAAAGGACTACGACAAGGCGGAGGAATATTACCGGCGTGCAGTAGAGGCTGACCCAAACATGCAAACCATTTAGGAAACTATGCGACGTTTTTAAAGAACCAGAGAAAGGACTACGACAAGGCGGAGGAATATTACCGGCGTGCAGTAGAGGCTGACCCGAAACATGCAAACAATTTAGGAAACTATGCGAATTTCCTGTACGATCAGCGAAAGGATTATGACAGGGCGGAGGAATATTACCGGCGCGCGGTAGAAGCTGACCCAAAGCATGCAACCAATTTAGGAAACTATGCCAATTTTCTATGGAAACAACGAAAGAACTACGACAGCGCGGAGGAATATTACCGGCGCGCGGTGGAAGCTGATCCGAAAGATGCAAACAATTTAGGAAACTATGCGAATTTCCTGTGCGATCAGCGAAAGGATTACGACAGGGCGGAGGAATATTACCGGCGTGCAGTAGATGCTGACTCAAATCATGCAAACCATTTAGGAAACTATGCGAATTTCTTGTGCGATCAGCGGAAGGATTACGATAAAGCGGAGGAATATTACCGGCGCACGGTAGAAGCTGACCCGAAAGATGCAAACCATTTAGGAAACTATGCAATATTTTTAAAGAACCAGCGAAAGGATTACGATAAAGCGGAGGAATATTACCGGCGTGCCTTACAGATCGATCCAAATCATGTAAATAATCTGAAAAATTATGCGATATTTCTGAAAGATATCCGGCATGATGCAAAAGCAGCCCGGAAATACCGCCAACGCGCCGAAGAACAAAAAGCAAAAGAATAGGTTCTGGCTCCGCCATGTCTTGGTATACATTCTCACTCTTTGCTGTTCGAATGCAGAGGAAATGGTTAAACCGCTGGCGAAGGAACCAATCAAGAATCCATGGAAATCTGTGAAGGCAGCGCAAAGATATTTTTGCTTGAATCCATTACAGTAGAGAGTGAAAACGGCTGGAACGGGCTGGGAGAACTGCCAGCCCCCCGCCGGTTTATGCAAGAAGCGTGCTTTCAGACTGGCCAACAAGCAGCCTGAATGGGAATAATCGAATGCAATGGCGGGACCTGCCGGTATCTTGTCAGGAAGCAAGTTTCCTTTACCAAAAGACTGAACAAGGGGATTTTTGACTGTAAGCATCCCCTGTAAAGTTTGGCCTCATGCGTAAAACAGTCAAATTGCCGTTTTTTCAAAGAGGGCCGGGTTCGAAGAATGTGGCCATCTATCCAATTGGGTTCTGAAATGGATAAGAGTATGGTTCATAATGGATAACGGCTTGATTTATAAAAAACTGCCTTTGAGAAACTTTTCGAGCGAGTGCATGTAAATATGGGACGTAGACAACTTTCCACTGTGTTATAAAAACAGATGGATGAGACGGTCTCTTATATACGGCATATGATAAACATTGTTAGACGCTGATGAGTTGGCCGCAACGTAGGAGATATCGCAGAAATCTTGTAGGTTGATAAAACGGTCAGTGGGGATATAAAACGGAGGAATGCTGAATTCGATTGCAAGCGCATACACCCTTGTTCTGGCAAAACTCTGTGTATATCTCTGGATTTATTCGATGTAGGCACCTTTAGGGGATCGTTGCGTTTCAAAAACGGTCTGACAATCTTGTAAATGCTATGAGAAAAATGTTACAGAAATTGTCAGGGATTTCGCCCCCAAAGGATTTTTGAAAGAACCACTGAAAAACGTTATAAGAGTTTTATTTGCCAACGGCTCGTCCTACCTTTGTTTTCAGATAAGGTGGAGAATCCGATACAGGAGAATGAGATGGAGTTCGTACACATGAAAAAAATCCAAAAAGATGGAGTTTCACTCAGCAGGAGATACATAACCTGGGTAGGAACAGATTGTAGAGATGGATATAGCCCCCTTGTGTGAACGCTCTCAAAACGGAAACGTTGTTATAACATACCGGCCGGTTCTCGTCCGAGACTTGCCTGTAGGTGGAAAGAGCTACCCGCACATTTTAAATTGAGAATCATATAGCGTGATATGGATGAGTAATAGCCGCCCAGCCTTTTCTGTTGCAGTTTTGAGATGCTCATAAGGGATCGCTGCGAATATTTGAATAAATATTTTTAATAGGGACAGCCTCCGCAAAAAGCAGGATACCCCTATCGCTATTAAACGAACGGATATTGTGAGTAGGGAAACGGCGATAAAACGGCAGCCGCAAAATGACGGGCTATCTCTATCGCTAATCTAGAACAGGAAATTGTATAGCAAATTGAGAATCAGGAAGAAGGAATACAGTATGATTTTTGAGACGGAACGGCTCTACCTGCGCAGATTGACACAGGATGATTTTGGCAACCTGTGTACAATTTTACAGGATGAAATTGCAATGTATGCTTATGAGCATGCATTTAGCGACACAGAAGTACAGGAATGGTTGGATAGACAGATTGTACGTTATCAGATGGACGGTTTTGGACTTTGGGCAGTGTTATTAAAAGGAACAAACACCTTTGTAGGACAAGCAGGGCTTACAATGCAGGAAATTGGAGATGGCCGGCGCGTTGTGGAGATCGGTTATCTGTTTCGGCAGGATTATTGGCATAATGGATATGCAACAGAGGCTGCACAGGGTTGTAAACAATATGCCTTTGAAATACTCGGTATTCCAGAGGTGTATTCGATCATCCGCGACAATAATTTTGCATCCCAACGTGTGGCAAAGCGCAATGGCATGCAGGCAGTGGGTATGATGGTCAAGCACTACCAGGGAATCGACATGCCACATATCCTTTTCTGTGTCAAAAAAGACCGCATAGAACGGATGAAGCCATGTCAATTGGACACCTGTATGGCGCTTTGGCAGCATGGAAATCAGCAGGCGCACGCATTTATCTCAGAGGCGTATTGGAAAGAAGCCGCTGCTTCTGTTCGAGAACAGCTCCTAGAATCAGAGATTTGGGTCGCTTTGGAAGGAGAAACCGTCCGCGGCTTTGTGGGTTTACAGAGGGACTACATCGCTGGGATTTTTGTAGATTCATCGCATCAGGGCAAAGGCGTTGGAAGCAGACTTCTTACATTTTGTCAGAACCATCATCATACCCTATCGCTTGAAGTCTATGAAAAGAACGAGCGCGCAATTCGGTTTTATCGAAGGCATGGCTTCCAAATCGCTGAACGGCATATAGATGATGCAACAGGCCAACCTGCCTATCGCATGACTTGGGCAGAAAATATGCAGGCATAAGCAGGAATGTCCGCCTTATTGAAAGCTTGCTGTATGGTGAACAGCGAGGCCGGTCTAGTTATGTACATCGAGTGCAGGCAGCGCCATGTGCTATAGAAAAACAGGAAAGATTTTGAATGAAAAATTGCTATTGGATTAGACCGGACCTTCGGCTGATGAGAGAACGGCAAAGAGTTCATACATTATGGATTGGAGAGAAACGTAATGGAAGAGTTAGAAAAGAGAAAACGGCAGCCCTTAGAACGAAATCCAAATCCTTGCCCTCTGTATCGGAAATGTGGAGGGTGTCAGCTGCAAAATATGTCCTATCCGCGCCAGTTGCATTGGAAACAGGAATTGGTGGAGCGGTTACTGGGCCGCTTCCACAAGGTGAATCCCATCGTAGGTATGAAATATCCTTACCACTATCGCAATAAGGTGCAAGCTGCATTTGCTCTCAATAAAAAGAAGCAGATTATCTCTGGCGTATATCAGGCGAGCACCCATCGCGTTGTCCCAGTGGAAAGTTGTATGATTGAAGATGAAACAGCGGACCAAATTGTAGGGACGATTCGAAAGCTCATGAAAGATTTTCGGATGGAGCCCTATAATGAAGACACTGGCCGGGGGCTTGTCCGGCATGTGTTAGTAAAGCGTGGCTTTGTCAGTGGACAAGTCATGGTTGTCATGGTAACCTCTTCTCCAATTCTTCCATCAAAGAACAATTTTGTAAAGGCGCTGCGAAAGGCGCATCCAGAAATTACGACGATTCTCCAAAATGTCAACAACCGTCCAACCAGTATGGTGTTGGGGGACTTTGAGAAGGTTCTCTATGGTCCAGGTTATATTGAGGAAGCCTTATGTGGTTGTGTGTTTCGCATTTCTGCCAAATCCTTTTATCAGATCAACCCCGTACAAACGGAAGTGTTGTATGATAAAGCGATCGCGCTTGCTGGGCTTACTGGAAAGGAAACGGTTTTGGACGCCTATTGCGGCACAGGAACCATCGGGTTGATTGCAGCAAAACGTGGCGCGGGCCATGTAATCGGCGTGGAATTAAACCGAGATGCAGTCCGCGATGCGATTTCCAATGCAAAGCGTAATGGAATTAAAAATGTCTACTTTTACAATGCAGATGCAGGAGATTTCCTTTCCGCGATGGCAGATGAAGGGGAATCGGTCAATGTGGTATTGATGGACCCACCGCGTGCGGGCAGTGATGAACGTTTTCTCACTTCCCTTGTTGCTTTATCGCCAAACAAAATTGTATATATCTCTTGTAACCCGGAGACGCTTCAACGTGACCTGCATTTTTTGGTACGAGCAGGTTACAAAGTGAAGGAAATCCAGCCGGTGGATATGTTTCCCCATACAAATCATGTGGAGACAGTGGTTTTGATGTCAAAAGTCCAAGAGTAGATTCGAGAAAATATAAACAGCGAAGGCTGTCCCAAGATTTGTCTTGGGATGGGTTTCATATTCCGAAATTTTCGCTTGAGAGCACGGAAAGAACTGACTTATCATAAAAATGGTAAGGGGTGGAGTGGATCGATTTGGTATTAAAGGTGTTGTGGGAAAAGGTTCGGTAAATTGGAATGTTAAGTTGACAGAAGTACCGAAAATGTTCTTGTTCGATTATTATGATATGGTAAGTAAAAGGCGGAATGCCTATAATGGTAAAACGTCGATGAAACCATTCCTTTCACTTCATCGAGGATGCCGCCTGTAAAGTGTTTTTAAGGGATGGTATTGTAAATACAGTGGATCTTAAAAATGGAATAATAATCTATCATATTACAGACTGTGTCAAGGTATAGGTTTGCTTATTTTTTCGAAATGTTACTTCGCAATAATATCTATATATCTATAGAGAATAGTCCAAATGCTAGATAAGGTCGGAAATAGATATTTGTTATAAGGATAACGGTGATAAAACGACAGCTGCATAATGGCGGGTTGTCCATATCACGAATATACTAAGCGATAAAAAATGTCCGCATTCGATCAAGTTCAACATTTGAGAAGGATGTTTCCGCAGGAGAACGGAAGGTACAAAAGATGCTACGCGTCCAGACAAGGTTAGTTGAAAGCGATTCTTAGTACTCTTTTATTTAGAAAACGGTACAGTTTTGTTTTAGATTTTTACTATGCGATAAGCGCTATGAAATTTTAGGACGGTATGATTTACGAGGCGTATCGTCCTTTTTGTAAGCAAGGATTCAGATCTCTAGCACAAATATTATGATCGGAACCCAAAGAGTGCAACTAAGGGATACTACTTATGCATGCGAGGGAGGGCTGCTCGTTTATACTATCCTTCTCAAAGGGTTAGTACGGATCAGCTTAAAACAGAAGGGGTGAATGAGAAGCATTGGATGTCCGATTGAAGACTTAGAAAAAACATTCGTGGTGGCAATCCATACTGGCATCTGTTATACTCTAAAAGACGGTTCTTCAGATGGGGAACGATATTTCACGATTTTGCAGATGATGTGAAAATTTAGATGGCACATTGGCAGGGTGAGTCCTTTAAAATATCAGATACTGTAATCGATGCAACAATTTTAAAAAGGAATTGGAAAAGAGTATCACATAATATGCTAGGATTCTAAAAAAGGAGCGTCATATGAGCGAGTCATTTGCAGTCAAGGTAATCGCGCGGATGCACAGCGATTTCCCAGCAAAGTTTGGCATTCCCAGACAGAGCGGTTTGGTGAATGCGCTGAAAAGTACAGTGGTGTTTGAACCAGTTTATCGCAATCCCGATGCCGTACGCGGCTTGGAGGAGTTTTCTCACATTTGGCTGATCTGGCAATTTTCTGAAGCGGTGCGGGAAGGATGGTCGCCAACGGTCCGCCCGCCTCGTATGGGAGGAAACACTCGTATGGGAGTATTTGCAACACGTTCTCCTTTTCGGCCCAATGCCATTGGGCTATCCTGTGTGAAATTGGAGCATATAGAACCGAATTCTTCAAAAGGGCCCCTGCTTTATGTATCCGGTGCAGATCTGATGGATGGCACGCCAATTTTGGATATTAAGCCCTATCTTCCAGGGGTGGACAGCCATCCAGATGCCATAGGAGGCTTTGCGGATTCATTTCGCGGATATGCTGTGGAGGTTCAGTGTCCAGAGGAACTCCTCTCTCATGTACCGGAAGACCGCCGGGAAGCCCTTTTAGGGATATTGGCGCAGGACCCACGTCCGTCCTATCAGAATGATCCGGAACGTCTTTATGGCCTTTCCTTTGGCGGCCTTAATGTTCGCTTCCGTGTATGTGACGGTGTTTTATTGGTCTGCGAGATTATACCGGAGATTCTATAAAAACGGCCATGTAAACTACATTGTCTTTTTATAGAGTGAAGAAGGTGTATAATAGAACTCTTTGAATTGCCTTTCGCCGCACCTTAGGTGCGGCTTTTCTTTTTGTATAGAATATCAGAGCGGATCTTATCCAAAGTGATTCCAAGTTGAAAAAGTTATATAGCCGCCAAAAGTGGGCGCTGAAAACACGTACAAAAAGATTTCTATAAGTCTATTTGTAAACGATTTGAGAATTTTTTCACAGGATTCTTGACAGCCTCTTCCTTTTGAACTAGACTTACGATGCATTCAGTTAACCGAGTTAACTTTTGCGAGGGGAACATAAACGATACACCGGACGGGGAGGTATGTTATTGGGACAGCTTGGAAACCAGTTGCTTCATGCATTGTTGAATTTAATACAAGGCCTGCGGCACTACGAAATCGGAGGTCCGCTTTCCAAAACGACGATGATGATGCTGTTGTTGATTCGTGAAAAGTCAGAGGAAAACAAAAAAGCTGGCGGTGTGGCTGGTGTGATTGCCTCCACACTGAGCACAGAGTTAGAGGTTTCAAAACCTGCCGTGACAAAGGCGGTCAATTATTTGGAACAGCGGGAACTGGTGACGCGCGTAAATGGACAGGATGACCGGCGGCATGTTTATGTGATGTTGACTTCGAAGGGAGAAAAAACCTTGGAGGAAGCTTATCAGGCGACTATGAACAGTATGGATCATTTGGTCGAGTGTTTGGGAGAACTGGATACAGAATTATTCATTCGCCTCAGTGGGCAGATTGCACAGGCATGCCAGGAGCGCCATCTTCCCAGATGAATCCATGTTCTAAAACATAGAATATTGGAATACATTCCTGCGGGATATGACCGCGTGCAGAAAACTCATCCGATCCACATCAATGGATGGATTGAACATAAATTTGGGAGAGTCATAAAAGATTGTAATGAGTCTATTTATTTAGGAGGAACGATTCATGAGCAAACGTTTTTGGTCTATACTTCTCGCCGCCGTGCTTTTGTGTTGTCCGGTTGGGCTGTTGGGGAGTGGGACACAAGCTTCTGCCAAAGAGCTTTGGGAGAGTAAAGTGATCGCGTACGACGATATTGAGGACATTGTGGATGGCAGTTTGGATTTTTCTGGGCAGTCGAGTGCGATCAACCAGAGCATTGCAGCCTTAAAGCAAAGCCAGCAGAGCTTGAATAAGCTTTCACAGCAACTCAGCAGTGCAGCAGCGCAATTGCCACAGGGGTCCACATTGGCCGATATGTTGAATGGCCTACAGACGATGACGCAGTCACTCAGTGCACAACTGACGAGCACCAGCAACAGCCTCAGCCAGTCAATGGTGCAGATCGATCAGGCGCGCAACCAAGTGGTAATTGGTGCAAAAAATCTTTATATTGCCTACAATAGCTTGGTGGATCAGCAGGACGAATTGCGCCGGAGTTTGGATGTGTTTGACAAGAATCTAGCAGCTAGTCAAAAACAATATGAGTTGGGAATGATTACTGCGTTGGATTTAGAAAATACCAAATCGGCCCGTAATACGATTTCTTCCGGTATTGATACCATGGATTTAGAAATCACAGCACTCAAACGGAGCTTTAACACGCTGATCGGCCGCAATTATAACCAAGGGCTGACAATTAAGTCCTTGCCGCAGCCGGATACCTATTATGTAGAGAAGATTCATTTTTCAGACGATTTGGAGGACGCTTATAATAACTACATATCATGGGGGGGCAGCAGCTCTGTACCCAGCAATCAAGAAAACTTCGACGAGGAAAAGGGTTCCTTTGGCGCATCATTCCGCAAACTTTATGAAAATATCGGCGACAAGCAGCGCCTGCTGACAAACGCGCAGGCCACCTTGGCTCTGGAACAAAAAAACTATGATGCTTCCTTGAAAAAATATCAGTTGGGGATGTTGTCAGAACTCGCTTTGGTGAGTGCGCAAGATCAGCTCGACACTCAGAAAGCAGCCGTTCGTACAGCAGAAACCAATTTATTCTCTGCCATTGAGCAATATAAATGGGCATTGGAGTATGGGATCATCAGTGAATAAACAGGGGCATGAGCGAGCTGTTGACAAAGGATTTTCCCAAAAATCAGCGTGCTATTACAAAGCGGTACTGCCTATAAACGTTATTTGTAATATTAATATATTGCTTGATTTTTTAGCGGAGAGGTTTGTCAACAGCTTGATGAGGACCAGATTTTGCAGAATAGGAGAGAATAACTCATGAAAAAACAGTCCCATTGGTCCGCCGCGATCTGTGTAGCATTGGCGGTGGCGGTTGTATGCAGCGGGTGCTCCAGCAGCGCAGAGCCTGCGAACGCGGAGCCAGAAGAGGCAGAAGTCGTCTCGGTGGAAGTGATGCCCGCCAAGCTTGGAGAGATTCAAAGTGAATTTCTCTACTCCGGAAAGGTGAAACCAGTAGAAGAAGCCAATGTGGTCAGTACAGTAGGGGGAACGGTCCAGGAGGTCTATTATCAAGTGGGGGACCATGTGGACAAGGACGCAACCCTGTTCCAAGTAGGTACGGAGGATATTGAGAACAATTTAGAAGTTCTTAACGCGCAATTGGCTGCTGCGCAGGCCAGCGTGAAATCCGCGCAGACCAGTTTAGAACTGGTCAATGGCGCAACGATGCAGTCACAAATTCAGTCTGCGAAAGCTGGCCTCGAACAGGCCGAAATCGCCTATAACGATATGAAAACAACCTATGAGAACAACAAACAGCTCTATGAGGCGGGGATTATATCAAAAAGCGATATGGATCAGACGGAGACTGGATTGAAAAATGCAGAGATCGCTTACAATCAGGCAAAGGAAAGTTACGATTTAATCGCCAATCAGATGCCGGCAGAAAATCTTCGAAAGGCACAGGATGGCTTAGCGGCGGCTCAAGCCAATGAGAAGGCCGTACGGGCCCAAATGGCGAGTGCAGAAAAAACGCTGCGCGATGCGACGGTGAAAAGTCCCATCTCGGGTGTGGTGACCGCGTGCAATGTGACCGCAGGAACCATGTATTCCAGTGCAGCCGGTGCGGCCTTTACCGTTAGTGACACGAGCCGCGTGTATATTGATGTAAATGTTTCAGAAGAACTCATCAATCGCATTGCCGTGGGGCAGAGCGTGGATGTAAAAGTCAGTGCTGTTTCGGATACGCCATTTACGGGCAAAATTGATCGCATCAATCCTGCGGCGGGGCAGACCGGTACATATAATGTAAAGATTGTTCTGGACAATGCGGATGGGCAATTGAAATCTGGAATGTTTGGAGAGGTACATTTTGTAAATGAACGGCATGAAAACGTAATCGTTCTTCCAAGAGACGCTGTGTTGACCTCGGACGACCAATCGTATGTGTTTGTCAATGAAGAGGGCGTCGCTAGAAAGGTGGAAGTGACCACCGGTATCGATACAGGAGAGCAGGTGGAGGTGACCACGGGACTTGCGGAAAACAGCAGCGTTGTTATAAAGGGCCAGAGCTTCCTGACGGACGGTGACGTGATTGAAGCCTCCGATTCGGAAAAGGAGGCGTAATGTATGCCGACAAAAACCGCGATTAAGCGTCCTATCACCACCATTATGGTGATGTTGGTGTTCATTTTGGCAGGCCTTGTTTCTTTGTCCGCCTTGAAGTTGGATTTGATGCCTTCGATCAATATACCAATTGCAGCGGTCAGTACGACTTATGTCGGCGCGGGCCCGGAGGAGATCGAAAGTCTGGTTACCAAACCAGTGGAAGAGGCTTTGGGGACTGTCAGCAACGTGGATACCATTACCTCGACCTCTTCCGCCAATTCTTCCATGGTAATCGTGCAATTTGTGGATGGAACCGACGTGGATATGGCTGCCATCGACTTGCGTGAAAAAATTGATCTGGTCAAAAGCAGCTTGCCTGAAGGGGCAAACGATCCGATGGTCATCAAAATGGACCCTAGCATGTTGAGCAGTATCATGGTGGGCGTCCATGGGGATATGGATCTCTCCAAATTGACCACGGAAATTGAAGACCATGTAATCAACCGCCTGGAACGCATTGACGGCGTGGCCTCTGTCAGCATGACAGGCAGTGTCGATCAAGAAGTGCAGGTTGTTTTAAAGCCGGAAAAGATGCAGGGATACAATGTGACGGTACAGCAGATTTCCGGGATGCTACAGGCAGAAAACTTGAACCTACCGACGGGCAGTATTGCGCAGGGCGATGCCAAGCTACAATTGCGTTCGGTTGGTCAATTCGAATCGGTTGATGAAATCCGCGACTTGCCGATTACCACTTCAACAGGAGCGCTGATCCATCTGCGCGATGTGGCGGATGTCAAGGAAGTGGAAAAGGAAGAAGACTCCTATGCCCTAATTGATGGACAAAAGAGCATCATTCTCACCATCCAAAAACAGTCCAATGCCAACTTGGTGGATATTTCCGAGAAAATTGTCGAAGAACTCGACAAGATTGAAGCCGACGATCCAGAGTTGAATGTGACAATGCTCACCAATACGGCGGATTATATTACGACTTCTGTCAGTAATGTTTTGAGCACAGCGGTGCAGGCAGCTCTGATGGCCATGGTCGTGTTGTTCCTATTTTTGCGCAATGGAAAGTCCTCTCTGATTATCGGCGTATCCATCCCGACTTCGGTTATTGTGACATTCGCATTGATGTACGTTTGTGGTATGTCCCTGAATGTCATCTCTTTGGGCGGTTTAACCATCGGTATCGGCATGTTAGTGGACAATTCCACCGTTGTGTTGGAGGCGATTACACGCCATCACGAGGAAGGCATGAGCGCGCGGAAAGCGGCTGAGACAGGGACGGCGGAGGTTGCGCTCTCGGTCATGGCCTCAACGCTGACTACCGTGGCGGTATTCATTCCTTTGATGTTTGTACAGGGAATGATTGGCCAGATGTTTAAAGATCTGTCCCTGACCGTGAGTTTTTCGTTGGGGGTTTCCCTGATTGTCTCCGTGACCTTTGTCCCCATGGCGGCCTCCCGCCTACTCAAAAGTACGGATGCAGAGCGCATGGAAAAACATCCCCGCCTCCATGCATTTCTCAATCTTTGGAAGCGTGGATTGGATGCGCTGGACAGCGGCTACCGCCGGGTTCTGCACGCTTCTCTGCGGCATAAAAAACGTGTGGTTGCCTGGTGTTGCTGATCTTTGTAGCCTCTCTGTCCTTGCTACCCGTGGTAGGAGTGAACCTGATTCCCTCTATGGACCAAGGTTCGGCAAGCATTTCGATTGCGATGCCAAAGGGAACGGTTTTGTCGGAAACCTCGAAGGTGGTCGATCAAGTGACGGCTCAGCTCGGGGATATTCCGGAGATTGACGAATGGTATGTCACCGCAGGGGGATCTTCTACAGACAGCGCCAGTGTAACCATCAACCTGGTAGGGATGGACCAACGCGACCGGTCGACGGATGAAGTGGTGGATGAAATCCGCGGGCGGGTAAAAGGGATTGCCGGCGCAGAAATTACAGCTTCTGCTTCCAGCTCTGCAATGGGATCGTTTGGCTCCTCTTCGGATGTACAGTTCCAGCTGAATGGCGATGATACCGAACAGCTCCGTGCGATCGGGAACGACTTGATGGAACAATTGGAGAAGGAGCCCTGGGTAACCGATGTTTCCAGTTCGTTGGACGATGCAGTCCCGGAGGCCAGCATCGTGATCGACCGCGTAAAGGCGTCTTCCTACGGGATTACTGCGTCGAGCATTGCCAGTGCAGTCAGCACAGCGGTGACAGGCAGCGTTCCCACCCAATATAAAGTGGACGGCGACGAAATCGACGTCCGAATCATGGAAGATCCGGACCGTATCCGCTATCTGAATGATTTACAGGGGATCACCGTACCGGCGGCAAACGGTTCACCCATTCCGTTGACAGAGGTGGCGGAAATCCGGGTGGCAGACGGCGCTACTCAGATCACTCGTACCAACCAGCACCGTTATATCACCATCAGTGCCAATACGACGGATATTGACTCTGCAACCGCACGCCGCAATACGGAAGCTGTTCTCGATCGGTATCATTTCCCCGAGGGATATGACTATGAATTCACTGGAACGATGGATAGTATTGTCGAAACCTTCACCAGCCTGCTCGTGGTGCTGATTGTTGCCATCCTGCTGGTCTATATGATTATGGCAGCGCAGTTTGAATCGTTCATTCATCCATTTATCATCATGTTCTCCCTGCCGCTAGCCTTGACCGGTGGAATCATGGGACTGTTTGTAACGGGCAATACCATTACTGCGACGTCATTTATGGGCTTTATTATGTTGGTCGGCATGGTGGTCAACAATGCAATTGTGCTAGTGGACTACACCAACCAACTCAGAGAACGCGGGATGGGCTGTGTGGAAGCGCTGGAAAAGGCGGGGCCCACTCGTTTGCGTCCTATCCTGATGACTACCCTCACCACGGTACTGGGAATGGTCCCAATGGCGCTTTCCACGGCGGAAGGTACAGAAATGCAACGTCCAATGGCAATTACCATTATTTTTGGTATGACGCTCTCTACCGTAATCACTTTGGTATTTATCCCGGTTCTGTATGCCGGCGTGGATAAATTCCGGCATGGCCGGAAGAGCAAAAAGAACAAGCGGAAGTTCCACGAAGGGCAACGCGGAGAGGCTATGCCGGAGGGAATGTAAATCATTAAAGTGCAGCCCAGAGGGATCAATCCCTCTGGGCTTTTTTGCTTTTGGAGTCCAATTGAAAATCATTATCCTATAAAATACAAAGAAAATACAAGAATTTCAGAAAAAAGTACTATCTTTTTTGGAAATAAATTGTTATAATATATAAAAAAAGTTGGAAACTGAGAAAGAATACTGTTTGCTTTATGAATGGCACGGAATTCAGTATTTCATTTAAAAAATAAGGAACACCAAAGATCGGATAGCTCAACAGCGTTTCGGTAGAGGGAGCGTTGTGGAGAAAGAGGATGTTTGGTGGTTCCTTGTTTAATATTTTTTAAGATGGGGAGAGATGTGCATGAAATCGAAACGGCTGGTTTCCTTGCTTCTTTCGGCGATCATGACCGTCAGTGTTGGCATTCAGCCTGCATTTGCTGCGGGAAATGACGCGGGAGATCCTTGGAACAGCAACGCACAGTGGCCGCAGCTTACGCGGGCCGCTTCCGAAATGAAGCCCGAAGACCAGAAATTTACCCACAAGGAGTGGACAGGCACGACCTATACCGGCCTCGACGGTTCGGAAGAGAATGCTTGGGATGTTGTTGGAATCAATCGAGAGCCTGCTGCAACGTCTACTGTTCCTTATGAATCTGTGGACAAGGCAGTGACCGGTGCCGTGGATTATGCAAAGGATCAATCCGCATATGTCCAGATGCTCAGCGGTTCCGGCGAAAAAGATTGGCAGCTTGTCGTGGTATCCAACCCGGAAAAGGGCCAGAAATACCTGGATGACGGCTTTATGAACCCCGATTATGAGGTGAAGGCCGAAGATGGGTGGCACGATGTGGATGTTCCGCGCAGCTGGACCCGCTATGAGGACTGCGGCGATTGGGACTATTCCATTTATACGAACACCCAGATGCTTGGCAGGAAGGGGACAACCCCAGCGTTCCGCAGGCGCCGACGAATTACAACCCGGTGGGTTTCTACCGCAAGGAATTCACTGTGAAACCCTCCATGCTTCAGGACAACGGCCGCGTGCTGATTTCCTTCCAGGGCGTGGAGTCCGCTTATTATGTGTATGTCAACGGCCATGAGGTCGGCTATAGTGAGGACAGCTATCGTCCGCACGAGTTCGACATCACCGATTATCTGAACCCGCAGGGCGAAGTCAACACCCTTGCAGTAAAGGTACATAAATTCTGCGACGGAACGTGGATGGAAGACCAGGATATGATCTACGACGGCGGTATCTTCCGCGACGTCTACCTGTATTCCACCCCCTTGGTGCATATCTCGGACTACCGCGTCATCACCGACTTGGACGAGACCTACACCAATGCAGATCTGCAGTTGAGTCCGGTCGTGACCAACTATGCGACACAGGATGTCTCCAATTTTGCAATCGACGTTCAATTGTTTGATGCAGAGGGCAACAACGTCTTTGCAGACGACCCGATGCGCATCGATCTCGGCGCGATTGCCGCTGGCAAGTCGGCTACCGCAGATGTCAGCAAGCTGGTCAAGAGCCCGAAACTTTGGAGCGCCGAGGACCCGAACCTCTACACGCTGGTCCTCAACCTCTACGACAAAAATTCCGGCAAGCTGTTCGAAAGCGTTTCCCAGCAACTCGGCTTCCGCGAGATCGAGTTCACCCGTACGGAGGTAGATGAGAACTACAACCGCATCACAACGGAATATGAGCCGATCACCATCAATGGACAGCCGTTGTTGTTCCGCGGCACCAACCGCCACGATTCCGACCCATTTGGCGGCAAATATGTGCCGAAGGAAACTTATGAGGAAGACGTCAAGCTGATGAAGGAATGGAACCTGAACGCAGTCCGTACCTCTCACTATGCGAATGATGAGTACCTCTATTACCTCTGCGACAAGTATGGCCTGTATATGATGGGCGAGACAAATGCGGAATGTCATGCCATTATGGGCCAAAACGACAATATCAATAAATACCTGAGTACGGTTCTATTCGACCGTGAAAATACCTCTTACCAGACGTTGAAGAATCAGACCGCGGTTGTCGCATGGTCCATCGGCAATGAGATGAGCTATGACCGCCACGGCGGTGACAATATTTTCCCGCGCTTGGTGTGGTTCTTCAAGGACCGCGATTTGACTCGCCCGGTTCATGCGGAAGGTTTGAACCAGGACTGTGGAACCGATATGGGCAGCAATATGTATCCGTCGGTCAGTGCAGTACAGGGATATGCTGGCGAAGGCAAGATGCCGTATGTCATGTGCGAATATGCCCATGCGATGGGCAATTCGGTCGGCAACTTGAAAGAGTATTGGGATGCTGTCCGCAGCTCTGACAATATGCTCGGCGGCTTCATTTGGGACTGGGTTGACCAATCCCGTGCCATTGACCTCGATACCCTGCCCAGCCAGAGCAGCATCACTGAGTTGAGTAAAAATGCAGCGGTAGCAACCGTGACAGGTGCAACCAGCGCAGTTGACGCAGACGATGCTTCCCTTACAGGCAAAGCATACGATGGATATTCCGTGATTTCCGGCGCGGCCAACGACGTCTATAACGCTGTGCTCTCGGGCTCGGATGCAAACTTTACCTTTGAAGTGATGGTAAAGCCGAATTCTACTGCATCCAATAGCGTGTTTATCGCCAAGGGCGATACGCAGGTTGCTTTGAAGACCAGAAGCAGTGGAAATGCCGGCGTGGAATTCTTTGTCTATGACGGTGCAAATTGGAATTCTGCTTCCTTTGACCTCCCGAGCGACTGGGTGGGCAATTGGCACCAGATCGCCGGTACCTATGACGGTACTGCTTTGAAGGTCTACTATGACGGAAGACTGATGAATACCAATAATGGCAGCTTCAATATCCATACCAATAGTTATGATCTCGGCATTGGTATCGATTTGGAGCACAATCGTACCGTGGACGGAGAGATCTCGCTTGCGCGTATTTACAACAGAGCGCTGACGGCGGAGGAACTCCAGGCACAGAACAGCCAGACTCCGGCCATTGGCGCAGAAGATGACAGCGTGGTCCTGTGGCTGGATTACTCTGAGCCGATGACCCAGCTTGAGCAGCAGTATTGGGACTACTACACAGAGGACTATGCCCATCAAAATCTTTATAATGAAGAGATGGATGGCAAGTTCTTCGGCTACGGCGGAGACTGGGGCGATACCAACAACAGTGGTAATTTCTGTGTGAACGGCATCGTATCCCCGGACCGTGACCCGCAGCCTGAGCTCTATGAAGTAAAATACCAGTACCAGTCTATCTGGGTGACGGCCACGGAAAATGAGCTCATGAACCGCAAGGTCAACATCTATAACGAGAATAATTTCACGAATGTCAATGCTTATGACGTCCAGTGGCAGCTGTTGCAGGACGGCGAAGTGATTGATGAAGGAATCCTCGCGGACGAAGAGGCAAATATAGCGCCGAAGGAAACCAAGTCTGTTACGATTCCGTATACAATGCCGGCAGAAAACGAGCGTCCGGCAGGTGCGGAGTATTACCTCAACATCAACTTCCTGCTCAAGGATGATTGCTGGTGGGCAGATGCTGGCCATGAAGTGGCGCACGAGCAGTTTGCGATTCCGGCAGCTGTTCCAGCAGTGGCCCCGGTCATTTCGGAGAAAGATGTAACGGTTGATACCGAAAGCGACGCGGACTATGTGTTGGTCAAAGGGGAGGACTTCTCCTTTAAGCTGAACAAGTCAACAGGCGCGATGTCCAATTATGTTTTCAAAGGCGAAGAGATCATCGAGGAGGGACCCGTTCCGGACTTCTGGAGAGCAGCGATTGATAACGATAAGAGCATGGATTCCACCTGGAAGAGTGCCAATAAGAATATCACGCTGAATGAAGATGGCCTGACCGTCTCTGCTGCAGAGGATGGGAGAATGGTCGTTACCACGGAATTGACACTCAATAATGCGAAGGGTGCCAAGGAGACCGTAGTGTATACCATCGACGGATCTGGCGCAGTTACCGTTAAGATGACGCTGGATGCCACTGGAACCGGTATGGGCCAGCTGCTGAAGGTTGGTTCCACAATGACTTTGCCGGCGGGCTATGAGGATATTACCTGGTATGGCAACGGCCCGTCTGAAGGTTACATCGACCGTTGCACCTATGCAATGACTGGTGTCTATACCTCAACGGCAACCGATTCCTTCTATCCGTTCCTGAAGACACAGACCACTGGCGACTACAATGGCGTGAAGTGGATGGCTCTCACCGGTGAGAACAAGCCTTATGGCGTACTTGTAGCCGGTAAACAAGATCTGGAGGCAGGTGCTCTGCATTTCACAGCTGATGAGCTGGACGCTGCAAATCATCCATATGAATTGAAAGGCCCGAATGAAGAAACATATTTCCATGTGGACCTGATTTCTCGCGGCCTCGGCGGCGCAAGCTGTGGCCCGGACACTTTGGAGCAGTATACAGTCCCGAACGATAAGGCGTACACCTATGAGTACACAATCGTTCCGTATGAAACCGCTTCGGGCGATCCGATGGAGCTGAGCAAGCCCTGGAGAACCCTGGAAAGCTTTGATCAGGATGCTTTTGACCAGCAGCAGGCCCAGGCAGTCGAGGAAGCGATTGACTCGATCTTTGTATACTCCTATGACCAGCTCGCTGACATTGAGGCAATCGTGGACCTCTATGAAGGCCTGACCGACAGCCAGAAGAAGCTGGTATCCAATTATGAGGAACTGGAAACGGCATTGGAAGAAGTCCAGGCACTCAGAGGAAAGGCTCCGTATGTGGTGGATCAGAGCGCAAATGCTATGAATCCCGCTCTCCCGGATACGGCCAATCTGATTCAGGACGACACCTTCGGCGCCGCTTTGACAGGTTATATGCCGGTCCCGAATGACAAAGGAACTGAGGGCGGCGACATCTTCAAGGATGTGTTCAAGGGCAAGAATCCGTTTACCGTGGAAGTCTGGGTGAAACCGTCCAGCAGCCAGAAGGATTACGATATGTACCTTGGCAAGGGCGATAGCTGTATGGGCTTCCGTATGCGCTCGACGACGATTGACTTTTTCATCAAAGCCAACGATGGAAAGTGGTATACCTATGAGTATGCGTTTAATCGCGACGAAGTGATCAATAAATGGAATCATATCGCCGGCATTTATGACGGCAGCAAACTGTATCTTTACCTGAACGGCGAAATTGTCGCACAGGCGACTGACAGTTCCACAGGCGGCGTTTCTTCCAACGATACGAACTTCTACATCGGTTATGACCCGGAGACGGGGAGAACCAACAGCAACCAGTTTGCCAAGGTGCGCGTATACGATAAGGCGCTCAGTGTGGATGAACTGAATGGTCAGGACGCTTATGATAAGGCGGAAGCGGATACGCCAGCAATTGCTCCAGACAATGAGAATGTTGTTCTGTGGCTTGACTTCACAAAACTCGGATACAATGATGCACCGGTGGTTGATGGAGACGAATTAGCACTTTCTCCGAAGGATGCAGAAATCGTTGTAGGCACCAGCCAAGAGTATACCATTGTAAAGGCCGCTCCAACGGCAATTGCAAAGGCGGGTTCTGTACGTGCAGCAGCAACGCTGGAAGATCTGCAAGCACTGTTGGATCAGGTAAACGCCATTGACACCAGCATCTATACCGAGAGCAGCGTTGCAATTTTGGAAGCAGCAATCAATGTGGCAAACGTTGTCATCATAACTCCGGGTGTGACGGAGGCAATCATCGACAGTGCCTATAACATGTTGAAGGCAGCACTTGAAGGATTGGTGTGGGACGATACCTATGAAGTGACTTCTGCGGTTTGGTCCATCGTGGATTCTTTTGGCCGTGAAATTGAAGGCGCC
>BCAA01000012.1 GCA_001305115.1 Clostridia bacterium UC5.1-1E11 | reverse complement strand
AGAAAGCTTGCGCAGGAAACGCCGCAGGCGCGGAAGACGCTGTGCGTCCACCGTGCCGGAGCACAGGCGTTTACACCACCCTGCCGGGTCAGGATGCGAAACTGCATTGCACGGTAACCATTGGCTGAACGCCGGGCAATTTATGTAAGGTATAAACGTGTACATATTCGATCAAGCACCCGGCAGCCGATAGCAGAAAGCTTGCGTAGGAGACGCCGCAGGCGTGGAAGACGCTGTGCGTCCACCGGGCCAGAGGTGCGGGTGCTTATACGGCCCTGCAAGGCCAGGATGTAAAACTGCATTTCATGGTAACGGTAGCATAAGAGTTCGTAAGAGCAAAAAAGAATATGGGATGTCTCAGATCGGGATATCGGAAAGATAGAAGCAGGCACTTCCAAAAGTGCAATACTTCGAACCGGTAACTTTCCAGACGTATTATCATCGGTCTGTTTCTTATAAGAGGCCGGACATGTAGGAAGGTACCGATAGAGACGTTCCACCGATATGGCCCAGCAGGCGGTTTCCAAATGAGAAAATGGAAATCCCTGTTGGGCCATCTTTTTACAAGGTCTGGATACAAATCCGACTATTGTGCAATTGGAGATACAGGAGGCAATGCTGGAGACCGTCAGCAGGAAACTTCTGTAAGAGAGCAAGACGTTATTATACATCGCCGGGTGAAAGTACACACAAGTTGATAGAATAGGAGTATCTATACGACATTGCCAAGTCTTTCAGAATGTAAAGCCTGCATTGCACGGCAACTATAGGCCGGACAACGTTATCCCAGTTAGAAATCAAAAGAGTAGGGAGAAAATTTTTGCTATGGGAGTAATAAAAAGACTTTTGGAAAACCAGTAAGGAGAAAGATTCCCATAATAAAAGTTAAAGAAGCAGCCCTCTTTACAGCAGATCCTCTATATCAGACAAAAGCCCCTGCACCGGGAAAACCGGCACAGGGGCTTCGTTTTTTGTGGGATGAAACATTAGACGTTAAAAGGCGGTGACTTCTTACTTCGCATAGTGTCGCCTAACGATGTTTTATTGGTGACACCAAAGAGTGAAGATTACTCGGAATCAGAGATGGATTCTATTTTTAACTTTATCAATATCAGATCGAAAATATCGAGTTGGCCATCTTTATTCATATCAGCTACTGTTACCATACTATCCTCCTATGGAATTCGTCCGAGAAGTACATCCTGCAGTTGGGACAGATCATCTTCATCTAAAACTCCATCTTCGTTGATAACGCTTGGAATGATTCCGACTTGTTCCTCCATCACGAATTTTGCATCTGCCCAATCAGCCCAACCGTTGTATTTTGCCTCTGGATTATCTAGATTATCATTGACCTATACTTCAAGCTGGATTTCTTTCGCACGGTGGATATTCTGGTTCACATATATACAGTCGTCATCCCTTTGCATAACAGGACTCTCATAAATCATCCTGCCATCCTTATAAATGCGGAAAATACTTTCGCCACCACCGTAATCTTTATTGGGGGCTGCCATATCGATGCCAATATATGCTTCAAAGGTTTCCTAGTTTTTGCCTTCTACATCAAAAACAAGGGTGGTATTTGAATCGACGCCAATTCCCTTTTCGAAAGCCAGCTTACCATTCGGGGAATTGAAAGACATCTGATTGCCTTCCCAATATACCGGATGGCCTTTTACCAGGGCTCCACTTGAATGAGTTTTGGAATCCCATCCAAGGTCACTGAGATAAAAGATAGAGGTTCTTTCGACTGTTATGGATTTCTCTGCCAGTAGGCCCATTTCCTCCGATTTAGCCACCAGTACATAGGTTCCTATGTTTACATCTGTTGAAATGGACAAAACGTCATCTTCAGAAATCCGTAATGCTAATGCCTTTGTAAGGATCTTTTAAGCTCCAGAATACGGGTATGCCATAATCATATCGCCATTTGCGTTTTTTCCGGCAACGCTATAGGCAGAGGTCAATCGTTCTCCAACCGGTGCTGCCAATGTATCAGGCCAGAGATGACCAGTTCTTCTATCGGATCGGCCTCCTGATAGGTAACGGTTGCAATCATATAAGTTGCATCCTGTCCATTATCTCCATTGGTGTCCAATACAAACTGTAGGGCGTCACCTTTCTGAAGAGCAATATGCAGGGAGAGGTCCTCTGAACCTTTTTGTATTATGAAGCCGTTAGAATCCGATGGCCACAATTTTACATTGTTTTTGATCATGAATACTTTTACACGGCCCCCTGGGAGGTAATATGAGAGGTGAGTTCTACCTTACCAGCTTTTGGTGCAATAAAGGTTTTGACTGAATTGAAATGTTTATCGCCTGGATGGATAAATACCGGACCAACTCTGCACCATATTCTTGTCCACGCCAAAAGCCGTATCCTTGAGAATAGCTTGCTTTGTTGTCCGCAATAGTGGCCCATTCACCGGTGTTTTTGTTAAGTTCCTGATAATACCACCCATTCGCCCCATTGTGACCGGGTACAAAGCAATCTACTGTATCAAATCTGTTTGCATACTTTAACCGAAATCGCCGTCGATAGGAACCGTATACTGTTTTTTGCCAGTTCCGGATGCAGAAGTTATTTCTATGACAAGGTCATTGTGCATGTTCAATGCAGTCACGACTGTTGGCTGTGCATCTGCCATATTCGAAACGTCGGCAGGGTACAGTCGTAATACCAGCCTCTGCATTCACTGGATTCGACCCAACACGTTTTTCTTCGCCGCCGACAGATGCATAGACCGATGTGTGGAACTGAATCTTATTTCCAGTCTCTGGACAGAGGTTTCCATCCTGATCCAGAACATATACGTAAACACGAATTAAATCAGAACCATCTGCGACAAAATCAACGCCTTCGTAATCTGCGACTAATTGAATTTGTGCGGGTTCTCCAGCGGTCGTCACTTCCTGAGAAGCAATGATACGACCTTCTTCCTTATAACCAACCGCCTTCAAGGTAGAACCGGGGGTATATGGAATGTCTAAAAACTCAAATGGAGCATGCGGCATTTTGTGTTTTCGTTTATCAGCGGTTTCTGATGTTCTGCTGACCACAAAATCTCGCCATTCTTTTCTACGGTCAAAGTTACATTGTCCGCATTGCTGTATACATAGATTTCTCGTTCTTCATCCGTTCCAATGGCTGGCTCATTAAATTTTGCCTTGTCCAATACCGGCGCCTCTTCGGTCCAGTAGCTGGCGATGAACAGGGAAGGGGCCTGTTTTGACTCCTTTTAATTCCAGATACGGGTCCTTCTCAACCGGACGCTGGCTTTCGAATGCATAGTAAGCGAATTTTGGCAGGCGATACGGGTCCCAGATACCGGTCAGACTCATTTTACTGCCATAACCGCGGCTATGGATACCGGTCCACATAGTTGCGCCGACATAGGCGGGATTTGCTTCCTGGTTTCGGTATTTTTGGCGCAAGCTCTCCTCACGGTCCGGATAAATACCGTGTAGATGATCGCGGTTCAACAGGCGGTTATTCGCCTGTGGAAGCATCCTTTCTTCACCGCCGGGAATAATACTGGCCGGTTTGGGAAAAAAGCCTTCTTGCGGTTCTGTGCCCCTGAAAGTCACTGGAGTCTTCGGTGTAACTATCTCCAAACTTCTGCACAAATCAAGCGCCTTGACCGATTTATCCAATGCGCCCGACTCCGGATGCCCATACATAAAATCGGCAATCTCGTCTTTTCCATTGATGTTGACATTATAACCTTGTGACTCTGTTGCAATAAGGCCTGTTGGATGTTCCGCTTTTGCAACGAGGCTGGAAATTATTTGTGCGGAAGATCCGTTTGTGCTGGATTATCCAAAAGATTTCCCTTATAGTCAAACCGTGACCCGTGGCAAGGGCAGTCCCAACTTTTTTCGTCCGGATTCCATTCCAATTGGCATCCCAGGTGTGGACATTTCACTGATACGACAAAGATTTCCCCTTTTTCATCCTTGTATATCCCCGCCTTTTGACCATTGTATTCTACAATGCCGCCGTGTCCTATTGGAAGAGTTTCCAATTCGGTACGAGGCGGATCGAAGAAGGTTTTCGTCAGACCCGTTGTGGCGTGGGCGGTTTCTTCAATCAGCATTTTGGCAGATGCAGATGGCTTAAATCGCTGAGGGGAAAACACAGCGGCATCCGGATTTTTACGCCCTAAAATTTGATCGGTCAACAGCTGTGCCGCTACCATGGAGCTGGTCATCCCCCATTTTTGGAATCCGGTTGCGACATACCAATTCGGGGTGGAAGAAGAAAATGGCCCGATATAAGGAATACCATCTAAGGTCATACAATCCTGTGCAGACCAAGCGGCTACCTCGCGGCTTTTCGGCCAATACTGCTGTGCCAACCGGCGCAGTCGTTCGTATCGTCCACCTGCGGTATTTTCTCCAGATCGATGGCTTCCTCCTCCAAGCAGAAGATATGTGCCATAAGGGCGAAAGGAAAGTCCACTTTCGTCAATTCCCAGATACATTCCCTCCATATTTCCGGCATTCTCCAATGCTAATACATAACTTCTCTCCTGATGCATCCGAATAAAATAGTAACCGGGGGAGTTGATGAAAGGATAATGACAAGCAAAGACGACCGCCTCTGCGTTCACAATTCCATGTGGGGTTACAAGCTGGTTTTGGTCGATGGACAGAACAGGGGTGTGTTCATAAATTTCCAAAGAGGATAAGAGAGCTTTTAAAAAGTGCAAAGGATGAAAATGGCCCTGTCCATCAAATCGGAGCGCTGCACGGACGGAGAAGGGGAGTTCTGTATGTCGTGTAAAGCTCGCATCGATTCCTAACCGCCGGGCGGCTTGTGCCTCTTGCACAAGAGGTTCCTCCGCTAAGGTGGAGTATAAATAGGCGGGGGATAGGGTGAATGCGCAGTCGATGTCCTGTTCGGCGATCAACGTGCGATATTGTGACACGGCTTGTTGATTGGCATGGGCATATTGTTGCGCAAGGTCTTCTCCAAACTGCTCAATTAGATGTGCATAGAGAAGGCCGTGTTGAGAGGTAATTTTGCAGTGGTATTTTTGGTCTGCCCACTTCCAACTTGCTCTGCCTCTAAAACTACGGGGTGCAGTCCCGCTTTAGCCAAAAAGGTGGCGGTTAATATTCCAGCCATACCGCCGCCGATGACGGCGACATCGGCACGGATTTCTTCACGCAGTGGAGGATAACTGGGAAGTTCTGTCGTTTTTACCCAGAGGGAATCGGTCATAGGAAAATTCCCTCCTTCTCGATCGCAATTCTATGCGCTTTGAAGCGTACTTCTGAATTCATAAGAAAACCGCCCTTCCACAAAGAAGATATACTCCTATTGTTTGAAAAGGCGGAAAAAAATATACAATGGAAAAAGGAACAGGCAAATCATATACGAAGGAAAAGGTTAAACAGGAACATCCTCTTCGGCGCGCAATTTGACCGAGGATGCATATTCTGTTGGTGTCATACCGGTGACGGCCTTAAACCGTCGGGAAAAATAATGAATGGTTGAGAAGCCCAAAGCATGTGCGATTTCGGTAAAATTTTGCCCACCTTGCCGGATGAGACGCTTGGCAGCCTCAATTTTTAGCCGGCAAAAGTATTCCATTACACCGCCGCCGGTTTTAGCGCGAAACATTTTTGAAGGTTGGAACGTCCGATGAGGTTATCCTGGCAAACGTCGTCCAGGGTGAGGCTGCGATGTACATTGCTTCCCAAATAGGTGATGATCTTGGTGAAGATGTCCTGATTGGCCTTCTCTCGGATGGAAGAGGAAATCTTCAGATTGGGATTGACCACATTTCCCTTTCGGATCAGATCGATCAGCATCTGTTCCAAACTGATTCGAATCAGCTGTTCGGCGCCAAATGGAGCATTATCGCGCCGCTCCAGTGAATTTGCTTTGGGGGCATCCAAGGGGGTAGCAAACGCATTACGTGCCTCGCGGATCATCGTAGCCAACAGAAGGCTTTCGGAATCACTGACACGCAATATTTTGCGCTCAAAGAAACGCATTGCTGGAGAATGGCATCCGAAGTTCACCATGATGAGATGGGGATTATGTATCCCTCGGACAGACACACTATGCGTCTCCTCGGGCTTATGAAAAATGATGTCACCTTTGCGCAGAAGGTATGTTGCGTTCTCAACGGTCACCTCTACCTCTCCATTGTCTACATAGAGAAACTCCCAGTGGCTGTATGTGACTTTAGGAGAAGCAAAATCTCGCGTATATTCATAATAATGTACGGAGATCAGACAATCGAGCACGATTTCTTGATCGATCCACAGACCGGAAATATCCATATCTTCACCACATTTCCCTTGTTCTGTTCTACACCTTTAAAACCAGTTAAGGATATAATCGACAGAACTATTTTACACTAAAATTTGGAAATATTCAAGATATTACTATGAATAATATACAGGAAAAGGACGGGATTTGTGCATTTTATGGAAAGAAAAGGTTAATTACGCGCAAAAAATAGAAGATACCATCGAATGTAAAGCAAGAACATTCAATGGTATCTTTATTGAATAAACAAATAAATTATTCTAAGAATCCTTCAACGATACGAGTTTCCGCCTCTTTTTCGGTTAACCCAAGCGTCATAAGTTTGATAAGCTGTTCCCCGGCAATTTTCCCAATGGCTGCTTCATGAATCAAGGCGGCATCCACGCAGTTGGCGCTGATCTCCGGAATAGCGCTCACAGAACCGTTGTCCATGATGATTGCGTCACACTCCGAGTGCCCAGCACATTTAGCATTGCCGTTGACCTTGGACAAAAAGAGCTGTTTGGAATCGTCCCGCGCAACCGAGCGGGAGACGAGATGCGCGCTGGAATCCGTTCCATTCAGGTCTACTTCAAAGCTCGTCTCGGCGTACTGTTTGCCATGGGTCATAATCTTTTCTTTAATGACCAATTTTGCACGGTCCTGTAAAACAGCTTTGGAAAAGCGTTTGGTGGAATCCACTCCTTTGATCTGAGTGGTTTCCATTTCCATGTAACTTCCTTCGGCCGCTTCAATATATGTCTGCGGATTGATGATGCGTTCACCGGTGCCTTCGCCCATACCAATGTGCTTTTCTACATAGACAACCCGTGCATTCTTTTCCAAGAAGAAGCGATGGATACCGTTGTGTTCAGCCCCGTCACAGCCATCCGTATTGACGCCGCAACCAGCGACGATCGTGACATCCGCATTTTCTCCGATATAAAAATCATTGTATACCAAATCTTTAACCCCACTGTGTGTCACGAGTGCAGGAATGTATATCTTTTCGCCCTTGGTGTTGTTTTTGACGATGATGTCAATACCGGGGCGGTCTGTTTTGGTTTCGATGCGGACATTTTTCTGTATTCTGCCTGCCAGCGCACTCCGTGTCTTCACGGATATTAAAGGCAGACTTGGTCGGTTCTCCCTTCCAATCTGCAACCAGTTCCAACAATTTTTTGGCGATGTTGTCCATTATACACCCTCCTCTCTTGGGCAGAAATGGCAGGTATCCGTTCCACCCAGCAGCTTTGGCAATACTTCGTCGCGCGTACCTGTGTCAAGACTTTTCCATTGGAAAGGACGATGATTTCATCAGCAATCTCCATAATACGCTCCTGATGGGAGATGATGATGATGGAAGAACCGTGGATACCGTCGTGCAGTTTGCGAAACACTTGGATCAGATTTTGGAAACTCCAAAGGTCGATTCCGGCTTCCGGCTCGTCAAAAATGGAAAGCTTCGTCCCGCGCGCCATAACCATAGCGATCTCAATTCGTTTGATTTCGCCGCCGGAAAGACTTGCATTGACCTCGCGGTCCACATAGTCCCGTGCGCAGAGGCCCACTTCTGAGAGATATTCGCATACCCCAGAGGTGGTCAGTTCCCGTCCAGCGGCCAATGTGATGAGATCGCGAACCTTAATTCCCTTGAAACGGACTGGCTGTTGGAACGCATAGCTGATGCCGATGCGCGCGCGATGGGTGATACTGGTGTTGGTAATGTCTTGGCCGTCAAAAAGGATCTGGCCGGACGTGGGCTTAAAAATACCGGCAACCACCTTAGCCAGTGTGGATTTTCCACCGCCGTTTGGTCCAGTGATTACGACAAATTTTCCACTCTCTACATTGAGAGAAACATTGTTTAAAATGTCCTTGCTATTTGCAAGGTTGAGAGAAATATTTTTTAATTCCAGCATAAGAATTCCTCCAAAGGGACAGCAACATGAGCGGTCCCTTTTATTGTAGATAAATTTTCTCCAATTTGTCTTTATTATACCAATGCCATGCAAAAAATGCAATGCATCTACGCAATTTGTCTGCGATAACGTACGACAAGGACCGGTTTTCCTAGAGTAAGCTCTTGACGGCCTTCGTCGGCAAGAAATCCGCAATGCTCATAGAAAGCGCGCGCCCGCTGATTTTCTTCGAGAACCCAGAGGACTGCCTCACGGCAACCTAGCGATTTGAGTTCTGCCAGTGCCCGGTCCATCAATATCCGGCCGAACCCCTGCCCTTGAAATTCTGGAAGAAGATACAGGGCTTTGACATCCCCCACAAAAGGATTCTCTGTGGGACAGAAGGCCAGCATGCCACCGGGAGCGCCATCTACATAGACGAGATAAAAGGACTCGTTGGTGCGAGCTTTCCAAAACTCACGAAGAGCGGCGGTTCGCTTTTCCGGCGTATACTCTTCAGCGAGAAACGCGTCCGGCAGAATACCGCGGTAGGCGGAACGCCAAGTAAGGGCATGCATACGTCCATATTCTTCAAACAGCGGTTCCTCAAGAGGGCGAATTTCCAGGCGTTGTGAGGCGCTCTGACGTGCAATAGAGCGTAGGGTGTCGCCTGTAAGCCGGTAGGTGGTCCATTCGCTCATGGGGGTTGCACCCATTGAACGGTAAAATTTAATGCTCGGCTGATTCCAGTCTAAACAACTCCATTCCAGCCGTCCGCAACCACGTGAAACGGTAAGGGCGGCGAGACGCTCTAAAAGGGCTTTTCCATACCCGTTTCCACGCTTTTCCGGAAGCACAAACAGATCCTCGAGATAGATCCCAGCACGCCCTAAAAAGGTGGAAAAATTGTGAAAGAAGAGGGCAAAGCCGACGGGTACTCCACATTCCTCGCCGATCAAAACCTCTGCCTTCTTCTTTTCAAATAGCCACTCCCGAAGAAGGGCGCTGTTGGCGACGACTTGATCGGACATGTGTTCATAGTCGGCCAGCGCGCGAATAAAACCCAAAATTGCTGGAATGTCCGTCTCTTGGGCGAAGCGGATGTGATAATCGTTGTGTTCTCTGGTTGGCTTGTCCATGTTCGATTTCCTTCCTCATTTGTAAAATACCCGGCGTCCCCGGCAGTAGGACATCCAGGGAAGCCGGGTATTCGGATTATAGCTTGAAATCCTCCGGGTCATATTCACGCAGAGGGGGAAGATTCTGCGGGGTACGTTTGAGCGGGTCATACGCAAATTTGCGGCAGTCTCCTTCCGGAGTTCGATATTTTCCCAATTGACAAACACAGGCTCCATCGAAGTCGGAGCTGTGTATGCAGTATTCACAGCGAACCTCTATATCCTTGCGAAAAAACTGTTTGATCCCTTTCCAAGCCATATTTCGTATCTCCTTCAATGGTATCCCACAGGGCTTATACCGTGGGCTAACTATTATAGCAGAATTTTAATAAGAATTCCACTATTCCTTTGCGGTTTCCATCGAATTCCCTTTCCGGCATTGCAATAGAAGAAGGATACACAGGCCGACAATGGCCGCAGCGGCTGGAACAGAACCGACTAAGGTACCGCGGAGAGGGGCGGTTGTGTTGCCAAAAACCGGCGCGGCGTCGGGAAAAAGCATGCACAGGCCGAAGGTGATACCGCCGGCCAGGAGGCCGTGTAGCAGACGGAACAGCATAAAGCGGGGCATACGGATGGGAATACCGGAAACCGAAGAAAGAATTTGAAAATGTACACAGATGCCGCCCCATCCAATTGTGAAGGAGAGAATCCACAGAGGAAGGTTTTGCTGCGCCGCATCGCTGCATCCGCCAGTCACTTCCAGCAAGATAGAAAGAAGCATGGATACCGTGGGAGAGGTGACAAATACCCGCAAAAGATCTAGTAAAACAGCGAACAGAATCACAAAACAACACATAGAGAGCATGGAACGGGCTGCATCGGAAGCAGAACCGATCAAGGCTTGCGCGGCATCCAATCTTTTTGAGGGAATGGCCTGGCCCTGCCGTCTGCGTGAAACGCCAATGCTGCACAAGCCGCCCAGCAGTAGGGAAGCGGAGAGCTGGGACACTAGAAGAATTACCCCCGCCTGTGGATTGTGAAGAAGGCCCATTCCCACCACACTGAGGACAAATGCAGGCCCGGAATTGACACAAAAGCAAAGCATACGGGCGGCCTCTTTGGGCGTGATTTCCCCTTCCTGACAAAGTGCAGCGACAGCACGCGCCCCAACCGGATATCCTCCCACCATACTCATCAGAATCGCCGCTGCTGCGCTGCCTGGGAGTCCAAAGAATAGGCGGCACGGGCCTGCCGCAAGGCGTCCAAGGGAGGCAGAAAGGCCGGACTTTACGACGAATACGGATAGGGCCATAAAGGGGAAGAGGGAGGGAATCAAAATGTCTATGCAATACCCAATCCCACGTTTCGCCCCAGCCGCAGCTTGAGCAGGGTAGAAGAGCAATGCACAGGCAGCGCAGAGCACACTTGCGGGTAGAAATAGATGCAAAAGGCTTTTTTTCATGAAGAGGGCCTCCCTTGTTAAACAGGTTCGTCCCAATCATATGAGCGTTTACGCACAGTTCAGACCCAAAGAGGGGACTTTTTTGTATGGGAAGTTTTATTTGTACGTTTGGACGCATACGTTTATGAGAGTACAACAGGAAAACACGTGTTTGGGGTGAGGCCGATTGGCGGAGAAAAAAGCGGAAAATAAGCGAATACACAAAGGGAATAGCCTCCCCATGTCCTCATATATGGAAATCAAAGGGAATCGAGAGGTCGTTGTGGAGGGATGCCGGGGTGTGTTGGAATACGACACAGACGTCGTGCGTGTTCGTGCAGGGAGAATGACACTCCGCTTTACAGGACGTTGCTTGGTGATCCGGTGCCTAACCGCGGATTCTCTGGTGGTGGAGGGGTTCATTACAGGGATTGAGTTTCTCTCGTAACACACCCAAACTTGGAAAGGAAGGATTGTGCGTGGTCGTATTACATGCTCTTCGCTGGGTGATGGGTACCGTCCGCTTTTCCATACATGGTGCGCCGGAACCGTTTTTGAACCAATGTGCGCGCAGTGGGATCAGCCTTTGGAATATTGAGAAAAAGGAGGACTTTACAGCCTGCATTTTGGCAGGTGGCTACCGGCATCTCTTGCCGTCTGCCAGAAAGACCAAATGCGTCCTGAAGGTAAGAGAACGCCGGGGGCTGCCCTTTCGCCTGGCCTTCCTGCGCCGGCGAAAGGGGCTGGTGGTGGGGGCAATCCTCGCATTTCTGCTTGTTCAGATACTCTCCCTGCACGTTTGGAGCGTAGAGGTTTCAGGGAATGTGGGAATTCCAACCGCACAGATTGAATCCGTAGCGTCTGAACTGGGATTAAAGCCCGGCGTATGGAAGAAGGATATACAGGCGAAGCTTTTACAAGAGCAATTGATGAACGCGTTCCCACAGACAAGTTGGTTGTCGGTCAATACTTCTGGATGTTTAATCCGCATTGAGTTGGAGGAGCTTTCCGAGAAGCCGGATTTGGAGGCCAATAAACGTGCATGTAATATTCTGGCAAAGGCGACGGGACAGATTCTTTATATGGAGGTCTATGCCGGTACGCCGGAGGTAAAAGAGGGCGACGCGGTTGTAGAGGGGCAATTACTCCTGAATGCCGTTGTCGAGGACACCTATGGCGGAAACACATTGAAACATGCGGCGGGGAAAATTATCGCGGCGACGCAGCATACCTTCACCACGCAAGTCGAGATGCAAAAGGAGATTGCGCAGGAAACCGGGCATATTGTGACTCGCCGAAGCGCCACCGTATTTGGGCTGCGGATACCGCTGAGCTTTACTGGAAAACCGGACGGTACTTACCGCCTTGAGGCAGAACAGGTTCGTCTCAAGGTAATGGATTCCTTGTTGCCCGTCTCTTTTTATAAAGAAAACTGGATTGAAGAGATGCGCCAGGTTGTGCCGATGTCCCAAGAAGAAGCGCTCCAAAAGGCCCGCGAGGAAGTGGCAATCCAACAGAAGGAGCAGCTGGGGGATGCAACGATAACCGCGCAGCAGGAGACCGTAGAGGTACGGGATGGGGTTCTTTACTATCGTGTGGATGTGAATTGCGAAGAGAATATCGGCGTCGAGTCCGAAGTTTTTCTGCAATCTTGATTTTTTTATGAATTTTGCGGTCAAATTAATGACGAACGAATTTATGTGTGCTATAATCAATTTATTCTGATAGGTGTGGAAAGCAGTGGCACGGGGGTAAAAACCATGGAAATTTTCCGTGCCCAGTTGGAGATTTAAGAATGTTTGAGCAAAGAATCAATATTGACCGGATGGAGCAGGCTGTAGCACTCTTCGGTAGCTTCGACGAGAATATTAAGTTGATTGAAAATGAATATGCTGTCAATGTGGTTGGACGGGGATCAGAGATCAAAGTGAGCGGCGAGCCGGAGAACGTGGCAAAGGCCGTTCGTGTTATTGAGAGCCTCCTGACCCTGATTAACCGTGGCGAGGCATTGAGCGAGCAAAATGTGCGGTATTGCATTGCATTGGTCAATGAGGGGACGGAAGAAAAGATTGAGTCCCTTGCAGGGGACTGTATCTGTGTCACTTCTAAAGGGAAGCCCGTGAAGCCTAAAACCTTGGGCCAGAAAAAATATTGCAGTGCGATTAAGGAAAATACCATCACGATCGGCGTCGGACCAGCGGGTACTGGAAAGACCTACCTGGCTGTAGCGCTGGCCGTCACAGCGTTTCGTGCGCAGCAGGTGAACCGAATCATCCTCACCCGCCCAGCGGTGGAGGCGGGCGAGAAACTGGGCTTTTACCCGGTGATCTGCAGCAGAAGGTGGACCCCTATCTGCGGCCCCTGTATGATGCTTTGTTTGATATGTTAGGGGCGGAAACCTATCAGCGGTATGTGGAGCGCGGCAACATCGAGGTTGCCCCGTTGGCTTATATGCGCGGAAGGACATTGGACGACAGCTTCATCATTCTGGACGAGGCGCAAAACACCACGCCGGAACAGATGAAAATGTTCTTGACCCGCCTGGGCTTTGGCTCCAAAATGGTCATTACCGGTGACGTCACGCAGATCGACCTCCCGGATGGCCGCCATTCGGGCTTGAAAGAAGCCATTAAAATCCTGCGCAACGTGGACGACATCGCCCAAGTTACCTTTAACGAAAAGGATGTGGTTCGCCACCGTTTGGTGCAGGACATTATCAAAGCTTATGAAAAATATCAGGAAGGCAGGCGTTAGCTATCATGGAAAAAGTCAGAGTTATCATCGACAATCGGCAAAAAGCAGTAAAGATCCCCACGGGCCTGCGTATGTTGGTGCGCCGCTGCTGCAATGCAGTGCTGCGTATGGAGGGGTTTAGCGAGCCCGCTGAAATCAGCGTGACGTTTGTGGATAACAAACAGATTCAGCAGCTGAATAAGCAGTATCGCAATAAGGATATGCCCACAGACGTTCTCTCATTCCCGATGGGGGAGAACGGCGTCTATGATGAGAACCACGCCACTGGCGCAAAGATATTGGGGGACATTGTAATCTCCATGGAAAAAGCGGTGGAACAGGCGGACTGCTACGGCCATGGGCTGGATCGTGAGGTCGGTTATCTCACAGCGCACTCGATGTTGCATCTGTTGGGATACGATCATGAGCGCGGTGGAATGGATCGTGTGCGTATGCGTGAAAAAGAAGAGCAGGTCATGACACAACTCGGTTTGCCTGCTTCCAGCAGTTATGTTTTGGATGAGGATGAGGAGTAAACTTGCGGTTTGTTAAAAGCCTGAAATATGCCTGCGGGGCATTGTTTACTGTATCAATAACGAACGAAATATGCGGATACATACAGTGGCCGTGCTGTATGTATTGGCTTTTTCACCCTTCTTTGAAATGTCACGTGCGCGTTATGCCATTTTACTGGTCACATTCGCTCTTGTCTTGATGGCGGAGACCTTTAACACCGTGGCGGAGGAGCTTTGCGACCTTGTGGCGCCCAGCTTTCACCCGGTGGTACGGATTGTAAAGGATATGGCGGCGGGTGGCGTGCTGATCTGCGCCGGGTTTGCCGTGGGAGTGGGGGTATGCCTGTTTTGGCAGCCTGCCGCTTTCCTGCGCATCTGGCGCTATTTTTTGGACAACCCTGCTATGATCGCTGTGCTTTTCGCAAGCATGGGTGTGGCAGTGGTGTATATTCTGGCAGGACCGCTCGGCATCCGGGACTTTTCGCAAAAAAAGTTACCTTGGACGCATTAATGGCGGCAGAAAGGAAATAGGAATCAGATGGAACAGGGAACCGTGCGGACCGGCGACCGGACTGCATTTATTGCGATTGTGGGTCGGCCGAATGTAGGAAAGAGCTCGCTTTTGAATCGGATGTTGGGACAAAAGGTGGCGATTGTATCCAGCAAGCCTCAGACGACCCGCACACGCATCATGGGTGTGTTGACCGAAGAGGCCGACCAGCTGGTATTTATTGATACGCCCGGTCTGATGAAACCGCGCAATCGGTTGGGGGACTATATGGTGCGTTCTGTGACAGAGTCTGTCTCTGGCGTGGATGCGTGCCTGTTGGTGGTGGAAGCTGGGCAGAAAATATCCCCAGCAGACCTCGATCTGATTGCAAAATTTCGATCTTTGGAGATGCCCGCTGTATTGGCGATCAACAAGATCGACCTTTTACAAGAAAAAAGTGTCCTGATGGCACAGATTGCAGAGCTTTCCGGACTTTTTTCGTTTGAAGCTGTAGTGCCGGTCTCGGCTCAGGATGGAGACGGTGTGCGCATCCTGATGGACGAGCTCAAAAAGCTCGCTATGCCCGGCGGCCACTTTTTCGACGACGATACACTGACCGATCAGCCTGAACGCGTTTTGGCCGGGGAGATTATTCGGGAAAAGTTACTTCGATTGTTGGATAAGGAGATCCCCCATGGCGTGGCGGTTGCAGTGGAGCGGATGCGCGAGCAGGAAAACGGCGTCACAGAGATCCATGCAACCATCTTTTGCGAGCGCGATTCCCATAAGGGAATCATCATTGGAAAGGGCGGTTCCATGCTGAAAAAGGTGGGCACTTATGCCCGTGAGGATATGGAACGCTTTTTTGGTTGTAAGATCAATTTGCAGCTCTGGGTCAAGGTAAAGGAAGGCTGGCGCAATAGCGCTGCGGTTTTGCGCAGCCTTGGTTATGACAGCAGCAGTTTCGACACATAATTCGATCGATTCTAACAAATATTACCGTTCATACCCGTATGTCCTTTTGCACATAGTAAACATGAACAGGTTCCGCAAATCCCGGTATTATGGAGAAGAGGAATTGCGTGAAGATTGCTTGGAAAAGGGGCGAACGGAATGGACGACTATGACGAGCAGGCGGCGTGGTCCTGCTTTACGCAGACGGGCCGCGTACAGGACTATCTGATCTATACCCAATGCAAACAGCAGAACACCGCGCAACAGGAGGATTCCCATGCAGATCGATACAGACGGCCTGGTGATTATGGAGCGGCAGGTGGGTGAGAGCGACCGGCTGATTACGGTGCTCACCAGAGAGGAAGGCGTGTTGCGTGCTTTTGCGCGGAGGGCTAAGCTGCTTCGCAGTAGCAAGCTCTCCGCAACCCAGTTGCTTTGTTATTCCCGCTTCCTCATCTATAAGGGGCGGGACAAGTACATAATCGACGATGCACAGCCGGTGGAGGTCTTTTTTGACTTGCGGCGCGACATCGGGAGCCTGTCCCTTGCCCAGTATTTCTGTGAGCTCGCCGGTGCGTTGGCTCCACAGGAGGCTGGGGCAGGGGATTTTTTGCGCCTGCTTTTGCGGGCTTTTTTCTACTTATCAAAAGCAACCCGCCCACATCTGCTTATCAAGGCGGCGGTGGAAATGCGGATGTTGTCCTTGGCGGGTTACATGCCCGACCTGGTCTGTTGCGCCGGTTGTGCCTGCTATGAGGCGGAAACGATGTTATTTCTGCCGCGAAGTGGTACGCTCTATTGCAATTCCTGTTACTCTCAGATAACGGAACCCGCTCTTCCGCTTTCCACCGGTGCTCTGACAGCATTGCGGCACACGGTATATGCAGATTTTGATAAACTGTTTGCGTTTCGTTTGCCACAAGCAGGTCTATGGCAGGTGGCGCGTGCCAGTGAGGCTTATGTTCTCAGCACCTTGGGGCGTAGCTTTCCAACCCTGGATTTTTATCACCAGGCGGAACCAGGGGCAATGGCAGCCGTGGGCAATCCACCGCAGGACGCCTAAAATCGAATGATACTTCGTACCGTTGTTTTTCTAGGGACGAATACCGACAAAGGACGGGAATGACATGATTACCAATCGATGTACAAGAGGGTTGACGGAAAATCCAGAGGCGAAACAGATCCGTCAGACCGTATTTGTAGAGGAACAGGGTTTCCACAATGAATTTGATGCGATGGATGCGGAAGCTTGGCATGTGGTCTTATGGAAAGATGAACATGCCATTGCGACTGGCCGTACGTTTCCAGCGCAGGGAGAGACCCATGCTTGGACAATTGGCCGCGTGGCGGTTCGGAAACCCTACCGTGGCCAGGGGATTGCGCGCTGGTTGTACGGAAACTGGAAGAGATTGCGCGGCAACATGGCGCGGTTTCATTTATGTTATCCGCCCAGGTGCGTGCACGCGGATTTTATGAAACCATTGGTTACCACGCCATAGGAGAACCCTATTTGGACGAATACTGCCCGCATGTAACGATGATAAAAAGGGCGGGCGAGGACAATAAAGAGGAACTACCATGAGTGAAACAGTACAACGACATTTGAAGGCTTTGGAGCTGGATAAAATATTACATCTTTTGGCGGAAGAGACAGCTTGTGATGCGGCGGCGGAATTGGCGGTAAATCTTCGCCCTGCTACGTCGCTCTCACAGGTCAAACGCCTTTTAACGGAGACGGACGAGGCCCACACAATGATGGCGCGTTTTGGAGCGCCGTCCTTTGGAGGTCTCAAAGACGTTTCGAATTCCCTGCGCCGTGCAGAAGCGGGCGGAACGCTCAATATGGGCGAGTTACTGCGAATTTCGATGGTTCTGCGGACTTTGCGTGGAATTGTGGATTGGCGCAGTAAAAGTGAAGGCGTCAAAAGTATCCTCGACGATCGATTTGACGCAATTATGCCGAATAAATATCTGGAGGAACGGATCAACCATGCGATTCTTTCCGAAGAGGAGATGGCGGACAGTGCTTCTCCACAGTTGGCAACGATCCGGAGGAAAATTCGTTCCGCTTCTTCTCGTGCAAGAGAACAGCTGGAAAAATGGTGCGTTCTCCTGCGACGCAGAAGTACCTACAGGACCCGATCATCACGATGCGTGACGGCCGCTTTGTTGTGCCCGTCAAAGCAGAATGCCGAGGTGACGTGCCGGGATTGGTGCACGACACCTCTTCTTCCGGTGCGACGGTGTTCGTCGAACCGATGGCGGTTGTAGAGGCAAACAATGAGGTTCGTGTGTTGCTCTCCCAAGAGCAAGCGGAAATCGACCGTATTCTGGGGGAACTCTCCGCAGAAGCCGGCAATTTTGCCAGCGGCATCATCTCCGGCTACAAAGAGGCGGTGGAGTTAAATCTGATTTTTGCCAAGGCGAATTTGGGGTACAAAATGAAGGCAACTATGCCGCTTGTCAATGAGGAAGGGAAAATCGAGCTGAAGCGGGCACGCCACCCGCTGATCGACAAGGAAAAAGTGGTTCCGACCGATATTGAACTTGGTATACACTTTGACACCTTGGTGATTACAGGTCCCAATACCGGCGGAAAAACAGTATCCCTAAAAACGGTCGGACTTTTAACACTAATGGCAATGTGTGGGCTGTTATTGCCCGTTGCAGATAACAGCCAGATATCCATCTTTACCAATGTTTTGGCTGATATTGGCGATGAACAGAGTATTGAGCAATCCCTGTCCACCTTTTCTGCCCATATGACAAACATAATCAAGATTCTGGAACACGCGGATGGTTCCAGTTTGATCTTGCTCGATGAGCTTGGCGCGGGGACGGACCCGATCGAGGGGGCGGCGCTGGCCATGTCGATTTTAGAGGCTTTGCGGAGAAAGGGGGCGCGCATTGCGGCGACAACCCACTATGCGGAGCTGAAAGCGTATGCTTTGCAGACCCCCGGCGTGGAAAATGCATGCTGTGAGTTCGACGTCACAACCCTGCGGCCAACATACCGCCTGCTGATCGGCGTGCCGGGCCGCTCCAATGCCTTTGCCATTTGCTTGCGCCTGGGGATGGTGCCAGAGATTGTTGAGCACGCAAAGGAATTGGTTTCCAGCGAAAATACCCGGTTTGAGGATGTTGTTCAAAGCTTGGAGACAAGCCGTCAGCGCTTAGAAGAAGAGCGAAAGGAAGCGCAGCGCCAGCGCTTGGAAGCCGAAGAAGCCAGTCGGGCGGCTAAGGAGCGAAAGGATTCCATTGATGCACAGGCGGAGCGTGAGATGGAGGAAGCGCGCCGCCGTGCCGCAGAATTGATTGCCCGAACGCGCGGCCAGATTGATGCCATGCTTAACGAGATGGAGGAGCTCAAAAAGCAGAAGAATAAAGCGCTGACCGCAGAGCAAAAGGCAAAGCTTAAATCCGGCCTGCGCGCACTGGAAAACGAGGCAGATCCGGTCCGAAAGAAGGACGGTGAAGCGTATGTTTTGCCCAGGCCACTTAAAAAAGGCGATTCTGTTTTGATTTATGACATCGACAAGAAGGGGACCGTTTTGCAGCCTCCGGAGAAAGGTGGCAAAACAGCTCTGATTCAGGCTGGCATTATTCAGACCCGCGTACCGGTTTCCAACCTCCGGTTGTTGGAAGAAAAGCCTGTGAAGAAACCCCAGGGTTCTGTTACCCGAAGCGTCACCCGGGCCAATGTTCGTGCAGCGATGGAACTCGACGTGCGTGGACAGACTTCTGACGAAGCGTTGATGAATGTCGATCAATTCATCGATTCTGCGGTATTGGCAGGGATCAATCTGCTCACTATCATCCACGGAAAAGGGACAGGAGCACTGCGGGCGCTGTACAACAGCATCTTAAGAGGCACCCTAATGTAAAAAGCTTCCGTCTGGGGACCTTTGGAGAAGGGGAAGCGGGCGTTACGATCGTAGAGTTGAAATAAAGCGAGGAAACCGAATGACAAAGGGGAGAGAAAAGGACAGAATGTGGCTCATTTTTGCAGTTGGTTCCGCTGTATTTGCAGCGCTGACTTCCATCCTGGCAAAGATCGGCATTGAGGATATGAATTCCAACCTGGCAACGGCAATTCGTACGGTTGTGGTGTTAGTGTTGGCATGGGGGATCGTATTTGCAACTGGAGCGCAGACCGGTATTAGCCACATCTCTGCGAAGAGCTTTTTGTTCTTGATTTTGTCCGGATTGGCGACGGGGCTGTCTTGGATCTGCTATTACCATGCTATTCAAGTTGGTCCGGTTTCCAAGGTGGTCCCAATTGATAAATTTAGTGTGGTTATCACCATGGTTTTGGCCTTTTTGTTCCTGCATGAGAGAGTGGATGCAAAGACCGTTATAGGTGGAATTCTGATTACCGCAGGGACTTTGGTTATGATTTTGTAACTGTATAATCCAACTTTCCCCGACATATATAAGGAATTAAGGTCCAGGCAGGCGGTTGTACTGTCTGGACCTTTTCGAAAGTATCTGGAAAAGGAGGAATCACAATGAATGAGACGAGAAAAAGCAGAAAAGGGGTGGCTATCGGAATAACGCTCATACTGTTGTTTTTGGCCGCTGTGGGCGTAACGATCGGCATGGCGGTCAGTGACCCCTATGAGGATACGGTACAAGCTACTGCACAGCCGGAGACAGTCGTACCCAAGTTGGCGAAGTCTTTGCTTACAGGGGAGCCGGCTTTATTGACCAAAGAGGAGGTCAGCGGCCTTTTATCCAGCCAAGTGGCCGGACTGCATGGAGGCGGCTTTCAGGTTTTAGATCTGCAATGTGTTTCTGTAGAGGATGGGGCGGCGGAGTTCTATATTCCGGTGTCTTACTCCGGTTTGCGCTTGGGGGTCAGCGCCCGCTTCACCGTGGGTTGTGATACGGAGGCGGAAACCATCTGGGCAGAATTGCAGACCGTGCACCTGGGGCGGCTGCCGATTAAGGCGGAATGGGTACTGGAAATTGCAAAAAATCTGCTTCCCTCGGAGGTTAAAGTCGAAGGAAAGCGTCTCTCTGTTTCCGATTCCTTTTTCGATGAAACCGTGTTAGGCGGCGCGGTGGGCCTGAAGGTTCAGGATTTGCGAGTAACACCCAAGGGATTCCAGGTACAGGTACAGGGAAATCTAGAGCGAATTCAGAGCCATCTGGGGCAATATTTGGAACAGTTTCTGGCTGCGGGGGATTGACAGATGAAAGGTTTTGTTGTATAATCTCCAACTGTAAAGGAAATGGCTTTACAGTTGGAGGGAGGGCCAAACGTGGCAAAGGATTTGGAAATTTCCTTTTTGCTGGATTTCTACGGCGACATGCTGACCGAAAAACAGCGTGAGGTGATTGAATTCTATTACAACGAAGACCTGTCCCTTTCTGAAATCGCCGACAACGAGGGAATTACACGCCAGGGGGTGCGCGATTCCATCAAGCGGGCAGAGGCGCAATTGTTCGATATGGAGCAGCGCCTTGGGCTTGCAAAGCGGTTTCGTGAGATGCGTGGCGGGCTGGAACAGATCCGCGAAGCGGCCCAACGCATCCAGGAGTATAATAAGCACTATGTGTATTCTCACGATCTTTCGGAGGATGCGCAGACGATTATAGACTTGGCGCAAAAGCTATGTGAATAGCAAAGCGCGCGGGAGGGAGATACGATTTGGCATTCGAAGGACTGGCTGATAAACTCTCCGCGGCCTTTAAACGGCTGAAGTCGAAGGGAAAACTGAGCGAGGACGATGTCAAAGAGGCCATGCGAGAAGTGCGGCTTGCGCTTCTGGAGGCTGATGTCAATTATAAGGTTGCAAAAGATTTTACCAAAAAGGTGACAGAGCGAGCTGTCGGCGCGGAGGTTATGGAGAGCTTGACCCCAGCGCAGATGGTTGTGAAGATTGTTGATGAAGAATTGACCGCCTTGATGGGCGGCGGTGAGACGCGTTTGGTTTCCCCACCGAGTCCGCCGGCGATTATCATGATGTGTGGATTACAGGGTTCTGGTAAGACCACACACTGTGGTAAATTGGCAAAGATGCTGAAAAGTAGGGGCCACCGGCCCCTGCTTGTGGCGGGCGACATCTACCGCCCCGCTGCGATTAAGCAGCTGCAAGTGGTGGGTTCCCAAGCGGGAGTTGCTGTGTTTGAAATGGGCACGGAAAAGCCGGTGAAAATTTGCAAAGAGGCGATCCGGAGAGCCAAGGATTATGGCAACGACTATGTAATTATCGATACGGCGGGCCGCCTGCAAATCGATGAAAAGCTGATGGAGGAGCTACACAATATCAAAGATGCGGTTCATCCAACGGATATTCTGTTGGTCGTCGATGCGATGACCGGCCAGGAAGCGGTCAATGTTTCTAAGACGTTCGATGAAAAACTGGATATTACCGGTGTTATCCTTACAAAGCTTGACGGCGATACCCGCGGCGGCGCGGCGCTTTCGGTGCGGGCTGTGACGGGCAAGCCGATCAAGTTTGCCGGCACTGGCGAAAAATTGGATGACTTGGAGGTTTTCCATCCGGACCGTATGGCGTCTCGAATCCTTGGGATGGGCGATGTGCTGACTCTGATTGAGGAAGCACAGGTCAAAATGGATCAGAAAGCGGCGGAGAAAGTATCCCGCAGGATGTTGGAAAACAAAATGGATCTCAACGACCTGTTGGATCAATTTAAGCAGGTCAAACGGATGGGGCCGCTAAAATCTGTCCTCAGCAAAATGCCGGGAATGGAAAAGCAGCTCAAGGATGTGGAGATCGATGATCGCGATATGGACCGTATGGCGGCGATTATTTTGTCGATGACCAAAGAGGAGCGTGCGAAGCCTTCCATTATCAATCCATCGCGTAAGCGCCGGATTGCGGCGGGCAGCGGCATGCGTGTGGAAGACGTCAACCGTTTGTTGCGCCAATTTGAACAGACACAAAAGCTCATAAAGCAGCTCAAAGGGAAGGGCGCAAGGCGCCGCTTTGGATTTTAAAAGGTGATCTTACCAAAACTTTTGGTGGAGATAGAAATGATTCTATTTTGGAGGTGAACATCAACATGGCAGTAAAAATCAGACTGCGCAGAATGGGTGCAAAGAAAGCTCCGTTCTATCGCATTGTTGTTGCAGATTCCCGTTATCCGCGTGATGGCCGTTTCATTGAGGAGATCGGTACGTACGATCCGATGCAGGAGCCTTCTGTAGTGAAGGTCGATGCAGAAAAGGCGAAGAAGTGGATTTCGAACGGTGCACAGCCGACCGATACCGTGAAGACGCTGTTCAAGAAGAACGGCATCCTGTAAGGGAGGCAATGCGTTGTATACGGAGGTTAAGATGAAGGAACTGCTGATTGCAATTGCTCAGGGCCTCGTGGAAGACCCGACCGCCGTGAACGTCGATGTTGACGATTCCGCGGAGGACGGCTCCATTGTGTACCATCTGCACGTTGCAGAGGCGGACATGGGCCGGGTGATCGGCAAGCAGGGACGCATCGCAAAGGCAATCCGTGTGGTGATGCGTGCCGCGGCAACCCGCACCAACAGCAAGATTTCTGTTGAGATCGACTGAGCATAAAAAGGAGGGCAGACTCGCGTCCGCTCTCTTTTTTGTTTTCTGCGAAGGAGGAAGAAAAATGCGCAAGCAATTTTTAGAGGCAGGCCGTATTGTGGGAACCCATGGGGTCAAAGGAGAACTGCGCGTGGAACCGTGGTGTGATTCTGCGGATTTTTTGGCCAAGATCCATACGCTATATTGGAACCGAGGGAGCGAGAAATTACAGGTGGTTTCGTCGCGTGTCCACAAAAGCCTGCTGCTTCTGAAGCTGGAAGGGATCGATACGGTGGAGGAAGCGGATGCGCTGCGCGGCCGGATTCTCTATTTAGATCGAGCAGATGTGAAATTGCCCAAAGGGCGTTATTTCGTGCAGGATATGATCGGTCTGACCGTTATGGATGCGGATACAGGCAAACGGTATGGCTCATTGACAGAGGTAATGCCCACAGGGGCGAACGACGTCTATCAGGTGACCGGGGAGGATAAGGTGAACTATTTGGTTCCTGCTATCCCGGATGTGATTGTCGATGTGGACATCGACGGGGGCACTCTCAAAATTCGGCCCATAAGGGGGATCTTTGACGATGCGAATTGACATTCTCACGCTTTTTCCGGAGATGTGTGAGACCGTCATGGCTGAAAGCATCATCGGACGTGCCCGTAAGCGTGGAGCGGTTCAGGTGTGCTGTCACCAAATCCGTAATTTTGCGTATGATAAACATAACCGGGTAGATGATACCCTATTCGGCGGTGGGATGGGCATGCTGATGATGGCGGAACCCATCGCTTTGTGCATGGACGATTTGGTAGAACAGTTGGGGAAAAAGCCCTATGTTCTGTACATGTCTCCCCAGGGAAATGTTTTGTCCCAAGAAAAAGTGAAAGAATTGGCAATGCATGAGAATATTGCCATTCTATGTGGGCATTATGAAGGTGTGGACGAGCGCGTGCTAGAGGCATATGTCGACGAAGAGATTTCCATAGGAGACTATGTGCTGACCGGTGGCGAGCTGCCTGCGCTGGTGGTTGCGGACGCGGTTTGCCGGATGAAGGATGGCGTCCTGTCAAACGATGTTTGCTTTGAGGAGGAGAGCCACTACGACGGCTTGCTGGAATATCCGCAGTATACCCGGCCGGCAACTTGGCGAGGAAGGAGCGTCCCTCCCGTCCTCTTATCGGGTAATCATGCAGCAATTGCCCGTTGGCGCAGAGAGCAATCCATTTTGCGCACTATGCACAAACGTCCCGACTTGTTTGCCCGGGCAGAGCTGACCAAACAGGACAAAAAATACCTTGCTTCGTTGGAAACTCATGTAGAAAAAGAATAGATACTTATACAATCTGTCTGATTTTGACATTCTCGATTTTTTGAAAATATGGAATACGGCACAAAAGTTTTCAACAAACATGGCAAGGTGCACAAAGGAGTTGGGGACAAAAAAGCCCCAATTTCGGTTATCAATCCAAAGTTTTTTCAAATTTGTTGACGGCCTTCCGAATTGTGATATAATAACTGCATGATCTAGCTTTCATGCTGTGTTGTATTTTAGATTTTGGTTGGTTGGAATGGTTTGATTTTGATTTTGTTTTAGGAGTGAGTAAGAATGTGCGTTAAAGAGGTTTTGGTTCAGAATCAGGTAGGTCTCCATGCACGTCCGGCAACGTTCTTTATCCAGAAGGCAAATGAGTATAAGTCCTCGATTTGGGTGGAAAAGGAAGAGAGACGTGTGAATGCAAAGAGCCTGCTGGGCGTATTGTCCCTCGGTATTGTGGGCGGCACGTCCATCCGCATCATTGCAGATGGTTCCGACGAGGAAGAGGCAGTGGAAAATCTGGTGGAGCTGGTAAAGTCCGGTTTTGCTGAGTAATTTTTCAGCTGTGTCCAATTGTATGGGATAGAGTTCCCATATGAGTCAAGTCCAATGGTTGGAACGAGATGAAAAAGGAACGCCCGATGGGCGTTCCATTTTTTATGGTGCCTTACGGTCCGGAGATATAGATGAACCAATGGAGTGTCCAATCAAAGGGGGGAATTTCGATGGAAGAGCAAGAGCAACGTTTGGAGCACATACGCGAGTTGCGGAAAAAGGCGATGCGTCTGCCGTTGCATCCCGGGGTATATATCATGCACGATAAGACCGGCAAGATTATTTATATTGGTAAAGCGAAAGCCCTGAAAAATCGCGTTAGCCAATATTTTGGCAGTGAAAAGAATCACGATGAAAAGGTTCGCCGGATGGTCAGTAACGTAGAATACTTTGAATATATTCTAACGGACAGTGAGTTTGAGGCGTTGGTGTTGGAGTGCAGCCTGATTAAGCAGCATACGCCCAAATACAATATTCTCCTCAAAGATGACAAGGGGTATCATTATATCAAGGTAACCCGAGGACCATGGCCGCGGATTTCGCAGGCAAAGCAGATGCTGGACGACGGCGCGGATTACATCGGCCCATTTGTCAGTTCTTGGGCGACAAAGGAATCGGTGGACGAAGCGTTGAAGATCTTTCGTCTGCCCTCCTGCTCGCGCAGATTTCCGCAGGACATCGGGAAAGGACGTCCCTGTTTGAATTATTATATCAAGCAATGTAGCGCCCCTTGCCAAGGAAAGATTTCGCAGGAGGATTATAACGAGGCAGTCAAAGAAGCGATCGACTTTTTGCGGGGTGGAAGTGCGGAATGTGTGCGTAGTTTGACGAAAAAATGGAAGAAGCAGCGGAAAACCTTGAGTTTGAGCGTGCAGCACGCATCCGCGATCGTCTTGCCGCCATCAAGCGCATGAGCGACCGCCAGAAGGTGGTAGCCTTAAAGGTCCCGGAACAGGACATCATTGCACTGGCACAAGGCCCTGAGCGAAATTGTTTTGAGGTGTTTCGCTTTATGAATGGCCGCCTGTGTGACCGGGAAACGTACTTGATGGGAGAGATCGGCGAACCAGAGGCGGCCCGCAGCGAATTTATCGAACGTTATTACTCCATGCGAGATCGTGTGCCGCCGCGTGTGAGTCTGGATGCGCCCGCTGCAGATATGGACTTGCTTTCCGAATGGCTTAGCCAGAAGGCAGGGCGGAAGGTGACGGTTTACGTCCCGCAAAAGGGAGAACAAGCGCAACTGGTGGAGATGTGCCGCAACAATGCAGCCGAGCAATTGGCACAGTCGGTCGGAAGGACTGGCAGAGAGGCTTCCGCGCTGGATGAGCTTGCCCGCCTGTTGGGAATGGCGCATCCACCGGCCTATATTGAGGCATACGACATCAGCAATTTGGCCGGTGGAGACAATGTAGCGGGTATGGTGGTCTTTGAAAACGGTCGTCCGCTGAAAAGCGCTTACCGGAAGTTTAAAATCAAGACCGTTGTGGGGCAGGACGACTATGGTTCCATGCGTGAGGTTATAGGGCGCCGGTTACAGGAGTATTTTGACCAGAAGGATAGTGGAGAGGGCTTTGGGCGTCTTCCAGATCTAATCCTTTTGGACGGAGGAAAGGGCCATGTGTCTGCGGTCCGGCCTATTCTGGAAGCCTCCGGGCTGGATATTGCCCTGTTTGGTATGGTCAAAGATGATAAGCACCGCACGAGAGCCATCGCGGAAGACGGGGGAGAAATTGCAATCAATTCCAATCGCAAGGCGTTTACCCTGGTATCCTCTATTCAGGAGGAGGTCCACCGTTTTGCAATTGGGTATCATCGCCAGACACGAAAGAAAAATACCCTGACCTCTACTTTGACGGAGATTGAAGGGATCGGCGAGACGCGCGCACGCGCGCTTTTGCGCCATTTTCGAACGCTGACAGCTATCCGGGAGGCGGACCTTGCTGAATTGGAGGCGGCCCCCGGAATGACCAAACCGGCCGCTAGAAAAGTCTACGTGCATTTTCATGGCGAAGAGGTTCCCCAAAAGCCTTGAAACCGTTAGTCCGTGTATCGCTGCACGCTTGACAGACGCGGAAGATAATGGGATAATAAAAAGACCATTTTACGTCTTCGATTTTTGAAGGAGCATTGCATATGCGAATTATTACAGGTTCAGCCCGTGGCAGACGTCTTTTAACGTTGGAAGGCGAACATGTTCGTCCAACAACGGAGCGGGTAAAGGAGGCTTTGTTTAGCATCCTACAGTTTCAGATCGAGGGGCGGCGTGTGCTGGATCTATTTGCGGGGTCTGGCCAGCTCGGTTTGGAAGCGCTCAGCCGCGGTGCACGAGAAGCCGTCTTTGTGGATGCGGGAAAGGAACCCATATCGATCATTGAAAAAAATATCGCCAGCACCGGTTTGGGAGAGCGTGCAAAGGTTTTGCATATGGATTATGCAGCCTTTCTTTTACGCCGTAACGAGCCCTTTGACATCGCCTTTTTAGACCCGCCTTATCGGACAGGCCTACTACAAAAGGCGATACCGTTGACAGTGGCTATTCTGAACAAGGGCGGCGTCCTCGTCTGTGAACATCCAATCGACGAGGAGATTCCCGAGGCGGCAGGGGATTTCGAAAAAAGCGCGACTACCGCTATGGAAAGATTGTGCTGTCGGTCTACCGGCACAAAGATCTATAAGGGATTCGTGTGGATACAGGATTCCACACATGGGAAGAGTTTTGGAAAGGAAGAGACCTATGAAAATTGCAATTTGCCCAGGCAGCTTTGATCCGGTCACCATCGGACATTTGGATATTATTGAACGTGCAAGAAAGATTTTCGATCATGTGATTGTGGCTGTAATGGTGAACCCGGAGAAACACACGATGTTCACCACGGAAGAGCGAATTGCCCTGATTCAGAAGTGCACCAATGGCATGAGCGGTGTGGAAGTGGTCAGCTTTGACGGTTTGCTGGCAGATTATGCCAAGATGCGCGGGGCGACGGCGATTGTCAAAGGCCTGCGGGCCATGTCCGACTTCGAATATGAATTTCAGCAGGCGCTCACCAATCGGAAACTCAATTCCGAGTTAGAAACCGTATTTATGATTACCAGGTCGGAAAACATGTTCCTGAGTTCCAGCATAGTCAAACAGATCGCCAACTTTGGCGGCGATGTCTCCAACTTTGTTCCAGCGTGTATCTTGGATGACATCAAAGAAAGAATGTATGCCGCGAAGAAGTAAACATATTCTGGGTGGGAATGCGTGTATCCGGTTCCGTTTTCCCATGCGCAACTCTGCGGCCCTCTGAAAGGATGGATCAATACGATGAACGTGGAAGAACTGATCGACGAATTGTATGAGATGGTAGAGAAGGCGTGGAACCTTCCGCTCAGCCGCGGCCGCGCGGTGCTGGATGGCGAAGAGGTCAAACAGATTTTGGATGAGATCCGCGAAAACCTGCCCCAGGAATTGCTCAAAGCGAAAGCGATTGTGGCGGATCGCAATCAGATTATCAGCACGGCAAAGATGGAAGCCGAGACAAAGATTCGGGTCGCAGAAGAGCGGGCCCGGGCGATGGTGAACCAGGATGAGATTGTCAAGCAGGCGCAGCAGAAGGCAAACGACCTATTGACGCAAACACAGATAAAAACACGTGAAATGCGGAAAGCAGCAAACGAGTATGTGGACGATCTGATGCGCCGTACAGATGAGGCCCTTGCGGCAAACCTGGCAGAACTGCGCAAGACCCGTCAAAACATCAAAGCGACTCAGCGTTCCGGTCAGAATTGATCGAAACATTTGTAAGTTTCCGCTAGAAAAATTTGGTAATATTTGGATAATATAGAAAATCTCAATTCTTAACCTAAAAAATGCACCACAAGATATTGTGGTGCATTTTTTTATGCTACTAAATAAGCGAATTTTGTTCAAAAGAGAGTCGGTATTTGTCGGATTAGTTGACATAATCAAAATAAATCAGTTGCATTTTTGTTACGAATCGAGTATAATCGTAATCAACAAGTGGAGGAAGGTGGGGCAAAATAGCACGATGTGGTTCAAGTACCCATCTTTTGCCCTGAAAAGGCACAGCGGTTATGTTGATTGGCGAATACCAACATAATATTGACGCGAAGGGCCGCGTGATTGTTCCCGCCCGGTTCCGGGAGGACCTGGGGGAACGTTTTTTATGTCACGAAGGGCCTGGATCATTGTCTCTTCGTTCTTCCGCCTACAGAATGGACTAAATTGCAGGAAAAAATCATGGCAATGCCCATGGGAAAAGCCCGCGGTATCCAACGCTTCTTTTTTCCGGCGCTGCTGAGGTGGAGCCGGACAAGCAGGGACGCATCCTTCTTCCACAGCATTTGCGGGAATACGCTGGGCTGGAAAAAGATGTAGCCTTTATAGGAACCTCAAACCGGGCGGAACTTTGGGATGCCCAACGCTGGGCTTCGTTTAATGCGGAGTTGGATGACAGCAGCTTGATTGAGGTGATGGAAGAACTGCAATTTTAAGTGTATCTTGTTAGAGAGAATCCACAGTGGGCGCTTCCGAACGGAATTTTAGGCGGTAGGACAGGCCCCGGGAACCGGAGGCGCACAGAGATGGAATTTCAGCATAAACCCGTGTTGTTTGATGAGGCGATTGCTTCTTTGGCGATTCAGCCCGACGGAATCTACATCGATGGAACAGCGGGAGGCGGTGGCCATTCCAAGGCCATTGCAAGCCGTTTAACAACTGGAAAACTGCTTTCGATTGATCAGGACCCAGATGCGATTGCCGTGGTGCGAGAACGCTTGAAGGGGATGAAGTGTTCCCTTGTTGCACACGCCAATTTCAGCGAAATGGCTCAAGTTGCAAAGGAGCGAGATTTGGTGCCTGTGGATGGTGTCCTCTTGGACATCGGCGTATCCTCTTATCAACTGGATACCCCTGATAGGGGATTTTCGTATCATTCGGATGCACCGCTTGATATGCGTATGAGTAAACAGGGCCCCAGTGCAAAGGATTTGGTGAATACGCTTTCTTGGCAGGAGTTGGCTGGGATTATCAGCCGCTATGGGGAAGACCGTAACGCAAAGAGTATTGCCAAGGGGATTGTTCACGCCCGAGAGAGCGGACCAATTGAAACCACAGGGCAACTAGCCGAGATCATCAAGGCTTCTGTTCCCGCGGCTGTACGCAGAGAACAGGGACATCCCGCGCGTAAGACGTTTCAGGCTTTGCGCATTGAGGTCAATGGCGAACTGGACGCTCTTTCGGACGGATTGGATGCCGCATTCTCAATTTTAAAGCCGGGGGGACGCTTGGCTGTAATCACCTTTCATTCCCTGGAGGACCGCATAGTCAAGCAGCGCATGGCATCCTGGTGTCAAGGATGTACGTGTCCGCCGGATTTTCCTGTGTGTGTCTGTGGGAAGAAGCCGAGAGCAAAGCTGCTTTATAAAAAAGGACTTGCTCCGACGGAAAAAGAATTGGAACAAAACCCAAGGAGCCGCAGCGCGCGGTTGCGGGTTTGTATCAAGCTATAGATATAAAACATAGATGAGGAAAGAAGGGTCTGTGAATGGCGACGCGAACCAGAGGCGAAGCGTATGATTTTGAGCTTTTTGAACCAAAGAGAAAATCGGAACCGCAGCAACAAACGAATAATATCATACGGCTTCCGCAGGAAGAACTGGAAAGAAACCGCCGTCCAAAGCACAGATCGTTAAAGGTCCTTTCCATGAGTGTCTTTTTAACCGTCATGTTGGGAATTGTTGGGACCTTTGTCTATGGACAGGTTCGTCTTTCGGAATTGACGAACGAGATCAATCTTTCTACAACAGAACTGGCCGAACAGGAAAGCCTGTACACCCAATTGAAGATGAAATCGCAGTCCAAGCTGTCGCTTGAAACGGTGGAGGAATACGCGGAGACACAGCTCGGAATGCGTAAGCTGGAGCAGAGCCAAGTGGAATATATCAGTTTATCCCAGGGGGACAAGGGCCAGGTGTTAGAGGGGGATTCTTCAGAAAATTGGCTCACATCGATTTGGAACTTTATCGAACAGTTGCTGTCATAAAGCAAACCATTTCTCATATAGATAAAAAGGGACCGTTCAGAAGAGGGGATTCCTGTTCCATATGGATGCGTCAGGACTGATCCCGGAATCAATGATTGTAAAAGCGGGAGAGTTAAGAGAACATCTTGACTCTCCGCTTTGTAATATGGAGGTTGCAAATGGCAAAAGGAACAACGATCCGTATGTGGAGACGTACCGCTTTTCTGTTGGCTTTGATTATCGCCGGCTTTGCCGTGGTTGTCGTAAGTCTTTTCCGCTTGCAGCTGGTGCAGGGAGAAGAGATGCAGACCCGCGCCGTGGACCAGTATTTGAAGGATACGTCCATCAGCGCGCAGCGCGGTACAATCTATGACTGCAATATGAAGGTTTTAGCGAAGAGCGCCGCCGTCTGGAAGGTGGTGTTGGAGCCCAATTATATCGACGACGACAACCGGGAGTTGATCTGCAACGGACTCTCCCAAATTCTCGGTTTGGACAAAGCCGATCTGATCGAACGAAGCAAAAAAAGAACCTACTATGATGTGGTCAAGAATAAGGTAGAGACCGATGTGAAAGATCAGATTGTTGCTTTTAAGGAAGAGAACGAAATTACCAATGGGATTCGCTTGATTCCTGACTACAAGCGGTACTATCCGTATGGAAAGTTTGCCTCATCCGTCCTGGGCTTCACTGGGTCGGATAACCAGGGCTTGGCGGGCATCGAAGCGCAGTATGATTCAGAGTTGACCGGCGTTCCTGGGAGGCTCGTGACAGCTAAGAATGCCGTTGGAACCGATATGCCATTTGATTATGAGCAGATGGTGGACGCACAGAATGGAAACAGCTTGGTTCTGACCATCGACGAGGTCGTGCAGCATTTCTTGGAAAAGTATTTGGAAGAGGGCGTAGCCAACAGCGGTACCCGAAACCGCGCCTGTGGCATTGTGATGAACGTCAAAACCGGCGCCATTTTGGGAATGGCTGTGAAAGGAGACTTTGATCCCAACGACCCATTTACTTTGACCGACCCAAAAGAACAGGCTGCCGTTGATGCGCTTCAGGGGGAGGAACGCACGAAAGCATTGAACGAAGCGCGCCAAAAGCAATGGCGTAACAAATGTGTCAGCGATACATATTATCCCGGTTCTGTTTTTAAGATGGTGACCTCATCCATGGGCTTTGAAGAGGGCATTATCAGTGAAAATACCCCTTTCTCCTGTCCTGGCTATTATGTGGTTGCCGACCGGCGCATCAGCTGCTGGAAGTCGGGAGGCCATGGGTCCGAAACATTTGCGCAGGGGTTGTGTAATTCTTGTAACCCGGTGTTTATCCAGGTGGGTGAAAAGCTTGGTGCGCAGACATTCTTTGAGTACTTTGAAGCGTTTGGATTTACCCAGAAGACAGGTATTGACTTACCTGGCGAATCCAGAAGTATCTATTACGATGAGACGATGGGACCTGTAGAATTGGCGACGGAATCCTTTGGTCAGAACTTCAGTATTACACCGATTCAGATGATTACTGCGGCTGCAGCAGTCGCAAATGGCGGTTATTTGGTACAGCCGCATGTGGTGGCACAGGTAATCGACGACGAGGGCAATATCATTCGCACCACGGATACAACGGTGAAGCGTCAGGTGATCTCGAATGAGACATCCCGTCGTGTCAGCGCTATTTTACAGCAAACCGCTACCACTGGGACGGCAAAAAATGGCTATATTGCAGGTTATCGGGTAGCCGGAAAGACCGGTACCTCGGAAAAAATTGCGGAATGGATTGCGCAGGGAAAGCAAGGGGAAAAAAAGTACATTGCTTCTTACTGCGGCTATGCTCCGGCTGACGATCCACAGGTGGCAATGCTGGTGTTCTTTGACGAACCTTTGCCGCAGGGCGGACAGGTGTTTGGCAGTGCAATTGCAGGCCCACCATTTGCAAAGACCATGAGTGAGATTCTGCCGTACCTTGGGGTAGAAGCCAAATATACGGAGGAAGAACTTGCAAAGCTGGATACCAGTGCCCCGGATGTCCTTGGGAAAAGTGTCCAAGAAGCCCAAAACCTGATTCAGAGCGCAGAGCTCAACGTGAAAGTGTATGGTCAGGGGGATACGGTGCTCTCGCAGGTACCGGAGCCGGGCAAGAGCATTCCGAAGAGCGGCCAGGTGGTGCTGTTTACCGATGAGGAGAGTGCTGCGCAGACTGTGACCGTTCCGAAACTGACCGGGCTTACTCTGGCACAGGCAAATTCTACGGCGGCCAATGCGGGAATCAATATCAGTATTTCTGGCGCTGCACTCACTGGGAAAAATGCAGTTTCCAATCTACAAAGTATTCCAGAGGGCAGCCAGGTTCCGCCAGGTACGATGGTGACGGTCGATTTTGTGGAATTGGATTCCGTAGAATAGAACCAAGAAATGGTCTGAAAAAGGCTATATATCCGTGCTTTTTCCAATGAACCAGCGGGGAAAAGATGGTATAATAAAGATCATATAAAAATTCCCATTTGGAATGTAAAAAGCCGCCTGTATGGCAATCATGGGCGGCTTTTCCATTCGAATGGGTTATAATAAAATCAACCGCATGGGCGCGGCAAACGGTGACAAAGGGGATATTGCATATGGCGGACGGCATCTGGATATTGGCGGCGGCAGTGATTGCATTTGCAGTGACGGGGCTTTTGGGGAAATGGATGGTGCCATTTCTGCACAAAATCAATTTTGGACAGACCATCCGGGAAGTAGGACCAAAGTGGCATCAAAAGAAAAACGGTACGCCGACGATGGGCGGGTTCATGTTCATCATCGGTATTTTTGTGGCTGCAGCTGCCAGTTTGGTGCTATTCTATCGGACCTCGGGACAGAACCCGCAGGATATGAACATGCAGACAAAACTGGTAGCTGGATTTCTGATGGCGTTGGGCTTTGGCGGCGTGGGTTTTATTGATGATTATATCAAGGTGGTAAAAAAGCGCAATCTCGGTTTGAATGAAAAGCAAAAGCTGATTTTGCAGTTTTTGGTCGCAGGAGCGTATCTGTTTTCTTTGTATCTCTCCGGAGGCTCGTCGGTGACCTTGATTCCCTTCTTGGGCGGCGTAGACCTGGGGGTATTTTATTGGGTGATTTCCCTGCTTGGGATTGTTGGAATGGTGAACGCTGTCAATTTCACCGATGGAATCGATGGACTGAATGCGTCGGTGACATTCTTCGCGTCTCTCATCTTTATGGTGATCGCTGGCGTTCTAGGCGCCAGCGGTATGGGGATTCTTGCGGCGGCAACGGCGGGTGGCTGCTTGGGCTTCCTGATCTGGAATTTCAACCCGGCCAAAGTTTTTATGGGCGACACAGGTTCCCTATTTTTGGGGGGATGGTTTGCGCACTGGGCTATGGCCTAAATTTGCCAGTTTTAATTCTGCCAGTGGGTATCATTTATATTGTGGAGATCCTCTCCGTTGTGCTACAGGTCACCTATTTTAAGGCCACTGGCGGGAAGCGATTGTTTAAAATGAGCCCCATCCACCACCACTTCGAAATGTGTGGTTGGAGCGAAGTGAAAATCTGTACAGTTTTCAGCCTGATTACCTTGTTGTTTGGCGTGCTTAGCGTAGCGTCGGTTTGGTTTGGGCTGTAAGCGTTAAAATGACATTTTTGGCAGCCGGTTTGTGGTTAAATGAGGAAAGGCCCCACAGAATCTAGGGGGTTTTCCGGAATTTGTCTGGATTTGAAAGGAGGCGGCTTTATGGCGACAAGGGCGGACAGTAAACGCGGAGCAAACGTGACGCACTTGCCAACCGCGCGAAAATCCGACACAAAGGAGATGCCTCCAAAGGTGTCGTTTGGAAGACGGATTCGAAAGAAATTTCGTCTTTTTTCTGTACGCGCGGGTATGGACCTGCCTTTTTTCTTTCTGGTGCTCACCCTCCTGGTGATCGGCCTGATTATGTTGTTTTCCTCCAGTTATGCTTATGCCTATTACAATTATGGAAACAGCTATTACTTTATCATCCGTCAGGCGGGATTTGCCGTCGCAGGGATTTTTATTATGGTGGTGATCTCTTACTTTGATTACCACCACCTGCATAAATTGGCTATCCCCATCCTTCTGGTCACGTATATGCTTTTGGTTCTGGTTCTGTTTATGCCGGAGCGCAACGGTGTACGGCGCTGGATTTATCTAGGCCCAGTCAACTTTCAGCCTTCAGAGATCGCAAAATTTGCTTTAATTTTGATCTTTGCACACCTGATCTCGATTAATTTCAAGCGGATGAATACCTTCCGGTTTGGCGTTCTTCCGTATCTGTTGATTTTGGGTTCAATCGCAGTTTTGGTTCTTTTGGAAAAACACGTTTCTGCGACGCTGATTTTAGTTGCTTTAGCAGGTGTTATGCTTTTTATCGGCGGCGTTCAGCTGCGCTGGTTTGGAATTGCGTTCGGTATGTTGGCGGCAGCTGTGGCGTATGTCGTTCTATTTAGTGCAAAATTCGGATATGCGAGCGACCGTATTTCCGGTTGGCTCGACCCTTTTGGAAATACCGTGGATACATGGCAGACGCGCCAATCCTTGATGTCGATCGGTTCGGGCGGGCTGCTGGGGCTTGGCTTGGGGCAATCCCGGCAAAAGTACCTGTATTTGCCAGAGCCACAGAACGATTTTATTTTTGCCGTGGTCTGTGAGGAGCTCGGGTTTATCGGCGCTCTGTTGATTGTCATTCTTTTTGCGATGCTGGTTTGGAGAGGGATAACCGTATCCCTCAAAGCCAAGGATAAATTTGGAATGTTGTTGGGCATCGGTCTGACCGTACAGGTGGGCTTGCAGGTGATTTTGAATATTGCCGTTGTGACGAACACCATTCCGAATACAGGCATCAGTTTGCCCTTTTTCAGCTATGGAGGCACCTCCCTGTTGATTCTATTGGCAGAAATGGGAGTTGTGCTGTCGATTTCACGGACATCGACGATTGAAAAAACCTAGCCTTTAGGCGGTTGTACCACGATAGGGAGACGGTATTTTATGAAAGTTTTATTTGCAGGCGGAGGAACCGCCGGACATATCAATCCCGCACTGGCGATTGCAGGATATTTACGCGAGCGCGAGCCAGATGTGGAAATTTTGTATATCGGGGCAAAAGGTGGTATGGAGGAGCGATTGGTCCCCGCTGCCGGATATCCTTTTAAAAGCATCACCATCTCCGGCTTTCAGCGAAAACTGAGCTGGGAAAACCTAAAGAAAAATGCCAAAACGGTGGTACGCATGTTCACCTCGAGTCAAGAAGCGCGGAAGATCCTAGAAGCATTTCGGCCGGATGTCTGTGTAGGGACGGGCGGCTATGTCAGCGGCCCGGTGATCCGAGATGCGATAAAAATGGGCATTCCATCCGTCATTCATGAGCAAAATGCATATCCGGGCGTGACCAATAAGGCACTGAGCCGGCACGCGACCCGGACTATGTTGGCGGTGGCGGACGCACAGCGGCATCTGGACCCAAAGGCCCGCTGTGTGCTGACGGGAAATCCCGTGAGACAGGAGGTCATCCGTGCCCGGCGCGCCGATGCGCGCAAGAAATTGGGCTTGGATGAGCGGCCTCTGATCTTGTCCTTTGGTGGAAGTTTGGGCGCCCGAAAGATCAATGAAGCAGTTGCCGATCTTTTGGTTTGGAGCGCCCGTTCGGACAAGTTCCAGCACATTCACGCCTACGGCCAATGGGGGAAATGGTTCCCCGATCTCCTCAAAGAAAAAAGGCCTGGATGTTGCCGGGCACCCCAATATGGACATCCGCGAGTACATCAACGATATGCCGGATTGCCTGGCAGCAGCAGATCTTGTGATCTGCCGTGCCGGTGCGATTACGCTCAGTGAATTGCAGGCACAAGGGCGCGCGTCTATATTGATTCCATCCCCAAATGTGGCGGAGAATCATCAGTACCATAACGCAATGGCTCTTGTGAATCGCGGTGCAGCAGCCATTCTGGAGGAAAAAGATTTGAGTGGAGAAGCGCTGTGCCAAAAAGTAGAAGAGTTGTTTAACAATCCTGACACGATTCCCACCTTTGCAGCAAACGCCAAGAAGATGGCAATTTTGGATGCAAATGAACGAATTTATCATATCATAAAGGAGATTGTAAAGTAGCGATTGCGCCTTTTTCCCTGTGTGCACAGCATACCTTCCCGGTGCATAGTATACAGCAGTTCAAAAAACCTGTGATACGTGGAAAACGCCGGGCACCGGCATTTTTCCCGGGGGAAAAGGGGTGCGGCTATGTCAAAACTTTTGATTCAGGGACCCAGCCGGTTAAAGGGGGAGGTTCGCGTACATGGTGCGAAAAACAGTACGCTGCCGTTAATGGCTGCCTCGCTGCTCTGTGACAGCACTTGTGTGCTACATAACTGTCCAGTTCTCTCCGATGTCCAAACTTCGGAAAAGATTTTACAGCATTTAGGATGCCATACAGAGCGATCCGGTGCGGATGTTGCGATTGATCCACGCGGTGTGGAGCAGAGCGACATACCGGAGTATTTGATGCGGGAAATGCGTTCCTCTATTGTCTTTTTGGGGGCGATTATCTCCCGTATGGGTCGGGCGGAGCTTTCTTTTCCTGGAGGCTGCGAACTGGGCCCCCGCCCGATTGATCTGCATCTTTCCGCACTGCGGAAGATGGGGGTGGAGATTCAGGAAGATCACGGTTGCTTAAAATGCAGTGCTCCAGAGGGGCTCAAGGGCGTAAATATTGCCTTTTCTTTCCCAAGTGTTGGTGCAACCGAAAACGTTCTTTTAGCCGCCTGCTGTGCGCAGGGAACAACTGTAATTACCAATGCAGCGCGTGAACCAGAGATCTGTGATTTAGCGGAGTTCCTCAATCAATGTGGCGCCAATATCCTTGGAGCGGGAGAGAGCACCATCGTCATAGAGGGGTCAAAACCTTCATGGCTGTGAGCATGAGGTGATTCCAGATCGGATCACAGCGGCCACCTTCCTTGCAGCAGCAGCGGCGACGGGAAGCAGCATCACGCTAACTCATGTACTTCCAGCCCACTTGGCGCCGGTCCTTCCTCTATTTGAGGAGAGCGGGTGCCGTTTTGAGATTCGGGGAAAAGAAATCCGTATGCATACCCCGGACCGCCTGAGCCGCATTAAGAATGTACGGACTATGCCTTATCCGGGCTTTCCGACGGACGCGCAGGCCCCGATGATGGCAATGACAGCAGTGGCGAATGGTACGAGTATCTTTGTAGAAAATATCTTTGAAAGCCGCTATAAGCACGTGGGAGAATTGCTTCGCTTGGGGGCGAATATCAAAGTGGAAGGCCGTGTAGCCGTGGTAGAAGGGGTAGGACATCTTTCCGGGGCTCCGGTCGAGGCGGCAGACCTGCGGGGTGGGGCGGCCTTGGTAGTGGCTGGCTTGGCTGCCCAAGGGGAGACACTCGTCAGCGGCGTACGGCACATCGATCGCGGGTATGAATGTTTGGAGAAGAGTTTGTGTGCACTCGGTGCACAGGTAACGCGTCTTTCGGATTAAACAAAGAACTGGAAAGGAAGTCCAGATGGAAGGAAGTGAAACCGTATGGCAAGGACACCCAATGGCACGCGAGGTGGGCCGCCCGGCCGAAGGCCTCCGCAAAATCCACGGCGGGAACCGCCGGAGCCGCCGCCGCGCTTTTCGAATGGGCGGCAAGTGCCGCGTGGAACAGAGCAGAGAGCAGCCCTGCGGCGCCGTCGAAAGCGCCGTCGAGCGATTTTGTTTTACATAGCGACATTTCTGCTTGTCGTGGTCGCCGCGGTTACACTTTCCTTAACCGTGTTGTTTAAAATTGACACGATTCAAGTGACGGGAACATCCCGTTACCCAGCGCAACAGATTGTGCAAATCAGTGGAATTGTGCGGGGAGAGAACCTTTTTTTAGCAAAGACCAAAGAGGCCCGCGCATCCATTGAAAGGGAACTTCCCTATATTAAATCAGCGAAGGTTTCCAGACAGCTTCCTGCCACCATTGTCATTCACGTGGAAGATGATACAGCGAGTGGAGCGATTGCCTATGAAGGGCGGTATGCATTGCTTGGAAGCAGTGAAAAGGTGCTGGAATTTGCAGATACCGTCCCGGAAGGAATCACATTGGTCAAAGGCCTGGAACTAGCCAAAGCAGAGGTAGGAAAGCCGATTGTCTATGCAGACGATGTGGAAGAGAATACTTCCTCTTCCACAGCAGAAGGCGATGCCTCTGCTTCGGCTGAATCCTCCACAAGCTCATCGGAAGCCGTTTCGGCAGAGAGTACAGGGGTTAGTGGAGAAGAATCCACTCTGCATAAATCGAAGGAGATTTTTCAAGAATTGCGTGGGGCCATCGAGGACAGCGGGTTGGACAAGATTACAGAGATCGACCTCAGCGACCGGTACAACCTGACGATTTTGTATGACGGCCGTATCACGATGGAACTTGGCCTTCCTACCGATTTAGATTATAAACTCGATTACGCAAAAGGAATTCTCGATACTGGTGGAATCAAAGAAAATGAAAAAGGAACGTTAAACCTATCGGATGCAGTAAATAACAGGGTACCATTCGAACCGGACTATTCGAATGAGAGTGCTTCGGCGCCTGGATAGGGTAGAAATACTTGGAAACTTTCAAGCTTATGTAAATAGTTATTGAAATTACTTTGCAAAAGTGATAAATTAGTAATATCCTAGGCAAAGTCTGGCGCTATGGAATAAAAGGATGTTTAAGGGGGACGCAGCAATGCCTTTTGAGATTGATAATGATTTTGACAATATTGTACAGATAAAAGTAATTGGTGTCGGCGGCGGCGGCGGAAACGCGATCGACCGCATGGTTACGATGGGCGTACAAGGGGTGGAATTTATCTCCATCAACACCGATAAACAAGCGCTCTATCGTTCCAAGGCGACTCAAAAAATTCAGATTGGTGAAAAGGTGACCCATGGAAAGGGCGCAGGGTCCAAGCCTGAGATGGGGCAGAAGGCTGGCGAAGAGAGCCGTGAGGCGATTGCAGCGGCAATTCGCGGCAGCGATATGGTGTTTATCACCGCAGGTATGGGCGGGGGTACCGGTACAGGTGCAGCTCCTATTGTTGCAGAAGTTGCCCGTGACATGGGCGTGTTGACCGTAGGTATTGTGACAAAACCCTTTGCATTTGAAGGCAGGCGCCGCATGGAACAGGCAGAAAGTGGCATTGCTGCCCTGCGAGAGCATGTGGACTCCCTTGTTGTCATTCCAAATGAACGCCTTAAGCTGGTGAGCGAGCAGCGGATTACGCTTGTTAATGCGTTCTCCATTGCGGACGATGTGCTTCGTCAGGGTGTACAGAGCATTTCGGACCTCATCAAGCTTCCCGGCCTTGTCAATTTGGACTTTGCAGATGTTACAGCTATTATGAAGGATGCTGGCTATGCACACATGGGCGTTGGACGCGCTTCCGGCAAGGATAAGGCGGAGACAGCGGCCAATATGGCGATTTCCAGCCCATTGTTGGAGACAGCGATCAATGGCGCCAAGGGCGTTATTGTAAACATCACTTCTTCTCCGGATATTGGCTTGGACGAAATTGAAACCGCTTCTTCTATGATTGCCTCTCAGGCGCACGAGGATGCAAATATCATCTGGGGTGCCGCATTCGATGAGAGCATGGAAGATGAGATGAGCGTCACAGTCATTGCGACTGGTTTTGCGACACATGACGGAACCAATGAGGCGATGTTGGATGAACGCAAGAGCAGTACATCGGCAGGTGCCTATGCCAATACGGCGCGTGATAGCCGAGAGGGCCAATCCCGCAGACCCGCCCCAGCGCCGATCGACGACGATGATACCTTTACGGATATTATGTCCATTTTCAATCGCAAGTAATTTTACATATTGAATTGTTTGAAAGCCCGGATTTTTTCCGGGCTTTTTGTTGGCCTTTTCTCATGGTTTGATGAAAAAAGAATGATTTTAGGCCAAATTGGGCTGTGTACGGCATTGGAGGGCAAGTTTTCGGGAATAATATGCAAAATGTGCTTCACACCCTTGAAATCTCCTTTTTCTGTGCTATAATGAATTTGTTATAAATGATTATCATATTCGCGCGTGGACCCGCGCGCATTTTTTTGCGCATTCCGGCGCTCGTTGGGAGGTGGCATTGTGAAACCGGACCCTTTATGCGGCGACATACGAAAAGATAATAAAGGAGATGAACGCAATGCTGTCCTACTACAAGACGATTGACGGACACATTACCCAGTTGGAGGCATGCGAGCCCGGTTGTTGGATCAACTGTATTGCTCCGACGGATGCAGAGATCAGCGGTTTGATTGAGGATTTTCAAATTGAGCCAGATTTCTTCCGTGCGGCAATGGACGAGGAGGAATCTTCCCATATTGATACAGAGGATTACAGTACATTGGTGATTATCGATATGCCGGTGATTGAGACGACTGGCAGCCATGTGACTTATACCACGACGCCGCTCGGTATCATTATCACAGAGAAAAACGTAATTACGGTCTGCACGCGGGAAAATCCTGTAATTGATGAGTTTACCGACGGAGTGGTCAAAGGGGTACAGACGAATCTGAAAACGCGCTTTATCCTCCATCTGATGCTTCGGATTGCAACAAAGTATTTGCAGTATTTGAAGCAGATTGATAAGCTCAGCAGCCATGTGGAGCGGGAATTGCGCAAATCGATGAAGAACTCTGAGCTGATTCAGCTTTTGGATATTGAAAAGTCCCTTGTTTATTTCTCTTCTTCACTCAAAGGCAGCGAAATCACAATCGAAAAGATTTCGAGAGGAAGAGTGATTAAGCTCTATGAGGATGACCAAGATCTGCTAGAGGATGTGTTGATTGAAGTGCGGCAGGCGATTGAGATGTCCAGCATCTACCTCAACATTCTTTCCGGAACGATGGATGCCTTTGCTTCGGTCATCAGCAATAACCTGAATATTGTGATGAAGGTTTTGGCTTCGATCACACTGTTGATTTCTATCCCGACGGTTATTTCCAGTTTTTATGGCATGAATGTATCGGGCCTGCCTTTGCCGTATTTTTGGTTCCCGTTGCTTTTGGCGATTGTGAGCATGGGGGCTGCTTACCTGATTCTTCGAAAGAAGGATATGTTCTAAACAGACGGACTGAAATGGGGAACTGCTGGGCAGCTCCCTTTTTTATGGAGGATTCAACTATGGAACGCATTCAGATTCATACAAATGAGCTGCTTCAATGTGCGAAGACACTTCGCGCAGGGGATCAAATTTTGCTGAGCGGCACCATTTACACTGCGCGCGATGCCGCGCATAAGCGGATTTGCGAGCAATTGGACCACGGGGAAGAGCCTCCGTTTCCTTTAAAAGGAGCTACGGTGTATTACGCAGGGCCAACTCCAGCCCCAGAGGGGTTGCCGATTGGTTCGTGCGGGCCTACGACTTCTTCCCGCATGGATGTCTTTGCGCCACGCCTGCTAGATCTGGGCATGATTTGTATGATTGGAAAGGGGAATCGTGCCCCGGCAGTGGTGGATGCGATTCGCCGCAATGGGGCTGTGTATCTTTGCGCCATTGGTGGTGCTGGTGCGTTGGCTGCCAAATGTGTGCGAAATCTCAAAGTGCTTGCTTATGAGGACCTCGGTTGTGAGTCGGTCAAGGAGCTTCAGATCGAACAGTTTCCCCTATTTGTAACGATCGATTGTGTGGGAGGAAGCCTCTTTGTGGATTAGAGCGCCAAAGCGAGGAGAATGGTATGACCGATTTCTTAGTGCGTCTGTTCATTAAAAATTATCAAGATGTAGAGAACCATGCAGTGCGGGAACAATATGGTAAATTTGCAGGGATTGTAGGAATTGCCACCAATGTGCTGTTATTCTGTATCAAGATTTTGGCAGGCATCGCATTTCACAGCGTCGCCATTGTGGCCGATGCAGTCAATAACCTGTCGGATTCAGCGTCCTCGGTGGTAACCCTAGTGGGTTTTAAGCTTTCTGCAAAACCAGCGGATAAAGAACATCCGTATGGCCATGCGAGAATTGAGTATATCAGTGGGCTGATTGTATCGTTGGTTATTCTATTGTTGGGATTTCAGTTGGCGCAGTCCTCTTTGGAGAAGATTCTTCATCCAGAGGATAGTGAGATCAGCTTATTGGCAGTGGTGGTCCTGGTGGTCTCTGTATTACTCAAGCTGTGGCAGTTTGTGTTCTACCGCACAATTGGCCGGCGGATTGCATCGACGACGCTGGAAGCAACGGCGGCAGACAGCCGGAATGATGTGTTCAGTACAATTGCCATTTTAGCCGGTATGGCGGTCACCAAGCTGACCGGTTACAATCTGGACGGTTGGATGGGGATGGTTGTCGCTATTTTGATTGTCATTGGTGGTGTTCACCTGATTATGGAAACCAGCAATCCCCTGTTGGGAAGTGCTCCAACAGAAGAGCTGGTGCAAAGTATCTATGAAAAAATACTCAGTTATGACGGTGTTTTGGGCCTCCATGATTTGACTGTGCATAACTATGGGCCAGGGCGTTGTTTTGCCTCCGTTCACTGTGAAGTTCCTGCGGAGCAGGACATTTTGGTCAGTCATGACATCATTGACAATATTGAAAGAGATTTTTTGCGGGATATGAATATTCATCTGGTCATTCACTTGGACCCGGTGGTCACAGACGATGCGCGTACGACAAAGCTGAAAGAACAAGTGATACATCTGCTCGAAGAACTTTCCGAGCAAATCAGTATGCATGATTTTCGCGTTGTTTGGGGAACGACGCATACCAATGTAATTTTTGATGTCTGTGTACCATTTGATTTTCAGTGGAGTGATTCTGAGTTGATACAGCGGATTTCGCAGGGCATTTCCCGATTGGACCCAACCTATTTTACAGTGCTGACGGTAGACCACGATTATGTACCGCATTTGGCAAAAAATGAAATTCCTACCAACGAAAACAGACTTGTGTATCCTGAATCGGACATTCCGGCGGCGCTGGAGTGTCCGATTTTAGTATAAACGCAGCTTATGAAAATCAATTTGTGGAGGGACAAACATGAAGAGATTTCTTATACTGGTGGGACTGTCTTTGTAAGCAGATATATTGCTGAGTATTATGTTTCAAAGGGATATGACGTATACGTATTAAATCGGAATACGAGAGAACAGTCGAAAGGCGTAAAGCTTATTCAAGCGGATAGGCATCATCTGGGAAACGCACTTCGCAATACTCATTTTGATGTTGTGATCGATACTGCATACACTGGTAACGATATTGCATTATTGCTGGATGCTTTGGATGGTTATGAAGATTACATCTTTATTAGTTCAAGCGCTGTATATCCGGAGTATTCCCCTCAACCCATTAAAGAAGAGGCGCCATTAGCAATTAATAAGTTTTGGGGGGAATATGGGACAAGGAAAATAGACGCTGAAGCAGTTCTATTGAAAAGAAACCCAAATGCGTACATTCTTAGGCCCCCGTATTTATATGGTCCCATGAATAATGTGTACAGAGAAGCGTTTGTTTTTGATTGTGCCATGAAAAACAGAACGTTCTATCTGCCCCAAAATGGGGATATGAAATTGCAGTTTTTTCATATTGGCGATTTATGCAAATTTATAGACATTCTCTTAGATAATAAACCTTCTCGACACGTTTTTAACGTAGGGAATCAAACGACAGTATCTGTCCATGATTGGGTAAAAATTTGTTATCAGGTTGTAGGTGCTCAACTTGAATGTGTGAATGTGTACAAGGACATTGAACAGAGAAACTATTTTAGTTTTTATAACTATGAATATGATCTTGATGTTACAAAGCAGTACGAACTCATGCAAGAGGTGAAACCATTGTATGAAGGACTACAGGAAGCGTTTGATTGGTATAGGAATCATCCAGATAAAGTGAATAAAAAACCATTCTTTGAATTCATTGATAAAAATTTTTGATTCAACCCAATTGGAAGGGAGTGGAGGCATCCCCATTGCATATATGATTAATAACAGAGAATCATTTTTTCGAAATATGTTACCGATGGGCTAGCGAAAAGACATACAAATATCAAAACGATTATGCAGGAGAGAACAAAGAAATGGGATCGTTTAGCGGGATCTTTCAAATTTGAGACAGCCCTAAGAATCGGGATAGGTAGAAGGTAATTGGGAGGGGGCTGTCCTATGCCACAGCATATAACCGTTTTGGATTATAATCCGGAATGGCCGTTAAAATATGAGCAAGAAAAAGAAAAGATAAGCGCAATATTAAAAGGTAATTGTATTACAATCTATCACATCGGCAGTACATCTGTTCCGGGACTGGCGGCTAAACCGATTATTGACATTATGGCAGTAGTGAGAAGCCTTGAACAAGTGGATATTGTTTCAGGGGACTTTTCTAGTATAGGTTATGAATACCTCGGAGAATTTGGAATAGCTGGCAGGCGCTATCTCCGGAAGGGTGGAGATGAACGAACTCATCAAATCCATATCTTCCACGCGGACGATTGGAACAACATCGGAAGGCACCTTGCATTCCGGGATTATATGCGCACTCATAAAAAAGAACGGGATGAATACGCACAAATAAAAAAATCCTTGCACAAAATTTTCCCTACGATATAGATCGTTATTGTGAGGGAAAAGAGGATTTTGTGCGAAGAATGGAAGAACAAGCGCTTTCACAATATGACGGGACATGGGACAAACTATATATTGCTGCAAGGAAAGTACAGTACGAAAGGAAATCTTCCCACTTACTTGAAGTTGGCTCTGTTTCGGTTGCACTTCTTACAGAAAAGGGAGACATCTGCGTCGGTGTTTGTATGGATGCCACTTGCTCTTTGAGAATGTGTGCAGAAAGAAATGCGATAGCAAATATGATTACAAATGGAGAAAATCAAATTGTGAAAATAGTTGTAGTGATGTCGGACGGAAAAGTAGGTATGCCTTGCAGGACGTGTCAGAAATTTTTTATGCAGTTGGATAAAGATGCCGGAAAAATAGAAATTTTGTGCGATTATGCAACAAAAAAGGTGATACAGCTAGGAAAGCTATTCCAAGATTGGTAGTGTACAAAAGTTTGGGAGAGAGGATGACGGGGAATTTATAACAATTGCTTCCAGTTCCGATAGGATGAGTATCCATATAGGTCGGCAAATCCGATATATATAAAGTCCCCATTATGGGCATAAAAATGGGGTGATGCAATGATTGTGTTTGCTTTATGTTCCGATAGCCCTAGGCGCTGCTATCGGTTTCCTGGTATTGAAGGGCATAAAGATGAACCCGCGGTCTCGTATGATTGGAAAAAGATTCCTTATATATTTAAAGATATGCTCCATATAGACTGTATTTGCAAAAGTACAAGGGATCATGAACATTTTCCAGACGCGTGTTGAACAACGGAAGAAAGTACTGAATCTAAAAAATTTATGATTTAGATAAAGCAATCGCAAAAATCGTTGATCATGCAGAGTGGATGACACTTGTATTTAAATCTTTATTGGATGATGGAGAAGGATTCGAGGGGAAAAGGCTTTCTAAATCATTCCCATAGAATAAATGAAGGAAATTTATGCCAGCCGTTTACTACGATTTAAACGTGTTTCATACAGTTGAAATGAAAAATGACCTTGTCACAAATATGAAAAGTATTTCCAATATAAGGCGATAAGCGGGAGAAAGGTTTTTAGGTAATGCCAAGACAAGCGGGGCATTACACCTCTGAGAGAAGCCGTTAGAAGCATACCGACTGATTTCTACTTTACCATTCGGTATAAAATATGTAGATGAAAAAATAAATTCTGTAAGTTTTAACGGTTGTCGAAAAAAGAACTTGACATTTCAAGAATTGGCCGTATAATGTTCTATACAAAACAGTTTGAAATAAAACAGATGGAGGCACAATATGAATCCGGAAAAAGCTCTGACGTTCCAAATCCGGACACTGGGGAACCTGATCGAGCGGAAGATGAATTATATCATTGCTAAAAATGTCCATGACGATATTACACCCATGCACAGTATGATCTTAGCTTATTTGCATCGCAATGAAGGGCATGACATTTATCAGAAAGATATTGAATCCCGCTTTGATATTACACGTTCTACTGTCACCAGCATTTTAAAGCTGATGGAACACAAAGGGTATATTCGTCGGGAAGGTGTGGCGCATGATGCGCGTTTAAAAAAAATTGTACCGACGCCATTGGGAAAGGAGATTCATTGCCGTGTAGAGTCATCCATTTTGCAAGCGGAGGAGCTGGTGGAGTCCGCTATCACCCCAAAGGAGCACGAGGAATTATTGGTTTTGTTAAAGAAGCTACGCGATCGGATTCAAGAACCTATGGAGTAATTTCGTTTCAACATCAAGCTGTTTTTGAACCATATAGTTCTATATCGTACAGTTTTGTGCCAAACAAAATGGAAGGAGGATTTCTATGATCCACACACTTACTTCTCAGATCCGGCAGTATAAGCGGGACTCCTTTTTAGCCCCACTTTTTACGATGCTGGAGTCCGGTCATGGAATTGACCATTCCTCTCATGATGGCGTCGATTATCGACGACGGCATTAACACAGGAGAGATGTCCACCGTTTATCGTGTGGGGGCCATGATGCTGGTTGCAGCCGCACTGTGCCTGCTTTTTGGAATTCTGGCTGGAAAATTTGCAGCCAATGCGGCAACAGGTTTTTCCTGTAATTTGCGCGATGCGATGTTTGCCAACATCCAGCGCTTTTCTTTTTCCAACATCGACAAATATTCCACCGCTGGGTTGGTGACCCGTTTGACCACGGATGTCACCAATGTGCAGAATGCTTATCAGATGGTCTTGCGCATGTGTGTGCGTGCGCCGGTGATGATGATTTGTGCGCTTTTTATGGCGTTTTCGATCAATAATCGGATCAGTATGGTTTTTGTTGTGGCGATTATCTTTTTGGCGATCTGCTTGGGTCTGATTATGTGGAGAACCATGAGCTTATTCGATCAGGTGTTCCGCAAATACGACGATCTAAACGCGAGCGTTCAAGAAAATGTTTCCGCCATTCGGGTGGTCAAATCCTTTGTACGGGAGAAATTTGAGACCGAAAAGTTTCAAAAGGCAGCTCAGAATCTTTATCGCTTGTTTGTAAAGGCTGAAGGTATGCTTGCTTTTAACAATCCTGCTATGATGCTGGCGATGTATGGGTGCATTCTGTCCCTCAGCTGGTTTGGTGCGCAGATGATTACGGTCGGCAGTTTGACCACTGGTGAACTGACGAGTCTGTTCAGCTACGTTATGAATATCTTGATGAGTTTGATGATGCTCTCCATGGTGTTCGTTATGATTACAATGAGTGTTGCAAGTATGCACCGCATTGCAGAAGTTATCAACGAAAATCCTGACATCCAGAGCCCAACAGAGGCTTGCACCGAAATTGCAGACGGCAGCGTCGATTTTGACCATGTGAGTTTTTCTTACCGGCATGGCAGTGGAAAACCAGTCTTACAAGACATCGATCTACATGTTCGCCCCGGGGAGACCATCGGCGTGATTGGCGGGACCGGCAGCGCAAAGTCGAGCCTTGTCAATTTAATCAGCCGCCTGTACGATGTATCCGAGGGTACAGTACGTGTGGGTGGCCGCGATGTACGAGACTATGACTTGGAGACGTTGCGCAATGAGGTAGCGGTGGTTCTGCAAAAGAACGTGTTGTTTAGCGGGACGATTTTGGAGAACTTGCGTTGGGGCGATAAAAATGCAACGGAAGAGGCATGCAAACGCGCCTGTCAGTTGGCCTGCGCAGATGAGTTTATCCAGCAGATGCCGAAGGGGTATCATACTTATATCGAACAGGGAGGAACGAACGTCTCTGGTGGACAGAAACAGCGCCTTTGCATTGCGCGCGCATTGTTAAAGAAGCCGAAGATTTTAATTTTGGATGATTCTACCAGCGCAGTGGATACCGCCACGGATGCCAAAATCCGCCGGGCGTTCCGCGAGGAGATTCCCAACACGACAAAATTTATTATCGCTCAGAGGATCTCCAGTGTACAGGATGCAGATCGCATTTTGGTGCTGGACGACGGGCGAATCGATGGACTGGACACCCATGAAAATCTGCTGAAGACCAATAAGATCTATCAGGAGGTCTATGAGAATCAGACAAAAGGTGGCGGCGACTTCGATCAGAAGGGAGGCGAGTTGGCATGAGTGAAACCAGACAAGTAGGAAGACGAAATGTGCCCGGTGTCAAAGGGAAAGGCCCCAAAAATGCCAAAGGGGTTTTGAAACGTCTATTGGCCTTTATTTTTAAAAATTATTTACCGCATTGTATTCTGGTTTTGGTGTGTATCATCGGTGCTGCATTAGCCCAGGTACGCGGGACATTGTTTCTTCAGACGCTGATCGACGACTATATCACACCGATGATTGGTTCGCCGGACCCGGATTTTGGCCCGCTTGCGGCTGCTCTGTTGCAGATCGTAGGGGTCTATGCATTTGGTATTCTCTGTTCCTTCTTGTTCACCCGCGTGATGGTCAATGTCTCGCAGGGAACACTGCGAAATCTGCGTGTGGAATTGTTTTCCCGCATGGAGCGGCTGCCCATCCGTTATTTTGATACCCACGCGCATGGCGACATCATGAGTATCTATACCAATGATACAGATACCCTGCGTCAGTTTATCAGCCAGAGCTTGCCGCAGATTTGTTCCTGTGGCGTTACAGTACTGAGCATCTTTTGCAGCATGGTGATTTTGGACATTCCACTCACCCTGCTTACATGGCGATGATCTGTGTCTCGCTGCTGGTGACGCGCAAAATCGCTGGGAAATCGGGCAAATACTTTGCAGAACAACAAAAGAACCTCGGTATTGTGAATGGCTACATTGAAGAGATGATGGATGGCCAGAAGGTGGTCAAGGTCTTTTGCCATGAGGATGAAACCCTGGAAAAATTTCGGGAATTAAATGAAAACCTGCGGGAAAGCGCCAAGCAGGCAAATACATTTGCCAATATCCTGATGCCCGCCAATGTGCAAATTGGCAATCTGAGTTATGTGCTCTGTGCAGTCGTCGGGGCGACCTTGGCAATCAATGGGTATGTTGGACTGACGCTGGGGACCCTGGTATCCTTCCTAACGCTCAATAAGAGCTTTACGCAGCCGATCTCGCAGATCAGCCAACAGCTCAACAGCGTTGTCATGGCGCTTGCAGGCGCGGAGCGCGTCTTTACGCTGTTGGATGAAGAACCGGAAACGGACGAGGGCTATGTTACCCTGGTGAATGTCAAGGAACAGGCCGACGGTTCCCTTGTAGAATGCGAAGAGCGCACTTGCCGTTGGGCATGGAAACATCCGCACAGCGATGGTACGGTGACTTATACGCGTTTGACGGGTGACGTGGTGTTTAACGATGTAGACTTTGGCTACACACCGGATAAAATTGTGCTGCACAATATCAAGCTGTATGCTACGCCGGGACAGAAAGTGGCCTTTGTCGGCAGTACAGGAGCCGGAAAGACAACCATTACAAATCTGATCAACCGGTTTTACGATATTCAAGACGGAAAGATTCGTTATGACGGAATCAACATCAACAAGATCAAGAAGGATGATCTGCGCCGCAGTTTGGGCATTGTTTTGCAGGATACGCATCTTTTCACCGGGACGGTTATGGAGAATATCCGATATGGCCGTTTAGAGGCAACCGATGAGGAATGCATTGCAGCAGCACGCTTGGCAAATGCAGACGGCTTTATCCGCCGTTTGCCGGACGGCTATCATACCATGTTGACTGGCGATGGATCGAATTTGAGCCAGGGTCAGAGACAGCTGCTGGCGATTGCTCGTGCTGCTGTGGCAGACCCGCCAGTCTTGATTTTGGACGAAGCGACCAGTTCCATTGACACCCGTACAGAAGCATTGGTTCAGCAAGGTATGGATGGATTGATGTATGGCCGTACAACGTTTGTGATTGCGCATCGCTTGTCCACAGTTAAGAATGCGGATTGTATCATGGTTCTGGAACAAGGCCGAATCATTGAACGCGGTACACACGACGAGTTGATTGCCCAGAAGGGGCGTTACTATCAGCTCTATACGGGCAATCTGGCATAAAAGAATAGACGCAAAAGCGTGGCTGAATTCCTCGCTTTTGCCGTCTTTGTTTTCTTTAATTATTTCGGATGGCTTCATAGGAAGAATGGATGTCCCCAAAAATATTGTACAAGATCCGGAGGTTCAAGCGGTAGAAAGGTCCGGCGCCTATAGGCTGCCAGAGGAGGGCTGCTGAACCTCAATGGGCCTTCTGCGATTGTGATCGTCAAGAGAGGCAATCCGTCCGGATGTTTTGTTCATAATTTGTTCATTGCATTTTTTCAAAAGTTGTACTACAATACAATTAGCACTTGATTAATAAGAGTGCTAAATTAAAATGCAAGAGGTTGATAAAAATGGCAATGAAACAGTTTCAGGCGGAATCAAAACGCCTTTTGGATTTGATGATTCATTCGATCTATACGCACCGTGAGATCTTTCTGCGCGAGTTGATTTCCAACGCAAGCGACGCCATCGACAAGCTCTACTATAAAACGCTGTCTGACGGAGATACCGGGCTCTCGCGGGAGGACTTCTCTATTTGCATCCAACCGAATAAGGAAGAGCGCACATTGACTATTTCGGACAATGGTTGCGGTATGACGAAAGACGAACTGGAAAACAATCTGGGTACCATCGCCAAAAGCGGTTCGCTCAGCTTTAAAAAGGACAACGAGCCAAAAGAGGATATCGAGATTATCGGCCAGTTTGGGGTCGGCTTTTATTCAGCGTTTATGGTCAGCGACTGTGTGACCGTGACGAGCCGCGCGTTTGGAAGCGATGAAGCATGGAAGTGGTCCAGCAAAGGAGCCGAAGGGTACACCATCGAGCCCTGTGAAAAGGAAAGTTACGGTACGGAGATTCTTCTGAACATCAAGCCAAATACAGAAGAAAACAATTACGACGAATTCTTGGATACCTACACCATAAAGAATCTTGTCAAGAAGTATTCGGATTACATTCGCTATCCCATCCGAATGGATGTGGAAAAAAGCCGCATGAAAGAGGGTTGCGATGAGAAAAATCCCGAATTTGAAACCTATACGGAGAATGAAACCCTAAACAGCATGGTTCCGCTCTGGCGTAAGAATAAAAATGAGATTACCGAGGAAGAGTACAATCGGTTTTATCAGGACAAATTCAATGACTATGAAAAACCGCTGAAGGTTATTCACAGCAGTACAGAAGGGGTGGCTACGTACAACGCCCTATTGTTTATTCCGGCACGCGCACCGTTCGATTTTTATACCCGCGATTACGAAAAGGGACTCCAACTCTACTCGAACGGGGTATTGATTATGGAGAAATGCCCGGATCTTCTGCCGGATTATTTCAGTTTTGTGAAAGGCCTTGTCGATTCGCAGGATTTGTCGCTAAATATTTCCAGAGAAATGTTGCAACACGACCGCCAGTTGAAGGTCATTGCCTCTAGATTGGAAAAGAAGATCAAGTCCGAGTTGGAAAGTATGTTGCTCAACGAGCGTGAGAAATACGAATCTTTCTATAAAAATTTTGGTTTACAGCTAAAATATGGCGTGTACGCCGACTACGGTATGCATAAGGAGATCCTACAGGATCTGTTGCTGTTCCACTCTTCCAGTGAGAAGAAATTGGTGACGCTCAAAGAGTATGTGGGCCGCATGAAGGAAGAGCAAAAGTATATCTACTATGCCTGCGGCGAGACAGTGGACAAAATTGATCTCCTTCCGCAGACAGAGGCACTGAAAGATAAGGGGTATGAGATCCTATATCTTACGGATAATGTGGATGAATTTGCTCTGCGCATGATGATGAAGTACGAGGAGAAGGAATTCCGTTCTGTTTCCGCAGACAACTTAGACTTGGAGACTGAGGAAGAAAAGCAGGAAGCTGCAAAGAAAGTGGAAGAGAATAAAGATTTGCTCGCGTTCATGAAGGATGCTTTGGACGGAAAGGTAAAAGAGGTAATTCTTTCTCAAAAGCTCAAATCCCACCCAGTTTGCCTGTCCTCTGAGGGAGCGATCTCTATTGAAATGGAAAAAGTGCTCAATGCAATGCCGAACGACCAGAAGGTCCAGGCGCAGCGGGTTTTGGAGATCAACGCGAACCATCCGATCTTTGAAAAACTCTGTAAGCTGTATACGGAGAATCAGGATCAGTTGAAGGAATATGCAAAGCTGCTGTACGATCAGGCGCTTCTGATTGAAGGCGTATCCATTGACGATCCAGTAGCATTTTCCAATCGAGTCTGCAATTTGATGGTATAAGATTTCTGTATAGTCCCCCGAATATAAAAAGGCTCTGTAGTCCGGCCACTCAGCCGATTACAGAGCCTTTTTATTCCTTCATTTAGGTATTTAAGAAAGACGAAACAAAATTCCCCGATATGCGGAGAAAAAAGAAGTTATGCGAAAGATCTCAAACCCAATACAATAAGGTTCAGGCTTATTGAGAAAAGGAAAGGGGATTGGTTAGGAAAACCGCTGGTTCTGCTGGTAGAGATGCCACGTAAAAAAGCGTTCGCTTCAAGTATTAGACAAAGCAAGCTACTAACAACAATCTTTCAATGGATAGAAGTTTGTTGTTAGAAGGGTACTTGCTCGTTTGCAGGCCGTGGGCAAGTGATACAAGGGGGGTTCTATGCATCTGAAGGCGCTCGCCGGTAATAGGGTCCCCTTATAAGCCTACTTGGAGAGGGTTCCAAAGTTATGAAATGACGGGGCCCTCGTTTTTTAGAAACTTAGATATTTTCCAATCAGAAAGAGGATGCCCCTTTCCTATGAATCAAACAATTCGTAGTTTTGGGACACCCTCTTGACTTCGAGTAAGGGAATGGGAACCACCTATACAACCCGAAAATGTTTCATCTTGTCTACGGATTTTCCACAATGAAGACGGGGAGGAAACCTTCTGCTTAAAGCAGACATTTTCCATATTTAAAGACCAGCTTACGGAACACGGGCAAAGTGGGATAGAGTGCACGCGCCATTTTATGGGCATCGGACCGCAATTCTTCAACCTCATCCTGTGTAAGAATATGTGGGCTAAACTTGGCCTTTAGCGCCAGTTCTTCCGAACGCGGGTTCATAGAAGCACCAAATGCAGCGAGGTCTGTCAGATAAGCGTAAATTGCAAGGGCCGCTTGATTGGTATTGACCAGATGAAACCGTTTCTCACGCCGTTTCAAAAGAATAACCCGCCGTAGGGCAACCAGGAAAAATCCACCGCCAGCCGACAAAAATACCAAAAGAATGGGGGAAAGTGGGCCAAAATCAAATGAGACAGGTTCGGCAGTAGAAGATGCGCTGGAAGATGTCTCCACCGGAGAGGAGGAAGGTGTAACTTCACTGGAAGACGGCTCACTGCTGCTTTCCGGTTCACTTTCTGGTAAACTGGAGGACTCTTCTGGAAGAACATCGCCTGATTCGTTCAACTCACCAGAGGTAAGCTGGACACCTGGCGTGACCTCCAAAGGTTGCCAGCCCAGCCCTGGAGTATAAACCTCTGCCCAAGCGTGGGCGTGCTGATCTGGAATATCTGCCCAGCCATCCTCCCCATAGTCCCTTGCGGTAACAGCATATCCCTCTGCATAACGCGCGGGAATTCCCTGTGAACGCAAAAGTGCGACGGCTGTGCTGGCAAAATGAACACAGTATCCTTTATGGTTTTCAAAGAGAAAATAATCCACAAAATCGCGCCCTTCCGGTGTTGTCCCGGGGGATAGGGTGTATTCGCCGCTGGATAGGACCAAATCTGTGATCGCGCGAACGACCGCCTCCTGTCCGGCGATTTCTACGGAGGGAATCCCCATCTGTATGCAGTACCACTGTAACTTTTCCAGAAGGTTTTGTGGCAACTGCGTGTAATGGGTGTTGGCAAAGGAACGATACGCCTGTTCCGCAGAATAGAACGGTTCGGAGACCAATTCAAGGTCTGCAGTCCGAGAAAAGCGGGTCAAATCCCATGTTTGTAGCGTATAATCTGTCATTCCAAATGGAGAAGTCGCGCGAATATAAGCGTCATGAACAAATGCCGTACCGGGCAATTCCTCTGGACGGGAAGCCAGGCCATAAGGCGCGTAGATACAGTTCCGATTGGCAGCAACATTTTGTATTTCAATTTCCATCAAAAGCGATTGCTCTTCTGGAAGTGCATAAAAGGAGAGAAACTGTCCTGCCATGTTCTGTGGGTTAAAGTAAAGGGCGTCCTCCAACTCGGTGTAGGAAGAGTCGGGAAGAGGCTCCCAACTGACACCGGTATAAACGCTTCCGGAAAATGCGTGCAGGTATAAGGGCGTTTTGTCTGGATTCTTGACCCGCAAGACGGTTTGCCCGGTATACTCTCGGTTGCCCGCTGTGTTGAGATTGACACGCCCCAGCGTCCCGCCTTGTGTAGAAAAGAGGGAGGATTGATAAATCCCACTTTCCAAATCCTTCCGAAGTTCTTCGATGGCAACCGGACGGGTATAGGTGTCCTGAGGAATCAACAAGCTCATACCCACCAGACAAAGGCCAACGGCGGGGAGTACAAGCAGGGCGACACGGCCTGCAGCGGCTGTTCGGCCAAAGGAACTGTGCGCGCAAAAGCGGCTAAATAACAGCGTAGCCCAAAAGGCGAGCAGCATCAATACGGAAGGCCATGCAGGTGTAATCGTGAAACCCAGTGGAACAAGAAGGAAAGGGGCTGTCCCCAATAGAGAAAGCCAAAAGCTGTGTCGGCGGACGGTCCAGCATATATAACACGACAAAAGAACAATACAAACGCCAGAAAGATCGTACAGGCATTTGTATATTCGCCGACCGGCAAGTCAACTCGAAATTGTGGAAAATCAAAGCGAGAGTGCGCACTCATAGTAGACAGAATCTGATTCGTAGTCAGAACGAATCCCTGAAGGAAATAGGTTCGCAAAAAGTACGCGGTGACACAATAGGCCGCGGATAAGGCCAATAAGAATGGAAGGCGCCATCGCTTTAAAGAAAATACCACAAGAAATAGAAAGGTAAACAATGCGATACACAGGGATAAGAATAAAGGCTTGACCGATAGAGAGAACGCCGACACAAGACATTGTGCAGTTCCAAACAGGCTGAGTAGAACCAAGAGCGTATCTGCCAACAGAATGGATAAACTCCCCCGTTTTGGATTCTTCCAGGCCGGACGGCTCAGGAGAATCCCCGCTTGATTTTGCTCTTTCATAGCACTTCCTCCCATACCGTGCCGCTGACGAGCTCCTCAATGTGCTGCGGCGTAATGGAAAACATATAGGGATACTCTTTTACGTCCCCCAAACGCATGCGGCATTCCGGAACGGATAAACCATCCTTCGGTGCTGGATGCGCCAGCAATTGGTTTAAAAGAGCATAAAGATCGTCAAAACTTGCCAAGTGTACTTGGTGAAGCTGAACAGCATTGGGATCGTACCACTGTACCTCGTATTCCAGACCATTTTCCAATAGAAGATGGGAGAGAGCGGCGAACCTGTCCAAGACACCGTCCAACATATCGGTGTCACCAAACAGATCGATCATAATTAAAGCGGAACTGCAGATAGGAAGGCTGAACTCCTTGACCATGAGCTCCCCTGTGCGGGAAGATAACTTCCAATGAATGCTGCGCAACCGATCCCCCTCCCGATAGGGGCGGACTCCGAAAATTTCGGAAGGATCGTCCCCGGGCTTTTCTGTGGAAAAGGTATCGCTTTCCGGGTCCGGAGCGGAAGAGGATTCCAAGGCAAGTTCCAAAGGGGAAATATGAGGAAGAATGAACAGTTCCTTTGGCTTTGGAGTTCTATGCCGGCAGGTAAACAGACCGAGAAAATCGTAACATCGTATTTCTTCCAAAGAGAACAAAAGCTTTCCGCAGTGCTGGGCAATCCCCTCACGCTCGATCCGCTGCTTTCCGTGAAAGACGGGCATAAAGACCGTTTCGTGCGTTTCCTCGTGACTAAATGTATTGGAATAACAGAGGCGAATACGTGCACGCGCCATAGGAAATGGCGTTCGGTTTTCCACAATCAATTGGACGGGAAACGGACTTTTCCGGGCAACGGCTGTGAGGGGAATTTCCACATGGGCGCGCATGGCACACATCCCAGGCAAGCTCAAAACGAGGGAGAGGAACGGCAAAACCAGTGCGAAAATCAGGACAAAATAGGACAAATATCCATTAAAGAAAATATAAAATAGAACAGCCCCTACAAGAGCAAGCAAATAAACCAGTCGACATCGCAGCATAGGCACACCTCATTTAACGGTGGGCGCATTGACGCGATTTAGAATTTTTTCCAAGAGAGAGGCGACAGAAACATCCGCCATTTTGGCCTGAGGACTCAATACAATGCGGTGGCCAATGACGTCGTGAAAGACAATTTGGACGTCACGCGGAATGACATAGTCGCGTCCACTCAGATAAGCGGCAGCCTGTGCCATACGGGTCAATGCAATGGAGCCGCGGGGACTTGCACCCAGACGGATGAGAGGTTCTTTGCGGGTGGCAGCCGTCAGCCGTGCAATGTAATCATAGAGGCTGTCTGCCAGATAGATGCGTTCCACCTCCCGCTGCATGGATAAAATCTCCGTTGTTCCTACCACCTTTTGGACTTGTTCCAAGGGATCTCCCCCTTGTTTCCGGCGTAGGATCTCAATTTCATCTTCCAATTTGGGGTACCCCATCGTCAGGCATACCATAAAGCGATCCATCTGGGATTCTGGAAGAAGCTGTGTACCCGCAGACCCGACAGGATTCTGCGTGGCTATCACGATATATGGCTTGGGGGTTTCACGTGTTACGCCATCTACGGTGATGCGTCCTTCTTCCATCACTTCCAGAAGTGCCGCTTGCGTTTTACTGGACGTTCGATTGATTTCATCCGCCAAGAAGAGGTTGCACAGAGCTGCTCCCGGCTTGTATTCGAGCTGGCCGGTGGACTTGTTGTACACAGAGAAACCGGTCACATCCGTAGGCATCACATCCGGCGTAAACTGCATTCGCCGGTAGTCTAGGGCCATCGCTTTTGAAAAAGCCAAGGCCAGAGTGGTTTTTCCAACCCCTGGAATATCCTCCAGCAGGATATGCCCCTGGGCCAGTATTACCATCAGCATTTTGCCGATCACGGCATTCTTTCCGACAACTGCCTTTTTTACTTCTTCTATAATTTCTAAAGCCTTCTGCATTCTTCATTCTCCTATTAAGAAAGTCATATGTTTTACAAATATTTTTCCAAGAAATTTCTTAACTGTGTCTATTATAGGGAATGTGGACCCACTTTGCAATGGAAGGGGAGAAGAGTTCAAAAAACATTTAAATTTGCTTGCCGCGTCCTTAAGAGCGCAGTACAATAGGAGTATCAACAGTGGGAGGTGGCCGATATGCAGGAACTTGAAAAATTGCAGAAGTTACAGGAGTTACAGGAGTTTATAGACCAAAGCAGAAAAATAGTCTTTTTCGGTGGTGCGGGTGTATCCACAGAAAGCGGAATCCCGGACTTCCGCAGTGTGGATGGGCTTTACAATCAGCATTATTCCTATCCGCCAGAGGTGATGTTAAGTCATAGTTTTTATGTAGCGCATACAAAAGAGTTTTTCGATTTTTACCGGGCAAAAATGCTCTATCTGGATGCACAGCCCAATGCCGCCCACATAAAATTGGCAGAATTAGAACGGGCAGGAAAGCTGACAGCGGTCGTCACACAAAATATTGATGGATTGCATCAGAAGGCGGGAAGTGAACGTGTAATGGAGCTGCACGGTTCGGTACATCGCAATTTCTGTCAGCGCTGCCATCAGATATATGACGCGCAATTTATGCTACACAGTACCGGAATCCCAACTTGTACATGTGGCGGCACGATCAAGCCGGACGTGGTGCTTTATGAGGAGAGCCTGAATCCGAATACATTGACCGAAGCTGTGGGCGCTATTGAGCATGCTGACCTTTTGATGATCGGAGGAACATCGCTGGCGGTTTATCCCGCAGCCAGTTTGATTCATTATTATCGGGGGAATCGTCTGGTTCTCATCAATAAATCGACTACATCGATGGATCAAAACGCAGATTTGGCAATTCAGGGAAGCATTGGAGAGATTCTCGGCGCCATCCAGGTTCGATAGTCGTTTGATACCAGGGTAAAATAAGAAAAGGCTGCGCAGCAACGGGTTCTCCGTCCATGCGCAGCCAATTTTTGGCTTATTTCATTTTAAAGGTAGCACATTCTGTCTGGCTCTTGCAATCTGCCTTTCCACAGGAACCGTCTGCTACATGAATGTTTTCAGCAACACATTCGTTGTTCTCGTTGTAAATGCAATTGCGCGCTTCACAACGGACATGCAGGGACGGGTTCGGATTGGAACAGCCGCAGGAAGAGACATTGGATGCAGAGCTGGAACCGCTTTTCTCCATGAAGTCGGAGCAGCAGGTCTGTTCACATCCACAGGCACAGGCGCCTGCTACTTTGATGTCCGGGCGGCAGCAGCATTCTCGGCTGTTGTTGGCGCAGGTTGTGACGGTACATTTTAAATTCGTCATATCCACACTTCCATTACAATAGAATCACATCCGTGTTCTGCCGGAGCGGTTTTTCAATCACTCCGGCAGAAGAGGATGCAACTCTATTGTTAGCCGAATATAAGATATTTATTCACGTTTCTGCGCGCGTATTTCCAGAATATGGTCAAAAATACGCGAAGCAGTTTCTTCCTTGGAGAGCTGTGGAAGTTCCATCTCCGTTTCAGCGGTAATCAGTGTGACAATGTTGGTATCCGTACCAAAACCGGCTCCGGAAACCTTTAAATTGTTTGCAACAATCATATCTGCGTGCTTTTTAGCAAGTTTTTTTCGTGAATTTTCCAACATGTTTTGTGTTTCCATGGAGAATCCACAGAGAAATTGCCCTGGCCGGCGGTGTTCTCCCAAATATTGAAGAATATCGGTGGTACGTTCCAAGGCCAAGCTGCAATCGCTGTCCTGCTTTTTCATCTTCTCTTCATGAACCAATGCAGGGCGATAATCTGCAACAGCGGCTGCTTTTACAAGAATGTCCTGCTGCTCGCTGCGGGAGGCAACGGCCTCAAACATTTCCTGTGCGGTAGTAATAGGGACGACATCGACAAATGCCGGCGGCTTCAGAGCGGTAGGTCCGGTAACCAGCGTGACGGTTGCACCGCGCCGCGCTGCATTTTGTGCAAGCGCATAGCCCATTTTTCCGGTAGAATGATTGGTGATGTAGCGCACCGGATCGATGGATTCCTGTGTCGGTCCAGCGGTGACCAGCACGTGCAGCCCAACCATATCTTTTGCATATTCCAATTCTTGGTAGACATATTCCAAGATCACTTCAGGGTCGGGGAATTTTCCGGCGCCGGTATCTCCACAAGCAAGATAGCCCGAACTGGGTTCAATGACGGTGAATCCATACTTTCGCAGAATATTCAGATTATCTTGCGTAATTGGATTTTCATACATCCTGGTATTCATGGCAGGAGAAACCAGTTTTTTACACTGGCAGGCCAAAACGGTTGTAGTCAGCATGTCGTCTGCCAAGCCATGGGCCATTTTTGCAATCACATTGGCGGTTGCCGGGGCAATCAGGCAGAGATCGGCAGCCTTGGCAATCGAAACGTGTTCTACTTGAAATTGGAAGTTGCGGTCAAAGGTATCTACGAGACATTTGTTTCCCGTCAAACTTTCAAAGGTGATGGGATTGATAAAATTTGTGGCATTTTGGGTCATCAAAACATGGACATGGCATCCCTGCTTGTGAAGAGCACTGGCCAAATAGGCGGCTTTGTACGCGGCAATTCCACCGGTGACGCCCAACAGTATGGTCTTTCCTCGCAACAATGTTATTCCCCCATTTCTCGTGATTGTTCCACCGTGTACTTTGTGCGTTTTCTGTGAATATATCAGGTTTCTTACAGGAGAATACCTGAATAGCCCCATAGGCTGGTCCATATAACGCCTGATTCGAAAACGGCTCTGAAACAGACGCACTATAGCTACCGGGCAATGTTATGGAACAACAGTCCATTGGTTTGTTTCATATGCCTGTAAAAAGCGGATGGCCTTTTCAATGTTATTATAACACGGATTCTAGTCCGCGTATAGTTGCAGAAATGGCTTGCTCATTGGATATGGGGAAATATATTGTTGATTTTTTAACGATCTTAGCGTATAATAAAGGCGAAAAATTGCGCTGCATCTTTTTCAAAAGAGCAGCAGCAGGAGGTAGTAAAAATGAATCGTCAGACCGCAAAGTACCGCGATTTTGTGCTGTTAGCCTTGTTCGCGGCCATCATCCTGTTGTTGGCCTTTACGCCGATTGGTTATATTCAGCTTCCAATCATCAAGGCCACGATCGTCCACGTGCCGGTAATACTTGGTGCAATTGTTCTAGGGCCAAAGAAGGGCGCTATTTTGGGCGTATTGTTTGGGCTGACAAGTTTTATCAGCAATACCTTTATGCCGACGGCGCTTTCCTTTGCATTTTCGCCGGCGATCCCGCTTCCGGGCACGCCGAACGGCAGCATTTGGAGTTTGTTTATCTGTTTTATCCCGCGTATTTTGGTGGGGGTTGTGGCGTATTATGTATTTGCGCTGTTCCAAAAGCTGATGAAAAAAGCACAAAGGGAGAATTTTTGTCCCTGGCCGTTGGAGCTTTGGCTGGCTCTTTTACCAACACGATTTTGGTTATGGGCAGTATTTTCCTGATTTTTAAGGATGCTTATGCGGCGATTAAAGGAATCCCTGCCGACGCAGTTATGGGTGCCATTCTGGCGGTAGTGGGTGCAAATGGTGTACCGGAGGCTGCCGCCGCCATTGTATTGACGGTAGCGATTGGAAAGGCCCTGCTGGGATTGCAAAGAAAGGGCCGCGTATAAGACAGTAAAAGGCAGAAAGGATGACACACAGATGATTCTTGCCATTGATGTTGGAAATAGCAACATTGTGTTGGGCGGCATCGACAATGAAAAAATCTATTTTACTGTGCGGATCTCCACAGACCGCTTTAAATCCAACGATGAGTATGCGGTTTTAATGAAAAATCTGATTGAATTAAATGGATATACGCCGTCTGAGATGGAAGGAAGCATCATATCCACGGTGGTCCCCGCGTTGGCAACTACGCTACGCCTTGCTTTAGAAAAAATCACAGGGAAACCATGTATGGTGGTGGGGAGCGGCCTAAAGACCGGGTTGAATATTTTGATTGACAACCCGGCGCAGCTTGGCAGCGATCTGGTGGTTGATGCAGTGGCAGCGATCGCCGAGTACCCAAAACCTGTTATGATTTTTGATCTCGGAACAGCGACCACCCTTTCTGTGGTGGACAAAAAGGGGAACTACTTGGGTGGCATGATTATGCCTGGCGTTGTCGTTGGAGTAGAGGCAATTTCGAACCGTGCATCGCAGTTGCCGCATATCGGTCTGGAGGCGCCCAAACGCTTGGTTGGGACGAATACGATCGATTGCATGAAGAGTGGTGCGATTTATGGAAATGCCGCCATGCTGGACGGTATCGTAGAACGTGTTGCAGAAGAACTGGGAGAAGCGCCGACGGTCATTGCGACTGGCGGCCTTGCGCGTGTGATTGTTCCACATTGCCGCAGAAAGATTATCTGTGACGACAATCTGATGTTAAAAGGCCTATTGATCGTCTACAATAAAAACCGGCGTGATTAAATACCCTTTTGATGCAATGAGGAGCCCTTCCCATACTATGGGAAGGGCTCCTCATTTCGGTTTAAAGATCCGTCGTACTCGGGTTCTGGACTTGAATGGAAACCTGAGTGACATAATCCTGGATGTCAGACACAGCAAAATCATTGATCCCGATTTCGTAAGCGTAGCCGGTAAAGTGCAATCCGTGCTCTTTTGCCAGGCGAAACATCTTCTGATACAGCGCTGGAAGGCGTTCCCAACTTCCACATAAATAGCCACATAAATAGGTCCCCTTTGGTTTTAATAGGACACGATCGTTCTCTTTTGGTTTTTCAGTTGGGGAAAACAAGCCGTCGTATACCTCAAACGCCGCATTTTGGACTTTTTCGAGAGATATATAGCTTCCGACTCCCAAACGGTATTGTTCCGGTTGCCAGATGTTCTGGACAAATCGGAATACCTCGGCAACATCGTCATTTGCAAAGCGATAGGGGGCAGTCAATAGATATTCATCTTGACAGGAGACAAAGCGTAATTCCATGTCCGTGATCTCCTGGGACAACAACAGTTGCTTCTGCTTCTTTTCAAGAATTTTCTGGGTTCTTTCTAATGCTTTGATCTCCTCTGCAATTTCTTCCTGTTTGCGGTCCACTGTTTGTAAAAATTTCTGCTCATCAAGTTTACAAACAATCTCTTTGATCTCATCAATGCGCAAATTTAGTTCTTTTAGCATACGTATAAAAGCGAATTCCATGCTTTGCGCATAGTCGTAGTAACGATAGCCGTTCGCTCCTTTCCATTTAGGGGAAAATAGACCGATGCTGTCGTAATAATGAAGCGTCCTTTTGTTCACATGGTGTAGTTTTGCAAATTGGGAGGTCGTTAACTTTAACTCATTTGATTTCACAAAAATTCTCCTTGACTTTACAGTTGCTGAATCGTTTATGATGCGTATAGAATTTTTTAAGAATAGGCAGAAAGGAAAAAAGATGAACATTCTATTGAGAGATCTGAAATGGGACGATTTGAAAGCACTGGAAGATGTGATCCGAGTGACTTGGAACTATGATCGATTTGCCTCTCCAAAGACGGCGAAAAAACTGGCAAAGGTTTATTTGGCATCCTGTTTGGCAAACCAGACCTTTTCGCGCATAGCGGAAGCCGACGGCCTTCCGGTGGGCGTCATTTTGGGAAAAGACATCGAGAACCACCATTGTCCATTCAAGTATCGAATGCGCCAGATCCTAGGAGTCATCCAACTTCTCATGATGAAAGAGGGAAGGCAGTTTCTCAAATTTTATCAGGCAATCGATGGGGTGGATCAAAAGCTTTTGGAACAATGTGATAAGCCTTATAAAGGAGAAGTAGCCTTATTTGCTTTATCTCCGGAATATCGTGGATTGGGACTTGGAAAGCAACTGTTTCACAGTTTGCTTCAGTATATGGCTCAAAGGGGGGTTCCCAGTTTCTATCTATTCACGGATACAAGTTGTAATTTTGGATTCTATGAACACCAAGGAATGATTCGCCGGCAGCAGTACAGATGCACAGTCACCCTTAAAGGACAATCCGCCACAATGGAATTCTACCTTTACGATCGGCCGGTTGCAAAAGAGGGGAACGCTCCTTCCTGCAAGAGATAGATGAAAAATAAGCGGACAGCATTCCATACTGTCCGCCGCGGTTATACGGTTGTGGAAGGAGTGACAATGGTTTTCTTTTTCCAGCCGCCATGTAGATAGGATACCAAGACGATGATAATGCCAATCGCCCAGCTGACGGGATAGGAATAGTAGATAAATTCTTTCCCCCAGACACCTGCAATCCAATAGGCGATAGGAACCCTTGCCAACCACAGCGAAAGCAAGCTTGCCGCCATGGGGACGATCATGGAACCAGCTCCGCGTAGGACAGCGCTGAGAATAAAAAGAATTGCACACAAGAAATAGAAGGGAAGCAATGCATGCAGATAATAAACACCAGCTTCTATGACGGCGGGGCTTTGGCTGAACATATGCATCAACAGATCACTGAGCGGAAAAACCACCACACTGATGAGGATGCTTGCACCTACACACAGTGTCAGTCCAGCGCGCGTACCGCGGTGTACCCGTTCCATACGGGCGGCGCCGACATTTTGGCCGACATAGGTGGTGACAGCAGTAGACATACTTTGAATGGGAAGAAACACAAATGTATCGATTTTATTGGCGCCATTAAAACCAGCGGTAAAGGTAGAGCCATAACTGTTGACCAATGCCTGCATGGCCATAATCCCAACGGCAAATAAAGCTTGCTGAATACCGGAAGGAACCCCTAGCTTAATAGCCTTTTGAAACAGGGAACGATTGAAGTGAAATTGGAAGAGATGAATATGTAGGAATGTGTAATGCCGGTTGATAAAGTACACGCCGAACAACCAGGAAGTGATCTGTGCAAGAATGGTTGCTAAGGCTACCCCAAACACGCCCATCCCACAGAATGTGAAAGCCAGGTCCAACACGATATTGATTCCTGCTGCGGTAGAAAGAAACAGTAAGGATGTACGGCTGTCTCCTAAACCCTGTAGAATACCTGCGTTGATATTAAATCCAAGGGTGCCGATCATACCGACAAAAATCACAATCATATAGATTTCTGCGAGCTCCAATGTACCATCGTTTGGGACATTCATCAAGAGGAGCAATGGCCGGCTGCATAAAATGCCGATGATTGTGAGTGGGATGATCCCAATCATCATCGCGGTGTAGATGGTGTTGACCGTCGCACGGACATTTTCCATGTCCCTCGCACCGTAGTATTGTGAAATCATAATCGTTGCACCCGTGCTCAGTCCCATAAACAGAGAGCTCATCATAAAGATGATGGGAAACCCGGTTCCTACTGCGGCAAGCGCCTTTTCTCCGATAAAATTTCCTACAACAATGCTATCCACCATATTGTAGAGCTGCTGAAACACATTTCCCAACAGCAACGGAGCGGTAAATAGGAACAAGAGCCGGTAAGGGCTGCCACTGGTCATATCTGTGGCGCCAGCGTGAAGTTTTTTCACGGAAAGAACTCCTTTACTTTTAGATTTCCGAATAGAAAAGGCCCCTTCAGGAGGCCGTTTGACGGCGATCCGAAAGGGCCCGATCAGAAAAGCACGGTAGGGAATGGATTACCGGGCGTTTTCCTTCATCTCTACAGCTTTGCAGATCAAGTCGATGGAATTTTCAATGCCAAAGGCAGAGGATTCCAACATAAGGTGATAATTTTCCGGGCTTCCCCACTTTTGGTTGGAGTAAAAGTTGTAATAATTTGCACGCTGTTTATCTTGTTTCACCAGTGTATCTGCTGCTTTAGCCGGATCGACGTCGTATTTTTTGATGATTCGGTCCATACGTGCAAAATGATCCGCGTAGATAAATACATGCAGACAATTTTTATTTTCACGCAGAACGTAATCGGCGCAGCGGCCCACTATGACACAGGGGCCTTTTTCCGCCGCCTCGCGGATGATTTGAGACTGTGCTAAGAATAATTTGTCATTGATGGGCAAATTATCCATCGGTGTTATTTGGCTTCCAAAGGTATAGTTTCCCATCATCAATGAATATAACAAACTGTTGGTAGCTTTTTCATCCGCCTTTTCAAAAATTTCGGGGCTCATGCCGCTTTGCTTTGCCGCTAATGTAATCAAATCCTTATTATAAAAAGGAATCCCCAACCGCTTGGCGACTTTTTCCCCGATTTCTCTTCCGCCGCTGCCATATTGCCGCGCAATGGTAATGATGGTTTTGGTACTCATGCTCAACTCCTCCTATCAGATGAGGTTCTAACCCCAAAAAATTCTACAAAGAATGGACTTTTCTGTGAATTTCTTTTATTTTACTGCGGTTCTACAGGTTTGTCAAACGGTCTTTTCCGGGCAAAGGACGCGCTCTGAGGTTGCCTACAACCCAGAGCGCGTTCCTTTGTTTTAGAACTTATTCTGCATCAAATACACCAGTGGAGAGGTAGCGCTCTCCTGTATCCGGCAGCAGGACGACAATTTGTTTCCCTTTGTTTTCTGGACGTTTTGCAAGCTGTGTTGCCGCATAGACAGCAGCACCGGAGGAAATGCCGGCCAGTAGACCTTCTGTTCTTGCGAGTTCCTTAGTGGTAGCATATGCGTCCTCGTTGGTCACAGTGAGAACCTCATCGAGAATGTCTGTATTGAGAATATCCGGAACAAATCCAGCGCCAATGCCCTGAATTTTGTGAGGTCCAGCCTTTCCCTGCGTGATGACGGGGGAGGACGCAGGTTCCACACCGACAATTCGAATCTTCGGATTGTAGGATTTCAGACCTTCCCCTGTGCCGGTGATGGTTCCACCAGTTCCCATTCCAGCGACAAAAATATCGACTTTGCCGTCCGTATCAGCCCAAATCTCCTGGGCAGTTGTGGCACGATGAGCGGCCGGATTGGCTGGATTGGTGAACTGGCCAGGGATAAAGGAGTTGGGAATTTCTTTTGCGAGCTCCTCTGCCTTGGCAATGGCGCCTTTCATACCGGCAGCCCCCTCGGTGAGGACAAGTTCTGCACCGAGGGCGGATACCAAGCGGCGGCGTTCTAAGCTCATGGTTTCCGGCATGGTCAAAATCAGTCGATACCCTTTGGAAGCTGCCACAAAGGCAAGCCCTACGCCAGTATTGCCGCTGGTCGGTTCAATAATAGTTGTATCCGAATTGATAAGACCACGCTCTTCTGCGTCTTGAATCAGTGCGAAACCGACGCGATCCTTTACAGAGGAAAGCGGGTTAAAGGACTCCAGCTTTGCCACAAGTGTGGCTTCCAGGTTGTGCTTTGCTTCATAATTTGACAATTCGAGAAGAGGGGTATGGCCGATCAGATCCGTCAATTTTTTGGAAATCTTCATGTACATTCGCTCCATTCTATCTGGTTTTTAGCAGACTGCTTGAATTCCTATTAAATTAGTAAGGATTAAATTTTTCCCTATTATATTCCATATATATGACAAAGTCAATAGGAAAAATCTTGTTTTTATTGCATCGGTCCCCAAATCATAGTATAATAGTAGACAATCAAATGCAGTCATACAGAGGGGAAGTGCTATGAAGCTTTCAACCAAGGGCCGTTATGCACTCGAGGGGCTTTTTTATATGGCGATTGCGACGCCGGATCGAGCGGTAAGCATCAAAGAGATCGCTACAGGGACTGGGATTTCCGCTGCTTATTTGGAGCAAATCTTTTTTAAGCTTAAACAGTCGGGCATCATTCGTACTGTGCGCGGTGCCCGGGGAGGTTTCATTTTTAATCAACCGCTTTCGGAAATTTCTGTTGGCCAAATCATCCGAGCAGTAGAGGGGAGTTTGGTTCCTGTCAAGTGTGTGGAGTCGCTCTCCGCCTGTACCAGCAGGGTACGAGGCACTTGTATCAGCAGGCAGGTGTGGGTGGAATTATCGGATGCCCTTGCGCGTGCAGCGGATAGTATTACACTCGATCGCCTTCGGACTGAATGGAAGACCGAACAGGAAGGGGGAATGCCCCGATGAAAATATCGACTCGAGGCCGCTATGGACTGCGGGCGATGATCGATCTAGCCTTGCATGCCGAGGAGGGGCGTGTGCCATTGGCTGCAATTGCCGCGCGACAGGACCTGTCCCTCAACTACTTGGAAAGTATTTTTTCTGCATTAAAGCGCGCGGGTTTTGTTTTGGGAATGGCTGGTGCGCAAGGGGGATATTCTCTTGCCAGACCAGCGGAACAGATTTCTTTGCAGTCAATATTAGAGGCGTTGGAGGGGGATCTGTCCATTTCTGAAGAGCTTGATGCAGGGACACCGTTGCGCGCTTTTTTGAAGCGGCATGTTTGGGACGCCATCGATCAAGAGGTGGAGATTACCTTGCGGGCCACCTCCTTGGCGGAAATGGTTGAACGTATTCAACTGCAAGCATCATCCGCCGATAGTTCGATCCTTTAATCGAATTGAGAGTTATTTAAAAGAAGCCGCTGTCCAATGTGTGCAGAATGGACAGCGGCTTTTCATATTAATTTTTATACCAATAAGAATGCAAGTTATACACGCCAACGAAATGCCTCTTGAAACGCTGTAGCAAAACCGTGTTCCTGCGTACGTCGGACTTCTCTCAACTCAGGATTGGGCTGTGTCTCCAGAAGGAAGTCGACCGAACGATCCACTTCCAGGTACTGTATGGCCTCTGGGCATTGAATCATCGGCATTCCAAAGCCAAGCGGTGTTTCCAACATTCGATCACCCTTCCATAGCATTCGCCTATGGAAGTAAAAATATGCGTCAATTTTCGTTTAATATTGCGGCACGCTGTAATGGGCAATGTTCCATCTGCTTACATTCCTGTGCGTATTTGCAACAATAGTTGGAAAATTTCCTGCCATGATGTGGAATCAGGGTATATGTAGCGCGGATAGAATGCTCCGCATGGAGATAGGGACAATAGCCTGCAATGATCTTGATGGTGGTTTGTTCCATGATCCATCCCTCTTTCTGGAAAAAATGATACGCTCATCTACCGCAAATGTCAAATCCTCCTACGATCTGTAGGGGCATCTGGTACTAGCTGGTCTGTCCGGTGCATATGTATTGATGAATTCATTCGTAATGGAGGATTTCCCGTGGAAAAGCGTGACATGCACATAGAAACCGCAAAGGTATATGCCTCTCCGGAACCCTATCCACCGATTGAAGTGGCAGGGAAAAATCGTCTGTATGCCGGGCTGATGCATATGAATCTGTGCGCAGCCCAGAGTGAAATGACCGCTGTGATGCAATATCTCTACCAGGGGTGGGTTATCGAGGCGAAGAATGCTGAGGCATCCCAAGCTTTAAAGCAAATTGCAATGGTAGAGATGCACCATATCGACATTTTTGCGCAGCTTATTTGTCTTTTGGGTGGTGACCCAGTTTACTCGGTCTCTTTTCGACAGCGAAGGCGGACATGGGACGGAAATATGGTATCGCCCTGCAAAAACTTTTTTCACATGATGCAGAGCAACTTATTGGCAGAACAAGAGACAATTGACCGTTACCGGCGCCAAGCGGCGATGGTGCACGACGCTTCGCTTTCCGCTATCCTGCTGCGAATCGTGGAGGATGAAAAGGTACATGTAAAGATCTTCCGGTCCTACTTGGATGAATTGATTCAATAAGAAACATCCCGCGGAAGGCGAATAGCGATCCGCGGGATGTTTTTGTCCGTTAAGACGGCCGTTCATAAAATCGCACACAGGACTGGAAAGAACTTTTCCTTAGTAGGTGTGACAAAGAATAAAGAGAGGAGCACCCTTTTAATCAAACAATTGGAAAAGCCATTTTTATTCGGCAGGTTGTTTTTTGGTTAGATTTTCTGCACACTGCTTCAGCTCATTTTCAGTGCTTGCACCCACGCCGGTCTGCATAATGCTCTCCTGTACAAAAAAGGGCTGTGCTGAGAAAAATTTCTTCATCTGTGGGTTGTTTAAAACGGCATTGGCTTTCTCTTCCGGCATATGATTCACCTCCTGTCTATACGCTTGGTCCGATGAAATGACAAAAATACCTTTTTAATATGCAAATAGGCAGAAAAGTCCCATCGGATAAAAGCGCACTCTTATCATTTGCAGATTCATCAAAAATACAGAAGGGAATATTTTGTTTTACAAAATTTGCTTGCGAATTTCAAATCTTTGTGGATATAATGAATCGAAGAATGGACAAGCAAGACCCGCTAATAAAAGCCAATTCCTACATTTCAGAAAAATGCTTACTGAAATAAACGCAAGACAATTGGGCCGCTTCCACGCAGTTTTTGAGCGGCGGCCAGTGGGTGGGTCTATGGACGAGAGGAGGAACATGCGATGCACATCGCGGACCTAGTACAGGCACAGCGCTCCTTTTATGATCACGGCAAGACAAGAAACCTTGCATTTCGTGCAGTGGCTTTGGAGCGTCTCGCGCGGGAAATGCGCGCTCGAGAGCACAGGTTCTTGCGCGCTTTACGGCAGGACCTTGGAAAATCCAATATGGAAGGGTATATGACAGAGCTCGGACTCACATATAGCGAACTTCGTTACATAGCCGCGCATATGACGCGCTGGGCAACCAAAAAACGGGTGCCAACACCGCTAAGCCAGTTTCCATCCAGGAGTTTTTGCCTAGCAGAACCATATGGAGTGGTTTTAATACTGTCTCCATGGAACTATCCGTTTTTGCTGAGTATGGAGCCGTTGATCGGCGCTTTAGCTGCGGGAAATACCGTGATTCTCAAGCCCTCTGCCTATGCGCCCCATGTAGCGCAGGAAATCGAAGAACTGCTCCGTGCTTGTTTTCCGCCGGAATATGTGACCGTGGTACAAGGTGGGCGCGAGACCAATACCGCCCTGCTGGAACAGCAATTTGATTATATCTTTTTCACGGGAAGCGTAGCGGTTGGGAAGCTTGTGATGGAGAAAGCGGCCGCACATCTGACCCCAGTCACCTTGGAATTGGGTGGGAAAAGCCCCTGTATCGTGGACCGAACGGCCAATAGCAAGCTGGCAGCAAAGCGGATTGTCTTTGGAAAATTTCTCAACGCAGGCCAGACCTGCGTGGCCCCCGACTATCTGTTGGTGCATCGGGAGGTAAAAAATGAACTTGTGGCGTATATGCGCCGGTACCTCTTATGGTTTTATGGAAAGAATCCTATAGATAATCCCCATTATCCAAAGATTATCAATGAAAAACACTTTCTACGTCTCAAAGGACTGTTGGAAAACCAACACATTCTACTGGGCGGCCAGGACAACGGCACGGATAAAATTGCACCAACCTTACTGGATGCCGTATCGCCCGATGCGCCGGTGATGCAGGAGGAAATCTTTGGCCCGATTCTTCCGATCCTGACCTTCTCGACATTGGATGAAGCGATCCATTTTGTCAAAGGGCGAGAAAAACCTCTCGCGCTGTATCTTTTTACCAGGGATCGCATTGCAGAGAAGAGAGTCTTGCAGGAAATTCCATTTGGCGGCGGATGCATCAACGACACTGTGGTACATCTTGCCACGCCGTACATGGGATTTGGGGGCGTTGGTCAGAGCGGGATGGGGAGCTATCACGGCAAAAAGAGTTTTGACACATTTAGCCATTATAAGAGCATTCTAAAGAATTCCAGTTTTTTGGATTTGCCTGTGCGTTATCCGCCGGCAACGGCGAGAAAAGAACAACTTCTCCGATGGTTCTTGCGGTAGGTGTTTCAAAAGTTGAATATACAAAATAACATGAGGCTGTAAGCCGGAGCAATCCAGCTTACAGCCTCATGTTTTGGTGTTTTATATGGATAAGGAACCCATTAAATCCGTACAAGATTTAACAGAACGTCCACCATCTTGTCCATACTCTGAATGGGGATGTATTCAAAACGGCCATGGAAATTGTGGCCGCCGGTGGAGAGGTTGGGGCATGGAAGTCCCATATAGGAGAGACGGGCGCCGTCCGTGCCGCCGCGAATCGGCACAACCAGGGGTTCAACCCCAGCTTTACGCATCGCTTGTTCGGCATTTTCAATCAGGAACATATGAGGAGCGATCTGTTGTTTCATATTATAATAACTGTCAGTGATGTTGAGAACAACTGTTCCTGTACCATATTTCTCATTCAAGTAAGTCGCAATCTTTTGAAAACGCGCCTTTTTGACTTCAAATTTTTCCATATCATGGTCTCGGATAATATAGTGCAAGCTTGTCTGCTCTTCATGTCCCTGAATACCTTCCAGATGGCTGAACCCCTCATATCCTTCTGTAAAGGCCGGATTTTCGAAAACGGGAAGCATGGAGTGAAATTCCATTGCAATTAGGATTGCATTTTTCATCTTGCCCTTGGCTGTACCAGGATGAACGCTTACACCATTGATGGTGACTTTAGCATCTGCGGCATTAAAGTTTTCATATTCAATTTCACCGAGTTTTCCTCCGTCAACTGTATAGGCATATTGCGCCCCAAATCCCTTTACATCAAAGCGGTCTGCGCCACGTCCGGTCTCTTCGTCGGGCGTAATGCCGACTTTAATCGTACCGTGCGGAATGTTTTCCGTTGTCAGGCGTTCCAGCGCAGTGAAGATCTCAGCAATCCCCGCTTTGTCATCCGAACCAAGCAGCGTCGTACCATCGGTCACAATCAGATCCTGTCCTTTGTAATCGAGAAGGCTTTCAAATTCTGTGGGACGCATGACGATCTTCTTTTCCGCGTTGAGTAGGATGTCTCCTCCATTGTAGTTTTCCACAATACGTGCTTGCACATTTTCACCGCTTGCTGCGGGAGAGGTGTCCATATGTGCAATTAGCCCCAAAACCGGCTGGTCCGTTTTACAATTGGCTGGCAGTGTTCCGTAGACATAGCCAAATTCATCCATATGGGCATCGGCCAATCCCAAGCTGAGCAGTTCCTCAGCAAGTGCAGCCCCCAGTACCTTTTGGCGATCGGTTGTGGGACATTTATCCGCCGGTGCATTGTCGTCAGAAGTGGTATGATAACGCACATATTGTAGAAATCGTTCATAAGCTCTCATCACATATGTCTCCTTTCAGGAAAAAGCATTTTTTCCATCATACGCCAATTTTTTCAAAGCGCAATGTTGTTTTCACAAAGGATGTGGCTCGCCATGGTGCAGCTCTGTTCCATAGTGCTCGCTAGAAAATCCGTTATCAAAGAATATGGAAAAAACGGAGTCATCTTATTGTAAATTTCAGTATCCATTGGCTTTGGTAGACATAGGAGCATATGAAGGAATTCCGGTGTTACGGGTCCGGAGATAACTGTACCATATGGCCAATCGGTTTCTTTGGGGATTCCGTATTGTAAAGCGAGATCGATCCACTCTGGTTCTTCCTTCCAGCAGTGGATTTCAAAGGTCTGCGCTCTTTTCGCGTGTTTTTCAACAAGCATCTTCCAGCGCTGGCTATCGGGTTCTGCCGCATCGAAATAAAGGCTTTTAAGGGAATTCATTCTATCCATCCTTTTTTATATGTGTGGATTGCTGCAGAAAGGTCATACTGTGGGAAGTGTTTCCCAGGCAATGTGAAGTTGTTCCACTGCTGAAGGGATGTCTTCCAAGGGGATGCCAGCAAATCCCAGAGTGACACTGCCCGGCTCTTTTTCAGCAATCACCCGGACCCCACGCTGAGCGGCTAATTGGCAAAGTTCTTCAGAGGGAGTTTCATAGGGAAGAAATAAGGTCAACCGAAGCGCCGTTTCCTGCAAAAAGAGGCGGCATCGGGGTCCAAATGCCTTTTGTACCGAGCGGATGAGCTCTATGCTTTTCGCCGCATAAAGTTTGCGCAAGCGGCGAAGATGACGTTCCAATTGCCCGCTTTTGACATAGCTGCACAGCGCAAGCTGCTCCACCTTGGAGGCGGTCTGATTGTAGCTTCGCACACGGGAACGATAGTCCGCAAGCAGAGAGGACGGCAATACCATATACCCTATGCGCACCGATGGCAGGAGCAATTTGGAAAAGGAACCAATGTAGGCAACTTGTTCCCCGCTTGCCATTCCCTGCATAGCGGGGATGGGGCGGGCATTGTAGCGCAATTCGCCGTTGTAGTCATCCTCAATGACCAGAGCTCGATGAGCCTTTGCCCATTCCAGGAGGGCAAAGCGTCGATTCATAGGCATTGCGGTTCCACTTTGAACGCTGTGAGAGGGCCGCACCAAGACAGCACGAACGCCGCTGGCTTCCAATGCATCCATACGAATGCCGTCCCGATCGGCCGGCAGGTGTAAAACTGAGAAACCGCAGTCCGCAAAAACACGTTCCGCTTGGGGAAAGCCGCGCTCGTCCATCGCGACTGTTTTTTCCGAAAGCAGGCCACAGAGTAGATATAAAAGCGGCTGGGTACCCGCACCAACCACGATCTGTCCCGGGCTGGCTTTCACCCCACGCACACCATAACAATAGGAGGAAAGCGCTTCTCGCAGGGCGGGTTCCCCCTGGGGATCACCATAGGAGGTCAACACCTCCTGACGGGTTAGCACATCGCGGATATGACGGCGCCATATTTTGAGGTCAATACACACGCTGTCCACGGAATCACTGCCAAAATTGTAACGAATACGGGACTCCAGTGTTTCCGCTTGGAGGGAACGCACAGGAGGTTCTGAGAGGGTAGCGTGTTCTGAACGAAGAGGACTGGCTTCTACAAAAAAGCCGCTTTGCGGGCGGGCGCGCACATATCCTTCGACACAGAGCTGCTGATATGCCATCTCAATTGTGGTGCGGCTTAAATGCAAATCTTCAGAAAGCTTGCGAATCGAAGGGAGTTTTTCATTTCTGGTCAGGTGTCCTCGTTCAATTGAATTTCGCAAAGACTCATAGAGCTGCTGATATAAAGGTACTTCTGCATTCGGATGAAGGACCAAATAGTCGTATGTCATAACGATTTCCTCACAAACTGTACTGGTCAATTTTTTATAAACTGTATATTTTAGTATGAACACTTTTGCGCTATGATTATACCACAAATGGACAGAGATGCAAGATTCTCTGTTTAAACTGTCTGGAGGGGAAGACCATGAAATTTCATTTGAATGAACGGAATACCAGCGTCAATCTGGCGCTTACTGGGCTGATGGCGGCGCTTGTCCTGGTGGCGACGATGTTCTTTAAAGTGCAGATTCCTGTGGGAACGGATAAAACGATGATTGGCTTTGCAAATGTGTTTTGCATTTTAGCCGGCCTGTTGTTGGGGCCGGTGTATGGCGGCCTTGCGGCTGGCATTGGTTCCTGCATTTTTGATTTAATCGGCGGATGGGCGGACAGTGCGCCAAGTACCTTGATTTTTAAATTCCTAATGGCGTTTGTGTGCGGCCTGATCGCATGGGGCGGCGATCACACGGCGAGGAAGCTCTCCCGTGTGATTGTGGGTGCAGTGAGTGGTTCTCTCTGCTACTGTGTTCTGTATTTGGGATATTCGTTCGTGAAGCTAATCTTGGTGGGATCTGCACCAGAGGCTGCGGCGCTTGCAATGGTAACAAAGTTGGCAGCCACTTTGACAAATGCAATTGTGGCCGATGTGATCGCGGTGCCGTTTTTCTTTGCGATCCGCAAAGCCTTGGAGCGTGCGCATTTACCAGTAGGCGGCCCGCGTCGAGCGTAACCGAATAGAAGTGAAAATAGATAAGCCTGTTGTACGTGGGAAAGACCGTACAACGGGCTTATTTTTTTAAAAGATGCGAGAAAAATCAGGTCATGTCTTGACGCCATTGTACGTGGGAAAGACCGTGTTTAGAGGTATTTCATCCGGGGCAAGACTCCTCGTTTCAAAAAATTTGAGGACTCCATCAGGATTGTAGGAAGCCGCAAAAATAGGAAATTTATTTTTTATAATCCATATTTGCGGGGATGGACTGATGGGAGGTCGTTTCTTTCAGGAGGCGGACCCTCTATCCCGGTGAGGTACGGGGGCATATACAGAAATGATTCAATTTTACAAGGCTCCGGGATTCGAACGGTTCGATTGTCAGGAGAGGGGTGCTCTATCCTATTGAACTACTGGCGCATGTACAAAAATTATTCAATTGTACGGCTCCGGCGGATGAGAGATCGTCAAATATTAGGAGGAGGACCCTCTATCCTGGTGAGGTACGGGGACATATACAGAAATGATTCAATTTTACAAGGCTCCAGGATTCGAACGATTCGATTTTTAGGAGAAACGTCCTCCCTTTGCTTTGTCATACCTTCTGATTATCGACTGATTTTGAGAAGATTCCCATGCTTTGGATTCCTTTTCCGTCCGCAAGCTCACTGCAAGTGGGTTGTTTTTGACGAAACTGGACATCGTATAGAGGGTTTGGCATTTGGAAGGACAACTGCTTTTGAAATGGAATTCCCTAGGAGTTTGCATATCGCCCGGAAGATGTGGATAAGAGACGTTTCTCGATAGATAGAATCGGAGTCGGGAATCTGCAGAAAGGACCAAACAACGGAAGGATATAAATAAAGAAGGACCGATTTGTATAGAAACCTACGAAAGGGTTTTATACGATATGGACGATATTCCTGGCTTTTTTCGCCCTTTTGAAACCTCAAACCCGCAGAATCCGTAAAAATCCGGAAAATCCCTTGTGGAATTGCCTGTCAAAATGTTATAATAATCTTTATGAATTTCGGCCTTGAAAAAAGGGATTTTTCCCTGGAATGGAGTTTCACAGGATGAAGGATACGGAAAAGAAGCCCAAGAGACTTCACAGCGACATTGTGCGGGATAGTATCAATACATTCGGCACCAATGCGATTGGCTCTCTATTGTCCATCATCTCCGCTTTTTTGTACTGGGTGTCCTGGACCCTGACGTCAAAGGGCAGTATAACCAAGTGCAGCTGGTGGGAAATGGTTTGTTTACACTGTTTGGGTTCAGCATCAATGCCGCAATGATCTACTTTGTCTCCCGCTTTAAGATCAAGAATACCAAAAAGGCGATCACAACCTTGACAACAGCGATGTCCATCCTGATTATGGCGGCTGGCGCTGCGGCAGTGCTGTTTATGAAGCAGATCTTTTTCCCCGGCAGTACGGCCTTTTACTGTTGGGCGGCTGTTGTGTATGGCCTGTTCTCATTTTTGTTAAACGTCTGCCTGGCAATTCTGCGCGGTGAAAACAAGTTTAAAATGTTCAACACCATCAACCTGCTGCAAAAAGTGTTGCTGACCGCATTTATGTTTTCCATGTTGTTGTGGCCCAGTGCGATGTTGTTGGTGACTTCGATGATTGGCATCCAGGTGCTGATGATCGTCTTGGCGATGTATGGAATTAAGCGTTGGAATGGAAAAGAGCCGGAACCTGCTCCAGATGATGATTTTCCTGTACGGACAGGTGCCATGTTGCGCTACAGTCTGAAGTCGCATGTTTCCAATGTGATGACCTATATTAACTCCTATTTGGGCTCTTATATTGTCAACGCCGTGTATTCTCTTTCGACCTTTGGCATTTATAATGCGGCAGTGACAATGATGCAGCAGGTCTGGTTGTTGCCCGATGCAGTGAGCCAAGTGATTATGAGCCGGATTGCGGCCATGCATGAGAAGGATGACAAAGTCCGTTTGACCTTGATGTCCTGTAAAGTTGTAACCTATATCACCATCGTTTGCGCCGTACTTTTGGTGTTAGTGGCGCAGGTATTTGTGCCGATTGTTTTCCCAAAGTATGTAGAGGCGATCGCGCCTTTGCGGTATCTAATCATTGGTTCGATTTTTATCTGTTATGCAAAGGTGTTGGCCAATTCCATTGCCGCTTATGGAAAACCGGAGTTGAATATTCTGCCCACCATCATCGGAATTATCGTCAATCTGAGTTTGTCCTTCGTTTTGATTCCTTTGATGGGGGTCAATGGAATTGCATTGGCAACATCAGCGTCTTTGACTGCACAGGGCTTTACCTCCATGGTGATTTTTTGCCTGTTTACGCACACGCCATTTTACCGGCTTTTGATCCCGAACGGTGAAGAAATCCGTTCGGTCAAGCAACTCTTTCGGAAATAATTTATGAATACAAGGAGAGAGCATCCATGAAAAAATACCTATCTCTGCTTCTGGCGCTGCTTCTGGCGCTCTCATGTACGTCCTTCGCTTTTGCTGAAGAAGACGAAGAAGAGATCTCGTCAGAAATGAAGGAACTCGGCGAATACATTATGAACCATCAGGTGGAAGCGTTTGATCTGGCGGTGGAGGGCTATACCTGTCAATCCGAAAAGGTAGAGGCAGAGCTGCTCACAGATGGTACGGTGAACATCATAGAATATTGGACGTTCTCCTGCCGGAATTTTGAAAAGATGACAAAATTCGAACGCACGATTGCAAAGTCCGATGCCTATGAAATATCGAATATCCGTGTGGTCATGGGTTCAGAGGATTTGGAGCGTTTTAACAGCTACGAGGAGATTCAAGCAGCGACGGAAACCGAGGGGGAAAAATATCCGGAGCGTAAGTATACATTGGATGAAACCGATACGGGATACGACATTCATGCTTATCTAAAAAATTGGAATGCTACTACGACGATCAAAGTCCTCTATACGGTAAAAGGCGCGGTTCGGTTTCATAACGATACGATGGAATTCAACTGGCAACTGATCGGAGAAGATATTCCATATGAGGCGGGATTGCTGACTGGTTATGTCATTTTGCCGTATGGTGCGGAGCGCAAAGAGGTAAAAGCATGGACGCATGACCAGGAAAACGATACGCTGGTCATCGAAAGCGGCGAATTGGTGAGCTTGACCGTGGACGAAGTTCCGGCCAACCATGCCGTAGACATCCGTGTGACCGCCCCGTTGTATCTGTTCCCCAATGCTGCGGATGCCTATAAGACCGGGGAAGATGCCTATCTGCAAATTTTGCAGGAGGAAAATGACCCGGATCAAAATCCTGATTACACTGCGGGGGAGGCGCGCAAAGACCAGATGATTCGCATAGCGGCTCCGGTTGTATTGATTGGTGGTGCAGCGCTGATTTTGATTGTCTCCCGCCTTCGCAGGAAGAAAAAGGCATAAGGGAGGCAAAGCAATGCAAACAGGACAACCAGCAAAAATGCGGCAGTTGAAGTTGGCCCTCCGCGCAGCCTTCCCTCGAACGGTTCCCGTGATGGTGGGATACCTTTTTTGGGGGCTGCCTTTGGAATTTTGCTGGAAAGTAAAGGGTATGGCTTTGGATGGGCTGCCTTGATGAGCATATTCATCTATGCCGGATCGATGCAATTTGTAGCAGTCGATCTGTTGGCCACCGGGGCAGGATTTTTACAGGTTATTTTGATGACCTTGATGGTGAATATCCGACATGTCTTTTACGGGATTTCCATGTTGGGGAAATTTCGGAATCTTGGAGCAAAGAAACCCTACATGATTTTTTCCCTGACGGACGAAACGTTTTCTTTGCTTTGCACAGCAGAGCCACCGAAAAATGTGGACCGCAATTGGTTTTTCTTTTTTATCGCTTTGTTCAATCAGTTATATTGGATTGTGGGTTCTGTGGTAGGAGGCTTGCTCGGTTCTTCTTTTTCGTTCAACACGCAGGGAATTGACTTTGCAATGACGGCACTCTTTGTGGTAATCTTTGTAAACCAGTGGCGCGAGGCAAAGAGCCATGTTCCGGCGTTGGTGGGGCTGGTTTGTTCACTGGTGTGTCTATTGCTCTTTGGAGCGGACAATTTTATCCTGCCGGCGTTGATCGGAATGGTCGTGTTACTGTCGGTCTTTCGAGGACGTCTGGACAGGCCGGAGGAGGGGGCGGCTACATGAACGGGGCGATTCGTGCGCTACTGGTGATTGCGTTTGTTGCGCTTGTTACTTTTTTCACAAGGCTGCTTCCGTTTGTTCTTTTCCCAGAAGGAAAGGAGACCCCACCGTATGTGAAATATCTGGGGAAAGTTTTACCTTTTGCAATTATTGCCATGCTGATGGTATACTGTTTGAAAGGGACCAGTTTGTTGGAATGGCCATATGGATTACCGGAACTGATCGCTGTAGCAGCGGTTGTGGTGCTGCACCTTTGGAAGAAAAACACTCTGCTGAGTATTGGTGTAGGGACGGTACTGTATATGCTGTTGGTGCAGTTTGTTTTTATTACATAAGGGTTTCCTGTCCAGGGGGCAGGACAACCAATCCAGTGAAACGAATAAAAAGATTGTGGGGGAAATCGGAATGATGGCCACTGAAAAGCTGTCCGTGCGCATGCTGGGAGATTTTTCAATCCGGCGGGGCGACCGGGAAGTCGTGAAAAAAGGAAACCGTTCCAAAAAGATCTGGCTTTTGATAGGGATTCTCTTAATTAACCGGGGCCAAAGGTTGTCCCAAGACCATTTGATTCGTCTATTGTGGCGGGATGGAGACGAGTGTATCGATCCGGCAAATTCTTTGAAGAATTTGGTCTATCGTGCGCGTATGCTGTTGGATGATTTGACGCCGGACAATGAAGCTTGTGAGGAAGGCATGGAGCTGATTCGTTTTTCCGAAGGCGCTTACATGTGGAATGAGGATTTTCCTTGTGAGATTGATACGGAGGTTATGTCCCTATTGGCCAAGCGTGGTTCGGATGAAGAGCAGGCCCTGGAAAGCCGTATTGCCTGTTATTCCCAGGCGGTGGAACTGTACAACGGGGAATTCCTGCCCAATTTGGGAGAGGACGAATGGATTTTTAGCAGACGTGCGCAATACCAAAGCCTCTATGTCAGTTGTGTACTGACGCTATGCAGACTTTTGAACCAGTCGGAACAGTACGGGGATGTGATCTCAGTTTGTGAGCGTGCGGTCCGCTTTTGTCCTTATCAGGAGGACATCCATCACATTTTGCTAAAGGCCTATTTGCATACCGGTCAATATGCACAAGCTTTGGTTCATTATGAGAATATTTCGGAATCTTTTAATCGGGAATTGGGAATGGGTCTTTCTAATTCCATCCGAAATCTACATCGTGAAATTATCCAAGGGCTCAACATGGTAGAGATCGATATGAATCAGATCAAGGACGACATCCTTGCGGAGGAGACCTCCGGTTCTACGCCATTTTTCTGTGAATATACGGTATTCCGTGAAATCTGTCGAGTACAGATGCGTTCGCAAGAGCGCTGCAATCAGAGCGAGGTTTTGATTTTGCTTACAGCAACGGATAAGAACGGAGAGATTCCTCCGTTGGAGAAATTAAAAAATATTATGATCCTTTTGAAGCAAGCAATATCGGAAACCTTACGCCGGAATGATATTGTAGCGCGCTATAGCCCGTCGCAGTTTATTTTGGGGCTGCTGGTGGCACAGGAAGAAAACGGTCAATTGGTTGCAAACCGCATCCGCAGCGCATTTGAGGCCAAATGCCGTAGAAAAGGGGAAATACACCTGAAAGAACAGATCATCAGCCTGCGTACACAAGAGACGCAGCGTTGACCGGCGGATCGATAGAAGATGCGGAAACTGCGAAAGGAGAGCCTATGAGAAACGGTCTACGCAAGGGGATTTTTGTTGTGTCGCTCTGTGTTTTTGTGGGCTCCTTGAGCGTGATCGGATATAAGGGAATCTATGAACCCCTGCGAAACCGGAATGCAGTCGAGCAGGTACAGCAGATTTATCACACCGAAGAAGATGACAAGGATCGTACCTCTTCTTCACAGGTTCCGGAAAAACCGCAGAGAGAAAACGGGATGCCTTTAAACAACTCAAGGAAGGCAATCCGGATACCATTGGATGGATTCAGATTCCCAATACGGTGGTGGATTATCCAGTGATGCAGTCTGCAAAGGACAATCCAGAACTCTATTTGCGTCATGGATATGACAAAAAGTATACCCAGTATGGGTGTATTTTTCTGGATGCCAATTGCTCGCCGGCACAGGACATGAAGAATTTGACTCTCTATGGGCATAATATGGATGATGGGCAGATGTTTGCAGCTATTTTGCAATATACCGATCTGGATTTCTATAAGTCTGCTCCTGTTATTGATTTCGACTTAGAAGGCGTTGAGGGCAAGTGGAAGGTTTTCTCTGTGTTTAAGATCAACACACTCCCAGAGCAGGGAGAGATTTTCGACTATGCCCAGCCGGATTTTCCAGATGATGCAGCTTTTGCGGCGTTTATTGAGGAGATGAAAAGCCGCTCTATTCTAAATATACCAGTTGATGTTACCACAGATGACCAATTGCTCACCCTTTCAACCTGTTCCTATGAGTTTAAAGAATTTCGAACGGTCGTTGTGGCCCGCCGTGTGCGGGAAGGCGAGGATGCAACTGTGAACTTAGATCAGGCAGGGTATAATCCGTCGCCGGTCTACCCAGATTGTTGGGTACAGAAATACGGAAATGGATGAAGGGGCTTGATCTTGTAATTCTCGGAGAGGAATAGCAATCATCGGGAACGGATACATCATTTATAAATAGAATTGCACGTCCAACAAAAAATAACGCCCTGTATCTGCCGAATGGCTGTGTTACAGGGCGTTTCTTTGTTAGGCTGGAGACACATATTAAAATCGCATCAAAGCGCTTTTACGAAGCTCCTTTTGCTTTTGGCTAGCGCAAAAAGGCCAACAAGGAGAAACTGGGCCTCTCAGTGGTGGCAAGTATAATCTGATTCGAAAGGATGAAATCGGAACTACTTAAAACTACATGTAATGAGAGGTTTACTTCCATCTTAAAGGGCAGCACTTTTGATTCATAGGAAGAGGTACTGAAAATAGGATTGCATTGCTTGCCCGGCTACGGATAAACCAGCTCCTCTCAGTATCTTGTTAACCATATCGGTTCTGGGGGTTTACAAATACCTCTGAAATCATCGGAAAAGGCTAGGCGATGTTCCTTCTTAATAGGCTGGTAACCCCCAAGATCGTTTCCAGTCGAAACTTTTTTGAATTTCGCGGTTGAAGCAAGGCGTTTATGCTGAAAGTGGCAACAAGAAACCGGCTGTGTGATTTCACACAGCCGGTTGACGTTTGCGGTTCACTCAATTGGAACAACGGAACCCGCATAAGTTTCATTGATATACTGCTTAACAGTGTCGCTCTTCAGGGCATCCACAAGCGCCTTCAATTCCGGGCGGTCTTCGTCTCCCTTGCGAACAGCGATCACATTGGGGTAGGCGGTTGTCGCAACAGAACCGCTCTCTTCCACGGCCAAAGCGTCGCTGATTTTTAGGCCGCCGTCGATGGCGTAATTTCCGTTGATGACGGCGAGATCGACATCGGGAAGAATGCGGGACAACTGTGCCGCCTCAATTTCCGTTATTTGAATATTCTTGGGATTATTGGTGATGTCCTTCACTGTCGCATTTAATCCAGCGGATTCATCCACTTCGATGAAGCCCTGATCTTGGAGCAACAGGAGTGCGCGCGCTTCATTGGTCGTATCATTCGGGACGGCAATGGTCGCATTGTCCGGGAGGTTGTCCAATGAGGCAGTACGGCCGGCATAAATGCCGAGGGGCTCGTAATGGATTGCACCGATGGAGACCAATTCCGTGCCATACTCCTCGTTAAAGTTGTCCAGATAGGTCTGATGCTGGAAATAGTTTGCATCCAGTTCGCCCTCAGAGAGCGCAAGGTTCGGCTGCACATAATCGGAAAATTCGACGACATCCAGCTCATAGCCCTGTTCTTTAAGAAGATCACTGGCGACCGCAAGAATTTCTGCATGAGGGGCAGGAGAAGCCCCTACTTTAATGACTTTAGCTTCAGAATTGGTTGCATTTGTTTCGGAAGAGGTATTACCGCCGGATTGGCATCCAGCTAAAACAGTAGCGGAAAGTGCAACAGCCAACAAAATTGCAAAAATCTTTTTCATGAGAGAATCCTCCTTGTTTTTTCAACAGATGGAAAAAACATTCTGTTTTTCCAAATTTATTTCCGCCGGTCGAGTCGCCTGGCTACCCAAAGCCCCAGCCCTTGGAATACCTGAACCACAACGATCAAGAGGACGACGGTGATGAGCATAATATCCTCTTCACGTCGGTAATAACCGAAGCGTATGGCAATGTCTCCTAATCCTCCACCGCCGACAAATCCTGCCATCGCAGTATATCCAAGAATGGTCGTGATGGCAATGGCACAGTTGACGATGAGCGAAGGGCGTGCCTCTGGAAGAAGGACTTTCCAAATGATCTGGAAAGCGGAAGCTCCCATCGATTGAGATGCTTCAATCACACCAACATCGACTTCTTTGAGAGACCCCTCGACCAACCGCGCCACAAACGGGGCGGCAGAGATCGTCAGGGGGACAATGACTGCGGTAGGGCCGAGTGTGGTACCGAGCAGCCAACGAGTGAACGGCAAAACAGCAATTAATAGGATGATGAATGGGAAAGACCGGGTCAAATTGACCACCACATCCAAAATTTTGTACAGGACTGGATGTGGGCGGATCCCGTCCGAGGCGCACATGACGAGCAGAACACCCAATGGAAGTCCAATCACATAGGCGAACAGGGTGGACCCCAGTGTCATATACAGGGTTTCACCAACGCCTTGTAACAACATTTGCAGCGTGGATTCATCCCACATTTCCGCTCACCTCCTCTACGGTCAATCCCCGCAGATGCAGATACCGCTGCATCTTTTCCGCAAGAGAGACATCTTCCGGCAATTGGATCACGATTTGACCGAAAGCTTTGCCGTCCATATTTTTTGTGTCTGCAAATAGAATATTGACAGGGGACTTATATTCCAGCACCATGTTTGCGATCACAGGTTCAAAAGAGGAACTCCCATCGAATACAATGCGAATTGCATGCTTGCCGGTGAATTGCTCGGTAGTATGTTTCCCCTCAGGAAAGACCAAATGTTGTGCAGCCGGTGTCTTGGGGTGGGAGAAGATCTCTGTAACCTCACCGCACTCGGCAATTTTGCTCTCACTGATGATGGCCACCCGGTTACAGATTTCTTCGATCACGCTCATTTCATGCGTGATAATTACAATGGTGATTCCCAGACGGCGGTTGATATCCTTTAATAACGAAAGGATAGAAGCCGTTGTATTTGGGTCTAGGGCGGAAGTCGCTTCATCGCATAGAAGTACCTTCGGATTGGTTGCAAGCGCACGGGCGATGGCGATGCGCTGTTTCTGTCCACCTGAAAGCTGAGAGGGGTAGGCCTTTGCCTTATCGGCTAACCCGACAAGCTCTAAAAGTTCTTTCGCGCGTTTTCTGGCGGTGATCTTGTCTACTCCGGAGATCTCCAATGGAAAGCAGATGTTTGCTTCTGCTGTCCGCTGCATCAGTAGATTGAACTGTTGGAAAATCATGCCCATCGAGCGACGTGCTTCACGCAGTTGTTTGCGATTTAGCTTGGAAAGGTCCATACCATTGAAGAATACAGTCCCCTCCGTAGGAACCTCCAGCATGTTCATACAGCGCACCAGCGTACTTTTTCCTGCACCGCTCATACCGATAATTCCGAAGATGTCGCCTTCTTCGATTTTCAGGTTGATGTCCCGCAGCGCATGGACTTCCGTGTTCTTTCCCCGGAAGGTTTTGCTCAAGGAGCGAATTTCGATCATCGGTTTACCTTCCACACTGCACCCCTCTTTCCATCTTTTGGTGGGATACCGAGCCGCAGAGTATCCCTTAATTATTACTGATTTAATAGGAATTATACGGCACAAAACGACGCCTGTCAAGCAAAATACATATGAGATACATTCATTCGACGGGCGGCTCCCAACGTGCGATCAACGCTTTGATGGGAATCCCCTGTTCGGTGAACATCTTTTCATGTTCGGTCGGGGCATCCTGCTCAAAAAAATCTGGACTTTTATGTAAATCCATTGTCTGAGATAAAAGTGCAAATCCACTTTCCTTTACATATGCCAGCGTATCGGAGAAAAGGCCATCATCGTCTGTTTTGAACCAAAGTTCACCACCCGGCTTGAGGAATTGCTTATAATCGTTTAAACGGCGCGGATGGGTCAAGCGGCGCTTGTTGTGCTTTGCGCGCGGCCAGGGATTGCAAAAATTGATGCAAATGCGCTCCACACCATCTTCTGGGCGAAGAATATTGCAGATTTGTTCCACATTATAGGCGGTTAACCCGACATTGTCAACGGGCTGTCCGATTTCAGCAAATGCAGCCTCCACAATGCGCTTGGCGGGCGCCAAAACAATATCTTTTAGGTCCACTCCAAGGTAGTTGATGTTTGGATTTTTGGGAGCCAATCCGGCGATGTACCAACCTTTTCCACAGCCAAGCTCCAAGTGAATCGGCTGCTTTTGAGAAAACCAATCCTGCCATTTGCCAGCCATGCGCTCTGGACCGCGGACAAAAAGGGGCAGGCGTTTAATTCCGGAGTCGCCCATGGTTTATTGCGCATCCGCATTTGCAATTCCCTCCGTCTCCCAATTTTTACACACATCCACCCACTTTAGACTGTGAGAATACCGGAAGAGTTCCTCACAATTCAATTCAATGGCAGAGTTTGCCGTACCGCAGGCAGGAAAAACCGTTGCAAAGCGTTTTAAAGAGACGTCACAATACACTGCTGCGGTATTTGGATTGGCAAAGGGGCATACGCCTCCTACTGGATGGCCCGTAAGGGGCAACACTTCCTCCGCATTCAACATTTTGGCTTTCCGATGAAATTCTGCTTTAAATTTACCGTTGTCAATCTTGGCATCGCCAGCGGCGACGACTAAGATGCAGCCGTTATCCGCTTGCAGAGAAATCGTCTTGGCAATACGTGCAGGTTCCACGCCGAGCGCCTGTGCGGCTAACTCCACTGTGGCGCTGGAAACGGAAAATTCCTGTACGCGATCGGCTACCCCATAGGGTTCTAAATACCGTTTTACGGTTTCAATTCCTGACATGAATACGTCCCTCCATACCGCTACTCAACCGGCTGGGTTGTTGCGGCTCTTTCCATAACATAATTCTAACAAAGTATAGCATAAGAATAGACGTTGGAAAGCAGTTCAAAAGGAATTTGTTGAATACGACAAAAAAGTTGGGTAATTTTCGCCTTTCTGGTGTGATTTTGTGGAATGTGCAGGGAGAGAGAAATTCAACACTTTTTTGCTTCAATTTCTTACAAATAACCAGTTGAAAAATGTCCCGATCGTTTGCTTGCTCTATCAAGAGTATGGTATACTATATTTTGTATAGAGGCATGTGAGCCGCTTTGGAGGAACCCATGAAGAATCAGAAAAAATGGAAAATCGGCCGGGCGTTGGCGTTTTTTGCAGTTGTTTTGGTGTTGGTATTTGCCGGCCGCCAATGGTACATACAGCAACGTGACCGGCAACCGTTTACCAGCACAGAATATGCAATGGGAAGCTATGTCCAGCAGACGGTTTATGGCCGTATGGGAGAGGATGCTGCATCCGAGGCGGCCAATGCGGTACAGCGTTTAGAAAATCAGATTTCCTGGCGGATGGAGGATTCCGACATTGCGCGTTTGAATGCAGCGGCAGGAACGGATTGGATTGCGATTGAACCCCAGACAGCGGATTTATTGGAAATGGCTCTTCATGTGGCAGAGCAATCGGAGGGGGCTTACGACCCGACGGTCTTGCCGGTCAGTTCCCTATGGGATTTTGGAGGAGAAAACCAACACTTGCCGGACGAAGAAGAGATCGAGACATACCGGACTTTTGTGGACTATCACAACCTTCGAGTTGACAAAGAAACTTCCGAGGCTTCTTTAAAGATCCATGGGGCCGCTCTCGACCTCGGTGGTATTGGAAAGGGTGCAGCGTGTGATACAGCGGTGCAGGCCTACCAGGAGGCAGGGGTGAAAGCTGGGATTATCGCAGTGGGCGGCAGTATTGGCTTATATGGGGAAAAACCCGATGGAAGCCTTTGGCGGTTGGCTGTCCGCGATCCTCAAAGTGGCGATGACAAAGCGGAAGAGATGGGGTTGTTGGATTTGGCATCCGGTTTTGTTTCCACTTCCGGTTCGTACGAAAAGAATTTTACGGAGAATGGCAAGACCTATCATCATATTCTCGACCCGAAAACCGGATATCCGGCAGAAAGTGGACTCGTTTCCGTCACCGTGGTTTCCGACAGTGGTGCGTTAAGCGACGCGCTATCCACGGCGGCTTTTGTACTCGGAGAAGAGAGGGGAATGAGCCTACTAGAGCACTATGATGCAGGCGGCGTTTTTATTGCAGAGGATGGACGTGTTTGGGTATCCGATTCCTTAGAAGATGCCTTTCAACTTACGTCGGACGCCTACACGCTTGTATCATGAACGGGCGGGAAAATCGGACGCGCTTGTTGAAGAAGCAGGATGTCGTGTTGATCGCCATCCTACTGGCACTTGCTGGATGTTTAGCCGCGTGGTTCCAGCTACGTCCGGTGGAGGAATGTATCGCGGTGGTGGAACAGAATGGACAGGTTATCCGCCGCATAGATTTAGACAGACAGACTCAAACGGAAGAACTGGCCCTTGGCGGTCCATATCAGGTCAAGCTGTTGGTGGAACCGGGAGCGATTTCCTTCTTTTCGTCTGCATGCCCGGACAAAACCTGTATACGCACAGGGAAATTGACACGGCCGGGACAGTCGGCTGTGTGTCTGCCTGCGCGTGTTTCTGTACGGCTAGAATCCGGTGGAACTTCCGGATTTGACGGGGTGACCGGTTGAGGTCATTGTGTGCGTTTCGATTGGGAAAGGGATGGACGATGAGACAGCAGGGATATTTAAATCTATCGCCTAGAACGCAGCGCATTGCGTTTAACGGCCTATTAGGGACGCTGGCATTGGTGCTGTCTGCATGGGAGGGGATGCTTCCTCCCATTCCGGTATTGCCACCTGGAGCAAAGTTAGGGCTGTCCAATTTGGTGACCATGTACGCTGCAGGGACGGTGGGACTTGGCCCGGCATTGTGTATTGCAATTTTAAAAGGATTATTCGCTGGAATAACACGTGGATTTGTGGCGATGCTGATGAGCCTTTCGGGAGGAGTGGCCAGTACGCTGGTAATGTGGTTTTTCCTGCGATTAAAAGGGAATCCGTTCGGAATGATCGGCCTTGGCGTGGCGGGAGCGCTTTCACACAATGCAGCGCAGTTGTGTGTGGCGGCGTTGCTTACAACGCCTGCAATCGTCTGGTATATTCCATGGTTGCTTTTATTTGGTGTGTGTTCCGGTATTCTCACGGGGTTGGTGCTTCGTGCAGTGATGCCGTTACTCGATAAATGGCGTCCCATTGAACGGGATGCTTAGGAAGAAAGTATGTTTGAAAATGGAGGGAAAAGAATGGAACTTGCATTTCCGGAAAAGCCATTCAAAACACATGGCGGAGCACATGTGCCGCATCGAAAGAATACGGCACAGATGGAATCGGCTGTCATGCCGCCGCCCACGCAAGTGATCATTCCCATGCAGCAGCATGTGGGAGCTCCCTGTACGCCCCTGGTGAAGGTGGGGGATGAGGTTCTGGTGGGCCAAAAAATCGCCGACAGTATGGCTTTTGTCAGCGCACCGATTCACGCCAGTGTCTCCGGCAAGGTGCGTGCAGTTACCCAGGTGATGCTCTCTGGGGGTCAATATGTGGATGCACTTGTCATCGATTCCGATGGAGAGATGAAGATCTCGCCGGAGGTACAGCCGCCAAAAGCGGATACGCGGGAATCGTTTCTTCAAGCAGTGCGCGAATCCGGACTGGTTGGACTGGGTGGCGCGGGGTTTCCAGCACATGTGAAATTGAAGGTTTCACCAGATAAAAGGATTGACACGCTGATTATCAATGCCGCAGAGTGCGAGCCCTACATAACGGCAGATCACCGGGAAGCGTTGGAAAACTCCTGGGCGGTCCTTTCTGGAATTTATGCTGTGAAGGATATGCTGGAAATCGAACGAGTCATTATTGCAGTCGAGGACAACAAGCCCGACGTGATTGAAACGCTGCGAAAAATGGCAGACAACGAGAAGCTGGACCCGGGGAATCACGTGCGGGTCTTGGCGCTCCATGCCTCCTATCCGCAGGGGGCGGAGAAAGTGCTCATCAAATCCTGCACAGACCGGGAGGTTCCCATGGGAAAACTGCCTGCGGATGTGGGATGCATCGTGATGAACATCACCTCTGTTGCATTCCTGGCCAATTATCTCAAGACAGGGATGCCCCTGATAAAAAAGCGCGTTACTATCGATGGCTCGGCAATCCAATATCCACAGAATGTCATCGTTCCAATTGGCACGCCGATTGAGGAGGTTATCCGTTTCTGCGGCGGGTATAAAGCCCCACCGAAAAAGATTTTGATGGGTGGCCCCATGATGGGTATTGCCATTACAGACGACAGTCTTCCAATCGTCAAGCAAAACAACGGGATTATTTGCTTGGATGAGGAAGAAGCCCGTTTACACGAACCGACCGCATGTATTCGATGCGGCCGCTGTGTCAGTGGCTGTCCGATGCATCTGATACCTACGATGTTGGAGAAATATGCGGAGGCTAAGCGTGCAGAGGAATTGCAGGAATACAGTGTGATGGACTGCATGGAATGTGGCACTTGCGCCTATAATTGCCCGGCGCACCGGCCTTTGGTGCAGGCAATCCGACTAGGAAAAGCCTTGGTAAAAAGCGCGGGAGGGAAGAAATAATGGAGCAAAAATTGATCGTATCTCCTTCGCCCCATCTGCGGAGTGGGGCAACTACTCAGAAAATTATGCTGGATGTCATCATTGCGTTGACCCCCGCGGCCATTGCTTCCTGTATATTATTCGGCGTTCAGGCATTGATTTTGATTCTTACCTGTGTGGGGTCCTGTGTACTGGCAGAATATCTTAGCCGCCGAGTGATGAAGCGTGACAACACCATTTTTGACCTGAGCGCGGTTGTCACAGGAATTTTGCTCGCTTTTAATTTGCCGGTTACCATCAGCCCGCTGATCGCAATTTTTGGCAGTGTGGTAGCGATTGTTGTAGTAAAGCAAATGTTTGGCGGTATTGGACAGAACTTTGTCAATCCAGCTTTGACGGCACGCATTGTACTGATGGCTTCCTTTCCAGCGAAGATGAGCAATTGGGTGGTGCCGTTCTGGTATCGCATCGGGAACCCAGATGCAATTACGACCGCTTCGCCGCTCGGACTGCTCAAGCAGGGGGCGGCGGACCAGCTTCCGAATCATTTGGATATGCTGCTTGGCGCACGTGCCGGTTGTTTAGGGGAAACTTGCGCGATCGCTTTGCTTTTAGGGGGCATCTATTTGATCGTCCGCAAGGTAATTAGCCCCGTGATACCGCTTTGTTATTTGGGAACCGTGGCGGTAATCTCGTTGCTTGCTGGCCGCGATGTGATCTTTGAGCTCTTGTCCGGCGGATTGCTCCTCGGCTCCATTTTCATGGCGACGGATTATACAACTTCTCCGATCAACCGGAACGGGCGAATTGTATTTGCCGTCGGTTGTGGAATTTTGACTATGTTGATTCGGATGTTTGGTTCTTTGCCAGAGGGGGTATCCTTCTCCATTATCCTCATGAACATCCTGGTGCCGCACATTGAGCGTATGACGCGCCCGCGTCCGTTTGGGGTCAAAAAGGAGAAAGCAAAGAAGGAGGGGGCACAGGAATGAAAATTCAGGCAAAAGAGGTCCTTCGCCCCACGGTCACACTGACCTTGATTTGTTTGGTAATTGCGGCCTTGTTGGCGGGAACAAATCTGCTGACGAAGGACAAGATCGCAGAGCAGGAGGAGGAAGCTGCCCGAGAAGCGCGTGAGTTAGTGCTTCCCGGAATTAAAGACTTTGAAGAAGCGCAGGTCACAGATGCGGAGGGCGCAAATGTTATTTACTATGTTGGCAAGGAGAACGGAGAAACGGCCGGATATGTATTTACGACCTCTGCCAGCTCGTATGGCGGCCCGGTTCAGGTGATGACCGGTATTCAGGTGGATGGATCGGTGTCCGGCGTGGAACTGCTCAGCATTGATGACACGCCGGGCCTCGGTATGAATGCAGAAAAAGAGGACTTTCGCGCTCAGTTCCACCAGGCAGTTCCAGAATCTGGTGAATTTGAAGTGATTAAGTCCGGCGAAAAGCAGGATGGTCAAATCATGGCGATGACGGGCGCTACCATCACGACCCAGGGCGTGACCGATGCGGTCAACGAGGCGTTGGCCTTGTACGAGACAGTGAAAGGAGGCGCCTAAGAATGGATAAGAAGAAATCCCTTTGGAAGGAGTTCTCCAAGGGCATTGTCAAAGAAAACCCTGTTTTGCGCCTGGTGCTTGGATGCTGCGCAACACTAGCGGTCAGCACCTCTGCGAGCAATGCCATTGGTATGGGTTTAGCGACGACGTTTGTTCTGGTGTGTTCCAATGCGGTGATTTCCATTCTGCGCAAGATCATTCCGGATAAAGTACGCATACCTGCATTTATCACAGTCATTGCAGGCTTTGTGTCCGTTGTACAGATGTTTATTCAGGCCTATTCTCCAGCACTTGATGAGGCTCTGGGAATATATTTGCCTCTGATTGTGGTGAATTGCATTATTTTGGGCCGTGCAGAGATGTTTGCCAGCAAAAACAAGATTGTACCATCCATCATTGATGGGCTGGGAATGGGCGTGGGATTCACAGCCACACTGTTGGTGATGGGGATGATCCGTGAATTTTTTGGCGCGGGAAGCTTGTTTGGTATCCCGATTACGGCGGGCGTTGTCGACCCGATCATTGTATTTATTTTGCCGCCAGGAGGTTTCTTTGTGTTTGGAATTCTGATCGCAGTGGCAAACCGGCTGGCAGGTGAGGGATCTCGCCCGGCAGAGCTCGGCTGCCATGGCTGCCCTCTTGCAGAGAACTGTTCGAAGATTCAGAAAAAGGAGGCTGCTAAGAAATGATTAAAAATTTGGTAGCGATCTTTTTGGCGGCAATCCTTACAGAGAACTATGTGCTCAATAAATTTCTTGGCATCTGCCCATTTCTCGGTGTATCCAAAAAGCTGAATACTGCGACGGGAATGAGCGTGGCGGTGACCTTTGTTATGGTGATTGCCACAGCTGTGACGTGGCCGATTTACATGTATCTGTTGGTACCCAATCAGCTGGAATACCTACAGACCATCGTCTTTATTTTGATTATAGCTGCTTTGGTACAGCTGATTGAAATTGCTTTGCGCAAGTTCATGCCGCCGCTTTACAATGCGCTGGGAATTTACTTGCCACTGATTACTACGAACTGCGCGGTTTTAGGCGTCACTATGTTGGTGATCGAAAAAGGCGCTGCAGATCCGACCTTTGGATATGTACAATCCCTGGTCAATGCATTTGGTTCCGGTATTGGTTTCATGGTTGCAATGGTGCTTTTTGCAGGTGTCCGTGAGCGACTGGAAACAAATGATATTCCAAAATTCCTGAAGGGCCTCCCGATCACCCTGATTGCGGCATCGCTCGTGGCGGTGTCCTTCCTTGGGTTCCAGGGCCTTGTTGATGGCCTGTTGGGTTGATAGGAGGGAGTAGAGAATGAATCAATTGTGGATTCCAATTGTCATTGTAGCGGTAATCGGACTGATTGCAGGGTTAGGGCTTGCAATTGCCTCGATTCTGATGGCGGTGCCAAAGGATGAGAAAGCAGAGGACATAGAAGCCATGTTGCCAGGAGCCAATTGCGGCGCTTGTGGGTACTCCGGCTGTTCTGGCTATGCAAAGGCACTGGCACATGGTGAGGCGCAGCCCGGCCTGTGTGCACCTGGAGGGGCGGAAGTGGCCAAGATGGTTTCCCAGTACCTGGGGTTGGCAGATGTGGATGTAGAGGCCAAGGTGGCAGTAGTCCATTGCCTGGGCAGTTATGACAACACCAGCGACAAAATGGAGTATGAGGGGATTCAAACCTGTGCCGCTGCCGCACAACTGGCAGGGGGCGTTTCCAGCTGCCGTTACGGTTGTATGGGACTGGGAGATTGTGTTCGTTCCTGTGCTTACGGTGCGATTGATGTCTGCAATGGCGTTGCCCATGTGGAACCGTCGCGTTGTAAAGGCTGTTCTATGTGTGTGAAAGCTTGCCCAAAACAGCTGATTTCCCTAGTGCCCTTGAAAAAACAGGCAGTTGTGCGTTGTGATAATTGCGATAAGGGAGCAATGACCAATAAGGTCTGTAAAGTGGGTTGTATTGGTTGCATGAAGTGTCAAAAAGTCTGTGAAGCTGGGGCCGTCAAAGTGGAACATTTCCACGCCACGGTCGACCCGGAGAAATGTATTGGCTGTGGAAAGTGTGTGGAGGCATGTCCTCGCCATTGCTTAACGATGATGGAACATTTGCAGGCATAAGTATAGACTCCGATTCTCTTTTTCTAAAAGATGGACAAAAAAGAGAATCGGAGTTTTTTTAAAATTTATATGAAAAAACTGTTGCTTTTTTGCGAGCAATGTTGTATAATCTTTAACGTTACATGCCGGTGTGATGGAATTGGCAGACGTGACAGACTCAAAATCTGTTGTCAGCAATGACGTGCCGGTTCGAGTCCGGCCACCGGCACCAACTGAAACCTGAACGCAAATTGCGTTCAGGTTTTTTTTCATGGAATCCAGCATTGAAATTTATAATATCTTCGTACACTTACCGTGTATATTATAGAGTTCCCGTGTGAGATGGTTTTAGAAAGCATTGAACAATTAAAAAATGTTTTATCTATGGACGCTAGATACAAGAAGAAAAGAATTAGAAATATCCAGTATCACTCACGGAATCCTCGTGTTTAGCCTGTTCGTACTCTTGAGCATATGCTATTACAGAGGTGAAACAGATGATTATGATTGCAACAATACGTGAAGTTTGGGCTAACCGTCTTTTGGTAAGAGATCATGCTACGGGTCAGGAAGTGATGGTAAATACTGATTGCACGAAGTGCCTCTCGGCGGGGGATCGAGTGGGGATTTGGTACAATGGTGTGATGACCAAAAGTCTCCCACCTCAGATCTCTGCAATTCGAATTCGAAGGCTCTTTTCTTGTAAAAATTGTGTCTGTTAATCATATTGGAACTTAAAGAACTACAGGATAAGGCCTAAGAAATTATGAAGTGCATCGGACTATAGCAAAGCAACTGTTTTTCTAATAATTTATGAAGAATCTATTCAGGATAGTCATAAGACAGTAGTTGCTTTTTGTTCCTTATGTATCCAAAATTAATTTTATAAGTGGCAAATTGAAAGGTGTACTGCATTCCATGATACTATGCAGTACACCTTTCGTCTGATTTGGAATATGTCCTTATGCCTTTCCGCAATTCGAGGCAATTGTGCTCCGGTAAGTTTCCCGAGGATGCGGCTTCCACCGAATGTGGTATGAAGGATAACGCGTCCAGGCCGACTTTCTGTCACACGGCCAATGACAGTAGCACCATCTTCTCCGGGAGTATGATGCCTGGCATCCAATACGGTGGCAGCATGTTCCAGGGAAACGACAGCCAGCATACGTCCCTCGCAGGCGTTGTAAAGCGGGGCTAACCCCAAAAGCTCACAAGATGCAGCAACGCCGGGATCAACAGGAATAGATTCTTCTTCTAATTCGATCGTCCGTGGACGGTTCTCAACAAATTCATTGAGTGTTGTAGCGATCCCGCCACGAGTAGGGTCGCGTAAAATACGCACACCACCAACTTGTAATGCCGCAGCACTGAGCGGATGGAGTGGAGAACCGTCGGAATACAGCTTGCCCTCAAAGGGGATTTCTCCCCTTGCCGTACAGCTGCACCATAGCATCCCACACTTCCACTGATTAAAACGACATCTTCCGCACGAATTGATTGATAGGATAAACCGGACACCACGGTGAACCGATTCCAGCAGTGTTGGCATAAAGGCCGTCCCCTTTTCTACATTCAACCACCTTTGTATCGCCAGTGACGATTTGTACGCTTACCTGCTTTGCAATGCCTGTAATGGATTGTACAATTTCTTTGAAATCTTTTTGAAAAACACGCCGCCGGAGAGGACTATCGGTAGTCTATCCGGGTTTAGAACGCGGCACTGCTCAATGCCATCCGGCGCAAGACATCCATAAAACCGCGGGCAATCGCAGCAGGATTTGTTTGAATCACAATGTCCCCCACAATTGCACGGAGTAGGGGACGCGTGTCAAATAGGCGAAGTCCATTTTTTCATAGAACTCCACTGGATACCATCGACCAGGAATATCGTTTTGAGCCAACGTTTTCAAAAGAGAGGCTTCCTGTCCCTCATAATGGACATATTGTGGACTGGCCAAGAGCTATAGAATTCCATCGAATAGCCGCCCGATGCTGCTAGCTTCTGGATATGCTGGCGTTTTATTCAAAATGGCGAAAAAAGCTGTTTGGCTTTGTGGTGAGCAGGATGTGCCTTTGAGGGAAAGGTCTGCATTCCATAGAAGCGAGAACGCGATCCTGCCAATCTCCCGAACAGTTGCATCGCCCCAGGGAAGAAAAATTGGACGAATTGAGCCACAATGGGAAAATGTTTGATAATCTCCAATCAAAAATTCTCCACCCCAAATGGTGTCATCCGTGCCGAGGCTGGTTCCATCTCAAATCATCCCAAATGATGGTCCGGGTAGATTATGGTCCGCTAGTCAAATCCTTTTTTATTGTGTGAAACTCTGGATAAATAAAATTAGGGCTTGATTGGATACGCAGAATGTATCATAATAGTCGTAAATTGGAGGGAATTATATGAGAATTTTTGTGGTGGAGGATGAACCCGAACTGAATCATCTGCTTGTAAAACAGCTACAGGCCGCACATTATAGCGTAGACAGCTGTTTTAATGGGACGGATGCTCTGGATTATTTACGCTGTGCGGAATATGATGCGATTGTCCTGGATATTATGTTGCCAGGAATTAGCGGGCTGGAAGTGCTTCGAGAGTTACGCAGTGGCGGCGACAAGACACCCGTACTTTTGCTGACGGCTAGGGACGGAATTGAAGACCGTGTCACTGGGTTGGATGCTGGGGCAGACGATTATTTGGTAAAGCCATTTGCTTTTGATGAGCTTTTGGCTCGTCTTCGTGTAATGATTCGCCGGTTGTCAGACAGCACAAGCGATGTGTTTTCTGTGGCAGACTTGACGGTGGACTGTACGGCCCGTACTGTTCAGCGAAACGGACAAGTGGTGTCATTGTCCAGCAAAGAATTTGCTATATTAGAATATATGATTCGCAATAGCGGGATTGTACTTTCCAGGGAGAAGATCAGTCATCATATTTGGAATTACGATTATGAAGGCGGTTCTAATGTGGTGGATGTCTATATTCGGTATTTGCGTAAAAAATTGGACGATGGCTACGAGCCCAAGTTGATTCATACGGTACGTGGAGCGGGATATGTTTTGCGGGAGGACAAATGAAGCGCTTATCAATCCATTTGAAGGTGACCCTGTGGTTTACGCTGCTTATGGTGTTGCTGGTCAGCATCGTCTTGGCTTTTTTGTTTTATACGGGTGCTCAGTCGGCACTGGAAGAAACAAAGAGCCAGATGATGGATATGGTGGCCGCAGGATGGCGGGAGATTGACGCAGACGACGGGGAAATAGAAATCGATGATGATTTGGAATATTTTAAGGACGGTATCTATCTTTCGGTGTACGATGCCGGTGGTGTACCGCTTTACGGTTCTGTTCCAAGGGACTTTGACAATTCGGCAGTATTTGCTCCCGGTCAATTGCGAACCATTCCCAGTATGCAAAAAAGCTGGTATGTATATGATGAACAGAACACGATTTATGGATATGGCACTGTATGGATACGCAGCGTGTCGGCAGCGAATCAAGTAGATTCAACGATTTCGACACTCTACCGTCTGGCGCTGATTGTCCTGCCGTTTTTGTGTTGTTTGCGGCAGTAGGCGGCTATTTCATCACACGCCGTGCTTTTCAGCCAGTGCGGCGAATCATTCAGACCGCGCGTGAAATCGGAGAAGGGAACGACCTATCTCGCCGTATTGCACTCGGCCAAGGACGGGATGAAGTTTATACCTTGGCCGCGGAGTTTGACAGTATGTTTGCGCGGTTGGAAAAGGCTTTTGAGAGGGAAAAGCAGTTTACCTCCGATGCTTCACATGAATTGCGAACGCCAACAACAGTGATTATTTCTCAGTGTGAATATGCTCTTGAGCGTGCAAAAACATTGGATGAAGCAAGGGAGGCGTTGCATGCAATTTTAAATCAAGCAGAAAAAATGGCTGTCATGATTTCTCAGCTATTAATGCTTGCACGTGCAGATAAAGCTCATGGTAAGATGCAGTTTGAAACAGTTAACCTCAGTGACTTAGCCATGATGGTTGTGGAGCAACAACAGGAGAACGCCAGTATGCGGCATATCCAATTGGAGACACATATTGAGCCCGATGTTGAGATGCAGGGCGATGAAACCATGTTGATGCGTGTGTGGATTAATTTGATTGAAAATGGAGTGAAATATGGTAGAGAAGGCGGATGGTTGCAGATAACTTTGCAAAAAAACAAGGCTCATCATCGGTTGTGTACAAGATAATGGTATCGGAATTGCTCCAGAAAACTTGGAAAAAGTTTGGGAGCGGTTTTGGCAGGCGGATTCCGCGCGCAGTGCCAGCGGCGCAGGACTGGGCCTTTCTATGGTAAAATGGATTGTTCAGGCACATGGAGGGAATATCCAGGTGGAGAGTGTTCTCGGCCAAGGCTCGGCTTTTACATTTTCGTTTCATGCTTAGAAAAATTAAAAAACATACATCTTTTAATGAAGCTTTAATCTTTGCTGGATATACTGAAGACACAAAAGCAAATGAAATACATTTTGGAAAGGATGTATGATGTATGAATAGAAAGAATTTATGGATTGCAACTTCTGCCGTGATTCTTAGTTTGGCACTTTTTTACCGGGTGTGGGTCGCCTGTGTCAGATACAGCGTCCAATGCTTCTGGCGCGGGAACGACGGTCGCACCAGTGGCTTCGCCCTCAAGCAATGTTTCGGCAGGAATTGCGGGTAATGCTTCAGGCGACTATATCACGGAACAAGAGGCAAAGGATCTTGCATTGAAGAACGCTGGTTTTGCTGAAGACGAAGTGCAGTTCATTCGGGCACGCCTAGATTATGATGACAATCGCGCAGAATATGACATTGAATTTGTGGTTGGCAATGAAGAATATGATTATGACATCGATGCAGTAACAGGAGAAATCCTCTCTATGGATCGAGATATTGAACATTATAATTCGTCATCGCAGGTTGCCTCACAAGCACCTGTAACCTCGGGCAAAGAAACTGCTCCGGAGAAATCGGGTAATCAATCATTTACCTCAAGTAGTACGCCTGCCAAAACGAGTTCTTCATCCGCTACAGATTCATATATTGGCGAAGATGCTGCACAGAAAATCGCTTTAGATCATGCAGGTGTCAGCAAGGACAGCGTGAAGTTTGTCTACACCCAATTGGAAAGGGATGATGGACGCTGGAAATATGAGGTAGAGTTCTATAAGGACAATACCGAATATGATTATGACATCGATGCAATTTCTGGGGATATTCTTTCGTATGACCATGATGCAGAATACTATTCCGCTCCCAGTAATTCGGGATCTTCCGGCGAAGTGTCATTGACGGCAGATGAAGCCAAGCAAATTGCATTGAAACATGCGGGTGTTACTGAAGGCGATGTACAACGGATGAAAGTAGAATTCGATCATGACCATGGTCGAATAAAGTATGAGGTGGAGTGGGACATTGGAAGAACAGAATACTCCTATGAAATTGATGCGAGTACAGGAGAAATTCTTGACTATGAAAAGGACATGGATTAATGAGTCCATGCATCATCAGAAAAATTGAGAATCTTTATATGAAGAGGCCAGGCGGTTCCATATGGAAAACCGCCTGGCCCTTTTTGTGCGAGAATATTTATTCAGGCGCTTATATATGGAATTGTTTCCTTACAAAAAAGAATATACGGGGCCTTATTCTTTCGATTATTACAAGCATTTGTGGGGCCTGTTACATATTTTAGTGTAGGACGGGGTAACCGTCGAAGGTGTATAAGGAGGATGAATCCAATGAACTGTTATGGGTGTAATTTCTCAAACCGAAATTGCCCATGTTATCCAGTAGACGATAACTATGTTGTTCAGGGCCCACAAGGAATTCCTGGTCCTCAAGGTCCACAAGGTCCCAAAGGAGAACGTGGCTCACAAGGCCCCCAAGGCCCAAAGGGGGAACCAGGGTGTCCTGGTCCGATTGGCCCTCGTGGAATGGTTGGCCCCATGGGCCACGTGGCCCGCAAGGTGTCCGTGGAGATGCCGGCCCCAAAGGAGACCCGGGAGAGATGGGCCCCCAAGGTGTTCGGGGAAATCCAGGACCTATGGGTCCGCAAGGCGACAGAGGACCAGTTGGACCAAAGGGTGACTCCGGCATGGTTGGACCCGCTGGTCCAAAAGGTGATAAAGGTGATATGGGAGAACGAGGACCTATAGGAGCACAGGGTCCACAAGGAGAGCAGGGGCCGCAGGGAGAAACTGGTCCACAAGGCCCACAAGGTGATCGTGGGTGCCAGGGCCCGCAAGGAGAACAGGGAGAACAAGGCCCGATGGGGCCGATTGGCCCAAAAGGAGATACTGGAGCAACGGGGGCAACAGGTGCAACGGGAGCTACAGGAGAGCAGGGACCCATAGGAGCCACCGGTGCGACTGGAGCAAGCCCTACCGTTGAAGTGGGAAACGTAAGTTCCGGAGAAGAAGCATCGATAACAGCGAATGCCACAGAAACCGGGATTAGCCTGGACTTTGTAGTGCCAGTTGGAGCCACAGGAGCAACAGGTGCAACGGGAGCTACGGGAGAACAAGG
>BCAA01000011.1 GCA_001305115.1 Clostridia bacterium UC5.1-1E11 | reverse complement strand
CGGGCCTTCCGGCGCGACCGGCATAACTGGCGCTACCGGACCGACTGGGCCAACCGGGCCTTCCGGCGCGACCGGCGTAACTGGCGCTACGGGGCCGACTGGACCAACTGGACCTTCCGGCGCCACAGGTGCCACGGGTGCGACCGGACCTACCGGAACAACTGTCACAGCTAATAACATGAGCACCCTTAATACGACTGGATCCACCATTGCCGTTGTACTGGCTGGTACACCGGTTCCCCTTCCCAACGAACAGGTTTTAAATACCTTTACTGCCAATGCCGCAAATACTACCTTTACCGTACCCGCAACAGGAAACTACCTTATATCCTATTCAGTTAAAACCACAGCCTCCCTATTGCTCTCTTCACGGATTCTGCGTAATGGTACAGCCTGCCGGGAAGTACTGTTGCACCAGCAGTTGCTGTAAGCGGCTTTGCAAACTCACAGGTTGCAAACCTGAATGCAGGGGATACCTTACAGCTACAATTATTCGGACTTTTGGGTGCAGCTGTTTTACAGGGCGGTACGGGTGCAAGCCTTGTCGTTGTCCAATTGTCATAGTATGGAAAACAAAAGCAACGGTCGCAAGTGAGAAATCATTCGCTTCGCTTTTTATGATAGTTTCAAATTCCAATAAAATATAAAGGTAACTGAGGAACCGAAAAGATTTTTTCTTTTTCGTTTCTGAATGGAAGACGCCGTCCTTGTCCTCTACTTGGGCGGCGTTTGTCCTGGAATGATTGTTGCCAGATTTCCTACATATCCCTTTCAAAAAGAGCCAAACTGAACCAGGTTCTTTGAAACGTCAAAGTCCCATCAAACTTTGAATTGATCGTTATAATAATTCTTATGGAATTTTCCGAACTCACGATAAGCAATTGTAAGCATCTAGTACCCTTTCAATTTGTGTGTTATGTTGTCTTGGCAAATGACAGAGAAACGCCAAAAGAGCAGTTGCAACACCTCCTTGCACTTTTCAACAGTATCTAAAAAAACAAAAAGCCTAGCAGATGCTAGGCTTTCGATCGATCTATTTCAAGGCAAAGCGTGAAATAGGAAGAAATCAAATTTTACTGGTAATTGAGAGGAAATAGGATCTTGATCAATGCACGTTCTGCAGCTCGGCGGCAATCGGCTCCAAAATAAAGCCTGCGCCCCGCTCCATCAAACAGCTCAAAGGACTTTTCCTGATTGACAACCCGAAAATGCAATTGCTCCATGGCCTCACGAAGAGCCAACTCCCATTCCATACGATCGCTAATAGAGTTCTCGGAGATTTCATCCGCGAGCCAATCGAACTCAATCGGCTCAAATCCATCCCGCAGAAAAGCATTCCACACAGCGATTCTCTGGGCAAAGCTCAGAGATAACAGGCAATCGCTGTGGGTGGCATCCGGGTCTGCTCCTACATAACAGAATAGTCCTCGAGCATTTGGATCTAAAATCAGATCTTGGGCTCTCAGGAAGTCGACATCCGTCCAAGCCATTGCTGCAATATCCGTATGCCAATTCATCGCTGTCAAAAGATGGCACAAACTTTTTGTTGTCTCTTCCTCTGGGCACTCAATTTGGAAACAAAGTGTCACTAGGCTATCTGTACTTCTTCCCGAAATACTCTGTTGTATAAATTGAACAGAACCATCCTCCACTTCGGTCGATAGCCGAACCGTTTCCTGATTTTTAGCCGTTCCAAAGACACAGACTGGCCAAGCTCGATGAATTGCGGCCATATTCAAACCAAATGACTCCCAAAAATCCTCGATGTAAAATACAACGTTTTGATAAAGCACATAGATGGTTTTTCCTTGCAGGGAACCGTGGACCACAGGAACCTCTCCCAGCCAACTATTCACACTGCTGAACAAGGAGAGAAGTTCCTGACCCGGTGTATTTCCTTGGGGAACTCTTGGAAGCGATATTTGTATACGGGATGCCTCTTGATATGGGTGCAGCAAGATCAATCACCTCAACCGTCTCAATTATTCCGCATCCACAGTCAAAAGTCCCATGGCCTGGGCAATGTCGAGATTCACCTTCAAAACATTCACGGTGTTCTCTCCAAAGATGCCCAATACCTTTCCACTTGTGTGGTTTGCGATGATTTCACGAATCTGCTCTTCACTTAAGCCGGAGGCTTCAACAATTCTCGGAATCTGAATTTCGGCTGATTCCGGCGAGATATGCGGGTCCAAGCCAGAACCAGAAGCCGTTAGAAGATCGGTCGGAATGTCTTCGCGCTTCACATCCGGATTCTTTTCCAAGAATGTTGCGATGTCTGCCTCCACTCTTTCTGCCAAAGCCGGATTGGAAGGAGCATAGTTGTTTGAACCAGAACCAATTCCGGGGAACTCTGTTCCATCATTATAGTATTGATTCCCATCTTCGTCCTCTACATACACATTGTAGTGATATGCCGAAGGACGGCTCCACAAATAATAATCCTGGGTAAACTCTTGCCCAACATTTTCAGCGCCAACTGCCTGACCATTGACTGTGATCATGCTACCGCCCGCCTGATGTGGGAAGAATACCGAAGAAAGACCGGACAGAACCACCGGGAACAAAAATCCGCAAAGCAGTAACAGGACGATCGTCACAAGAACAGCCTGCTTGGTACCGTGTAGAAAATCTTTTACAGAGTCTTTCATATCGTAACGTCCTCCTTACAGTCCAATGAGGGTAAGCAGCGGATGGATGAGCATATCGATAATCTTGATGCCAATGAACGGAGTAATCACACCGCCTACGCCGTAGATCATCATATTTCTTGCCAACAGCTTTCCAGATGACATCGGGCGGTATTTGACACCCTTCATGGCAAGAGGAATGAGGCAAGGAATAATGATTGCGTTAAAAATCAAAGCCGACAAAATTGCACTGTAGGGTGTTGCCAGATCCATGATATTCAGGACATTCATTTGCGGGATGGCAAGCATGAACATTGCCGGGATAATTGCAAAATATTTTGCAATGTCGTTTGCAATAGAGAAGGTCGTCAGGCTACCGCGGGTAATCAAGAGCTGCTTGCCAATTTCGACAACCTCGAGGATCTTCGTCGGGTCAGAGTCCAAATCGACCATGTTTGCCGCTTCCTTTGCAGCAGTTGTACCACTGTTCATTGCCAGGCCCACATTTGCCTGTGCCAGAGCCGGGGCATCGTTCGTACCGTCACCGGTCATAGCCACAATCTTGCCCTCTGCCTGTTCCTTCTTAATCACATCGATCTTATCTTCTGGCTTGCACTCTGCAATAAAACCATCTACGCCAGCCTCTTTTGCAATGGTGGCTGCTGTCAATGGGTTATCGCCCGTACACATAATGGTCTTAATACCAATGGCACGCAGGCGTTCAAAACGCTCTACCATACCGGGCTTTACAGTATCCTTGAGGTAGATCACGCCCAGGATACGATCATTTTCACACACCGTCAAAGGCGTACCGCCCAAACTGGAAATCTTGTTGACCTGCTCATGAAGATCTGCCGGGATTTTGCCCCCTTGGGCTTTTACATACTCTTCAATCGCTTCTGCCGCACCTTTGCGGATCTTTGTTCCATTCGGAAGATCCACACCGCTCATACGGGTCTGTGCCGTAAATTCGATGAAATTGGAGCCCTCTGTCTCTGTACTGTTGTCCCCCATCCGGCGGGCAAGTTCCAGAGTCGATTTTCCTTCCGGCGTTGTGTCATGCAAGCTGGTCAAAGCTGCACAACGAACCAGATCGCTGCGGTTGGCGCCGCCCACCGGGAAGAAGTCAGCAGCCAGACGGTTGCCATAGGTGATCGTACCAGTCTTATCCAGAATCATCGTGTCTACGTCGCCGCAGGCTTCAACTGCCTTACCGGACATAGCGATGACGTTGAAACGAGTCACACGGTCCATACCAGCGATGCCAATGGCGGACAGCAGACCGCCGATGGTGGTCGGAATCAAGCAAACAGCCAAGGCAATCAGTGTAGAGGTCTGCAACTGTACCCCGGAGTAGATGCCGATCGGATACAACGTGACAATTACGATCATGAAAATAATGGTCAGGGAAACCAACAAGGTATTCAATGCAATCTCGTTCGGCGTTTTCTTACGAGAAGCGCCTTCTACAAGTGCAATCATACGATCCAGGAAGCTGTTGCCTGGTTCCGAAGTGATGCGGATTTTCAGCCAGTCTGAAACAATGGTCGTACCACCTGTAACCGAGCAGAAGTCGCCGCCGGATTCACGTACCACAGGAGCGGATTCGCCAGTAATTGCAGACTCATCTACAGAAGCAATTCCCTCGATGACCTCGCCATCGCCGGGGATAATTTCTCCTGCGGAGACCATAACGATATCGCCCTTTTTCAGTTCATTGGAAAGAACGATCTGTTCCGAACCGTCCTCTTTTAACAGGCGAGCCTGTGTTTCTTTCTGGGTTTTCTTCAAGCTAGCTGCCTGCGCCTTACCACGGCCTTCCGCCACAGACTCTGCAAAGTTTGCAAACAGAACCGTGATGAAGAGAATGATTGAAACAATGATATTATAAGTACGCAGATTACTTGCCGCCTGATCGCCAAACAGGCTCGGAAAAATGGAAAGGATCAATGTAATAAAGAAGCCGACTTCTACGACGAACATCACAGGATTCTTCATCATATAGCGCGGATTCAGTTTTACAAAGGAACCAATCACAGCCTGACGCACAATTTCGGGTGTAATCAGCTTTTGATTATGTTTTTTACTCATTTCAGTAGTTCCTCCTTACGCCCAGAGGGTGAGATGTTCCGCAATCGGGCCGAGAGCCAGTACCGGGAAGAAGGTCAATGCAGCGAAAATGTAAACCACCGCAACAAGGATCACAGCAAACGAAAGAGTATCGGTGTGTAATGTACCGACCGATTCATTGACAAAACGCTTCTTCATCAGAGAACCGGCAATCGCCAACTGAATCACAATGGACAGATAACGGCCAAAGAACATGGCAAGTCCAGCGGTGATATTCCAGAATGCAGTGTTATCTGCCAAGCCTTCAAAACCGGAACCATTGTTTGCCGCAGAGGATGCGTATTCATACAGCACCTGAGACAAACCGTGGAAGCTAGGATTGGTAAGCCCCTCCAAGCCGGCAGGTGTTCCAACGGCAATTGCAGAGAACATGAGGATTAGGAACGGGTGGATGATGATGCACAGTGCTGTGAGTTTCATCTCACGCCCTTCGATCTTTTTACCGAGGTATTCTGGTGTACGTCCAATCATCAAGCCGCAGATAAACACAGCGAGGATGGCGTACATAATCATATTCATCAGGCCGACGCCTTTGCCGCCAAACACGACGTTCAACATCATGTGGAGTAGAGGGATCATACCACCCAATGGAGTCAAGGTATCATGCATGTTGTTGACTGTACCAGTTGTAAAGGAAGTCGTTGTTGTCGTAAACATTGCAGATTGTGCAATACCAAACCGAACTTCCTTACCTTCCATGCTACCCATGGACTGGCTTAAGCCGACATCCGCAAGCGCCGGGTTTCCCTGTGTTTCTGCCCAGAAGCAAACACTCAAACCAATCAGGAAGATAATGCCCATCGCAGCAAAGATGGTTCTTCCTTCGCGGCCATACATCCATACGGTAAAGCTCTTGCGGGACTTTCCTTTTTGAGCTTCCAAAGCCTCTCCATTTTCCTGTGCCAGCACACGCTTGCGGTCTCTGACCATCTTGCCAAAGGTGATAACGCATGCGCCCGGCAACAACATCATGGAGTAAAGTTCGATCAAGTTGGAGATGATCGTCGGGTTCTCAATTGGGGTGGTCGAGTTTGCACCGATGAATCCACCACCATTTGTACCAAGGTGTTTAATGATTTCCAGAGCGGCAACCGGTCCCATTGCGATGACCTGCTTCGCTCCTTCAATGGTATCTACCACTACATTGCCGCTGAAGTTCTGCGGAACACCCTGCCAGACCAACAGAAGGCCGCCAACAATTGAAAACGGAAGCAACACACGGGTAGTAATGCGAACAAGGTCTACAAAGAAATTGCCGACATTGTCCTTGGTCTTTCCTGCAAGGCCGCGGATAAACGCGATACAAGCAGCATAACCGGTTGCAGCCGAAACGAACATCATAAATGTGATGACCAACATCTGAGAGAGATAGGAAAGCCCCGACTCACCCGAATAGTGTTGGAGGTTGGTGTTCGTCATAAAGCTGATGATCGTATTGAACGAAAGGGTTTCTTCCATGTTCCCGATTCCATTCGGGTTGAAAAGCCAATGCTCTGAATTCGTAAGATAATATACCCAATCAGAACCATCACTGCGTTCGTCCCAAGCAGAGCGATCGCATAGACTTTCCAATTCATGCCTTTTTGCGGATTGATTCCGCTGACCTTGTAGATTGCACCGTCAATGCGGTTAAATACAGGATCAGCAAATGTATGTTTTCCGGCCGCAATGTGGTAAACATAAATACCCACCGGAATGACGATTATCAAATAAATGAGAATCGTCAATGCGAGCTGCAGCATAATGATGTCCTCCTGTAAGCTTTAGAATTTTTCCGGGTGTACCAATGCATAGACCAGATAGACACCCATTAGCAACACAATAGCTCCAAGTATTATCATAATACTTCCTCCTTCATTCGAGCGTATCTACCTGTTTATGACACCAATGGATTAATAGGCCGACTAGTCCAAAGCTAACAGCTAGTATCGCCAACATTGCTAAATCAAGCATTCTCAATTTCCCCCTTTTTTCATCTCTTTTACGGACTTCATTTTAGCAGATTTCCTGTGAATATGCTCTTAACGTTTTGTATTTGATGTTAAGAATCCATTAAGAAAATAAAAACATGTACATAAAAAATCTTCTGTTTGGAGAAACAGAAGATCTTTTTTACTATTGCCGGATCATTCGATACCCGACGCCGATATGAGTCTGAATATATTTCGGAGCCGAAGGGTTCTTTTCGACCTTTTTGCGAAGCGTCGCCATGAACACCCGCAGAGACGGAACATCTGACGCCAATGTATTCCCCCAAACTTCTTGAAGGATATAATTGTGCGTAAGCACCTTGCCAGTGTTATGCGCCAACAGGCACAACAATTTGTATTCAATGGGAGTCAAATGAATTTCTGCATCGTTCATATAGACACAGCCCGCAGTAAAATCAATTTTCAGGTCTCCATTGATATACACACTATTTTCCTCTTCGGTTTTTGTCCGTTCTGCATGGCTACGGCGCAGCGCGGCCCGAAGCCGCGCAAGGAATTCGTCAATGCTAAATGGCTTTGTGAGGTAGTCATCCGCCCCAGCATCCAGGGCCTCCACCTTGTCCTGATCCTCTGTGCGTGCACTCACCACAATAATCGGAATACTGCTCCAACTGCGAATCTTCTCTATGATGCTCACACCATCCATATCTGGAAGCCCCAAGTCTAAAATTACTACATCCGGTTTGTAGGAGAGTACCTCCATCAGTGCCCCAGACCCATTCTGTGCAGTATGGTACTGGTACTCCTGCGTTTCTAATGTGGTACGTATCAAATTATTGATTGCAGGATCATCCTCAACCACCAAAATTTTCGGTTTATACATTGTGCATCTCCACCTCTTCCAAGGGTAATGTAAAGGTAAACACTGCGCCATGCGGCATATTGTCTCGAACAGAAATCGTTCCCCCATGCGCAGTGACAATTGAACGGCATAAATTCAGGCCCAATCCCAGGCCACGCCGGCTGTCCGATTTTCCCTGGCTTGCCGTGTAGAACATATCAAACAGATGAACCTTTGCTTTATCTGAGATACCCGGCCCATCGTCCGAAATGCTAACGGCCACCATGGATTCCTGCTTTTCTGCCCGCAGCACAATGTGCGAGCCAACCGGCGTATATTTGATCGCATTGTTTACGATATTGATAATCACCTGTATTATGAGACGTACATCCATCTTAGCCATAAGCAGATCGTCGGGAAGCTCCACCGAAATCTGATGATCTTTTGCTTGACGGTCGAGGTGAGAGAGCGCTTCTCGGAAAACATCATCCAAAAGTTCAGCGTTCATTTGCAGATGCATGGTACCATTTTCAATGCGGGTGATCGAGAGCAAGTTCTCCGTAAGATTCACTAACCACATGGAATCGTCGTAAATGGAGCGGTAAAGCTCCTGTTTTTTCTCTTCCTCCAGGACGATGCTTTTTTCCATGAGAACACCGGCATTTCCACTGATGCTGGTCAAAGGAGTTCGCAGATCATGCGAAATTGCCCGGAGTAAATTCGAGCGCAAACGTTCCTGCTGTGTTTCCATCTCGATGGTCTGCTTTTCCTCTCGGAAACGTCTGCGCTCCAAGATTAACCCACATTCGTTCAAAATGGCGATAATAAGATTCTTTTCAAACATTTCTAACGTTGGATAATACTTGGAAGGAATCCCTACCACGCCCATGACGCCTTGAATACCACGAACTGCCAGATAGAGGTTTTGCGCTTGCGACAGGGTTGAGGTCGTCGCGCCAGCACGTTTATTGTTCTTAACTACCCAATCGGCAACCGCGCGTTCCTCCGCAGTCATAGAAGTCATAAGCTCCTTTGCTTGTTCAATCGGCGTCACTTCAAATTGCAGTGCATCTTCCCCTTTGTTCAGCGCGTATAAAATAGGGCGTTCCAACAGGATACTTAACTGTTGTGCTGCCAATTTGATAATCTCCTGCTCATCCTTCCCCTGCTGCAACTTTTGGCTACAACTCATCAGTAGTTCGGTATAATACGCTTTTTGTGCGGACTGCCTAGCCTGCTTTTTGACACGAGTGGCCAAGGTGCTGGAAATGACGCTGGCAATTAGCATAATAAGAAATGTGATCGGATAATCCGGGTCTGTCGCTTGTAAGGTAAAGCGCGGTATTGTAAAAAAGTAGTTGAACGCAACCACACTCAGCAAAGAGGCCAATGCTCCATAAAAATGCCCGCGTGTCCAGATCGCAGTGATAAGGACTCCCAATAGGTAAATAATAATGATGTTGGCATCCCGTAAACCTGCAGCAAAAAACGCAAAACTGATTCCTGTAGCCAATACGACAACCATCAGGGTTTTTAAAAGATCCTTCCAACTGAACCAAGGTTCCGTACTGCGATGAAAAGACAATTTTCGTTTATAGATCGACTGGGTATCCGGAATAATATAAATATCGATGTTGCCACCTGCCAAATTTGTTAGCTTGTCGGCCAGGCTGCTTCCACGAAGTAAAAAGGCGCGGGGACGGCTGGTGCGCCCCAAAACAATTTTGGTAACACCGCTTACTTTGGCATATTCTGCTATTTGAACCGCCGGATCGTCTCCGTAAACGGTTGCAATTTGCGCTCCCATCTGTTCTGCAAGACGAAGATTGTCACGCAACCGTTTCAAGTTGTCGCCCTTTAGTTCCTTTGTTTCTGGAGTCTCTACAAATAATGCGGTAAAACCACTGTGAAATGCCTCCGCCATACGAGCAGCAGTTCGAATCACCTTTGCATTCGAAGGAGCACTGGAAAGGCAGATCAAAATATGTTCTCCTGCTCTTGCTGCTGCTTCATTGCCCGTCTTTTGGGCTGTTCGATTCAAACGATCCGCCGTGCGGCGAAGGGCAATTTCGCGCAACGCTGTCAAATTTTCTTCGGTAAAAAAATTATTGAGTGCGCGCTGCGCCTGCCCTTCCCGATAGACCTTTCCTGCTTGCAAGCGAACGATCAAATCGGCTGGTTCGATGTCCACCAATTTGACTTGATCGGCCGAATCAAAAATACGGTCTGGGATACGCTCTGCCACAGCAATTCCCGTAATAGAAGCAACCAGGTCATTTAGGGACTCCAAATGCTGAACATTGACGGTTGTATAAACGTCAATCCCCGCCCGCAAAAGTTCCTCCACGTCCTGATAACGCTTGGCATGCCGGCATCCTGCTGCGTTACTATGAGCTAACTCATCGACTAAAATCAACTGAGGCTTCCGCACCAGAGCGGCATCCAAATCGAATTCTTTTAAAGCAACGCCCTTATAAACGATCTCTTTACATGGGATCTGCTCTAAGCCATCCAACAAAGCCAGCGTATCCGGCCTTATGTGGCGCTCTACATATCCCACCACTACATCCTTTCCCTCTTTTTTTGCCTTGCGTGCTTCTTTTAACATCGCATAGGTCTTTCCTACGCCGGCCGCATAGCCAAAAAAGATTTTCAATCTTCCACGCTTCTTCCGATCCTCTTGCGCGTGAATTGTACGTAAAAACTGTTGTGGATTCCGGCGTTGTTCTTCCATTTACATCACCTTATTTCAGATCCTAATGTTCCATATTACGATCTTATCATAGCACACATCGCCTTTTCATGGCGTAAAGAACGGCGTATGGACATTAAGGTTCTATTAAGATGGAAAAAGCGGCCTCCTCTCTACGACGGCTATTTCCCTGTTTGCTGCAAAAAAGCCACTCGCAAAATGCGAGTAGCTTTTACATAATTAAAAATGGTTATTAAGATTTATATTTTAACGATAATCGTCTGTCTCTTTCTATGAGAAAGTGGGATCTAAAATCGTATTTGGCATAAATATACAGAGCAACAGGAGCAACCGGCCCAACCGGTACAGCGGCAACTATTAATATTGGCTCCGTAACTACCGGCAATTCCAGAACAAACGTTTCGGTAACCAACTCTGTAACCCTCGAAAATGCTGTATTTGATTTTGTAATCCCACGCGGAGAATCTGGAATGCGTGGGACTCGGGACGTCCTCGCCACTGTCGATAACACCAACCAAACTACTACAGCTGGGAGTGCCTTTACGTTCAATGCGACTCCACTTGTCACCGGCAATGCCATTACGCGTACAGCAGGTTCTACAGATGTGGGAGCCATCAACCCGGTATCTATCAAGCGTCATTCCATTCCACAGTTTCTTGCCAACGCAGGGGATTCATTCCAGCGTCTGTTGCAGTCCATTTGTTCCAAGGAGGCGCGCCGGTTGCAGGCGCGATTGCCAGCCACACCTTTACTACCTCCAGAGAGGTCTCCACGATTTCCTTCAATGTACCATCCCGGGTGACGAATGCTCCAACAACCATACAGATGGTTCCTGAGAATGCCGGCTTCACTTTTACTGACAGCGCCTTAACAGTTATTCGTTTGGGTGACACACCGTAACCGCAAGAACCCCAACAGGGTGCCTCTCATGATAATGCTTGTCTGTCATCTCCCAAAAATTACCATTGCAGAGCGGTCCATAAGACGGTTATAATGAGAGTGCCCTTTCTCTTTGCGGGCATAGCCGTTCCAGCTAAACCAGCTGGGGCGGCTACTTTTTGTCCTTTTATTTCGCAATCGATGGAAAAAAACAGAACAACAATTGCGATATTTCTCCATTTATTCACAGTTCGTCCATGATTCTTAACGTAGGTTTCGCACTTCATTCAAACGCCGTACACAATCAACCCGTATACTATAGACATTGAAAAAAGCTGTTACAGTCTATGGAAAAGGACGGAATACCGGCCCATAGACTCGGCAGACCAATTGCTATTCCTCTTCTGAAATCCGTCATATGCGCGACAGGTGACTGGAATTTCTCAGAGGTTTCTATATAGTAGGATTCAAAACCATTTTACTTCATGCCCTCCTTTCTTTTAAGCGCGGCCATTCGGCCGCGCTTTTTCTGCTTTATTCACGTATTACGATTGTTGATTCTCCTGCGGACAAGTAAGCGGGAAAACGCCTGGGCATTAAATGGAAGCAACGGGTATAAATACCCCCTGCCCGATATCGTTTTGCTACAAATCAAAATGAGCAGCATCAAAAGTAAACCTGCAATATATCCCCAAATGTTGAACAGCGCAGTCAATACCAAAATCACTACGCGAAACAGCTTAAAGGCATACCCCAGTTCAAAGCTCGGTTGGGTAAAGTTTGCAATTGCAACAAATGCCATAAAGAGTACAACCTCTGGCACAAACCACTTGGCCTGTACTGCAAAATCTCCCAATATGAGCGCCCCCACAACGCTGAAAGAATTGCTCAACACACTGGGGGTATTCAGTGACGCCAGTTTTAACCCGTCAATAATGAATTCAATCAACAACAGTTGTGCGAGAATCGGCACCTGATTGGGCTCCTCAATTTGAATAAATTCCAACCAAGATGGAATCCACTGTGGATTTATCATCAATAAATACCACGTCGGTGTCAGAATTAAAGTCAATAGGAATACCAACATCCGTACCGTTCGTAAATACGTCCCGATTAATGGCGGAAAATAATAGTCGTTGGTATCCTGTACAAAGTCAAAAATCGAGGTTGGCAGAATCATTACCGAGGGAGAATTATCTACCAGAATTGCAATACTTCCCTCCAATACACTTGCTGCCACTGCATCGGGACGTTCCGAATAGCGGACCTTTGGAAATGGATTATACCATTTCGGCTTGATTAAGCATTCTGCCAAACTCTCCTGGTTCATTGTCAACGCATGGATTCGAACCTTCTCCAGCTTCTTACGCACCACATCCAGCATTTTCGGTTCGACAGCGCTTGCCATGTAGCAAACAACAATATCAGTTTTTGATTTTGCGCCAAGCTGCAAAATCTCCATTGTCAGATCTGGGTCTCGGATCCGGCGGCGAATCAAAGCGGTATTATGGACCAACGTCTCTACAAAACCATCCCGAGAGCCCCGTAAAACGCGGTCGTCGTCGGGTTCGCTCACCCCTCTCGTTGGATACGTTCGAGCGTCAATCATCATCGCCCGGTCAAACCCCTGTACCAAAAGGCAAATTGTCCCGGAGAGTACCCCTGTTGCTATTTTGTCGCATTGATCTTCACAATCAACCTCTACATACGGGATAAACGTATCCGCGAAATCCTGTGTTGTTTGAATATCCTTTAAATCCTCTGGTTTCAAGGACATAAGATATTCCATCAATTTTTCTAGAATATCATCTTTGGCAAAGCCATCGATAAAATAGAGCACAGCTTTTTTATCTGCTATACGAATTTCTCTTCCAATCAGGTCAAAGCTCTCCGACAGCCGGAGCCGGTCATCCAGAACGGCCCGATTCTCCTCATAGATAGAGGAAAGAGTCTCCTTTTTCAATTATCCCGCCTCCCGATTTTTGATCGGTATAGTATGCGGAAAAAGGAAAAATTTATGTATCATTCCTACGATGTGGCCATTTTTTCCCCACAAATTCCACTATAAATTATCCATATAATTCATACTGCTATCTTTTCAACTTTTATTGACAATATTCTTGAAAACACGTATACTGATTTTAACGAATCGAAAAAGGAGTGTTGCTATATGTCGTCCAATCCGCTTTTGTTGCTGGATAACAATACCATGATGACGGTTGTCAACCACGGTACGTTTAAATGTACCGATGTTACCTTTGACGAAGCTAAGGCAATCATTGAATTGCATCCGCAGGAAGATATTGTAAAATGCTTCTCAAATTTAGATATTGAAGAGATTATCTTTGATTATTTAGGAATCAAGAAGCGTGACTTTGCCTATAAACGCATTCGGGATATGCATCTTGGGCAGGAAGGTATCGTATTCAAGCTCTATGCCACGCCTTCTGAAACACAGCCCATCATTCGAACAGATAAAGGCAATGAAGCAAAAAAGATTCAGAATATTTATGTGTACTGTCAACTGATTTCAAAAGTAGAATAAACACATTCGAATGGCCCTCGGCGGACCTTGCTGGTCCTACGAGGGCATTTTCATTCTTTGGAGAATCACTTTGCAAAGGAGTTTATTATGCAGATGCCTCATCCAATCGATCCACGCCTTTTGGCACCTTGCGGCATGAACTGCCTTATTTGTTATAAGCACTGTGGTGTACCGGCTCAAAAAGCTTGCACGGGCTGTCTAGTTTCGGACAACAAGAAACCGGCACACTGTCGTAGTTGCCGAATACGCTCATGTATCGCGCAGAAAGAGCTGCGTATATGCAGTTCCTGTCCTTCGTTTCCATGCAAATGGCTCAAGACAAAAGATAAAACTTATCAAACACATTATGGTATCAGTCTGATTGCAAATGGACGAGCTGCGGCAAGTCTCGGCTTGGAAGCCTTTCTCTTAGAGGAGGAAAAGCGCTGGATATGTCCTCAATGTGGGGGGAGCTTTTCTCTACATGATGGAGTCTGTAGCGACTGTCATCTCCCGATCAAACCTTCTTCGTTATAAAAACCATTCCGGTTCTCGACGCTGTGCACATTTCTTTTCAAACCCTTTGCTCGCTACAGACAACATAAGATGTGGGAAACTTCTGGCGTTTTGTGGACAAGCAGTCATACACGCTGTACAGGAAATGCAAAGGGAGCGATCGGTCTTTCTCGGATTGGCGCTATCGATTGCATGTACTGGACAGATTCGTACACAAACTCCACAAGCGGTACATCTTGTATTCGCCGAAGGTTTGATTGGGACACTTAGAATCTCTCGATATGGTCGATTTCCCTTGATTTGTATCGGTTTCCAAGTATCCTGGCGAGCTTTTAATCGCTCTGCACAAAGTGCTGAAAATTGGTCAATTTTTTCAAAGTCCGCTGCATCCGGCCGCCCTGCCGCAACCTTTGTAAAGATGGAATGCTGAGCAACGAACGCTGCTGCACCGATTGTGCAGAATCCCTGTTGTTCCAAAAGATCTTGCAATTCCAACAGCGCGTCATCATAGTCACGATTTCCATAAACGGCAACTGCAATCGCTGGCGTATGCGATCCCTGTAAGGATTTGATTTGTGTAAGACATGGTGTAGGAACCCGCCCTGAAAAGACTGGAATTCCGATAACCAATATGTCATCCGGCCGCATCACGCCAGGCCGTCCTTCCGGCGTTCGCAAAAGGTCCCAAACCTTTACGCCACTGTCATAACTTCCACTTAGGTTTGTCGCTATCCGTTCCATCACTTTCTCTGTGGTTCCAGATGGACTAAAAAATACACACCATATTTTTCCCATCATTTCTACTTCCTTTCCTAAACCTACCGGCTCTTTTTTATCTGTGTAAAACTGAAAAGCATCCATCTGTTCTTTCCTATTGCACACATATAAATCTACTTTTGCTGTAAAAATCCAAAGTACTTTCGGATTTCTCTCACTATTCTTTCCACAGGGTTCTCTCCTCTGAAAGAACGATACATGAGAAAAAACCGCCCTGTTTTGCGCAGGGCGGTTTTATAGAGGAAGAATTTATGAAAAAGAAACTTGCAAACTTTTTAAATCCCTTACCGGATTGATTGTAGTATACGATATGAATGTGAACGTTTTCTGAAGAAAGATAGAATTTTCTGAGAAAAAGGAGTCCTGGATCTCCATTTCTATTCCTCCAGGGGAGCGATACTATCTGCGATTTTCAGTACATCGTCTTTTGCCAAGTCGGGGTCGCGGACATATAACCAAAACATAGCGTTGTCAATTTGTCCGTATAGCATTTTTGTATCTTCTTTCTGAATATACAGAGCATCACGGCCATTCAGTTCGACCGTTTCTGTATGAGAACCCTCTGTATCGATGCTCGATCCCCCGTCAAAAGATTGCGTGTATCGGATCGTTCTGCTGCCAGAGCCTTTGTATCCAATTTGCACTAAGCGCGTCTGTTCCCTCACACGCGGTCCGTCTTTTAATTCATAGCCTTCCGGTATATAGCTTGGTGCATATGCTACAAAAGGTTCATCCTCTTGCGATTCTTCAGTTGGTCCATATTGGAGTTCCGTATGTGTTGGGAACATCTGCGAAATAACCTTAAAGAACCATTCACGCGCTGCACTTACTGTCATAATCGTTGTTCCCGCAGCAATCAACAGAGCGAGGAAGAATACAGCGGCGCGCTTTGCATAACGCACAAGACTACGCATCCACGGTGCGCGGCGTTCATCACGGATCAGGTGAACAATTTTTCTGTCAAAACGCTTCGAAATCTGGTACTGATTTTGTAGTTCTTTGTCCGATGGCAAATGATCTAGCTCCTCACGTGCAAGGTCCATCAAAGCACGTTCTAAAAGCTCGTCGCTTAAACCAGTCATATAACCTCCTTTTCCTCCAGCGCCTTAGCCAGTTTTTTCTTTCCTCTTTGTAAAATCTTCTTTACATAATCAACGGAAAAACCCGTAATGCTGGAAATTTGATCGAGCGACAATTTCTGTATATGCCGCAAAGTCATAACATCTCGATATGTCTGTGGTAAAGAACGAAGCGTCTCCAAGAGCTGTTCATACGCTTCTTTCTCCTCTAACTGAACACCCGGTCTGCGATCTTCCGGTTCCTCTGTCTCGGGAACCTCTTCCCAAGGAATTGCCGCCCCCTCTCTTTTTCCTGTTCGTAATAGGTCGATACAAGTGCTTCTAATAACTATAACGATAAAATGTTTCGTTTGGGGACAATTTATTTCTCCTATTTTCGAAAAATTTTTAATAATGCGGATAAAAGCTTCCTGAACCGCATCTTCTATGGCAGATTCCTTGTGAAAATAATCCCTGGCCACATAAAACATCAGCTGTTTGTATTGATGGTACAGTTCTTCAAATTTTCGTTGGTCTTCCTCCGAATCAATTAGCAACAACAGCGTCGCAAGCATAAAATCCCCCTCCCATTGGTTCCTCTTTTCTTGCACTAATTATACCATAATCTCCTTGAAAAAAGACAAATTTCTACATTCTTCCTCTATAAAGCCCTTAAAAAGAGTATAAAAAGGCATCCGGACTCAGAAAAAGAGTCCGGATGCCTTTTAAAACAATCAGAACGAACGCCTATCCAATACTTTCTTGAGGTATTGCCCCGTGTAAGAGCTTTCAATCTTTGCGACTTCCTCCGGTGTTCCTGTGGCAACAATGGTTCCTCCATTGTCTCCTCCTTCAGGCCCCAAATCGATAATGTGATCCGCAGTCTTAATAAGATCAAGATTGTGTTCAATCACAACAACCGTATTTCCAGCATCCACCAATTTTTGCAGTACATCAATCAGTTTGTGAACATCTGCAATGTGAAGGCCGGTAGTCGGTTCGTCCAGGATATAAATCGTCCGTCCGGTGGAACGCCTGCTCAGTTCTGTTGCCAGCTTGACACGCTGTGCTTCACCACCCGACAGCGTTGTTGCCGGTTGACCGATTTTGATGTACCCCAAGCCAACGTCTTGCAACGTTTGGAGTTTTCGTGCAATCCGAGGAAGACTGGAGAAAAATTCCAAGCCTTCTTCCACCGTCATCTCCAATACATCGTAAATACTTTTGCCCTTATACTTAATCTCCAAAGTCTCACGGTTATAACGTTTCCCTTTGCATACGTCACAGGGAACATATACATCCGGCAGAAAATGCATTTCAATCTTAATAATACCATCGCCCTGGCATGCTTCGCAACGGCCGCCTTTGACATTAAACGAAAAACGGCCGGACGTGAAGCCGCGCAGTTTGGCATCCTGCGTCGACGCATAAAGCTCCCTTATATCGGTGAATACCCCCGTATAGGTCGCCGGATTGGAGCGCGGTGTACGTCCAATCGGAGCCTGATTGATCTCTATAACCTTGTCCAGCGCCTCTATCCCCTTAATCTGCTTAAAGGCGCCCGGACGCACTTCGCGCCGTTCAAATTAGAAGCCAAATACTTATATAAAATCTCATTGATTAAAGAGGACTTGCCGGACCCGGATACCCCTGTCACACAAACAAATTTTCCCAAGGGAATATCTACGGTTACATTCTTTAGGTTATTTTGAGCCGCCCCTACAATTCGCAGTTTTTTTCCATTTCCTTTCCGGCGAACCTCTGGGACCTCCACCCGTTTCTGACCGCTGAGGTATTGTCCTGTTATGGATTGAGAGCAATGTACGATTTCGGAAGGCTTTCCGTTGAAAATCACTTGGCCTCCATGAATGCCCGCGCCCGGCCCAATATCCACAATGTGGTCCGCAGCACGCATGGTATCCTCGTCATGCTCTACGACAATGACGGTGTTGCCAAGGTCGCGTAGATGTTTCAATGTTCCCAAAAGCTTATCGTTATCGCGCTGATGCAAGCCGATGCTCGGCTCGTCTAGGATATATAGAACCCCCGTCAACGAAGAGCCAATCTGTGTTGCCAGACGGATACGCTGGCTTTCACCGCCTGAAAGTGTCCCCGAAGAGCGGGACAACGTTAAATACTCCAATCCGACACTCTGTAAGAAACCAAGTCGGCTTTTGATTTCCTTAAGAATCGCAGCAGCAATCATACTGTCGCGCGGACTGAGCTCCAAATGATTGATGAAATCCAATGCCTGTGAAACCGACTTCTCGCAAAAATCTGCGATATTTACGCCGCCCACTGTAACCGCCAGGCTCATGGGTGAAAGCCTTTTTCCATTACATGCGTCACAGGGAATCGCGCTCATATACACCTCTATTTCTTCTTTGATCCAGCTGCTCTGCGTCTCACGAAAACGGCGCTCCAAATTGTTGATAATCCCTTCAAACTCAGTCATGTAACTGCCGCTTCCATATTCGTTCTTCCGCTCTACTTTAATTTTTTCACCTTTTGTACCATAGAGTAAAAGATCCACGATCTCTGGCGAGAGTTCTCGGATCGGGGTATCCAAGGAAAAATGGTAGTGTTTTGCCAATGCATGCATGTACATGGCGGCAATGGTGCTACCTTCCATTGCCCATCCACTGCCCTTGAGCCCGCCTTGGTTGATGGACAAGTCTTTATTCGGCAAGATCAGATCCGGGTCAATCTTCATAAAGACACCCAAGCCGGTACACTTCGGACATGCGCCGTAGGGATTATTAAACGAGAACATCCGCGGCGTCAGTTCTTCAATACTGGCGCCATGTTCCGGACAAGCATAGTTTTGGCTGAAGGTATAATCTTTTTCTGGCGTACTAATTACGACAATTCCACCAGCTAAAGAGGCCGCTGTTTCAATTGAATCCGCCAAACGAGAATGGATGTCCGGTTTGATGACCAAACGGTCAACGACAATTTCAATGGTATGCTTATTGTTTTTTTCAGCTTGATGGTTTCAGAAAGGTCATAGATCATTCCATCCACGCGCACCCGAACAAAGCCGCCTCTGCGCGCGGCTTCGAATTCCTTGACATGTTCCCCTTTACGGGCACGCACCACCGGAGCAAGCACTTGAATTTTTGTACCTTCATCCATCCGGAGAACCTGATCGACAATCTGATCGACGGTCTGTTGTTGGATCTCCCTGCCACAGATCGGGCAATGAGGCACGCCAATCCGCGCATAGAGCAACCGCAAATAATCATAGATTTCGGTGACAGTGCCCACTGTTGAACGTGGGTTCTTTGAGGTAGTCTTCTGATCGATCGAAATCGCAGGAGAAAGCCCCTCAATGTAGTCCACATCTGGTTTTTCCATCTGGCCCAAAAACTGCCTTGCATAAGAGGATAACGACTCCACATACCGCCGCTGTCCTTCTGCATAGATGGTGTCAAACGCAAGGGAGGACTTTCCGGAACCGGAAAGTCCTGTAAATACGATCAGTTCATCGCGCGGAATTGCAATATCGATGTTCTTGAGATTATGCTCCCGAGCGCCTTTGATAAAGATATTCTTTGCTATCATAGCGGTTCCTTTCCAATTGCACTATTTTCCGGACTGCAGTGCTTTGATCTTATCACGCAAATAGGCAGCATGTTCGAATTCTAATAATTTTGCTGCCGCTTTCATTTCACGGGTCAACTGCTCAATTTGCTGTTTGCGCTCCTGTGCAGACAGATGTCTACCCTTTTTAGGCTTCGGATCATCCTTATGTGTGGAAATCTCCAACACCTCGCTGACCTTCTTAACAATCGTCTTCGGCACAATTCCATGTTCTTTATTGTACTCCATCTGAATGGTCCGGCGGCGCTCTGTCTCGCGAATCGCCATTTCCATGGAGGGGGTCACGGAATCTGCATACATGATTACCTGGCCTTTCGCATTTCGTGCCGCACGGCCAATGGTCTGAATGAGAGAACGCTCGGAACGCAAAAAGCCTTCTTTGTCTGCATCCAAAATCGCTACAAGCGACACCTCCGGAATGTCAAGCCCTTCGCGCAACAGGTTGATGCCAACCAAAACATCGTATTCTCCCAGACGCAAATCTCGGATGATCTCCATTCGCTCTACTGTATCGATGTCGTGATGCATATAGCGAACACGAACCCCCGCATTTTCCAAATAAGCGGATAAGTCCTCCGCCATCTTTTTTGTCAGAGTTGTGATCAGCACACGCTCTTTGTTGGCTGTACGCAGATTGATCTCTGAAATCAGATCATCAATTTGTCCATCCGTCGGTTTCACGATGATCTCCGGGTCGACAAGGCCCGTCGGACGAATCACCTGCTCGACAATCTGTGCGGACTTTTCCTTTTCAAAATCGCCCGGTGTAGCACTAACAAAAATTGCTTGGTTCACATGGGCGTAAAACTCGTCAAAATTCAGGGGACGGTTGTCATAGGCAGAAGGTAAGCGGAATCCAAAATCGATCAAGGATTGCTTCCTTGCCCGGTCTCCAGCGTACATAGAGCGCACCTGCGGCAATGTGACATGGGATTCATCCACAAAAAGAAGAAAATCTTCGGGGAAGTAATCCAACAGAGTACACGGCTGGCTTCCTGGCGCACGCCCGGACAACACACGGGAATAGTTCTCAATCCCTTTACAGAAGCCAATCTCGGAAAGCATTTCCATATCATACTGGGTACGCTCTCGGATACGCTGGGCTTCAATCAGTTTTCCATCCGATTCAAAAAGCTTTACCCGCTGCTCCATCTCCGCTTCAATTTCTTTGATCGCGCGCTGCATTTTTTCCCGCGGCACAATGTAGTGCGACGCAGGATAGATTGCGACATGCTTAAGTTCCGCTTTAAATTCCCCCGTTAACGCGTTGATCTCACTAATCCGGTCGATTTCATCCCCAAAAAATTCCACACGAATGACCGTATCGTTCGATTGTGCTGGAAAAATCTCCACGACATCCCCCCGCACACGAAACTTGTTGCGAATGAAATTGATGTCGTTGCGTTCATATTGGATCTCCACCAACTTGCGAAGAAGGTCATCCCGGCTCTTCTGCATTCCCGGCCGAAGAGAAATCACCATTGTACGGTAATCGATTGGGTCGCCTAAGCTATAAATGCAGGATACACTGGCCACAATGATGACATCTCTGCGCTCTGAAAGAGCGGATGTTGCAGAATGACGCAACTTGTCAATCTCATCATTGATCGCCGAATCCTTTTCAATATAAGTATCTGTTGTTGCGATATACGCTTCCGGTTGATAATAGTCGTAATAGGAGACAAAATATTCAACCGCATTCTCCGGAAAAAACTCTCGGAACTCCGAACATAGCTGCGCGGCAAGCGTCTTGTTATGTGCCAGCACTAGTGTAGGCCGATTGACCCGTTCAATTACATTGGCCATTGTAAAGGTCTTCCCGGAACCGGTTACACCCAGTAGAGTCTGTTCCTTGTCCCCTTGCAGAAGTCCCTCCACCAATTGGTCAATCGCCTTCGGCTGATCGCCCGTCGGCTGATATTTCGAAACCAATTTAAAATCCATATTTCAGCTCCTATTTGGTATTGGCGCTGTGTTCTTCCGGTCCCGCGCTATCCGCAGCCCGAAGCGAAACACGCGGCTGTCTTTCGTCTGTGAAAATATGGGGCATAAGTCCGCTTTCTTTTAGGGAAGTGAAATTTCTTCCCGCCACAATAATATGGTCGATCAATAGAACATCGATATCCCGCAACGCATCAAAAAATGCGCGAAGTAATACTGAGATCCTGGGGACTCGGCAGAGCGCTCCCACTCGGATGATTATGTGACAACACAGCATAGACAGCCTGATACCGTGCCGCCAGTCCAACGATCTTTTGCACATAAATGTTGGCGGTCACTGCAGTTCCTTCACTGACAATATCACAGTACAAGATTCGGTTTGAGCTGTCCAACAGCATCAAAACGACTACTTCACAGGACAAGCCTACATACTGCTTCATCAGATAACGCGCCATCTCCCGATAATCGTACATACGGGCACGGTTGGACTCCCGATCCATCTCATAACAGCGGAATGCCTGTGGCAACATCTTGAAAAATGCTGCGGCAACCGGCCCCATTCCCGGGACGTCGAGCAGTTCTTCATAAGGCGCATCCAGCACACCCGAAAAAGAGCCGAATCGCCGGATTAATTCGTGGGCTAAGGGATTGGTATCTCCCCGCGTTTTACAAGCAAAGAGCAAAAATTCAACCTTTTCATGAGGGGCAAAAGCGTCGAAGCCCGACTTGAGAAACCGTTTCCGCATCCGGTCTCGATGCCCGTCGTGGATATTCCCGGCACCTTTCTGAGATCCTCTTTTCCGCTGCTTCTCTGCTTCCATATATTGCCCTCTTTTCTGCCTCTCATTCGAACGTTCCTAGGTACTGCCCCATAAAAGCCCGTGGCTATCCATTGTAAACAGGCGCGGACCGCCGATGCAAAAAGTGCCTTTCGGATTCCTTATCGGTTATAAGCCAGTTCGTTCATCCCGCCGGCTGTGTAAGCCATTAAACTTTCCGGCTACCAGGCTTGACCGGCTCTCCGGCTCCTGCCTTACACAAGGGGCAGTCCTGCGGCTCCCAAGATTCCACTTCCATAGAAATCACCGACTTAAACGGCACTCCAAAGTCGATCTTTCCGCCGGTGCGGTCCACAATCGATCCCACACCAACGACGACACCGCCAGCCTCTTTCACCAGGTCGATCACTTCGCGCACAGAACCGCCAGTGGTCACAACGTCTTCTACAATCAGCACCTTCATCCCCGGGGTTACGACAAAACCGCGGCGCAATGTCATTTTGCCCTCTTCGTCGCGCTCCGTAAAGAAATTTTCACACTTCAGGGGACGGCTCACTTCATAAGCCATTTGGACCGCTCCCATGGCCGGACCGATCACGACCTCAACCCCATCGTTCTGATACTGCTCGGCCAATGCGCCACAGAGCTCTTCACTGTATTTTGTATTACGAAAAATTTTTGCACACTGCAAATACTTATTGCTGTGGCGACCAGAAGTCAGGCGGAAATGGCCCTCCAGCAAAACACCGGCTTCTTTCAAAATCTCCAAAACTCTTTCCTGTGTAAGCATAGCAACTTCTCCTTTTCCTGATGAATAGAAATTATGTTCTTATTATATACCAAAAACCGATTTTGGGAAGTATTTTATCCATTCCTGTTGGAAAAAAGAGAAATCACACAAATCTATTGACAAAGCTGGTTCCGTGTTATATTGTATATATAGTACATATACAATATAACACGGAAGAAGGGATTGGGTGGACATCCATATCAGCAATTCCAGCGGCATTCCCATCTACGAACAACTGGTCACACAGATCAAAAATTTAATTTTGAACGGTGTATTGCAGGATGGAGAAGCTCTTCCCTCCATGCGCCTGCTTGCAAAGGAGCTGCGTATCAGTGTAATCACAACCAAGCGTGCCTACGAAGAGCTGGAACGTGAGGGATTTCTGTACACGGTGGTAGGGAAAGGAAGTTTTGTCGCTGTTAAAAATGCGGAACTCCTCCGAGAGCAGCAGCGCCGTATTGTGGAGGATTCCCTAGGGAAAGCTGTCGAATCCGCCAAAGCATATGGTATTACCTTGGAAGAGCTACAAGAATCGCTTTCGATCTTATATGGAGAGGACTGAACCGGATCTATGGAAAAAGTATGTTTAGAGATTCAAAATCTGACAAAGCGTTACGACAACAGCTCGTTTTGTCTGGACCATTTAAATCTTCAACTTCCATATGGAAGTGTCATGGGGTTAATCGGAGAAAATGGAGCTGGAAAAACAACAGCAATCAAGTTAATTCTCAATTTGATCCGCCGGGATGAGGGAAGTGTAAAGCTTTTTGGCCTGGATAACATTCGTGATGAGGAAGCCATAAAGCAACAAATTGGCGTGGTCTTTGATGAAAATCATTTTCATGAGATTTTTACTCCAACGGATATTGCAAAAATCATGCGAAATCTCTATCAGAAATGGGACGACAATCTGTTTCAGCAGTATCTCAGGCAGTTCCAGCTGCCTGTAAACAAAACGGTCAAAACCTATTCCCGTGGAATGAAAGTCAAGCTGTCGATCGCTGCGGCACTGGCCCACCATCCCAAACTGCTCCTATTAGATGAGCCGACCAGCGGTCTTGACCCCATTGTGCGCGACGAAATTCTATCCATTTTTTTCGATTTCATCCAAGATGAAGAACACACCATTCTCATGTCTTCCCACATAACAGGCGATTTGGAAAAAATCGCGGACTATATCACCTTTTTACACAGGGGAACCCTGGTATTTAGCGGAATTAAGGACGATCTTTTGGACCGCCATGGAATCGTAAAATGTACTTCTAAGGATCTTCAACATATTGATCCCAAGTGGATCGTCAAGCGGCGTGTAGGGCCCTTTGGTTGTGAAGCATTGGTCAACAACAAAGCAATGATTCGCCGGTTATATCCGGAACTCTTGATCGACAACGCCACCCTGGAAGAAATCATGTTATTCTATGTGAAGGGAGAAGAAAAATGACTGGGTTGATCTGCAAGGACTTGGTCCTTATTAAAAGAAGTATGGGTTCAACCATTTTAATCTTAGCCTTTCTTGTGGTTCTCTTCAGCACCATGATGGGGATTGCCGCCGGCATGGCAATGATTCCCATTGTATTTGCGATGATGATCCTCAGCACCTTTATCCTAGATGACTCTACAAAATGGGACGCCTTCGCTTTGAGCACTCCCATGGCCAAGCGGCGAATGGTGCTATCAAAGTATTGCACCTCTATGGTTTTAATCCTGATGGGGGCCACCTTCTCAGTCATTGTCGCTGGAATTGCGCTGATGTTACGGGGGAACGTTTGGTCCCTGGAGGTTACCTTTACCTTGTTGGCCTCGGTTGGAGTTGCTTGTTGTATGAATGCCTTCCTATTGCCTTTGGCATATCGATTCGGCGCGGAACGGGCCCGTGTCGTTTTAATGATTTTAATTTTTGTACCAATCTGCTTTGCAGCTCTCATGAAAGAACAATTCCCTACTGTTTCGATGAGCGACACAGAGGCCGGCCTTATCTTTGTAAATCTCTCCATCCTGGGAATCCTACTTTTCTTTCCATCCTATTTTATTTCCAAGGCAATCTACATGCGTAAAGAATTCTAAAATTATGGACTCTATTCCAGCATAAATGGTTTTAAATCGGAACAACCGGTAAGGTTACTCGTGTCAATCGTAACCTTACCGGTTATTCGCTTTGTACCTATTTTTCCTAGCCTGTTTCTATTCAAAATTCCCCATAAGCCCTTGCTTTTTTAAAGGCCCCAAGCATACTGTCACAGAATCAATCGTCCTCAATCCCACCAAAAGTACCAAGCGCGAGACTGACGCAAGCTGTCCGCCAACATTCCGACGGTTGTATCCGGCGGTCCTTGATCAACCACATCCGGACAAAAGGCATACTGTTCTTGCGCCAACTCCATGGCCCGTTCTTTCGGAACCGGAGCTGGAACGGTAAGTTCCAAGACATCGTGTGTAATCACTGCTGGTCTTGCTCCATACTGTTCAAACCAATATTTTGTAACTGCCATCAATTCCGGCGTATCTGGACACTCATTCCATCCACCAAAGGGAAGGTAAGCAAATACTTCCCACGGATTCTTTACCGGGATTTCAACCAAAAGTAGCGGCAATGTCTGTTCCGCAGGATAGTCCCAATAGCCTAAAAATTCATCATTTCCCTCTCCGTTCGCCATTTCCCCGAGAATCTCTGCGCTCCAGTCCAAGTCATCGTCCTGCGCCTCTTCTTTGCGCTCCAGTACGGCCTTTCCATCCAACATCGAGTCTGTAAGTGCGGTCTGTCGGTACTTTGCCACCTCTTCCTTATCAAAAACATCGTCTGCTCCATCACAATCCCCCTCAGAATTTAGGAGCAAACACTCCCACAGGGTGTCATCTACGGCCACCAACATGGGCACAAAACCTCCTTGCTGGCCACGCTTACAAGCATCCTGATATGCAAGTTTGATGGGGGTGTCACTCTTCATGGGCGGTAAATACAAACAAGGACAATGCAAATAATCCATCATCCCTTCCGCAAGAGACGGAAGGGTCGATTCCCTTTTCCTTGTTTTAGCGGATTCCAACTGCCATTCTTCCCAGCGATGCTCGATGACTTTGGAAATTGCCTGGTAATAGTCCTCGTTAAAAGGGACAAACAGATAAGCCTCATCCTGAAATCCGTTCGAATGATAACGCTTCTCTCCAAAATATTCCATCGCATAAGAATCAATATCCGATGGGAAATACGGTTTACTGCCATCGCCATAATAATGCCGTGCAAACGCACAGCCTATCTCATCAAAGTAGGGGTACAGCAACAGGCCGTGGAGCTCATCACGCACAAATTCTCGCAAATCTACGTCCCAGGGACTCTTTTGGATTTTCTCCACTACAGCAGAATACCGGTGCAAAAATTCCTTGCTCATTCGGCTGTGTTCGATACACCAACGCAGATAAATTGCCAAATGGTTATAGGCTGTTCGTTCATCCACCTGTAATTGCTTCTCCCGAATACTTTCCAAGTGCCAAGCTGCATCATCCATCATTTGTTCCAGAATCTCCTCATCGGGATTTACAAACATTCGGGCGTTCAGTATCTACCAAAAAGCTGATTCCCTCCATCTTGTCAAGCAGTGCGTCTGCATCGTGCGATGTTTTATATTCCATCTCTTCTGCATAAAGTGGAATCACTTGATAAAAATGGACAGCATCCCCATTGGGAAGTACCGCTTTCTCCGCTCCATCCTCCACATTTTGAGGATCAATCAGTATAACGCCTTGTAATTCCGTATTCGCCGCATATGGTTCTTGATTATCCACAGTATGTCCCCAGCCTAACCACGTATCATAGGTCATCGGTAAACGAGCCAATTGCTTTAACAGCCGGATCGGCCAATACCAGCATTCATCCTCTTCCCCCAGCCTCCAATCTTTTGGCAAACAAATCGCCAATTCCGCACGCTCTAGATGGCTGGCGGAGAGCTCTTCTGGTATCTTCATCCGGTGAGCGCCCATTCCCATGGTTACCAAGGTGTAATAGTCCCGCGTATCTTTGGGAGGCACAATACAGATGTCCACATGGATGTCCGGTGAAACGAGCTCATGGAACACATTGTCGAACTCTCCAAAGTATCTTTCGATATGCTGTTCCACCGCAGATATCTCATCTCCGGTATAAAGCTCCGGTTCTCCACCCTCCTCCGAGGACCAGAAAGCCCCCTCCTTTTCCGTTCCGTCCGGGTTCAGGAAGATCTGGAAGTACTGTCCATTATCGGTTATTTGATAGAGCAGGCCGATGTGGTAGTCCAACCCCACCAGCACGGTGTCTAACTTTGCTGCTCTGCCGTCCGGGTGGTTCCGTTCCAGCCAACGACCATCCTGAAGCCAGCCCTTCAGCTGTTCCAGCCAATCCGTATACAGCTTGGACATCCCGGCCTCGTTCATCTGGAACATGAGGTCAAAGGTATGACCACTCACCGCATAGGGAAACTGGGTGAAAGGTGCATTAGGAGTGTACTGTTCCGGTTTCGGGCCAAAAATGCTCCAAAAACGCTCCAGCCCTTCTTCATTCACTGTAATACAGGAGATGGAGCGCTGTTTATCGTCGGCGTCCTCGTCCAATCCCTGTTGGAGGATTTGGTCCGCATCGGGATTGATCCAGTGGTACTCCATCTGTTCCAGTGGTGCTCCGTCCTCGATCTCTTTTTTCAAGGTCAGGAACTCATAATCACCGGGTTCCAGTGCAAGGCCGTGGGCCACTGCCTCTAAAGCACCTGCTTTATCACCAAAATGCGCCCGCAACTTTCCCACTTGCAGCCAGATCCATGGGTAGTCCGGCTCTTCCCGGATACCCCGCTCCGCGTAGTCCAACGCTTCTTCCAACTGACTGCAGTACATCAGGGCTACCGAGTAGCGGTAGTACCACATGGCACAGCCCTTTGCGTTTTTCTCCGAATCCTTCATCCATTGGGCTGCCTTGTAGTAGTACCGGTACACATCCAGATTGTTGCAGGCGAAGGAGTACCATAGGGCGATTTGGAGATCCTGCTGGGCCTGCCTTTGGGTAAATTTCTTCTCCTGCACGCCCTGCTCGATAAAGTTGTCCAGCCATTGGAGCATTTTCCCAAAATAGCCCGATATACCTTCGTCAAAGGACCTCAGCGTTTCAATATCCTCCGCCGACAGCAGGGAACCGGTCTCCGGATCTACTTCCGGTTCTCCCTCCTGTTCCCACAGGCGGACCGCCCCCACATCCCGGCGGAACACATGGAAGCCGCCCCAGGTCAGTTCGGTGCCGGCAAAAAATTCCTTGGCCGCGTCCAGCACAGCAGGCAGATCCCAGGCGATGAAGTCCAGATACCCGTAATACAGACCAGTGGCCCCGCCCAGAAAGGTGACCGCATCATCTCCGGCATGTTCCTGAATGGCTTCTTGTAGGGTATCCCGGAACTGCAAGATCTGCTCTGCCCGCTTTTCTCCTTTAAAACCAGCCAGGGGGTAACACAAGAAGCCTGCTACGATGCCGTCCCTTTGGTAGTCATCCATGGTGCTGCTCTCGGCGCTCATGTACTCGTTAATGAGAACCGGTAACCGAGCGGAACCAGTGTAGATGTCCAGCCGCCAGTCGGCATCCGGGTCCTCTACCGGCTTCAGCTCATAGCCAATATAGCTATTGTCCAGGTATTCCTGGGCATCGTCCCAAAGGGTGTATTCCATATCCCGGAGGGTTTTAGGTAGAGAGGACAGCAGGACGGACGCCCCCTCTTGGGGCTGCTCCACAACCTCTAAGTCGTTGATGAGCGCAATGGAGGACACCTCTCCCAAAACCTGATCGGTGAGCGTGTAGACCAGCCACCATGCTTTTTCTGCATCATCCTTCATAAGAGGCTGCAGCTTTTCGCAGTACAAGGTCAGGGAGATCCGGTCCTCCTTCTTCTCTATCCAGACCTGCACATCCTCTGGCCGTATCTCTGTTTCCCCCGCCCGGAGATAGAATCCCTCAGACGTTTGGCGCCCCACTAGGATGTTCCAGTGCTCCAGCACAGATGCCGGTGCATGACGCTGGAAGTAAGTGAGGGGGAACAGTCCAGCCCTGTGTCCCTCGGCAGTGAGGATCAGTTCATACTTTTCCCCGTTGAAACCCAACTCAAAGGCAGGAGAAGAGAAAGCCATCTCCAGCGCACCGCTGCACTTTGCCATCAGCTCCTCGCCCCGCTCCCGCATTTCGTCGGTGTCCATTATATGGCGCAGCTCTGCTTCAATCCCAGCAAAAGCAGCCCAAGCTTCCTCCGTCCTCTGCCGGAAGTCCTTCTCAAACTGGGGCAGGGCCAGCCGGCGGCGGCAATCGTCGATGAATGTCTGGGTGTCCTCGTCGCCGGGACGAGCCGCCAGCGCCTGTTCAAAATACCGCAGCGCAGGACCCTCCTGGTCTAAATAGTAATAGGCATAGCCCATGCGGAAATTCCAGCAGTGGTCGCCCTCAAAATATTCTTCGTGGCGTTCCAGCAGATCAATAGACTTCTGGAACAGCTCCCGATCCCCCGGTTCTGCCAAATTGCTATATGCCCTGGCCAGCTCACTGTCCATTTCGGGCGTACGCTCCCCGGCAGGGATGTCCTCCAACGCATCGATGATTTTCTGAAATTCGTCGTTTTCATTCCACCTCTGGCATTGTTCCAGCAAACTCATAGATGATACCTCCTTTATCTATTGTGGTTGTTCTATCATATCGTTTTTCACGGAGTGTTTCCGCACTCCTTTGTTATCGTCAATGTTGTTTATTCATAAGGTTCACACCTCTGTATTCCAGTCGCACAGCATTTGATTTTGTGCCACCCGGAGCAGCTCATCCCGCACCTCCATCAGCACAAAGTTCAGAAGGTTTTGTCTCCGACACTTCTGCGGGCCCCGGGCCTCCGGTGAACTGGCCGATAGTCGAATGCCTCAGATTTATTGTAAGGGTTGGCCTCTACCAGCACACTGTGCCCGATTGAGGGCAGGAACTCCCGAGGCGAACGTTTCTGGCTGAATTCACACCAGTTTCCGTTGAGTACGACGGAGTATTTGAACCTTATATCACACCGCCTGGTCAAAGCCCCCATTTTGCAGCTCAGGGTTTTGATCTACTTGGGGGCGCTACATTTGAGGCTTTGCCCCCGGATTCCCTGATCGCCAAACAATTCCGCTTTGTCGACCATCATGTACTGCTCCATGCAGAGATAGGCGTCAACTTCGACATAGAAGTCCACCATTCACCACTTGCTGAGGGAACTCTTTATCATGCTGCCGTCCTGAGAGAACTGATGGCCCCAGAACAGGCACTGCTCCTACTTTCGCTCGGCGGCAAACTTCTGTTGAAAGCACTGTCTGGTGTACTCAGGCTAGCCCTCCGGCTGCCCAATATCCACACAGAACTCTCCATATCCAGTGCCTTGTCGGTGTCCTCATTGTCCCACCATCCCTTCCAGGTCCCGGCTCTGGGAACAGTATGCGGTATTCCGCCCGTTCTTCCTGCATGAGAGGGTATCCAGACAATCGCTGAGCCGAACTACGGAATCCTCCCCATAGCCCATGCGCCAGCCGATGGAGCATCGCTCGATCTACCGGTGCGCCAGCCAGGGGAAGGCATGGCGTCCTTATTTTGTAATGCTATGGTACTTTGTCCTTGCTTGTCAGATTTGGCGCAGTTCTTTCCTAATATCCAGCAGCGCGCCTTTCAGGGAAATGATCTGCGTCAGTTCTGTTTCGGTCAGTTTTTTCAAAAAGATGCCGTATTCGTCCGAATGTCCGCCCACAAACTCCATTTTAGGTCTTCCGATTTGCTGGGGTCCGTGATCCACAGCCAGGGCTCTCCCATCGCCCAAAACCGTGTAAGGGTAAGAACTTGGCCGTTGTAAATTACTTTCTGTTCCATCCTCATCTCTCCTGCATTTTCTTCAGCAACTTCACAATCCGCTTCCGGTTCTTTGAGGTTTTCATGAAGGTCGGGAGGTGATCAGCCTGAGTTTTCCTTGGGATGCTGAACGGTTTTTCTCTCAAATCGGTGCTGAGATAGCCGATCAGATAGGCAAGATGTTCTCGGTTGAGTGCCCAGACCGGTTTCCCCTGAAAGGAGGTCAGGAACCACAGCTCCAGACCGAAATAGGGTTCCTTCCCGTCCTTGATCTCAGCGATATAAGCGTATGCTTCCGCTGTTTTATGTACTTTGCCCGGCATCATGGTCCCACAGTGGGGGCAGGCCACATGGAGCATCGGAAAGTGCTGCTTTGCCTCATCTTTTATATCCATCCGGTAATACCGGCCGCAGTTCCTGCATTGGTTATGGACATCATAGCGGTAAATCGTCCGCTCGCGGATTTCCTGATGGCCGCAGTTATAGCAGCGGAAATAGGCATAGTCCTTATCCGCAGTTACAATCCCAGGACCGTGACATTTGGAGCATTTCACCTGAATGCCGGTGGTGAGGGCGCTGTAGGCACTATGAGTAAAATAAGGCTCATCGACCATTCGGCGCATACACCCATACACTCCCTTTCATCAATCCTGCTATTTTATAATCCTACCCGCTGCCAGCCGTCCAGACGCATCTGCACTGTATCGATCTTCCAGTCGTTGTCCGTCCGCTTCATCAAAAAGCGGCGCTCAAAGTCTGTGTCTTCCTCTCTGGTGTAGATGTAAAGTTTATTTCGGGTGATCTGTTCTGCATCAACAAATTTCTCTCTGCTGTAAGTCCCATGTAGGCTATATGAGAGGCTTAGAGGACGGTAACCCGGACGGGGCTTTTCACTCACATAGGTTTTCCAGATCACCAGTAAGTGGGGCATGACCTGGTCATCCTCAAACTCGGCTTGCTCTGCATATTGTTCCCATGCGGTCATCTCCTCAAAGAAAGCAGACAGGACTCTGCGGCATTCCTTCACCGCCTGCTCGTCCAGAACGATGGGCCTTTTGGCCTTCTCCCGCTGTATCTGGGAGAAATATTCCATCTGTTCCCTGGTAAATTGCTCATGGACGATGGGTTCGATCCGGCTGTTGCTGGCGATAGCCAGCAGACCTTCATAGGTAATTGCAGTGTAGTCGATCTGGATGTGGGTGAGCTTGGGGATGGAGGCCGCCTGGAGAAGGCCGTCATCATCCAGCCCGGTGTGGTTCAGGGCCAGGAGGTCGATCTTGCAATCCCGCAGGGCGGACAGGCCGCTGCCATTGATGGCGGTATTGCCGTCCAGCAGCAGGTAACGCAACTTGGGCATGGTGGCAAAGATGGGAAAACAAGCATCGGTGAGCGCCCCATCCTCCACGCTGAAGTTAACTATATTCTTGAGCCCCACAAGTGGGGCAAGCAACTCATCCGTCACCGGGTATCCCTTCACATGAAAGCCCACCAGGGTATATCTGGCCAAGCGCTCCATGATCTCCATGGTCAGTTCCGGGATCTCAAATTGTTTCTCCCCGTTCAGGATCAGGATACCCTTTTCCCAGTCCGCTGTCCGTGCCCGTTTCGGCCATTCTGTCATTGCTGTACCTCCTTTACCAATCCCTCTCCCGGATAGCCTCCTCTATATCGATCGGGATGCCGAACCGCTCCAGAATATAAGCCACTGTTTCCCCGATGCAGTCCCGGGCCACGGTCTCGATTTCGCTGTCGTTCTCGTCGAACTCATCCTGCAAGTCGTTGATGGCGCAGATCACTTCGTCCAACTTTTCCTGCACGGCCTCGGTATCCGTCTCGCCATTCTCCAATAGGTCGATGACCTTTTGAAGCTCGTTTTTTACCTTGTCCACCAAAAAATCGGGGAAATATTCGTCCTCGTACATCTCATCCAGAAGCTGGTAATTAGAATCAAATGCTTTCATTTTGTTTATTCCTCTCCATCACGCATCATAACTCTCTGCAATATCTATAAAATGGATATACACTCCGCAGACCTCGCCTTGGGCATCATAGCCGAAATATACCGGGTAGACTCCATCGCCCCAGCCGGAGGCAAAAATGGGAAGGCCGCAGTCTGTTTCCGGCACTGTCCAGTTGAGCCAGTCGCCGCCCTCGCTCTGGTACTTGGGATGTGTTTTAGCGTTCTCCTCCAGCAAGTCACAGAACAAATCATTGTAGGGGTCGATGTCCTCATCCTCATCCAGACGTTTGGCCCAGTAGGCTTTGAAGGCTTCCTGCGTCCGGATGTCCGCAATACAGCCCATACCGGCGTCCACACCGAAGCCGAAGAAATCACCGTCCTCCAGTTTCCCATCCAGATCTTCATTGCCCACCATGCCCAGCTCGTACTGGATCGGCTTTTGGCCGCTAACCACTACCTTGACGCAGGCATAACGGTCTCCGTACTTCTCGCTTGGGACCACGCAGATCTGTAACGGGTAGTTCCCGGCGGGAATGGTCTGGAGATAGGGCCTGGCGTCCTCCAGTTCCACCAGCGGGTCGCACGCAAAGACCATCCCCGTAGGGAAGCGGACTGTGCCCATTTCCAGCACATCCACCATCCTATTCCCAATGACCTTTTCTGTGAAATAGGCATCCAGGTCGATCTTGCAGGACAATCTGTCCTTGATTGCTTCATATTGTTTCAACCATTCTGTTGTTGGCATCTCGTTTTCTCCTTTCTGCTCCGAACCGTTTTCCAACGCCACCCGGATGATGGGCCGAAAGAAGTCATAGTCATTGTTAAGTTTCTCGTCCTCCCGCACCTCCGGCTTGGCGTGAGGGGAACAGGGCAGATATCCCAACAGTGGCCCCATGCCGCCACAGATATTACATCCGCCGTCCCCGCCACAGGTGGTTAAAGCGTCAGCCTCCACCACCTCCCTCATATAGGGGTCGTAACCGATGGACAGGCCAAAGAAGTTGGGTTCTTCCATGTCATAGGGGCCGTCACCGCCCTGTTCTTCAAAATGGTGGATGTGCATAGCACCGTCCAACCCATCACCCCAAGGGAACAGGGTGCGGCATCCACCGCCGCAGAGGTAAGCCCACTCATCCACTGTAGGCAGGGAGAAATCCTGCTGCCGAAGCCATTCCCGCAGGCGGGAATAGGTCACCGAATGGGAGAGCCATGCCTGCCACATATCCTCTTTCCGTTCAAAGCGGGCGTGACCCACCAGCGTAAGACTGTCCCGACCGGTGGCGGCAAATTCCCGAAAGGATTCCAGCCACTCCGGGCGAAGCCGTGGATCATCCAGATTCACCGGTTCCCAGCCGATCTCCTCCAATTCTCTGCCCACCAGCATGGGGCCGATGGCTGCCTGCCGCACTGGGGCCATTCCCTTTCGGAAAAAGTGCTCCGGGGAACCGTCATATTCGATCTCTTGGAAAATGTAGTTCAGTTCCTCCTGCCCCTCTCGATTTAGCCCCACAGCAAACTGTTCCCAGCCCAGGGTGACGGTATCGCCGGGGACGAAGATGAACTCCCGGCCATCCCGTTCAAAAACACCGGTAGTGCAACACTGACCCCAGCGGTCAAAGAGTTCCAGGCGTAAAAATTTTAAGTCATATCGCTCTGCCAGCCGTTCCATCAGCGTCCGTTTTTCCTCTTGAGAGAGCTGATCGAACTGGGGACGGAGTAGCGGGTGTCCTGCACCGGATCTGTCATCACATCTCTCCTGCGGCGATTCTGACTCCTCTCCCGGCAAAAAGAAGGCAGATCTGGGTACACCTCCCGGTACTCCTGCCAGGGTTCCATCTTGCGGGGCTTATTCGCCGTCCGCAAAAATCCCCAGAAGTCGGTGGGGTAGTGGAACACCGGCCCTACTCGATCACGCCGGGTAACAATGACTACGGTACCGTCGGTGAGCATTCCGATGTGCTGCATTTTTTCGCCGCCGAACATTCCCGGACGAATGCGGAGTACCTCCCGCGTGGTCATGTTGATGAGCTGGGCAAAGTCATCGGATAGGATTTCCCCGTTCCCCTGTACCAATAGCCAGTTCTCGGTAAACCAGCGCAGCTTCAGATTCTCGCCCATTCCAGGCAAGGCGGCAATACGGCAGCGCCCGGTGTCCATATCCAGTTCCAGCAGACATTCCTCGATCCGCCCTTTGCCGCTGACCCCGTGGATCATATAGATACATCCCGTGCCGGGGACGGGGACTGCTTCTGAAAGATGGTCGTATCCGTCCAGACGGAAAGGATGCTCTGTCACCTGACCATTCTCCCAACGGTAAACGGTTCCTTTATACCACTGGTTGGAGAAGTACACCCGGCCCAGACCATCCGCTACAATACCACAGTGGTACTTGCCGCTCCAATCGTCCTTGGGCAGCCTCCAGTTCTGTACGTCCTTCCGGGTGCCCCGATCGGTCAGTTCGATCCGGGTGGCATTATGGGGGTCCCCCACCCAGAGGGAATTTCCGATCCACCGGAGAGACCTGGGCGGGCCGTCATAGGCAATGGGAGATGGTTCAAACCAGTTCAGGTTGGCCGGATTTTTCCCCACCAAAGCCCGTCCAATGTCACTGCCGCCGCTCCTGGCCGCGCCGTAGACGCCCAACTCCGGGGAATAGGAGAGACTGCACAGAGCTGGCAGGCTTCTGGCCCGGGTCACCTGGGGCGGGCGGCGGCGAAGGTCGGCTATGCAGCCGTTCAGCCAGTTCTCTCTATTTTGCGGTTTCCACACTCCAGCTGCAAAGTCCCCCGCCAGGGAGTTGAAGAAATAGTCATATTCGTCTTCCAGGATGTATTCCTCACAGGGCATGACCGCGCCGGGGTCCTGCTCCTTGGCATGGTCCCCCCACTTGCGCCGGGGCTGCTTCATCAGTCGGCAATACTGTCCCCTCTGTTTGCAAAACGCCTCAAACTCCTCCCGCTCTGCTTCGGGGATCAAGACAAAGAGGTAAATGTCCTCCCCGTCCAGGTCATAGAGCGCCCAGCCGAAGGTGGAGAGCTCCTGCCCCAGAGCGGCTACGCCCTGTTCGTGGGAGAGCTTCATATATTGGACGCCAACCGTTTCAAACCGCTCATCCAGCAGTGCCGGGATTTTCACTCCCCATTTTCACGAAGCTCCGCCAGGGTGTCCTGTACGGCTCCGTCATATTTCAGAATATCCAGCGCATCCGCTGTGATCTGCGCAAAGTCTGACATTGTTTGGCCTCCTTATACAAATTGTCCTTCTATTTCTTCCGCTTCTGACAAATAATCTACATGCACAGGGGTATCTCCCAAAAACGCAACGATATGCCCCAACAGTCCCCCTGCGGGAAAGGGACAAACCTGAAAGTGCAGGCTCCATTCTATTCCATCATAAAATAGCTATTGAAAGTTCCTCCATTTAGGATGGAGCATACTGCAATCCAAATTCCTCAGAGTTCTTTACAACTTGTTTTTCCGCTTTTGAAAGATATTCTCGTCAGTATCAAATGATAGAACGAATAAAACCCAAATTCACTGACGAAAGTTCTTATGTATTCAAAATAATTAAAATCCAATCTCTGTGTCTGCAATCATTTCAGACCAGCCGTGGATGGAATCCGGACCTTCCTGAGGGATCAGTGTCCCTCATTCCAAGTGTGAATTCACCAAAAGGTGTCCCATACCCCTTTACAGATTCACCGCAAGGCCCTGATGTTTACTACAATCAGCATTACACCCAGCAGGAAAGAATTCGCCCACCGTCCGCCTCTTACTTCCTCTCTCAAAGCATCGAACAAGGGTCAATAGGTTTCGCAGATGACTTCGGGGTTTGGCTTTCATTGCTCGTTAAGGGCCACCAGGCAGATAGATCTCCCCTACATCATTTCTTAGGGCCAAGGCCCCGTACTTCCCGTCCTTATCCAACATCACATCGGTGAAAAGGCAGATCGAGAAGCCTTCCGCGGGCAGTTCTTTCTGTAAGATCTCATCGGCCCCCGGTTTAACTTGTCCAGCTAGTCAACTAGCCTCTGCCAGAAATCCAGCGACAGCGCCTTGTCTTCTCTGCAGCCATGACAGTGGAAAATGGCCCTCCAGTTTCTGTGATGCGTCGTAAAATTGACGCCGTACTCTGTCCGCCTTCCACAATAGCAATAATTCTTCTCTTATCCCCTGTGATGTCCTTTCCCTGCACACTACTGCCATTTGCTTTCTTGGTCATTGATAGCCATTGCATCTTTGATCTGTTGTACTACGGTGTCGATGTAGAGAAAAATGCCGTCTCGGTCGCAATGATACAGATTGGAATAACTCTCACTCTCATTGGGTCGGATGGGATTTGGCTCTACTACCTCGGTGGCCTCTAACAGACCGCATCCCAGCTTCCGCGCTACCGTCAGTGCCTTTTTCAAAACCGCAAGTTGTCCACAGCTCCACAGCGATTCCAAATCCGCGTGGACCTGCGGGTTTTCCTCCATGTTCCGGAGAAGTTGCGCCACCTGCTCTGAGGATAGGTATACCCCGGAGCAATAATTCTCCACAATCCGGTTTTCTGCCGGATTTGGGAAGGAGTAAGGAGTGAGTTGTTCCCAGGGAGTAAAGTACCGCCCATATTCCGGTTTCTGCTCTGCTAAGAAAGAAAAGGCACTCCCCCTGGTATAGTAGTAGGTGCGAAAAAAGCCCTGAATCACAGCAAGATAAAACCCATGGCTCTTGTCGAACAATTCATCCTCTCCGGTATCAGCGCCCACCCGCAGTGTATCGAAATACTTTTGGGCATAGAACGGCTCCATACCGTACCTATTGGCCAGTTTCAGAACCTTTTCTTCCTGACCCAACTTGACCCAATTCAGTGGCGTAAAGTACCACTCGTCCATTTCACTTTGAGAAATAGGATGAAAACTCACGTCATAACCCATAAAAATCCCCTTTCGCCTAAACACACATCATTTCTTATTTGCGATGGGTTGAAAAATCTCTGTATACCTCTCCTTCCATTTCTCCGGGGCCGTCTTAATGACCTTACTGCCGCCGTTCTCCGCAGCCTTCCCCCAGATGGCCCAAAGCACCCCTTGCCAGAGATAGTCCCATGCTTTTTTATCCCGTTTTTCTTTCGCTGGCAGATAATCCTCCAGATGAGCTTTGGCATCCAACAGGGCGTCCAGGCTCCCCTCATTGGCGATCAGGGCGCGAAACTCCTTAGCGGGTTTCAGCTCCTGCATGGATTGGACACCGTGGAACAGCACTGGCATTGACCGATCGGTAAAGCAGTACTTTTTAAACAGCGCATGAAGAAATTTCTCCTGCAAAGAGGAGTGTTCATCATCACACAGGTCGAGATAGTCGCACACCAGCGGCCACCACGCAGGCCCCTCCAACCCCAAGGCGAACACGGCAAAGGTTCCCGGCATGGCGCATTGCTCATCGGACAGATTGTTATACCACTCAAATTCCCTCATGGCCAGCCGCGCATACCGCTCTATGCTTGTGTGCAATTCTGGGTACTGCACTGCTCGGGCAAATAGCTGGTTGATCCCCTTCTTGGGAAGCCCCTGAATGGGTAGGTAAATCTTCTCTGGTCCCCGGAATTCCACCGAATAACTGCGGGGGAACTCTGTCTGTTCCAGCACCTCGCACAGATAGTCCAGCGCCTCCCCATAGCACTCCAGCGTGTTGTCCTTGGCGGTGATGCGGATGGTGGCGAAGGCGTCGTTGGCCGAAGCGGTGAGATGCTCCGTTTTGCGGCGCTGGATGTCTTTGGGCAGGTTGCCGGTCCCATTGTTTTTCAGTTTCTTCACCATATCAGGGCGGAGCTGTGACACAAGGCTAAAATAGTGTTCCGTTGTCACGCTTTCATAGCTGGCCCCATATACAGTGCAGCAAACCGCCACATAACAGGTGAAACGGAGCAAAAGTTCATCCACCTCCCCTTGTCGCAACTCCGGGGAAACCACGCAGGACGGATAGGCCATAAAAAAATCCTCTTTTTCTCCAACTATAAAGTATCGCCCCTGCACCTGCGTTTCAATGTACTGTGTCAAGTGGTAGCAGATTTGCTGCCAGCCCACCAGCCGACGCAGAGCGTCGCAGAAGGTGACGGCTTCCTTATAAGGAAATCCCTTCAGTGGCAACCGGAAAAGAAAGCGGTCCAGGATCTGGCTAGGGAGAAACGGGGTTCCGCCCTTGCTCCGCACTACCACCGGATAGTCGGAATGGTTTCACGGGCAGTCCCATCCAGAATGTCCTGAATACACTGGTCCGCGTGCTCCAATACCTCGAGATCGGTGTCCGGCTTATGGATCAAATAATAACGGCCATTTACGCCATCACGCTTTGGCAAACTCATAACTCGATCACCTCTCAGGTCTGCTGGTGCTGCATAGATACGATGTGGCAGTCCGGACAGAATTCGATATAGAGTGTTCCCTCTGCACCGTCAAACACTGTATCCCACTGGATCTGAGCCAGATACTTCATGGGCTTTCTGCAGCGGGGGCAAGTAACATACTCCCAGTCCTGCACCCAGTTGGCGAAACCGCCCACTGTATTTACATCTTCACAGGCGGCGCCGTAGAACAAGGGAACGTCTGTCTTGCCCAACACGAACGGATTTCCAGTGAGTTTCTGATAGTCCTCAGGCTGGATATAGCATTTCATCTTATCCCCTCCGTCAAAGAGTTCTGAAGGGAAAACCTCCACGCCGCCGTCCGGGGTAAAGCGGTTGAACGCGGGTCCCTTCAGAAATCCCACGCAGTTGGGGCAACAGGTGGCAGTCATGATACCGTCCAGGCCCAGAAACTTTAGTCGCTCATCCTGGCCATCCAGCACCAGCATATCTACCATCCAACCGCCGCAGTGAGGGCAGGTATCCTCCCGCAACCGGCCGATGCGGACGGGAGACTCCTCACCAGGCGTTCCCTTGACCATGGGGTAACAGGTATCGAAGTTGAGCTGCGTCCGGCGGCCCTCCTTGTCAAAGGTCCAGCCGCCGCACTGGGCGTAGACAGACGGGCCCACATAGAGTTTTCTCTGCCACGGTCTTGGATTTTGCTCCAGTTCCAACAGGGTTTCCAGCGCTCTGTCGTCCCCCTGTATGGCCAGACACATCATGAGATTGCCCGCCTCGCCGGGGTCCTTGGTTTCCCGTATTGTGGCGATCAACCCATCCCGCACATCCCCCGGAGCGTGGTAGTAGAGCTCACAGGGATAGAATACTTTTTCGGCCAAAGCTTCCCGCTGGATCTCCGGCGTGATGGCATCTCGATAGCCGAGCAGATGCCAGAAGTCTGTGAACTCTGGGTCCTCCATATCCGCTAGCCGTTGGATATTCCGGATTAGACCGTCCTGCTTTTCTTTAATCTGTTCCGATGCCCAGGACAGTACCGCTTTCCGCTCCTGCTCAGACTTACATTTCCAGCACAACCCCTCATAGCCCAGGGGCGTCCCACAGATAGGGCAAGTGTATTTCAAACTCATGCACTTTGGCTCCTTTCAGAAAATAGAAAAACTCCCCGCGGCACACTGTCAATTAGACAGGCTGGCGCAGGGCGTGAAAAGGCCGCACAGAACCAGTGGCCGGTTATCGGGAACCGGCCTAGCTCAGCGGTTGCAAGTATCTGATTGTTTTGTGCCCTTCCAGGGAATCGCCGTTTATTTCTGTACATTTTCTTTCACTCTATCCATTGTTTCTTTCGTCCTCTGCATCTCATCCAGTAGAGCGTTGATCTGAAACTCCACCATATCCTCTGCTGCCTCTGGAAACAGAAAAGGGATCGTATTAGGAATCGCCTTGTAAATCATCATCATGGATAGGGCCAGATTGCCGAACAGCCGTGGATCAATGCTTCCCATGGGAAAGCCGAAAATCACCAGCAGGCTGCAAAACAATTTGATCTGGTCCTCGCGGAAGGTTTGGAAATTTTCCTGGGAGAGACAGCGGTAAACCTCCTGTTCTTCCTCAATGGATAACACGGCGATGCCTCTTTTCTCACCGTAAACGCAAGTCTCCAAAAAGGTCCTGACGCCCGCCCGCCAACTGAGCGAGGAATCGTCCATCAGCTGTTGGGCATATCGCAACAGCTTTGGCTGCTGATACCGAAGTGCCTGTAGTACCAGTTCTTCTTTGGAGGAAAAGAAGGTGTAGAAAAAGGTCTTGGATATACCCACTTTCCTACACAGGATATCAATACTGCTGTGAATCAGCCCCCGGTCCACAATGCACTGGATCACGGTGGTCAGCAGGGCTTCCCGTACCTGTTCTCGCTCCTGCTCAGAATAGGCTTTTCGTGCCATATTCTTATATCCCCCTAGTAAAATAAAGAATAAAATTATAAATTAGTATTTATATGATAACTGAGTGAAGAAAAATATACAACTACTTTCTTGAAAAAATTTTTTATAAATTTTTTAAACACAATGTACGATACAGAGGAAGTATTGGTACTTGGATTTATGGGTTTAGAACACTTACCGCCTTATGAGGTAGTTTTTCAATATCTATGCATATTTAGAAATTATACCGTTCCAAGGGTTTGATACTTTATTAGATTTGCAGCATATTGTAGCAAGCAATGCGAGTTTTCATGGTTATTAGCTGAATTTGCCTATACAGGCAAGTAAGTCAGATTATTATCAAGACCATTATGACATGCATTTGCCTATACCTAATAGACAAATGCGGCTAACCAATATACACACTCGCATTGCCTGCCATCTGCTTGTTGAGGGCAGCGTTCCCCCTCTCCCTTTTGAACACAGAATTCCAATCGTATGGCTGCAAATTCTGCGAACGCTTTTGTTAGTCCGTACCCATGCCCCGTTTCGAGGCATAGAGTGTTGTGAATTGCGACACCCCTATGTTTATGTGGTATGCCCTAAAACAGGGCTCCCCTCGGAAGATGGGGTGACAAAATACCTTTTCTTTCCACGACCGTTGCGTTTTACGCGAGTGCTTCTAACACCACGTAGGTCAACCGGATACGCCGTCCGGCGCGTTTGGTTTTGTTTTCGAACTTCACCGGATATTCTTCCAGCAGGTGGCTGGCATTCACATTCAGGTGTTTGGTGGGCCGGTTCATTGCCATGTACAGATGCAGGGTCTCGGATAGCTCGGTGGAACTTCCTTCCCATTCCCGGTTTTCAGCGGACACGATCTTCGACACAACTTCCAGGACCGGGGCCGGGGGCTGCTTCCAAAGCTCATTTTCTACATGATCAAAGCTCCAAAATAGGCTCTCTTGATCCTTACTCAAATACAACCATTGATTCGACTGGTCTCTACCTACCACCTCCAGTGTAGCCTTGCTATCTATCCGCTTCTCCTTCTACATGAGGAGTACACCATCCGCACATCCAAGCAGTCCTGTCGTGCCGGAAATCATCTCGAAGCTGTCTCCCGCATGCTGCTTTCTGGTGTGGCGGACGATCAGGACACAGACGCCATACCGCAAATTGTTTCAGCTTACTAATCATTTCATAGTCACTGGAATAGCTGTAACTGTCGCTCACCGTCTCTCGGACTTTTTGCAGAGTGTCCACGATAATGAGCTTGGGGTCACTGTGTTCCCGGACAAACTTTTCCATCTGTTCATCCAGACCGCTGCCGGCCATTCTGACGCTGGTGGCGAAAAGGAGGGAACGGGCCCCCTTCACCCCGAATATCCGAAACATCTGGCGCTGCAAACGGCTCTCATCATCCTCCAGCACAAGGTAGAGCACCGTCCCCTGGTGGACCTTATAGCTCCACAGATTTTGTCCGGTACTGACATGGTGTGCCATCTGCGCTACCAGGAAGGACTTGCCAATTTTGAGCGTTCCAGCAAGGATGTATGCTCCAGCGTAGAGCAGGTTTTCAATCATTGCGGATTGGCCTGGAACACATTGCCTATCAACTCGTCCAGTGTCACAGTGTGGAGGTAGGCCGGGTCACTTATGCGGTGCATTTTGCAGTAAAGTTCTTCCAAATCATTTTTCAGAGAATTACTTTTTCCCTCTAGGCCTGGTATAGTAGTCCTGGAAATTTGAAAGATTGACTGTCCATCATCTGCGCCATGGGCGGCCATTTTTTCATCGGTCATAGGCAAAGTCCTCCTGCATTCCGTTTAGAATGGTTGCAATCATCTGTATGGTGTCCAGCAGCTCGTCATTCACACCCTGTCCGGCCTCAATCCGGCACAGCTCGTTCAGCACTACGGCCAGCTGATCCCGCAGCGCCTTGTAAACCCTGGGATTGCCCTGCACCACCACATTCCGGCACAGCAGTCGATGGATGATGTAGTCCCGCTAGGTAAGCTGGTAAGTTTGACCGCCATTTCGATTTGTGCATCCTTCTCTAGGGAGACCCGGAAAGCCACGGTCTTATTTCTCCAATGGTTGTGCTTGTCCAAATTCTTTGCTAAAATTTTACTTGCCCCATTCCACGTTCAATTTGTTTGCCATTTCTGCTACGCTTTTTATAACGACAAGCATAGATGGGAGCTGGATGTATGGCGATTGGCGAAGGAATCCACTTTTTCCGTCTCCTGCGGGAGATGACACAGAAATATCTCGGTACGGCGCTGGGCTTCTCGGAGAAGTCCGCTGATGTGCACCTAGCACAGCATGAAACAGGATCAAGAGTCCCTAAGGCGGATCTTACCGCAGCTATGGCTCAGGTACTGGACATGTCACCCCACATGCACTCTCTGTCCTGGACATAGACTCCTATGTGGGTCCCATGTACACCCTCACCCTGGAGAACAACTACGGTCTGAAGGTCACGGAGCAGGACGATGAGCTTTCCTTGTAGGCGGATTCCCGCAAAAACAAGGACGCTGCCCGGCCTCACGAAATGCTCTGGGCCTGACGGGAACAGGCGGCCAAATTGGAAGCCGGGGAGATCTCCCAGGAGAAGTACGACCGCTAGCGTTACCACTACCCGGAGTACAATAGCACCCAGATCCACGCCAAAGTGCCGCCGGAGGGACTTTTCTGACCTTCTCACTTGTAGGCCACGGGAGAGGCTGTTTGTTGCGCAAAATCAAAAATTCAGATAAACGATAACAAAATAAAAAAGGTCTAACTGATCAGCAAAAATCAGTTAGACTTTTTCTCTATGAGCAAAATACGAGGATTTTGAGGCTACTCGCAAACAACCCGATTTTTCTTTTCAAACTCAATAAATCGGGATTTGGCGAGTGCGATCAAATGGGGAATCTGTAAATCAGAAAGTCAGTGTTTTCAAGGGCTTGCGGGCTCTCATATCCACTTTTTCTTATTCCCACTCGGCAAATTTAAGTATAGGGGAGCGTATTTAGGATGATTTCACGGGCGAAACATTTACAAATATGTGAATGTTTCGATGACTTATTTGGGGCAACCTGCTTTCTTAGCATCAAAATAGTAAAGGAAAAACTGAGGAATTGTAAGGGTTTCAAGCCACAAACGGGCCATGATCAAAACTTTCTTCAAATTGATGTCAGTTTCCGTCGAAAATCGATCTCGAATTGAGAGCAATTTCGACCACTGCCTGGGAGCGCTCACGCTCCCAAACGACATGAAGGGAGATTTCCGCCCCCGGCGAAAATCAATCGCACCGTGGGACGCAATTCAACAATAGCCCTCGCCCAAAATCCGAAGAGACGGGCAAGCACCCTTGGGCTTGCCCGCCTTGATAACCGCAAAGCAAGGCCGGGCGGAATAGTCAATGGCGGCGCACGAAGTGCGCTGTTTAATCTCGATCATTGACGGCCCCGACAGGGTTTGCTATGTCCGTACATTTTAGCCGTCAATAATGGAGATTATTTTCTATGTATTTACATTCTTCCTCTAATACGCTGCAAGCCGCAATCCCGCTCTAAACCTCTATCGTCGTTTGAAACACAATTTTATTGTGCACCTTTGATAGAGGGGAAGATTGTGTTTTTTCCGTCTGAGTTAATGTTTATCTGGTGAAAAAAATTGATTATATGTGTTCTTTGAAGTGATATTCCATGATATGTTCTCCTTTGGTATCGTACTTCCCGTTGAAGCGAAAGCCGATCTGCTGATAAAGCCGGATTGCATGGGGATTGTTTTCATACACACTAAGATATACAGTATCGCTTTGATACTCTGCGTGCAGTCTGTCCAGTAGGGAAAATACCGCCTGTTTTCCATATCCTTTTCCTTGATATTTTTTATCAATCAGAAGCCGATCCAGCCATAGTTGCCCCGGAGTTGGTTCTGGAAAATAGCCGTACATGGCGAAGCCAATCAGGGTGTCGCTATCATAAATACCAACAGGCCGCCATAGTTCTAATTCGTCTGCTTCCTGCAAGCACTCGTTTACACTTTCAATAAAACCAGCCTGTTCAGAAAAGACAGTCAAGCCCTCCACTTCTTTACGGTTTTCGTCATTTACCAACTCAAAATGCAATCGTTTGTGAACACTTAAATCCATATTATTTCCTCTCTTATAAAAATTCAAAACTGTTGCTGTATAAATTCAAATTTTGTTTTAAGGTTTTACGCATATTGATATTTTTCCTCTTTGTCACAGAGAAACTGATTGTCACAACCAAGGACAAGACTTCCACCAATACAACAGAGAGCCAAATTCCATCAATCTCCAACAAGGCGGGAAGTGTGAATATCAGGACAATCTGAAATACAAGCGTTCTCAAAGAAGAAATTGTCGCAGAAATCAGGCCATTGTTCAACGCTGTAAAAAAGCAGAAGCCCATACATTGAACCCCATGAGCAGAAACACCAGCGAGTATATTACAAATCCGTGGCGGGTCGTATTGAACAGTTCCACATCATAACTTGCAAATATCATGATCCGAGGTTCCGCAAGCAATTCAGCAATCATAGTCAATATGATTCCGGCTCCGCACATCAGAGCAATACTTTTGCGAAACAGGTTTTTAAGTTCCGCATGGTTTTCCGCGCCAAAATGGTAACTGATGATCGGGGCGCCCCCTAACGAATATCCGACAAATCCCCCCATGAAAACAAAATTGACATACATAATGCTACCACACGCGGCAACGCCATTTTCTCCGGCAGTCCGCATAAGTTGAACGTTAAAAAGAATACGGACAATCGAAGCGGACAAATTTGTCACCATTTCAGATGAACCGTTTATGCAGGTTTGGAGAAGCGTTTTCCCATAAAAAGCGGTTTTCGTCAACCAAAGCAGGCTGGTATTGGATCTTAAAAAGTAAATGAGCGGAAGGATACCGCCAACAAACTGCCCCATTACGGTAGCAACCGCCTCGCCGGACAATCCCCAGTGAAAAACAATGATAAAGAGAAAGTCGAATATAACATTGGTAAGACCGGCGGCAACCGAAATTTTCAAACTGAGCACAGGTTTTTCCGCTGTGATCAGAAGGCTTTGAAAAACATTCTGCAAAATAAACACCGTCTGCCCAATGAACAAAATCCGTCCATATTTAAGATACAATCCTTTAACAGTTCATGATCTGCCCCCCTGAAAATCGAAATGGACCGTACAAAAAAGAAAGCCGAGGAACGATAATACAATACCGGCTCCCGCCGCAACATAGAGCAGAAAAGAAAAATACTGGTTCGTCCGTTCAGGATTTTTCTCTCCTAAATTAATCGAAGCGACGGTACTTCCGCCTGTTCCAATCATAAAACCAAGCGTGCCGATTGCCATTATGACAGGCATCATCAGATTGAGTGCGGTAAATGGCGTTTTACCAACAAAATTAATACAAAAAGCCGTCCACGGTACTATAACAAGGAACCGCATACAATCATCAAAATCGGTGAAATGACAAAACATAATAAGCGCTTATATGTAAAGTGATCGGATAACTAAATTTGCTTTTTTATCACCCCATAACAAATTTTCGTATATTTTCTGTCTTATTTATTTTCTGCGCTATGCTTCTGCACCGCATTTTCATAGATAAAAAATAAAAATTTTTCCGGCTTTTTGTTAACCTGTAATTTTACTTCTTCCGTACCACACCGGAGCATATTCTGGCGTTCATAAAAACCAAAATTGCAAGTGGTGTCTGTAAACACATAGAAATGCCGAATGTTTTCGTTGTTCATATAGTTGAAGAAGCGGCGGTATAATTCCTTACCGATCCCTAACCCGCGATAAAGCGGGTGTATGGCAAAAAAGGATAGTTCCCCTTCATAGTCCTGTGACTGCCCGGACAGCAACTTTTCATAAATCTGATCCACCTCCTCAAAAAATGCCATGCTCTGCGTCCCTCCGCCGTCAGCGAAAGCATCCATAAAGCCCATCTTGCCTGTAACCGATACTTCAAGGATTTATGGGGGGTGTGAAAACTGTTCCCCATAATGATCCCTATGGGTTTCCCATTGTTTAAGGCTACCTGAGTAAAGGTTTGTTCTATCAGGCATAACCGCAGATAAGCGTTGGATAGCCGGACTGCAGTGGTAGGACTATAAGATTTTTCATGTCCCCATGTGATATTAATAATATCAGAGAGAGCTTTGAAATCTTGCGGTACGTATGGCCGATAAGTAATTTTGTTCATTGAAACTCCTCCCAAAAACAAAAAAGAACCGGACAAAACAGGGAACACAACAACTGCCTTTCGATGAAACCGTACGCGGTAACATCATCTGCAATTTGTTTGTTCAGCCTTTTTGCTCGGTTCATGTAGATACGCTACATCGCCAAATTGTAATTAGCTTACTATAACCGAATAATTTTGTCAAGTATACTTTCGTCACTACATACACTGATAAATTATTCTTGCACTGGTCACTTTTCATCTTTGAAATCATCATACAATGTAAACAAATCTATATTTCACCGCTCTCCCCGGCCAAGAGAGCTCCGGGACCGCTTGTGGCCTTTCTCCGCCTATTCCCGTTGTTTGTCGGCCTCCACCGCCGCTACCTGTTCTGGACCAAAGATCCGCTCATAGTCGGCGGAGATCTGCCGCAGGGCTTTGTTTCCATTTTTACTTCCATCAAGTGTTCAGACAGGCGAGCGTTGTCCTCCCGTACCCGGTCATAGTCTCCGGTCAAACTTTCCTTTCAGTTCGATGTACTTGTGGTACAGAGAGCGCAACTCTTGGACGATTTTTGCCAGCAGGAACTTTGCCTTTTTCTCCCGGTAAGACTTGGCACTTTCCAATGTCCCGGCCTCTGGTAAAATTTCCTCCGGGTCTACAGAAAAGTCCGCCACCAGACATTCCATGTTCTTTACCACCGGGGCCAATTCTTTCAGCCGCCACCCCTATTCCTCCATCTGGCTCTCTTTCTTCACCTTGACCGTTTCCAGATCGCCAACCCCTTTCGCCCTTTGCTCCTTTTTTAGTCCAGCACAGACAGGTGCTTGTCGTGGGTGCCTTTGTCCCCCACTCTATCCCGTGGCACTCCATCACGACGGAAAGCCTCTCTTTCTCCGAGCGTACCCACTGGCTCCACTCTATGTTTTCTCTGGTACCACCCTTGAAACCTCGGACCGCTAACGCTTGCTTCAAAGATACCTTTGTGTCCAGCCCTGCTTACTCCCAGTAATGAATGGAATAAAGTCAATGTCCATATGGGGGATGGACTCGTCCATGTGGAGGAAGGCCAAGAACACCTGGAGGCTTGGGTTGCGCTCCTGAAAGCCCCTCATGTACTCGTCCAGCACCGCCGCAAGCCGCTTCTCGTCGCTGTCGGCACTCATATTGCCCTTGTTACCCACTTGCAGGATGATCTCATGGAACGGCTTTTCCTGTTTGCCAGAGCGTATCTTCTCGTAGTAGTCCTCAATCTTGCGGTCTGCCCTGATCTGCTTGGCGTTGTGTCGCTCCAAAGCCTCGTCAAAGAGTTCATGGTACACTGCCTTGATATTTTCCTCACAGTAGGTTATATCCAGGTGGGAACACTCCTGGGCGGTATTCTTGGCGTAAAGTTTCCTGCTGTTGGGATTGACTGAGCCCCGTCCCACCATAGCACTGATCGTCCTTTTCAATCAAGCCCTCCTTTTACCGCCGCGCCAGCGGCGGGCCTGTGTTACTTTCGCGAAAGTAAACGCAAAAGCACTTTTGACAGCCTATCGGCCATCAAAAGCGCATTTGTGCCCTATGGGGTGGTATAGGGGGCTTTGCCCCGCCGTCTACGGACGGCTCCCCAGCAGGGCTGCCTTTGAAAAGAGCACCCTGTCCCCGCCTAAACCTTGTCACTCGCCGTTGGGCAGGGGGGAAAGGTCAGCAGTCTTTCCACTCACCCGGCAAGTGTTCTCCGTAGGGGGAAAGTCAAGGGGTACGGACTGTATTGCCCTTGCGGCAATCTCCACCCGCAGGTATGCCCCCTTGACGTTCACCCCGCGTTCCCCGTCACGGCCGTCACAGTCGTCACATCCAATGCGTTTCCAACGTGAGGAAGATACTCCGCCCAACGTGGGTGCGGTCGTCCTTGTAGCGGATAGGGTACTCATAGGACAGCCGCTCTGCCCGGACATTCAGCCGCATAGCCAAGGCATTGGCTTTCATCTTCCTCTCCAGGGCGACAGCAAGGTCGGCGGCCGTACCACTCCATTTGGGCCACTCCACCGTCGCCAGAACGGCCACGGCCTCTAAACCGGGTCGGGCGGCTCCTTGTGCAGTTCCGTTTCCCGCCGCTCCAACTCCCACACAAGCCGCTCCCTGTCCCGTTTCAGATAGAGGGCGCTGGTCTTGCAGGTCACGCCCGGAAATGTCCAGTTTGGCTGCACTGTCCGTCCGCCGCTCCTTTTGGAGCAGAAAGGCCCCGTCTGCCGCACCCATCAGACCATTGGTGCCGGAGATCATATCAAATTTGTCGTCGCCTGCTGCTTGCGGGTATGGTGTACCAGCAGGAGGCAGCCCCCCGTTCCATCGGCAAAGTGTTTCAGACGGGTTATCACTTCATAATCGCTTGTATAACTGTACTTCTCGGCCCCGGCCTCCCAGATTTTTTGCAGGGTGTCGATGATAATGAGCCGGGTGTTCCCGGATAAACCTCTTTAGTTGCCTTTCTAGTCCATAGTTTAACTGCTTGGCGTAAATACGAAGTGGGGGGTTGCGACGCTGTTTTCCCCGAACACTTGATAAAGACGGCTTTGCAACCGGCGGTGGTCATCCTCTAAAGCCAGATAGAGGACGGCCCCACGGTTTACGGCATACCCCCACAGGGGGAGGCCCATGCTCACATGATAGCCGAGTTGGGCCATGAGGAAGGACTTACCCACCTTGGGAGTGTCCACAAAGAGGTACACCTCCGGATAGAGTAGGCCCTCTATCACAGGCGGCTTGCCGGGATAGACCTTTTCGTAGAGTTCATTCATGGAGAAAGTGGGCAGATAAGCCGGGGCAGTGGCCCGACTTATCTGCCCATTTCCTCAAAATCCCGTTCTTGGGGCTTGCTATCGGCTTTGAGGAAAAGGGAGCTGACAACAGGATTGCGCAGTATGAGACGAATGCCATGTCTCCAAACGGGAGTTTCTAGACAAGATTGCGGGTAGACCACCAGAATTTCTACACCATATCCCCGGCTCCGCCGAGGACTTCATGCGGACATTCTTCTGGCTAGATGAGAACAGTCCTAGCGCTATCCGCCTGTTTCCGCTTGTCCGTGTCCCCGGCAAAATCAAAGAGGAAACCGTTGTCCAGTATAACGACAGTTACGACTGGCCCGCACAACCTCCTGTGGGCATTTACTTCAACTACGGGCTTTTAGACGAGTTCATGCACGAATGGCTCTTGCGCCAGCAGGAATTGTACGCCGGGGAGATCACCCGGGACGAATACTTTGAATGGAAACTCAACTGGCCCCATACCTGTGATGATGGCAGGGAAAGCCAATACTATGTCCCGTGGCGGAAAAACAAATAAGACAAGCAAAACCGCCCTGCTGAACGACAAATTCAGCAGGGCGGTTTTGCTTGTCCTTTTGGGATTATTCTCTTGAGAGTACCGGGACACGAATAGTATTAATCCAGTATCAAGAGCCTTGTGGACGGGCAAAAAAGCCTGTATTCATGCGGGTTTGCGCCGTTTCAAGCGTCATTCCCACTCGCCGAATGAAATCCTTTCCTAAACTTTTTTGTATAGAGGATTTGATTCGGTGTTATTTATTTTGATACAGATTATCCTTATCCTATGGTCTATCCGAAATTCTGCTATCAAAAAGCTATCACCCCGGTGCTATCAACGATTATTCTTGATAAGGCTGTGCGGGTGGCTTGGATGTATTATAGCATATATTCAGGTGCTTTTCCAGATGAAACCCGATTTCTACAAAGTATTCCTTTATCACTAAAATGGGACTTCGCTGTCCGGGTCCACGAACAATTCACCTTTTCCCCAAGGAATTGTTTCGACTGCCTTGCTCTTCTCTATGTTATCAATAAACATGAGTGTGTCTGCAATTACCTTAATCGCATACTCGGCTTCTGCCTTTTGCAAAAGTTGATTAGGATGAGCAGCACTTTTACTATTTCTTAAATCATTGTATTTGGTGAAGATATTGATGGTATTCCTTATTGCTACCACACAAAATTCGGATTCAAAGTAATTCTCTCGTTCATACCATCCTTTTAGTTTGGCAACAAGAGAATCAAGCGAATAATGATCGCCTTTTTCGTCAGCAATAGCAATTTCGTGTTTCTGGCAGATTTCTCGTATATACTTAGTCGCAAATGTATGGAGCCGATCTATGACCAATTCAGGCTTTCCTGCTTGGACATTTGACTCTATGTCACTTAATATTAGTTTTAGATCTGTAGATTCTTGTGCCGGTAAAGAAACTTCCGATGTTGATTGGAGCCGTTTAATTATATCTTCAACCTGCCGATAGTCATAACTATCTTCATCGCTCCAATAATCAGTTCCCATTGCGAAACAAAAGTATTCAGACAATGAGCGCAAAAGCTTAGCAACAATTTGTGGGTTACAATCGCTCCAAATTTTCTCTACACATTTTTGCTGCGATAAATCTTTATATGGTTTATCTTTGTAAATATCTATACCGCAAGAGTCAAGAATCAGTTGATGCGTAGTATTTTTGTTGTAAGTACCTCTATCGCTCCAAAACTTGAAGATATACCCACCAGATATTCCAAACAACCGACAGATTATTTGTTTTTCTATGAATGAAAGTGTACTGATATTATTTCGCCTCATTTCTTTAGTGGCATGGTAAACTTCGGCTTATTCTATAGAAAGTAAGCCGTCTGTAAACGCAGCCGGGTATGACAATCTCATAATAACTTTCTGGAACACAATGACATACGCATAAACTGTACCCTCACCAAACCGATCATGCAGCAGACTTTTGCCATCAGGGCAGAAACTCACCTCATCGGGTAACGATCGCAGATATGGCACTTCAACCGTTTTGGCAGGACATTCAGGAAAATTGGCCTCAAGCGCAACAACTTGTCCCTCTCCAAATGCTACATGGCGCACAATGGCCCCAGCCGGAACAAGAGGTGCTTCGGAGCCACTGTGGGCAACAATTCCATTGGTGATTTCAAGCGACTTTTGGGCAACAGTGGAGTCAATATACTGCTTCCAAGCTGGAGCCTCCAAAACATCTCTCCGGGATTCGCATTTTACAATCAAATCTCTGAGCTTTTCTGGAGTTGCCTTGTCCGCCTCAAACATTGCCACAAAGTATTTCTGAAACTGGCCCAGTGTCAGCGGCACAATATCCAGTCGTTGCTTGACATCACCCTTTGCATACCAAATGCCGTGTCTAAATGTTTCTGCTGTGTTGGTATCTATCCGAACAGCAATAAACATACCATATACAGGCTTATCGTATTTCAGAACAGCATCGGAAACATGCCGTCTGACAGGCTCCCCCTCCATCGCTTCTTGACGGGAGGATGTGGACATAGTAACCTCTGTCAAAATGGTAAAATCGTTAAATTCGCAATACAGATCGCCTTTGCCACCGCCAGCAGCCGAAACAGGCATAAAGTCAGAATCCAGTTTGAATCCACGCACTTCATACGGCTTATTAACCATGTGATCAATCGCTAAGGCCGCACGCCAGAGTGTCCATTCGAGGTAGGCGGGAGTTTCATCCTTGGGAACCTCTATGGCGTTATCTTCGTCATAGACTAACTTTCCGCCGCCCTTTATCAGCAGAGTCATATAATCTCTGATTTCTTCCCACTGGTTGCACTGTTCGCTGGCATACTGAATTTCGTCTGTCTGGGAGAGGATATTTTCAAGTCTCTGCCGTGCGATATTGATTTCTGCAGGAGTATTCAGAGGCAGATCGGTGATGTCAAAGAGAATATGGCGCTCTTTCATCTGTTTGACCAGATCATCCAACAGGGATTTGGCGACATCCACACTGTCCGTTGGCAGAGGCGCACCAGCGCAGAGCAGTCTGTACTGTTCCATAAGAGGTTTTGCGCTTGCGGTGGACTTTGCAAGTTTTTCTGCCAAGACATGCTTTGCGGGTACGATTATTAGACCTCTGCCTTTGCGTTGAAGCACACCAGAAATGCGGAGGTATCTCATATTCATATCGCTGTAATCCAAGAAATTATCTGGCTTTTTGTCGTAATTTTCACCTCGTTTGGCAATCTCCTTTTTGTCAAACGGGCGCTTCGCCGGAGCTGTAGCTCTACGCTTTCGCAAATCAAGAATGTTGTCAACCACTTCTTCCAAGCTATAGCTGGGATTTGTGGTATGACCCCAAAGGGCAAATTCGATTCGACTAAGCTCAGATGAACCAGTCCGCTTTTCAAGTTCCAGCATAATTGCCAAGAGCCATCTCAGCGGAGAGAAGTAATGCACGCCATCCGGCATAGGAAATTGCTCCACGCTCATCGCCCGTAAAAAGCATTCTTGCATTGCTGGATATGTGTCCGCTTTTAAGAACGACCTGCCAAAAGGTGTAATATCGTCAAGTGGGCCTAAATCTTCTTGACGACCATCTTTTTTCTGAACCTGAGGATAAATCAGACCGTTTTTCGCAAACATCAACCGCCATTTACGAGCATGACTGCCGGAGCTGTCCTTGCCCTCTTCGTTTTGAATAATGCCCTTTTCATCAAGCAGATTCATAAATCCAAGTTCGTTATCACGGCCATGAAGATGCCCAACAAATGCAGAGTTGGCAAATACAGAAAATCCTTCTTGGATTCGATTGGGATTACGCAGGCCAGTATTGCCCACCAGCCATATTTTGATTTGTTCGCTCATACGAAAGCCCCCTATCAATATCCAACAAAAAGGTATTCCTGTACGGTATTCCTGTGGGTTTTTGCCTCATTCTGATTACCAAAGGAATATTTGTAATCTACAGGTATAACCTCTACATGAGATTTATATTTAGCCATGATCGCTACCATTTCATCCTGTGTAGGCAAGCTGTTTGAGGAATAGGACACAATGAGGATGCTGCTTGCAAACTTCTTGAACAGACGATCAAACGCATCTGCTGCACCTTTTCTGGTAGAGAATGGCGTGGGATAAGACTTGAATTTTTTCGTCTGCGTATGCTCCTGAATCTCTACGCCTTTCCAGTCACGGGCAAGTCCTTCTACAAAATGGTATCTACGGACATACTCATTATCAGAGAGCGGCGAATAATACGGGGGGTCGATGTATACCAAATCTGCCTGTTCCACTCTCAAATCCATTGCATCGCCATGCTTAGAGCGATTGATTTTTCCATTGTCAAAGACGGCCATGTTGACAGCTTCGACAGCCTCCAAAAACTGCTGTGCAAGCGTTTTCTGTAAATCCTTGCGACCATCATTATATCTCTGTCCGGTGTAGGTAAAAATACCACGAGGACGCTTTTTGGTGCAAGCACGAATCAGCGCAGTCATTGCGATGGCGTGCTTGTATTGATCCCGGATTGCAGCGACATTTGTACGCAAGGTGTCGATCAAATCATTTTCTTCATCCGTATAATAAAGGTCTTTGAAAGTTGAAGCTACAAAATGATCGGATTCCTTATGAGCAACAAGTAATTCTTTAGCCTCATCCATTGGCAGTGTGACCAAGTTGTTCTCAATCATTGCCTTTGTAAATGTGGCAGACATCGCCATATAGTCATTGCTGACTACTGCCTTGCCCTGCGCTTTGAACATATAACCAACAATGCCAGAGCCAGAGAAAAGGTCAACAACGGTATTTACATCAAACTGTGATGCCACAGACCATATTTCAGAGAGCAGTTTGCTCTTAGACCCCATAAAGCGAGTGGGAGGATATGCTGCAACCTGTTTGGGTAATGGTTGTGGGAGCAACTTAATCAAAGTGCGCTGCTTCGGAGGAATCGTAACAATGACATCTTCGCCTTTCCGAGTGCTGCCATTGCAGGAAATATGGCGTTTGGTCTGAATAACATCAATCGTAAATGGTGTATACAGTTCATGTACCAGCGGGTGGTTTGAGTTTGTCAAGATGATATGGCAACCACTTTCGTGTAAGGTCATAACCATCTTGGCAAGCTCAATATGATCTTCTTCGTAAAACTGTTCCTTTGTGTACCGCTTGAAATCAGCATACTCAGAGATTGGCAGATAGGGAGGGTCAAGGAAGATAAAATCTCCGGCCTGAGCATAATGTTCCAGAACCAAAAGATAATCGCCGCAAATGATGTCAGCCTTCTGCAAGGCTTTTGAGGCTGCTCTCAGACCATCTTCATCACAAATTTTAGGATTTTTATATTTTCCGTAAGGAACATTAAACTGGCCTTGTTTATTGACACGATACAAGCCATTAAAGCAAGTCCTATTCAGAAAGATCGTTCTTGCAGCGGCTTCTGCCTGAGGCAGTTTTGTCCAGTCCATTTCTCGAACCGCATAGAACATTTCCGAAGTGTTTTCGTATGTTCTCAAATAATAAATAACATTTTCAACATGATTGGCAATTTGCCGATACATATTGATAAGTTCAGGATTGCTGTCTGCAATAATTGCGTTCTCCGGCTGCAATGCAAAGAACATCGCACCGCCCCCAAAGAACGGTTCAATATACCGACCATAAGAGGCTGGTACTTTGGGTAACAGATCACCTAACATCTGTGTCTTTCCACCAGCCCATTTCAAAACGGGCTTGGCTTGAACAGATGCTAATTTTTTAACTACTTGTTCTGCCAATGTACTCGCCTCCTTTTACTTGGAATTTTCAGGAGTCAATTCCATAATATCGCCAATATCGCATTGCAGTGCGGTACAGATTTTCACCAGCACATCAGTTGTAACATTCTCGTTTTTGCCGAGTTTTGCCATGGAAGCATGACTGATTCCGGCAGCGGCACACAGGTCTTTTTTCTTCATGTCTTTGTCGATCAACAGTTTCCACAGTTTCTTATAACTAACAGCCATCTTCTCCACTCCATTAGCAAATCTCACGCACCGGGATTGCTGAATATAATTCTGCGCTCGCTGAATTTAAGGATAGTATAGCACATTTGGATTCATAGCTCAATAGTGAAATTGTAAACTCTCATTCATCCAAATAAAAAACGCCGCCCGCAGGATTTCTCCCACGGGCGGCGGATGTAGGGTTACTCCTCTTTTGTTTTCAGATTTACGGTGTGCTTCTTCGCCAGTTCTCCGGCAGCCTTGCGGCGTTCCTCGCTGTACGGTGCGGTCAGCTTGAACCCAAATCTTCCTTTGCGGATTTCAAAGGTCATACAGCCCATCTCGTCATCGTCAATCAGCCTGCACTCGCTGGGGTACTGTGCGGCATACCTGGTCAGCCTGTTTTTGAGATCAGTGTTGTAAGTACAGACCTCAATGATGGGGCTGTCCTCGTTAAAATAGATATTCGTAGCCTTTTGCTTCTTGGAAAGACCTGTTTTCATAATACCTCCTGATTTCCGTAAGTTTTTCACGGCTCAACAGCCGCAAAAGTGGGTGCATTTTCCGCTGGAAAACATCCGAATGGTGTAGGCTTCATTCAGAACGCACCCAGCAGATATTTTCTGCTTTTTCCGGCTCTACACGGAATCAGCGAGCATCATCCCTTGAATGGGTTTTCACACGCCCTGTGCCGAATAAATGCCACAGATTTTGTCTGTCAATCACGCTTTCGTATTGCTGGACTTTCCTTCGCAATTCCTCATTTTCATGCTCCAAGCCAACTGAGTTCAGCTTGCTGCGGACGGACTTGTACTTGGACAGCTCAGCGATCAAAGTAGCCACCTGTGCTCTCAACTCACCAATCAGCTTGTGGGCGGCACCCAACGCCTTTTGCAGCTTGGATTCTCGCTTCTCCTGAGCATAGTATTTCTTGGCGGCAGTAGCCAGCGTTTCGTACTCTGACTTTTCAATAGATACCCTTGATGCGGAAAGCATGACAGGCTTGGCTTCAATTTTGTCAATGCTCTCGATGTCCACCTTCTTCTGCTTGATCTCTTCAATTTTCTTATCCAAGCTGCCGCTTCTGCTGCTTTCTGCTGGGTCTGCTCGGTGAGACAGGCAAGGCGCTCCTGTTCCCGTTCCACCTTGAACTGGGTGACGGTCAGGTGTTCCTCCGAACTCCTACGCTCGCCCCGTTCCACATCGGTATATCCGGCAGCCTTCATGTGGTGGAAAAAATCGTCCTGCAACACCGAATAGGATTTTTTCAGAACCGGCTTACCGGACTTGGAGCGCAGCACCTGCCCATCATCGTCCTGCGCCGGTTTGGATGCCCATTTTTTACTCATGCTGACCTGCATGATACGCTCCTTGACTGTTCCTACCAGCGATTTGTCCTTGCAGCGTTTTGACCAGCGGATTTCCTTCTCCACTACCGGGACATAGACCACATGAAGGTGGTAGTGGTACACATCCCGCCCCAACGCCTCGGACATGGCCCGGTTGCGTTCATCGGCGTGCATGACTGCCGACAGGATATACTGCTCGCCACCCACGATTTTAATTGCGCTCTGGTAGGCGTCATGGTAAAATTGTTTTGCGAAATCATAACCGCCGTGGTTGTAGAAATAAGCGGAATTGACATCAAAAATCAGTTCGCCGAACTTTTCCGCATCGGCTTTCAGACCACGGGTAGAAATTATGCCGTCTGCCACCATCTGATCGAACATGGCGGTGTAGCTGCCTGCCGGTGTTTTGAAATGGACATTCATGCACTGTCTTTCCGGCACAATATCCTGATTGACATAGCTCTCTTTTTCCCGCTCATTGTGAGCCTGAGCGTTCATTACTTTGTCGGTTGTCATTCTCATATTTCTTGCGCTGGTACGGTGAACACCATCGCCTCTTGCCATAGGCATTTTCCTCCTGTAATTTTCGTCAGTGGTACGGGGTAGCGTTTCGGGGAACACTTCTGCGGAAGTGTAATAACCCACTATGATACTTTCATCCTGCGGCTGCAAAGTATCGTGGGCTCTCCGAGGGGGTATGCGGCATCTGCGGATGCCTCTGCTATTTTTGCGGCTTGCTGGTGTAGCCACAATCCGCAAAAACAGCGTGGACAGCAGCTTGTTCGCAAATCGTATTTGCTCGCAATCTTCCGCCCACATCCATCTCAAAATCTGCGGATTTTTCGATGGGGACGGGAGCTGCGTGGGGAGCGCAGACAAACCTTTCTGCTTTGTCTGCCAGCCACAGGAGCGTGGCACGCTCCTGTTATCGCTCCCAGGGAGAGGTAGTCCAGCGGTAGCTTTCGGGTACGCCCCGGCGGTCAAGATACGCCTTCCTCGCCTGTTCCCGCTGTTCCCCGGTGGGTGCGGTTTTGTATTGCGAATAGAGCTAGCGGCTCAGCATGGCGTCCAGCTTTTGCTCCAGTCCCCGCCGGATGTCCTCTTCAAAATCTTCCTCGCCGTTCAGATGATACAACACCAGATCCACGAACAGGTCATAGGGGATTTGCACATTTTTCATCGGCTTCATTCCTTTCCGTGACGGTCGTGACGATGGTGACGGTGTTTGAGACACCGCCTGAATCACCGTCACGACCGTCACCATCGTCACGCTTTCTCCGAAACATGGGTCAGCGTGATCTTCCTTCCGGCGTGATTTCTGGCGTTTTCATACTGAACGCCATATTCCTCAAACAGCCTCCCGGCGTTTACATTCAGGTGTTTGGTCAGAGTGTTGGGCTGCATACCGGCTTGGAGCGCCGTTGCCAACTCCGTGGGGCTTCCGCACCACGGCTCCGTTACCAGCTTTGCCACGGCTTCCAAAATCGGGTCAGGCGGTTCTTTGTGAAGCTCGTTTTCCATGCGCTCCAATTCCCAAATCTGTGTTTCAGGGTCTTTTTTCAGATAGAGAATCTGGTCTTGCTGATCCCGCCCCACCACATCAATGGTTGCTTCCAGCGCCGTCCGTTTTTTCTTCTGCATCAGCAGAGAGCCATCGGCGCAGCCCAGCAGCCCCGTGGTGCCGGAGATCATTTCAAAAGCGTCTCCGGCGGGCTGCTTTCGGGTGTGGTGAACAGTCAGCACACAGATACCGTATCTGTCTGCAAACGCCTTCAGTTTCCCGATAATCTCGTAGTCGCTGGCATAGCTGTACGCTTCGCCGCCGGTCTCCCGAATTTTCTGCATGGTGTCGATGATGATGAGTTTGGTGTCCGGGTGCTCCCGCATAAAATTGGCAAGCTGTTCATCCAAACCGTTTCCAACCTTCCCAGCCGCCGTTGCAAAGTGGAGATCGGATGTATCTTCCACGCCATACATCCTGAACATCCGGCTCTGGATGCGCTGGAAATCATCTTCGAGGGCGAGATACAACACAGTTCCCTGATGCACTTCGTACTCCCATAATTTCCTACCTGTACTGACATGGTAGGCGATCTGCGCCACCAGAAAGGATTTTCCGATTTTAGGAGCGCCAGCAAGGATATATGCCCCAGCATGGAGCAGCCCCTCGATGATTGGGGGCCTGCTCCTGTAAGTGGTCTGGTACAGCTCGGTCATGGAGACTGTGTGCAGATACTGCGGGTCGGTCATACGCTGCATCCTGCGGTACATTTCTTCCAGAGATTGCTCGGAATTTTCAATTTCCTCATTGATTTCCCGCTCCGAAGTGGGTATACTATTCACAGTGGATTTTTGAATGGACTGCCTTTCATCTGCGCCAACAGATGTTGTAAGGGCAGTCTTTTCTTTTGCTTCATTCGCCATAGGCATTGTCCTCCCTCATTCCATCCATAATTTCTGCGATAAAGTAGATCGTGTCCAGCAGTTCGTCCTCCACGCCAGCCCCGGCCTCGATCCGCCGCAACTCGTCCAACACAGTGGCGAACTGATCTCTGAGCGCCTTATACACCCTCGGATTTCCCTGTACCACCACATCCCGGCACAGGAGCCGCCGGGTGATATAGTCCTGTTTGGTAAGGCCGGACATCTTCACAAAGGCTTCCAACTGCTCGTCCTCTTCCGGCGATACCCGAAAGGCCACCGTTTTGTTCCGCCAGCGGTTGTGATTGTCAAGATTTTTCAGCGACATAATTTACACTCCTTCCTCGGTTCGCAGCAAATCCAATTTGTTTGCCATTTCAGTCTGCCTTGTGGGAAACAGGTGCGCATAGCGGTAAGTGATGTCGATGCTCTCATGCCCCACACGGTCGGCGATTGCCAGAGCGGTAAAGCCCATGTCAATCAGAAGGGAAATGTGGCTGTGTCTCAAATCGTGGATTCTGATGCGCTTCACCCCGGATTCTTTACATCCTCTATCCATCTCATGATGAAGATAGTATTTGCTGACAGGGAAAATACGGCTGTCAGGCTCTGCTCCATAGAGTTGCTTCAAATAGTCCTGCATTTCTTCGCACAGGAACTGCGGCATTTGAATTACCCGGTTGCTCTTCTTGGTTTTCGGAGTAGTTACGATGTCCTGCCCGTTCAACCGCTGATAAGATTTATTGATGGACACCGTTCCTTTTTCAAAATCAAAGTCAGCAGGAGTTAGCGCCAACAGCTCCCCCTCCCGGATGCCGCACCAGTAGAGCATTTCAAAAGCGTAGAAGGACATGGGTTTGTCCATCATCACCTCAGAAAATTTCGTGTATTCTTCCTTTGTCCAGAACAACATTTCTCGCCGTTCCTCGGTTCCCATATTGCCAGCCCGCTGTGCCGGATTGACTTGTAAGCCGTAATAGCGGATCGCATGGTTAAAAATGGCGCTGAGCTGGTTGTGAACGGTTTTCAGGTAAGTGGTGGATAGGGGCTTTCCGTTGTTATCAGTCAGCCCTCTGATCTCATTCTGCCAGTCGATAATGTCTTTTGCGGTGATCTCAGAGAGCTTGCGCTTACGGAAATAGGGCAGGATTTTCCTCTGGATGATGCTCTCCTTGGTCATCCAGGTGTTCAGCTTGAGTTTGGGCTTGATGTCCTTTTCATAAAGCCCTACAAAGCTCTCAAAAGTCATATTGATGTCGGCCTGTTTCTCCATGAGGAACTCCCGTTCCCACGCTTGGGCTTCCTTTTTCGTGGCAAATCCACGCTTGAGCTTCTGCTGACGCTCACCTTTCCAGTCGGTATAGCGGAACTGCACATACCAAGTGCCGTTATCCTTGTTTTTGAATGCTGCCATAGTCAATCACCTTTCCTTTCTGTCTGGCTTCTCGTACCGTAGAATTTTTCATGGAAAAATTTACGGTCAATCCTGCCGGAGATGGTGATGCAGCCAGTTTGCTTCAATTCCTCATTCATTTTTTGATGAGCTTGTAGGCGTAAGGAACGGAGACGCCCAGTTCCTCTGCCACTTCGTTCACTCGCATAAAAATCTGCGCTGCCATAGGCAAAGTACCTTCCTTTCCTTGTCGTAATGATTTTTCTACCGCCGTTTTTCCGCTCAGACTCTGACAGGCAACCCTTTCCGGCGCTGTGCCGTTTTCTTTTCTCCTTGGCACGCTCCTGTCATCGCCTGCTTCCCCGGAGAAAGTATCTGTCGGACGGTCATTCAGTTTTGCGGTGGTGAAATCCCCCCTTTCACTCTACAACGGACATTTTTTGCGGCTTTTGGGGTGGCCAGATTTGTAAAATTTTTTGAATTAACTGTTTATGCTTAGTCTACTTTCATTATACTAAGCATATAAGTTAAAGTCAAGCGGTTTGCAGAAAATATTAAATAAAATTGTTTAGATTTGTCTTGACTATCCTAAACATATCTGCTATGCTATTTGTGGAAACACCCATAGAATGGAGTTGGTCATTATGGCGGTTGGTGAGCGGATTCAGTTTTTCCGCAAATTACGGGGTATGACGCAGAAATACCTCGGCACGCGGGTGGGCTTCCCAGAGAAGTCCGCAGATGTGCGCCTTGCTCAATATGAAGCCGGGACGAGAACCCCAAAGGCGGATATGACGGCGGCTCTGGCCAATATTCTGGATGTGTCGCCTCTGGCGCTATCTGTACCGGACATAGATTCCTATCTTGGTTTGATGCATACCTTGTTTACTCTGGAAGATCGGTATGGCCTGACTGTTAAAGAAGTTGACGGAGCGCCTTGCCTGTGTGTTGACCCATCTAAGGGCAGAGATGCAGAAGAACTCTACCGTTCCCTGTGTGCGTGGCGGGAACAGGCGGCCAAGCTGGAAGCTGGCGAAATCTCCAGGGAGGAATATGACCGCTGGCGTTATCGTTACCCGGAGTACGACACCACCCGTATCTGGGCAAAGGTGATCCCGCAGGGGCTGAGTGATATGCTGACCGAAGAACTGAAAAAGGGCAAATGAAAAAAGGTCTAACCGACTCGCAAAAATCGGTTAGACCTTTTTTGTAGATAAGTTTTCAGCGCACCTGCAAACCGCTTGCAACTTGGCTGTAAATCAGCAAGTACGGTTTTGACAAGTGCTATCAATCTGCTATCAAATAGGGAAGAAATCCATCCTATTCAGCCACTTTTCCGGCTGTAGAGCCAGAAAAAACGGTATTGGGATAAATATTTCTTACTCCCACTCAATCGTTGCCGTTGGTTTGGGCGACAGATCAACGCAAACACGATTTACACCTTTCACCTCGTGCAGAATACGCGAAGTAATCGTCTGCAACAACGCCCAATCCAATTGCGGAACTTGTGCTGTCATTGCATCAATGGTATTTACTGCACGAATAATAACTGGCCAATCAAAACAACGCGCATTATCGCGTACACCCACTGATTTAAAGTCCGGAACAATTGTAAAATACTGCCAAACTTTTCCCTCCAAACCGGCTTTAGCAAATTCTTCCCGGAGGATGGCATCGGATTCGCGTACTGCCTCCAAGCGATCGCGCGTAATCGCCCCCAAACAACGCACCCCTAATCCAGGTCCTGGAAACGGCTGCCGATATACCATGCTAGCAGGCAATCCTAACGCCACCCCACAGGCACGAACTTCATCTTTAAACAACATTTTAAGTGGCTCTACAAGCTCAAACTGCAAATCCTCAGGCAAACCGCCCACATTGTGATGACTCTTAACCATTTTAGCAGTCTTTGTGCCGCTTTCCACGATGTCCGGATAAATCGTTCCTTGTGCAAGGAACTCTATACCATCCAGCTTACGAGCCTCTTCTTCAAAGACACGAATAAATTCTGCTCCAATAATTTTTCTCTTCTGCTCTGGATCGGCCACTCCTTCCAGCTTCCCCAAAAAACGATCGGTTGCATCTACATAGATCAAGTTGGCTGACAATTCGTCCTGAAATACACGAACAACTTGCTCCGGCTCTCCTTTCCGCAAAAGGCCGTGATTGACATGCACGCAAGTCAATTGACTACCAATTGCTTTTAACAAGAGCGCCGCAACTACAGACGAATCAACACCGCCGGACAATGCTAATAATACTTTTTTATTCCCCACCTGCTGGCGAATTAGATCAATTTGGTCAGCGATGAAATTATCCATGTTCCAATTGGCTTGGGCTTTGCAAGTATTAAAAACAAAGTCACGTAAAGCTTCTTGAATGGCTTGATCTTCTTCTGGCATCGGATTTAGGATTCCATTCCATTCATAATCAAATGTATAAATGGGTAGACCAGATTTTACAATCGCTTCGGAAAGTCCAATCTTTTCACCGTCTACCACATCATTTGGACCGCCATTTGCAACAATGCCCTTCACATTCGGCAACTTATAAATCTCTTCTATGGTTACATCGTAATTACAAATTTCGCTGTATACCCCCAGTGCACGAATTGCCCGTGCAACATCGGTATTTCGTGTACTACCCAGATCCAAAACTACAATCATATCTTGTCTCATCGTATACCCTCCTTTTTTAATCGATTTTATCGTAGCATATTCCCAATAATACCGTCAACTCTGATCGACAAATTTTTTCATATTCGCTCGAAATTTGTCGTTCCAACGGATACAAATATTCCGCTTGCATACCATTTTGTATCTGTCAGTTTATGTCTTTAAAAAAGTCGAATTCACGGCTTAGGTTGTGTTTTCTTACTCAATATCCGTGTATCCCTATTGATATCGTGGGTGACGCATTCTTTATATGGGTTCCCATCTGCTTTTAAAAAGAATTTTAATTCTTATACTATAATGCTATACAATTACTCTTTTAAACCACACAGAATTACAAAAACTCACGTATTCTTTTACATATCCTACGGAAGTAGCTATTCCTTGGGCCACTTTCCTTCACTGACAAACTACTCACCCAAAGTATCCACTGGCCATCCCCATATTCTTACCAACTTCAACGATACAACGAACTAAATCGTAGAGCCGGACAGCGTGCTACCCTCTAGTATGTTTTACAACTGGATATACCTATCGACATCCTCAAAATAACTTCATCATTCAGCAAATGTATCGAATACATTCTTTTCAAAATGAAGATCTGTCATTCACCCTTCAAAATGCAAATTCTCTTTAGAATCCTGGTATAAACGCCAGCCAACTTTCTTCTGTCTGCAAACAGGTACAGTCTTCCAGGACACTCTCCCCAAAATCTTTCATCACATATCATCTAAGATCGTCTCGATAAACTGTTAGAAACTTTTTAATGAACTTCACAACTAATCGTAAATTATTGGATCGTATTTGCGATCATACCCTTTAAAATCGTATTTTTATTTAAGACCAATTAAATAAGGCCCCGCCAGTTAGCTAAGGGTATTCTATCTTTAGCTAACTGGCAGGGCTAAAAGGCATCATGCTAAAAATTCATTGACAACTCATTCATATTCAATCGTAGCTGGCGGCTTACTTGTAATATCATAAACCACCCGATTCACATTCTCAACTTCATTGACAATCCGGGTGCTGACAATCTCCAAAGTCTCGTACGGAATACGCGCCCAGTCCGCTGTCATAAAATCCGTTGTTGTTACTGCACGCAACGCAATGGTATTGTCATAGGTACGTCCATCACCCATAACACCGACACTCTTCATTCCAGTCAATACCGCAAAGTACTGATTGATCTGGCGGTCCAACCCTGCTTTTGCGATTTCTTCTCGGAAAATTGCATCAGCATCCTTCAAAATTTCCAATTTTTCCGGTGTAACTTCTCCCATGATCCGAATTCCGAGTCCCGGTCCGGGAAACGGCTGACGCCAAACCAGATGTGCTGGAATTCCCAACTCGATACCGACACGACGAACCTCATCCTTAAATAAATCGCGCAAGGGCTCGATGATTCCTTCAAACCCTACATCTTCGGGCAAACCACCCACATTGTGGTGGCTTTTAATGGTCGCTGCATCTCCGGAGCCGCTCTCAACCACATCCGGGTATATGGTTCCCTGACAAAGGAACTCCATCTTCCCAAGCTTACTGGATTCTTCTTCGAATACACGGATAAATTCTTCTCCGATAATCTTTCGTTTCTGCTCCGGCTCTACAGCGCCTGCCAATTTTTGCAAAAACCGATCCTGCGCATTGACACGAATTAAGTTCATATCGAACTGCTTACGGAATACGCGCTCTACCTCATCTCCCTCATTTTTCCGCAGCATTCCATGGTCTACAAAAATGCAGGTCAGATTTTTCCCAACCGCTTTGTGAACCAGCACCGCAGCCACTGAGGAATCCACTCCGCCAGATAGCGCACAAAGAACGCGCTTCCCACCTACTTTTTCTCGGATATGACGGATGGTTTCTTCCGCAAACGAATCCATCTTCCAACTGCCGGAACAACCACACACATCGTATAAAAAATTCTTTAACATTTCGGTACCATAGACAGTATGTTCCACCTCTGGATGGAACTGAAATGCATAGAGGCGGCGTATGTCATCTGCCATTGCTGCCACGGGACAGGCGTCACTTTCCGCTGTGACGGCAAAGCCAGCCGGAGGCTGAGCAATATAATCTGTATGACTCATCCAGCAGACGGACTCCGCTGGTAAATTATGAAACAATGCCGCATTTGCCTGCACCCGTATGGGCGTCTTTCCATATTCGCGCACCTCGGAACGGCTGACTGTTCCGCCCAACAAATGCGCCATCAATTGCGCCCCATAGCAAATTCCCAAAACGGGTATCCCCAAAGTAAATATTGCTTTGTCGCATACCGGGGCATCCTTTGTATAGACGGAATTTGGACCTCCGGAAAAGATAATCCCCTTATATCCCGCCTCGGCAATCTGATGCGCCGGGGTCTTACAAGATTTGATTTCACAGTACACATTGCAGTCGCGGACCCTGCGCGCAATCAATTGGCTGTACTGTCCGCCGAAGTCTAAGATTAAGACTGCCTCATTTTTCAGCATGATTTCTTTCCCTTCCTTGTCTTTTGAGAACTATTCTACAGTTACCGACTTTGCCAAATTCCGCGGCTTATCGATGTCGCATCCCTTCATGGACGCCACATAGTAGGCAAACAGCTGCAACGGAATCACGGTCAGAGAGGGCAGCATGACATCGCAGGTCTGAGGTATATAAAACACATCATCTGTCACTTGCTCAATCTGCGTATTGTTTTCTGTCGTCATGCCAAGAACTATGGCGCCGCGCGCTTTAACCTCCTTGACATTACTCACCATTTTGTCAAACAAATTTTGGTGGGTCGCCAACGCAATTACCAGGGTCCCATCCTCAACCAATGAAATGGTTCCATGCTTCAATTCGCCCGCTGCATAAGCATCCGAATGGATATAAGAGATCTCTTTGAGCTTCAGAGACCCCTCTAAAGACATTGCATAATCCAGATTCCGTCCGATGAAGAATACATCCTTCGCATTGAAATGTTGGGACGCTAAATACTGGATATTCTCACGATTCTGCAAAATTTTCTCAATCTTGTCCGGCAACGCCTGTAACTCTGTCAGATAGGCCGAATATTCTTTCACAGAAAGGCGTCCCAATTGATCCGCCATATAAATCGCCAACAGATAAACCACCGCCAGCTGGGTGCTGTACGCTTTTGTGGTCGCTACCGCAATTTCCGGTCCCGCCCATGTATAGATTACATCGTCAGATTCATTGGCGATCGAACTTCCAACCACATTGACAATCGAAAGCGTACGCGCTCCAAGCCGCTTTGCCTCACGCATAGCGGCCAATGTATCCGCTGTCTCGCCGGATTGGCTGATTACCAGAACTAGAACCTCTTCATCAATAATCGGCTCCCTGTATCGGAATTCAGACGCCAAATCCACCTCGACCGGAATCCGAGTCATCTTTTCCAATACATATTTTGCAACCATTCCCACATGATAAGCAGAACCGCACGCAACAATAAAAATCTTTTTAAACGTTTTTAGCTGTTCCGCTGTAAGTGTGATATTGTCCAAAACAATGCGTCCGTTTTGAATGCGCGGCGATAAGGTATCGCGCACTGCCTTCGGCTGCTCCATGATTTCTTTTGCCATAAAATGTTCATAGCCACCCTTTTCGGCAGCAGATACATCCCACTCTACATGAATCGGTTCTTTAGGAACCAGCTCTTTATCCATATCGTAGATACGCACGCCTTCCCGTCGAATGACGGCAATTTCATTGTCATTTAGGCGATAGATGTCACGCGTTTTGCTGAGAATCGCAGGGACATCGGAAGCAATAAAGTTCTCCCCATGCCCCAGACCGATAATCAACGGACTATCCTTACGCACCGCAACCAATTGGTCAGGTGCATCCGCACAGATAATTCCGAGCGCATAAGAGCCTTCTACCTTTTGCAGTACCTTGATGACTGCATCCATAATATCGCCTTTATAATAATGCTCCAATAGCTGCGCGATCACTTCTGTATCCGTTTCGGAGACAAAGGAGACCCCGCGGCGAATCAAATGTTGTTTCAATGCAAGATAATTTTCAATGATGCCGTTGTGTACCACCGCGAATTTCCCTGAATCGCTCACCTGGGGATGTGAATTGATGTCCGAAGGAGCGCCGTGCGTCGCCCAACGAGTGTGGCCGATGCCCACCGTTCCCGGGACGTCTTTTCCTCCATGAATCAAGTCTTTTAGGACCTGAAGACGGCCTTTCGCCTTGACTACGCGAAGCGAGGTCCCGTCATAAACAGCGACTCCGGCCGAATCATAGCCGCGGTATTCCAGTTTTTCCAAGCCCTGCAAAAGAATCGGCGCCGCTTGATCGTCACCGATATAGCCCACAATTCCACACATACTGTTACCCCCTTATGCGCGGGAATATCCCGCAGTCTGCGGAATTACCGATAAATAATGTCCTCGCGAGCCGGACCATTCGATACAATTTTGACCGGCACGCCGATTTCTTTTTCCGCAAACTCAATATATTTGCGGGTGTTTTCCGGGAGGTCCTCATACGTTTTGATGCCACGGATGTCACATTTCCAGCCGGGCAATGTTTCAAGAATTGGCTTACAACGCTTCAGCTGTGCAGTGGGCGGGAAGAAATCAATCCGCTTTCCATCCAACTCATAGGCCACACAGACCGGGATCTCATCCAAATATCCCAAAGCGTCCAAAACCGTAAATGCCACGCTGGTAGCGCCCTGTGCCTGGCAGCCATAGCGAGTAGCCACCAGGTCCAACCAACCCATTCTGCGCGGCCGGCCGGTGGTAGCGCCATATTCGCCGCCATCTCCGCCCCTACGGCGTAACTCATCAGCCTCTTCTCCAAAGATTTCGCTGACAAACTCTCCCGCGCCCACTGCGCTGGAATATGCTTTCACGACTGTAATGACTTCCTGAATTGCATACGGCGGCACTCCCGCGCCCACAGCACCGTAGCCTGCCAGCGTGGAACTGGAGGTTACCATCGGATAGATACCGAAATCCGGGTCCTTTAAGGCACCCAACTGGCCTTCCAGAAGGATGTGCTTTCCATCCCGTACTGCTTGATGCAAAAGCGTAAAGGTATCTGCCACATAAGGCGCCAGCAGTTCTTTATATTCCATCAACTTTTCATAGACATCTTCCGCCTTCAACTCCGGCTGATGGTACAAATCTCTATATAATACGTTTTTCAGATCCAGAACATGCGCGATTTTCTCCATGATGCTTTCCTGATCGTCATAGAGCTCACTGACCTGAAATCCAATCTTGGCAAATTTATCGGAATAAAACGGTGCAATACCGGATTTTGTGGAACCAAAGGATTTGGACGAAAGACGCGCCTCCTCCAAAGAGTCCAGCTCCACATGGTATGGCATAACCACCTGCGCACGGTCAGAAACCAAGATCTTTGGCTTTGGTACCCCGCGCTCTTCCAGCGAATTCAACTCCTTGATAAAGTTCTCTACGCTCAGCGCAACGCCATTGCCAATGATATTGGTAATATGCTCGTAAAACACACCGGATGGCAGCTGATGCAGAGCAAATTTTCCATAGTTGTTGATAATGGTATGTCCCGCATTGCTTCCGCCCTGGAACCGGACAACGATATCCGATTCAGCAGCCTTTACATCGGTAATTTTCCCCTTGCCTTCGTCACCCCAGTTAGCACCCACAATTGCTGTTACCATTTAAAACACCTGCCTTTTCAATCTAAAAACCTCCGTGCAAAACCAAGTCCGCCGCCTCCCGGGAAGATCCCGCAAGGGGGCGGCGGCCATATTCCGCACATTGGTGGATTAAACGTTGATTTCCGCTTTCTCCGTTGGAACAAACGAATATTTATCCAAAAGCGGACGAACTGTATTCTGAATAAACTCCTCCGTCTGCATTGGCGCACAGCCCACATATTTCTCTGGGCTGACAATCGCATGCAATTCCTCCAGTGTAACGCCAAAGATCGAGTCTCCAGCAATACGCGCAAGCAAATCGTTCTCGCCGCCCTCTTCCTTAATCACCTTGGAAGCGGCCATGGAGTGCACACGGATGCGCTCATGCAGCTGCTGACGGTCGGCACCGCGCTTGACGGCGTCCATCATAATATTCTCTGTGGCCATGAAGGGCAATTCCCGACGCAGATGCTGCTCAATCACCTTAGGATATACCACCAAACCATCTGCAACATTGTTGTACAGATTCAAAATGCCATCCACCGCTAAGAAACCTTCTGGAACGCTCAGACGCTTATTTGCAGAATCGTCCAGAGTACGCTCAAACCACTGTGTCGCCTCCGTAATTGCCGGATTCAAGCTGTCTGCGATTACATAACGGGCCAAAGAGGCAATTCGTTCAGAGCGCATGGGATTGCGCTTATAAGCCATGGCCGAAGAACCAATCTGATTCTTTTCAAACGGTTCCTCCACCTCTTTTAAATGCTGCAACAAGCGGATATCATTGGAAAATTTAGCAGCGCTCTGTGCAATACCACTCAGGATGGACAAAATCTGACTGTCCAGCTTACGGGAATAGGTCTGGCCAGAAACTGCAAAACAAGCGCGATAGCCCATCTTTTCTGCAATCTTTTGATCCAGCTGTTTGACTTTCTCATAGTCGCCATCAAAAAGCTCCAAGAAACTAGCCTGGGTACCTGTTGTTCCCTTAGAGCCCAACAGCTTTGCCTTGCTCAGCTGATATTCCACATCCTCAAGATCCATCATCAAATCCTGAATCCATAGAGTGGCACGCTTACCAACGGTCGTCGGCTGTGCGGGCTGAAAATGTGTAAACGCCAGTGTGGGCAGGTCTTTATATTCCATAGCAAAATCTGCTAGAACGCGAATAACCCCTACCAACTTTTGGCGTACCAACTGTAAGGCTTCTGTCATCACAATGACATCGGTATTATCCCCTACATAACAGGAGGTTGCTCCCAAATGGATGATTGCACGCGCCTTGGGGCACTGTTCTCCATATGCGTAGACATGCGACATAACATCGTGACGGACCACCTTTTCGCGCGCCTCCGCCACCTCGTAGTTGATGTCCTCCGCATGTGCTTTCAGCTCGTCAATCTGCTCCTGCGTGATGGGAAGCCCCAGCTCCTTCTCCGTCTCCGCCAAGGCGATCCAGAGCTTGCGCCAAGTGCGGAACTTCTTGTCCGGTGAAAACAAAAACTTCATCTCAGCATCCGCATAGCGCGCAGAGAGGGGTGATTCATACGAATTTTTCACGTTGACAACCTCCATCAATCTCTTCTGATCGGCACACAATATTTGTTTTCTTTTGACGCCATCGAATGGCTGGGAACAGAAGCCGGATAGTTTCCAGAGAAGCAAGCATCACAATAATGACCGCAGGCACCCTCAACCCTCAACATCTTCGGGAGATTTTCCAGCGCAAGGAACTCGATCGAATCCGCAAAGCTCATCTTTCCGATCTCCTCCACAGTATGCTTACAGGCGATCAGCTCATCCTTGGAAGGGATGTCCGTCCCATAGTAACAGGGCCACAGGAAAGGCGGAGAGCTGATACGCAGATGTACTTCTTTGGCGCCGGCATCTTTCAGCATGGACACAATCCGCGCACAGGTTGTGCCGCGCACAATGGAGTCGTCCAACATAACAACGCGCTTGCCCTTCACCGCTGTCCCCAGGGCATTTAGTTTAATACGCACACTGCGCTCACGGGAGGCCTGATCCGGCTTGATAAACGTACGGCCAATGTAGCTATTCTTGACAATTCCCTTTTGGTAAGGAATCCCGGATTCCTCACTGTATCCAATCGCCGCGTCGATCCCGGATTCCGGGACACCGATCACCATATCCGCGTCTACCGGATGCTGGCGCGCCAACAGGCGACCGGCTTCTTTGCGCGCCTCATACACGCTGATACCGTCTATTACGCTGTCCGTACGGGCAAAATAAATATATTCAAACACGCAGAGGGACTTTTTGGCCGCGTTTGGCAACATCATCGAACGCAGGCCGTTCTCATCCGCAACGACAATCTCTCCGGGCTCTACATCGCGCACATAGTCCGCACCGCACGCATCCAGAGCGCAGGTTTCGGATGCAAATACATAGCTGTCCCCGGCACGGCCAATGCAGAGCGGACGGAATCCATTGGGATCACGCACAGCAATTAACTTCTGCGGGCTCATCACAATCATGGAATAGGAGCCTTGGACCTTCGGCATTGCACGGTAAACTGCCTCCTCAATCGAGGCAGCGTCTACGCGCTCCCGAGCGATGATATAGGCGATTACTTCGGAATCAATCGTCGTCTGGAAAATGCAGCCGCGGTGCTCCAGCTCATGCCGTAGCTCATAGGCATTGCTCAGGTTTCCATTGTGCGCAATCGCTAATGTTCCCTTGATGTAGCGCATAACCAACGGCTGGGAATTCTCCCGAACGCTTGCGCCCGCCGTGGAATAGCGCACATGGCCCACGGCAATCTGGCCCTTCAATTCCCGCAAAATCTTGTCGTTGAAGGTTTCTGTCACCAGCCCATGTCCTTGTAACAGGAAATGACGCCTTGATCGTTTACTGCGATTCCACAGCTCTCCTGGCCTCTGTGTTGCAGGGCCAACAGGCCGTTGTATGTAGCATATGCAGGGTTTAGCGTACCATCCATTGCATAGACGCCAAACACGCCGCACTCCTCATGTGGTTTTGCAAAATCAAACTCCATTACAGAACCGTTCAAAAGCTCACCATCCTAATCAAACTATGGATTGTCAAACGAATCGGTTGAAAAGGACTTTACAGTCCGATGCGCTTCATCATCTCGGCATAGGCCTCTTCTACACCGCCCAAGTCTCTGCGGAAGCGGTCCTTGTCCAACTTCTCATGGGTGTGAACATCCCAGAAGCGGCAGGTATCCGGCGAAATCTCATCGGCCAGGAGAATTTCGCCGTCCGGCGTTTTCCGAACTCCAGCTTGAAGTCCACCAAAATAACATCGAGCTGCTTGAAGTATTCCTTCATCACCTCATTGACCTTGAACGCCATTGCCTTGATGGTATCAATCTCTTCCTGGGTTGCCAGGCCAAGCGCCATTGCATGATAGTCGTTAATCAACGGATCGCCAAGGTCGTCGTTCTTATAGGAAAACTCGATGGTCGGCTGTGCGAACTCGATGCCTTCCTCCACTCCGAAGCGCTTTGCAAAGGAACCAGCGGAAAGGTTGCGGATAATCACTTCCAGCGGGACAATCTCTACCTTTTTAACGACCGTTTCGCGGTCGCTCAGCTCCTCGACGAAGTGCGTCTTTACCCCGTGCTTCTCCAAAAGCTGGAACATAAAGTTGGACATACGGTTGTTCACAACGCCTTTCCCCGCAATGGTTCCCTTTTTCTGCCCATTAAATGCTGTCGCGTCGTCCTTATAGTCGACAATGCAGAGGTTCGGATCTTCTGTTGCAAATACCTTCTTGGCTTTTCCCTCATAGAGCTGTTCACATTTTTTCATGATTAAAATCCTCCTAATCGATTTCATCTGGCAAGGATGGGAAACAGGCATTGCCGGGGGCATACACCCCCGGCGCAGACCGGTTTAAATAAAGTTCAGGAAGCTGGATACCGTTGTGATGTCGATGACCGAAAGCTGTGTGGTTTCCACATGCTGTGCACAGGTCAAAAACGCATTGGCGGTGTCCAACGAAGTCAGACAGGGAATGCCTGCCTCAACCGCATTGCGGCGGATCAGATAGCCGTCGCGATTGTGCGACACGCCCTTGGACGGCGTGTTGATAACCAAGTCGATCTTCCCGGATAGGATCACATCGAGAATGTCCGGCTTGCCCGCGCCGATTTTATTTGTACGGATGGTGGGAATACCGTTGTCGTTCAGGAACGTAGACGTCCCGGCCGTGGCATAGATCGTCCATCCCAATTCGTACAAACCGCGTGCGATCGGCAGGACCTCCTGCTTGTCGCTGTTCTTAACTGTAATGATGACATGGCCCTTTTTAATCATATGGGTTCCCGCGCCATAGAACGCCTTAATCATCGCCTCGTCAAAGGTCCGGGCTACACCCAAAACTTCGCCGGTGGACTTCATCTCCGGTCCGAGGTTGACGTCGGCGCCATACAGCTTTTCAAAGGAGAATACCGGCATCTTAATGGCGATGAGCTCCTTTTCTGGCTGCAAACCATATTCATAACCCATCTCCGGCAAAGTCTTGCCAAAGAACGTTCCAACAGCCAACGGGACGATCGGAATATCCGTCACCTTGCTGATATATGGGACCGTACGGGATGAACGCGGGTTGGCCTCAATGACATAAACTTGATTGTCTTTCACAATAAACTGGATATTCAGCAGGCCCTTAACCTTGAGCGCCTTTGCCAAACGGCGGGTATATTCCACGATGATGTCCTGCATATCCTTGCTCACACCAACTGCTGGATAGACCGAAATACTGTCCCCGGAGTGAACGCCAGCGCGCTCAATATGCTGCATAATCCCCGGAATCACCGAATCAATCCCGTCACACACAGCGTCAACTTCGACCTCTGTACCCATGATGTATTTGTCCACCAGAATCGGATGTTCCTGTGCAATCTGGTTAATCACACCGATGTCCTCTATGACATCCTCATCGCTGTAGGCGATATGCATTCCCTGGCCGCCGAGCACATAGGACGGACGCACCAGAACTGGATAACCAAGCTCGTTCGCCGCAGCAAGCGCCTCCGCACAGGTGAACACCGTACGGCCTGCGGCGCGCGGGATTTCACATTCGTTCAAAATCGCGTCGAAACGTTCACGGTCCTCTGCGGCGTCGATGCTGTCAAAAGAGGTTCCCAAAATCGGAATTCCCATTTTTCGATGGCACCGGCCAACTTAATCGCCGTCTGGCCGCCAAATTGTACCACTGCGCCATCGGGTTTTTCCAACTGAACAACATGGAGGACATCCTCCGGCGTAAGCGGTTCAAAGTAGAGCTTATCCGCAATATCAAAGTCCGTACTAACCGTCTCCGGATTGTTGTTCATGATAATGGTCTCGTATCCCAAATCCCGCAAGGCCCAAACACTGTGAACCGAGCAGAAATCGAATTCAATTCCCTGTCCAATGCGGATAGGACCGGACCCGATAACCAAAACCTTCTTGCGGTCCGTCTGGCAGACGGACTCATTTTCCGTGCCATAGCTGGAATAGTAGTATGGCGTCGCCGCATCAAATTCCGCTGCACAGGTGTCCACCATCTTATAGACGGGCCTGATATTCCACTCATCCTCCAAGCGGCGAATCTCCTCCACACTCTTTCCACTGAGTTCCGCGACGGTTTCATCCAGGAAGCCATAATCCTTCGCCTTAAGCAACAGTGCACGATCCAGCTCTTCGGTCGCAAGCGCTTTCTCCACATTGACGATAGAAACAAGCTTGTCCAAGAACCACAGATCGATTTTGGTGATGTCGTGGATTTCTTGCGCTGTAAATCCGCGGCGCAATGCCTCTGCCAGTACAAACAGGCGGCGGTCATCGACCACATGCAGGCGCTCGCCGATTGCATCATCGCTGAGGCCTTTGAGATTCTTGTCGATCAGGCTCATCATATTGACTTCCAGGCAACGGACCGATTTCATCAACGCGCCCTCAAAGTTCGGCGCAATGCCCATGACCTCGCCGGTCGCTTTCATCTGGGTTCCCAGAAGCCGCTTGGCGTTCTGGAATTTATCAAACGGCCACTTCGGAATCTTCACAACACAATAGTCCAATGTCGGTTCAAAGCAGGCGTATGTCTTTTTCGTAATTGCATTTGGGATCTCATCCAACGTATATCCCAGTGCAATTTTTGAGGCTACTTTAGCAATCGGGTAACCGGTCGCCTTAGAAGCGAGCGCCGAAGAGCGGCTGACGCGCGGGTTCACCTCAATGACACAGTATTCAAAGCTGTTGGGGTTTAGTGCAAACTGTACATTGCAGCCGCCTTCCACCCCCAATTCCGTGATGATGTCCAATGCCGCACTGCGCAACATCTGCGTCTCTTTATCCGCCAATGTCTGACACGGCGCTACAACGATCGAGTCGCCGGTGTGTACGCCGACCGGGTCGAAGTTCTCCATATTACAGACGGTGATACAGTTGCCGTTCTTATCACGCATCACTTCGTATTCGATTTCCTTCCAGCCGGAGATGCAGCGCTCAATCAATACCTGGTGTACGCGGCTGCGGTGCAACCCGAGGGATGCGATCGAAAGCAAATGCTCGCGGTCATAGGCAATGCCACCGCCGCTGCCGCCCAAGGTATATGCCGGACGAACAACCACCGGGTAACCAATCCGTTCCGCCACCTGCAAAGCCCGGTCCAAGTCCTCGGCGATTTCGCTTTCCGCACAGGGCTGATGAATGCGCTCCATCGCCTCTTTAAAGAGCTCGCGGTCCTCCGCCATCCGGATTGTATCGGCGCTCGTGCCGATCATGGTAACATTGTGCTCCTTCAGGAAACCGGATTCCTCCAACTCCACCGCAAGATTCAAGGCATTCTGGCCGCCCAGAGTCGGTAAAATACTGTCCGGTTTTTCTTTGATGATGACCTTTTTGATGGTTTCCACGGTCAGCGGTTCGATATAAACCTTGTCCGCAATCTGCTTATCCGTCATAATTGTCGCCGGGTTGGAATTGATGAGGACGACTTCAACGCCCTCTTCGCGAATTGCACGACACGCTTGCGTTCCAGCATAGTCGAATTCTGCCGCCTGTCCGATGATGATCGGGCCGGAACCGATGATGACAACCTTTTTGATCTTTGGATTCTTGCTCATATGCGGCTCCCTCCCATCAAATTGATAAACTTATCAAACAGGAATCCAGTATCCAACGGGCCTGAGGAAGCCTCTGGATGGAACTGTACAGTAAAGACCCTGCCATTTTTATAGTTTAAACCTTCTACACTTCCGTCGTTCATGCTGACAAAACTGACGTCTGCAACCGAAGGATCGATCGTGTCCGCATTGACGACAAAACCATGGTTTTGAGAGGTAATATATACACGGTTGGCCGCAAGATCCTTGACCGGGTGGTTGATCCCTCTATGGCCATATTTCAATTTGTAAGTGTCAAATCCCTGGGCCAATGCCATCAGCTGATGGCCCAGGCAAATGCCAAAGATCGGAAGTCCGTGGTCATAGAGACGTTTTAACTCTTGAATGGATTTTACACACGCCTGCGGGTCGCCCGGGCCGTTGCTCAACATGATACCATCGGGGGAAAATGCCAAAAAGTCCTCCATCGAGGCGTCATACGGAAAACACTTGACCGTACAGCCACGCTTGACAAGGCAGCGGATGATATTGTGTTTGACGCCGTAATCCGCCAGCGCCACGCGAATCGGTCCGTCGCCGTAGACTTTCCCTTCGCGGTCGCTAACCGTCGGCACATAGGACTTCAATACAAAGTCCTCTATCTGCTTTTTCATAGCCGCCGGGTCGATCGCCTCCCCATAGGAAATCATGCCGCGCATAGTGCCGCTTTCGCGCAGAACACGGGTGAGCGCGCGGGTGTCAATGCCGTACATACCGGGAACTTTGTTTTGTTTTAAATAGGTATCCAGATCCACGTCACAGCGAAAATTGCTCGGGATACCGGAGACAGACCGCACGATAAACGCGCCCAGCCACGGTTTTGTAGATTCCGCATCGTCGTAGCAGATGCCATAGTTTCCAATCAGCGGAAAGGTCATGACAACGCCTTGACCCGCGTAGGATGGGTCCGTGAGCAGCTCGGTGTAGCCGCACATGGCCGAATTGAACACGACTTCGCACAGCACATCGTGCTCATAGCCGAAACCCGTGCCTCAAATGTCATGCCATTTTCGAGCATAAGGAGTGCTTTCATTCAATCACCAACCGTTTCTAAATAATAAAATTCCCAAATCCCTACATTTGTATGTTTACAGTCAAACGGCCCCGACTTAAAAAAGGCGGGGCTATTGACCAGGAAACAACCATTCAACCGGCAAAGGCCTCTACAATTTTTGCAAGCGCCTTTTCCGTATTTTCTTTTGTATTGAAGGAGGTCAAGCGGAAGAAACCCTCTCCGCCAGCGCCAAATCCGGAGCCCGGCGTCCCAACTACCCCGCACTTTTCCAGCAACAGATCGAAAAATTCCCATGAGGAAACGCCTTGCGGTGTTTTGAGCCATACATAAGGGGAATTCTCACCGCCATAAACGGTAAAGCCCGCCTTCTTCAGCCCCTCACGGATGATTCTGGCATTGTTGAGGTAATAGGCAATATTGGCCCGAACCTCTTTTTTGCCTTCTTCCGAATAGACCGCCTCTGCGCCGCGCTGCACCACATAAGACACACCGTTCATCTTGGTGGATTGACGGCGATCCCAAAGTCTATTCAGCGATACGCCATCGTATTCAAGTTCTTTCGGAATCACGCTAAACGCACAGCGAGTTCCGGTGAATCCAGCTGTCTTGGAGAAGCTGCGGAACTCAATCGCACACTTCTTAGCGCCTTCGATCTCAAAAATGCTGTGGGGCATGTCCGGATCGGTGATAAATGCTTCATATGCTGCGTCATAGAGAAGGATGGCTTTGTGTTCCAATGCATAATCCACCCACTTCTTCAATGCTTCCTTGGTGATTCCCACGCCGGATGGATTGTTTGGGAAGCACAGGTAGATCATGTCCACAGGCTGCTGGGGGAGCTCTGGCAAAAAGCCGTTTTCTTCTTTACAGGGCATATAAACGATTTTGCTCCAACCCTTGCCTTCCACATAATCGCCAGCGCGTCCTGCCATAACATTGGTATCAACATAGACTGGATAAACCGGGTCGCAGACGGCGACAACATTGTCCACGCCAAAAATATCGCCGATGCTGCCCGTGTCGCTTTTCGCGCCATCGCTTACGAAAATTTCGTCCGCAGAAATGTCAACTCCACGGTCCTGAAAATCATTCTTTGCAATCGCTTCGCGCAGGAACCCATACCCCGCTTCCGGTCCATACCCGTGGAAGCTTTCCGCCTGGCCCATTTCTTTTGCGGCCGCGCACATGGCGTCTACCACCGCTTTCGGCAGTGGGCGGGTCACATCCCCGATTCCCAGACGGATAATCTCCTGATCCGGGTGTTTTTTCATGAAGGCGTTTACCTTATTATTGATGTCCACAAACAGATAGCTGGCAGGAAGCTTCACAAAATTCTCATTGACTTTCAGCAAATCAAAAAACCTCCTTAAGTTTGTTTTTTATTCTGGAATGTCCAATACCATATTATATCAGATTTCGACGGTTCCGTCAAAAACAAAAGCAGCTGGCCCTTCCATAAAAACCTCGTCCGTATTCGGGTCCCAGAAAATATGCAGATCGCCGCCGCGTAGATGGACGGTCACATCTCGATCTGTTTTTGCATTCAGCACAGAGGCCACCGCACAGGCACACGCTCCCGTGCCGCAAGCCCAAGTTTCACCAGAACCACGTTCCCAGACACGCATCCGAATCTCATGCGGTCCAAGCACCTGAACGAATTCAATATTGGCGCGTTCTGGGAAGATCGGGAGATTCTCCATCTCCGGCCCGATCGTAGGCAAGTCCAGTCCGCCGACCTCATCCACAAACGCCACCGCATGGGGATTTCCAACGGAAACACATGTAATTCTCCATACTCTGCCTGAAGCGGTCTGAACTTCCTCGTCCACAATGCGCTCTTTGTTAAAATGCGCCGGAATCTCTTCCGGCTTGAGTGCCGGCCGCCCCATATTGACACGCACAGAGGAAACTTTTCCATCCTCGATACGCAGCTGTAGGGTCTTTATACCGCTGCGCGTTTCTACCCGCAGGACATCCTTTTGGACGATCCCGCGGTCATAGACGTATTTTGCGACACAACGAATGCCATTGCCGCACATCTTGCCGATCGAACCGTCCGCATTAAACATCTCCATGCGGCAATCCGCTACATCGGAGGGAAGGATTAAAATCAGGCCGTCCGCGCCAATGCCAAACCGCCGGTCGCTCAACCGGATTGCCACCTCCGAGGGATTTTGAACCGTCTCCTCAAACCCATTGACATAGATATAATCGTTGCCAATGCCATGCATTTTGGTAAATTTCATGAGGCCATCCTCCTTTACAAATCAAACGCCGCACGCACGGAGCCGCATCTCACCGATTGTACGGCTGCCTCTTTCCTGGAAGCGTCTCTCTTCTTTACTGAACTATAAACTTTCGTCCTTTATCATCTTTATGCCCTTTAGACGGTTCTATTCAAAGTATCCAGCACAAGTATTGCTATTTCGCACAGCCTTTTGCCGGAATCCATACTTCGCTTTTGCAAGAACCGGTGGGCGGACGGTTCACTCATATTGCATTGCACCATCAGCTGCTCTTTTGCGCGCACGAGAATTTCTTTCTCCTCCATTCCACTGTTGGCTATGCGCTGTTTCAAGGCTTGCCCAGAACTCTCCGAGATCTGGATCAGCATATGAACACAAGCGGCCAACCGCCCGCGGTTCAGCGGCATCACCAGACAGGGGTCGTCCAAGGCCTCCGGCGGCAGTCCTCTCACAATATAAAGAAACAGGTAGTCCGCCCGCATATTGCGCAACTGCTGAATGGCAGGCATTTCGGAGAGGGTAACGCCGCATACCACCACACCCCAACGGCTATATTCCATCAAGCGCAATAACTGTGCAGCCGTAGTGCACACAGCCGCCACCGGTATTCCTGCCGATCGTAGAACTGCGCTGATCTGTTTCGCATGATTTAGGTTCGTATTTGCAACAATTACATTGCCCACAATTCTCGTCCCTAACCTATCGACTAAAAGTGCATTTTAGAACTTATTTAAGTACCGTTCAATCTCCCATTGTGAGACGCGGGTGGTATATTCCTTCCACTCCTGACGCTTTGCTTCCACATATTTTGTATAAACATGCTCTCCCAGCGCTTTGCGGATAAACGGGTCAGCCTCCATACATTCCACCGCCTCGATCAGATCTGCCGGCAGATTTTCAATCCCTTGCTTCTCTCGTTCTGTTTCCTTCATATCGTAAATATTGGCGCTCACCGGCGGCGGTGGAGTCATCCCCTCTCGGATTCCTTCCAAGCCTGCTTGAAGCAACAGAGAAAAGACCAGATAAGGGTTACACGCTGGGTCTGGAGACCGCAATTCCACACGTGTTCCAACCCCGCGGGTGTCCGGTACACGGATCAGCGCGCTGCGGTTACAGGTTGTCCAAGCGATATAACACGGGGCTTCGTAGCCGGGAACCAAGCGTTTGTAGGAGTTGACCAAGGGGTTGGTAATCGCACTGATGCTCTTGACATGCTTACAGATGCCTGCAATAAACTGATGAGCAATTTCGCTCAAGCCAGACTCGGAATCCGGGTCATAAAAAGCATTCTTACCATCTTTAAAGAGGGACATGTTGGTGTGCATCCCCGAGCCGCATTGCCCATAGACCGGTTTGGGCATGAATGTAGCGCACAGGCCGTGAGAATCCGCCGCAGATTTCACCACCATCTTAAAAGTGAGGATGTTGTCCGCTGCCGAAAGTGCTTCGCTGTATTTGAAATCGATCTCATGCTGCGCGATTGCCACCTCATGATGGGAAGCTTCTATCTCAAATCCCATATCTTCCAAGGTCAGGCAGATGTCGCGGCGGCAGCTTTCCCCCAAATCGGATGGGCCCATGTCAAAATATCCTGCCGTATCATGGGTAATGGTAGTGGGGTGGCCGTACTCATCGGTATTGAACAGGAAGAATTCACATTCCGGCCCCACATTGAAACTATACCCCATATCCGCCGCTTCCCGAAGCGCTTTTCGCAGGATATAGCGTGGGTCTCCTTCAAAGGGCGTGCCGTCCGGTTTATAGACATCGCAGATCAGCCTGGCAATTTTTCCATGCTGGGTATGCCAAGGTAAAATGACAAAGGTATCTAAATCCGGCCAAAGGTACATATCGGATTCCTCAATCCGAACAAAACCTTCAATGGAAGACCCGTCGAACATACATTTATTATCCAGCGCTTTTTCCACTTGGCTTGTCGTGATGGCCACATTCTTCAAAGTGCCGAAAATGTCCGTAAATTGCAGCCTGACAAACTTCACGTCATTTTCCCGGATAATCCGGATGATGTCCTCCTTGGTGTATTTGCTCAAAGCCATATCCCCCTAAAAATAAAAATAACAAGGCTGCCCCTGTTTACAGAACCTCCTTGTCCCTCTTTTTCAGCCGCAGTACAGCCGAACAATATTGTCTTTATTTTATTCGATTTGTAAAGTTGTGTCAATCCTTTTCGTCGTGATGGCTTCGATTCATATTTATGCACAAATTTCCAGATGGATTCGGACGCTTTCCGGTGAAACAGCATCGATTTTGCAATATTTTCTCCGACTTCCTGCAAAACCAGCAAAAAAATTTGATTTTTTCAGCGGTAAAATCTTGAAATGTCGGCATTCCTATGCTAAACTGTTGAAGTAAAAATTGTGCGTGCAGGCCAGTGCCGTTTTCTGTCATTCAAAACGGCTGGGGGTTCCCCTGTGCTCCGCCGCATGATCGCAAAAGCTTACAGATATTCTTAGTATAGGAGGCTTATGTATCATGTCCTATGTCAGTGAACAGTTGGAAAACGTCATCCGTCTCAACCAAAGCGAGCCGGAATTCATCCAGGCCGTTACAGAGGTTCTCAAATCCCTCGAGCCTGTGATTGAGCAAAATCCTCAGTATCAGAAGGCTGGCATTCTCGAGCGCATCACCGAGCCGGAGCGCCAGATCAAATTCCGCGTGGCTTGGGTGGACGACAACGGCAAGGTGCAGGTCAACCGCGGCTATCGCGTACAGTTTAACTCCGCAATCGGGCCCTACAAGGGTGGCCTGCGTTTCCATCCGTCCGTAAACCTCGGCATCATCAAGTTCCTTGGCTTTGAGCAGATCTTTAAGAATTCCCTGACGGGCCTGCCGATCGGCGGCGGCAAAGGCGGTTCCGACTTTGATCCGAAGGGCAAGTCCGACCGCGAGATCATGGCTTTCTGCCAGAGCTTCATGACAGAGTTGTACCGCCACATTGGTCCGGACACCGACGTGCCGGCCGGCGACATCGGCGTAGGCGGCCGTGAGATTGGTTACTTGTTTGGCCAGTATAAGAGAATTCGCAATGCCTATGAGGGTGTGCTCACCGGCAAGGGTCTGAACTTCGGCGGTTCTTTGGCCCGCACAGAGGCTACTGGTTACGGCCTTCTGTATTTCACAGACGCAATGTTAAAGGCCAACGGCAAGAGCATCGCTGGTTCTACCATCGCCATCTCCGGCGCTGGCAATGTCGCCATCTATGCCTGCCAGAAGGCACAGCAGCTCGGCGGCAAGGTAGTCACCATGAGCGATTCCACCGGCTGGATCTACGATCCGGAAGGCATTGATCTGGCTGCTATTAAGGAGATCAAAGAAGTGAAGCGCGCTCGTTTGACGGAATACAAGAATTATCGTCCGAACTCCGAGTATCATGAAGGGAAAGGTGTTTGGTCGGTCAAGTGTGACATCGCTCTTCCGTGCGCAACACAGAACGAGCTGCTGATCGACGACGCAAAGGCGCTTGTTGCAAACGGTGTCTTCGCGGTTGCGGAGGGTGCAAACATGCCGACCTCCATTGAAGCAACGGAATATTTGCAAGCAAACGGCGTTTTGTTTGCACCGGGCAAGGCCAGCAATGCCGGCGGCGTAGCGACCTCTGCGCTGGAAATGAGCCAGAACAGCATGCGTCTCTCCTGGAGCTTCGAAGAAGTCGATGCAAAGCTCAAGGGAATCATGGAGAACATCTTCAAGAATGCTGCCGATGCAGCTGAGAAGTACGGCTATCCGAAGAATTACGTGGTTGGCGCCAACATTGCAGGCTTTGTTAAGGTCGCAGATGCTATGATGGCAGAAGGCGTCATCTGATCAAATTCGGACAAGTTCTATTTGAACAGACAAGTGCCGTGCCGCTGGCGAGGCGGCATGGCTTGATCGGCCAACAATATCCGATATTGTAGAAGAAATAGCGGTATGTGGGTTAGGAAATAAGCGCTGAATATTTCAGCGTTACATCCCTCTCACAACCGCTATTTTTTGTCTATTTGGGGGATATCGCCCTAATCGGACCAAAAAGAAATGGAGTAGGTGTAGAAACATGGAAAATACAACGGACAACAAGGCGCGTACCCTGTTAAAGAGATTTTTTCAACGGTATTTTGTAGACGCCATGAGTGCGATGGCACTCGGCCTGTTCTCTTCTCTCATTATCGGCCTCATCATGTCTCAGCTGAGTATGGTTCCCTTTCTAACCTTTTTGGCCCCTTATTCGGAGATGGCAGCGGCTTCCTCTCCCGTGGTAGGTTCAGCGATTGGCGCTGCAATCGCCTGGGGGCTGAAAGCGAAACCGCTGGTGGTATTCTCCTGTGTCGTCTGCGGCGCGTTCGGCTACCAGGCGGGTGGACCGGTGGGAGCTTATGTGGCTGCTGTTGTAGGCGCGGAACTCGGGCGTCTGGTCAGTGGAAAAACCAAGGTCGACATTGTGGTGACGCCGATGGTTACCATCATTACCGGCAGTATTGCCGGGCAGTTTGTCGGCCCCTATATCCAGAACTTTATGAATGGGATCGGCGCAGTAATCAATCAGGCGACGGAACTCTCCCCTCTCCCGATGGGGATTCTTGTATCCGTCATTGTCGGCATGGTGCTCACTGCGCCGATCAGTTCTGCGGCTCTTTGTATCATGTTGGACTTGAGTGGACTTGCTGCAGGCGCTGCGGTTGTGGGGTGCTCCGCCCAGATGGTCGGTTTTGCAGTGGCCAGCTTCCGCGACAACCGATGGGGCGGCCTTCTCTCTCAGGGAATCGGAACATCCATGCTACAATTCAGTAATATTATGAAAAACCACAGATCTGGATTGCTCCCACTTTAGCCAGCGCTGTGCTTGGCCCAATTTCCACCTGTGTCTTTAAAATGACCAATACGGCTACCGGCGCGGGTATGGGAACCAGCGGTTTGGTTGGCCAGTTTGGCGCTTTTGCCGCCATGTCCGGCGCCGTCCCTCAATGGCAGATCCTCGCAGAGGTTCTCCTCCTTCACTTTATCGCCCCTGCCATTCTTACCTTTCTGTTTGACTTTGCTCTGCGCAAGGCAGGATGGATTAAAGCCGGGGACATGAAAATCAGCATTTGATCCTGGCCGGCGGCATGTTTTTCACCTCTTCTCATACACCTATTAGGAGGATTGACAAGGAAGCAAAAAAGAGATAGAATAGTCTAACTTATTGTCAAATTCCGTATTTTACATAGCGAGGGGTTGCGCATGGACGTTGTTTCTTTGATCGGTATTGCCATCGGTCTTTCCATGGATGCATTCGCCGTCTCGATTACGAATGGAGCCGTGACGCGCAATGTGACAGTCGGTTTTGCAACAAAACTTGCGGCGAGCTTTGGACTGTTTCAGGCGGCCATGCCCATGATCGGTTGGACCATTGGAAAAGCTGGGGAAGGCCTGATTAGCAGCATCGACCATTGGATTGCCTTGATCCTGTTGGGGTATATCGGTATTCAAATGCTCTGGGAATCTCACAAAAAGGGGCATAAGGATTCGATCGATTGTCAGAAAGAACAGCCGGGACTAAAAACGATCCTTGTATTTGCTGTAGCGACCAGCATCGATGCGCTGGCAACCGGTATTATTCTTCCTACTGCGGTCGGTGCATCCACTCTCACTCTGATGTTAGTCTCGGTGGTTTCCATCGGCGTCATCACGTTCCTCCTCTCCCTGGTTGGGGTAGCGATTGGAAAAAAGTTCGGTTCTCTCTGCTGTGGGAAAGCAGAAATTGTTGGTGGCGTTGTGCTCATCGCCATTGGTTTAAAAATTTTCCTGGAACATACCCTTTTTTCTTAAACGGTTGGATTTTCGCAAAGAAGGCGGCGTTTCTCTGTTTTGACGGAAAAGCGCCGTCTTCTTTGTTTGCCATGGCTGGGATTGTCCCTTGAAATTTCCAATCGGTATGATATAATATTAACAATTCAGTATCATGTATATAAATTGGAGGATTGCTCATGTCTGTAAAAGTATTAACTGCAAGAGAGGCGGCGGATCTCATTCCGAACGGCGTCAACCTTGCAACAAATGGTTTCATTGGCGCTTCCTTTCCGGAAGAAATCGCAATTGCAATCGAGCAGCGTTTTTTAGAGACCGGCGCACCAAACGATTTGACCTTGCTCTTCTGCGCCGCACAGGGCGATTCGAAAGATAAAGGACTTAACCATTTTGCGCACGACGGTATGGTTCGCCGTGCAATCGGTGGACACTGGGGCCTTGCACCGAAACTTGGTAAGATGGTAGCTGATAATAAGATTATCGCCTATGATTTCCCGCAGGGCGTTACGGCACACATGTTCCGCGATGCGGCTGCCCACAAGCCAGGCACCCTGACCCATGTGGGTCTCGGCACTTTTGTGGACCCACGCCGTTTGGGCGGCAAGCTCAACGATTTGACCCGTGAGCAGGAGGACCTGGTCGAGTTGATGGAAATCGGAGGCAAGGAGTACCTTTTCTATAAAAACCAGCCGGTCAATTTTGCCATTATCTCCGGTACATATGCGGATGAGGATGGAAACATCTCTATGGAACACCTCGGCGTCAAGGCGGAAGCGCTGGTCGTAGCGCAGGCTTGCAAAAACTCCGGTGGTACGGTCGTTGCACAGGTAGAACGTGTTGTGAAGTCCGGTTCCCTCGACCCACAAAAGGTAGAGGTTCCTGGCATTTTGGTGGATGCCGTTGTCGTTGTCAGCGATATGAAGAACCACATGCAGACGTTTGGCACTCAGTACAATCCTGGTTTTTCCGGTGAACACCGTATGGGCGCAGCAGAGTTTACCCCGCCCCTATGTCTCCCAAAAAGATCATTGCGCGCCGTGCGGCTATGGAATTGAAAAAGAATGGAATTGTTAATCTGGGAATTGGAATTCCCGAATACATTTCTTCCGTTGCTACAGAAGAGGGAATCTTGGATCGCTTTACTCTGACTGTAGAGTCTGGTTTAACGGGAGGCAGCCCGCAAAGCGGCTTAGATTTCGGTGCGAGTCTGAACCCTCAGTGCATCATGTCTCAACCCTCGATGTTTGACTTCTACCAAGGCGGTGGTTTGGACCAAGCATTCCTCGGCTTTGCAGAAGGCGATGAAGAGGGAAATGTCAATGTATCCAAGTTTGGTGTGAAGCTTCCTGGATGCGGCGGGTTTATCGATATTTCCCAAAACGCAAAACAGGTATTTTTCTGCGGTACGTTTACAGCAAAGGGCCTAAAAACGGAAGTTTCCGATGGGAAGCTGCACATTCTCTCGGATGGCAGTATCAGTAAATTTAAAACCGGGTTGGAGCATATCACCTTCAGCGCTGAGACGGCCAAGAAAAATCAGCAGCCCGTTATGTACATCACAGAACGCGCTGTATTCCAGCTCACTGAAAAAAGGCTTGATTTTGATCGAGTATGCTCCAGGAGTCGATCTTGAAAAGGACATCTTCGCGCATATGCCGAAGAGGCCTCTGGTCTCCCCTGACCTCAAAGAGATGGATGCACGCATCTTCCGGGAGGAAATCATGGGGTTGGCTAAAGAATAATCCCTAGAAAAAGACAAGCTCCTTGGCAGGTATTTTTCCTGACCAAGGAGCTTTTTCTGATGGTTGGTTCCGACCCTCAAACCGTTCTACCAAAACCGCTATTGGCAAACGGGGATGTAAGCCATTCGCCGGAAACCGAAGTGCGCTTCCAAAACCTTTTGTAATCGTCCAAAAATATTTTTCCATTTGCCCTCTAATGGGGAAACTTTACAGGCATTACAAAATGTTGTGCCCCTACTTCATTCAAATGCCTTTGCTTGGAAAAAGATCTGCACGTCTTTATGAAGGCTTATAAAGGTATTCAATCGCTTTCCTATTCATCACATTGACATAAGGAGAACCCATTATGAGAAGAAAAGACCGGGAGAGAAGTCCCGAATTTGCAAAAGAAGTCCTCGATCATTGTAGCTATGCGGTCTTGGCAATGGTCAATACCGACGGTACCCCCTATTGTATACCGATTAGTACTGTACGTGAAGACGATTATCTCTATTTTCACTGTGCACTCCGGGGACAAAAGATTGAAAACCTCCGCGCCAATCCCGCTGTCTGCCTGACCGCAGTGGGACGTATTCGTATTCCGGAGGATGAATTCAGCGTTCAATACGAATCCGCTGTTGTCCATGGAACCGCACAGGAAGTTATCGAAGATGCTGAAAAGCTCCATGCCCTGCGTCTACTCTGTAAACATTATGTCCCTACAAATATGGCCCATTTTGATGCGGAGATCGCCAAGGATTTTCCTTATACAGGCGTCTGGAAAATCCATATAGAGCACATAACAGGCAAATCGAAGCCCATTACGGATGAATCGTAATGGGAACCATCCGATTCATCCTTCGGGAATTCACACCAGAAGATGTACAAAGGGTGTCCTCCCTGATATGCCGAAATCTACGGGAGATCAATTGTCACGATTATCCTCCCAAAATAATTGAACAGCTTGTTCAGGAGCATACTCCAGAAAGAATTCTTCGCATGTCCACAGAAGGAAAAACGTTTCTCGCAGATGTAGCAGGGAATCCAGCTGGTATTCTTCGAGTTCTTCCATCTTGGAATGTAAGCGCAGAGTACTGGCTGCGTACAGTCTTTGTTCTACCCGATTACCACGGTTGCGGAATTGGCCGCCAATTGGTGGAGGCAGGCGAACGGTTCATCCAACAACAAGGGGGATTTTCTGTACGTCTTTGTGCTTCTCGGACAGCTCATCTATTCTATCAAAGACTCGGCTACTGCGACCTGGAGAAGTTTCCCGATCGCGAAGGCCTGTATCCAATGCAAAAACTGTTGTAAGTACAGTCATTTTTTGCCTATGACATCGAATGATAATTGTGAAACTTCCCCCTGCGAATTGTATGATATGTAATTAGAGTCTGTGGGAGATCACAACGCTCTTAAATCGCTCGCTGACAGCCGCAAAAGCAATTGAACCTTTCCGAATAATAAGAGGACTTCCGAAAGGCTCTTGTAGCTGCGAAGAATCTTTTAATCAATCGGAAATACCAGCCCAGCAGAAGTTCCGTACGCAAAAAACGTTCTAAATCAAGGGATGATTGCTCTTCGCGAACTTCTTTCCAGAGACGTATTAAGCAAATGGGTTGCCAAGATGGAGCAGATGGATTAGAAGAGCTATACCTGCCGAAGTACCGCAGAGCTGAGCCTTTCTATAGCTTGCAAAGGCCGTAGCAGCGCCCCAATACCACAGAAATATATTCTAACGCGTGCAAGGAACCATCGCAAACGGCAGAGCGCCCCTCCAAAAAATCCAAAGCCAGGCGTCAAAAAGGCTCCACTTCTTTCAATCCTATCAGTGTCTATGGTGCAGAGGGCAGAGCTTTTCCAGTCCTCATTTATAGCAGTAAACAACATCACGACACAGGCATATGTGTGCAGCGATACCTGGTACCATTTTCTTTCACTTTATGCTACGGCGGTGTCTACTAATCCAGAGAACTGTAGTCCATGGGACAGGAGTAACTTCAGCAGTTGCTATTGGCCATAGCATTGTACTCCAGACACAATTTGTCGCAGAGATTGATTGGCAATGGCTGATGATAGAACCTATACGATGAAAAAGCTGCGTGATAGGCTCTGTATTTGCACACACCTCTATGATGAAGGAAGCTCTCGGAACCAATGTGTTGCAACCGTGGGAATAAAGTGTTTACTGCTCTCATTGCATAAGTTCTCATGAAAATATGCAACACTGTCATGCGTACCGCCCTGCACCGAAAGACAATTGTTTCCAAGGCTAAAAAGGCTGTCCCGAACCGCAGATATTCTGCTGAATTCGAGGCAGCCTTTTTGTTCCATTACAACTGTAACGATTTGGCCCCGCATCCGCTTTCATTCCGATGGAAAGCTCTTTTTCCTCACCCTTTTCCGGTTGGTCCGAAAAATAAGCGTAGCAACCTTTGAAGGAAAAAGTTCTATCATCCAATCTTTGTCCCTCTTTTGCACACAAGATAAACCGCATATAAGAAAGGCTATGGACGGTTCTTCCATAGCCTTTTTGCTGTTTGATGCTCTCACCTATGTAGAATTTCGTCAAACGTTTTCTCCTAGGGGAAAGCGTTGACCGCCGTCCCATGATCCCCAACGAGAATACAAACGTTATTCCACTCTTTACCGTGTGACACTCCATCTGTAGACTGGATTTCTACTTCGGTTCTTTTTACTGAAAAGAACCGTTTTATGCATAGGAACAACATCAACCGCCTATGCCAAGCCATGTCTGGAATTTCGGTAGATACCCCATCACAAAGATAATCAGGATCAAAACTGGCAGAACATATTTTAAATAGACACGCGCCCACTTTGGAAACTTAACGCCACGGCCTGTGTCCGCTTCTTTGACAAAATTGTCCCAACCCCAGCCCCGCTTACAAACGCAGAAAAGCAGATAAATCAAACTGCCAATTGGTAAGATGTTATTGGAAACCACGAAATCCTCGATGGTCTGAATATCCCCAATTCCCGGCAATGTGACACCGCTCCAGATATTAAAGCCCAACGCACAAGGCAGAGACAGAACTGTAACGGCAATTCCGTTGACAATAACAGCCTTTTTGCGGTTCCAGCCCCAACGATCCATGCAGAAGCTGATGAGATTTTCAAACACAGCAATGATCGTGGATAACGCCGCAAAACTCATAAACAGGAAGAACAGCGTCCCCCACAGACGACCGCCCCACATCTGCCCAAAGACGCTTGGCAGAGTAACAAATACCAATCCTGGCCCCTCGCCCGGATTTACATTGAAAGCAAAGCACGCCGGGAAAATAATCAATCCCGCCATCAGAGCTACAATCGTATCAAGGATTCCAATATTCAGAGCCTCTCCAGTCAATGCACGGTCTTTGCCAATATAGGACCCAAAGATCGCCATAGCTGAAATTCCCAGGCTCAGAGTAAAGAACGATTGCCCCATTGCAGCATATACTGCCTCACCAAAACTGGACCAACCATTTTCAAACATTTTTCCAAAATCCGGAACAAGATAGAATTTCAAGCCCTCTGCTGCACCGTCCAGGGTAACGCTTCGCACGCACAGGACAATCATAATGAGGAATAAACAGCTCATCATGACTTTGGTAATACGCTCAACGCCTTTCTGCAATCCCATGCTGCACACCAAAAATCCCAAAATAATGGTCACCAGCATCCAACCGATCAACTCTCCAGGATTTGCAAGCATGTTGGAAAAAACGATGTCAGGGGTTGCCGTATCAAACACACCCGTCGCACTCTTGACAATATAACTGAGCATCCAACCGCCGACAGTTGTATAGAACATCATTAACAGATAACAGCCGCCAAACCCAAGCCAACTGTACCAGTGCCATTTGGTTCCCTTAGGCTCCAAAATGTGAAAACTTTTCGCACAGCTCTTTTGACTGGCACGTCCCACTGCGAATTCCATCACCATGACTGGCAATCCTAAAATCACAAGAAATAGCAGATACAGAATGACAAACGCTGCACCGCCATATTTTCCTGTGATGTAGGGGAACCTCCAAACATTTCCGAGGCCGATGGCGCATCCAGCCGAAATCAGAATAAATCCCAGGCGAGATGCAAATTTTTCTCTTTGTTGCATGTAAACTCTCCTCTTTCTCAGCTGCACGCAAGGCCCCCTCAGCCCAAACCACAGCTTTTTTACTACTATTTTATCAAAAAGTACTTATTTGGACAAGATCAACGTTCCAGAAAATGTGAAAAAAGCGGATATTTGGCCTAAAAAAATGAGGATGCTCCTAAACTACAACCCTTTCGATTCATAGGAATGGGGCACCCTCTTTCTATTTGGAAAAACATCTGCGTTTCTAAAAAACGAGGGCATCCTTCAAGTCATTTCATGACTTTGAGGACACCCTTTTGGTTTCTTATTATTTTATAGCTCCGCGATGGAAACCTCACCCTGGATCTTGACCCAATCCGCATGAAAATCGTCCACAGCCTTTTTAATGGCAGCCATTCCAAATGCCTCATGCAGCAGGGAAGGTTGCAGGGTAGCTGTATGGGCACCCGCCATTAAAGCGTTTGTCACCTGTGCGATGTTCTTAAAGCTAGCGGCCAAAATCTTAGTTTCAGAGTCATTTTCGTCGATCATCTGGCGGAATGCCGCTATGGTATCGCAGGAATCAATATCCAAATTTTCCATCCGGTTGTAATAAGGGGCAATAAAATCGGCACCGCACGCAATCGCCATAAATCCTTGGATTTTGCTATAGATGGCTGTCGCTGTCACATGAACTCCTTCGGCCTTAAGGGCACGCATCGCTTTAAGTCCCTCTTCCGTTGTGGGGACCTTGATATAGACCAAATCATCTACATTTTTCAATATCGCGCGTGCTTCCTTGAGAATTCCCTCGCAATCCTCCGCGATCACCTGCATGTGCAGCGTTTTCTCCGGACCGATGATCTGACGGATCTTTCGCATGTGTGAAAATAGATCAATCTTTCCTTCTGCCTTTAAAATGCTCGGATTGCTCGTCACGCCGGTAATCGGAAAATAAGCGCTGTATTTTTCAATGGCCTCCAGATTCGCACTATCAAATAAAAATTCCATGACAACCGATTCCTTTCCTTTCAATTTTCACCACATTCAGATCACTTGCTCCGTGCGTTCGATGATGTCATCCTGCGTTTGACGGGACAGAACATTGAAGAAGGCACTATAGCCTGCCACACGCACAATCAGATCCCGATGGTTTTCCGGATGTACCTGGGCATCCTTTAAAGTCTCGCGCGAAACAACATTAAACTGCACATGGAACCCATGCAGGGTGTCAAAGAACACGCGCAGCATAGCAATCAACTTTTGCCGGTTCTCTTCTTTCTCCAACATCTGCGGGTTGACCTTTTGGTTCAGCAAAACGCCGCCGGTAATCTTATCGGTTGGCAGCTTAGAGATGGATTTAAATACCGCGGTAGGTCCGTGCTTATCCGCCGCATGGGACGGCGAGCATCCCTCCGCCAGTGGCTCTCCCGCTTTACGTCCATCCGGGGTTGCTGTGGTACCAGCTCCCTGAGGGACATTGGCTGAGATCGAAGAAGTCCCTGCATAGTATACCCCTCCAATAGGACCACGTCCATACCGAGTATTGTGATAATGGGACAGCTCATCGATGTAGATGTCATAAGAAGCGCGAGTCAGTGAATCCACATAGTCGTCATCGTTGCCATACTTCGGAGCAGCAATCAACAATTTGCGAATGTGTTCCCCCTCTTCCCCGGCAAAATTGTTCATCAGAGCGTCCCAAAGTTGTGCTGGAGTCATCGCGTGATCTTCAAACACACATTTCTTAATCGCCGCCAGGGAATCTCCCTGATTGGCGATTCCTACCTGCAGGTCGCTGATAAAATCGTAGACTGCACCGCCTTCTTTGAGATTCAGTCCACGTTCGATACAATCGTCACATAGGGCAGAACAAAGAATATCCGCTGTATCTTTCTCTAAGACCGTGTCACAGCAGTTGTCGATGATCACGCACTGACGGGTGAACTCGCGGATGATTTTATCCCAAGCCGCCATGACCTGGTCAAAAGAGGTCATATCCTTGAAATGTCCCACACCCTCGCATACTTTGATTCCCGACTCAATGTCAACGCCATCATTCAACGCGATCATCAGGGATTTGGGGAAATTCAGAAAACTCATACCTGTACAGCGGTATCCCCACTTGCCCGGGACCGCCACTTCCACACAGCCAATCGCGCTGTAATCATACGCATCTTCCGGCTTCACGCCCTTCGCTATAAAAGACGGAATGATGATTTCATCGTTGTTAAACGCCGGCATGCCAAACCCCAAGCGCATAACCTCGATGGCTTCCTGCATAAAGTCTGCTGGCAGATTCTTGTGATAACGTACAGTTAAATTCGGTTGAGTCAGGCGGGTTTGAGCTACACTGCGCAAAATCAAGAAACTCAACGGATTGACTGCGTCTTTACCATCCGGCGTCTGTCCACCAACCGTAACATTCTGGTAGAGCGGGCTTCCAGCAGAAAAACGGGTGTGACTCCATGAACGAATCTTGTTGATTGTATAGGTCTTTAACCACAGATTGGTCAATAATTCACAGGCAGTTTCCTCTGTAATACGGCCTTCCTGTAAATCTTTTTCATAATATGGATCAAGATACTGGTCCATCCGGCCATAGGAGAGCGAATGGCCGTTGCTCTCAATTTGTAAACAGAGATGCACCAACCACAGAGCCTGCACCGCCTCATAAAAGGTTTCTGCGGGTTCATAAGGAACTTTATTGAGCACACGGCTCATTTCAAGTAGTTCTGCCCGGCGCCCCTCATCCGACTCCTCTTGCGCCATTTTAAACGCCAAATTCGCATACCGCTTCGCAAAAGCGACCGTCGCATCCACCACAATCAGAACGGCGCGATAAAAATACGATTTATGCAGGTTTTCCGCTTCCGTCAAGTCGAGTTCCCGGAGTTTTTGCTCGGCACGGGCGCGGTATTCCTTTAAACCCTTTTGCAGCATCCGGCGGTAATTGACCGCAACATGCGCATCGCCAGAAGTGATATTCCCTTCTGCCTTAATAATTCCCAAATCGTAGAATACCTTTGCCGATTCCGGCATCGCCGCTAGGCCGCGCTCTTTGGTGGTATTATGTTCCCAGAAAGGAGCGATGTCGCGCAATACCTGCTTATTCTCCTCTGTAATATAGAAACGGTCGCCATCACGCTGATCAAACTGGTCTAGCTCGTCGATCACCCAGTCCATTGCGTATTCTGGAAAAATGGGAGCAGCGCGGTTGCTGGACGCCTGATTTCCAGCCAGCAAGGTCTGCGGCTCGATAAAAATACTCATCCCGTTTAGGACGTTGCGATACATCAAGGCGCGACGAATAGCCAACGGCTGATCCATATTTTCGCGATAAGTCTGCGTGGTAATCTTTGCTCGCTCTACACAAACCATGGGCTTGGCATTTAAAAGCTCCTCACGGAAATCATGCATCCGGGTGGTCAATTCTCCAAAATGGCTCATAAGAAGTCCTCCTATATCATCCATATAAATCTAGATGGAACAACTGATAAAAATCATTAAGAAAACAGCAGCTCTGCTGCGCCAATGATTCCAAAATTGTCCCCCAACTCGGCGAATTTGAAATATACTGGCAAATCATTGCCGTTATATTGATCAAACAACTCCCGAATGCGTGGGAACAAGCGGTCTCCAAAATGGACCAAGCCGCCTCCAAAGACAAAACAATTGATGTTTAGCACCTGGTATAGATTATAAAGCCAAACTGCTAAATATTGTGCCATCTGTTCTACGGCCCATTTCGCCATGGAGTCCCCACGATCGAAAGCCTGCTGGATATGTACAGCGGTGATCTGCTCAGGGCTACCCGCTAATTCCGTCATCAACGTCTGTTCTCCCGCGGCAATTCGATTGCGGATGTGTTTGACAATCATCGACCCTGAACAGTACGACATGAAGCATCCTTTGTTCCGGCAACCACACTCAATACCTTTTCCAGGTGTAATCAGCATATGGCCCGTCTCTCCAGCCCAACCATACCGGCCGCGGAAGAGCTGATTATTGATGATAATACCGCTGGCAATTCCAGTGCTAACTGCACAATACACCATGTGCTGAAAACCCCGTCCAGCCCCTTTTTTATGCTCTGCCAATGCTGCAACATGCGTATCGTTATCCAGAATAACCCGCATCCCATTGAGTTGCTTCATTAGGTATTCACGGGCCGGAAAATCGTGGATTTTTGTCAAATTGGTTGTTTTGATAATTTTTCCTTCTTCAAACAAGATGTAGGATGGCATCCCAATTCCGATTCCCCTCATCTGTTCCGCTTTTAGATTGTGTTCCTGTATAAGAGCCCAAATGTCCTTTGCCAGTGCATCAAAAAACGGCCCCGCTTCCAACTCTGGGTCCGATGGGACCTTTTTTCGAGCCACCAAGTTTTGCTCTCCATCGAATAAACCGTACGCAATTTTCGTCCCGCCAACATCCACGCCGATTGTGTACTGTTCCATTTCGAATGCCCCTTTCTGCCACAGAATGCATCTGCGGCCATTCCGTTTTTGTTACACCTATATTATAACACTGTACCTTCAAATGTCAATACATAATTTACATTCGTAAGTATTTTTGATTCAAACAGTTCTATTTTTCTTTACAAATTGTCCTTGATTTGCTATAATCAAGAGGACAAAGGGGGAACTTTTATGGAAAGTAAAGGCTGTATTTTTAATATTCAGAAATTCAGCACCAACGATGGGCCCGGCATCCGCACGACGGTTTTTTTAAGGGTTGCCCGCTGCACTGCGGCTGGTGTTCCAATCCCGAATCACAAGCTCAGAAGCCGCAAATTCTTTGGGATCTATCAAAATGTATACGTTGCCAACAATGTATTCAGGCATGCCCACAGGGCGCCATCCAATTTCATTCGGAAAAGAATTGTATCCATTTTGATCTTAAACGCTGCATCGGTTGTGGCACTTGTGTGGCTAAGTGTCCCCAGGAAGCTCTCACCCTGGAGGGGGAATGGAAAAGCGTCGACGAGGTGACCCGTATCTGTCTACAGGACCGTGTTTTTTATGAAGGTTCCGGTGGAGGAGTCACTCTTTCGGGCGGGGAACCAATGATGCAGGCCGACTTTGCCGCTGAATTGTTACACCGCCTCAAACAAGAAGGGATTTCCACGGCCATCGAAACGACTGGTTTTGCTCCTGCCTCTGTATTTCATCGGCTGATGCCGGATATCGATCTCTATTTATTTGATTGCAAACAGTATGACTGTCAAAAGCATCTCGCGGCAACCGGGGTTCCCAACGATCAGATTCTTCAGAATTTGAAAACAGCTCTACAAGCGGGAAAGGATGTAATCGTTCGAATTCCGGTGATTCCAGGCGTCAATAGTTCGTTAGAAGATGCAGAAGGTTTTTGTGCAGTTCTCAGACCCCTTGGCGCCAAACGGATCAACCTTTTGCCATTCCATCAGTTTGGAGAGCGAAAGTATGACTTTTTAAATAGGAATTATCAGCTACGTGGAATTTCTGCGCTACATGAATCTGATTTAACAGCATTTCGCGATATTTTTGTGAAGAACGGCTTTGACTGTTATTTCTGACTTTCAGGTTTTGCATCCTATGTAGGTCTTACAATCCCCTTCCCATACAGCTTTCTTTTCTATAAATTACAGAGAAGCGCCCCCAATATGGCACGAGCCATATTGGGGGCGCATTTTTCAGTTATTCTCCTCATTCGACTCTTCTCCAGGAACCTTACGAACTTCAATTCTTTGGAGCTGGAGAAAATCCTCTGCGTCTTTTGGGATTGCGTCATCCGTCTGAACAATTGCAACTTGTTTGGTTGGCAAAAGTGTGACCACCCCTTGCCTCGAAAACTTACTGGATTCCGTCAACACAATCACCTTGTCCGCCTGTCCAGCCATATCCCGCACGGTCTCTGCACGCAAAAGATCGTTACCTGTGAAACCGCTCTCCTTTCGGAAACCATCCGCCCCGATAAAAAGCTTCTCAACAAAAAAGTTCCGTGCACATTGGCGGGCAACCGGCCCCACCATCACCTGGGATTCATTTTGGTAGTCTCCCCCCAAAAGAATGATCTTTGCTGTGGGCAATCGCCGGACATATCCCGCAATAAAAGCGGAATTGGTCACAATGGTCACATCGCGCTTGCGTGTACAAAGCTCATCCGCAAGCAAGGCGCAACAAGAACCAGACTCGATCATCACCGTTTCTCCGTCTCGGACGAGGCTAGCAGCGGCCTGTGCAATCCGGCGCTTTAACTCGTAGTGATAGGCAAGACGGTTATTGATGTCATCGTTCGAACATAGAAGCGCGTAACCATGTTCCCGTTTAATCAGGCCTTTGGCCTCCAGTTGATCCAAATCCTTGCGGGTGGTGACCTGGGATACTTGCAAAAGCTGTGCCAGTTTTGCCACCTCAATGCGGTTGTGCTCTGTTACGATCTCCAAAATTTTTGTCTGCCGGTTCGTCATGTGCCTCATCCTCTCTGAAAGAGATTTTAACACAAATTGATTACGAATACCAGATATATCTTTTCATTTGCAAGTCTATCAACCGTTTTTTAACTGCCAAAAAACAATGTGGCCCCGACAAACGTCGGGACCTACACCCATTATAAATATAACATCTTAAACCGCTATGATTGCGCTGTCTCATCGGCAGGGGATTCTTCGCTGATACGAAGCATCCGGTATCCCACTCCGATATGCGTCTGGATATACTTCGGCTGTGAAGGGTCACGTTCGATTTTCTTTCGCAAGGTTGCCATGAACACACGAAGGGAAGGCGTGTCGGTTTCGAGGGCGCTGCCCCAAATTTCCCGAAGAATAAAGTTATGGGTCAGTACTTTCCCAACATTCTTCGCCAACAGGCACAGTAGCTTATATTCAATGGGCGTCAAGTGTACCGTTTTTCCATCTACATTCGCACAGCCGGCTGCATAATCGATCTCCAATCCTCCGTTGCGAAAAATCGCCTCCTCCGGTTGGTGCATTCGCTCATAATTCACCCTCCGAAGAGAGACACGCAAACGTGCCAATAATTCCTCCACACTAAACGGTTTTGTCAGATAATCGTCTGCCCCGGCATCCAACGCGCCGATCTTATCCTGATCCTCACTGCGCGCACTGACCACTATAATCGGCAGATTGGACCATTCGCGCACCTTACGGATGATGTCCACTCCATCCATGTCTGGGAGCCCCAAGTCCAAAATCATCACATCCGGTCTTTGGGATACAGCCTCTAAAATAGAAGCTGCGCCCGTCTCTACCGCATGATAGCGGTATCCCTGGGTATCCAGCGTCGTAGTAATCAAGCTTCGAATGGCCCGGTCATCCTCGACCACCAATATTAAAGGTTGATTTTTCATGGCATCATCTCCTTTTTATCATTCAAGGTGAAATTCTTTTTCTGCATGCAATGTAAAACGGAACACCGTTCCACGTGGGATATTATCCTGTACAGAAATTGTTCCTCCATGCGCGTTGATAATTGACTTACAAAGGGAAAGGCCCAAACCTAATCCGCGCCGGCCTTCCCCGTGGGTATGATCCGTAGTAAAAAACATATCGAACAAACGCTTTTTCACATCATCGGCAATTCCAGGACCATCGTCGGCAATGGTCACAACGGCCCACTCTCCCTCGCGCTTCGTCTGAATATCAATGTGAGAACCTGGAGGCGTATATTTGATTGCATTGTCCACAATATTGATAATCACTTGGATCACAAGACGTGAATCCATACGCGCCATGAGTAAATCGTCTTCCTGCTCAAAGGTAATTCTATGTTCTGCTTTCTTTCGATTGATATGGCGCAGGGCTTCCTGGACAACCTCTTCCAACAATTCCGGAGTTTCATGAATGTTCATAGAGCCATTTTCGATTCGCGTAACCGATAAGAGGTTCTCCACTAGATTAATCAACCACATGGAATCATCATAGATATCCGTATAGAGTTGCCGCTTCTTTTTCCGATCTAAAACGCTTTCATTTTCCATCAGGATTCCAGCGTTCCCGGAAATGCTGGTCAATGGTGTACGCAGATCGTGTGAAATTGCGCGCAACAAATTGGCACGAAGTTGTTCCTGCTGCGCCTGTAGGGATATTTGATTTTTTGTTTCGTTGATATGATCCTTTTCCAATGCAAGCGCAAATTCTCCCAACAGTGCAATCAATAGGTTCTTTTCGAAAGCGTCCAATTCGTCGTCACGGGGGATTACGATTCCGACTACAGCGAATACTTCGTCGTGACTGCGGACAGCCAAATAGAGGCATCGAGCCCCGGGAAGGGTATCCGTCGTTGCTCCGGCATGTTTGCTATTCCGAAACGCCCACTCCGCTACCGCGCGCTCGTCTTGGGCTAAATAGGGGGAAACATCTGTATTTCCAAGCGGAAAAGGCATCGGTTGCCCAAGACGCCGTCCTCCCTTTGTTTGTATCTCAATCGGATAAAGAATAATGGTACGATTCAACAAACGAAGCAACTGACCTGCCATGGCCTCATATATTTCCTGCCGGCTCATAGCGCGCTGCAATTTCTGGCTGGTTTCTAATAGAACCTCTGTTTGCTGCGCCTGAAATGCAGACAATGCTGCCTGCTTTTTCACACGCATGGTCAAGGTGCTGGTCAAAAAAGAGACAATAAACATTACAACAAAGGTAATTGGATACTCTGCATCATATGCTTGCAATGTAAAACGTGGGTCCGTAAAGAAGTAATTAAACGCCAATACGCTGACCACCGAAGCCGACGCGCCATAGACCCAGCCATTGGTGACCGATGAGATCAACAATACCCCCAAGATATAAAACGCAATGATGCTTGCTTCACTAAATCCCAATAGAAACAACCACAAGCCTAACAGCGAAACCGCTCCCAAAATCCCTACGGTTTTCATAAAATCCACCACAGAGAACTTTGGCGGTTTCCGAAAAGAACGAGGCGATGGGGGAACATATTTGACCGGTGTATCTGGAATCACATAAATATCCACCGAAGGTGCTAATTTCGTCAACCGGTCTACCAAACTCTGAGGATTGCGAATCCGGCTAAACAGAGTCCGTTTATTGTTGGAACGGCCTATTACAATTTTCGATATACCGCTCGCTTTGGCGTATTCTGCGATCTGTGCCGGCACATCCTCTCCATAGACTGTTGAAATACGGGCTCCCAGCTGCTCCGCCAACTTCAAATTTCGGCGCAAACGCATTCGGTTTTCGCCGGAAAGCTCCCGCGTTCCAGGTGTCTCCACAAAAAGAGCGGTGAACATTCCATGAAACGCCTCTGCCATCCGCGCCCCTGTACGGATTACCTTTGCATTGGATGGGGAACTTGACAGACAGATCAAGATGTGTTCTTCTGTGGGAAGTTTTTCTTTGGCTGCTGCCTTGCGTTCCCGTTCTGCTGTTCGATTGACTCGATCTGCAGTTCGACGAAGGGCAATCTCTCGTAAAGCCACCAGATTATCGCGTGTAAAAAAGTGTCCCAGTGCGCGCTGTGCTTGATTTTGCTGATAGATTTTCCCTCGCTCTAAACGTTCGATCAAATCATCCGGCTCAATGTCCACGAGTTCCACTTGGTCAGCCTGATCGAATACATCGTCCGGAATCCGTTCTCGGACGGTAATTCCTGTGATCGAAGCTACAATGTCGTTTAAGCTTTCAATATGCTGGACATTTACCGTTGTAAATACATCGATTCCGGCCCGCAAAACCTCTTGAATATCCTGATAACGTTTTCGGTGGCGGCATCCCTCCGCATTGGTATGAGCCAGCTCATCGACCAATACAAGCTGCGGCTTTCGTTTTAATGTCGCATCCAAGTCGAATTCCCGCAGGGTGATTCCCCGATGTGCAACAAGTAGAGGTGGCAAACTCTCCAAGCCATTCAAAAGCGCCAACGTTTCCGGACGTGTATGCGGCTCAATATACCCTGCTACAACATCAATTCCCTCTGTTTTGGCTGCATGTGCCGCTTCCAACATCGCATAGGTTTTTCCCACACCGGCTGCATACCCAAAGAAAATTTTTAGTTTTCCGATCTTTCGGGCGGCCTCCGCTTCTTCCGTCTGAATCTGCTTGAGCAACAGATCTGGATTAGGCCGTTCTTCCTCCATTCGATTCACCGTCCTCTTTTTTGACTAAGCTCACCAGAACAACTCTGCCCATAAAGGCCATCTCCTACGGGGCTCCATTCCTATGTTCCGGCTCCATTCAATGATAATGCACGCTTTCAGTTTTTCTCCTGTAGGGACTATTTTCTTTGGATGTTGTTTCTTGGCTTCTCACCACAGCACAAATCGAAACGCTATTTTTTAGTATACCATAGATGCATCTATATTCGAAGAGGTGACATTCATAAAATTTTGCTACACAAAACCCGATATTCTTGTGCTCCGACTATGGATCACCTTTTTATGTTTCAGTAAATGTGTAATGCAGGCGCTGGATGGCCTATTCAATGGAAGGAATCTTCGGGTCCAATCAAAATATGTTTTGACTGTACCGTTCCATACTTACTTATGGCTAGCTTGTAGAATTCCTCTTTATCATGATAAAAAGGAAACGCCTTATACTACCGTATAAGGCGCTCTCGAAAAAGTAGTCTGGAGCTTTTACAGGTATGAACCTTGGCAGAATTTCTATTTTCTTTATCTCTAGGGCTTCTTAAAAGTTACGCCTGTATAATACCACGCAACACATATTGAAGTCCTCGCTCCGTTCTGAGAAGCAAATGTCCTTACTTCACACATAGACCACAAACCTGTATCCGGATCTTGTTCCCGAATCCGTGTCCAATGCATTTCCTGCGATTGGCTATAAACAATATCATCTATTACAATCGTTGTAGAAATAGTGGTGTTATTAAAGGTCTGTGAATCAATTGAAAGGCCATCATAGATACTTGTTCGGCGAATATCTGCCAAAACAGGTTTCGCAGCATTTTTTGCTCGAATGGAGAGACGGATTGCGCCAGCCGCTGCATATTGTGCTGTTAAATATAAACTTTGAAGAGGAACATCAATGGAGCTACCCGATGTGGACAAATCCACATTATAGCATTCCATTGTGGAGTGTAGATTTGGACTTACAAACTCCTGATCGGCCGTTTTAAAACGTACTTTATAGCTTGTTGTCGTGTTTTCTTCTACAGTAATTGTTGGGGAAATGCCATCTTTTCCTGTAGCACCCGTTTCACCTATTGGCCCCTGTGGCACAACAAAATCGAGTTGGACACCAGTTTCCGTATCAGAAGCCGATACACTCCCTTTTCCATCCGTACTAGTAGTAACATTTCCAACGATGATCGTAGGAGTAGAACCGGTTGCACCAGTTGGACCGATGGCCCCTTGTTCTCCGGTTGGACCAGTTGCACCAACTGGTCCCTGTTCACCTGTTGCTCCCGTTGCGCCAACCGGCACTACAAAGTCCAGGCTAACCCCAGTTTCTGTGGCGTTCGCTGTTACCGACGCTTCTTCTCCAGAACTTACGCTTCCCACTTCGACAGTGGGACTTACTCCGGTTGC
>BCAA01000010.1 GCA_001305115.1 Clostridia bacterium UC5.1-1E11 | reverse complement strand
ACTGGGCCTACTGGGCCAACCGGCAGCATGGGTTCTACCGGCCCGCAGGGACCAGAAGGAGCTCCAGGCCCCGTTGGGCCAATGGGGCCGACTGGTGTACGAGGTTTACAAGGTCCTACTGGACCAACCGGGCCAGTCGGTACAACCGGCCCACGCGGTGCTACAGGGCCAACAGGCGTTCAGGGGATTCAAGGGGTCCCTGGGCCAGAGGGTCCACAAGGAATAGCTGGTAATACAGGTCCAACGGGTGCAACCGGGCCTCAAGGAAATGCTGCAACGATTCAGATCGGAACAGTTACTACAGGGGAACCCGGGACACCTGCAGAAGTTACCAACTCAGGAACTGAACAAAACGCAATTTTGAACTTTGTCATCCCCAGAGGGGCAACCGGTGGTAGCGGGATTTCCTCTGAACTGTATACAGCTTATTCCACTCCTCCTCAACCAGGAGCTAACCGAACCCCCTTCGTTTTTGACCGAGATGGAGCAATTCAGGGTAGCGCAATTGTTCATACACCCAGAACCGCAAATTTTCTAATTCAGCAAACCGGTTACTATGAGGTTTCTTTCCACGGAACCATCAGCCCTTTTGGTTCTCCTACTTTTCCAATGGTAATTATCGTCTATTTGCAATTGCAGGGGGCGCAAGTATTGGGAACTGATATTAGCCACACATTCCAAACCTCCGGAGAAGTCGTCAATTTCTCATTCTCACAGATTTTTCCCGTTACAACTGTACCGGCTACACTCAACGTGGTCGGAGATGGCCAATCATTTTTATATACTGGGATTAACATCACCATTCATAAAATCAGCGATCTTTAATACAAAAGAAACGATCGGAAGAAGGCCCCCAGCCAACAATCGGCTGGGGGCCTTCTTCCGAATTCGCTCTTGATAATCTTTCCGTTTAAAACAAGTTCTTCATCTGCTGGCAAATTCGGCAACCGGTTGGCGTTGCTGCAAGTCCACCCTTTCCCGTCTCTTTTAAAGATGACGGCATTGCATCTCCTATTTCGCGCATAGCGTCAATCACTTCATCGGGTGGGATACGACTTTCCACACCAGCGAGGGCCATATCGGCGCAAGCGAGGGCATTGACCGCTCCCACTACATTGCGCTTGACACAAGGCACCTCGACCAAACCGGCAACTGGATCACATACCAGGCCCAACAGGTTTTTCAGGGCCATAGAAAAAGCGTGCGATGCCATCTCAGAAGTTCCTCCCCGCAGGGCGGTAGCGGCAGCGGCAGCCATGGCCGACGCTGAGCCAATTTCTGCCTGACAGCCGCCTTGTGCGCCTGCGATGCTGGCACGTTCGGCAATAACCTGTCCAAACCCCGCAGCCACAAACAAGGCCTGCACCATTTCATCGTCTTTTGTCCCATAATGTTTCTGATAGGTAATCAATACTGCCGGAATTACGCCGCAAGAGCCTGCAGTAGGCGCAGCGACAATTCGTTTCATACAAGCATTGGACTCCCCCATTTTTAAAGCTCTGGCGATAACCTCGCCCAGAAAAGTACCACAGATTGTTCTCCCTTTTTCAACAGAATACTGAACCCTGTTTCCATCTCCACCCACTAGGCCACTTGCCGAATGCAACGCTCCATCATAGGCACGATCTGAAGCGCACATCGCGTTCCACATTCCCTTCATACGTTCAAACGATGCATGTTCTTCCACGTTGCGATCTTTACAATCCTCTTTCAGGACTGCTTGCCACAGCGGACCGCTTCCTGCTGTATGCAGAAGCTCTTCAATGGATTGAAAGCTCATTTATTTCTCCTCCCTACTAAGGTTGATACAGGTCACTTGTAAAATTCCGTCAAGAGTTCTTAAGTCTTTTAGCAGAGGTTCTGGAATGGGATGATCTGTCTCAATTACCATCACAGCATATCCGCCGCGTACATCGCGGGAAATATGCATGGAGGCGATGTTCACCTGCTCCTCTGCCAAAAGCCTTGTGACGTCTGCAACGTGACCAGGCTGGTCGAAATTACGTACCACTAAAGTAGGCGCTTCTCCACTGAATCGGGTTTTCATCCCATCGATTTGGCAGATCTGAATACGTCCTCCACCCAGCGACGAACCCACCACTTCGAGTACCCGGTTATTCTGTCCCGTTACTTTTAACAAAACCGTATTGGGATGTACATTGCGCAGGTGAATGCTCGCTTTTTCAATCGAAATTCCACTTTCCCGTGCAAGTTCAAAGCTATGAGGGATGCGTTCATCGTCGGGCTGCATTCCCAATACACCGGCAATCAACGCTCGGTCTGTCCCATGGCCCTCTCCGGTTTCTGCAAATGAGCCATGCAAAAACATAGCAATCTCCACTGGCTCTTCCCCCAAGAGTTCCCGTGTAATATACCCGATTCGCACAGCGCCCGCTGTGTGCGAGCTGGATGGCCCCACCATCACTGGTCCTAAAATATCAAAAATACTCATTCATACCCCTGCTTCCAAGAAAACTTTCTATCCTTTATTGTAATCTTAGATTCCTCATTATGACAAGGCTTGTGAAAAAATGTTCCAATTCCAACAGAATATTTTATTATTTCCTTAATTTTACGATTATTTTATAACAAAACACTTTATGAAACTGGAAACTTGTGCTAATATGAACAAGTAGAAGGCAATTCGTTGCCACGTAAAAAGGAGAAGGAGGAATCAAAATGAAACAAATCAAGCAAAGATTCTGGGCGTTAACCTTGTCGGTCGCAATGCTGTTTAGCGTATGGGTACCGACAACAGCGTCCGCGGCAGCTCCTGTTGAGGATCTCGATGGGATGCACGTGCAGGTCATGGCAACCTCCGACGTTCACGGCGCAATCTTAGCAACCGACTATTCAACGCATGGGACTACAAGTGGTGGTCTGACTCGAGTCGCCACAAAGGTCAAGGCGCTCCGTGAGGCAAATCCCAATTCTCTTCTGATCGACGTGGGAGATACCATACAAGGTACACCGTTGACGTATTATCACGCCTTCGAGGTTCCGGAAGAAGTTGACCCAGCGATCAAGGCGTTGCGTCTTATGGGATATGATGCATGGGTACTAGGCAACCATGAATTTAACTACGGCCTGGATATTCTGACACGCCAAATGGACCAGGCCAAGGCGCCCTCTTCGGGAGACGAAAGCCATGTTCCGGTCCTCGCCGCCAACTTTGTACAAGAGGGAACGGAGTGGGAACCTTGGGAGGGCAACGAAGCCTACATTGTAAAAGAGTTTGAAGATACGGAAACGGGAACAACCGTCAAGGTTGGCGTCCTTGGTGTTGATACACCGAATATCCCGCAATGGGAAAAAGCCGAAAACTACGAGGGAATCGATTTTCGTAATTTCGTCCCTACTTATGAACATTACATTGACATTATGAAAGAGGAAGAGGGCTGTGACGTCATTGTCGTCGCGGCACACGCCGGCGTAGAAAGTGAGCATTCGGAAGATGGCGCTCATCCGGAGAATTCGGAAAACCAAGTTCGTGCACTCATTGAAAACACAACAGGCATCGACTTGGTATTCAGCGGCCATCTTCATATCAGCAACGCCAATGCTACTGTCACCAATAAGGAAGGAAAAGAAATCCCTGTTGTAAGCCCTGGCACAAAGGCAAATGGGTTAGCTTATGTAGATTTGGTGGTAAACCCTGATGCTGCAGAAGGCGAAAAGGTCACCGTCGCCTCCAAGGAAATTATTAGCATGCGCGGAGTTGAAGAAGATGCAGAGTTAAAAGCTGCTTTACAGCCCTATGAAGACCGCACATGGGAATATCTGGAACAACCGCTTGGAACTGCAACCGGAGATTTCTCCTCTAAAGATCTTGCATTGGTGCCAAGCGCCTTTATGGACTTGGTAAACAAGGTTCAGATCGAGGCAACTGGGGCGCAACTTTCCATTTGTGCCCCCCTGACGTCTGGAGGCGGCGAAAATTTGATCCCCAAAGGGGACATTTCCCTGGGGCTGATGTACCGTCTTTACAAGTATGAAAACTGGTTATACAGTGTAAAAATGTCTGTCCGGGAAATTAAAGACTGGATGGAGTTTGCTGCAACGAAGTACCGGGTGAATCCGGAAACCGGTGCGGTCAGCGGCGGCGGTATCTATTTAGACGTCCTATACGGTATGGATTACGAAATTCATCTTTATGCGCCAGAAGGGGAACGCATCCAAAATATGACCTACCAGGGGCGTCCCGTTTCTGACGATGAAATCTTTACCGTTGCAATGAACAACTATCGTTTCACCGGCGGTGGTGACTATATCGCACATGTGCCTACCATGCAGCCAGATGACAAGAGCCGAGTGACTTTCTCCACCCAGGAACAGATTGGCGAGGACGAAGGACAGGTTCGCAATTTGCTCGCAGAGTATATCCGAGAGCAGGGAACGATCTCCCCAGAAATTACCAGTACCTGGCGTATTTATGGGCGGGAAAGCGATGTCCCGGATGCGGCGCATGCACTCTATTCCACCTTTGATCCCAAGAAGGTACAACTCTCCCTGGCAGATGGCGACGTTGGCTTTGCAAACCTCACTGGCAACTATCAAGCCTCCGTCATGGCAGGTGAGTCGGTTGAACTGACCTTTGCTCCCACAGTCTCTGGACGGAAACTTGCTTCTGCAACATTGAATGGAGAGCCCCTCGTACTGGATAGCTCTGAAGAGTACACGCACTCTTTTGATATGCCCAACGGGACCGTTCTGCTGGATTTCCAATTCACAGTTGTAAATAAAGAAATTCTGCGCACAGTGATCCAAATTGCGGAAGGCTTGCAGGATAGCGAGGAATATGCTGGCGCTGTTCCCACCGTTCAAAAGCGTTTCGATAAAGCCCTGGAAAAGGCTAAACAGATCGATGATACACAGGATGTCACGCAAGAAGAGATCGATACCGCCTGGCAAAAATTGATGGACGCAATCCAGTACCTCTCTTTCCAGGCTGGCGATAAAACGGCTCTCGAAGAGCTCCTTGCAGTCGCCGATCTTCTGCAAAAGGATGATTTTACTACATCCAGTTGGAATGCGTTTGAAAAAGCTCTAGAGGCCGCACAGATTGTCTATGACAACCCCGATGCAATGGAGGATGAGATTCAGGAAGCTCGTCAGGCTCTTTCCTCTGCGATTGATACCCTTCAATATAAAGCAGATCTCCACCAATTGCAGCTGTTGATCGACAAAGCCAATGAAATTGAGCCAAAACTCGAAAGTGAGTATGTGGACATTCATCAAGATTCATTCAAAGCTTTCCGGGATGCACTCGCCGCTGCTTGTAAAATTACGGAGGAATGTTTACAAGAGCAGGTCGATCAAGCGGCTTCTGCTTTAAACACGGCAATTGCCGAATTGCGCAAGATTCCCAACAAAGATGCTTTGAAAGCCCTGATCGAAGAAGCACAACAGGTTCCAGCAAACCGTCTGAGCGCAAAGGATGCTGCTCGTCTAGAATCCGCATTGGACCGCGCTTTAAACACACTTGCTGATCCGTTTGCCGATGAAGAAGCGATTGCCGCCGAAGAGGAAAATCTACGCACTGTGTTGAAGAGCCTCTCGACCTCTCAGCACCATCAGAGCGGTTCTTCCTCAAAGTCGAATTCGTCTGCTTCCCTTTATGGAGCAGAGGGAACCGCCATTGTTGGTGCATCTGCTCCAAAGGCATATGTAGTCTGCGATACGACTCTGCCATTCTCTCTGAAGCACGGTTCTGCTTATTGCTTCAAAATGACAGTGATCAATGGGAATGGATTGGTTCCTAATTTCACAGTTGGAGACGGCTCCATTCTAAAAACGCAGTTTGTCGCTCAAATTGGAAATGATTTTTATTTCCGTGTCTATGCGATCGGCACACCTGGTCAGAGCGCGGGAGTTTATACACAGCTTTCCGGCACTGTGCCACAACGTCATTGCAGCGTTACTATCGATTAAAAGGACCTCCTCCCAAAAACATAAAAACAGAGAAGGCTCCGGGTTCGTCCTGGAGCCTTCTCTGTTTGTTTGGTTGGATTTTTTATTTTTCGCTATGCTTTTTCCGAATGATCTGAAATTTCTCAATCCAGCCTTTCTTGTGTTTCAAGGAGATATACCCAATTAAACTGGCTGCAAACGCGCCGACAGCATCTACCACCAAATCCTTCATCGTGTCCTGCAAGGCAGCGCGCCCAACCAACTGCGTCCCATCTTCTAGCGCGAATTTCTGCATGTTCAATCCCAACAGGCCATCGAAAGAGTATTCATAGAATTCCCAAAATACACCCAACGTCACGGCGAAGCAAAAGGCAAATGCTGCTACAAAAAATGGACTCAGATTGACGGGAATTCGCTCAGAATTGTTGAATAATGCAACAAATGAGAAGCCCAAAGCGCCAATCATCGCTCCGCTGAACCAGTGCAGCACGGTATCCCACGACTGAATATGATAATAAAAGCTCCTGACCTCGCCCAAATAAATTGCACAATAGAGAAAGATGACAAATAAAATCATCATTCCAGAAGGAATTTCAATTTTAAGACGCCTTGCAATCACACTTGGCAAAAGAAGGACTACCATTCCCAAAACGCATTGCACCAACATCAGAACATAATCGCTTTTCAACCGCTCAAAATTGCTGCCATCCGGCTGCGAAGGCGCCAGAACCAAACGAACAGCCACAAAGATTGCCGAAACCAACAGAGACGCAAAAACAAACATCGATAGGATTTTACTCCAATTCCACTGCTTTATCTTTCTCATAAAAATCCTCCTAAAGGGAACAGCGCCCTATAAATCATCGTCATACAAATCCAGCGCAACGGTTGTAGCTTACCCAGCCATCTTTTTGGTTGCCGACCACCCAGTCGCCAATTCCCTACTTCTGACGCAGGGCTATAAAAGATAAGTATATCCAAAACCTACAAAAAGTCCAGCCCCGTTTCGGGTGGAAAATCTCCCCATGTGAAAAAGAAAAAGCCCGCAGGCGGAATATCGACCGCCCATGGGCTTTTACACGATCATACATTATTTCTTTGCGCGGGTAGTTTTCTTTGCCGGTGTCTTTTTAGCTGGTGTTTTTGCAGCTGCTTTTTCCTCAACAACTGGAGCGATTGTCTCGTTTTTCTCTTGCGCTGCTTTTGCTTTTGTCGCTCTTGTAGAGGTTTTCTTGGCTGGCGCAGAAGCCTCCTTTGTCTTTGCAGTAGTCTTGGTTTCTGCCTTAACGACCGCTTTGGGCGCTTCTGGAACCATTTCCTTTACAGGGGACGCTTCCTTCTTTTCTGTTGTCTTTGCCGGCTTCTTTTCAACAATCTGTTCCAACTTCCACTGTTGATTGTCACCATTCAGATCTTCCCAGATTTGCAGACGTGTACCGTCCTCTTGGGACATCCCCACAATATCCACACATTTTCCAGAGACTTTGGATTTGATCTTATAAAATCCATCCGATGTCTCTTCCACATACCAGAGCTGGCTATCTGAAGATACACTGTCCCACTGATGCAACCATGTGCCATTTTCTGAGCCACCCAGCATAATGTCCAGTGCCTTGCCAGTGCTCTTATTGAGCAGCTTGTAATATTGATCTTCACTAGCTACAAACTGCCATTGTTGATTGTCGCCGCCATTATACGGATTCATCTGAACTTTGTTGCTGCCTTCACAGAGTTCTGCTTCCAGCGCTTTCTCGCTCTGCTTCGATCGAATACTGTATACTTTATTGGAGAAAGTGTTTTTCGCCTGTCCACTCATGTTCAACACCCCTTCTGCCTACAGAATTTTAAGTTTTAATTCTATGATGTTTATTATAGCACGTGGGCGGGGAAAGTCAACGCTACGTCTTTCATCTTTGGAACAGACCACAGAAAGTAAATTGTTTCCAAAAATAAAACCAGTCATATTGCCCACGAATTTTAGTGAAAAATTGGCGAATTTTCTGGCTGTATCGTCGATTTTTCCCAACCCTCTCAAAGGACAATCTTCTCCTTGGAAGTATATTGTATGGGCCTCTTTCTCATAATAGACGGGAAAGGAGGCAACGTATTCCTATGAACGTCTATGATTTTCATGTGCGCCAGATGAATGGAAAAGAACTCGATCTGTCTGTTTATCGGGGGAATATTCTTTTGATCGTTAATACAGCCAGCAAATGCGGCTTTACACCACAATTTGAGGACTTGGAAAAACTATTTCAAAAATATCGCGACCACGGCCTGATGGTCTTGGGGTTTCCCTGTAATCAGTTTCATGAGCAGGACCCGGAAAGCAACGACAAAATCGCTGAATTTTGCCGCTACAATTATGGCGTTACATTTCCCATATTGGCCAAGACCCACGTGAAAGGCCCCCAGACGGAACCCCTCTTTCGGTATTTGACCAACGCGCGTGGCTTTTGTGGGTTTGACCCAGACCATCCACTCACGGAAAAACTACAAGAAATCTTGTCCACGGACGACCCACACTATGCAGAATCCCCGGATATCAAATGGAACTTTACAAAGTTTTTAGTAGACCGGGAAGGTGAAGTTGCCGCACGATACGAGCCCACTGCGAGCATACAGGAAATCGAAACCTGTATCAAGAAACTGCTTCAATTACCAACCCCATAGAAATGCAAAACATCCGCACGGAGTCCGTGCGGATGTTTCTATAATCCATAAACAAAAACAATTATACGGAAAAACGGAACGCATCTCTACCCGCATAGCAGGCAGTATTTCCGAGCTCGTCCTCGATCCGAAGCAAACGATTGTATTTTGCTACACGATCGGTACGGCATGGTGCGCCTGTCTTGATCTGGCCTGCGTTTGTCGCAACCGCCAAATCGGCGATTGTTGTATCTTCTGTCTCGCCGGAACGATGGGAAACCACTGCGGTATAACCGGCCTTATGCGCCAAATCCATCGCATGCAACGTTTCGGACAACGAACCGATCTGATTGACCTTGACCAGAATCGAATTTCCTGCGCCAATCTCGATTCCTCTCTGCAAACGCTCTGCATTTGTGACAAAGAGATCGTCGCCAACCAACTGAATGGGGAGTTCCTTTGTCAGGACCGTCCAACCTTCCCAATCCTGCTCGCCCAGTCCATCCTCGATGGAAATAATGGGATAACGGCTGACCAAATCCTTCCAATAGGCTACCAAGTCTTCACTCTTCAAGGTTGTCCCACGCTTTGGCAGAACATACATGCCGTCTTTATACCATTCGCTGCTGGCGGCATCCAATGCAATTTTTACATCCTGAGTGGAATAGCCCGCCGTCTCGATGGCGCGGATAATCCATTCAATTGCCTCTTCATCCGATTCCAGATTCGGTGCGAAACCGCCTTCGTCGCCGACACCGGTGGCAAGGCCGCCCTCTTTGAGCAGTTTGCCCAAGGTGTGATAGATCTCACTGCACCAGCGGAGTGCCTCACGGAAGCTCTGCGCACCGACCGGCATAATCATGAATTCCTGTATGTCAATATTATTCGAGGCATGTGCGCCGCCGTTCAAAATGTTCATCATTGGCACGGGCAGCTTGTGCGCCTGCATGCCACCAATGTAGCGATACAGCGGCATATTGAGCGCCGAAGCGGCTGCACGCGCCGTAGCCAAAGATACCGCAAGAATTGCATTTGCACCCAACTTGGATTTATTCTTGCTGCCATCGATCTCCAGCATCTTGCGGTCAATTTCTTCCTGCGCAAGCGCGTCCATTCCAACCAGCGCAGTGGCAATCGCCTCGTTTACATTGCGAACAGCCTTCAGAACGCCCTTCCCGCCATAGCGCTTCGGGTCGCCGTCGCGCAGTTCATGCGCTTCATAAATGCCCGTCGATGCACCGGAGGGAACCAATGCCGTTCCCTGTGCTCCACACTTGAGTACAACCTCCGCCTCCACGGTCGGATTCCCACGCGAATCCATCACTTCTCTGGCAACAATCTTTGCGATTTTACAGTCTAACATGAAAGCACCTCCACAAAGCCTCTTATTCAAAATATACTAATTTAGTATGGCTTCATGTTTGCTATTTTAACCGTAAAAAACGGAAAATACAAGGATTTCGCCGAATGTTATCTATCCCTAAAATGTTGCCTATTTCTAAGATTCATTCGCTTGTTTCTACACCGTTTGCACTGACACGTGCATGAATAAGAGGCACCGGTTTCGGCATTTTATCCTGAATACAGAGGGCCTGTAAAAAGGTCTGCTCTGCGATCCGACATTTCTTCTCTTCCGAAGAATAAAAGGAAGCCAGGATCTGACCCTTCTGAACAAAATCACCGATTTTTTCCGCAACACAATTCCTGCACTGAAATCAATAGGGTCCTCTTTTCGCTCGCGGCCAGCGCCCAATTCCACGGAGGCAATTCCGCACAATTCTGTGTTCATCGTATACAGGAACCCGTCCCTTGGCGCGGGTACCTCATAACATACTTTGGGCTGCGTAAATTGTGCAGGATCTTCCAACATCCTTACATCTCCACCCTGTGCCTGAACCATTTCTTTCAGTTTTGCAAAGGCTCTTCCGTTCTCGATCTGTTGCTTTGCCAGATCTCGACACTGGGCCAGTTCCCCCTTTTCTGCAAGCCAAAGCATATTGGCGGCAAGCTCCACACAGACCTCGGTCAAATCTTCCGGTCCATTGCCCCGAAGTGTCTCACATGCCTCGCGAACTTCTAATGCATTGCCAATTGCACATCCAAGCGGACGATCCATATCCGTGATGAGCGCTACCGTCCTGCGTCCCACGTGCTCACCGATGGATACCATCTCTTTCGCCAGCGCGATGGAATCTTCTAGCGTCTTCATAAATGCACCACTGCCAGTTTTTACGTCCAATAAAATCCGATCGAACCAGCAGCGATTTTTTTACTCATGATACTGGAAGCAATCAGTGGGATGCTGTTGACCGTAGCCGTCACATCCCGCAGGGCATAAAGCTTTTTATCCGCGGGTGCCAGATTTCCAGACTGACCAATCACACTGACGCCCACCCGGCGAACAATCTCAAAGAACGTTTCGCGGTCCAGTGAAGTCTGAAAGCCGGGAATGGATTCCAACTTATCCACCGTTCCCCCGGTGTGACCCAGTCCCCGGCCGCTCATCTTTGCCACCCGCACTCCCAGAGACGCGACAATCGGCGCCACAATCAAAGTAGTCTTATCCCCCACGCCTCCGGTGCTGTGTTTATCGACCTTTATCCCGTCAATAGAAGATAAATCCACCAGATCACCAGAATACGCCATACTCCTGGTGAGGGACGCTGTTTCTTTTGCAGTCATCCCACGCAGAAAAATTGCCATCATCAAAGCACTCGCCTGATAGTCTGGAATTTCTCCGTGCACATAACCGTCGATGAAAAACTGGATTTCTTCGTCTGAGAGCGTTCCTCCATCCCGTTTTTTAGCAATGACATCATACATGCGCATGATTGGTTCCCCCTTTCTCTTTGTACATATTCTCCGGGCCAAACCCAAGCGGCAACAATTCGTCCAATCTGTAAACGACCCAATCATTCAGCCCGGAGGCAAGGATTACACGGAAGTCCGTTGGATCACAAAATTCCCGCATCACTTGACGGCAAACGCCACAAGGTGGACAAATCCGTTTCACTGGTGCACCAGAGGGTCCTCCGACGACAGCGATTGCAACAAAGTCGCGCTCTCCCTCACTGATTGCTTTAAAGAAAGCTGTGCGCTCTGCACAATTGGTCGGTGAATATGAGGCGCATTCGATATTACACCCCTGATAAACGCGTCCAGCACCTGTCAACAATGCCGCACCCACCTGGAATTTGGAATAGGGCACATAGGCGCGTTCCCTCGCTTCCAATGCCAAGCGGACCAATTCTTGATCTTCCAAGACAGCCACTCCTTTCCAGAGAGTTCATGGGCCGCCGCAGATAAAAAACTGCGGGGCCCAACGTTCTGAAGACGTTCGAAAATCGTGTTTTCTCCGGCTCAATAGCCGTGTGCTTCTTCATTCTTAATCAACTTGATGATGCGGCTGGTTCCCAATCGGGTCGCTCCCAGTTCGATAAACCGTTCTGCATCCTCCAAAGAGGAGATTCCGCCCGCCGCTTTGATGCGTACTTGTGGACCAACATATTGCCGAAACAGTGCCACGTCGTCAAAAGTCGCCCCCGCCGACGAAAATCCAGTAGAGGTCTTGATAAAGTCGGCACCGGATTCTGTGACAATCTGGCACAACCGGATTTTCTCCTCCTCTGTCAGCAGGCAGGTTTCAACAATCACCTTCAGTATGTGGCTACCACAAGCCCCCTTGATCTGCCTGATCTCGTCGAGCAGTACATCGAAACGTCCATCTTTGACATATCCAAGATTGATAACCATATCAATTTCATCTGCACCGTTGGCGATGGCATCCTTCGTCTCAAACACTTTCGTTGCCGTTGTTGAATAACCGTTTGGGAATCCAATGACAGTGCAGACAGCCATCCGGTCTCCGACATACTCCTTGGCGCGCTTCACATAGCTAGCCGGAATGCAAACAGAGGCTGTTCCAAATTGGATGGCATCGTCGCAAATCTGCTTGATTTCCTCCCAGGTCGCTGTCTGAGTGAGCAACGTATGATCGACCATACGCAAAATCTTCTGATGATCCATTTTGATTCATCCTTTTCTTTGTTTCAGATATATTGTATAACCATTCCAGAAATACCCGGTTAACGCGCACCCTTTTCGTATGGGACACCGTCCGCCTTCGGTGCAACCGAACGGCCGACGAACAGGATCAAAACCAGAATCGTTAGAATATAGGGCAACATTGCCAAAATTTCCGATGGGACCGGTGCTTTACCCCCACCCAAGAATACGGTAAGCGCTTGTGCAAAGCCGAACAGCAGACATGCCCCATACGCGCCATGTGGCGTCCATTTTCCGAAAATAACCGCTGCCAATGCAATGAACCCCTGTCCACTGATGGCCACCGGCGTAAACTGTGGGATAACCGCAAGTGTCATCGACGCTCCGCCAAAGCCAGCTAAGACTCCGGAGAGAATCACACATACATAGCGGGTCGCTGAAACATGGATGCCAAGGGTATCTGCTGCCGCCGGATGTTCGCCAACCGCTCGTACACGCAATCCCCATTTGGTCTTGTAAAGAATAAACCACATGACCAACATACAGGCCAGCGCCAGCAAAACGGTGACATCGACATTCAAATTCTGTGCAGCGCCACTGAGTGCAGAATCGCCAAACAGCTTTGGCAGCTTATTGGTCACCGGCTGCGTCATCGTTGCACCGTCAAAGGCCAACCTGCAAAGGAACAATGCCAGTCCCGGTCCGATGAGATTCAGCGCAATTCCGGAAATCGTCTGGTCGGCCTTGAAGGTAATGGCCGCTACTGCGTGCAGCAATGCAATCCCGCCGCCAGCGCAGCCCGCTGCCAGCAAACCCAACCACGGGTTTCCGGAATAATATCCGACTGCCGCACCCGCAAATGCGCCAATCGTCATCATTCCCTCAATGCCAAGGTTTACCACACCGGAACGCTCCGAGAGGACACCACCCAATGCGCCAAAAATAAGCGGTGCAGAATACATCAAGGTAATGCCGATGAGCAAAGAAACATCATTTAGCATGTCCAGCACCTCTCTTCTCCAACTTATCCGCCAAAACCGGCACGATTCTGGTAAGCGCTACAAAGAATACAATGGTGCCGATCATAATATTGATAATTTCCGTAGGAGCGCCAATATCCGCCTGGATAGATTGGCCGCCATAGAGCAGGCCGCCAAACAATAAACCTGCAAAATACACCCGACGGGTGAACTTCCCGCAATAAATGCTACGGACAGGCCGTTGAATCCATTGTTTTCAAAAGCGGCGAGGGTAGAAATGCGGTGCGGGTTGGTACCGGTAATCATCATCACTGCTGCCAGGCCCGAAAGTGCGCCAGCGATTAGCATCGCCTGCGTGATATTGCGGTTGACGTTGATCCCCGCAAATTCTGCTGCATCCCGGTTCGCGCCTACTGCACGGAATTCAAACCCCTTGGTGGAACGGTACAGTAGGAACCAGATCACAACCGCCGCCACAATGGCAACCAAAAAGCCAAAATTAATGTCTGTTTTGAGCATCACCTCTGAGAGCCAATCGTATTGCTTCAGAAAAGCAATCCCTTCGTCCGAGGTCTTCCATTCGGGCAACAACATGGTGTAGCTCGATGGATTGACCGGATAGGTAGCCGTTGTATTGGGCTGATGGAACGCGTCGCTTTGAACCACAAAATTGGATAAATACAGGGCAATCCAGTTCAACATAATGCTGGTCAAAACCTCATGAATGCCAAACTTTGCCTTTAAAAAACCAACGATACCACCGTAAAGAGCCCCTGCAACCATGCCCGTCATCACTACCAGCGGTACTTGTAGGATCGCCGGCAGATTGAATAAATAACCAACGATGGTAGAGGCCACCGCCGCTACAATGTATTGTCCTTCCGCCCCGATATTGAACATCCCTACCTTATAGGCAAAAGCCACACTGAGCGCTGTCAATGTGATCGGGGTTGCTTTGATAATCACGTTTGAAATGTACTTTGGTTTTGAAAAAATCCCATGAAATAATGCCCCAAACGCCTCTGCTGGATTATACCCAGCGACTACAAGCACAACCGATGCCACCAGAAAGCCGCATACGATGGCAAGGATGGTGGAGGTGATGGGTTTTTTCAGAATCCTAACTGTTCTTTGCATGTTGTTTCCCTCCAGCCATTAAAAGTCCGATTGTCTTTTCATCCACTTCACCTTGTTTAAAGGTGTCGGCAATGCTTCCGTTATAAAGTACCGCAATGGTATCGGAAACATTCATCACCTCATCGAGTTCCAGAGAAATCAACAGGATCGCCCTGCCTTTATCCCGTTCTGCAATCAGCGTTTTATGGACATACTCAATAGCGCCAACATCCAATCCGCGCGTCGGCTGCACCGCGATCAACAGATCTGGTTCATTTGCAACTTCGCGTGCGATGATCACCTTTTGCTGATTTCCGCCGGAAAGGCTGCGCGCCAAATGTTGTGCACAATCCTCCGGACGGACATCATAATCGTGCAGCAGGCCATTGGTAAATGCAAGAATTTCACTGTTGTTTAACATTCCGTGCTTTCGGAATGGCTCCGTCCGATACTTTTCCAAAATAGCATTTTCCGCCACTGTAAAATTCAGAACCAATCCGCGCTTCTGGCGATCCTCATGAATGGTCGAGATCTTATGATCGACTACATTGCGCGGCGTTGTGTTCTGTACTTGCTGTCCATTGATTTGAATCGTACCGCTTTCACACTTTGTCAGGCAGGTAATCGCCTCGACCAATTCTTTCTGCCCATTTCCATCAATGCCAGCGATCCCAACGATTTCTCCCTTTCGCACCTGCAAGGAAAGGTCGTTTACCGCTCGCAAACCACGCTCATCCTTAACCGTGAGATGATCTATCGCAAATACCACCTCTCCTGGCTTCGCCGGCGACTTCTCAACCACCAATTGAACAGCATGCCCTACCATCTTGGTAGCTAGTTCCTCCTCATCCACCTCCTGGACTGCTACGGTGTCAACGTATTTTCCCCGGCGGATAATGGTGCATACATCGGAACTTTCTTTGATTTCCTTGAGCTTATGCGTGATGATGATGATGGTCTTCCCGTCCGCAATCAGATTGTGCATAATCTGAATCAGATCTTCAATCTCCTGGGGCGTTAGCACAGCCGTCGGTTCATCTAAAATCAGCAGATCTGCTCCTCGATAAAGCGCTTTTAATATCTCTACACGCTGCTGCATGCCGACAGAGATGTCCTCAATCTTTGCATCCGGATCGACTTCCAGGCCATATTTTTCGACGATCTCCTGTACGTTTTTGCGTGCCTTTTTCATGTCCAAAATGCCAAAGCGATTGGCTGTTTCATTGCCTAAAATGATGTTCTGTGTCACCGTAAAATTGTCTACCAACATAAAGTGCTGGTGTACCATACCAATTCCGTGCTCAATTGCGGTGGTCGGATTCTTAATATGAACCCGCTCTCCATTTAAGTAGATTTCTCCTGCATCGGCCTGATAAAGGCCATAGAGCACATTCATCAGCGTGCTTTTACCCGCTCCATTTTCTCCCAGCAAAGAGTGGATGGTCCCCCTCTTCACATCCAAATCCACATGGTCCAGCGCGCAAAAGCTGCCAAACAATTTGGTGATGCCGTGCATCTGAACGGCATACTCCTTGCTGACCTCCATTACTACAAAACCTCCCGCCTATTTCTCCTTTTTACAGAAAACGGGGCGCCCAAATGAGACGCCCCGCCTGCAAAGGGGATTTTCTCAAAGAAGAGAACCTCCCCGCAACAAGTGCTGATTATTTGCCAAACTGCGCATACTCGTCCGCATTGGCCGGCGGAACAATTTCGCCATTCTTGATTTTTTCTTCCACTTCGAGCGCCGCATTGTAGGTTTCGTCGCCCATCAGGGAATGCTCCTCCGGAATGCCGACTGCATCCTCGGTGAGGCCATAGGTGTATGTCTGGCCGCCAATCTCTTTTCCTTCGATGACTTCTTTGGAAACCGCGATGACCGCATTGTTGACCAACTTCATTGCAGAGGTCAGTACGTTTTCAGGCGCAAGATACGCCTGGTCACGGTCGACGCCAATGGCATATTTACCAGCATCCTTCGCCGCCTCAATGACCCCGACACCTGCGCCGCCGGCTGCATGGAACACGATGTCGCAGCCATCGGAGAACATCTTCGAAGCGATTGCCTTGCCCTTCGAAGCATCGGTAAAGCTCTCTGCATACTGTACATCCACTGTGATGGTCTTGCCGAGTTCCTCAGACGCATAATCCACACCAGCCTGGAAGCCATACTGGAACTGATCGATGATGTCGCTCGTCACGCCGCCGACAAAACCGACCTTACCGGTCTCTGTCGTCTTCCCTGCAATGTAGCCGACCACAAACGATGGCTCCTGTGCGCGGAACATCACACCTGCCACATTGTCCGGCATAGTCGCTTCATCATATCCATTATCAATAATTGCATACTGGATATCCGGGTTCGCTGTTGCTGCAATGCCAATGGCATCCGCCATTGCAAAACCAACGCCCCAGATCAACTGGGCTTCATCGTCTGCAGCCTTATCAAGGTTGGTCGCATAATCCGCTTCCTGCTTAGATTCAATGTAATTCACGTCCGCGCCCATCTCATCCTTCAACGTTTGCAGGCCTTCCCAAGCGGACTGGTTAAAGGACTGATCGTTGACACCGCCGGTATCCGTGACCATGCGGATCTTGATGCCGCCTTCTGGTGTGGTCTCTCCGTCCTGGGTGCCCTCGGTGGAATTGGTGGGCTGGGAAGCTCAGGGGTGTTGGAATCGTTGCCCGAGCCGCAGGCAGTGGCTGAAAACGCCATCATACCGGCCAACAGAAAAGCCAATAATTTCTTCATCAAATATTCCTCCTAAACTTTCTTTCAGATTTATGATCCTCGTCCATTCAATCATAAAGAACCGGATGGACGTTTGACCCATACTTATTCTGCAATCGCCAGCGCAATCTCCATCATTTCACGGAAACTGGTTTGCCGCTCTTCTGCGGTAAGGGATTCTCCGGTAAATGGGCAATCCGAAATGGTCAGTAGACAAAGTGCCTTTTTTCCCGCGCATGCCGCATTCATATACAACGCCGCAGATTCCATCTCAACTGCAAGCACGCCCATCTTTTTCCAAGCGGAGAGCGCATTCGGATCATCCCCATAGAAAGTGTCCGAAGAGAGGACGTTTCCGACCACTGTTTTGATGTTGTGCTCCTGTGCAAACTGGACTGCCTTCTGTGCAAGACCGAAATCTGCAATTGGTGCAAAGGTTCCCGGCAAGCGATACTGAGCGCCATAGTTGGAATCCGTACAGGCACCGATTCCGACGACAACGTCCCGCACATGGACATTATCCGCAATTCCGCCAGCGGAACCAATGCGAATGATGTTCTCTACGTCATAAAAATGATAGAGCTCATACGAATAGATCCCTATGGATGGCATCCCCATTCCGCTGCCCATTACGGAGACACGCTTGCCTTCATAGGTCCCCGTATAGCCCAACATGTTGCGCACCGTGTTAAAGCATACCGGATTTTCCAGATACGTTTCTGCGATGAATTTTGCACGAAGCGGGTCCCCCGGCATTAAAACCGTCTTGGCAATATCGCCGGGCTTAGCCGCGTTGTGCGGAGTCGGTGTTTTAGCCATTTCTCATTCTCCTGTTCTGTACAGCCTGTCCACTTTGAAAAGAAAGCCCGCAAAGCCCCTTTTCAAATAGATTCTTGTCAAAAATCCTTCCGCCTTCCATCGAAAAAGGCGCTTTCCGGTTCTCTCAAATGGCGGCATGATTATCGAAAGGAAAGCGCTGCAAGAGCGGCCAGGAACATCGTCCTTCAGACCGCGCTGCCACTTTCCTCCTCAACGATTTAAAATTTCGTGCAAGCGAGATGTCCCGGTAATCTCCGATTTTACACCAAAGTAGTCCAAAATGGTCGCCCCAATGTCCGCAAAGGTTGGCAGCGTTCCCAAGTTTACGCCGGACTTTACCTTTGGCCCAGCAATGACCCAAGGAGTATATTCGCGGGAATGGTCCGTCGAAGGGGTGCTCGGATCACAGCCGTGATCTGCAGTAATCATCAGCAAGTCGTCCTCCCGCAACCCTGCTAAAATTTCTGGGATTGCCTGATCGACTGTTGTTAACCCCTTTGCATATCCCTCTACATCATTTCGATGGCCATACAACATGTCAAAATCCACCAGATTGATAAAGCAAAGTCCGTTAAAATCCCGCTTGGTCCATTCGATCGTCCGGGCAATTCCTTCATCGTTTCCGCCGGTTCGAATCGCCTCTGTGATTCCCCTGCCAGCAAAAATATCATAGATCTTTCCGATTGCAACTACATCAAATCCATTGTCAGAAAGCTGGTCCAACATAGTAGTGCTCGGTGGGAGCAACGAAAAGTCATGCCGGTTTGTCGTCCGGGTATAATGGGGGTATTCCCCTGTAAACGGCCGTGCAATGACACGTCCAACGCTATGTTCCCCAGTCAGAAGTTTACGTGCAATCTGGCAATACCGGTACAGCTCTTCGACTGGAACCACGGACTCATGCGCCGCAATTTGGAATACACTGTCCGCAGAAGTATACACGATCAATGCGCCAGTCTCCACATGCTCTTTTCCATAATCTTTAATGACTTCTGTTCCAGAATACGGTTTGTTGCAGAGCACCTTCCGCCCTGTCTGGCTGCTAAATGCATCCAGCAGCTCCTTTGGAAATCCATCCGGATAGGTTGGCAGCGGCTTGGGGGATGCGATTCCCGCGATTTCCCAATGACCAATGGTGGTATCCTTTCCCTTTGAGACTTCGGTCATCCGGGCGAATGCTGCCGATGGATGATCTACAGCGGGACGGCACTCGACGCCATCAATATTAAAAAGTCCTAACTTCTGCATGTTCGGCATGGAGAAATACGAACTGGTCGATGCAGCAGCCAATGTATTGCTACCAGCATCCCCATATTGGGCAGCATCTGGCATTTCCCCGATTCCTACACTATCCAATACCATCAAAAAGACACGTTTCATGTTACACCTCCCGTAAGGTTTCTATCATAATGTTAAAATACGCACACAATTTCGTTAATTTTATTATAATACATTCTTCCAGATTTGGCTATCATTTTACAAGAAAAATTTTGGATTTCCGCAAACTTCGACATTTTGGGATTGCCGGTAAAAGCTTCTGGTCTCATTCTTGACCTCTGTACTATTTCTAAACTTATGATACTTCTTATTCTTTTAAGGATTTGTTTCAATTATTTTTAGCACTCTTTCTTATCGAGTGCTAAAATTAATAATTTGTTCGTAAATTTGCAAAATATTTTTCATAACCGGTCTCTATACTAAAAAGCGTAGAAAGCAAGAGAGCCTGAATGACTAGAAAGAAGGTGGTTCGCTTGAAAAAAGACTTTCTTGCAGAACCAGCAAGCATAAATAGATTTTGGTAAAAACAATCGATACTTTTAAGGGGGTTTTGACTTATGTTTGATCTGATTCCTTTTGAACACAAAAACAACGACTTGTTCCGTTATTTGGATGATATGGAGCGTGCTTTCTTTGGTGGAAATGTGGATATTGCTCCTTGCAAAACCGATATTGTCGATGAGGGTTCCCGTTATGTATTAAAAGCAGATTTGCCCGGCTTCCAAAAAGAGGATATTCACCTCGATATCGAAGGCGACCGTTTGACTATCTCCGCCGAACATTCGGAAGAGCAGAAAAGCGAGGACGATAAGAATCATTACATCCGTCGGGAAAGACGGTATGGATCGATGAGCCGTAGCTTTGACATTTCTTCAATCGATGCAGAACACATCACAGCCAAATTTGAAGATGGCGTACTGGAATTGAACCTCCCCAAAAAGCAGGCAACCGTTCCCACAAACCATCGGATTGAAATTGAATAATCCTGCAAATCCTATTATGTGACGATGCAAACCATAAAACGGAGGGCTTTATCATGTTCGACTGGATTCCTTTTGAACAGACATCCAATCATCTGTTCCATTCCCTTGACCCAATGAATCGTGCGTTCCTTCCTAAAGCGAAAGAAAACACGGTCCCCTGTAAGACTGACATCATCGATCAAGACAACCGGTACCTGTTGCGTATTGACCTGCCGGGAGTTAAGAAGGAGAATATTCACATCGAGATGAAGGGCGACGATTGCTTGACCATCTCGGCACAATGCGGCGCAGAGGCGCCAATGGATAGTAGCCATTATATCCGTCGGGAAAGGTATTCCGGTTTGATGTGCCGCAGTTTTGATGTATCCACTGTGGATGTTCGAGGAATCAAAGCCAAATATGAAAACGGTGTGTTGGAGTTAACTTTGCCAAAGAAGCAAGCCTCCGTTTCTTCGAATCGCCGCATCGAAATTCATTAATTTTCCTCAGTTTTCTTTTTTATGGGCTGATCTCTTGGTAGGTCAGCCCTTTTTCTTTTGCTGGTATTTCCTATGGAACTGGTATATAATAGATACCATTCCATCAAAAAACGGAGGAATAACCTATGTTAAATATCGGATGCCATCTATCCTCTGCAAAGGGATATTTGCACATGGGCAAAGAAGCTCTTTCTATCGGCGCCAACACTTTTCAATACTTTACACGGAATCCGCGCGGAAGCAAAGCAAAGGCGGTCAACCTCACAGACATCGCTGCATTGAATGAGCTGATCTCGCAGGAACACTTTGTCACCCTTGTTGCACATGCGCCCTATACGCTCAACCTCTGTTCTGCAGATGAAGGCCTACGGGATTTTGCAATACAAGCCATGACCGAAGATCTCGCTACGATGGAATATCTCCCTGGAAACCTGTACAATTTCCATCCGGGTAGCCATGTAAAACAAGGAGCGGAGACCGGAATCCGTTTAATCGCTGAGGGGCTAAATCGTATTCTTCACCCAAACCTGCATACAACTGTCCTTTTAGAGACCATGGCGGGCAAGGGAAGTGAAGTTGGCCGTAGCTTTCAGGAATTGCGTGCCATTCTCGACCGCGTAGAGCTTGCCGAAAAAATGGGGGTCTGCCTGGATACTTGCCATGTCTTCGATGCCGGGTATGATATTGTCGATCGTCTGGACGAAGTTTTGGAGGAGTTCGACCGAGTAATTGGCCTCGAACGACTGCGAGCTATACATTTAAACGATAGCTTAAATCCTTGTGGCAGCCACAAAGACCGCCATGCAAAAATTGGACAAGGTCACATCGGTCTGCCTGCGTTGACAAGGATTATCAATCACCCAAAGCTGCGAAACCTTCCCTTTGAGCTGGAAACTCCAAACGATCTCGAGGGTTACCAAGCAGAAATACATTTATTGCGAGAAGCATTTCAAGAACTTTAAAGGCCCTGCTGTTTCTGTATCAGGGTCTGTATCAACCTACCATATTCATTCTGCTCTCATTTGAATAGCGGTGATCGACACAAAACCATTGCTTTTGAAGCAAGACTGTGTTATAATAATTACCGTTATTTGCCGCTGTGGCGGAATTGGCAGACGCAAGGGACTTAAAATCCCTCGGTGGCAACACCGTACCGGTTCGATCCCGGTCAGCGGCACCAGGCTGAGCTTGGACGTTCATCACGTCCAAAGCTCAGTTTTCTTTTTTCGCCTTTAACAACACCGGACAAAAGGAGGGAATGGAAACCATGATTAGCAAAAGTCAAGTGGTGGTCCGTTATGCTGAAACCGATCAGATGGGGATTGCGCACCATGCAAATTATCCCATCTGGTACGAAATTGCCCGAACAGACCTCATCAAAAATATTGGTATGACGTATTCGGAAATGGAGCATATGGGTGTGATGACACCGTTGGTGGAACTCGGTTGTCGGTACATTGGTACAGCCCATTATGAGGACATCCTGACTGTTGAAGCCTCCATTGCAGAGTTAAGCCCTGCGCGCATCCGTTTTTCCTACCGTATTTTCAAAGAAGGAGAGGACAAGCCCATCAATACCGGGTTCACACTCCACGCCTGGGTGAACGCAAAAACCTTCCGGCCATTCAGTATGAAAAAACATTATCCCGACCTCTATCAAAAGATGGAGTCTATGATGGAAACAGATAAAAAATAATAATGGTTAAAAAATTGCCCTCTCCTACCGTGGACTATTTCCACAGTGGAGAGGGCTTCTTCATACAACTTATCCCCAAAAAGCGAGCAATCGCAAATGAGCTAACAAATTTTAGCTGGCAGATTTCATATGCAGGCGTAAGCGGTCGCTAATCATCGCAATAAATTCTGAATTGGTTGGCTTTCCGCGCGTATTGTGGATGGTATACCCAAAATAGCTGTTGAGAATATCAACATCGCCACGATCCCAGGCAACTTCGATAGCATGTCGGATTGCGCGTTCTACACGGGAACTGGTTGTTTCATATTTTTTCGCAACACTTGGATAGAGCTGTTTGGTCACTGCATTGATAATCTCTGGCGTTTCGATTGCCATGATGATGGAGTCACGCAAATAATGGTATCCTTTGATATGGGCAGGTACACCAATCTGATGCAGAATTTCGGTCACCTGGATTTCCAACGACGGCTGCGATTCCTGCTGAATTGCGCCCTCTGTCAGGCCAACAATTTGTACGATACGTTCTGCAAGTTCGGATGCATTAAACGGTGAGACCGCAAAATACGCAGCGCCGGATGTCATCACTTCACGCTCTAATGTGGGACTGGTAAAATTGGAAATAATTACAAACAATGGTTTTTGATGTCCCAATTTTTCCGACGCATGCATCACTCCAATGCCATCTAGACGGGGCATAAAAAGATCTGCAAGTACAACATCTGGGTGCATTGCTTCGATTTTCTCCAGCAATTTTACTCCGTCTTTCTGCGTATAAGTCAATTCCATCCCGGATTCCTCCAGAACATGGCCGTATTCTTGCTGAAATTCTACGCTGTCATTTGAAACCAATACCTTTAACCGCTTTTCCATATGAAATCCCCCTAATAGATTGATTGTACGGTTATAATACCATATATTGGTAAAATTGGCAATAGCTTGTAAAAATATTTTTCTTATTAGGGGGAAATATACTCAGGAAACATCTGTTTAGGCTGCCTGCATTTCTACTTCAGCCGACACACTTTGGCAGGTGCCGAGCATATTCTCCGCAAAAATACCATATCCGCGTGTCGGATCGTTGACAAAAACGTGGGTTACTGCTCCCACCAATTTACCATCCTGAACGATCGGGCTTCCACTCATTCCCTGTACAATACCGCCAGTTGCATTTAAAAGGTCAGAATCTGTGATTCGTAGGACCATATTTTTGCTGCTCTCCGTATCATGATAACTGATTTTTTCAATAACTGCGTCGTAATATTGAGGTTCTCCGCCGTCAACTGTAGTCAAAATTTGTACTGGGCCGGTTTGAACCTCTTGTTTCATCGCTACTTGGACAATTTCTCCTGTCAACTTCTGTTCTTCTACAGCGTTGTCCTTTAATTGCCCATAAACCCCTTGGTCCAGGTTGGCATGCAGGGTTCCCATAGGAATATCCGTATTAAAATATCCTCGAAGTTCTCCGGGAGCGCCCTTTTGCCCTTTGACAACACCATTAATTGTGACCGGAACGATCTCGCCATTTCGCAATGGCATCAATTCTGTGGTATCCGTATCACATATTCCATGTCCTAGACCTGCAAATTCTTGTGTTGTTGGATCATAAAAGGTCAGTGTGCCAATTCCCGCTGTACTGTCGCGAACCCAAAGTCCCGCCTTATAGGTCCCATCTACTTTCGAGCGAACCGGAACCAGTGTTGTCTCCATAGACTCCTGTTCCCGCAGGAATGCAATCTTTACCGGTTGTCCGGCACTTTTTTCGATTGTCTGCGCGATCTCTTCATTTCGATTCACCGGATGTCCATTAAGAGACGTTATAATATCCCCTGCTTGGAGGCCTGCGATCGTCCCTGGATTCACTGTCTCATTCTCTCCCTGAATCTCTGCGACGCCGACAATCATCACACCGTTGGTAAACATTTTAATGCCAAATGGAGTTCCACAGAGCGCTACATCCTGCTCATCCACAACGTTGACATGCACGGTTTTGACTGGAAACGTATGAAAAAGCATCAATTCTGCGCGATAACTCTCATTTGAAGAGGTGTCCGTCCCTGCTGGCAACTCATCTTCTACAGAAGGTTCCTTAAGGGAAATCAACTGGGAATTCCATTGCAACTGTGAGCCTCGCGTCACATGATATTCATCCGGGGTAAAATAACGCGCAACGCTGACCATGCTCAGTAGAAGTCCTGTCGTCACAGTCAGCGCTAAAACCGCATATTTTCCATATTTTTTCCAGATGGTCTCATCGGTCTCACCTCCTTCTATGCCGTCTGCCGGTCAATTCTGAACCGGCATCTCTTACTTTTCCTCATTGCATCAATTTTATTTTAGCAATATTCCTTTATACCGTCACAATCTGGCAAAAGACTACAAATTCTCAGCATTCTTAGGAGGCTCCTGGGGAAGATTGCTTTCTTCGGAAAGAGAAGGCATAAAAAAGCAACTGTCATTTCACGGAAAATCCGCCCAATAACAGCTGCCTCTTTTTAAAAAAATTTAAAATAATTTTATATAAGCCTTACAGTAAAGGCAAAAACACGGCACTCGCCCGGGTCCAGTACATTTAAGTGACGTTTGTGTGTAAATACATCATCCTCGTCCGTCGCAGTTGCGCAACCTGCCCACGGCTCTAAAGCAACAAATGGAGCCTCCCCCAGAGCAGACCAAATTCCCAGCATCGGATACCCGGAGAAATCCATCTCGATTCCATGTCCGGAAATCCGGTTTACCACCTGCACCGTCCTGGATTGAAGCGCATCAAAAACCAAGGCATCGTTGACAAACAAATCGTGCCGTAGGGCGATTTCCCGTTCCCCTCGCAGGACCTCACGGCGATTGTTAAAATCGATAAGACCCGTTTGGAGGTCTATGGTTGGGCAGACCGCATGCTCTTCTTTTTCGAACAAAATAATGTAATCTTCAAAGCGTTCTCCCGGCATTACTGGACACCGGAATCCCGGATGTCCCCCTATTCCAAACGGAAGGCACTCCTCTCCTCGGTTAAAAACCGTAAACTCGGTTGTCAGTCCATTTTCCACCAAACGGTAAGTCACCCGCAGTTCAAACGCAAACGGATAGATCGCTTTGGTTTCTTCCGAATCTTTGAGTGAGTAGGTGACATAATTGGCGCCAGAATCCAGCACCACATGCTCCATATTCCGCGCAAATCCATGGCGTTTGAATGCATAGGGCTTTCCCTTGATGACAGTCGTCCCGTTTCGAACATTCCCAACCGTAGGAAACAAAATCGGCGCACGGCTGCTCCAATAAGCAGGATCACCCTGCCAAAGGTATTCCACACCCTCCGCATTTTTTAAACTCATCAATTGTGCACCAAGAGATTCCACTTCTGCACACGCTGTTTTGTTTTGAATGGTTGTACGCATCATTTTCCTCCTTTCTAAAAATACATCTGTAAAGCGTTCCCAGCTCTTTCGAGCATATCCTGTCCAGACTATTGTATCATTCCTATACGGAAACCGCAATGTTTCTTTGCTTTGTTTTCAGCATCGATTTTTTACGCGCTAGGTTATTTTCATATGGGTCTTTCATAATGGCTCTTGTCGAGGAGGAAAAGGATACAACAATCGAAAACCGTTCTAAATATATCTTCTTAATGATACGATCCGGTTGAGATGCCTTATGATTTTATGGCGCCTATCCTTATGAATCGCTGTCTCTATAAATATCTGCAGCGTATTTATAGAAACATTCTTATAAGCGAAGATCCCTGGCTTCCTGCTGGAATGTATCCCCTGAGAGAATCCTACTCTCGCCCAATGCCGTTAAGTTAAACCTTTATCACTTTGAAAGCCACATAAATCCATATAAAAATGTTTTGATATTTCTATGTTGTTTCCTGTTCCTTCCGGTATTAATCGATTAAATTCCATAAATGTACTTCCTATATCGATTCCGATATTTGTAGACAACTTCATTATAACACTGACTTTTTGAAATCGCCCCATTATTTGGATGGATTTGGACATAAAAATGAACCCCCGCCGTTCAGGGGATATCGGACAAATCCGTCCCCAAATGGCGGAGGTCAAGCTTAACATAATGGTATTATGTCTGTACCAGAACTCTTTCTGAATTGCTATTTTAGTTCCCGTTTCACCTTCATTTTTTTATAGACAACAATCCCGATGTAAAGCAGTAAAAATGCTGCTAAAACCGCCACCAGGGTGGCCGTGTCCCCTGGACCGCCCATTTTGACTTCTGCCCAGAGGGAATCCAACAGCAAACTGGTTTCCTCTGGCAAATTGACAAAAACCTCTGAATGATCCAAAATTTCCTGCGGTGGATAAAAAATTGGATTCTCTACGGTCTCCTCCGGTAAAAGTTCTTTTGCCGCAGATTCTGGAGTAGAATAGCCGATATAATCCATATTTGCAGCAGCAATCTCGGGATCACATAAGAAGTTGATATACTCCTCAGCTTCCTTTTTATGCGCCGCACCTTTTGGAATACAGAGCGCGTCTACAAAAAAGTTTGTGCCTTCTTTTGTTGGTATGGAAAATCCAATATTGGGATTATCAGCTACCAATGTGGCAGCATCCCCTGCATAATAGGGTGCAAGCCATGCATCTCCATTTGCCATTTTATCAAATATTTGATCCATTACATACGCTTGCACCAGAGGTTTTGTTCCTTCAACAACATGGCAGCCTCCTGCCATTCACGTTCATCAGTAGAATTGAAGGAATAGTTCAAAATTTTCTGCGCAATTCCAAAGGAATCCCTTGGATTGTCAAACATCAAAATTTTCCCTGCATATTTCTCATCCCATAGGATTCTCCAACTATTGACCTCTTCGGTGACATAGTTCTTATTGTAAAAGATTCCTACAACCCCCCAAGTGTACGGGACAGAATACTCATTGGTCGGGTCGTAATCTGGGTTGCGATACTGCTCATCAATGTACTGAAAGTTTGGAATGTTGTCGAAGTCAAGTTTCTCCAAAAAACCTTCGTCTTTGAGTTTCGAAACCATATAGTCCGACGGCACAATGACATCATAGTTGGCGCCGCCCCCCGCCAGTTTGGAATAGAGGGACTCGTTTGTGTCAAACGTTGTATAATTCACATCAATGCCTGTACGCCGGGTAAACTCTGCGTTGACATCAATCGTCCCTTCTACACCATTGGATATATATTCGCCCCAATTGTAAACATTGATGGTGACACCACGCTTCGGCGCGGCTGGCTCTTCCTCTTCGGCAGCTCCCGCAGAAGCCGGTACGCCCACAACCAGCAACATCGCTGTCATCAGGGCCATGAAACGTCTCTTCCAGCTCACTGGCTCAGCCCCCCTTTCTCTCCTGCACGCGCTTGTCTTTTGCCTGACGCAGGTTGACAATCACCAGCAGAAGCAATACTGCTACAAACAGCAATGTCGAAAGCGCATTGATCTCCGGACTCACACGTTTCCGCGTCATGGAATAGATATAGATTGGCAGGGTCTGAGTCGTTCCACTTGTAAAATAGCTGATGATAAAATCATCAATCGAGAGGGTAAAAGCCATAATCATCCCTGTGACAATGCCCGGCATAATCTCCGGAAGCACCACCTTAAAGAATGCCCTTCTCGGATTACAGCCTAAATCCTGTGCCGCTTCATAAAGATGCGGGTCCATCTGGCGGAGCTTTGGCAGGACGGACAAGACAACATATGGCAAACAAAAGGTAATGTGCGCCAAGATCAGCGAGAGCATTCCGAGGGACAATCCCCCCAGACTTTGCGCAACAAACACAAACAACAGCATCAAAGATACGCCTGTAACAATTTCCGGATTGACCATCGGAAGGTTTGTCACATTCATCATCATACGGCGAACCCATTTATTGCGTATTCCGTTGAGACCAATGGCTGCAATTGTACCAAGAACCGTCGCTACTGCTGCTGCTATAATGGCAATAATCAGTGTATTTTTCAGCGCTTCCATAATCATGCGATCCTCAAACAAGCGATTGTACCACCGCATGGAAAAGCCTGAAAATACAGAGCGGCTCATCGTATCCGAATCATTAAAGGAAAAAATAATCAACACAAAGATCGGCGCATAAAGAAACAGAAACATGAGGAAGGTATATACTTTCGATGCAACTTTCATATCATCAGCCCTCCTCCGCGCGTTTCGCCGTCGTCAAACTGATTCATAATCCCCATGCAGATCAAAATCAGAACCATCAGAACCAGTGAGATGGCGGAACCCAAATTTGGATTGTACGCACTTCCGAGGAATTGCATATCGATCAAGTCGCCGATCAGCAGATTGGAACCGCCGCCCAACATTTTGGAAATAATGAAGGTACTTACCGCAGGAACAAATACCATTGTAATACCCGAAATGACGCCGGGCATACTGAGCGGAAAGATCACCTTCATAAAAACGCGGCGCTGATTCGCTCCAAGATCTTGAGCTGCTTCGATTACAGAATGATCCATTTTAGCCAGAGCTGAGTACAAAGGCAAAATCATGAATGGAATATAATTGTAAACCATTCCCAATACCACCGCACCGGCTGTATTAATCATGTGGAGTTTCGGCAGCCCTAAAGAAGCAATCACGGTGTTGATAACACCATTATCCTCCAACAACGTCATCCATGCATAAGTGCGAAGCAAAAAATTCATCCACATCGGCAGCATGACCAACATAATCAGCACACTTTGTGCACGCGCACCTGTGTGCGAAATAATGTAGGCAAGCGGATACCCCAATACCAAGCAGATCACCGTCGCAATTGCCCCCAACCAAATAGAGCGCAAAAAGACATTGGAGTATTGCCCGACAGCCATAATATTGTCCAGAGTAAAGTGGCCGCTTTTATCTGTAAAAGCGAAGACTACCACAAGGATCATCGGAACAACGATGAAGATCGTCATCCAAATTCCATAGGGTACGGAAGCGGTTTTAGATTTCATCCTCTTTTTTGCCTCCTCCCTCTGCGAGGCGAGAATATCCTCGTCCATCTCGTCACTGAATGTGCTATAATCTCCAAATTTACCGGAATATTCCGACTTCTTCATGATATGGATATCATCCGGCTGCAGCAGCAGGCCGATCTTGCTTCCCTCCTCCTGGAAGTCGGTTGATTGAATCATCCATTTAAAGCCCTTGACATCCACAATGATTTCATAATGGACGCCCTTAAACGTTACGCTGGTCACCAAACCGGAGAGTGGACTCTCCCCCGGCGCCACCACATCGATATCCTCCGGACGGATTACCACGTCCACAGGTTCATTTTTGTAAAGCCTTTGTCAACACAGCGGAATTTCTGTCCTGCAAATTCGGCCAGGTAATCGTCCAACATCACGCCGTCCAGAATATTGCTCTCTCCAATAAAGTCCGCTACAAACGCATTTTTCGGCTCATTGTAGATGTCTCGCGGCGAGCCGATCTGCTGAATTTCGCCCTTATCCATGACGACAACCGTGTCTGACATGGAAAGAGCTTCTTCCTGATCGTGTGTGACAAAAATGAAAGTGATACCGGTCTGTTGCTGAATCTTTTTGAGCTCGACCTGCATGTCCTTGCGAAGCTTGAGATCCAACGCCCCCAGCGGCTCATCCAAAAGCAACACCTTGGGGTTGTTTGCCAATGCACGAGCAATGGCGACACGCTGCTGCTGACCGCCAGAAAGAAGGTTGACATTGCGGTGTGCAAAACCATTCAGATTGACCAAATTCAGCATTTCCTTGACAGTCGACTGAATTTCCTTTTCGCTCTTACCGTGTACACGCATTCCAAACGCCACATTATCGTAGACATTTAAATGTGGGAAGAGCGCATACTTTTGGAAAATCGTATTGACCTCTCGTTTGTGCGGTGGTACATCGTTGATTCTTTTGCCATTGAAAAAGACATCGCCCTTGTCTGGATTGACAAAGCCTCCTACAATCCGCAGAGTCGTGGTTTTTCCGCACCCCGACGGACCCAAAAGAGTGACAAATTCGCCCCCTTGGATGCTGAGGTTAAAATCCTTCAGCACGGCCTCGCCATCAAACGAAACGGCGATGTTTTTCAATTCGATGATTGGTGTTTCTCCCATTTTAATGTGCATCCCCTTTGCGGTGAAATTCGTCGCGTGAAAGCCGGCTCGGTTTGGGCAACCGAATTCCGTGTTAAACGCAATCGCAGCCGCGCCGTCACCATTGCCCTCCGCAAAGGATTTTTCACAATCAGAATTGACTGCGGCAATGAAGCGAGGCTGACTCATCGGGAAACGGCTGGTAATCATACCTTTTCCCTCCGGCAATGTACAAGTCTCCAGAGTCGGCCAATCTCATTTCACATGGCCATCTCTATCGACATTTCCCATCGCCGTATTAGATGCAAACGCAACGAATCTAATATAGTAGTAAAACCGCCATTTGTCAATATATTATTGCATTTTTCTGCAAAAATCGTGTATTTTTTTAAATTATCTTTTTGATTCCTCAAAATTTCTCCGGTTTTCTTGTGTATCCTTTCAGAACTTCCTTTTGGAATCTGAACATAATGTTAATAAATCCAACCAATCATAAACAAGCAAAAAGGCTGCACACAAAAAGTGTACAGCCCAAGGAATTTTCTTTTTTCAGGTAATCACAGTTGAATGATAATCAGATTTAAGATCACTACTGCTGTCAAAAAACTTGCTTATAAAAAGCATTTCTTTCCAAACAAATCAATTTATAAAAGTATTTTTCTAATGATTCCATAGTAGACCACTATAAAGAGGTAAAACTTATACGATTTCAAAAAAGTTTAGTAAAAACAATTAAACCGGGTACAACTTGTACCCGGTTCTTCTGGTCGAGGTGAGAGGATTTGAACCTCCGGCTTCTACGTCCCGAACGTAGCGCTCTACCAAACTGAGCCACACCTCGATGGCTGCGGAAGAAGGATTCGAACCCTCACAAACAGAGTCAGAGTCTGCCGTGCTACCATTACACAATTCCGCAATATTAAGTTGTCCTCGACCGCATTCTGAAAGAAGCTCCAGAGCGAATCGCCTTGACTATTATATGACAACGTTTCAAAAAATGCAAGCCTTTTTTTAAAAAAATGGAAAAAAATTTTTCATCCTGTTTTCACAGATACATAAAAATACTTTCAGCCGATTTTCTGCCTAGAATGACTTGTGGTCAAGTGCACGAATCACACTTGGCCACAACTGACATTCAGCTTTGTTCGAACGCGCATTAAGCGATAGATCTGAAGCATTTCCGCCAAGGCGCAAACCTTATCTGCGGCATTGACAACAAACGATTCCTTATACTTAGGAATCTTCCGCAACGTCAATGGCCACATATGTTTTAAAATAATATCCTGTTCGAGTTCCGTCAACTCGCAGATTTTACTGGCGTTGCACAAAGCCGCCTCTGGATGGGTAAAGCCATGCCACCCCTGATGGCTACCTTTTTCGTGCCAATCATAGAGAAACAAATCGTGCAGGAGACCGCCCCGAGCAGCTGCGTGAAAATCCCAACCAAAACGCCGGCAAATCAAAAAGCTAACATATGCAACAAAAACACAATGCTCAAAACAATTTATATCCACATGTTGGTTGACATCCCGCATAGCCTGCACACTCGGCGTATCAATGAGATCTGCGATACACGACTGAAATAGTAAACGGTTGCCGCTATCCCACATAGAACATGCACTCCTTTTTCAAACCACAAATTATGTGTGAGTAGTTTTATTATACTACAGCGAGATATAAAAAAGCCACTGATTTTTGCCGATTCTCTTTACACAATTTTTTCCAAACTGGGAAGCCCTTGCCAAACCCTGTTATTCAAACTAAAATAGAACTATCGACGAAACGTAGGAGGAGAACCATTTATGAAAGCAGTCGTCCAAAGAGTCAGGCAGTCCAGTGTCTCCATCGATGGAAAAACCGTCGGGGAAATCCAATGCGGATTGATGGTTTTGCTCGGTGTGACCGATGTAGACACCGAACAAGAATGTGATTACCTTGCAGATAAAATTGCCGGCCTTCGCATTTTCGAAGATGATACAGGAAAAATGAACCGTTCCCTGTTGGATATACAGGGGGAAATGCTGATTGTGTCCCAGTTTACCCTGTGTGCCGATTGCCGAAAAGGCCGCCGGCCATCGTTTATCCGTGCAGCAAAACCCGAAACGGCGATTCCCCTCTACAACCGCTTTATTGCACAAATACAGGCGCGGGGAATTCGCACAGCTACCGGTGAATTTGGAGCAGATATGTTGGTCTCCATCGAAAACGACGGCCCTGTCACCATCCCGCTGGATACGGAGGAAATCATGCCCAAAGGAAAGTGACCCTATCCGAAATAGACAAATTTTATGTAGCATTTGTACATGCTATTGACTTTTTGTTCGAAACTTGGTAGAATGAAACAAATCTTCCAATCCCAAGGGCGCTTCCCGCGGGTGAGGATCTAAAAACACAGATACGTTCTGATTTACGAGGGGCTTTCCCGAGAAAGAAGGCGGTTGTTATGACTGAAAAATCAGGGTAGCTCCGCGCTTTTTTGCGCGGAGCTTTTTGACTGTTTGGGAGGAACCAATATGGAAAAACGGGTTGCGTTGATTGGCATTGTCGTGGAAGATATGAACAATGTGGAATCGCTCAACCATATTCTACACGAATATGGCGACTATATCATCGGACGTATGGGAATTCCTTATCGCAGCCGAGGGATTTCTATCATCAGCGTGGCTGTGGATGCGCCGATGAACATCATCAGCACTATTTCTGGGAAGCTGGGCATGCTAAAAGGCCTCAGTGTGAAAACCATCTATTCAAAGGCTGGGCAGACAGAATGACCTATACACGTAAACAACTCGAAACGTTCCTGGCATTGGAGGATTTCCAGGAAATCTACGCACAAGCCGATGCATTGCGTGCGGAAACAGTCGGCGATATTGTGCACATTCGCGCATTGCTGGAATTTTCCAACCATTGTAAACGCCTGTGTTGTTATTGCGGTCTCAATGCCACGGATAAAAATCTCCCCCGGTTCCGTATGGACCCTCGGGACATGATTTCCACAGCCCAAGAGGCCTGCCAGGCGGGTTACAAAACCATTGTTCTCCAATCGGGAGAAGACCCCTGGTATACGCCGGATATGATCGGTGAGGTCGTCAAACAGATCAAAAAGACTGGAATGGCTGTTACTTTGAGTTGTGGCGAGCATCCCGAATCCGTTTACCAGTACTGGCGCGACTGTGGCGCGGACCGGTATCTCCTCAAGCATGAAACGTCTGACCCAAAATTGTATGCCACGCTTCATCCGGACAGCTCATTGGAAGCACGGGTTGCGTGCCTGCGCAGCTTAAAACGGATCGGCTATGAAACCGGCGGCGGATTTATGATTGGCCTGCCAGGGCAAACGCTCTCCACCATCGCCGGAGACCTGCTTCTCCTGCAAGAGATTGGATGTGATATGGCTGGCATCGGCCCCTTTATCCCCCATCCGGACACACCGCTCCGGGAAGCGACTCCTGGCAGCACAGAGTTGACAAAGCGGGCAGTCGCATTGGCACGTTTGCTGTTGCCGCGGGCGAATTTGCCTGCGACAACGGCTCTTGGCGTATTGGATGACGCACAAAAAGAAAATGTATTTTCTTGTGGGGCCAATGTCATCATGCGAAAGGTCACGCCAAATAACTTAAAAAAACTCTATCAGATCTATCCGGCGGCCTTTTCCGACGTTGACATCCGCACTGGCCGCCTTGAGACCGAAGCGGAAATCCGTTCGCTGAACCGAACCCCTGTATAAATTTTATAACTCTGTATGGACTTTGACGGATTGAAAGGAAGAATGAACGATGTATAATCCAAAATCACCCATTGCGACTGAATTTATTGACGATGAAGAAATTCGCGATACCCTCCGCTATGCGGAAGAAAATAAGGACAACCTGGAATTGGTTAACCGCCTCATCGACAAGACCGATGAACTCAAAGGATTGACGCATCGCGAGGCGGCTGTCCTGCTCGCCTGTGAAGACAAAGACGCATTGGAACGCATCTTTGCACAGGCCACAAAAATTAAGCAGGAGTTTTATGGCAACCGTATTGTGATGTTTGCACCGCTGTATCTCTCTAATTACTGCGTAAATGGTTGTACTTACTGTCCGTACCATAAGAAAAACGGTCATATCGCACGCAAGAAGTTGACCCAGGATGAAATCCGCCGGGAAGTGATCGCCCTGCAGGATATGGGTCATAAGCGTTTGGCCTTGGAAACCGGCGAGGACCCTGTCAACAATCCAATCGAATACGTATTGGAGAGTATCAAAACCATCTATTCCATCAAACATAAAAATGGCGCAATCCGCCGTGTCAACGTCAATATCGCTGCCACAACAGTGGAAAATTACCGCAAACTAAAGGAAGCGGGTATCGGCACATACATCCTATTTCAGGAAACCTACAACAAAGAACAATACGAAAAATTACACCCCACAGGTCCGAAGAGTAACTATGCCTACCACACAGAGGCGATGGACCGTGCTATGCAGGGCGGCATCGATGATGTGGGTTGCGGCGTTCTGTTTGGTTTGAACCTGTACCGTTATGACTTTGTCGGCCTTCTGATGCACGCTGAACACTTGGAAGCCGTCTATGGGGTGGGACCTCATACGATCAGTGTTCCCCGTCTGCGCAACGCCGACGACATCGATGTAAGCGATTTTAGCAACGCGATTTCGGACGAGCTGTTCCAAAAAATCGTCGCCATTTTGCGTATTGCTGTCCCGTACACGGGACTCATCGTCTCTACGCGCGAATCGCAGCGCACCCGCGAAATGGTCATCAAGTATGGAGTGTCCCAGATCAGCGGCGGTTCCCGCACCAGTGTGGGCGGCTATGCGGAAGAGGACCGCATGGAGGAGGACTCTGCCCAATTTGAAGTCAGCGACCACCGGACACTGGATGAAGTGGTCAACTGGCTGTTGAAGCTGGGATATATTCCTAGCTTCTGCACAGCATGTTACCGCGCAGGACGCACAGGCGACCGCTTTATGAGCCTCGTGAAAGCTGGGCAGATCAAAAACTGCTGCCTCCCCAATGCTTTGATGACTCTAAAGGAATATGCAGAAGATTATGCCAGCCCTGAAACCAAGCAATTGGCCTTAGAGATGATCGATAAAGAGGTGCAGACGATCCCGAACGACAAGGTTCGGGAAATCGCACTCAAAAATCTCCATGGCCTTGACGAAGGGCTTCGCGATTTTCGCTTCTGATGCAAATCGAATTCGGAATACACCCAACATGGGCTGGTCCGAAAGGATTTTCGGAGTTCATTTCGGCAGAGTACCGGTTCTTCGTTCGATTCCCCCAAGTGGAGGAATTCTTTTCGTCCGAAGAGCCAGCTCTACAGCGGAGAAACCTGCATATTCTTTAGGAGGATTCTATGAACGATCTCAATCAAACGCCCAATGCCAATCGTCTGCATATCGCAATCTACGGCAAGCGCAACAGCGGCAAATCTTCGCTGATTAACGCATTGACAAACCAGGATGTAGCGCTCGTATCCGACATTGCGGGCACTACGACAGACCCCGTCTATAAAGCAATGGAAGTACGCGGATTGGGCGCCTGTGTTTTTATTGACACTGCCGGCTTTGACGATGAGGGGGAATTGGGCGAACTACGCATACAAAAGACGCGCCAAACCCTCCCAAAGGCCGACATTGCGATTCTGCTATTCAGCAATCCGGATTTTTCCATGGAAAATCCTGGCTGGAAATACTCAAAACCAACGGTGTTCCGGTCATCGCCGTTGTGAATAAGAGCGATCTTCGGGACCCGAAACCTTTGATGGAACATATTCAGAAGGACCTTTCCCTTTCTCCAATTGCGGTCAGCGCGATAGATCGCACCGGAATCCCCGCTCTTCTGGCTGAACTCACACGTGCGCTTCCGGAAGGGTATGGCGCACAGAGCATCACTGGCCGTTTGGTCAAAGAGGGTGATGTGGTCATGTTGGTGATGCCTCAAGACAGCGAAGCGCCTAAAGGACGCTTGATTCTTCCACAGGTACAGACCATCCGCGATCTGCTGGACAATCGCTGTATCTCCATCAATGTAACACCGGAGACGATGGAGGGTGCTCTGGCCGCACTGAAAACGCCGCCACAGCTGATCATTACGGATTCTCAAGCCTTTCGTGTAGTCTATGAGAAGGCGCCTAAAGAAAGTAAGTTGACTTCTTTTTCTGTGCTATTTGCCGCATACAAAGGCGATTTGGATGCTTATGTGCGCGGCGCACAAGCGGTAGAACAACTAAATGAGCATTCTCATGTGTTAATCGCAGAGGCTTGCACGCACGCTCCGTTGAGCGAGGATATCGGAAGGGTTAAGATTCCCAACCTATTGCGCAAAAAATACGGCAAAAACATGGACATTCAGATTGTAAGCGGTGCAGACTTTCCTGAAGATCTCTCATCGTACGATTTGATCGTCCATTGTGGAGGCTGTATGTTTAATCGCAAATATCTTCTTTCGCGCATTGCGCGCGCGGAAGACGCACAGGTGCCGATCACCAATTACGGCGTTTTTACTTGCAAAGCTAAATGGTATTCTCGACCATATCACACTGTGAATTCCATACAACAAGAGGGTATCCCAAAAGTCATGAAAGGACGGAAGGATACCCTCGTTTTTTTAAACTTAAATATTTTTCCAAACAGAAAGAGGATGCCCCTTTCCTATGAATCGAAAAATTCGTAGTTTGGGAACACCCTCTTACTCTTTCAGCGCAGGGTTCTGGCTAAAAAATAGAATTTTAATTAAAAATTCAAACTGCTTGAATCGGCTACCGTGCCATCATCGGCCGCTTTACGTCTTTGATCGATCAGATCTTTGACTCAAAGAATGCCTTGATTCCCTTATAGGTCATATAGATGTCTGTCTTAGATACGATTTCAAACGGAGAATGCATCGACAATACCGGTACGCCCACATCGAGAACATCTACGTTCAAATTGGCAACAAACATCGCAACAGTTCCGCCGCCACCGCCATCTACCTTGCCCAGCTCACCGATCTGCCAGAGCACATCGTTCTTTTCAAAAATACTGCGAACCTCTGCAACAAACTCTGCTGTGGCCTCCGAAGTTCCACTCTTCCCACGGGAACCGGTGTATTTACTCATGGCAATTCCATTATTCAAAAACGTGGAATTGGTCTTTTCATAAGCGCTTGCATAGGTGGGATCATACGCCGCTGTGACGTCCGCCGAAAGGCATTTTGACTTGCTGAGCACGTGACGCGCCTCTAGGCCCTCTGCTTGCGCGAGATCCGCAATGAAATACCGCATGAATTCAGAATTCAAGCCGGTGTTGCCATCGCTGCCAATCTCCTCCCGATCGGCAAGAACGGTCAAAATTGTGTGCTGCGGGTTCTTCGCGTTCAGCACCGCCATCAGCGACGGATACGCACAAACACGGTCGTCATGCCCATAGGCGCCGATCATGCTGCGGTCAAACCCAACATCCGAGGCCTTGAATGCAGGAACAAATTCAATATCAGCTGAAACAAAGTCTTCTTCTGTCATGCCATACTTTTCATGGATCAGACGCATGGTATTCAGTTTGAAGAGATTGTCTCCGTCCTCTGCGCGCACAGGACGGCTTCCCGCCAGAATGTTCAGGTTTTCTCCTTCAATCGCCTTTCCAAGCGTCTTTGACATCTGTTCTGTGCCCAGATGCGGCAGCAAGTCGGTGACGCAGAACTGTGGTTCTCCGGGCTCTTCTCCCAGGCGAATTTCCACATGTGTTCCGTCCTTCAAAACCGCCAGTCCATGCATGGAAAGTGGAATTGCCGTCCACTGGTACTTCTTAATCCCGCCATAATAATGGGATTTAAACAGCGCCAGCTCGTCCTTTTCATAGAGAGGATGGGGCTTGAGGTCCAAACGAGGGGAATCGATGTGTGCAGCAGCAATACGCACGCCATCTTTACATCCCTCTTTGCCAATTACGGCCAAAATCAAAGCCTTCCCACGGTTGTTATAATACACCTTATCGCCGGCTTTGTAGCTCTTTTTGGGATCAAACGCCACAAAGCCTTCTTTTTCGGCGCGCACGATGGCAGACTTTACTGCCTCACGCTCTGTTTTGCTGTGATCCAAAAACTCCTTATAATCCTCGCAGAAGGCGTCTGCTTTCTTCACACGCTCATCGGGGATCTTGTGGTATCCATTTTTGCGACAGATGAGCAAGTCCTCACGAAGCTGCTCAACATCTGCCAGTTCCTTTTTTTAGCCATGAAATGTACCTCCTATTTCATCAAATTCATAGAGTTCCCTGTATTTATGATAATTTTGCAGTACAGCATTTACATAACGCTCTGTCTCCGGATACGGAATCCGGTCCAGCTCCACGCCGTCCTGGGAAACGTCGGGGTTGCTCAGCCAATTGTTTACCGTCCCAATCCCTGCATTGTAGGCACTCAAAGCAGTTGTTTGCTCTGAATACTTATCCTGTAAAATCTGCAAAAATTTACAGCCATAACGAATATTGACCCGCGGCGTATAAAGATCATCCGCTGTATAGGGCACCCCTTCTCGCAACTTCGTTTGCAGCCAGTCAAATGTATCCGGCGTGATCTGCATCAGTCCACGCGCCCCTGCATGCGATGTCGCGTTCGGATCAAAATTGCTCTCCGCTTTCATCACCGCATAAACCAACGCCGGGTCCACCCCTTGCGTTTGCGCTTCTTCTTCCACAATTTCACGGTATCCCAAAGGATACGCCGTACGCATGAAGTAATCGTGTCCCAACCGCAAAAGGCACGCCCCTACAACAACCAGTACAGCCAATAGAAGGAGTGTTTTCACAGATCGTCTCATTGCAAATCCTCCGTTTAACTGGATGACGACAACAGAACGTGCAACAGCTTCTCGGTTTCCTCTGGAACCTGTGCGGCATCGATTCCCCCATCCATAGCATATGAAGCCCGGCTGGTATAATATGCGTTCGGCTGTTGGGCCCCCATACGGCGCGAGCCTGCACTTCCGTAATCCGGTCCCGCCGCATAATCCGGCGCATCCGGAGTTCTGGCTCAGCAACGACTGCGACCGTAACCCGGCAAAGCGCATCCGCACCGCTCTCAAACAAAAGCGCCGCATCCACCACAACCACCTTTTTGCCGCTGGCGGCAATGCGCCGGCGTACCTCTTCCATGATGAGCGGATGGGTAATTCCGTTGAGCTTTTTTGAAGAAACCGCATTGGAAAAGGCCCGCTCAGCCAAAAGAGCCCGGTTCAAACGTCCCTCTGACACCACATCGTTTCCAAAGGCGCTTTGGAGTGCGGTAAGGCAATCCGGACGATTCGTAACCTCTTGAGCGACGCGGTCGCAATCGATCACCTCACAGCCGAGTGCTGCAAAAGCGGATGCCACTGTAGATTTTCCCGCCCCAGTTGGCCGGTAAGTCCAACGACCAAAGGTTTAGCCAACGTCAATCACCTCAAATCCCGCCGCTCGGATCAAGCGGTTATAGACCGCCAATCCTACGCCTTTTGGTTCCGGACAACGCGCATAGACTGTCTTTGCATGGAGCCGTTCATCCAGTTCTCGCAGGGCTTCAAAGAGCTCGCGCGCCTGTTCCCCGCAATCTTTCTCCCCGCCATAACAGATGGCAGGAACCCGCAACGCTGTATCCTCGCCATCATAACAAAGAGCGGCCACGCCATCTTCCGCATGTGTATTGACATAGTCGATATAGTGTTCCAATGAACCGTCCAGAATAACCACATTTGCCCTGGGTGAATAGTGCTTATATTTCATCCCCGGCGATGCGGCACGCTTCCCATCTGCCAGGGGATGCAACACAGCATCGTCCATCTCTACACGGCCAAGCACACTTTTCAGCTGTTCCAGCGTAATACCACCCGGACGCAAAAGGCGTGGAGGCTGCTCTGCAAGTGTCAACACCGTTGATTCTACACCGACCGAGCACGGTCCGCCGTCGAGTACGGCCTCAATCCTACCGTCCATATCATTCATCACATGCGCTGCTGTGGTGGGGCTTGGATGCCCGGACAGGTTGGCCGATGGCGCGGCAAGCGGCACCCCCACCGCATCAATCACCGCGCGCGCCACCGGGTGGTAGGGGAACCGTACCGCAACCGTGTCCAAACCCGCGCTCACCTCATCCGGAATCTGCGCCGATTTGGGCAAAATAATGGTCAGCGGCCCCGGCCAAAAACGATCTGCCAATTTTTTGCGCTTTCCGGCACCTCTCGGACCAACTCATAGATCTGTTCAAAGTGGCTGATGTGTACAATCAGAGGATTGTCCATAGGGCGCCCCTTTGCAGTAAAAATTTTAGCAACCGCCGTTCCATCCAACGCATTTGCCGCCAAGCCATAGACCGTCTCTGTAGGAATCCCCACCAATCCGCCGTCCTGCAAAATCGCTGCTACAGCCTCGACCGCGCCCGGTGCATCCGCCTTTAAAAATCTTGTCTGCATGGATGCCTGCCCCCTTATCCCTGGTTTTCCACCGTCTGCTCCAACTTTGCCGCGCGGTCAGCGGCTACAAGAGCATCAATCACCTCGTCGATATCTCCATTGAGAATGTCATCCAGTCGGTAGAGAGTCAAGCCGATGCGATGATCCGTCACCCGGCCCTGTGGATAATTGTATGTGCGGATTCGTTCCGAACGGTCGCCCGTTCCCACTTGGGAACGGCGGTCCGCAGCCACCTGGGCATCCTGCTTGGCCTGTTCGATCTCATATAATCTGGAACGCAGTACCCGCATGGCCTTATCCTTGTTTTTGAACTGGCTCCGTTCATCCTGACACTCCACTACCATGCCCGTGGGTAAATGGGTGATGCGGATCGCTGAGGATGTCTTGTTGATGTGCTGACCACCTGCACCGCTGGAACGGAAGGTATCGATCTGCAAATCCTTTGGGTTGATCTCAATCTCCACGTCGTCCACTTCCGGCAATACGGCCACAGTTGCCGTTGACGTGTGTACGCGGCCTTGGGTCTCTGTTTCTGGCACGCGCTGTACGCGATGTACGCCGCTTTCGTACTTCAAGCGGGAATAAGCCCCGTCGCCAGAGATCATAAAACTGATCTCCTTGTAACCACCCAATTCTGTTTCATTCACATTCAGCAACTCCGTTTGCCAGCCATGGCGTTCTGCATACATACTGTACATGCGGAACAAGACAGCAGAAAAGAGTGCTGCCTCTTCTCCCCCTGCACCTCCGCGGATCTCCACGATCACGTTCTTTTCATCGTTTGGGTCGCGGGGCAGCAAAAGAATCTTTAACTCATCCGAAGTGCGGGCGATATCCTTCTTCGCCTGCTCCAATTCCAGTTCTGCCAGTTCTCGCAATTCTTTTTCAAGCCCGTTCTCTTCCAACAAAGAGAGGGCCTCCGCTTGTGCATCTTCTGCGCGCCTGTATTCGCGGTATTTCTCTACGATGGGCGTGATGGTCTTATGCTCTTTCATCAATTCTGCATAGACCGTTGGATTTGTCAAAACCGTGGGGTCACAGAGTTTTTGGTTCAATTCTTCATAACGTTTTTCAAACACCTGAATATTTTCAAACATCGTTCTGCTCTCCTTTGCAAGTAAATGATTTTTTAACCGGCAAAGGCGCTAGAGTTCATCCCCCGTGTTCTCCCGAAGGATCTTCTTGATGTTTTTTTCACATTTCAGGCGCGGCACCATGATCTCATGGCCACAGGTGGTACAGCGGATTTAAAATCCATGCCGGCGCGCAGGACCAAAAATTCCTTTCCCCCGCATGGATGCTGCTTTTTCATTTGCAAAATATCGCCAGGTCGTACATCCATCCTTCCGCACCTCCATTCTCAACCTTTTTCCATGCGCTTAAGAATATATTATAGCACCAATTCCATAAAACAGACAATGTTTTTTGGGATTCTGTCCCAGTAAAACCGATAGGTGCAGAGAAACCACGTTTGTGCTATACTATTGTACAAATATAGGTTGGACAGAAAGCGGGGATTCCATGAATACAAAAGAGGAAATTTTGCTGCGCCTTCGCCAAAATGAAGGTTATCTTTCTGGTGAACAGCTCAGTGAAGCGCTGGGAGTTTCACGTGCCGCTGTTTGGAAGGCAATCACCTCACTGCGAGACGCAGGCTATGAGATTGATTCAGCCACCAACCGGGGATACCGTTTGGTTTCTTCTCCGGATGTACTCACCCCGGAAGAAGTGGGATATGGGTTGCAAACAAAGACGCTAGGCGCAAAAATCTTTGCGTTTGCGGAAGTAGATTCTACCAATGAAGAAGCTAAACGCCAGGCCCAGTGTGGCGCACCGGATGGCAGTGTATTCATTGCAGAACGTCAAACCGGCGGTAAAGGCCGCTTAGGGCGTGCATGGAAGTCTCCAGAGGGTACGGGAATTTGGTTCAGCATCTTGCTGCGTCCCAGTTTGCTCCCTACAGAAATCAGCAATATCACTCTGCTGGCCGGAATCGCAGTATGCAGGGCGGTCCGTTCTGTGACGGGCTGTGAAGCCTGTATCAAATGGCCAAACGATGTTGTGATTGGCAGCCGTAAGATCTGCGGTATCTTGACAGAACTAGCGGCAGAAATCGATCGGGTAGAGTATATAGTCTTAGGCATTGGAATCAATGCAAATATGGAAGCTTTTCCCGGAGAACTGGCAGAAAAAGCCACCTCTCTTCGAATGGAAGCTGGCAAATCATTTTCACGTGCCGCTGTCCTACGAGCCGTGCTGGAAGAGTTGGAACCCCTTCTCAAAAAAGCTCAGATGGGCAATGCGCTGTCTTACGTCCTCGACGAGTATAAGTCCCTATGCATTTCCTTACATCGCCGCGTGGGCTTTTTTTGGGATGGCAAAAAGCAGACGGGTACGGCTGTGGACATCTCTCCCTTGGGTGAATTGATTGTGGAGCTTGATGAGGGCGGCCATGTAGCCATCAACGCAGGGGAAGTCGTCGTACAGGGAATCTATGGACAGGTTCTTCCGGAGGCTTGGAATACAAACCAGTAAAATTTGTAAGCAATCTAAACAGTAGGAGCTTTTATTTCTCAATAGGGGTTGAATCGCAATGGATTCCCATATTCTCCAAAAATCGATTCTGCCAGAAGGATGCCCCCGCGAAGTTTCCCACAAAAAACCCTTGTATTCCCATTCCTTATACTCCTGTACAACGAGGACGCTTCTACTGTTCACCCCTGCGAACCTTCGTTGGTACAAAGGAACTCTCCCAAATGGGACGTCCGTCCCAGCTAAATGATCCGCAAAAATATCCGTCCAAACTGATGCTTGCACAGAACTGGTATCGAGCAGAAAAAAGAGCTTTTATACGGAAGTTTTTTGTCTCCAAATGAGAAAGCGATCCATTTGGGATCGAACTGCCATACCGGGCAGCGTTTTGGAGCGTTGCATTCATCTATATCACTTTTTCTAGTTCCAAATGCGATAGGAAAAGATATTTTAATTGATTGCCAAATAAAAAGACGCCCGGAACACAGCCAAACCGGCTGTGATTCTAGGCGTCTTTTTTGTCTTTTATTTATCAGAAAATAGCAGTTGTAATTGCTGTGAAAATCCACTTGGCTGTACAATTGTACAGTTTCCGTTTATTTGCGTTTGAAGCCATCCTTCAAGGAAACAGAACGATTGAACACCGGATGTTGCGGTGTGCTGTCGCGGTTGTCCGCGCAGAAGTACCCTTGACGCATAAACTGGAAGGACTGGCCGGGTTTGGCCTGTGCCAGAGAAGGCTCCACTTTACAGCCGGTTAGTACCTCGAGGGAATCCGGGTTGAGCACTTCAAGAAATTCATGGGCATCCGGGTCCGGTACGGCAAACAGATTGCCATAAAGGCGAACTTCTGCATCGATCGATGTCTGTGCATCCGCCCAATGGATGGTACTCTTTACCTTGCGGCCGTCCGGTGTATTGCCCCCGCGCGTCTGCGGGTCGTATTCCGCATATACCTCGACTACATTGCCATTCTCATCCTTCTTACAACCGGTACAACGTACCACATAGGCGGTCTTCAGCCGCACCTCATTGCCGGGAAACAGGCGGAAATATCCCTTCACCGGTTCTTCCATGAAGTCCTCCTGTTCAATCCACAGTTCGCGCGAGAAGGAAACTGTCCGTGTTCCGTCCTCCGGCTTTCCAGGATTGTTCTCCACCTCAAAGGTCTCTGTCTGCCCCTCGGGATAATTTGTTAGAATTAGCTTCATCGGATGTAGAACCGCCATCACGCGCTGCGCATGTTCGTTCAGATCCTCCCGCAGGCAGTGCTCCAAAAAGCCATATTCCACGGTACTGTTCACTTTCGAAACACCGATGCGCTCGCAAAAATTGCGGATCGACGTAGGTGTGTACCCACGGCGGCGCAGCCCGCAAATGGTCGGCATACGCGGATCATCCCAACCGGATACATAGTGATCCTCGACCAGTTTGCGCAGCTTGCGTTTGCTCATCACGGTATAATTAATCCCCAGGCGCGCAAATTCAATCTGACGCGGTTTTGCAGGAAGATCGACATGCTCGATCACCCAATCATAGAGCGGCCGATGATCCTCAAACTCCAACGTGCAAAGGGAATGCGTAATCCCTTCCAAAGCATCCTCGATCGGATGTGCAAAGTCATACATTGGTAGATGCACCAATTGTCCCCAGTGCGATGATGATGCAAGTGGTTGATTCGATAGATCACCGGGTCACGCATGTTAAAATTGCCGGAGGCCAAATCAATCTTCGCGCGCAGTGTCATCTTGCCATCTTCAAACTCGCCCGCTTTCATCCGCGCAAACAGATCCAAACTTTCTTCCACCGGCCGGTCGCGATAGGGGCTGACCGCAGGATGCGTCAAATCACCGCGATTTTCACGCATCTGCTCCGGCGTCAACTCACAGACATAGGCTAATCCCTTGCGAATAAGCTGTACCGCCGCCTCATACATCTTCGGGAAATAATCCGAAGCATAGTAGAACCGGTCTTCCCAAGAATAACCGAGCCATGCAATGTCTTCTTTAATTGCATCAACATACTCCACGTCCTCTTTGGTCGGATTGGTATCATCCATCCGTAGATTGCACAGGCCATTGTATTTCTCTGCTGTACCAAAATCAACATAGATGGCCTTTGCGTGGCCGATGTGCAAATAGCCATTTGGCTCCGGCGGAAAGCGCGTATGGACCGTTTGACCGGCATAGCGGCCTCCCTCTGCAAGATCCTCCTCAATAAAGTCGTGGATAAAATTGCTCCAGCCCTCGGCTTCCTCCGGCTTTTTGATCTCGTCACTCATACTGCCATCTCCTTTTTATTTCTTCAGCTTCTCCAGGCCTACCCGCAGCCTGCGCAAGGATTCTTCCTTACCCAATATTGCCAGAATCTCCATTGCACCGCCGGGCGTGACCTGCTTGCCAGCCGCCGCGATTCGGACCGGCCAAAGTAGCGTTCCATTCTTTACTTCCAATCGTTGTGCCAAAGCGATCAATTGATCGTGAATGGTTTCCAGCTGCCAATCCGAAACGCTTTCCAGTTCAGCAATCGCTGCTTCGAGCATGGTGACGGAATTCTCTAAGTTCGTCTTACTTTTCTTATTGACGAAGAGATCCACTGGATACTCCGGCAGCTCCTGGAAGAAGCCGATGATTTCCGGGATCTCCGTCAACTTGGTGACGCGGGGCTGCAAAATAGAAGCCAACACGGGCCAATTCATCTTTTTATCCCCAAATACCTGCTGAAAATATGGCATGGCCACTTCGATAAAGGTATCCTGGGGCATAGCGCGAAGATATTCCGCGTTAAACCATGTCAGCTTATCATAATCAAATACTGCCGGCGATTTGCTGATTCCCTCAATGGAGAAATTTTCCACCAATTCCGGTAATGTAAACAGCTCTCGGTTTTCTTTTGGGCACCATCCCAGCAAAGCAATATAGTTTGTGATTGCCTCTGGAAGATATCCCTCCGCTAAAAGATCGGCAAATCCGGTCGCACCGTGCCGCTTGGAAAGCTTGGAAACACTTCCGTCCTCATTCTTTCCCATGATTAATGGCAGATGCACATAGGTCGGCACCTCCCAGCCAAATGCTTCATAAAGCAAATTATACTTAGGAGTCGATGTGAGATATTCACAACCGCGCACCACATGCGTGATGTGCATCAGATGGTCGTCAATCACATTGGCAAAATTGTATGTAGGATACCCATCGGACTTTAAAAGAATTTGATCCTCTAGCTCACGATTTTCAATGGTAATATCGCCGTAAACCACATCATGGAATGTCGTAGATCCCTCGATTGGCATTTTTTGCCGGATTACATAAGGGGTCCCTGCTTTTAGGAGTTTGTCCACCTCTTCCTGTGGCAAATCACGACAATGACGGTCATAACCGCCGCCCTCTTGTGCTTCATGCAGGGCATCCAAACGCTCCTTCGTACAGAAGCAATAATAGGCTTTGCCCTCTCGGACAAGCTGTTCCGCATAAGGCTTGTATAAATCCTTGCGCTTGCTCTGAACATATGGGCCAAAATCGCCACCCACATCCGGACCTTCGTCATGCTTGAGTCCTACTTGTTCCAAGGTACGATAGATCACATCAACCGCACCTTCCACCAGGCGTTCCTGGTCGGTATCCTCTATACGCAATACAAACTGACCGTCCATAGATTTTGCAATCAGATATTCGTATAGCGCCGTGCGCAGATTTCCCACATGCATGAATCCTGTGGGGCTCGGCGCAAATCTTGTTCTTACGGCTTGCTTTTGCATCCTAAACCCGCCTCTCCTTTTCATCAGCGCGCTGGAAAATCACCAGCGCGCGCCCTCATGCCCCGGATCAAACTCCGGCGTCTCAATTCTTTTATTATACCAAATATGCACAGGATTTCAACGTTGATTTTCCAGGTATTCCACGTATTCTTCCAAACAAAAATGGCGTTCCTGCATCGCTTTGGCATGTTCTGGGCCCACATAACGATAATGCCAAGGCTCAAAACGAATTTTTGTGATCTCCTGTTTATCCTCGGGGTAACGTAAAATAAAACCGTACTCAACTGCATGTTCCGCCAGCCATTCATATTCAGGCGTGGTGTCAAAATCCTCACGGACGCCGTTTAGGTCGATCGCCAAACCGGTGTTGTGCTCGCTACAGCCCGGCCGCGCCACTGAAAGAGCCGCTACAGCTTCTGCCTGCTGCAACCCCATGCCGTTGTCCTGGTTTTCCTCCACTGCCCGGTCAAATAATTCACTCTGCCGTTGCACACTCCGATAGCCAGAAGAAATCCATAGGGAAACGCCATCTGCCTGTGCAGCTGCCTGCATTTTTTGAAAAGGCTCTACGATACGTTCGTCTACATCCACGCCATATAAATTCACTATATTGCGGTGAAAGTCATCCGGCATCGTTTCACTGTAATTTACCAATACCAACAAATCGTCCTCCGCTGGCGATTTTTCTGGCTTTGCATTGGCCTGCGCAACATCTCCTTTGGGCTTTTCTGCCGAGGAGAAGGTTGGCTCTCCTTCCACCGCAGAGGATATAGGCGCTTCTTCTGGCTTTGCAGAAGCCTGCTCCATCGTAAAAATAAAAACGGTACTTACGGCTGCAGTGGTTACTGCAGCCGCCAATAGAGCGCCGACCGAAAGAAAAAACATCTTCACTTTGGATCTTCTTTTTTTCATGGCTTCTTTCATCCCTGTCCTTCAAACATTGCGGGTATTTCTCCCGAAACTATTGTTACACGGAGCAGGGAATTCATACCGATTTTGCGAAATCACCAAGTTTTTACAGGGAAACACTCGGATGATTCTCTTTCTTTTCGCACAAACTATCCGTATTATTTGACGATAGGAGGGAAAAGCATGGAAGATTTGCCTCTTGGCCTTGGTATGGCTCTCGCACAGCGTTCCGAAGCTATGCAGCAATTTTGTGCACTGACCGATGAAGAGCAGCGTATGGTGATCAACCATACGCATCAGATTCATTCCAAACAGGAGATGCAGGCTTATGTAGACCGTTTAGCGGAGCACGCCCCTTTGGGATAATCGCACCGAATCCCATCCTTTTTCATAAACTGGTGTGTAACACGCGGGCAAAATAAAAGCCGAAAACGTATTAACCAGCGTTTCGGGTACAATTGGGTGGGATGTATGAACGACTGTTGTTACGGGGAAAAATTGATCGCAGCTGGAACCGCCATTGCCTTTCAGCTTGCACAGGAGTGCCGTCCCGAAGATCTGGAATTGTTAAGCGATCTTTTCAATGTAATCGGAGAACAGCTTGCACTTTTGGCAAACACAAAAGCGGTCTACAAGCTTCGCTGTGATTCTAGCCGGACAATGCTTCCTGAGCAGAGTCAAGGCCCCTCATGAGCAATGCTATACGAAATCCGCATGCTTGTCCTACTGTCATGCGGATTTCTGTTTATGTTGGAATATTCCGAAATTTCTCCAGATATATTGCAACCGAGCGAGACATTTCCCTGGAAAATGAAGACAAGTACTTGCGTTTGCAAAAAGCGTTCATATAAGATGTATAGTCAAATGGCAGGCGATTTTCACGTTCTGCTTGTTCTCGAAACCAATGTTCATGTTCTTGAGCTGAAAATTTCCGATAGCAATTCTCCTGCACAATATAAGCAGAAGAGAAGCGCTGTGGCTTCTTTCGCTGTTTTTGCTGTTCCGTCGGATACCCATATACAACCATTGCCGCAGGCATTACGTAATCGGGAAGGTCTAACAGGCATCTATGTTCTTCCACGTTCTCCAATATATCGCCGATATAACAGGAACCTACCCCCAAACTTTCGGCCGCAACCACGCTATTCTGTGCCGCAATACAGGCATCTGCCATCGCAAGCATTAAATCCCCTTCTGTCGGAAGGCGAGGGTGGCAACCCGCGAAAACAAATGCATCGTACCAACGCTGAAAATCAGCCAGAAAGAGCAATACCAGCGGCGCCTTTGCAATGAATGGTTGGTGATCGCAGGTTTCTGCCAGTTGTTCTTTCAAAGATGGGGCCGTAATCCGTAAAATGGTATACAACATTTGATTCCCTGCTGTCGGCGCCTGCATCGCCGCTTGTATGATGGCCTCCTGCACCTCCTGTGGAATCGGTTTTTCTAAAAAAGACCCGTGTGGATTTTCGATCCCATAAACACTGCAAAATTGAATTCATAACCATCGCATTCGCTCCCTTCCTTTTGCTGTAAATACTTTCCTTACAAAACCTAACTCGGAGGTTTCCATGGAGAAAGAAATTTGGTATCACAAATTGAATACTTATTTTGTCATCTTCTATTTGCTTTTTAGCTTTTGTCTCATGGGATTTTACCTATTCAATGGACAACTCTATTATGCAGCATTGGGCCTTGGGGGAATTCTCCTGCTCCTATTGCCCACCGTCTTTGAACGGGCATATAACCTTTCTCCGGTCTATCAATTTCATTTTTTAGCTTACTGTTTTTTATTCTTTTCCTATGTCATAGGGCTGGTGATGCAGGCCTATCACTTTATTCCACTCTATGATAAAATCATGCACACACTTTCCGGAACTTTAGGGATGTTCCTGGGAGTTCTATTGTTCTACCTGTGTAAGGACAAGCAGGAATTTCAAAAACAGGACTATCCCTTGGTGGCTATCACCTCTTTTTCTGTCTCCATGGCGATTGCAGGCTTGTGGGAAATTGGGGAATACCTGATTAGTCTGTTTTTTCCTTGCGACCCACAGCGCGTCGCAGAAACCGGCGTATCCGACACCATGCAGGACTTCATCGTATGCATGATCGGAGCTTTGTTATGGCTCCCTTTTCTATATCGGTTTTATCGCAAGGATAAAGCTGATTTTTTGATGAATTGCCTTCTCATCTTTTTCAAAAAGAATGCAAAACACTCGCATACGTACAACCAATCGCGTCTTTAAAACGATAAGCGTTCCTTTCCAAGTCTATCAGGAACAATTGATCCCTTTTGAGAATATTCTATATGAAAAACGGGAGATTTCGGCAGTCGCCCGCAGAAAAAAAGGAAAGGCGGTATCGAATATGATTCCCATGTATCCGTACATAAAGCACGAGACAAAATGCAAGGAAATTCCTGTCCCCTTCCCACCGCAACATCAGTATAGCCAACCTGGTATGGAATATCTGATGGAACCTCGCCCGATCTCTGAAAATATCGAAACACGAGGAAGTGGAAAACTTCAAGATCGGGTTGCCATTATCACTGGCGGCGATAGTGGCATCGGGCGTGCTGTTGCCTATGCCTTTGCAAAGGAAGGCGCAGATATTGTCATCGCCTATCTCAATGAACATCGTGATGCACAAGAAACCAAAGAGCACGTCGAAAAGCTCGGGCGAAAATGTCTTCTTATCTCCGGCGATCTCAAAAAAGAATCCGTATCCAAAGAAATCGTCCGGCAGGCAATCCATTGTTTTGGAAAAATCGATATTCTTGTCAACAACCACGCTGTACAATTCCTCCAAAAAAGCATCCTGGATTTATCAGCCGAACAGCTTGATTTGACCTTTCGTACCAATGTCTACAGTTATTTCTACATGATTAAGGCTGCACTGCCCTACTTAAAGCCGGGAAGTTCCATCATCAATACAACGTCCGTCACCGCTTACAGAGGAAGTCCGGAACTCTTGGACTACAGTGCTACAAAAGGTGCCATTGTGTCCCTAACCCGTTCTCTTTCCCTCAATTTAGTAGAACGTGGCATTCGAGTCAATGGCGTTGCCCCCGGGCCAATTTGGACTCCGCTGATTCCCGCTTCCTACTCTGCAAGAGAAGTGGAAACTTTTGGGACCTATACCTCACAAGTTCCTATGATGCGAGCTGGTCAACCGTTCGAAGTCGCAACCAGTTATGTCTTCCTTGCAAGCGACGATGCCAGCTATATGTCAGGACAAATCCTTCACCCGGACGGGGGAACCATTGTCAACAGTTAAGCCAGCACAACCGAAACTTCTTTATAGGATAACCTTACATAAACACAAAAATAGACCACACTCTCCGGTCCATAAAATTGTAGGATTCTTAGAGATAGAAAAAGGGTTTCATCCGAATGGATGAAACCCTTTATAAGCAAGTAAAAATTACTCGTTGATCTTGATAACAACACCGGAACCAACCGTACGGCCGCCCTCACGGATAGCGAAACGGAGGCCTTCCTCGATTGCGATCGGGGTAATCAATTCAACGTCCATCTCGACGTTATCGCCAGGCATGCACATCTCGGTGCCTTCCGGCAGATTGATAACACCGGTAACGTCGGTCGTTCTGAAATAGAACTGCGGACGATAGTTGTTGAAGAACGGAGTATGACGGCCGCCTTCATCCTTTGTCAGGACGTAAACCTGGCCGCGGAACTTCGTGTGCGGATGAATGGTGCCCGGCTTTGCGAGAACCTGTCCACGCTCGATTTCCGTTCTCTGAATACCACGAAGCAAAGCGCCAACGTTGTCGCCAGCCTCAGCAAAGTCGAGAACCTTGCGGAACATTTCCAGACCTGTGATAACGGTCTTCTTGCGCTCCTCGGTCAAGCCGATGATCTCAACTTCTTCGCCAACCTTTGCCATACCGCGCTCTACTCTACCAGTTGCAACAGTACCACGGCCAGTGATGGTGAAGACGTCCTCGACAGGCATCAAGAACGGCAGGTCGGACTTACGCTCCGGAGTCGGAATGTAGCTATCAACAGCAGCCATCAACTCATGGATGCACTTGTACTCCGGTGCACTCGGGTCCTTGGACTCGGACTCCAGAGCCTGGAGAGCAGAACCGCGGACAATCGGGGTGTCATCGCCCGGGAACTCATACTCGTTCAACAGGTCGCGGATTTCCATCTCGACCAGATCGAGCAGCTCCGGATCGTCAACCTGATCCGCTTTGTTCATGAACACAACGATATACGGCACGCCAACCTGACGGGAGAGCAGGATGTGCTCTCTGGTCTGCGGCATCGGGCCGTCAGCAGCGGAAACAACCAGGATAGCGCCGTCCATCTGAGCAGCACCGGTGATCATGTTCTTAACATAGTCAGCATGGCCGGGGCAGTCAACGTGTGCATAGTGACGGGTTGCAGTCTGATATTCCACGTGCGCGGTGTTGATCGTGATACCACGCTCTCTCTCTTCAGGAGCCTTATCGATATTTGCATAATCGACGAACTCTGCGTCGCCCTCCAGGTTGAGGACCTTCGTGATCGCAGCAGTCAGTGTGGTCTTACCATGGTCAACGTGGCCGATGGTGCCAATGTTAATATGCGGTTTGGATCTTTCGAATTTTGCTTTTGCCATTGGGATTCTCCTCCTTTTTATAATACAGATCAGAGATTTTTTAAGTTCAGAACTATGCTTATCATTTTACCAAGGAAATGGCGAAAAATCAAGCATATTTTGTAACTTATTCAGCCTTTTTCCCGCGTTCGCTGATGATAGAATCCGAAACAAACTTCGGAACCTCAGCATAGTGATCCGGTTCCATCGTATACTGGCCTCTGCCCTGTGTCTTCGAACGCATGTCGGTTGCATAACCGAACATCTCGGACAGCGGAACCATTGCGGTGATCTGCTGGGCACCAGAAACAGCGTCCATGCCCTGGATCATGCCGCGGCGGGCGTTCAGGTCGCCGATAACGTCGCCCATGTAATCTTCGGGCACGGTAACAACAACCTTCATGATTGGCTCCAAAATCACCGGGTCAGCCTTCTTCATTGCCTCCTTGAACGCCATAGAACCAGCGATCTTAAAGGCCATCTCAGAGGAGTCAACCTCGTGATAAGAACCATCATACAGCGTAACCTTTACATCTACAACGTTGTAACCTGCCAAGACACCGGAGAGCATTGCACCCTGGATACCTTGGTCAACCGCCGGAATATATTCCTTCGGAATCGCGCCACCAACCGTCGCATTGACGAACTCATAACCCTTCTCCGGGTTCGGCTCGATTTTAATCTTAACATGACCGTATTGGCCTTTACCGCCGGACTGTCTTGCATACTTGGTGTCGACGTCCGCCAGCTTGCGGATGGTCTCCTTGTAAGCAACCTGCGGCTTACCGACATTTGCTTCCACCTTGAATTCACGCAGAAGTCTATCCACAATGATTTCCAAGTGCAGTTCGCCCATGCCAGCGATGATGGTCTGGCCGGTCTCCTCATCGGTATACGCCTTAAAGGTCGGGTCTTCTTCCGCCAGCTTTGCCAGCGCAATACCCATTTTTTCCTGGCCAGCCTTTGTCTTCGGCTCGATAGCCACGCGAATAACCGGCTCCGGGAATTCCATGGATTCCAGAATGACCGGATGCTTTTCATCGCACAGGGTGTCGCCGGTGGTGGTGTTCTTTACACCGATTGCCGCGGCAATATCACCCGCATAGACAATGTCGATATCCTGGCGGTGATTTGCGTGCATCTGCAAAATACGGCCGATTCTCTCATTGCTGTCCTTTACAGAGTTGTAAACTGTAGCGCCCGCACTCAATGTACCGGAGTACACACGGAAATAGCACAGCTTTCCAACAAATGGGTCAGCCGCAATCTTAAATGCAAGTGCAGAGAAGGGCTCATCGTCGGATGCATGACGATCCTCTTCCTCGCCTGTCTCCGGGTTTACACCACGGATTGCAGGGATGTCGGTCGGAGCCGGCATATAGTCGATGATCGCATCCAGGAGCTTCTGCACGCCCTTGTTCTTATAGGAAGTACCACAAGTCACTGGAACCATCGTATTGGCAATGGTGGACTTACGGATTGTACGAACAATCTCTTCCCTAGTGAGCTCTTCACCGGAGAGATATTTCTCCATGAGCTCGTCGTCCTGCTCAGCAACATGCTCAAGCAGTGCATTGTGATATTCCTCGGCAATGTCAACCATATCCTCCGGAATATCCTCGACGCGCATATCCTTGCCCATGTCGTCATAGTAGACGTCCGCCTTCATATCGATCAGGTCGATGATCCCACGGAAGGTATCTTCGCTGCCGATCGGAAGCTGAATCGGAACGGCATTACACTTCAAGCGCTCCTTCATCATCTTGACGACATTATAGAAGTCAGCGCCCATGATGTCCATCTTATTGACATACGCCATACGCGGAACATGATATTCCTCAGCCTGGCGCCAAACCGTTTCGGACTGGGGCTCAACGCCACCCTTTGCGCAGAAAACGGTTACAGAACCGTCCAGTACGCGCAGGGAACGTTCCACCTCAACGGTGAAGTCCACGTGGCCGGGAGTGTCAATGATGTTGATGCGGTGGCCTTTCCAGAAGCAGGTCGTAGCAGCAGAGGTAATCGTGATACCTCTCTCCTGCTCCTGCGCCATCCAGTCCATCGTTGCAGCACCGTCGTGCGTCTCGCCGATCTTGTGGTTAACACCCGTATAATACAGAATACGTTCTGTCGTCGTTGTTTTACCGGCATCGATGTGCGCCATGATACCGATATTGCGGGTCATTTCGAGTGATACCTGCCTTGGCATAGTTTCCTCCTTAAAGTTCTGAAAATAGTATACAGCCTGCGCCGATTACCATCTGTAATGTGCGAAAGCTCTGTTAGCCTCTGCCATCTTGTGCGTATCGTCACGCTTCTTGGCAGCACCGCCAGCACCATTAACAGCATCAAGGATCTCGCCGGCAAGTCTTTCCTTCATGGTCTTTTCAGATCTGAGTCTGGAATAGTTGGTCATCCAGCGCAGGCCCAAGGTCTGTCTTCTCTCTGGACGAACCTCCATCGGCACCTGGTAGGTAGCGCCGCCGACACGGCGGGCCTTAACTTCGAGCTGCGGCATGACGTTTTCCATCGCCTGCTCAAAGACCTCCAGCGGCTCTTTGCCGGTCTTTTCACGAATAATATCAAATGCACCATAGACAATTTTCTGAGCAACGCCCTTCTTGCCGTCGTACATGATATTGTTGATAAGACGAGTTACAAGCTTCGAATTGTAAAGCGGATCGGGCAAAACATCACGTTTTGCAATATTTCCTCTTCTTGGCACTTTACTTCCCTCCTTCACAGAATGATATCATAGGTACTCGAAAGCGACAAACTCCCGTTGGCCAACACAGAGGCGTCCGCTATAGAAAATCTATATAAAACGCCGCTGCATTGTGTTTTGTGTCAAACATGCAGCCGTTCGGATCTTGTCAAATTTAGAGTGTAGCTTTGGCTCTTACTTTGTAGCCTTACCAGCCTTCGGACGCTTCGCACCATACTTGGAACGAGCCTGCATACGCTTTGCAACGCCCTGGGCATCCAGCGTACCACGGATAATATGGTAACGGACACCAGGAAGGTCCTTAACACGGCCGCCGCGGATCATCACGACGCTGTGTTCCTGCAGGTTGTGGCCCACACCGGGGATATAAGCGCTGACTTCGATTCCATTGGAGAGCCTTACTCTGGCGATCTTACGAAGAGCAGAGTTCGGCTTCTTCGGGGTAGCCGTCTTAACAGACGTGCAAACACCACGCTTTTGCGGGGAATCCTGATCAATCGCAATGCGCTTCTTGGAGTTCCAGCCCTTCAAAAGTGCAGGAGCCTTTGCCTTCTTTTCGCTTACCTCACGGCCAGTATGAACTAACTGGTTAAATGTTGGCATACGACACCTCCTCACATAAAAGAAAATATATGTCAAGCGGAAAACCGCTGAACACCTAGCGAAAAAGGGATTAAACACAATTTTATCCTGTTCCAGAAAAGAAATTCCTGGAACAGGATAAATTTTTATAAGTTTCGTAAGGCACAGGGAATATTCCCCGAATTTCACGGGCTTTTCCCGCGGATTTTATTCATCCTTCCCACATATTGCAGAATCTGGAAGAATTTGATCCGCCCCGCCGTTACAATTGAATATTATAGCGCTAAATGGCTTGATTTGTCAAGTCCTCACCTTCATGTTCGATCTCAACGCCGCTATAGCATTTCATGCCTGTGCCGGCCGGGACCAACTTACCGATGATGACATTTTCCTTCAAACCGAGCAGCGGGTCCACCTTGCCTTTGATAGCAGCATCGGTCAACACGCGGGTCGTCTCCTGGAAAGAGGCAGCCGAGAGGAACGAATCGGTCGCCAAGGAGGCCTTGGTAATACCCAACAGGGTCGGCGAACAGGTTGCCTCGCGCAGATCGGGTTCTCCCGCAGCAATGCGCTCCCGAACGATTTGATTTTCTGCCTCAAACTCGGTCTTTTCAACCAAAGAACTGGGCAGAAGCTTCGTATCGCCCGGATCTTCGACCTTGACCTTCTTCATCATCTGGCGCACAATGACCTCGATATGCTTGTCGTTGATGTCAACGCCCTGCATCCGGTAAACACGCTGTACTTCTTCAATCAGATAATCCTCCACCGCATGTGTACCGCTGATCGCAAGTACATCGTGCGGATTTACCGAACCTTCTGTAATGCGCGTCCCTTTATCGATTACGTCGCCCTCATTGACGATGATACGGGAACCAAAGGGAATCAAATAGGACTTGCTTTCGCCGCTCTCCTGGTCGGTTACAACCACATGACGATTTTTCTTAATATCTTCAAACGTTACCCGGCCGCCAATCTCACTGATAATGGCCAGATGCTTTGGCTTACGGCCCTCAAACAGCTCTTCGACGCGGGGAAGACCCTGCGTAATATCCTCTGCGCTGGCGACGCCGCCGGTATGGAAGGTTCTCATGGTCAACTGCGTACCAGGCTCACCGATGGACTGCGCCGCGATGATCCCCACCGCCTCGCCGACGGTAACCGGCTGGCCGTTCGCCAGGTTGGCGCCATAACATTTCTGGCACACACCATGGCGCGCACGGCAGTTCAGAATTGAGCGAACCTTGATGCGCTGTACGCCATGCCCAACAATGATATCTGCATCGTTGTCATCCATCATCTTGTCCTTGGAGACAAGCACCGCCCCCGTCTCCGGGTCGACAAAGTCTTCTACCAGATAGCGTCCAATCAAACGCTCGTGCAGAGACTCAATGGACTCCTTGCCTTCCTTAATATCAAAGACCTCCAGGCCGTCTGTTGCACCGCAGTCCTCCTCGCGGATGATCACATCCTGCGAAACATCGACCAGGCGGCGGGTCAGATAACCGGAGTCCGCGGTACGCAGAGCCGTATCCGCCAAGCCCTTTCGGGCGCCACGGGAAGAAATGAAGTATTCCAAAATGTTCAAACCTTCACGGTAATTTGCACGAATCGGAATCTCGATCGTCTTACCGGAGGTATTTGCAATCAGACCGCGCATGCCGGCCAACTGACGGATCTGGCTCATGGAACCACGAGCGCCGGAATCTGCCATCATAAAGATCGGGTTGTAGCGGTCCAGCCCCTTCTGCAGAGCGTCCGTTACATCGTTGGTGGCCTTTTCCCAAGTTTTCAAAACGGCGTTGTAACGTTCTCCATCGGAGAGCAAACCGTTTTTGAACTGATCGGTAACCAGATCAATCTTCTTTTCTGCCTCAGAGATGATCTCCTTCTTTTGTGGCGGAATGGTCGCATCACAGACAGCGACCGTGATGGCGCTCTTAGTGGAATACTTATATCCCTGTGCTTTCACAGCGTCCAATACTTCCGAAGTCTTTGGAACACCGTGAACTTTAATACATTTATCGATGATTTTTCCAAGTTGTTTTTTGCCAACCAGGAATTCAATCTCAAACTTGAAGCGGTTTTCTGGGTCCGAACGGTCCACAAAGCCGAGATCCTGCGGAATTGGACGGTTGAAAATCATACGGCCCACGGTGGTATCCACCAAACGGGAAACCTTCTGGCCATCGATCTCCATAGTTCTGCGTACCTTAATCTTCGCATGCAGTCCAACAATATGCGAATCGTACGCCATAATCGCTTCGTCGAAATCACGGAAAACTTTTCCTTCACCCAGCTCTCCGTCTTTTTCCAATGTGAGATAATAGGACCCCAGAACCATGTCCTGCGTTGGAACCGTAACCGGGCGCCCGTCGGAAGGCTTAAGCAGGTTGCCGGCCGCCAGCATCAGGAAGCGGGCTTCCGCCTGCGCTTCGGAGGACAACGGGACGTGTACAGCCATCTGGTCGCCGTCAAAGTCAGCATTGTACGCTGTACATGCCAACGGATGCAACTTCAACGCGCGCCCCTCAACCAACACCGGTTCAAATGCCTGAATGCCCAAACGATGCAGCGTAGGCGCACGGTTGAGCAGCACCGGATGATTCTTGATAACGATTTCCAAAGCATCCCAGACCTCTGGCTTCGCGCGCTCGACCGCTTTTCTGGCCGCCTTGATGTTTCCGGCGGCGCCGGTCTCTACCAAACGTTTCATTACAAATGGCTTAAACAATTCCAACGCCATTTCTTTTGGCAAGCCGCACTGATACATTTTCAGTTCCGGCCCAACCACAATAACGGAACGGCCGGAATAGTCAACACGCTTGCCCAACAGGTTCTGGCGGAAACGCCCCTGTTTGCCTTTCAACATATCGGAAAGGGACTTCAACGGACGGTTGTTCGGGCCAGTGACCGGACGGCCACGGCGGCCATTGTCAATCAATGCATCAACCGCCTCCTGCAACATGCGCTTCTCGTTGCGGACGATGATGTCTGGCGCGCCGAGCTCCAACAGCCGCTTCAAGCGGTTGTTTCGGTTGATGACACGGCGATAGAGGTCGTTCAGGTCAGAGGTCGCAAAACGTCCGCCATCGAGCTGAACCATCGGGCGAATGTCCGGCGGGATGACCGGCACCACGTCGAGAATCATCCACTCCGGACGGTTACCCGAGAGCCGGAATGCCTCAACAACCTCTAGGCGCTTCAAAATACGGACACGCTTCTGACCGGAGGCCGTCGCCAGCTCATCTTTGAGCTCGACGGACTCCTTTTCCAGATCAATTTCCTCCAACAGGGTCTTGATGGCTTCCGCGCCCATACTGGCCTGGAAATCGTCCTCGTATTTTTCGCGCAGATCACGGTATTCCTTTTCGGTCAAGAGCTGCTTTTTCTGCAGCTCACGCACATTTCCGGGGTCCGTGACAATATACAGGGCAAAATAGAGCACTTTTTCCAGCATGCGGGGGGATATATCCAGAATCAACCCCATCCGGGAAGGGATTCCTTTGAAGTACCAAATATGGGAAACGGGCGCAGCCAACTCAATATGGCCCATGCGCTCGCGGCGAACCTTCGCCCGTGTAACTTCAACGCCGCAGCGGTCGCAGATCTTTCCCTTATAACGGATACGCTTATATTTGCCGCAATGGCATTCCCAGTCCTTCTGCGGTCCAAAGATACGCTCGCAAAAGAGGCCGTCGCGCTCCGGCTTTAGGGTACGGTAGTTGATCGTCTCCGGCTTCTTGACTTCGCCATAGGACCATTCGCGGATCTTGTCCGGCGAAGCCAGCCCGATTTTTATTGATTCAAATTCGTTGAATTCCATTATGTGACCCCCTTCTATTTATTCCTGTTCGCCGTCTCCATCAGAAGAAATGTCAAAGGGTTCCTCCTTCTCAAAAAGATCGTCATCTCCATCGGACGGGAAGTCGTCCCCGTCAAAGAGGTCGTCGTCCTCATGCTCTTCCGTCGAATAGCCATCCAGCTCTCCGTCCTCCACAGTCGGTTCGTCAAACAAATCGTCGGATGGGGTGAAGCCCATATCGTCGTCATCGTCAAAGTTCTGCTTGAGGTCAATTTCTTCGTTGTTCCTATCCAACACCTTGACATCCAAGCCCAAAGACTGCAATTCCTTGATTAGAACCTTGAAGGACTCCGGAACACCCGGTTTCGGAATATTCTGGCCCTTTACAATGGCCTCATAGGTCTTAACACGGCCGACCACATCGTCGGACTTGACGGTCAAAATCTCTTGCAAAGTGTAAGCAGCGCCGTATGCCTCCAGCGCCCAGACCTCCATCTCACCGAAACGCTGGCCGCCAAACTGCGCCTTGCCGCCCAACGGCTGCTGTGTAACCAGCGAATACGGACCGGTTGAGCGAGCATGAATCTTATCGTCGACCAGGTGATGCAGCTTGAGGTAGTACATATAACCAACTGTAACCGGGTTGTCGAAATATTCGCCCGTACGGCCGTCTTTCAAAAGAATCTTACCATCTTCGCGCATACCTGCTTGCTTGAAGCACTCGCGGATGTCGTCTTCATGTGCGCCATCGAAAACCGGGGTCATGATCTTCCAACCGAGCGCTTTGGCAGCCATACCGAGGTGTACTTCCAAAACCTGGCCGATGTTCATACGGGACGGAACGCCCAGGGGATTCAACACAATGTCCAGAGGAGTGCCATCCGGCAGGAACGGCATATCCTCCACCGGCAGGATACGGGATACAACACCTTTGTTTCCGTGGCGGCCCGCCATCTTGTCGCCGACCGAAATCTTTCTCTTCTGCGCAATATAACAGCGCACAACCTTGTTGACGCCGGGGCTCAACTCATCGTGGCTGTTCTCACGGGTAAAGACTTTGACATCCACCACAATGCCATATTCGCCATGGGGTACGCGAAGGGAGGTGTCGCGTACTTCACGGGCCTTTTCGCCAAAGATCGCACGCAGCAAGCGTTCTTCTGCGGTCAGCTCGGTTTCACCCTTCGGTGTAACCTTTCCGACCAGAATGTCGCCCGCACGCACCTCTGCGCCGACGCGGATAATGCCGCTTTCATCGAGGTCACGCAGGAGATCTTCGTTGACGTTCGGAATATCCCGGGTAATCTCCTCCGGCCCAAGCTTTGTATCGCGGGCCTCGGTCTCATATTCTTCAATGTGAATGGACGTATAAACATCATCGCGGACGATCTTTTCACTGATCAAAACCGCGTCCTCGTAGTTGTAACCTTCCCAGGTCATAAAACCGATCAGGGCATTCTTACCCAGGCTGATCTCGCCGTCCTTGGTTGCCGGCCCATCGGCAATGACATCGCCCACCTGAACACGATCTCCCACGCTCACAACCGGAACTTGGTTGACACATGTTCCCTGGTTCGAGCGCATAAATTTGATGATGTGATAGGTGTCGATCTCGCCGTCGTCGCGGGTCACACGGACTTCATCCGCACTGACACTGCGCACCACGCCCGCACGCTTTGCCAGCACACAGACGCCGGAGTCAACACCCGCCTTATATTCCATGCCGGTTCCGACAATCGGAGACTCCGTCCTAAGCAACGGCACTGCCTGCCGCTGCATGTTGGAACCCATCAGTGCACGGTTGGCGTCGTCGTTTTCCAAAAAAGGAATCATCGCCGTTGCAACGGACACAACCATTCGCGGAGAAACATCCATGAAGTCCGCACGTTCGCGCTCCACTTCCACGAATTCATCCCGGGAACGGGCGTTGACCTTTAGATGCTTAAAGCGACCGTCCTCGTCCAACGGTTCGTTTGCCTGTGCAACGATGTATTCATCCTCCATGTCCGCCGTCATATAGACGACTTCGTCGGTGACAATTCCAGTCTCCTTGTCCACTCGGCGATAGGGCGCTTCAATGAACCCGTACTGGTTGATTCGAGCAAACGTTGCCAAATAGGAAATCAGGCCGATGTTCGGGCCTTCCGGTGTCTCAATTGGGCACATGCGGCCGTAGTGGCTATAGTGTACGTCACGGACCTCAAACCCTGCACGGTCTCTGGAGAGTCCGCCCGGACCCAGAGCCGAAAGGCGGCGCTTATGCGTCAGCTCTGCCAACGGATTGGTCTGATCCATAAACTGGGACAACGGCGAAGAACCAAAGAATTCTTTAATCGCCGCTACAACAGGACGGATATTGATGAGCGAATGGGGAGTCAAAACTTCCAAGTCCTGCGCCTGCAGGGTCATACGCTCGCGAATAACGCGCTCCAAACGGGAAAAACCAATACGGAACTGGTTCTGCAACAATTCGCCCACCGAGCGGATACGGCGATTTCCCAAATGGTCAATATCGTCCACACTGCCCAAACCAACCGCCAGGCAGTTCATATAGTTGATCGAGGAAAAAATATCATCGATGATAATGTGTTTGGGAATCAACTCATCCCGGCGGGAGCGGATCATATCCTTGAGCGCCTCGTCATCGTCGCCGCACTCGCCCAAGATCTCCGCCAGTACACTGAAGCGAACCCGTTCATTGATGTCGCATTCTGTCACAGCATCAAAATTCACGAACTTCTGAATGTCCACCATGCCATTGGAAATCACTTTGACTTCGCGTTCGTTCACTGTGACATAGACCACGCTTACACCCGCGTCGTCGATCTCTTTTGCCAACTCGCGGGAGACAACCTGTCCTTCTTCTGCCATCAACTCGCCGGTGAGCGGGTTGACAATCGGTCTGGCCAGCTGCTGGCCGGTGATGCGGCCTGCCAAATTCAGCTTTTTTATTGTACTTGTAGCGGCCTACGCGGGAAAGATCGTAACGGCGCGCATCAAAGAAGAGGCCGTTGATGTGGGACTGGGCGCTCTCAATGGTAGGCGGCTCGCTGGGGCGCAATTTCCGATAAACTTCGAAAAGCGCCTCCTCCATGTTTTTACAAGGGTCTTTCTCAATGGTTGCGTTGATGCGGTCATCATCGCCAAAATACTCGCGGATCTCTTCATCGCTGCCCAGGCCAAGGGCGCGGATAAAGACCGTCACAGGGATTTTGCGGTTCTTGTCGATGCGAACATAAAACACATCGTTGGCGTCATTTTCGTATTCCAACCACGCGCCGCGGTTCGGAATAACCGTGGAGCTAAACAATTCCTTGCCGGTCTTGTCATACTCCATCTTATAATAGACGCCGGGAGAACGAACCAACTGGGATACGATCACACGTTCTGCGCCGTTGATTACAAAGGTGCCGCTTTCAGTCATCAGCGGGAAATCGCCCATAAAGACCTCAGATTCCTTGATCTCTCCGCTCTCCTTGTTCAGGAGACGGGCGGTCACCCGGAGTGCAGCCGCATAGGTGGCGTCGCGCTCCTTGCACTCTTCCACGCTATAGTTCGGCTTGTCGACATCCAGTTTGTAGTCCACAAAATCGAGGACCAGATTGCCCGTATAATCTGTGATCCCTGAGACATCCTTAAAAACTTCCTTCAAGCCTTCATCCAGGAACCACTTGTAGGAATTTTTCTGGACCTCGATCAGATTGGGCATATCCAGCACTTCGTCAATGCGTGAGAAGCTCATGCGGACATTTTTGCCGACCTGTACCGGTTTGACATTCACCATTGGCTCAATCACTCCATTCAAAAATTTACCATCCTGATTGTGGCATCTATCTGGGAAACACAACTCTCTTCACAAGAAGGGCTTGCCTTTTTAGAGGAGTTGTGATATGATAATCAAACATGGACATGCGTATATCTTTCCATGATGATGCAGTTTAATATTTTATAACAATATATAGTGTTTGTCAAGGTAATTTGTGGTTTTACCTTGACTTTTTTGTTTTTTTATGCTGATACACACTTTCCACTCGGTTTTCTGTACAAAAACGCCAAATTCTCCAGAAATTCTTATCCTTTTGTTTCCAAACGAAAGCGCCTGCGAAGCATCCCAAACGATGTTTTGCAGGCGCTTTTTAAGCATCTCTAAAATGGAATAAACTCCTGTGCCGAACAAAAAACAATCCCCAGACTGGCTGAAAACAAGATCAATAAAATGGGATGTGGCTTTTTCCAGAGCATCAGGAGAAACGCCAAAGCAAAAATGGCAATCCCAGTCCAATTGACAGAAGAGAACGTTCCTTCCGGGAAGAAATTGGTCGAGCTGATTGAAAAAGCTGCCGCCGCAATCAACCCCACCACCGCTGGCCGCAGGCCGTATAGCGCGCCCTGTACAAAGCGATTTTCCTGCATGGACAAAAACCATTTGGCCACCAAAAGGATGATCAGGAAGGACGGCAATACTACACCGGCTGTCGCACAAATTGCTCCCGCAATTCCTTCGGTTTCAGCTCCGATATAAGTTGCAATATTCACGGCAAATGGTCCGGGAGTCGATTCGCTGACAGCGATAAAATCGATCAAATCCGTCGGTTGCAACCAATGGTTCCGCTGTACTTCTTCTTGAATCAACGGAATCATTGCGTACCCACCGCCGATGGTAAAAAGCCCGATCTTAAAGAAGGTAAAAAACAGATGAAGCAATGTCACTGTGCTGCACCGCCCTTTCCATGCAGCCAAAGTTGAACCACTACTCCCGCTATGGCGGCGAACACAATCACCAGTATCACATTGGCACTGAAAAAAGTGACTAGGACAAAGGCCACTGCCGCAACAAGCAGCGTAAAGATGTTTTTGGGACATTGCTTCGATAACTTGAGCACAGCATTCAAAATCAATACTGCTACGCCTGCACGGACTCCTACAAAAGCATAATTGACATATTGCAACTCCTTAAACTGTTGAATCACCCCAGCCAACAACAGGATGATGAAAAACGATGGGAGTATCACCCCTATGGTAGCAAAAAGTGCTCCCCAGAACCCCGCCACACGGTACCCGACGAATGTCGCTGAATTGACAGCGATTACCCCCGGAGTTGATTCTGCAATCGCCAACATATCCAAAAGATCCTGGTCGTCAATCCAATGGTGCCTTTCAATGGTTTCCCTCTGGATCAACGGAATCATCGCATACCCGCCTCCAAAGGTAAACGCACCGATCTTTAAAAAAGTGATAAACAGTTTTACGTATCGCTGTTTGAACGATTCCTGTTTCATTTTGTTTCCTCCCCTTTCCAGTCTTCTTTCTATTGTATCTTGGGAGGAATTTACATACAACGGTATTTGTGTTAAATTGTATCTTTTTGTACTAGGAAATGCTCTAGATTCTGTTCATAGAATGGACGGTTATCGTCCTGGATATCCCCCCAATAACGGTAGATTTCCTCACGCAAATCGGGGTCATCCGTCTGTTGGTAAAGCGCCTTCACATAGGGGAACGAAGCTTCTGGGGTCGTATACAAGGCGCTCAAATCCACGGCATTTAATGTCCCATCCATATAACGATCGATGTTATACCGCGCAATCAAGCCATCTACATTGCTATAACACAAGATCAAAAAGCACGCGGAAAAGGCGATCACCAGGGCCTTTGCCAGATTGATTGTCCGGAATTGTGCAACGATCACAATAGAAAACACGACAAACAGCAACACCATAAACCAACTGGTATACACACGGAGAAGGGTCAACCCATATTGCTGAATATAAAGAACCATCTTACTCAAAGCCGTTGCAATAAGAAGAAGCGTCTCGGCAGAGATCAGCACCGAAAATACGATCATAGGACGCACAGGCCGCCCTTCCATCCTTTTCGTGAATAAGCGTACACCTCCCAAAACAAACAAGTTGATGGTTGCCACCTCACAAAGCTCAAAAAACCCTTGGCGGGCATATTCCGCATAAGTAAGCCCCTCAGGACGCACGCCGGTAAAGGCAGAAAACAGGGTCGCCGCCTGCGCAGCGAAGAAAAGCACGTATACACCGCTCAACAACACTAAAATAGTGACCGTCATGGCCGCCGGCAATCTTCTGCGCCTCTCTCTCCCTGTATCCACCTGCTCTTTGCTGCGGGTAGCTACTCCACGCTTTTGCAGATTTCCATACAGCATCCCAAAGAAGTAACACCCGATCAGCCACGCCGGGAGTAGACGCAGCAGAATAATCAAAAGATGTTCGCCAAATTCCGCGGTCATTTTCTGAACCATTCGCGCAAATGTCACATCGGCTTTTGTCAAAAGTGCCCCCACTAGTAGGACCAGTGGAACAGCCACCAAAATCCCCACGCCTACTGCCAGCATATTTTTACTTTTTCGGTTTTTTCCCGCGGTGCTTCGTAGATTTTGGGAGCACAGGAAATATTGAAAAACGGAATTTGGAGCAATTGATCTACCAAATCCGGCACAACAAAGCGACCGAGGGAAGGTTCCAGACGGGAATTACAGGCCGCTGCCATCCAATAGGCTGTCACCACCACACAAAAAATAAGATTGAAAAACTTCAGAATCCCATTCGAAAACAGTGCGAAGTACAGTGCAGACACCATGGCCAGTATCAACCAAGCATAACTACTCTTTGGCGGCGAAACAGCCCGCTTTCGCATATAAAGCAATGCCGTTGTATCGAAACAGATCGCAAAGATGGTTACTCCTACGCCAAGCGAACTCGGAGATAAAATTGCCAATGGATTTACCAGCCAAACAAAGAGATAACCGCATACGAGCGCCAAAATGGCAAAGTACGCATCCACGCTTGTGAAGGGAATGGACGAACCCTTTTGCTCACATTTCGAGCCGGACTGAATCGCCGGATTTTGATAGACACGGCTGTCCGGCAAATTGGGCACACCAGTGGTTTTGGGGTGCAAGTAGTACTCCCATCATTTGTATACGGATTCATTTTTGCAATGCTCCTTTCCGCCATTTTTTGTATGTCAGAATTCTCGATATTCTAAGATGTCCGCAGGTTGACAGTCCAACGCACGGCAGATTGCTTCTAGGGTTGAAAACCGGATCGCCTTGGCCTTGTTATTTTTTAAAATAGAGAGATTCGCAGGGGTAATTCCCACTTTTTCCGCCAATTCGCCTGCCGAGATTTTTCTCTTGGCCATCATGACGTCCAGATTGACAACAATCGGCATGTCGTTCTTCCTTTCATCGCTCAAACGTATCAGATCGTATAATCGTTTTCTGTCTTGATTGCAATGGCCTGTTCAAATACATTTTTGACCACCCGGACAATGAGGCCACAGAAAGCTGCTGCGGCTGCCACCAGAAAAAACGATGTATAATACAAACCGGAGACCAAAGTCACCACACCAACAGCAATACACAACCAGGAGATCACTCGCAATAACGTGACATTCTCCTTTTCAAATACACGCTCCCGGCGAATGTTGCGCAATAACCGGTGCAGACACAGCAGGAGAAAAAAGCCGGGAACTGCACAGCAGTAAATGGTTATTCGGAAGGCCAAATGGATCGATTGCGCTGCCGGTGAATTGCCGAAGTACCAAACGACAATCTGTGGTGCAAAGATCACTCCAGCTACCAAAAGTACAAAAAACAGCCTCGTACAAAAAATGGAAAGCATCAGAGATTTCGATTTCGTCCACATCGTGAATCCTCCTTTGATTTTCTGCTTCTATTGTAACACGCTAACAACTGTTTTGCAATATATTTTTATCGTTTATCAATAAATTCATACTGTTATTCATGGTAATTTGAAAAAATAGAATGACATCGGATATTCTTCGAAAATCGTTTGTAATGATTCTTTCGTGACAAACGGTACTTTCATAGAATTCAAACAAAACCCAACAAATAAATATCCCCCGGCAAAAGCGGGGGATATTTTATATGCGGGCGAAACCCTATATTGCTGGCAGCACGTGTCATGCCACGTTGGTACGCTCTGGCAGCTGCAAAAGGTTTGTTACTTGCTACTCGTAAACGAGTTTTTTCAAAGTTTCCCATCGTCAGCTGTTCTCCTGTCTTACCTTCTTTCAACTGCTTTTGGATGTGCTCTTTGAATCCTTTTTGCATCCTTTCCTACTATATCTACAGAATATTCTCTACACTATAATTCCCGATTCCGGTCTGGATATTTTCGTGGATTATCAGACTACTGTTTCCTTTCAAATATTCCATGAAGCTTGACATCAACCCTTTGGACGGTATTTCTCCCAACAGATGCACACGATTCGGACATCCTTCTGCTTCCACAATTTTTGTCTTTTTCCATTCGCAAAGAGTCCTCAGAATTTCTCCGATCTCCCGCCTCGTTTCTTTACAAAACATCTTCCTTCTATACCTTGGAGCAAATACGATCGCGATCTAAATCACACACTTTCCCATAAGGTAGGTTCCTATGAAATAGGATTTTTCCGTTTTGATCAACCTCCATAGGTCTGGTTGGTTTAGGTTATCATCGACAATGCGATATGATATTTGCAATTTCATCCTATGTGATAAACGGTTTCTGTCATTCATTGAAATATCCTCCTTTTGTTGTTCTTGGCAGTTGCCAGACCGTAAAAACATTCTTCAACAAAAGGAGGTCTTTTTTCTATATCATCGCCATAAGCCTTCTTTTGTACCACTCGCAAGGCGAGCGGTTTTATTCATACAAAAAGCCCGCGGAAAAATCCGCGGGCAAAACTGTAATCATTTGTAATAAATATACTGTCATTTTAATAAATGGCATCTGTAATAGCCAAAGCATTCCCACTCGATTGTAGGGGAAAGCTTTGGTTTATTCATGCAAAACCGCTCTTCAATATGTCGAATCCCCGAAAGCCCTTTTCTTGGCGGCCAATGCTCTTTGCCACTCCTTTAAAGGGAGGAATTCTCAATACCGGTCAAACAGGCCTGTAAAATCAAACGTTGCAAAATAATCCTTCGGCGTTTCTGCACGGCGAATCAATTGCGCTGTTCCATCCTCTTTCAAAAGGATTTCTGCCGAACGCAACTTTCCGTTGTAATTATATCCCATAGAAAAGCCGTGTGCACCAGTATCGTGCAGGACTAAAAGATCTCCCATATCAATCTTCGGAAGCATCCGGTCGATGGCAAATTTGTCATTGTTTTCACAGAGGCCGCCGGTGACATCATATTTGTGGTCACAGGGCTGATCTTCTTTTCCCATCACAGTGATGTGGTGGTATGCACCATACATCGCCGGGCGCATCAGGTTGGCGGCACAGGCATCCACTCCGATATATTCTTTGTACGTGTGCTTTTCATGAATCGCCTTTGTGACCAAGCAGCCGTTCGGTCCCAACATGTAACGGCCCAGCTCCGTAAAGATTGCCACATCGCCCATGCCAGCGGGGACCAAAACCTCCTCATAAGCTTTGCGTACCCCTTCCCCCACTGCCAGAATGTCCACTTCTTGTTGATCGGGACGATACGGGATACCAACGCCGCCGGAGAGATTGATGAAGGCGATATGCGCTCCGGTTTTCTCGTTCAATTCCACTGCAAGCTCAAACAAAATGCGCGCCAAAGTTGGATAATACTCGTTCGTTGTGGTATTGCTGGCGAGGAACGCATGGATTCCAAAGTGCTTTGCACCCAGCTTCTGCAATTTTTTTATACCCCTCGATCATCTGCTCTTTCGTAAATCCATATTTTGCATCGCCGGGGTTGTCCATAATTGTATTGCTGATTGCAAACGTCCCACCCGGATTATACCGGCAGCTGATCGTCTCCGGAATTCCAACCAAGCTGTTTAAAAAGTCAATGTGGGTGAAATCATCCAGATTGATCGTTGCATGCAATTTAGCCGCATATTCAAAATCTTGAGCGGGTGTGTCGTTGGAAGAAAACATAATCGCCTTTCCCGAAAAACCGCACGTCTCTGCCATCATCAACTCGGTTAAAGAAGAGCAGTCAACTCCACAGCCCTCTTCCTGTAAAATCTTTAAAATGAACGGGTTCGGTGTGGCTTTGACAGCGAAATATTCCTTAAAGCCCTTATTCCATGCGAACGCCTTTTGCAGGTTGCGCGCGCGCGTGCGAATTCCTTTTTCATCATAGAGATGGAATGGCGTCGGATATTCTTCGACAATCGCTTGTAACTGTTCTTTGGTGACAAATGGTTTTTTCATCTGGCTCCCACTTTCCTAATTCATTTCTATGCCGCAAGTTAGCACAGATTAACTTTCAAAATTGACGCTTACAGTATAAAAAAGATTTGTTTTTTGTCAAGTTAAGCTTTTATAAAGTTCACTAAATTCCCTACGCATAGCGGTAATCAAAACCACATTCCTTATCTAGGGGAACTTGGTTTTCCCCCTCCATGTGCAGGGGAAAGCCAGGCAAGATCTTTTGACTTCACTATCATGTTCTTTCAATTTCTCCCCTCCACGCGGAGGGGACTCATAGATCATTTTATGCGTTCTCTCTTAGGCTATTTCAAACCCCTCCTTTGTATGGAGGGGCGCTCCAAGGGATAGCTGCCCTTCGGGATGATTCTGTTTTCAATCCACGGCCTTCGCATAGAGGACGCCCCAGTCGCCTGTCCGAAGCCGTTTTGTTAAATCGTATTGCAATCCATCCCCTCCACATGGAGGGTGACTGTGGATGGATGGGACCCGGATTGGCACGGAATAAATTTCAATCCACCCCCTCCGTGTAGAAGGGTGGTCTTCCGGAATAGAAGCCATGGGGTAAGGTAAAAAGTATTTCAATCCACCATTTGCAAGAATTCTTCTTCCGTGAGGATCTGGACACCAAGTTTCTGTGCTTTTGTCAGCTTACTTCCCGCTTCGTCCCCTGCAAGGACATAGCTGGTCTTTTTGGAAACGCTTCCGCTTACCTTTCCTCCAAGCTTTTCAATGATGGCCGATGCCTCCGCGCGCGTCATCGTCGGAAGCGTTCCGGTCAGGACAAAGGTCTTTCCTGCAAACCTCGTATCGCTCACCACTGTTTTACTCACCATATTTACGCCTGCATCACGCAGGCGGCCGATCAAGTGTGCGGTACTGGAAAGATCAAAAAACTGACGGACACTCTCCGCCATAATACCGCCAAACCCATCAATCGCGGAAATTTCCTCTGCACTGGCCTGGAAAATCGCATCTATATTGCCAAAATAGGAGGTCAGTAATTTCGCCGCTTTCAAACCGATGTGCGGAATTCCCAGCGCATACACCAAACGGTACAGATCGTTTCCTTTGCTGTGCGCAATCGCATCCATCAGATTCTGGGAGGACTTTTCCCCCATGCGCTCTAACTCTTGTATCTGCGATTGCTCCAGAACATATAGATCCGCCGGAGAGTTCACCAATCCGCGTTCCACCAACTGCTCAATCACCGCCGGGCCAAGCCCATCAATGTCCATCGCATCACGGCTGCTAAAATGGATCATGTGACGCATCAACTGTGCCGGGCATTCCGGATTCGTACAGCGTATGGCCGCTTCTCCCTCTTCGCGGGTGACCGGTCCGCCGCAGGAAGGACAGATCTCCGGAATATGGTAAGGTTCTGCCTTCGGGGAATGGGCGGTTACTGCAACCACTTCTGGGATGATCTCCCCCGCTTTGCGCAGAATGACCGTATCCCCAACACGGATGTCCTTTTCTGTAATAAAGTCCTGATTGTGCAAAGTCGCGCGGCTGACGGTAGTACCTGCCAGCGTGACCGGCTCAAAGAGACCGGTTGGAGTCAGGACCCCTGTACGGCCCACATTGATCTCAATTTCCAGCAGCTTTGTCTCTTTCTCCTCCGGCGGGTACTTAAAAGCTTCCGCCCATTTGGGAAATTTCGCCGTACTTCCCAACGATACGCGCTGAGAAAAATCGTCCACCTTGATGACCGCCCCATCAATGGAATATCCCAATGAACCGCGCAACTCTCCAATTCTTTGCACCTCTTCGATCACTTCCTGCATGGTCGTACATGCCTTATAGAAGGGGGGGACTGGGAACCCGAGTTCCTTCAAAAAGTCCAACGATTGTTTATGAGAATGGAGTTCTTCGCCGTTGACCTGTTGTACGTTGAACACAAAGATGTCGAGCGTCCGCGTCGCAGTAATCCTCGGATTTTTTTGCCGTAGAGAGCCAGCAGCGGCATTGCGCGGGTTTTTAAAAGGTTTTTCATCATTGAGTTCTTGACGGGCTGCTAGTTTAAAAAAGCTCTCGTGGGACATATAAACCTCGCCACGCACTTCTAAATAAGGAATCGAACGGGTGAGCTTCAAAGGAACGGTCCGGATAGTACGCAAATTCTCCGTGACATCTTCCCCTACAAGGCCATCTCCGCGCGTAGAACCGCGTACAAAACGGCCATCGCGGTATTCCAACGACACAGATAGGCCATCAAATTTCGGCTCTACAATGTAAACCGGGGAATCCACGGCTTCGCGTACCCGGCGATCAAAGTCCATCAGCTCTTCCTCTGAAAAGGAATCGTGAAGGCTCTCCATGGGGACTTCATGTTCTACCTTTTCAAACGTATTCAAAGGTGCAGCACCCACACGCTGGGTAGGAGAATCCGGCTGAATCCACTCTGGATGTTCGTTTTCCAGCTGTTGCAACTGCCGGTAGAGCATGTCATACTCGTAGTCGTCAATCTCCGGAGCATCTTCCACGTAGTATTTTTGATTATGATAATTGATTTGGCCGATCAATTCCTGCATCTGCTGTTTTACCGATTGTTCATCCATAGCCATTCTCCTTCCCTCGCGCAAACATCCTTCTGCGCCCGCCGTCAAATAGGCCGCCGGCGTCTCTCAACCGGCGGCCTATTTTTTCATTAGTTTGATTATACTCCATGCAACCTATTCGCGTAAAGAGATGCTGGGAAAAATTATGTTTTAAAGTTCGCCATCAATTGCGGAACTTCACCAATAATCACGGTTTCTGCCACAGGTATGTCGGTTTCAATCTCGGTTGTGCCATTGTAAGCAGGCGGCAAAAACGAATAAATACTGGTATGAATATGTAGGCAAATTCGATGCTTGGTCTGATTGATTCCTGCGGATTCAAACGTGCTTTCAAAATCTGCTGTTACATTGCCGGAAAGCGTCAACCGCACGGGGATATTCGGTCCACGGCCATGTAATAATTCACTTCCCAACAGGGTTCCCAGTGGCACGCCGGTGTCTAAATGCTCTCCCAATTGTTCCTGAACACGCTGTAGGATCGACGATTTGAGCTGGTTCATCTGTGTCATATCTGTCGTAACTGCCAAAATCTGTCCGGATTCTGCACGTTCAATATTGACCAAATCGGTATAGGAGACAGAATCCGCCGCCAATTCCTCCATAACGGCTTCATTGATCGCCTCAACAGACGCAATCCGCGCCTGATTGGATACCATGGACTCGATGATAGGATGTAATTTCCAGTCTAAGAATAGAAAGATTACGCCGGTCAAAATGAAAACTGCCAAGATTCTTCCCAGCCATCCTCTTTGTCTACGGCGGCGCGGCCGGCTTCTTCTCCATCGTCTCACGGCGTATCCCTCCTTTTGCTTCTTTTCCATCATACGCAAAAGGAAAAAAGCTGTGCATACTTTTCCATTCTTAATCGTTAAATCTATCGGCTAAACCGAGGCATAAAAAGGCCCTATAAATGCCTATTACCGATAAGCTTCTCAAAACGCATGGACCTTTATTCCGATTCCATCTCTTGTGCCCAGACCGTAAACGGGCAATTACCGTTTTAACAGCAACCTTTTTATCATCGAAAGATCGTTGTTGAGCGTTTGTTTCGATCGATGCTTGAAGCAATAGCTTTTTACGGGGCGCGCCACCGTCTTTTCGAAGGGTTCTAATCAAAAAAGGCACAGAGGAACAATTCCTCTGTGCCCAAATTTAGTAAGAGCTTATTATTCTGCATCCGCAGCCGGTGCTTCCTCCTGTGCAGGAGCAGCTGCATCTTCCTCCGCCGCAACCGGCTCAAGCAGTGCACGGATGGAAAGGCTGACACGTTTCTTCTCAAAATCGATGTCCGTAATCTTCGCTTTGACAACGTCACCAATCTTCAAAACATCCTGTGGCTTCTCAATGCGATGATCCGCAATCTGCGAAATGTGAATCAAACCATCGATCCCCGGAATAATTCTGGCAAATGCGCCAAAGGTGGTCATACCTACGACCGTGACGTCTGCCACTGTGCCAACAGGATAATCACGCTTGAGGATTTCCCACGGATTGTCCTCTGCACGCTTGTAACCAAGAGAAATCTTGCCCTTTTCGCGGTCCAAGCCCTTGATATATACTTTCACAGTATCGCCCACATTGACGACTTCGCTCGGATGCTTAATTCTGCTCCAAGAGAGCTCAGAAATGTGAATCATACCGTCAATACCGCCCAAATCGACAAACGCGCCATAAGCGGTCAGAGACTTCACAACACCAGTATACTCTTTGTCCACCTCTGCGGTCTCCCAGAACTTATCGGCCAAAGCCTTGCGCTCGTCCTTCAGGACGGAACGGATGGAACCAACCGCACGACGGCGGTTGCGATTGACCTCAATGATGCGGAAGCGAACTTCCTTCTTCAACAGATCCTCCAACGGATCATTGCGGGAAGCTGTCGCCTGAGAAGCCGGAATGAATACGCGAACTCCATTGGTCACCGCGATGACGCCGCCCTTGATGACCTCTGTTACAACGCCCGTCAAAATCTCCTGGCTTTCTTCTGCTGCAGCGACCGTTTCCCAACCCTTCGCTGCATCCAAACGCTTCTTGGAAAGCATGATCGTTCCTTCCTGATCGTTGGTGCGCATGATCAGGAGGTCCATTTCGTCGCCGATTTTTACCAGATCTTCCGGTTTTGCGTTCGGGTCAGCAGACAGTTCGGCTACCGGAATAAATCCAGCCTGCTTTCTTCCAACATCTACATAGACCTCGTTGGGGGCAATGCCGACAACCACACCGTGTACCTTCTCATCTGTATTTAAACTTTTGAGGGATTCTTCAAGCATCTCCTCAAAGCTCGTATCGGCATTCTCCGTTGAATTCGCACCTGCGTTTTCAATAATTTCTGACATGGTAACTAGTACCTCCTTTATAATGCTTGCCGGTGTAGAGGCACCGGCAGTAATGCCAACGGAAGCGGCTCCCTTCAGAGCCGACAGCGGAAGCTCACCCGCTGTTTCGATGAGATATGTAGTGCAGTTCTGCCTACAAACATCGCGGAGTTTCGCAGTGTTTGAACTTTGCCTGCCGCCGATGACGATCATCGCATCGCAATGCTCGGACAATTCGACCGCTTCAGATTGACGCTTTGCAGTAGCATTACATATTGTATCAAAAATTGTGGCATTTGTATATACCTTTTTATGATTTCCAAACAATTTTCCCATTCCGCCACGCTAAAAGTCGTCTGTGCGACAAAACATGACGGCCTATTTTTCAATTCTGGGAAATCATTTGTAAGATTTTCCAATTCTTTTGCATCTTTAAAGACATAGCAAGCTTGGCAATGTCCTCGAATTCCCTCCACCTCTGGATGGGTGGCATTTCCGGCAATCAACACCGTTTGTCCTTTAGCAGAGGCGTCGGAAACAATCCTGTGAATTTTTGCCACGAACGGACAAGTCGCATCCACATAAGCGAGCTTCAAACGGCGGATTTCATCCAACACCGCTTCTGACACTCCATGGGAGCGGATGACCAAAGTTGCATCCTTGGGAGCATCTTTTGGCGCCTCTACGATCTGAACGCCGCGTGCAGCCAAAACTTGTAGCGTTTGCGGATTGTGGATAATCGGTCCCAGCGTACATACACGTTTTCCCTCATCCAAAAGCTCGAACACCATCTGCACCGCCCGGTTCACGCCAAAACAAAAACCGGCCGATTTCGCTACGGTAATTTTCAAATTTACCGTCCTCCTTGTTTGCCGGCCTTACAAAAAGTTTCCCCGGCCTTGTCCCATTTATGAGCCCTTTTATGAAAAAGCCCTTGCTGATTGGCACAAAAGAACCCTGCCAAAAAACAGCGCATCGATCGTCTACAAAACGCTCATCACACAAAATACAACACAAAAGCTCATTTTCTTTCAAGCAATCCATTTATTTTTCCGCCAAGAGCCCCGCCGCCTCCCGTACGTTTTGAAGCGAGTCATCCGAAAGAGAAAGAGCCGGAAGGGGAAGAATTTCACCAAAACGCACCACAACGCGCTTCAACGGGCATATTCTCCCTTGGAAAGAGATACAAGCAGGCAAAATAGGCGCCTTTGCCTTTGCAGCCACCAAGACGGCGCCCGCCTTGGGCTTAAATGGCGACCGATCAAACACACAGCGCCCCTGGGGAAAAATTCCAACTGCTCCGCCCTCCCGCAGGATGTGAACCGCCGTCCGCACAGACTCTGCATCCCCTTTGTCCCTACGGACTGGAAATGCGCCAAACGCGTAAAGAAGCCATCGAACAAATTGTCCATGCTCTTCAAACAGCTCCGACTTTGCCATAAAGCGAATCTCTCTGGGCACCGGCAGAGCCAAAAAAAACGGGTCCAGTACGGAACGATGGTTGCTGCAAATGACAACAGGGCCTTCCCGTGGAATATTTTCTGTTCCCTCAAAGCGCAGGCGAAACAGAAGTTTGCCAATCGGCATCAGCGCTCTCCTCCAGAACCGATATGCGGACATGTCCGGCCCTCCTCTGCATGGTATGTAGCCCGGCTAAATGTGGTTTGAGGCATCCTTCTCTTCCAGTTCCCGTAAATCGCGTTCCCGCAGCGCCCGAATCTTGTCCATCACCAAACGGCTGGCATTCCGAAATTCCACACCAGAGCCCTCATGTATTCCCAGCTCTTCAAACGGAATCAGTTCACCAAACGAAACCACCGCACGGTGAAACAGGCGTGGCCTTTTGCTCCCGATCGGCGTGATGCAGACCGGCAAAATCGGAGCATGGTTGTTGTATGCGAGCATCACCGCGCCCGCCTTCGGTTTGCCAAATTCACCGTTTTTGGATCGAGTCCCCTCGATAAATACTCCAACCGCACAGTCGTCACGCAACAATTCTGCCGCCGTGTCAATGGCTTCCACATCCCCCTTGCCGCGCTGTACAGGAAATGCACCCAATTTCTTCAAAATAAAGCCAAAGGGTTTAAACTGAAAAAAGTTCCGCCTTTGCCATGTAATAAATCTGTCTGCGCTGGGAACAAGATAAGCGCACGGGGTCCGAATTGGCCATATGGTTACAACAGACGACCACACGGCCCTCCTCAGGGAATAAGTCCCTTCCCTTTACCGTGTAAGGCGCAAATGGATAAGTCACCCATGCCGCCAATGCTCTTGCAAATACATAAAGAGGCGTACTCCTCATTTTTCAACCACCGATCTCCGGGAGTCCCGGCATTGTTTTAACGACCTCTGTCCAATCGACAGACTCGTTTCTAAGAAAGCTTTTCTTGGACGGTCTTTAGCAGGCGTTGAAGCGCTTCTTCGCGTGTCAAGCCAGTGCTATCTACCAAAATAGAATCGTCTGCCGGAACCAACGGCGCTACCGCACGATGCGAGTCGTCGTAGTCGCGCTGTTTCAGTTCTGCAAGAACCTGCTCATAGTCAGCCTCCATCCCTTTCTCTAAAAGCTCTTCATAACGCCGTCGCGCCCGCTCTTCCGGAGAGGCTGTCAAAAAATTTTAACTTGTGCGTGGGGAAGGACCACCGTTCCAATGTCCCTACCATCCATCACAACATGGTTGGTTTTAGCGAGATCCCGCTGCAGGTCAAACAGAAACGCCCGTACCTGCGGAACCGCAGAGACATTGGAGGCCGCGATCGAAATATCCTGCGTGCGTATCGCATCGGATACATCCTCTTCCCCAAAATACCCGCTGCTCCCCATTGCGAAACGCTAAGCGAACCTTCACCCCTGTCAGGTTTCCTGCAACCGCGTCAAAATCAGTGGTAGGAATCCCCAACCGGCGCATATACAGCCCAATCGCCCGATATAAAGCCCCCGTGTCCACATATACATATCCCAACTGCTTGGCCAAAGCACGGGCCATGGTACTTTTCCCGGCCCCTCCCGGTCCATCAATGGCAATTGCATTCATTCTGTTTCCTCCCTACTGCATGGAATTCGCGGCAAGCCGGCCGGTACAAAACGCGATCTGTAGATTGAAGCCGCCGGTATAGGCGTCCACATCGAGCACTTCTCCGGCAAAATATAAGCCCTTGATTCGTTTCGATTCCATAGTCTTTGGATTGACTTCCTTTACGGAAACGCCGCCGGATGTGACAATGGCCTCCTCAATCGGACGAAAGCCGGAAATCTCCACCGGATACGCTTTTAAAAGCGTCACAAATGCACGGCGCTGTTCGCGTGTGATCTGATTACATTTTGTCTCCGGCAAAATCCCGGAACGCCGCACCAGCACCGGAATCATTTTTCGCGGAAGCAATGCGGAAAGCGCATTGATAAAATCCCGATTTTTGTTCATTTCAAAATCCCTCTGCAAACGAGCATCCAGCTGTTCCGGGCGTAGCGCTGGTTTCAGATCGATCACAATCCGATACCGTCCCGGCGCCATATCCCGCATATGGGCACTGGCGCTCAAAATCATCGGGCCAGAAACCCCAAAATGAGTGAAAAGCATCTCTCCAAAGTCGCTGTAGACCTCTTTCTTCTTTTGGGTGTCCAAAACACGAATTGCCGTATTCTTTAGCGACAATCCCATCATCTCGGAACAGTCCGTCCCTTTTGCCACCAACGGGACCAATGATGGGCGCAGGGGAACCACAGTATGACCTGCTTGCCGTGCAAGCATATATCCGTCTCCGGTGGAGCCTGTGCCGGGGTACGACGCTCCTCCACACGCAATGAGCACATTGCGTGCAAGGACGCAGGCGCCGTCTTGAAGCTCAATCCCCTGAACATGGCCTTGTTCCAACAGCAACTTGGCTGCTTGCCCCATTAGCATTTCCACGCCACCGCGTTTCATATACCGAACCAACGTATCCACCACATCTACCGCACGGTCGGACGTAGGAAACACCCGGTTTCCCCTCTCCACTTTGAGCGGTAGCCCCTGGTTCTCAAAAAAAGCCATCACGTCCCGCGGTGTAAACGCCGAAGCCGCGCTGAATAAAAACCGCCCGTTGGACGGAACCGACGCAATGAACTCCTGTACATCGCAGTCGTTTGTCAGGTTACAGCGCCCCTTACCGGTAATCATCAGTTTTCGCCCGGGCCGCGCCTGTTTCTCCACCAAGCAAACCTGCATACCGCGGGCCGCTGCCGTACCAGCCGCAAGCATTCCAGCCGCCCCGCCGCCGATCACTACAACATCAAATGGTTGGCTCACTCTTGTGTTCATCCACCTTTTCATAAACTCCATATTCGTCCCAGATGTCCTCCAGATTCTGGAATACCTTTTTGACTTCATTGGATTTTTTCAGGGCTATGGTGACAATCAGGGCATTAATTAAACTGAGCGGTGCACAGAGGGAATCGACAATCGAAGCAATATCACTGCGTGCCAAAAGCAAATAGTCTGCTGGCTCTGCCAACGGTGATAAATTGCTGTCTGTGATAGCCACAACCTTTGCGCCGCGTTTCCGGGCAAAATTCATCGCTTTTACCGCCTTGCGGGAATAACGTGGAAAACTAATGCCGATCACCACGTCGTTCTCGTCAATGCGGATCATCTGCTCAAAGATCTCTCCTTCGCTGGTGGACTGCACCAGAAGTACATTTTCAAACAGCAGATGCATGTAGTAGGACAAAAAAGTCGCCAACGCCAAGGAACTGCGCGCCCCCAAAATATAGATCTTTCGAGCCGAGGCGATTGCATCGGCCGCTTTATAAAAGTTTTCATGGGATGTCTCTTCCATGGTCCGCCGAATGATGTCGATGTCCTGGTTGAACACCGAGTCGAGAATATCATTCTCTCCAATGCGATTGGCGGTGACTTCCATCCGCTGAACCGACGTGAGCTTATTCCGGATCATCTCTTGCATGGCCTGCTGCAACTCCGGATACCCAGTATAACCGATCTCTGTGGCAAAACGCACCACAGTAGATTCGCTCACCCCCACTGTAGCGCCCAGGCGTGCGGCCGTCATAAACGCCACCTTGTCATAGTGCTCCAATATATATTTTGCAATCAGCCTTTGGCCCTTTGAAAAACTGGTCATCTTGTCTTGAATTCTGACGGTCAACAAGTTATTCATTTCAAATCCCATCCCCGCGCGTAGATTTCATGAGGTTTGCCGCCACGTTCCGCGCGGAAAACGACGGCACTTTTCCAAATTAATGCAAAAAATAGTGGAGCTGTTTTCTCCAAATAAATGGCAAAAACGGTTCCACTCTATATTAAAACCAAAGTTTTGAAAAATCAAGCTTTTATTTCAGGTGAAGCCACCGCTGTACATTCTTATGCATGCGTTGGCAATAGACAACCACTAAACAAGAAAGGCAATAATCATACAGCAAAAACGCAACATTTCCAATCAACAAAAACACCCAAGGAAGGTACACACCAAAGACCGTGAAACTTTCTTCTGGGACTCCTAATAGATGAATGGAAAGAATAAACTCCACGATCATAGCCACATTGAACAACAGATATTTCGCCAACCAAGTGAGAAATCTCCTCGAAAACTGTTCAAAATAGGCCTTCAGGATGGGATAATACCCAAAGAAGAGAACAAACATCGCTACGGCTTCTTTATCCGCCACTACCAAAAACGACAGCAAAGATGAAGCCACAAACGACGGCCACGCCCATCCCTTCCCCAACTCAATCACAGATAATATCCATAATGCCCCTGCTATAGCCGGCAGTGTATAAGAAGCAACCGGGAACAAATTGGTCAGAAACATCAGCGCTGTGCTCAACGCCACCAGCATTCCACTGAACGCCAGCTTCATCGTATGGTTTTCAACAGCAACCGCCTCCGCCAAACGGGTTGCAACAGGCATCACAGCAAATCGCAGTCGCGCAAATATCGCAGAAACTACACCCACCTACAGGCTGGGCATTGGGATTGTACCCGCCATAAACGCCATTTCGACGGTTGATCGCTTGGTTCATCGCCGCCCGATATTCCATATTATTGGGGTCCATCTGACAGGCGCTGGAAAAATGGTTATATGCTTCTTCCATCCAACCACGTTTATACAGGACGGTTCCTTTCAAAAAATGCCATTCTGCATCGCGCCCCTCCACAGGAACACCATTCAGAATTTGTTCTGCATCCGCTATGCGACCCGTCATAATCAAATTCCGCACATCGCTAAAGCTGGAACGGGAATTGGCATAGGAATACCCTGTATAACCTCCGCTCGGTTGTTGCGCGCTTCCAGCAGTATGCCCTCTACGCTGGGCCATAATCGTGTCATAGGCTTGGTTGATCTCTTTCATTTTCTCGTCCGCGAGATCTGCGACCGGGCTTCCGGCATAATTGTCTGGATGATATTTTTTCGCCAAGGTGCGATAAGCACTTTTGACTTCATCATCCGTCGCAGTGGGAGAGATTCCCAAAATCTTATACGGGTCCGACATGCTTTTCTTTCTCCTTCTCAAACAGGATTGCTCGCTGCATTTCCGGCAGGCCGAGAAATATCACATTGGTAACAATCGAACCAAACGGTTGCAGGTCCATCAAATTAACCACCGCGATCAACTGAGAGAGCGTCGCATTTAGAATCTGGTTTGCCTCTGCTTTCACTTCTTTCAGCCGCTCCGGGGAACAATTGGACTGTAATTGTTTTGTCACAATAAAAGGGTTAAAAGCCCCTTCGCGTAAATCTTTTTCCAAGTCGTCCGCTGCATCTATAATATAGACCCAGCGGCCTAAAAAATACCCCGCCTGCCGCACAAGACGGTCTTCGGGGCTCAATTCCGGAGCTTCTGCGCCAAAAGCAAACACCTGCTCCATCATCTTGGCAGAAGGCTCCGCATAAAAGTCAATACTTTTCCCAGGATTCTGTTCTGCGGCTGCCTGTTCCATGGTTGCCAAAGCGACAATTTTATCCAATTCAGGATAGTCTCTTTCCGCCTTCCGGCGCATTCGAGAGACAAAAGGAAGCATAAAATACGACCGTAAACGCTTTAAAAAGCGGTCATCGGCTATGTTGTCCCGCACCTTTTGATAGACCATAATCACTGAAAGTGCGGAGGCCAAACGCAGTTCACGCTCCCCACCTGTACAAAATCCGCACTTTTTCATCGGATTGACCACACAGCGTCCCTCTTGAAAACTTGGACACCTTTTGTGTAAAGCCATCATCCACAACGCATAGAACGTGCAGTCATAACTGAGCGTCATCCTGGCAAAGATACCATAACGGTCGCCCAATTGCCGACATAAAGAACAATAAACCGCTCTATACTGTTCATATTCGCGCACACGCAACTCAAACTTTTGAGGTCTGATATATCCAAACACGAGGTCACCCTCCTTATGGTGCTCTGCGGGCAACGCCCGCCATGCACGTGCAAATTCCAAAGGGAACCTCGCCGCGCCTGCTCAATTTTCATGCGAATTTCTGCAAAATGGACTATTTAGTATTCTACTATATCCGCTACAGATATTTAATTAACAATATGTAAATTTTTCTCCATCTTCCGACGAATCTCCGTTATACCTCCACTGGATATTCCGATTTGCCATCAAACAGGGGTCTTTCCCATATGAAACCTGGGGAAGCTCTCCACTTTCCACCGAATGCCACTTGCTCCCCCGTGACTTTTAGCGATACATATGTTAAAATAAAAAATTGCAAATATACGAAAAAGTATGGAGAAATCATCCATAAAGCTTTACAAAAAGGGGAAAATAGCATTATGCAGTTTATCCGGCACACAACCACAGACAGTGAAGGGTTTCAAAAGGCCCTTGCACTCTATCAAACTAGCTTTCCAGTCCGTGAGCAAAGGGGGCTCGACGAACATATCCGAGCTCTGACGAATCCGCAGTTTTACTGTGAAAGCATCTGGGATGGGAAAGAATTTTTGGGTCTGATGTTTTATTGGGAATTCAGCGGATACAGCTACATTGAACATTTCGCTATCCAAACCGATCTTCGCGGAGATGGGATTGGTTCTCAATGTCTCAAAGAATTTTGTAATCAAAGAGACCGCGTGATCTTAGAAATCGATCCGCCTGTCGATGACATATCCATTCGTAGAAAGGGATTTTACGAGCGTTTGGGATTTCATTACGATGGATATTTCTACATGCATCCTTCCTATCAAAAGGGATGCACTCCTCATCAGCTTCTGATTATGAGCTGGCCCAAATCCATCACGGAGGAAGAATACCGTGCCTTTTCCGGTGATTTATGGGGAACGGTCATGCAATACAGCCAAAATCCCAATCCTGTCTCATAACAAATCCATTAAGAGGAAGGACAAAATCCCCGTCCGCACGCTTGTAAGTTGTGGGACGGGGATTTTTATGTCCAGACGTTTACGGACGAATCCGCAAACGTTGCCCTGGATAGATCAGATCCGGCACTGCGATGTCATTGAGCCACATCAGGCGTTGTACGGTCGTTCCATATTTCTCTGCGATTCTAGATAGCGTATCGCCGGGACGTACTACATACCATTTTGGTACGCTTGTGTTCGTATTGGTATCCGGTACGAAGATCCTTAGTTTTTGACCTGGGTAAAGCACATCCGTGTCAACAAGGCCATTATATCGGGCAATATCATTGACCGTCGTGCCAAAGTTTTTGGCAATATTCCAAAGAGTATCGCCCTCTCTCACTGTATAAACAACGATGGCTGGCATTGAAGCTCTCTCCTTTACTAAAAGTTAATAAAATACGCCAATCCATCTTATGTACCATACGGACAAGAAGTGCATCCTTCCCTCCTTTTCCTTTTCATTTTCCTACAGCAAATACACAAAAAGTGGCACGTTTTGAACGCTTACGCATATTTTATGCAAATGGATCGAAAGAGCTCTTTTGTGAGCATATCCCTTCATACTACACAATTCCTTTACCAATTTTTTACAGGATTTTAAATATTGCACAAAGAATTAGGCTTGCAATTATGCAACATGTATGATATAATCCTTTATGTAAACTACAAGGAGGGAAACATGAAACTATACGACATTAGCGTGGGTGAATTTGTGAACCTGCTTGAACATGCAAAAGGGAACATTTATTTGGTTACGGAAGAGGGTGTTTCCTTTGGGTTGAACAGCAAGCTGGCACAGCTTTATGGTATTAAGATGCTGCTCGAAGACTCAAATGACAACAAGGTTTCTCCAGAGATTATCGTAGAAGACAAGGAGGACCAGGAGATGTTTCTTCGCTATTGGATGTCCCGGTGCGCCAGAGTAAGCGGCTGGACATCGAAATAATAGCAGAGGAGCCCTAAGGATTCTTGTCTATCATTTACATTGTATTTCAGTAGTTTACATGGTATAATATACCTAAATCCTAAAAAATTAATTGGAGGGAATAATTATGAAATTATATGACATCGATATTCAGAAACTTCTTGATCTTCTTGATAAAGCACAGGGAAATGTCTATCTGGTAACAGAGGATGGCAATACCCTCAATCTTAAGAGTAAGCTGTGCCAGCTATACGGTGTACGCGCTCTTCTGGATGGCGCAAAAAGCTCTAAGGTTTCGGCTGAGTTGAAAGTAGAAAATCCGGAAGACGAATCCATGTTCCTGAACTATATGATTGGCAACTAACAAGCTTTCACCCAAAAATGATTCGTGCCGCTGCAACTTTTAAAGTTGCAGCGGCACTTTTTTGACCCTCTAGAGACAACCAAGGACCGTCCGGGGAAGGACGGTCCCATCGTTGGTTGTATTGGTAAAAAACTCATGTAGGCAAATGATACGGAATTGCTTCCGTCGAAAAGTAAAACCCGCTTTCCGGCCGCCAATTCTTACCGAACAGCGGCCAGAAAGACAAAATCCATCCATCAATTGCGCGGAAATTGTAATTGGATGATTGGGTCCAAACTGTAGCGACAAAAGAACGCGTTATTAAACCGTCTCTGTCTCGCTATAAGTAGTCACCGTCTCAGATCCGTTGAAGACTGCAGTTACCTTCACGCGATAGGTTCCCGAAGAAACCGATTTTTCCTCCGAGATATAGATATAATCGCTGGATTCGGTGTCGGTCCAAGTCTTTACAGTGGACCAGCTGCTGCCGCTCTTCTTCTGAAGAGTAACTGTCAGCTTAATCTTGGACACATTGGATTTTCCCTGTGCTTCTGCATCTACATAGGCGGTTTTGCCGCTGATGGACAAAAATGCCTCTACACGGTCCGCATAAGTATAGCGCGGCTGAATCTCAATCGCACTAACCTGATTTGCCGGAACTTCTGTTGCGGCCATTGCGTTGGCGCCTACGCCAAACATCATACAAAATGCACAAAGGACAGCTGCGAATTTCTTAAACATGGGGAATTCCTCCTTTAATATTGATACATCTATTAACAACGACAGGAAAACCCCAAAGTGGACAATAACTTTCACTTTTTTTCAAATTTTATTGAAATTTTTATAATACAGATGTACTGTTTTCAAAAAGACTATACAGAGTGGCTTGCCGATGCAGCTCTCAGACCGTCAGTTTCTCCATGAAATTCAAAACAAAATATTTCGTATGTCTATAAAACAAAACTGCATCCCTTTTTGTCTACAACAAATATGGGACCGATCTGTTGACAATCTACAATTACAAAAGCTTCAGATTTCCGAAATGTTTCCGAAATTCACTTTGGTCATTGTCAAACAAGGTGTTTCGTAGTATGCTAATCTAGACAACTGAATCGAAAATGTCTTCGGGGCAGGGTGAAATTCCCGATTGGCGGTAAAGTCCGCGAGCGTAAAACGCATGATTTGGTGTGATTCCAAAACCAACAGTATAGTCTGGATGAAAGAAGATTCCATCAGCTGTAGCAACACGTTGTGACGTTTTGCGGTTTGCTGCGCTTATTAGCACCTGAAAGGCATCTCTTTTCGGTGCTAATTTTTTGCGGAGGGAACAACAGATGGAAAGCAAAACAAAAAGAATTACAACAATTGCAATGCTATGCGCGATTTCCTACGTGGCCATGGCCGTTGGGCGTGTACCAGTCGTATTGTTTCTCAAGTATGATCCTAAAGACGCCATCATCGCACTGGGAGGCTTAATTTGGGGACCATTGACCTCTTGTATCGTTACCATAATTGTTTCTCTTATGGAGATGATTACAGTCAGCGACACAGGCCTCCTGGGGTGTGTCATGAATGTTTTATCTTCATGCGCTTTTGCTTGTACTGCCGCGGCAATCTATAAGAAAAAGCATACGTTGTCCGGTGCGGTCCTTGGGTTAGCAGCGGGATGTGTAACCATGGTTACAGTGATGATGGTTTGGAATTATCTGGTCACTCCTCTTTATATGGGGTACCCTAGGGAAGCCGTCGTCGAATTATTAATTCCGGCGTTTCTCCCTTTCAATTTGTTAAAATCCGGACTCAATGCTGGAATTACATTTTTACTGTATAAGCCGGTCATCACTGCCTTGCGAAAAGGTGGGTATATCTCCATGTCGGAAAAGCAAAGTCAGGGCAAACCTACCGGCCTAATCCTGTTGGCTGTTGTGGTCATCATCACTTGTATTCTGTTTATCCTATCCATGAACGGGGTGATATAAGGATGGAAGAACAACGAAAAAAGGAACCTAAACCTATTTGTACCATATCAGGCACGGTCATTCATGGACGAGGAATTGGGAAATGGATAGGAGCCCCTACTGCAAATTTAAAACTGGAAAATAGATGTGACTTGCCAGAATCCGGGGTATATATAGCACAAATTCTATGGAACGCCAAACGATACTACGGGATTACTCATATTGGGAAACGCCCCACGGTGGACAACCAAACGGATATTTCCATCGAAACACACATCTTAAATTTCGATGGGGATCTATACGGCCAAAAGATAGATGTTCAATTATACCAGCGACTTCGCAGAATACAAAAGTTCGATGATTTTTCAAGGTTATCTGAACAAATCAAACAGGATTGTCTTTTCGCACAGAGTTTCTGGGAAATTCAGCAAGACGCTATTTCGTTTACTATGGACGCCAAAACTCATGATGTAATCATCGACAACCAGAGCATTTATTTATCTGTAAAGGAATTCGATGTCTTATATCTCCTGTATTCCCATCCGAAAGCCGCATTTACAAAAGCCCAGATTTATGAATCTGTTTGGCATGAACCGGGCAATTATCGCTGCCATGCTGTAGAAAACACGGTGTTTCAAATTAGGAAACGCCTCCAACCATATGCAAAAGGGCACGACTTTATAAAAACAGTTGTCGGATTTGGATACCGATACCACGAATCCTAAAAAGATTATCCCACACCATGTATTTCACATGAGCAAACATGTTCCTTGTCCTTAAACGCGCCAAGCCTTGCGAATTCTAATTTTATAGGTATTAAAATTTGGGAATCGTATCGGCTTAGATTTTATGCAACGGTGCTGTGCTTTTCTTTTCATTGCACGGCATCGTTTCTTTTCAACATTGGATCTTTTCTTTATGTGTACGATTCGACATTGGTAGGCAAAAATACTGTTCTTTTATCGTCTTTCTTTGCTTCAAACACTTCTAAAGAATCAAAAAACTAGGAATCTTTTCCCTGCTGCAACCGATAGGGCCCGATTCCCATTCAATCGTTTGACGATTCCCAATGCATAAGAGAACAAAATTTCTACCAGATTTCGGCAGGTTTTTCACAGAATAAAACCGAACCACCAAAAACAATTCTAGTAAAATGGTTATTAACTACTTCCTCTTACCCCGTTATACAAATAGAATCCCCTGCAAAGAGAAAAGCTCTCCTTGCAGGGGAATGATGTCCTTTTACATTCAAGCAGTATATGGCTTTTGTTCCACAATCTTACCATCCGCGCCAAATGTATAGGAAATGCCATCAATAATTCGAATGGTATTGATAACATACTGACCGTCTTCGTAATAGTACTTGTCCCCGTCATATGTAGCCCAACCAGTCGTCGGATATGTAATCTGGGGCAATTTAAACCATTTCGTCCATTTGATATTCTTTCGTCCAAATACTTCTTCGTACTTCATATCCTCGCCAGAACTCCGATTGTCAATCGCCATGTTGTTGCCAACATAAACGCCCACATGGCCTGGCTGATAGAGAATCAAACCATGAATTCGTGGAAGGGACGATGGGTCGTTATAGTCAATGTTTCCAGAAACTTCTGCACTCTGCAACATAGCACCGGAGCTTCCTGCGACTGACATGGAACCTGGATTCGGATTCTTTCCCTCTCCCTGCCACCAAAGATAGGATTTGATCAAACCGGAACAATCACTTGCTCGTTTATTCCCCACAAACTGTCCGTAGCAGCCACTGCGGTACTTCCAACCATTCTTGTACGCCAGCAGCACATGATCTGCCAACCCTACACCGGTCTTTTCCTCCGCAGCTTTTGCTGCAACGCTATGACCAAAAGACACTGTAATGGTCAAAGCTGCAAACAGCAGGGTAAAGAAAAGCAAAAATTTCCGATTCAATGGAAACCCCTCCAATTTTTTACTGTCTCCCGTGGAAACAGCTTGTCCTTTTTATTCAAATATGTAACAATCTTTACATACAAATTACAATCTGTAACAAATTGGTTACAGTATAGCACACATAGCATTACATAGCAACCCTTTTTACGAAAAAAATTACAAATTGTAACCAGTGAAGCTTATAAAATCAAAATAATCGCACAAAAACCGTGCGCAAACAGAGAAAAACCCCAGCTGTTTGCGCACGGTTTTTTAAAATTATAACAAGTTTGTAATTTTTATGTTCCCTCTCGCAAAAGGACTTAACCGATGTGCCCGAGAATTTTTTGACAATTTCATCCGTATGCATGCCGCGGGACCCCTTTACCAACACAATATCCCCCCTGCGGAGAATGCTCTTTAGCACCTCAGCGGCCTCCTCATTGGCATGACACACATGGCAAGGAATCTCCGGCCTGACGGAACGCGCTCCCTCTGCGATCGCCGCTGCACGCTCTCCAACGGTCACAAGGACATCCAAACCGGTTTTGGCAGCGTATGCGCCCACTTCGAAATGCGCACGGTGTTCCAACTCCCCCAGTTCCAGCATATCCGCCAAAACCGCTAAACAGCGTCCATCCTGCTCTCGAAGGGATTCCAACATATCCAAGCTGCTTTTAATTGCATCCGGGCTGGCATTGTAGGAATCATCGACCACAGTAATCCCATTATGGCGGTGCAATTGTTGCCTCATAGCCAAAGGCTGGTATTCCTGGAGTGCCTTTGCAGCTTTCCCAAGATCAACTCCAAGTGAATGGGAAACCGCGAGGCTGGCTAATGCATTTGTTACATTGTGAAGTCCCAGAACAGGGAGTTCTACCTCCTGCTCAACTCCTTTTGCGCGGAAAACAAAATGAATTCCGTTCGGATGAAATGCGATTTTCTCGGCCCGATAATCGCACCACGGCTGCATACCAAAATATTGTGTTCTTACCCGAAGCTTTCCGCGGAGATTTGCCAACAATGGATCATCGCCATTCAAAAATAGGATGGAGTCCTCCCGAAAACGATCGATGATATGCAGCTTTTCTCCCAAAATATTCTGTTGTGTTTTCAGCTGTTGAATATGAGAGATTCCGATGTTGGTGATAACCGCATAATCGGGTGCGGCAATTTCCGCCAAACGGCTCATCTCGCCAAAGTCGCTCATTCCCATTTCCACCACGGCTGCTTCGTGTTCGGGTCCAAGTCGGAAAATCGTCAATGGCAATCCTACTTGACTGTTGTGATTCCCCTCGGTCCGCATGACATTCTTCTCCGCGGAAAGTGCTAACGCGATCATTTCCTTGGTTGTTGTCTTACCGACGCTTCCTGTCACCCCCACCACGGGAATCGAAAATCGCGCGCGATGTGCTGTAGCAATCAACTGCAAAGCGGAAAGGGTGCTCGGCACACGAATCCACGCATTGGAATCCTTCATCTCCGTATGTTCTTCTGTCAACGTTGCCACTGCGCCTGCAGCAAAGGTAGCAGTGATGTACGCATGCGCATCTGTCCGTTCCCCCTTGATGGGAACGAATAGTGCACCCGGCTCGATTTTCCGGCTGTCTGTACTCACAGAAGTGACCACTGCCTCTGGGTCTCCGCACAGGAGCTTTCCTCCACAGGCCCTTCGAATCTCCCCTACTGTCATCTTCATATTTCTCTGCCTCCTTTTCTGTTCCATATTTGAGAGACTGTTGGCTTTTAAGCTAACCCCTCTTCTTTTAAAATATCCGCGACAACCTCGCGTTCGTCTAGATGGTACTTCACGCCCTTGATCTCCTGGTAATCCTCATGCCCTTTGCCAGCCAGGACAATGATATCTCCTTCCTGCGCATGATCCATACAATATTGAATGGCCTGCTTCCGATCTGGGATGACAATATATTTACCGTTTGTTCGATGCAATCCCACCTCGATGTCTGCGATAATATCCATCACATCTTCAAAGCGGGAATTGTCGGCCGTCACAACGGAAAGATCCGCCAACCTTCCACTGACCTCCCCCATCTCATAGCGCCGGGAACGCGCCCGGTTACCACCAGCGCCAAACAGGCAAATTAAACGGTTCGGGTGGTATTCTCGCAGCGTCTCCAAAATATTCTCCATGCTGACTGCATTGTGCGCATAGTCGATCAACAGCGTATAGTTCCCCGGCACTTTTACCGGCTCCACACGTCCCTTGACCCTCACTGCATTCAAACCGCGCCGGATATTTTCCTCGGTCACGCCAAAGTGGCGGCAAACCGCAATGGCCGCCAAGGCATTGTAGACACTAAAATGTCCGGGAATATCAACGTCTACGCCAAACGAATAAGGCCCCTCCAATTCAAAATGCACGCCCAGATACCCCGGTCGGGAGAGCAGACGTTCCTCTTTTGCGCGCAATTGTGCTTCTTCATGGAACCCATAGGTCTCTAACTGGCAGGTATGTCCCTCCGTGATTGCCTGCCAATTTTCATCGTCCATGTTTACAATTCCCAATTCGCACTGCCGAAACAGGAGAGCCTTGCATGCACGATACTCTTCCAACGATTTGTGCTCATTTCCTCCGATATGATCCGGAGAAAAATTGGTAAACAATCCAATCGCAAATGTAAAACCTGAAACACGATGGTCGCGCAACCCAATGGAGGAAGCCTCGATCACCGCCGCCTGGCAGCCCTCGTCTGCCATTTCCCGCAGTGATCGCTGTACCTCATACGATTCCGGAGTTGTATTTTCTGTTTTGATGATCTTCTCACCAATTACCGTGCCGATTGTACCGATCAAGCCCGTTTTAATCCCTGCATCCTCCAAAATAGAGCGAATCATGTAAGAAGTCGTGGTTTTCCCTTTGGTGCCTGTAAGGCCTACCACACGTAAATCCTTGGCGGGATGTCCAAAATACGCTGCTGAGAGGACAGCAAGTGCATAACGGGTATCCGCTACCAACACGACGGTCACTCCCTCAACCTCGACCGCATGCTGGGCGATGACCGCCACTGCGCCCGCTTCTACAGCCTGTTTGGCATAAAGGTGTCCATCTACGTTGGCTCCACACAAACAGACAAACGCACAGCCGGGCTTGACCTTGCGTGAATCATAGACCAAATCCGCGATTTCCTTTTCAGTACTCCCGGTCGCTTGATACTCCAGTCCTTCCAGCAAATCTTTTAACAGCATATCGTTTCTCCGATGCGCCAACCAGGCGCTCCTTTCTGCACAAAATTGCTTCGATTCAAAACAGTTATGTTTATTCTATACTCAATAAGGAATATACCTTTTCTATTTCATTTTCATTCGTGAAGTCCTCCGCTGCAAGGGCATTGTGGAATTCTTTTCGCAACGCGGAATCCGTTAAGAGCTTTTCAAGCCCCTCTGCAATCCCTTCCGGCGTCATAGGGACAATCAATCCATTCTTTCCGGAGGTCACTTGATCCGCTGCTGTGGAGAAGTCTGTTAATAAAATGGGTTTACAAAGCACCATGGCTTCATCCACTGCGATCGATTTTCCTTCAAAGCGCGACGGCTGTAAGTATACCTCACACGCGCGCAAAAAGGGATATGGATTGGCCTGTTCTCCCAAAAAACAAACATTCTGTTCGATTCCCAGTGAACGCGCCTGCTCTTTCAAAGATTCCTCCTCTGGACCGACACCAATGATATACCAGCGGAACTTCAATCCTTTTTCTCGAAGAGCCGCTATCGCAGGCAGGGCCAGGTCCAACCCTTTCTGCGTAGAAAGCCGCGCAATCGTCAACACCCGGCTTCCTTGGAAGCCGTCCTTGAAATTCGCTGGCTCCTCCGCCATTTTCCGCAAAAAACGCGCCGAAATAATATTATAGATCACATGAAACTTTTCCTGAAATTCTGGAAAATTGTCCTCTAAAGCGGCCTTACATCCCTCTGACACCGTGCAAAGAGCGTCCAGTTGCTTTACATAGGGACGGTCAAAATCCTGATTTAAGCCCATCGCATTGTAATCCCCATGAATAAACCCGATCTTCCTCTTTGCCTTAACTTTTGTAACGGCATAATAGATCGGCTGTCCCTCCATAAAGGCAACAACTGCATCGTATTCCTTCTGAGCGGAATGTACAAAGTGCTTCTCAATCTTCCACATGCGCACCAGACGGTCTCCCATTCCTCCGGGAGTTTTCCCCGCGAAGGTCACCAACAGCCGGCAGATTGCTACAAGCGGATGGCCCTTTCTCAAAAGGGCGGTCAGCGCTTGGCGGATATTCAACTTATATTCCGCAGGGAACAAGGGCGGCAATAAATGCACCTGAGAAGGCACACGCTCCAGAAAAAGGCCCTCGTTGGCGAAAAGCTGCAAATCAACCTCGTACTTTGCAAAATCGAACAGGGAGAGCAAAGTCACCAAGCTTTTTTCAATCCCGCCGCTGTGCAGACTGTAGTTGATAAAAAGCACCTGCTTTTTCCGGGACATGTCGTTCCCTCCTTCGGTTATTTTTTTGCGTATCACGGAACAGCATATGGGTATAAAACCGATAAAAGGCATAGACAACGGCTGGATTCCCCGTACGAATCACCCGCAGGAGCAACCGGTCTGACCGGTTCCCTTCCGCGAGATAATTGGAAGCCGCCGCCTCCTTGAGCAGCGGTGTATTCAATATCTCTTGGACCTCTGCCTTACGCTGCTTGGAATCCGCAGGGTTATGCGGACTAAAACAATTTACCAGTGCCGAGTGTGCTGCATTCCGAAGCAACCAGGCCAAGTGGCGCTCTCGATATTGCTCATACAACTTTTGCTTTTTCAGGAACTTCTGTACCAGCTGAAAACACTTGGTCAACATTTCCATCTTATGAGGGCGATAGCGGGTGCTGAGCGATACCGGATTATAGCGATAATGATAATAGGCGCCCTTCGCAAACACAATCTTCTCAGCCAACGCATGCGCCATAATCGATACGGGCAAGTCCTCCAACATGACCTCCTGCTCATTGGGATACAACAGATGGTTCTCGACAAACCACTCTCGCCGGTACAATCGACGCCAAGCACATCCTAACATCTCTGTTGTGCGCCAAGGGCTCCCACTCACCGAAGGACCGATCAATTCTTCCAGCAGCGCTCGATTGCGCTCTTCGTCCGATCCAGAAGCCTGTAGCGGAACACTGCAAGCACGGCTTTCCCCGTCAATTAAGTTCTCACGCATGTAATTAAAGACTACCAAGTCCGCCGAATGCTCCTTTGCTGCCGCATAGACGGTTTCCAGCATTTCCGGGTCCACCCAATCGTCCGAATCTACAAAAGCAAGGTATTCTCCCGTCGCACGGGCTACCCCGTAGTTGCGGGTATCTCCCAACCCGCCGTGAGGTTTATCCAGCACCCGTACCCGTGCATCATTCTCATAGGAACGGGCGATTTCCAACGATCCATCCGTAGATGCATCGTTTATCAACAATACTTCTATATCCTCCAATGTTTGGGACAAAATACTCTTTACACACTGGTCCAAGTATGCTTCTACATTATAAACCGGTACAATCACACTGACTTTCGGCAAATAAAAGCCCTCCTTTCCGCCTTCTTAAACACCAAGAAATACAAGGATGCGCTGCATCATTGCCTTCCAATCGTATTGTTCTTCTGCAAACGTACGCTCTTGTACGCTACAATCCGGCTGTCTACGGCAGCGCTCAACAAATGCGATCAACCGTTCCATATCTACAGGAGTATCGTCATTGGGCACTCGGAGAGCGAAAGGTTCCTTTCCAGTAAGACTGTCATCGTCGTATGCATAGAGAAACGGCAGGCCTGCAGCCGCATATTCACGCGCTTTCAAGGAGGAACAACGTGTCAGACCTCGCCGAAAACATCCCAGCGTAGAAATTCCCACATCCGCTGTGCGGTACGTGCGGTTGAGCGCATCACCTGTTTGAAAACCCGGACAAAGCACCTCTTTCTCCAAGCCCAGGGACTTTACCTGCGCCAAAAATCCGGCATTTCCGTGCGGTCTCCCCCCACCAGAACAAAGCGCAATGGATGCCGCCCGCCTGCCTGCCGGTACGCCTGCATTCCCCGTAAAATACGGTCATACCCTTGCCACCACAGGGTGCCTGCCACCCCCAACATGGTGATAGGTTCCCCTTCCTGCTTTGGGGGAACAACCGGTATCGTATCCGTATCAATACCATTGTCCGCATTGATCGCTTTTACACCGAAAAAGTAGTCCGCATGATTTCCATAGAGCACAACGCCATTGACCAATCCCTTCAAAGATCCCCCTGATAGGCGGTCCCCCGCTATGTTGGCAGCAATCTTTGCTGCAGTTACTGCTCGGGCCTTTAGCCCCTCTGCGTATTGGAGGTTTCGTGCGTAATCCTTTAAATAAGGGTAATTGGGTATTTCTATTCCAATATGTCGCGTTCCCGCTCGTTTGGCTGCTCGGCATAAACGAATCGCATCAAAACTGATTCGGTCCAAACGAATATATAGCACATCAAAGCGATGCGAAGCCACATAGTCGGTTGCAATCTGGAAAAACTGTTTCATCACACGGCCTTGCCCAATCTGTACCTCGCAGCTGTCTGCGCCATAAAAACAAAACGTTCTTCCATTCCACAATGTGTAGGTCACATGATAACCTAACTTTTGAAATGCAGACGCCTGCCCGCGAATTTTTCGGGTAACGCCCAGATAAAGCGGTGCATCTTCCTGAAATGTGAGATACAGTAAGTTCATCGATGGCAAAGCCTCCTTTCTAGGGGACAGTCCCCTCTCTATTTTCCTTTTTAATTGTACAAATTATACCATCCTCCCCCAGAGAGGGCAAGTAGAATCTAACCGCACTGGCGGTTGAAATGCATGGGGCGGTATGTTATCCTAAACTTGCACACATCTTGATTGGAGGCATTTTCATGAAGACCTGTCTGGTTCTCCTCACAAAAACGTATCCTTTTGACAAGGGAGAAGAGTTCATCGAAGATGAGGTTCCTGTGCTGGCTAAGGCATTTGACCGGCTGTTTATTGTTGCCACCAGCACCTCCGATACCCCAGAACAAACCCGTTCGGTCCCAGCAAATGCAACGGTTTTTCATATTCCCGCAAGCCATGTCAAACGGGCCCTGTTGAGAACCGCGTTCTCCTATCTTCCCTTCACTCAGTGCAATGGATATGCTGGCCCGGAAGAACGTGCAGCTGTCCGAGGTTCTTTGAAGCGCCGGGGATTCCTAACCTACTTTCTGGCAAAGGCCGATGCTGTTTACCGTGCGGTCTCTAAAAAGTTAGAGGGGTGTGATTTGGAGCATTGGGATGGAGTCACCTTTTATAGCTATTGGTTTTACGATACTGCGCTTGTAGCCGTCCGTTTGCGGGATTGTTGTAAAGCAAAAGCAACACGTGCAGTTAGCCGCGCGCATCGCTACGACCTCTATGCAGACCGCAATGCGACCGGTTATCTGCCTCTTCGCCCTTATCTTTTGAAGCACATCGACCGCGTTTACCCCTGTTCAGCCAATGGAAGCCAGCTGCTGCAAAAAAGTTATCCAGCCTACCGCGACAAGGTAGAGACTGCTTATCTGGGCACCCGTGACTTTGGCCTCTCTCCAAAACCGCAGGAAAACCAATTACAAATCGTCAGTTGTTGCCATATCTCTCCAGTCAAACGTGTAGAGCTTCTAGCACAGGCACTCTCTCTTTTGGAGAAAAGTGGCCTGAAGCTTCGATGGACTCATTTTGGCGGAGGGGATGGGCTGGAAGCATTGCAAGCCTATGCAAAGGAACATCTTTCGTTTATGGATTGTCAGCTTGCAGGGCCCATTCGGAATGAAGATTTGATGGCCTATTACCGGCAACATCCAGTGGATATCTTTATCAACACCAGCAGTTCTGAAGGTCTTCCAGTCAGTATCATGGAGGCCTGTTCCTTTGGAATTCCCGCTATTGCTACGGACGTAGGTGGTACCTCTGAAATCGTCTGTGAGGGAAAAACCGGCTATTTGCTCCCCATGGAATTCGAGCCCTCTGTTCTTGCTCATCATATCACTGCCTTTGCGCAACTTTCCCCTGCGGAACGCCAGGCACTGCGGGCCAATTGCCGCCGTATCTGGGAAGAACACTTCTTTGGAGAACACAATTTCACCCGCTTTGCCGCTGCAATCCAACCCTGATAGAAAAGACAGCCTCGGACCTCCGAGGCTGTCTTTTCTTTATGCTTGAACTTCAATATATGCCTTAAAAATAAAACCATCCTGTCCTTCGTAGGTAATCTTAACCCAATCGCCAGAACTACCGTCTGTATCCACTAAAAAAGTATCCCCCAAGTAGGCTCTACCGATTGCCTGGCTGGTCTGGTCAGGCGCACTACGAACATTCGCATAACTTCCTTCGATGATATTGACAATTCTCCCAATGGTCAGATGCACATCTGGTAAGGCGGGCAATGCCGCTGGGATGAGAGAAGGCTCCTCTTCTGCTGGGGAGGAGGACGCCGGAGCGGAATTCTCTGAAGACGTCTCTCCCTCCTCACTATTTCCAAAACAGCCGGTAAGCAGGAACAGACTTACTACCAACAATAGACAGAAAAACCGTTTCATAGAACGCCTCCCCACATATTTCAATGACATTTAAACAAATTATACCACCAATTGGCAGAATTGTGCAACCGCTCCAATACAAAAATTCCAAAAAATACTGCCTATCGATTATATTTCCGAAAATTGCGCCTTGTATTCCAATAACGCATCTTTTGTTTTGCCCAACGGAAGAAGTCTCCGCCAAAAAAGAGCAAGACATTCAATAGGGACATCAGAATTGCCGCCCTAGAAGCCCAGGTACCAAAGAGGAACGCACCAACATAGTAAATTAGATTAATTAACGCCAAATATTTCACCTTGATTGGCAAAATAAAGAATAGCAACAATTCAAAATCGGGATAAAGTGCAGCAAAGGCTAAAAAAAGGGACAAATTCAAAAAATGATTGACTCCATAGCCGGTGACCCATGCGGCCAAAATTGACCCTAGTACGCCGCAAAGATAATAAACATTGAACCGAAAGGCTCCCCATTCGCTTTCCAAAGCGTTGCCCAGTAGACAATAAAAATAGAGATTGAATAAAATCCAAAACGGAGAACTGGAGGGGGGCAAAAAGATAAATGTGATCAAACGCCAAATTTGTCCCTGTGCGACTAACCCCATATCAAGTGCCAGTAGCGATTGAACTGGCGCCCCTGGAAGAAACAGATCGATTAAAAAATCGCCAGCATTATACCAGAGAGATAATACATCAAATGAGGAATCGCATAGCGGCCAAATTTGTAGTCAAGATGATTCAGCCATTTCATGGATAACACCTTCCTTATCTTTCAAGTCTCGGTCAAAATGATTGGATTCATACAACCAACCCCTCTATCCCCTCAGATTCGGGCTAAAATCGGGTATACTAACAACAAATTATTTGAAGGAGGTATCGCTATGCAATTTGATTCGTCCGATCTGGAAAACATCTGTGAAGCTCTACACCAAATGGAGTTTCGTTGTATCAGAAACATTCATCTGATTGAAGATGCACAGCTCATTTCAACAGATGCAAATTCTCAAGTGGAACTGAGCTTGTTGCGGAATCAGCTGCAACGATGCCACACAACTATGGAAAAAATAAAACTTTTCGGAAATTCCGACCAGCATTGATCGTTCCTCAATCTTCGTCTAACACGACCTCATCCGCAAGGTCTGCAATTGCAGCAAATAATGCCTGTGGGTCCTTATGAGTATCGCGCAATAGATCTGTATCCTCTTTATCATTCCCCCATACCGAGAAACGCCCATCGTCCTGACGGACAACTTCTAATTCCGTATACTTCTCATATCGATGTGGATCGAACTCTTTTTGTCCGCCGAATAGTCGATTGATTGCATCCCACTTGTGAGTCCTAAAAAAGTATCGTTTCATCCGCTTTTGCTTCCTTTCTATCCTTTGATTCTTTTCGGACACCAATCCTCTTCTATCGAATAAAATATTGGTGGAGGTGTGAATCATGGTTGTAAAAATGAACGTCTACCACTGTATGAACCCCAAAGAGAACCCTGAACCTCAGTGGATGAGGCGCCCCAAAAATGCGGGCGATCCCCAAGAGGATCTAGTCAAACGGTTTAAAGAGTCGCCGGACTCCTTTTTCCCTTCTTTTTATCCACCCACAAAGCCCGATTCCGAAACATAAGCGCCAGCTCTGAAAGCCTTCTTTCCGAAAAAGGGAAAGAAGCTTTCAGAGGACTCATCCGTTTTGGACGCTTATGGCCGCACAAAATGTCCTTTTGTTCGAACTTTTGAGATTTAAAACTCTGGCATGATAAAGAAAAAAGAGAGCCAAAACAGCTCTCTACAGGATGGGGTCAAGTCCCCGAGGAATAGAAAAAGGTCGTACCATCCACAACCTTACACCAATCGGATCGCTCCAAAATATCCAGAACCTCGCTGCGCTTTACTTTTCCGCCCAGGGCTTTCGTCACCTCAGGCATACGAATCAGGCGGTCTGGATTCTGTTTAAAAAATGCTTCCAACTGTCCTTCCAAATTGGAGGAACCCTGTGCCTTCTGCGGCGTTGTCGCTGGTCTAGAAACACGCCGGTCGATTAAGAAAGCCTCTGTATGCTGTTTGACATACATAAGAAACATGGTCTTGATTCGACTTACCAAGCGCGGTTGAAGACCCTCTGATGCTGCAAGTTGATCAAATCTGCACCGAGCCAAATCCGTCATCGTTTTGTAATGGTGCCGCTCACAATAAAGAAGAAACGGCCGATAGATCTCCCCGGAATAAATTTGCTCGATTTCGTCCACAATAACATTCCTTTCCTAACTTAAAGTCGTGCGAGAAATCATTATACAGGAATCAATCGAAATCTGCAAGCATTTTCCAAAAAAACAGGAAACAATGGATCGTTTAAACAGAAACGTCCTCTACAACCGATGGTTCTATAGCCACTGAAATGCTCATTTGACGAAAGATTCATTTCCCCGCAGATGTTGCCGAATCTTCTCCAACACATTCAAATATCCTCGCTCATAACTTCCTGCCGGCACCTGTTGAAAAACCACCTCAACATTTAAACTTTCAAGCAAAGAGTGCAGCTGTAAAAAGCTTTCCCTTTCTTCTCCCACATGGTAAAATACAATGCGATTCTTTATAAAGGAAGCCATCCCGCGGTAATTCGCATTCATCAGGAAAGCCCGATACGTCAGCAGCCACCAGACGTCCACCTCCACCCGATCCAACCCATAGCCAACGAAAAAAAGGTCGTGCGTAAAAAACAGGTCTGCAAAACTTCCGGTGCTCTTCCGTTCTCCTCTTAGCAGATTAAATAGTACCACATCACGTACGCCCGGTTCGTGGGCGAGCAGCATCCCTCTCAGTTTTGCCAAAGCCCCTGCATAATGTTCAAAACCTAAGCAAACCGAGGAAGGGGCCTTCGCCTCTCCATGAATATGCCGGACTATCTTCCCTCCTACGATCTGCTTGCGGTATAAGCTATAACGAATTTCATCGCTCCCCGCCCTTATCCCACGCTGAAAAAACCTGGGTCCCATGCATACTCCAACATATAATCATAATTGGTCGTCAAAATTTCTTTCACCGGCAGTTCCATCAAACACCTATGGAGCACTTGCGGCTGACTTTTTGGATTCAACATGGACGAAACAACACAGGTTTTGATCCGCCGGAATGCCTGATCCCCAGAAAAGCGCCCTTTTTTCAAAGCAATATTGGCAATGCGTTCAAACTCCATGGTAAAGGAAGCATTTTTGTTTCCTGACACACCTAGTCTTTCCGCCAAACTTTCTAACATACCGCCCCAGGAATGTAGAGTCGGATAACAGCGGTTCAAGCCATTGCCAACAAAAAGTGCATTCGGCATTTATTCATCCTCTTTCTAAGTCTTTTGGCCCCCTCTTTCAAAAAGCGGATTTGGTGAGTATGTGAATAAAAATGCGGATCTCCCCCAGTTACAGCTCGACATTGAAAGAAACACGGGATAATTGTATCGTTAACATTCGGAGCAAATAAAAATGAAATGGGTTCAACAAGCTATTTCGAAGTGAAAACAGCTGAACCAACGGAAAACAAAGGAGGTAAAAATGGACCAAATATGGATGGATCTATATAACGCTGCAAAAGCAGTTCAAAATGACCGGGTCCTTTCAGAACAAATCCGTGCAGGATGTGTAGCTGCGGCCGTTGAGTCAAACTCCGGGAAAATCTATGTTGGCGTCTGTGTAGATACAGCGTGTTCCCTTGGTATCTGTGCAGAAAGAAACGCCATATTCAACATGATAACCAATGGGGAAAATGAGCTGAGGCGCGTCGTAGCGTTAATGCCAAACGGAAAAACGGGAGCCCCCTGTGGCGCATGTCGTGAATTTATGGCTCAACTCATGCCGGGCAAATGCAATCAAGTACAAATCATGATGGATTATGATACCAATCAGATCTTGACTCTCAGTGAACTGACGCCAGAATGGTGGATATAGATTTAAGCGATTCCATGGAGTAGAGTGAAGTTAGGCACGATAAGGACATCCTATCTCTTTAGCCATGAACAAGCATGAAGCATTATCCATTTTTTGAAATCTCATTTTTCATTTTCCCTCAGTACATATCCCAAAGTATAACAGATCCGTTTTTTGTAACCATGCCTAAATAGCGACAATCAAAAAATACAGATAACAAAAAGTCCAGGACCCCAAATGGTTCCTGGACTTTTTGTGGAGCTGCTAACCAGAATCGAACTGGTGACCTCATCCTTACCAAGGATGTGCTCTACCGACTGAGCCATAGCAGCAAAATGGCGACTCGGAACGGGATCGAACCGTCGACCTCTAGCGTGACAGGCTAGCGTTCTAACCAGCTGAACTACCGAGCCATATGGCAGGGGCAGAAGGACTTGAACCCTCGGCACGCGGTTTTGGAGACCGCTGCTCTACCAACTGAGCTATACCCCTATTTCTTTGCGGTACCCTCAAGCGCGAGATTAATTTTAGCATTTTCTACACAATCTGTCAATAGCTTTTCCCAAACTTTTTTTAAAAATTATTTCCAAAGAAAAGGAAGAAAAAACGGGCGAATTCGAACCACGTTTTCGCCCGTTTTTAACCAATTCTATGTAGATTCCCCTCCAAATCAGATGGAAATCTTCAATGCAATATCATAGAGTTCTTTGTTGAAAGGACGCTTCATCGCCAACGCCTCGGTAATGTCCAAATCGACAACCTTACCTTCGCGAACCACAATGACACGATTGCTGCGGCCGCTCTCAAGCAGCTTTACCGCTTTATAACCCATCTCACTGGCTACTACACGATCGCGCAACGTCGGCGAACCACCGCGCTGTACATGGCCCAGAACGGTTGCACGCGTCTCAATTCCCGTGCTCTCTTCAATCTTCTTTGCCAACTCTGTCACACCGCCGACGCCTTCAGCCACCACAATAATGAAGTGTTTCTTGCCAGTTTTCTGGGTAAACCGCATGCGGTCGATAATGTCCTTCTGGAAGTCAAACGGAACTTCCGGAACCAGAATCACGGTTGCGCCCACTGCAATTCCTACCTGCAACGCCAAGTCGCCACAGCGGCGGCCCATTACCTCTACAACGCTGCAACGATCGTGGGACTCTGTCGTATCACGCAAACGGTCCACCATTTCCACCGCTGTATTCATGGCCGTATCAAAACCGACCGTGTACTCGCTGCTGGATACATCGTTGTCGATGGTACCAGGAATACAGACACAGGGGATGCCTGCTCCAGTCAGGTCGCGCGCACCACGGAAAGAACCGTCGCCACCGATCACCACAACGCCTTCGATGCCCAACTGGTGGCACATATCAGCCGCCTTCTGAACTCCTTCCGGCGTATTATATTCCTTACTGCGCGCTGTATACAGCATTGTACCGCCGTGATGAATGATATCCGATACACTGCGGAGATCCATCGCAAACACGTCGCCGTTCAACAAGCCGTGATACCCTCTGTGAATACCAAGAACTTCCATTCCAGAAGTCAACGCTGTACGCGCCACTGCACGCACCGCTGCATTCATACCCGGTGCATCACCGCCGCTTGTCAGCACGCCAATTTTTTCATACTCATAACCGTATCCTCCTAAAACAAAATCTATTTGATTTTATAAAGCCGCGCCCGTATGGCGCTGATACTGGATTCTTTGTCTAATTATCCCTATTATAGCGTATTTTGTAAGAACTAATCAAGACATAAATATGGATAAATGAACCCGCTATATGGAAAATTCACTCATTCTTTCACAAAAGCAACATTTGCATTCCCCAAAACCTTACGAAGTTCGCGCAATAACACATCATTTACATCCACACGCATAGCGGTAGGAGCAAGCATCAACTTTTTCGTATCTTCAAAATAAACATATAAGGGAGTTGGTCCATCAAAGATCAACAGGTATTTCTTGGCCTTCTCATATAAAGGGCTCTCTTTTCCTGGAACTTTTAGATATAAACCGGGCCGCTTTGTTTTTCTTTTGGGCGCCCCCTCCACGTGATGTCCTTTTTCTGGAGCAGGAAGTACCTGTTCACAGACCAGTTTGGTCTCCTCATCCTCGCGCATACTGACACGTCCGCGCATCTGCACAATATTTCCCTCTGCAATGAGGGGCGCATACTGCGTCAAAGTATTTGGGAATACCAGGGCTTCAATGGAGCCAAACATATCTTCCACGGTGACAAAAGCCATTGTGCTATTGTTTTTTGTCACCTTCAAACGAACCTTGGTAAGAATTCCCAACAGTGTTACGTTGTCGCCGTCATGGTAACGGTCCAGCTCTTCATCCAATAAATCTCCCGTCTTTGCTGCATGCAATCGGTCATATTCTTCTAAATACTCTGCCATTGGGTGTCCGGAAAGATACATTCCCGTCACTTCTTTTTCCATGGCCAACTTATCCGCAATGCTCAAGTCCTGCATAGGTCCGACCGTAAATTCTTCCTCCGCCGCCTTTGGAGTTAAGCTGTCAAAGAAACCCAGCTGTCCCTCAACATTGCGTCGTTTGTCCGCATCCAACGACTCTAGGACAGAAGCAACGCTCTCCAACATTTGCCTACGGTTATAACCTAACTGGTCCAACGCACCACATTTTACCAAACTTTCCAATGCACGGCGGTTTAAATCTTTTCCATACATCCGCTTACAGAAATTATAAAACGAGGTATACGAACCATTTTCATCGCGTTCCTGTAGGAGACTGCTGATGAATCCCTTTCCCAGATTCCGGATTGCCAAAAGCCCAAAACGAATGTCTTGGCCGTCAACGGTAAAGCCGTTGCGGCTGAGGTTGACATGGGGAGGCAATACGCGGATTCCCAAACGAACACACTCTGCAATGTAGCGCGCCAACTTGTTTGTATTGTCCAAAACACTGGTGAGCAGCGCCGCCAGGTACTCTCGCGGGTAATAACATTTCAGCCAAGCCGTCTGATAGGACAGGGTTGCATAAGCAGTTGCATGCGATTTGTTGAATGCATAGGAGGCAAAACTCTCCATCTCGCCGAAGATCGCTTTGGCGGTTTCTTCATCCACTCCACGGCGGATACATCCCTCGACTTCCACCGTGCCGTCCTCATTGACCAAACCATAAATAAAAATCTGCCGTTCCTTTTCCATTACAGCCGCTTTTTTCTTGCTCATGGCGCGGCGAACAATATCAGCACGTCCGAGGGAATACCCCGCCAAGCTTCGAAAAATCTGCATAACCTGTTCCTGATAGACAATACACCCATAGGTGACGTCCAGAATGTCCCGCAACAGCGGATGGCGGAACCGCACTTTCTCTGGATGATGGCGGCACTCAATGTAGCGTGGGATGGAATCCATCGGCCCGGGACGGTACAGAGAAATCACCGCAATCAGATCTTCCAGGTGCTCCGGCTTCAGCTGCATAATGACACTGCGCATTCCACCGGATTCAAATTGAAAGACCCCATCCGTCGAGCCGGCGGAAAGCATGTCAAAGACTTTTTGATCGTCCAACGGAATCTTCTCAATCTGAAAATCCGGGTCCTTTTCCCGAATCATCCCCTGCGCATCGTGTATGACCGATAGGTTCCGCAAGCCCAGAAAGTCCATTTTCAGCAGGCCCAGTTCTTCCAATGTCGTCATGGTATATTGTGTGACGATCGAATCATTATTCTTTGCCAACGGGACATATTCGCTTACCGGGCGGTCTGTAATTACGACTCCGGCCGCATGTGTAGAAGCGTTCCTGGGCATTCCTTCCAGCTGGCGGGCCATATCGATCAGCTCATGAACCTGCGGGTCCGTATCATATCGCTGCCGCAACTCTTGGGAAGCCTTCAGCGCCTTTTCCAGTGTAATATTCAGCTCCATTGGAACCAGCTTTGCAATGCTATCCACAGTCGCGTAGGGAATCGCCATAGCGCGTCCCACATCACGAATCGATCCGCGTGCCGCCATCGTGCCAAAAGTGACAATCTGCGCCACATGATCGCTGCCGTATTTACGCACCACATAATCGATCATCTCTTGCCGGCGCTCATCGCTAAAATCAATGTCAAAATCGGGCATACTGATCCGTTCCGGATTCAAAAAAACGTTCAAACAGCAGATGATACCGCAATGGGTCCACACCTGTAATGCCGATGCAGTATGCAGCTAAGCTGCCCGCCCCGGAACCACGCCCAGGTCCCACCGGAATCCCGACACTTTTCGCATACCGGACAAAATCGTATACAATCAGATAGTAATTGACATACCCCATCTTTTCAATGGTGGAAAGTTCGTACTCCAATCGCTCAACAATGGCAGAATCCGGATGCTCTCCGTAGTATTTGTACAACCCTTCATAACATTTCTCGCGAAAATAAGCTGTGTTTTCCTGCCCGTTCGGCGTATCAAAATGTGGTAACTTCGTCTTTCCAAATTCAAACTCTACACGACAGCGCTCTGCAATTTTCCAAGTGTTGTCGGCAGCCTCCGGATGATCTGGAAACAACGCGCGCATCTCTTCCTCCGTCTTATAGTAAAATTCATCCGAGGCGAATTCCATGCCGTCCTTATCTTCGACGGTATGGTTCGTTTGAATGCACAAAAGAATATGGTGCATCTTGCTGTCTGCACGTTGAATATAGTGGCAATCGTTCGTAACCACCAATGGAATTCCGGTATCCTTAGACAGACGAATCAACGACGGATTGATCAATTTTTGTTCCCGAATTCCGTGATCCTGTAGTTCCAAAAAGAAATTCCCGTCTCCAAAAATATCCCGATAGCGCAAGGCCGCTTCCTTTGCCCGCTCGTAATCATTTGCTGTAAGTGCCCGTGGAATCTCTCCTGCCAGGCAAGCAGACAGCGCAATGAGCCCTTCATGGTATTGCTCCAGAAGCTCATAGTCCACCCGCGGCTTACTGTAAAACCCTTCGATCCAACTTTTTGATACCATAGCGGCTAAATTTTGGTAACCAGTGTTATTTTCACAAAGCAGAACCAAATGGCGATGCTCAGAATCAAGTTCACGGGTCTTATCAAACCGGGAACGCTGTGCCACGTACACCTCGCAGCCAATGATCGGGTTAATGCCGCGCGCCTTTGCCGCCTTATAAAACTCCACCGCGCCATACATCACGCCGTGGTCTGTGATCGCCACCGCTTTATCCCCACGTTCCGCCGCAGTATCCAAAAGACGGTTGATGCGGCATGCGCCGTCTAAAAGGCTGTATTCCGTATGCAAATGCAGGTGCGCAAACATGTCGCTTCCCCCTTTTCCATAAATGTAACAGGTTCTTATCGCTCGGATCGACTTTCTGCCAATTCCACAAGGCGTTGTAAACGATGATTGACTCCGGATCGGCTCAACGGAGGCGAAAGCGTCTCCCCCAATTCCCGCAGGGACATATCCGGATTTTGCAGGCGCAGTTCTGCCAGTTCGCGCAGGTCTTCCGGCAATTCTCCCAATCCCGTAGAGGCAACAATCTTCTGGATTGCCAACAACTGTCGGGCTGCAGCTGTTGCCGTTTTTCCAAGATTTGCTGTCTCAAAGTTGGTCCGGCGATTGACCTGATTGCGAACCTCTTTGAGCATCTTGACCTGCATGAGCTCCATAGCGGCCGATTGAGCGCCCAAGTATGTCAGCACATCCGTAACCTGCTCCATTCCCTTGCTATAAACCACAAACGCCCCCCGCCGGTTGCTCAAACCCGGCTGTAAATTTTCAACACCACAGGTCTGTAGGATACATAAAAGATCCTTTGCCAAATTGCTATAAGGCACAACAAACTCCAGATGATACTCCTTGTTTGGATCGGTTACCGTGCCGCAACACAAAAATGCACCGCGCAAAAAATGCCGCTAGGCAATCCGGGCAGAGGAAGTTCTGCTTATGAATACGCAGGTTCATCTCCCCCGCTTCATGTCCAAAGACGCTCAACAGGCGTTCTCTCTGGTCGTCCCCCTCTACAAAGACGGAGAAGGTATTATGATTCTCCTTCTTACGGGAAAAAGAACTGCGTAGATCGACGATGACCCCGGCCACCTGTGCCGCCAATTGAGCCACCTGATGGGCGACAGAGGCATTTTCTGTTACCATACAGACCGACGATCTTGAAAAACCCCTGCCAAATAAAAGTAAACCGTAGCACTCCGCCCTTCTGCAGCAGGAGCGCTGCGGTACTGATTTACACATTTCATTTTTGGTATCTGCCGCAAACGACACGATTTCACCGCCTTACTGTCCAATTCCGGTCTTCTGCCAAGCGCAGGCTTTTAAAAACCGTTTATTTTCGAATATCCCGATGATTGACACTTGTCCGATGCCCTTTTTCCAGAAGATGATCGTAAAGCAGCTGAGCCAACGCGACGGAACGGTGTTTTCCTCCGGTACAACCGATCGCAATCACCAACTGACTCTTCCCTTCATCACAATAGAGCGGAATCATGTAGTCGATCAAACTGATAAGCCTCTGCACAAAGCCCTTTGTCTGTTCCCACTTCATCACGTAGGAGTATACCGGTTCATCCAAGCCTGTGAGAGGTTTGAGTTCCTCGATATAAAATGGATTCGGCAGACAGCGCACATCAAAGACCAAATCGGCTTCCGTTGGGATGCCATACTTAAAACCAAAGGAGACACAATGAATCATCAGAGCCTGGGAAGCATCTCCCAAAAACAGGTTGGAGATGCGCTCTTTGAGCTGTGCCGGAGAAAGAAAGGAGGTATCAATGATATAATCCGCTTTTTCTCGGACGGGGCGCAAAATCTCACGTTCCAGCTTAACCGCTTGTTCCAGAGAACCCAGGTTGTTCTCTGCCAAAGGATGTTTCCGGCGCGTCTCCTTAAAACGGTTGATGAGCACAAAGTCGTTTGCATCCAGGAATAAAATGCGATAGCGTTTATCCTCATTTCTTAAATCGTCCAATGTCTCAAACAGACTGCTGAACATATCGCCCCCGCGGATATCCGTCACCACAGCGACGCGAGAAAAAGTGTTCCCCGCCTTGGCACACAGATCGTAAAACGTAGGAATCAGCTTGGGTGGGATGTTGTCCACACAATAGAACCCTATGTCCTCCAAAGCATCCACCGCTCGGGATTTTCCTGCCCCAGAGAGGCCTGTGACGATTAAAAATTCCATGAAAACTCGCATCCTTTCCTGTAAACATCCGGGCGGCCGGTCAAGACACCAGCCGCACCTCGCATTCCAGAGAGACCCCTGTTTCCCGGAGAACCGTCTCCTGGATGATGGAAATCAGCTCCAAGACGTCCTTACAGGTCGCATCTCCCAAATTCACTATAAATCCAGCGTGTTTTTCGCTGACTGCGGCTCCGCCCACACGGCGTCCTTTGAGTCCACACTGCTCAATTAACGCCCCCGCATAATGGCCAGCCGGCCGTTTAAACACGCTGCCTGCACTGGGCTTATTCAAAGGCTGCTTTGCCTTGCGGCTATTATAGTGTTCCTCCATCAGCAGTGCAATCTGCCCTGCATCGCCCCGCTGCAATTCCAGCGTCATGGAAACGATGGTACAACCGTTTTCCATATAGGCGCTGTGCCGGTAACCAAACTGCAAAGAATCCCCGGACAAAATGCCAAACGTCCCATCCGGCGCAACATGGCTGACTGAGGTGACAACACTGCTCATATCGTAATTATAAGCCCCCGCATTCATATAAACTGCTCCGCCTGCCGATCCGGGGATGCCCCAAGCAAATTCCAAGCCAGCAAGGGACCGCCCCTTTGCAAAATTACACAGGCCTGCCAAGGAAATACCTGCGCCACACACAATCTCCTTTTCACTGCGTTGATGAACATCACAAAATTCGCCGTCCAACAGGATCACCGCGCCGCGAATTCCTTCGTCGCTCACCAGCAGGTTGGAACCGTTTCCAACCATCATGACGTGCACGTCCAGTTCCTTCGCTTCCCGCAAAAAGTCAGACAACATTGCCGCATTGTGCGCCGTCACAAAAAGCTCGGCGGGACCGCCAATTTTAAAGGTCGTATGGCGGTTCATCGGCTCCTCATAAGCCACGCCACATCCGAAAGCCAATGCCTTTCTCCCAAGCATTTCAATCCGGTTCATCGTGTTCCTCCCTCGCCATTTATTCTTTAAAGCAAATCCAATTCCAACAGAGGGTCTTGATATACCTTGGTGTATTGCCTCAAGTAGGCATTAAAACGCTCTACGCTGGAATTGACCACCAGTTCCTCTGGGAAATCCAGTTCCTCTAACAAGCGCAAAGAATTCTCAAAGCATCCCACACGTGCCGAAAAATGGGAATCCGTATTGACCACAATGGGAACCCCATACTGTTTGCAGAGCTTCATAATCTGTACACAGTTCTGGACCGATTTCCGGCGGTTGCTGAACGTCGCCTCGTTCAGTTCAACCAGTTTCCCATTCCGCCCAAATTCTGGGATGACCCGCTCATAATCATACTTGAATTGTTCGGAACCGCTGTGCCCAATCACCTGGATGTGCGGATTTTTGGAAATGTTCAACCATGCATTGGTGATCGCTTCTACAGAATGCGGCCCTTTGGGCATAGCCGGATCATGCATCGAAGCAACAATCCAATCCAAACTGTTCAAGTCGCTCTCCAAAAGATCTGTGTTCCCTTCGTAGTCTATCACATCACACTCTTCCCCGCGCAAGACCAATACGCCTTCCAACTTGTGCGGCACCACTACTAAATTCTGGAAATACCATTTTCCCGGGGCATCCGGCATGGCGACACCATGGTCGGTGATGGCAATGGCGTACAGCCCTTTTACTGCCGCCGCGTGCACCATTTCGTTGAGGGTAGAATACGCATGCGTGGACGCGATGGTATGACAATGAGTATCCGCTATAATTTTCATCGTTCTCTGCTCCGTATGCAATAAAATGTACGGGGCGGTTCCAATGGATAGAACCGCCGCCGCAAGAGATTCCCGCATGCCGCAAAAGGAAGTTTTCCCCTTAGGGCACACGGCTGATCGTTCAAATAATAAACATGCCCGAACAATTTACAGGTCCAGTTCCAGCTTCTTTTCATCCTCTCGCAACGTGGACACATCCATTCCTAAGCTGGCCAAAAGCTCTGTGGCAGCATTATAGCCCATCTTCTTCTGGCGATTGTTCATTGCTGCAACCTCAATGATAATCGCAAGATTTCGTCCGGGCTTGACCGGAATCGTCAATACCGGAACCTTGATTCCCAGGATCTCGGTGTACTCGCTGTCGATTCCCATACGATCGTATACCTTTTTGTTGTCCCAAATTTCCAGATTGATTACAATATCAATCTTCTCCGTCACCTTAACCGCACCCATACCAAAGATACGGCGGGCATTGATGATTCCGATACCACGCAGCTCGATAAAATGGCGGATATTTTTCGGCGCAGAACCAACGAGAGACTTTGCGGAAACACGCCGGATCTCCACCGCATCGTCTGCGATCAAACGATGCCCTCGCTTGATAAGCTCGATTGCCGTTTCACTCTTGCCGACACCGCTGTCCCCTACCAGCAGAATTCCTTCGCCGTAAACTTCAACCAGCACACCATGGCGCGTAATACGCGGCGCCAGCTCTACATTCATGAACTGTACCAGCGCTGCTACCAAGCTGGAAGTGGTCTCTTGGGTACTCAGCAGCGGTACACCGTTCTGTTTTGTCGCCTCCAGCAGCTCTGGTGCAGGCTTCAAGCCCCGCGCTATGATGGCAGCCGGCGGTTTCTGCGAGAACAGCTCGTCCAAAACCTTGGCGCGTTCCGCCGGTTCCAAGGAATCGAGGAATGCGGTCTCCGCATTGCCAAAAATTACGATTCGGCTGGTGTCGTAATAATCAAAGAACCGATTGAGTTCCAAACCTGGACGGTTGACGTCCATGGAAGAGATCATAATTTTATCCGGGTCGCCGCACATATTGATGACATCCAAAGAGAGCTCCTGCATGACTTTGGAAAGGGATACTCGAAATTGACTGGTTGGCATCATGGATACACCTGCTTTCTTTGTTACTTTTCCAATCGACAACCTCCCCGCGAAGCTGCCATCGGCCCGGTGGACTAGACCATCCGGAAAACATCTTGTTGTTATTATATATCAATAACGGAGAAGTTTAAAGGGAATTGCCTAAAATAATATGGAGGATTTTATGTTACAGATGCGGGAGAATATGCTATAATGGTGACGCATCATTCTACCTCTACGGCATTTTTGTGAAAATGCTCTTTTTCCGTTGTATTTTCGTAAGAGCAATGAATATAGGGACGGGTGAAAAATGAAAATTGCACTTTTTTTTAGAAGCCTACCTCTCCCAGGCAAACGCATCGGCTACACACGTGTCTCTTTTAGCCGAAGGTCTTGTCAAACTGGGGCATGAGGTTTTGATTGTTACAACCGACCCAGAGACCGACGAGTGCTACGAGCAAGACGGGATTCTCTATTGTCCTGCCAAACCAAGCTCCAATCTTTTTGGACAGAGCGCCCGGGTATCAAAGCTGCCCGGCTTGGTTCCTTTCATTGAGGCTTTCTCCCCGGAACTGGTGCACATCCAAACGATCACTGAGGTCGGCGGACTCGGTCTGAAATACGCCCAAAAGCATCAGCTGCCGGTTGTTTGCACCTTGCACGACCTTCAGGATGTTCAGGAAGGATTCGGTTCTAACCGGCCAGCAGTTCTTCTCAATAAAAGGCAGTGCCAGATGCTCTTCAAAAAATCCTCTCTGGTTCAGACGTGGTTACCACCGCCTCCCAGAAATGTGCAGAGGCGGCTCAGGTGCTGTTTCCCTGTCAAATTCATAGAATCCCCTATTGTGTGGATACCGAGCGTTTTTGCCCCCGCTCGCTGGACGATCCCGCCAAGGAGGAGATGCGTACACGCATGCATTTGACCGATGGAAAAATTGGGTTTGTTTTTTCCGGGCGTCTCTGTGCAGAAACACGGGTGGAGGAACTTCTCGCCTGTTGGGGAAAAGCGGTAGCCACAAGAGACGACTTGCGGCTCATTCTGGTGGGCAGTGGTCCGGATGCTGCAGAGTTACACGAACGTGCACGGGTACTTGGCGTTGGCGATAAGGTGTTTTTGCAGGAGGCCTTACTCGCGACGATCTCAGTCTATGCTTTTCCGTCTGTAAGGCTTTTGTCAGTGCGTCGGATTCCATCACGATGGAAGCTGCCCCGATTGAGGCTATTGCGAGCGGGTTGCCCGTCGTCTTGAATCCATCTTGTGCCAATGCCGACTTGATTATCAGAGGTGTAAATGGGTTTTCCTATGAAACGCCGGATGAACTGGGAGACATTGTCAAAAAACTCGCGCAGCTCGATGCAGACGGGGAACAACTCATGCGCAAATTGGTCAGCAAAACCGCCGCCAGTTTGACCGATCTCAACCAGGCCAAGGCGCTTGTCTCCTGCTATGAAATGGCACTCGGGCGCCATGTGCAAAACTGAAATCCTTTCTGCATAGATTTCCTTTTTAAGGACCATACTATGGAAAACCGATGAAGGAGATGTTTTTCATGGCCCGTACCCGCAGGGGAATCGACTATGATACGGAAATTATGAAGGTTGAGGCTCAAATCACCCGCTGGAAAAAGACGATTATCGAATTGGAAGAAAAGCGAAAAGAGCTTTTAAACGCAAAACGGGAAGCAGAAATCAACACGCTTTACGACGCCATGCTGCGTTCTGGCAAAACCGTCGACGATGTCCTGTCCTTGCTCTGTCCTACGCCAACCGAACATGCAGGTTGACTTCCATCCGTTTCCTTGTGAATCTGTGAACCCTTCTGCATATACTAGTAGTCCACCGAAGTTACACGCATATACACAAGTTTATGCTTTTAACCTCGGTGATCTACAGGAATCTATATGTATCTCGTATAGGCTCCTTTGCGGAGGTGTTTTCATGGACAACCGATATGGCGGCTTCAACAAGGGATACAACGGGGATATGTCTGCGGCAGGTTACTTCGATTCCCTTCCACTGGAGGTTAAAGAAGAAATCAATCGTCGGGCAGCGGATATTCATTCGATTTCCGACCTCGAGGTACTCGCCACCTATCTGGAGAACAAACTGGAATCGTAAAATCACCGAATGCAAATAATGCGCCCGGACATAGCCAAAAAGGTTATGTCCGGGCGCAACATTTCATGCAAGAAATAAAAGACTAAATACGGATCAACTCGTAATCACGTGTTCCCAGTCCCATTTCCTCTGCGTAATCGATGGTGACGCGCCAATTGGTGGTTGGATGCGTCGCATCAAAGTGGTCATGTACGGGTTTCCCATCGATGATACTTCCCGCCATTGCAGGCTGTTGGTTGCAGAGATCTGCACACGCCATGTCCAAAGCTACTGGATCATACGAAGCCAACATACCGACATCCGGAATAATCGGAACGTCGTTCTCTGCGTGGCAATCACAGAATGGAGAAACATCACAAATCAAGCTGATATGGAAATTCGGCTTCTCGCGGAGAATGGCCGCAGAGTATTCCACAATCTTTTTATTCAGTATATCGTTTGCCTCATCATCCGGGGATTTTACCGCATCCATCGGGCAAGCGCCGATGCAACGTCCACATCCTACGCACTTGTTGTGGTCAATGTCCGCCTTTCGATCTGTGATGGTGATCGCAGAATGTGCACAGTTTTTCTGGCACGAACCGCATCCCACGCAAAGCGCCTGATCGACAAACGGCTTACCGCTGCTGTGCATCTCCATCTTACCTGCACGGGACCCGCAACCCATGCCGATATTCTTAAATGTACCGCCAAACCCAGTCGCTTCATGGCCTTTGAAATGGGTCAATGTGATAAAAATATCTGCATCCATAATGGCGCGGCCAATTTTCGCCTCTTTGACATACTGTCCATCCGGAACGGACACAAGCGCCTCATCCGTTCCCTTCAAGCCATCTGCAATAATGACATGACAGCCCGTAGCAAAGGGATTGTAGCCATTTTCATAGGCGGCATCCAGATGATCCAGTGCATTCTTGCGGCGCCCTACATAAAGCGTATTACAGTCAGTCAGAAAGGGGCGGCCTCCGTTGCGCCGCACCAAGTCGACAATAACCTTCGCGTAGTTCGGGCGCAGGTATGCCAGGTTGCCCGGCTCCCCGAAATGGATTTTGATCGCTGCAAATTTATTCTGGAAATCCAGCTGTTCAATGCCCGCCTTTACCACCAATTTTTCCAGCTTTTGCAGCAGATTTTGATTCAGGCCAGCTCGAAAATCAGTAAAATAGACCTTTGCTTTTTCCATCTTGTTTCCTCCTTCGTCTTTACATCCATACAAATCATGGATGGCCACTCTATAGCCACGTACTCCATCGACAAGTCATTTTTATTATAGCAAACTCATGTTTGCTTTACAATGGCATCCCTTTCGGTATTTTCGTAAATTATGGGTTCCTTTGCCCGCTGGAATGTGTACGTTTTCCCATGGCATTGATTACTCCCATCTGTGTCCGGGCGGTGGCGCGGAACACATCTCCATGGACACTCCCTTTGACGGAAAGCTGCAACCTGCCCAGCGGCGTTTGAAAAACACTGGAAAATGCACAATCCTCGCCCTGTACGGTCCCGCCAGAAAACGGATGCCGCCCTCCCATCGCCTCCAATACGCCGCTCAGTGTTTCTCCTTCTGTCTTTAAGAGCAGTGTCCCATTTACAGGGCCCATAGGTGTCTGCATAACAATGCTATACTTACCGTCGATCATGTGGATGTTCCCCTTTCACCGTCCGGTGGTGTCTCACCCCGGATTTCTCATATCACCAAACTATGCGGAAATTTCTGTACAGTGCATCATGCAGTGAAAAGCAGCGGGTTTCCTCCTTGGTCCCCGCTGCATCAAATTGCATATTTACTTTTTTCGAAGTACGTCCCGTTTTCTCTGCCAATACTGGCTCATGCTGTAATAGGAATCCTCCGTCACCTCATTGTCCAGCCATGCTGGCGGCTGAAACGCTAAAGCATCTTCTATGGAGGGAAACTCTACCTCCGCATAGAGAAATTCTGTTGGTTCCCCTCGATCCACCCAACTACATTCCAAGCGATGTCCATCTTCCAGCGCATAAACCCGATATTCTTTACGCACCATAGGGATTTCCAGGAGCTCTTCCAACTCCTGAAAGACATCCTCTGTCAGGTTCCATTCAATCTCTTTCCGGCAAAGCCTCCCTTTCCCCTTGATGCACAGCACATAGCTCGTATGATCTTTTTTACCTTTTTTCGGATTCGAACAACCGGCTCCACGGACAGATACCCTTGAAACGTCTCCGCCTTTTCCAACAGCGGCAAATCTGGAAACTCCGATAGTAGAAACTTTCGCTCAATTTCCTGCATATTTCATCCTCCGAATCTATGGTGTTTAGTGAAATTATAACACAAACCACACCACTCTTCCAGCGATCATGCAGAAGCACGCTTTTGCGAGGAATCCGGCGATTGTTCCAATGATTTCTTAGGAAGAAAATCCAGGTTTTCCCTTACTCGCAGCCGACGATATACGTGAAAAATTTCAGCAAGCGCGCACAGCTTGTCCGCTGTGCTCACCACAAAGCTTTCTGCATATTTCGGAAATGCAGGTGTCAACGGCCACATATGCTTGACGATAATATCCTTCTCTTTTTCATTCAGCTCGAACAGGCGCGTCGCATTTGCGAGCGCTGTGATCGGGTGCATGGTCATGTGGTTTCCTTTGTGGGTGCGCCAATCGTACAAATACAGGTCGTGCAGTAACCCTCCCCGCGCCGCAGAAACGGCATCCAAATGAAATTTCCGGCAAAACAAAAAGCTTAAATAGGCTACAAACAGACAATGCTGCAGGCAATTGGCGTCCTCTACATGTTGGCGAATTTCCTGCATTTTTTGTACCTTGGGTTCCTTTAATAGGTCCGCTACACATTCAAAAAAACGCCGTACGGTTCTCTATACTCCACATAAAGTTTTTAACTCCTCATCAAAATTGGACTTACCGCTTCAAGTACACTATGGAGTATAACACGAAAAAAGACAAAAAGTTGCTTTTTAAAAGTCTTTTAAGGCAATTGTAAGAAAACCGTAAGATTCATTTTTAATTTTAAAGAATATAAACCCTTGTTAAAGGAAACTTTTCTTCTTGTTTTCACTTTTTTTACAATTCTTGAATTTTCTTAGGAAAACCGGGCAAACTTTCAGAAACGAATGTCCCGCAATCCGCCCAAAGCCAGCAACCCCCCGGTTGACTTGAAATTTAGCGCGTGCTATCATGAGTAAAAATTTTTAAAGGAGTTGGAAATATGCTGAAAAAATAATCGCTGCCATGATGATTGCAGCTCTTACATGTACGCTATTCGCCTGCACTCCCTCAGAAGAGAGCACCTCCTCTTCTGAGACAGAGTCGTCCTCTTCTTCAATGGCTTCGTCTTCGGAGGCAGAGTCTTCTTCCTCTGAAACCGAATCAACTGTCTCTACCAATGAATCCGGCGAGGGGGCTACTTCTTCCAATACGATGTCCTCTGCTACTTCTACTGGAAACGCTGCAACTGGTACTGGAACAAATTCTAAGAAGTATACAGAAACAGATGAAAATTTCACCTTTCAGGATGGCGTGTACAAGCGTATCTACGGGAACCGCGCAATGTTTGTTGTAACGAAAGACCCGGAGTCCCTGTCGAATAAGGAACTCAAAGAGCTTGCTGAGGCAACTGCCGGCCAGTATTATAAGGACAAATATTACTGTACGGTCTGCTTTGTAAAGCCGGATAATGCCGACGGAACCTTTGACATTACGTCCAAGAAATCGGACGACCGCATGGCCACCATCCTATCCCTGCACAAGCCGGATTCCTCTAAAATGACCATTAATCTGAAAGAACGTCCGCTCCAGGAGTATATTGACAAGCAGGTGGCAAAGGCAAAAGTAAACTCTTAAATCGCTATACTTCCTATTAAAAGAGGGTGTCCCAAAACTATGAATTTTTCGATTCATAGGAAAAGGGGCGTCCTCTTTCTGTCTGGAAAATATCTCAGTTTCTAAAAAAGAGGGTATCCTTCCGTCATTTCATGGCTTCTAGGACACCCTCTTTTTGTGTCCATTTGCTCCTCCCAAGCATAAACTGTATTTGGAATATTCCAAATCTTTGCTCGGAGGTAAAGAGCATGAAAATTTATCCGAATGAAGAGCTCAATAACGCATGCTACAATTCCTCCTGTTGTCCACCGCCTTGCTGCCCGCCTCCACCCTGTTGTGTACCTGTTCCATGTCCGGAACCTGGGCCAACAGGCGCGACTGGAGCGACCGGGCCAACCGGCGAACGTGGTCCCATCGGACCGACAGGACCACAAGGAATTCAGGGCATTCAAGGCGTTGAAGGTCCCCGCGGCCTTACAGGGCCGACTGGGCCACAGGGCATACAAGGAATGCAGGGCGTAGAGGGGCCGCGAGGGGCCACTGGAGCTACTGGTGCAACTGGCCCTCAAGGTTTTGCTGGATTACCGGGCGCGACCGGTGCTACTGGGCCACAGGGATTACCAGGTGCCACGGGCGTTACGGGG
>BCAA01000009.1 GCA_001305115.1 Clostridia bacterium UC5.1-1E11 | reverse complement strand
GGTTTATCCGGATTTTTAGGTTCTGTTTTGCTATGTTTTATAATATTAGTAAGAATTATACGGGCCATTAGCTCAGTTGGTCAGAGCAGCCGGCTCATAACCGGTCGGTCCAAGGTTCGAGTCCTTGATGGCCCACCAAAAAGCTCTTGAATGATTGAAATCATTCAAGAGCTTTTTTTGTAATCAATAGACATCTTGAGTAATTTTATAGACTTATGAGAGATATGATATGGAAGAATCGATATTGTCTTGATGGGTAATTTGAACAATAAGTAAAAGGCCTTCAGAGAACTGGAGGCCTTTTATTTTGATCTGCATTAGCGAAAGGAGAACCCCCGGCTAAGGCGGGGAGAGAAAAAAATATATAAAGTAACGCCCCTTCAGGGGTCCGCTATGAGTCAGCAATGCAGTTAGCCGACCCATTCGTGGCCCCTTTAGGGGTGGGACCCGTATCATGCACTTCTAGCGCTTTCTCAAGCCCCAGGCTTTGCCGGGGGGCCTGACTTGTATAATTATATATTACTCATCGCTTCGTTTATTGAGTACAAGCAAACGTTATAATTTGGTGGAGGTATTTGGATAATCCATCTCCTTCTCGATCGATGAACTGCTGAAAACGTTCATCAGAGATATAGAGTTCACTTAATTGAATAAGCGTATCTTTGGAGCATGGATAAAAATACTCGTCTATAAAAGATCGATATTTTTCAAGCCATTCTTGTACGACTGGGTCGTCCGGAGTTCGTGGTTTAAGACAATTTAGTTCTTGAAAGAAGTTTTGCATTTTTCTTTCAATCTCTTTCCATACCTCTTTGGTATAGGTTCGCGTTCTCTCATGATATTTTTTATAAGTTGACGTATCTTTCCATCGTTGTTCTACTTCTTTTCGGTATTGATCTTTCATAGTACTGATTTCTTGATTGTCAAAGATTTTAAAATCCATCTGTGCCTCTCCTTCTAAGATTTGATTTGTAAGGGAGATAAGTCGTGTGATTCGTTCCTTTTTTAATAATAGAAGGGATCGATGCTTCCGAAGAGCTTCCAAGAGGTTAAATCCTGGCAAATCCAATAGAATTTTAATCTCCTTAAGCGAAAAATCGAGTTCACGAAAAAAGAGAATCTGTTGTAATCGAATCAGTTCAGCTTCCCCATAAAGTCGGTAGCCGGCATCCGTTCTTTCAGAGGGGGAAAGGAGGCCGATTTGGTCATAGTGATGTAAGGTGCGAACACTGACATTGCAAGCTTTCGATACTTCTTTTATGGTTTGTTTCACCGAAATCATCTCCTCTTACATTTTTTACTATAAAGGATTACGCAACGTGAGAGTCAAGAACAAAATTATAAAGTGAAGAAATTTTATATATAAGGCGTCAAATGAGTGGTTTTATTTAAATGTACCTAAAAATAGAGAAATTATGGAACACTTTTGGAACACTTCTTCTGCTACAATACTATTGTAATCAAACAGGCTTTGCCTGAAAACAAAGGAGGAGAAGAAAAAACATGAAGAAGAGAGCATGGCGATCGCTTCTGTCGCTTGTGTTGGCATTCACAATGGTATTTACCATTTGGACGCCTGCATTGGCAAAGAGCGAAGCCGCGGGAGAGTGGGATCCTTCCGCAGAGTATAAGCTTCTTACTGTGTTGAAAGACGCAGGAATTGAAGTTTACTCTGGAGACACAAATCCCGGCGCAAAAGTCGACCTATGGTGGAACTATGAGGGCGATGCATTGTGCTGGAGGTTGATTCCGGATGATGAGGCAGAATACTATCGGATTCAGCCCAAAATACCAATGCGACGGTTTTGATGCCCAAAGAATCAAATGCCGTAGCAGGTACAGCATTAACCCTTGGAAACATTGATGATGCGGACGATTCACAGTGGTGGAAAATCGTTCCTACGGATCAAGATGGCGAGTATATGCTGTTAAACAAAGCTTCTGAAGGAAGTGCAGAAGCATATATCGCTCTGGAGAATGATGGGGTGAACGATGGAACTCTTGTTATTCTCTCCGATGGAACAACAGCTTCGAGCTACTGGAAAGTCAGTAAGGTTGAAGTTGCCCCTCCGGAACCAGTAGATCCGGTTGTCAATGTATCTGCGGGAAAGACGCTTTTGGATGTTGATGAAAGTACTTCGGTAAGTGCAACTGCTTTTGATGAGTACGAAGAACAAATTGCAGTTACAGAAGTAAAGAGTAGCAATCCAGAGGTCGCAGAGGTAACTTCATCGGAAGGTATATACACTGTAACGGCCAAAGCGAATGGTGTTGCTTCCATCGTTGCTTCTGCCACATTGAGTGACGGGACAAAGGTAGAAGGTTATACACCGATCATCGTAGGCACCGAGCCGGTGGATGGGGCTATTTATCAGTTGACAGCGCCAAAGACAGATGTTTCAGCTTTGATTGCTTATGATGAGGCTTATGGAGCCGTATCTTATGCCGCGTTAAGTGATAATTCTGTTGTAGTATCTGCATCTCCGATGGGAATCGTTACAAGTGAGGGAGATTTCCGCAGCGGTCTGGAGTTTGTAGATGTAGAGGAGAGCAACGGAACAGAAGAGTATGAACTGATTGGAGCAAAGGTAAAATATGTCAATGCTCCTTATAAGCAGATGACATTCCAGTTTGAAAAAGCGGGCGTACCGTATGCTATCATTTTGAAAGTATTTGATGATGGCGTTGCGTTCCGTTACAGTATCGATGGAGATGAGAACACAGATCTGTCGATCTCTTCAGAGCATACAGGTGTCCGTTTGCCAGATGGTGCGTATACTTGGGCAATGAACTACAGCCAATCCAATGAAGATGTGGAAATTGAGCATGCCTCCATCAAAGAACTTAATTATCAGTATTCTATGCCATTGCTCTATGAGACCGAAGACGATGTCTTTGCTTTGGTAAATGAAGCCGATCTCAACGGTACATACTGTGGCGCACAGATGACTGGTGATGGCACTGGCTTGTTGAACATTGTCTTTACCCCAGAGCAAACAGACGATGTTGAAACGACTTTACCGTTCGCCAGCCCATGGCGCTATGTCGTTATTGGCGACTTGCAGACTATTACCAACAATACTTTGGCAGAGTCCTTGGCGCCTGCAAGCAAGGTAGAGGACACCAGCTGGATTGAGGCGGGAACAGTGGACTGGACCTGGTTGAATGGTGATCTCCGTCACGACCAGCTGCCAGATGGCGTTTCCTTTGAAACTGCTGGTTTGGAATACTATAAAAAGTATATTGATTTTGCCGTTGAAATGGGTTGGAAATACCAGCTTTTGGATGAAGGCTGGCAGCCTCGCGGCAATACAGCAGCTGGCGAACATGAATACGAAGGTTATTATGATTGGATGCCCGACTTGATTGAGTATGCTGCAGAAAAAGGCGTCGGCTTGATTGTTTGGGCAAGAAAGGCTAATTTGACCGATGATGATTATCGGCAAAAGCTCTTTAAAGAGTGGGCGGATATGGGCATCAAAGGCATTAAACCAGACTTCTTTGATTCCCAGGATCAGGAGACGATTCAGCTCATCGAAAAAATGATGGCGGAAACGGCTGAAAATCATATGCTGATCAACGTGCATGGTGCCGGCAAACCGACTGGTGAACGCCGCACTTGGCCGCATGCGATTGCCCGTGAAGCTGTTCGTGGTGCAGAGGCTTATGCGGTTGATAATATCGAGACTTGGGGTGCCGTCATGGATGCCCATCATAACTGCTCGTTGCCGTTTGTTCGCGGCGCAGTAGGTCCGATGGACTACACTCCTATGGTATCGTATGGTGCAAATGACAATTTGACCAATCATAATCCTGGCCGTTTTACCGTAGCACATATGACTGCGCTGCCGGTGATCTACGAATGTGGTTTGCAGTGCTTGGCGGACAAGCCCGATGTCTATCGTGCACATCCTGGATATGAGCATTACTTTAAGAATATGCCATCTGAATGGGATGAAGGAATCCTGATCGATGGTTATCCGGGCGACTATGTAAATATGGCCCGCCGCAATGGTGACGACTGGTATCAGGGAATCATCTGTGATGGTAAGCTGGACGCAACCTTCTCACTCGACTTCTTGGGTGAAGGTGAATATGTTGCCTATATTTACAAGGATTCTCCGGAAGTTCTGGCGGAAGGCCCTGCTGCATACGATCAATTTGGCCGTCATGACCAGGATGGAAGCAATCTGGTAGTCGACCAAGCGACGGTTGACAGCAGTATTGTTGAAGAAATCAAGGTTGTTACAAAAGAAGATACCTTGACAATCCCGCTGGCGGAGACCGGCGGTGCAGCGATCCATTATGTCCCAAGAGACCAAGTTGAAGAAGAGATTCCGGCTGTTTCAGAGGCAAAGCGGATTACAGACCGTCTAATTGAACTGGACTGGAATCAAGATGTAACTGGTGCTGATGAAAAGTCTAGCTTCAAAGTCATGGTCAATGGCCAAGAAGCAGCGCTCAACGATTATGGATATAATGCAGGAAATGGAGCTCTCTACTTCGATCAAATGACCACTTTGGAACTGAAAGAAGTTCCTGCACAGGATGCACAGATCACCGTTCAGGTGGTTGGTTCTGTAACCAATGAAATGGGAGAAGCTGCTGATACAGAGACTGTCTATGCTGTTGTCGCTGCTCCGTTCTATACACAGTCTGTTAAGGCAGATTGTGGGATCACGGTGAAGTCCAGCGACGCTGTGGAAAAATCCACACTGCAAGCTGCGGCGGATATTGTGGATGTGATGCTTTCTGCACGTTCCGATGTTGTGGAAAAAATGATTGAAAATGGTGCGGAATTGGCTGTGTATGGTAAGGGCGAAAGTGCTTACAGCATTCCTGAGCATCGCGCAACCTATGATCCCGATATGTACTATGTAGAGGGATACGGCGGGATGGTTGGTAACCCGGTTGCCAGCATCTATGATGCAAACGTTCTCCGCCTCCTGCAAAAAGATTCGCCGGACCATTATACTGGTTATGAAAATGAATCCGTATTGGTACATGAATTTGGTCATTCCGTGCATTTGCTTGGCGTCGATTCCATTCCGGAGTTGAAAGAGGAATTTGATGCAGTTTATGCATCTGCCAAACAAAAGAATCTCTGGCCGAACAGCTATGCGATTTCGAATCGGGAAGAGTATTTTGCAACATGTACGGCAATCTGGTTCAATGTCATGTCTGAGTCTGCCGACGGTTCTTGGGATGGCGTTCGCGGTCCGGTGAATACCCGTGAAGAACTCAAGGCATATGATGTTGATATGTACAATTTCCTTGCAAAGATTTATCCGGAAACAGAAGCCGTTTCGGATGCATGGGCAGACGTACCTGACAATTTCCATCCGGGCGAAGAGCCTGAGGAACCAGAATGGGATACAGAAGCCAGCTATAAGTTCCGGACGGTCTTGAACGACAGCTGCATCGAATCCAACAGCAACAACTCCAGTGCAGGTGCAATTATCGATCTGTGGTGGGATTTCGATGGCGAGGCCCAATATTGGCGACTCATTCCGGACAGTAACAATGAATACTTTATGATTCAGTTGGAATCGGCCAGTTCCACCGTTATGATGCCGACGGACTCCAACGCCGCAGAAGGTGTGGCGTTGACTCTTGGCAACATCGATGAAGAAAATGATGCGCAGTGGTGGAAGATCGTTCCAGCAGAACAAGATGGCCAGTATCGTTTGATGAACAAGGCGTCCGAGGGTTCTCCTCTGTATATCGCTTTGCAGAATGATGCGACTGAAAGTGGGACATTGGTAATCTTGGCAAAAGATACGGCCCCGTCCAGTGTTTGGGTAGTTGAGAAACAGGAAGTCAATGAGAATGTTCATAAGGCTGATCCAGATGCCATTTATCTGAGCGATCTGGAGTGGCTCAATGCAGTGGACAGCTGGTTCCTCGTACGTAAGGACCAGACCGTCAATCAGACGGAGATTTCCTGGAACGAAAATGGCCAAACGGTTATCTACGAAAAGGGTATTGGTACCTTTGCACCGTCTCAGGTAACCTTCGACATCACTGGCCTGCATGCAGAAACCTTTAAAGCCATCGGTTGCTTCCCGGCTGGCGCAGGGAGCTGTGAATTTATTGTGCTGGCAGATGGAGAACAAATCCTCTCTAAGACTCTTTCCTATGATGGAAATCAGATCTCGCCAGACAATGGTGCTTTGGAAGTGGCGATTCCGGAAGGAACCAAGATTTTGACCTTGTATGCAAAGGGCAGCAGTAGCACAACATGGGCAGATGCTCGCCTCTATTGCGATAAGGAAGCTCAGAAAGACTTGGCTCGTGTTACCATCAAAGCAGAGGAAACTCATCTTCAGAAGGGAGCAAGCTCTGCCATCAATCTGACTGGTTACATCGGTCAAGTTGGCTGGGGCGGTATGCAGAATATCGAAGCGGATCTGACAAATGCCATTATCACCTACAGCAGCAGCGACGAATCCGTTGCAAAGGTAGAGGATGGAAAGATCGTAGCTGTTTCGGACGGTACAGCAACCATTACATGCACCGTAGAACTGGACGGCGTGAAACAGTCCTCGACTTTGGATATCATTGTTGGCAATGGAAATGAGAACTCTTGGACCGTGGTGTCTCCGGATGGAAATATTGAGACTCTGTTCACCTTGCGCGATGATGGATCGGTTGTATTTACAACTTCGAGAAATGGAAATACCGTTATCGGAACTTCCCCGACTGGCTTGGTCACCAACTTGGGCGATTTCCGTACCGGTTTGACCTTCGTCGATTCTAAGACAGAAACCGTCAAGGATTCTTATGACTTGATCGGCGCGAAGAAGAGTCATGTGGATGCAATAGGCACCGAACTGACTTTGAATTTTGAAAAGGATGGCGTGACCTATCGCATCATCAGCCGTGCCTATGATGATGGTATGGCGTTCCAGTATGAAATCGAAGGCCAGGATGGCGAAGAGTTGACGATTTCTTCTGAAGCAACAGGCTTCTTGATGCCGGACGGTTCCGTTGCACAGACGATGGACTTCGATAAGGCCAACGAGGAGCGGTATTATCAGAAGGAAATCGAAGAACTGGAGGGCGGTTATTGCATGCCGCTGCTCTATGAGACGCCAAATGGCGATTGGGCACTGCTGTCTGAAGCAGCGCTTACTCCACAGTATAGTGGCGGACAGATTGTTGGCCATGACACCGGTATGTTGGACGTCGTGTTCTCACCGGAGCAGTTCAGCGATGTCGTAACGACCGCGCCGTTCACCTCTCCGTGGCGTTTCATGGTTATTGGTGATCCGGCAGATATTGCAGAAAATACCCTTGCAGAAACGTTGAGTCCGGACAGCGTAATCGAAGATACCAGTTGGATCGTACCGAGTCCGGTCGACTGGACTTGGCTGAATGGCGATCTCCGCCATGACAATCTGCCGGAAGGCACAACATGGGAAGAGACCGCACCGAAGCTGTACAAGCAGTATATTGACTTTGCAGCAGAGATGGGCTGGAAGTATCAGCTTTTGGACGAAGGCTGGCAGCCGCGTGTATACAACCGCGGCAATGACCTGTATGACGGTTACTATGACTGGATGCAGGAAGTTCTGGATTACGCAGAAAGTAAGGGCATTGGCCTGATTGTCTGGGCAAACAAACGCGATCTGGATACACCGGAAGAGCGCGAACGCATCAAAGAATGGGCAGAGATGGGCATTAAAGGCATTAAGCCAGACTTCTTTGATTCTCAGAGCCAGGAGATCATCCAGCTCCTGGACATCCTGACCAAGGAAGCCGCAGAAAATCATATGCTCATCAACATCCATGGCGCCGGTAAGACCACCGGTGAAAGAAGAACCTATCCGAACGCAATTTGTCGTGAGGCGATTTCGGGCGGCGAGAGTTGTGTAAATGATGCATACTTTGATTGTATGCTGCCGTTTACTCGCTTCGCAGTAGGCGCTGCGGACTTTACTCCGATGGCTTCCTATGGCAATACCTTTGGAATGAAGTCGGTTACCCAGGCACACCTGGTTGCACAGACCATTATGTTTGAATGTGGAATTCAGACGATGGCGGATAAGCCGGATGTATACCGTGGACATGTAGCATACGAGAATCTCTTTAAGAATCTGCCCACCTCTTGGGATGACAGCATTCTGTTGGACGGCGATCCGGGACATTATGTCAATATGGCACGCCGTACAGGGGACGATTGGTATGTAAGCATCATGGGCAATGAAGCTCGTATTGCAGAGTTCGATCTGGACTTCTTGGAGGATGGTGCAACTTATACCGCATATATTTTCCGTGACAGCGATGATCCGACAAATGATGATAGCAATAAAGCAATCATCACAGAAACCAAAACGCTTACAAAGGGCCAGACAATGTCCATCGATATTAAGGCAACTGGTGGCGCAGTCGTAAAGATCATTAAAAATGCAGAGCAGACCGACTGGACAGAACTGAAGGCTGCACTGGATGAAGCAAAGAGCCTGGATTCGAGCAAATATACGGCAGCCAGCTGGAACGTTTTGGAAACAGCAGTTAAGGCAGCAGAGCAACTCCCAGCGGATGCAGATCAGGCGGCAATTGACGCATCTGTAAAGGCAATTAAAGATGCTATCGATAAGCTGGTTAGAAAGTCCAGCGGCGGTTCTAGCAGTAGCTCCAGCAGTTCTTCGAGCGCTAACAATACGATGGGGTCTGACGGAGTGGTTGTAGCGGTCGGAACGGGAGCAGCAACGGCACAGCCGAAGGTTGTATCCGACACAACGGTTGACTTTACGGTAAAGAGTGGCAGTGCATACTGCTTCAAGATGACCGTAGTCAATGGAAATAATTTGATGCCGAGCTTTACAGTGGGCAATGGCAATGTGCTGAAGACTCAATTCGTGACTCAGATTGGAAACGACTATTACTTCCGGGTATGGGCCGTTGGCACACCGGGCCAGAGCACAGGCGTTTATACGACCTTGCCTGGCTATTCCGCAGTGAAGCATTGCACGATTACCATTGGTTAAACGTATTGGAAAAATTCTTCTGCGGGAACTTCCCGCAGAAGAATATCCCAAAAAAGTTGAATAGCAAGTAAAAAGCGCCTCCTGCCGCAGGATTGCCCTGAGGCAGAAGGCGCTTCTTTCTTTCACGACCGGTTACGAAGTAAAATCTGCATAAATATACTCATATTCCGCATTGATATAATAAGTTTCAAAGTTGATTAATTTAGGATTTTTTAGTAAGGCGCTTTGGCGTATTTGAAGAGGTATCAAGGCGGCGTCTTCTAACAAGATCGTTTCAGCTTGTGCAAGTAGACTCATCCGGCTCTGCGGGTCCATTTGGCGATTAGCCGTTTGAAAACATTCGTCGTACTCTTCACTCGAATAACTGGCACAGTTATAGGAGGAATCCGATGTCCAAAGTTCCAGATAGGTTGCCGGGTCCGCGTATTCAGGAATCCAACCGGAGAGTGACATTTCAAATTTATGAATGGTATCCAAATTCATATGTGTGTTGTAGGGAACAGACAAGATATCAATTTGAATCCCGAGCGTTTCTTCCAACTGCTTTTCAATAATTTGTGCTTCTGTTACGGACCAATAATCGTCTGTAACCAATAATTCCAATTGAATATCCTCTGCTCTTTCAAGATCCAGTTCTTGTAGAGCCGTTTTTAGATAATTTCGTGCCTTTTGTGTATCTCCATTCAATGGAAATGCTTCCAAGGGGTATTCTTCTCCAAAGGTTTTGTGAGCGCCGGGGAGAATAGGGAGAACATAGCGTGCGCTGGCAGTTACATCGTCAGAACCAAGAGAATCAACGTAGTCGTTCCGATTAAGTGCATAGTTGAGAGCTAAACGTAGATTTTTGTTGTTTAAGGGGCAGCTTCCGTCCATATTTAAGCGAATAAAATCATTCGCACCATTAAAGTAGTAATGAATATAAGGGGTCATATCTGGGGATACGTCGGTGGTAGCGACAGGCATAACGTCCAGTTTTTGATCGAGAAACATCTGATAAAGCTTGTTAAAGTCAGTGGAAATAACGATCTCGACTTGATCCAATTGAATCTTATCGGCATCCCAATAATAAGGATTCTTTTCCAAAAGGATAGAATCATTTTGCTTCCACTCCTTTAGGCGGAATGGTCCATTGGAAAGAGAGTATTTGCCTATTTCAGAGCTCTCTTTTTCAGAAGGAATCGGACTGAACGTTGGCAATGCCAAAAGTTGTAGGAAATAAGGGGTGGGATTTTCTAAAATAAATTGTAATGTTGCATCATCAATTGCGCGAACTCCTAAATATTCCTCTGAGAGTTCCTTTTTATGAACCTCTGCCGCGTTTTTGATAGGATATGCCATAAAGGGGCGGGTTGAGTTCTCATCTGCCAACATACGTTGAATTGCATAGACAAAATCCTGTGCGCGTACGGGTGTTCCATCGCAATAAAATGCGTCCCGCAGGTGGAAGGTATATACCAATCCATCTGTGGAGATTTCATAAGATTTTGCAATTCCATAAAGAAGCTGATCTCCGTAAGTGCGCATCAATCCCTCATAAATGTGGTACGCAATGGTTGCTTCAGAAGTGGCGTCCACCTTTTGTGGGTCTAAAGTACTTGGCTCTTGTAATAGCGCATATCGCAAAACTTTGGGATGTGTATTGTCCACAGAAAGGGGTTGTGGAGAGGAACAAGAGGTTAAACCCAAGAGTAAACAGAGAAGTACGGCAAAATAATTCGTTTTTTTCACATATATCACCTGAAATAAATAACACAAATTTGTATATTTTTTAGCATATCATAAACTATTTTTAATAACAAGGCACCTACGAGATATAAAAAAATAAAATTCTTAAGAAATTATTGGAAATGATTATTCAGTAGAATTTTGAACTTTACAAACTACGTTAGACTAAAAATAGGGAGGTCCCGTTGAAAAGAGGCACGCACATGAAAGTTTTACGAAGAGAAAATCGAAGGTTTATCTGGACAGCTTGTCTGTGTTTTCTGACCATCGGCGCGATGTTTGTTTTCCATGTCTTGGAACTATCGCGTGGACAAGATGTGCCCCATATCGAAAATAGCACCGTGGACTTGCGCGGAGTCGATTTTAACACAGGGGAACCTATTTTTTAGATGGCGAATGGGAGTTTTTTGGCAGAAGCTTTTGGTGACCGATCATTTAGAGGGAGAGGAACCCGATGGTTTGATGTCCGTTCCATCCTATTGGACACAACAAAAACAAGATGGACATTATTTGCCTTCAAAAGGATATGCCAGCTATCGGTTGCGGATGATAAACTGTCCCCCCGAAGCAGATGTGTTAGTGGTTGTCCCAAATCTTCCATCGGCTTACCGAGTGTTTTTAAATGGGGAACCGTTTTCTGGAAGCGGAACTGTTTTGAAAAATCTGCGGAATATTGAAGTTTTTCCAAGTTTAAAGGAAGAAACCACTCTTCCTTTGCGCTCTTCTGAATGTGAATTGGTGATCGAGGTATCAAGCCGGGTGTATCCTGGATTGTGTTTGACCCCTATTTTGATTGATCGTTCTACGTATGAACGAAACGCAGAGCGGGACATGATCTTTAGCTCTCTGCTAATGGGAATTGCGATTGTTTTTATTATTTTCTATGCAATGGATCTCATTCTAAAGCCGCGAAGCGGCTACTCTATATCCATCCTTCTTCTGATGCTATTATTTCTAATAAAGAGTTTTTCCAGAGGACCTATCTTTTCCGCGCTGTGTTCGTGGTCTCCTGTGCCGTTTGATTATATGCTGTTTCCTTTTCACATCTTTGGCGCAGCAGCCTGGGTGATTTTGATTTGTGCCGCCCCCAGGGCGTCAACAGCCCGAAAAAGGAGGCGGCGTGTGTTCTGCGTATCTATGTTGGTTCTTACAGATTATTTCATTACGATCAGTGTTGGATTAATTTTCCACATTACCTGGTGGTGGGTGATATTCGATTTACTATTAGCGCCGATCTTTTTCGCTGTAATGGTGGTGCCAATTCTTCAGGAGGACCGCTCCGCCAATCCTTATTTTTTCCCGTATTATATTGGTTGCCTCTGTGTGTATGTGGGAAGTTTCCTGGGAGATATGGCTTTGTCAGGGCTCTTTTTGATCGACGACAGCTTTGCATTTCCCATCGGGTTAGTCTGCTTAACAATCGCGATCAAATATATGGATGGAAAACGTTTGAACGCCATCCAAAATGAGGCATTAAAGGTAGCCGAGATGCGTGTTGAGTTGCAAAAGGCTCAGATCAACCTTGCTTTGCATCAAATACAGCCCCATTTTCTCTATAATGCGCTTCTGGCAATCAAGGTGCTCTGTCGAAAAGAACCGGAAAAGGCAGAAAAGGCGGTTTATGATTTTTCGACCTATTTGCGCGGCAACATGGATTCCATTGAAAGTACCGAACCGATTTTATTTGAAGAGGAATTACAGAATATACGCGCTTATCTAAATATTGAACAAATGCGTTTTGGCGAACGTTTGCACGTTCATTGGGATATTCGATGCAGTAATTTTATGGTGCCGCCGTTGACAGTCCAACCCTTGGTAGAAAATGCAGTGCGGCATGGAATCTGTAAAAAATAGAGGGGGGAACCGTTTCGCTGATTACCTATCAAAAGGATGGCTTTATCTGGATTGAAATTCTGGACGATGGGGTGGGATTTGAGATGGAACACCTACAATCGCCTTCTTTTGGTGGAATTGGGATTAAGAACCTTCGTTATCGTTTGAAAACCTTATTGAATGCGGAGCTGGACATTCAAAGTGTGGTGAATCAAGGGACAAGGCAGGTCATTCAAATACCAGAACAGGAGGCGCGGCTCTTTGATGAGGACGATGATTGTTGATGATGAACCGTTGGCAGTGGAAGAACTGGCAGATACCTGCGAGCAATTTGAGGATGTACAGATTGTTGGACGTTTTTTGCATGCAGCGGAGGCTTTAGCGTATGCAGAAAGTCATCCAATCGATTTGGCATTTTTGGATATCGAGATGCCGGGGATTCGAGGTCTGGATCTGGCTCATCGGCTGCATGCGATCAACGATCGGATTGCCGTCGTTTTTGTGACGGGTTATAAGCAGTATGCATTAGATGCTTTCAATGAGGATGCTTATGGTTACATCTTGAAACCCTTTGAGCCCAAAGCGGTGAGAAAGGCGATTGACAAAGTGAGCCGAATCGTGAGACCTGTTGAAAAGAAAAAGGCCTTTATTCGCACGTTTGGACGTTTTGGTTTGTTTGTTGATGACAAGCCGGTGGACTTTCGAAGCAGTAAGGCAAAGGAACTTTTTGCTTTTTTGGTGAGCCAGGATGGGGCGCTGGTGGATATGGATTCAATTATAGGGACCCTGTGGGAAGAAGAACAGTACGACAGTAAGGTCAAAGCAAAATATCGGAAAGCGTGTATGTACCTGCGACAGGCATTGGAGAAAGTCGGACTGGGAGAAGCGCTTATATCCGTTCGAGGAAAAATTGGTATCAATTGTGAGCGATTTGACTGCGATTATTTTCGATTGGTAGATGGAGATCTTCAAACCGCAGCATCTTTTGCAGGAGAGTATTTGTTTGAATACTCGTGGGCGGAAGAGATGTTACCGAGTGTGCAGAGAATGGCTGAAACCGTCTTGGCTTCAGGCCAGAAACAGGACTCTTCGTATAAATGATTTAAGCAGAAAAGAGGACAGTCTTGTTCTTTTGCTTTGAAATTCTGCTTGAAAGGAGCAGCGCATGCAGACAAATCGACTCTTTACGATTTTATATCTGTTGATGGAACATAAAAGCATGACGGCGGCCCAATTGGCAGAACGATTTGAAGTTTCTCCAAGAACGATTTATCGTGATATTGATTTATTGTCTGGCGCGGGGATTCCGATCTATGCCAGTAAGGGTAGGGGCGGTGGAATTCGCTTGCTACCCCATTTTGTATTAGAGCGTTCCCTTTTATCCTCTGAAGAGCAGGATGAGATTTTATTTGCCTTACAAAGCCTGCGGGCTGCCAATATGCAAGACACACAGGTTTTAACGCGCCTAAATGGCTTGTTTCAAAAACATGGGACGGACTGGATCGATGTAGATTTTTCAACATGGAATGGGGGACCGGCAGAACGGGAAATTTTTAGCCAGATCAAGACGGGAATCCTGGAGCACCGAGAATTGGAGTTTTGTTATTCAAATAGCTTGGGCGAGACAACACAGCGTTGTGTTGAGCCCTTAAAACTGCATTTTCGAAATAGCAGCTGGTACTTGCAGGCATTTTGTCTGAGCAAAAATAATTTCCGGACATTTAAGATTTCTCGAATGCGTCAAGTTCGCTTAACCGACCGTCGCTTTGTAAGGGAACGAACGGTACTCCCGGAGATTGCTGTTCCTTCTTATGAACCAGGAGCGCAGATTTCTTTGACGCTAAGGTTTTCTCCAGCGATGGCGTTTCGTGTATACGATGAATTTCTGCCGGAACAAATTTGTCGGGATAAAGATGGCTTTTTCTTGGTAAATCTACAGCATCCGGAAGACCCCTGGCTTTGTGGGTATCTGTTATCTTTTGGTGCTCATGTCGAGGTTCTCTCTCCAACAAGACTGCGAGAGCAGATGGCGAATATCGCTCACAAGGTTGCAGAATTGTATCAAAAATAATTGCTGACCGCTTTTTAATATGACATACTCCTGTCCTATTTTGTTGGATATACTGATTCCAACAAAAACGGGGGATTCCCCGAGAAAGAAGGATATTGTCATGAAATATGAGGTTGTGGCCCTACAGGAAAAGATCATCGCTGGAATTGCGACACGGACCAGTAACGCCGATCCGGAAATGAAGCAAAAAATCGGAAATCTTTGGGAGCGTTATTATCAGGAGATTGATACTTCTCTTGCCGAAAAGAAGAATCAAACGGTCTATGGTCTATATACCCATTACGAAAATGGTGTAAGTGGATCTTATGAAGCTTGGGTGGGCAAACAAGTCCAAGACGGCGACTCAATGCAGGAGGGAACTCGATATGTGACCATTCCTGCCGGGCAGTATGCAAAGTTTTCTTTTCATGGGTGTGCAGAAAAAGATGTAGAACGCTTTTGGCAAGAGATTTGGAAGGAAGGACTCCCGCGTAAATTTACGTGTGATTTTGAGGAATACGCTTTTGTGGAGGGAAGCGATTGCCACGAAGCGGATATTGCTATTTATGTAGCGTTGGCTGATTTTTGTCAAAGCTGTGGGATGCCAATGACAGAGGATAGCCACCGAGGGACAAATGCGGATGGAAGCAAAAGCAAAGAGTATTGTTGCTACTGTTATGCAAACGGCGCTTTCGTTGCAGATTGTACAATGGAGCAAATGATTGATTTTTGCTTGGATATAGAAAAGGATGCAGGGAGGTATCAAGATCGTGCGGAAGCCAAAAGAGCGATGATGGCGTATTTTCCTCTGTTGAAGCGGTGGAGCCAGAGGTGACAGGGGGATTGCCTTTTCCACGGTGAGTATGATAAGATGGAAAAAACGTGAAAAGAGGCATGAACAATGAAATCTTATCGGAAAGAGCTGTGGTTCCATGTCCCGAGGCGCAGAGGCTGGTAAATATCACGCCACAAGTGGAGGAAGCGCTACGCGAGAGTGGAATTCAAGAGGGTTTGATTCTTGTGAACGCAATGAACATTACAGCAAGCGTTTTTATCAATGACGATGAAGCGGGGCTCCACCACGATTATGAGGTTTGGTTGGAAAAGCTTGCTCCAGAGAAGCCGTATGACCAATATCAACACAACGGTTTTGAGGACAATGCGGATGCCCATTTAAAGAGAACCGTTATGGGACGCGAGGTGGTGGTAGCTGTTACAAATGGCCGCTTGGATTTTGGAACGTGGGAGCAAATTTTCTATTTTGAGTTTGATGGAAAGCGCGATAAACATGCTTTGATTAAAATCATTGGAGAATGAATTTGAGAAAAAGGAGGACCGCCCCAAAGATTTCTTTGGGGCGGTCCTCCTTTTTGAACTTATCTGCGTTTTACATGGCGAACTTCATTGGGAGATTCACCAAAGTGCTTCTTAAAGCAGAAGCTGAAATAATGGGGATCGGTATAGCCGACCGCATGTGCGATTTCCAAGATCTTTTTATTGCTGGATAAGAGAAGTTCTTTCGCATGCTCCATTCGAATTTGATTCAGCACATTGGTGAAAGAATCCCCCATAGCTTTTTTAAAAATACTGCTAAAGTAATTGGAACTGATATGTAAGTGCTCGCTGACTGTTTTTAAGGATAGATCCGGATCTGCATAGTGCTTCTTCAGATAGTTATATCCGCGGGAGGAGAGAGAGGCATCGTTATCACAGAGCTGATAGGCGACATAATCCATCACATTGTGGCAGAGCCGCCGGAGCCACGCCTGAATTTCTTCGGGCGATTCTTCACTGAAGATCTGCATAATTAGAGTCAAATTGCGTTCAACATTTAGATCAAACTCTGGAATTAATTTTTTAGCCGTGCGCGCAATGATAAAGTACAGCTGAATCACCTGCATTTGACATTCTGATAAAGAGACGCCCGGCGCAGACATATTTAAAAAGATCTCATCAATAAAGGCAGAGGCTGCTGCTTTATCGCCCGAACGAATGATGGAGTAAAGCGCTTCATCGCGCTGTCCGTTAAAGAGGGAGTTGAGAATCTCCCGACGGCTTAAAGGGCGTGCATCCAGCGATTCTCGGACCTTGCGCATGGTTTCTTCCAGTTCTCCTGCTTGGACAGGTTTTAATAAATAGCGTTCTACATGGTAAGTAATGGCCTCTTGTGCATAACGAAAGTCGTGTTCGGCGGTTAAAATGATAAGCTTTGTCAGTGGATTTCCTTCTCGAAGCGCTTTTGCCAGAGAGAGGCCGTCCAAAGAAGGGAGGTGTATGTCTGTGATGAGTACATCCGGTTTTAAGATTGCTGCCGCTTCGCGCGCTTCTTGCCCATCGGTAATACTGCTGATGATTTCAAAACCAAGATCTTTCCAAGGGAGGAGCTGTTGAAGTGTTTTACTGAAATTGCGGTCAGCGTCTACGATCATGAGAGAATACATGCTGGTTTCCTCCTTGATGTGATGAATAAGATAGAAAATAGAGGATTTTTTGATAAATATTGTGTATAAAATACATTATATCACTTTATTAAAATCAGTCAATTATAAAACAAAAAGTATCAAAGGAATGTAGGTTATTGCAAATATAGCCTCTATAATGCGACTCTCGAATCGATTCGGCAATCACTGTTCCCATAAAGGAGCGGATGACTGCTTGCTTTTGCCCTTAAACGCGCTATAATAAACAAGAGATGAAATGGGGAGAGGATGACGATTGCCAAAGTTATATTTCAAGTATGGAGCGATGAATAGTTCGAAGTCCGCCAATGCCCTAATGGTAAAATTCAATTATGAAGAACAAGGGTACCGTGTCGCGTTATTGAAGCCCAGCTTAGACGACCGCGATGGGGTAGATATTGTTAAATCACGCATAGGACTGGAACAAAAGTGTTATGTGATTGATCGGACGGTCAACCTGTTGGAGTGGTATAGAGCGCATCGTGATTATCAAGTAATGATTGTGGATGAGGCACAGTTTCTCACGCCAGAGCAGGTTGAACAGCTGAAGGATCTTGCCGTGGATGCTATTCCTGTGTTGTGCTTTGGATTAAAGACCGATTTCCAGACAAAAATGTTTCCAGCGAGTAAACGCTTATTTGAACTAGCGGATTCTCTTTCTGAGATCAAATCAGTGTGCCGCTGTGGCAGAAAGGCTGAAGTGAATGCCCGTATCCACAATGGAAAAATTGTCAAGGAAGGGGAACAGATTTTTATTGGCGGAAATGAGAGCTATATCGGCATGTGTTATAAGTGTTGGAGAGATAACCAGCTGTCTGTACTTATGGATTCGCAAAATTCATCTAGCTTGTAAAAGAGAAACCCCGCAGAATCCACTGGGATTCTTGCGGGGTTTTTGTTCACACAAATACGGAAATCCTTCAAAACGCAATAGAGTCAGTAGGATTTCAAACAAAACAGCAAACATTATCGATCCTGAGGACATTCCTCATCTGTTTCAAGAGAAGTTGTTTTTGGGGTATGGTCAGAGCGCTTTTCCAGAGAACCACGAAATTGCATCTGTTCCTTTGTAAAACCCTTTTTATACAGACGTCTGCGGACCGATTCGCGCAGAAGCGTGTACAGGACGGAAAAGGTCGGAATTCCTAAAAGGATACCGACGATCCCAAACAAATTGCCACATAGAATAATTGAAAGCAGAACCCAGATGGGCGGCAGGCCAATCGAAGTACCTACCACGCGGGGATAAATCAAATTGCCCTCGATCTGTTGAAGAATCAGGAAAAAGACAATATAGGTAACAGTGTACCAGGGATTCACCAACAGGAGAATAAAACCAGCAGTAAACATGGAAATATAAGGACCAATGATGGGGATTAAGCTGCACAGAGCAACGATTGAACTAATCAATATGGCATAGGGGAGACGTAGAATGCTCAAACCAATATACACCAGGAAAAACCAAATGCAGGCCTCTGTAAGCTGTCCTCGCACAAAATTGGAAAAAATACGATTGGCCATACTGGATATTTCGATGGTACGCCTGGCGGCGCGGTTGGGAAGGAAAGCATATAAAAGTCGTTTTAAGTGTGTCGTAAGCTTTTCCTTGCCAAACAGCATATACATACAGAATATGAAACTCATTGCCATAGTGAAAATGCCATTCGCTACACTGGCCGTAATATTGAAGATCGACCCCATAAAGTTCGAGGTGACCTCTGTTGCCTTGGATAAAAGGGAGGCCCAGTCGATGGAGATGGAATTAATCTGTTCCTGTGTAACATTGTACTTTTGCAGCAGGCGAATAATCTCGTTGGAAAGGCGATTGATATATGTCGGAGCATTTTTCACGAGGACTTCCAGAGATGATACGAGCTCCGGAACCACAAATAGGATAATTGCCCCGAGAATGACGATTAATGTTAAAAAAGAGAGCACGACACATACTGCGCGGCGGCATTTGTTCCACAGTTTCAGATCTTTTTTGTTTAAAAATAGAAAGACCTTTTCTTCGTAGAACTTTAGAATAACATTGACCACAAAGGCAATTGCAATACCAATAAAAAATGGGGATGCAAGCGAAAAGATCGAGAGGATAAAGCCAAAAAGCTTGTCCAAATGGAACAGCGCGAAGATCAATAAAACGGTATAGGTAACGACCAAAATGACTCGCTTGGTCAATTTAGAATCTTCTACGAGCTGTTTGAAATTCATATCGTTCACTCCTCAAGCCCATTATAATACGCGCCGCGAGCGAAGTAAAGAAAAGACCGTTTTGTTTTATCTATCATTTGACCGAACAAACGCCGGATGCCATAGGATGCCCATGGTATCCGGCGTTATACACTTGTTCTAATAAATTTATTGGAACAAGGAGCATATGGATTGCCACAATTGCTTAAAAAATGTTTACCACGCGGTCCCAAAAGTTGGTGGGCTGCTCATCTGGATCGAGGTCTTCGATGGATTCTTCTGTATCATCGACGGAGATCTCTTCCGTCCGCAAAATCACTTGGATGCTCGAGGGCGTGGGATTTTACGGGAGGTGAAGGAGATCATTTCTTCTTCTGCATCCAAATTTAGGAATTTGCTGTCATCTTCGTACTGACCTAACTGATCATCCACAGCTTCCTTGATTGAACCATTTGCATTACGAAGGTCGGTGGTGCTGTCCGAGGCATTCAATGCTTGGGAAAGTGCGCCGATTAATCCATCCAAAGTCTGTTGCGTTCCAGAATTCAAATGTTCTCCACTTTCTTTCATCAAGGTTTTCAGATCCTGTAGGAACGCAGAGGTGCTGGTCAGTGTTGAACTGAGCTGTGCCGTCAGTTCGGAACAGTCCGATAGAAGAGAGCGCGTTCCTTCCTTGTATTGATTGAGCGTCTCATTTAAAGTCGCAACCGTAGAAAGAAAAGAGGAGCAAGTATCAATGGCTGCTTTTAATGAAGTGCCAGAACGGTTGAGTTCACCGATGACATCGGCAGCAGAATCCAAGTCAGATAGCCCTTTTAAGTCCTCCAAAAGATCATCTATAGAACGGCCGAGTCCATCTAAAGAACCAATTGTGTTACGGATATTTTCAAAAAGATCGCTCAGCTTCTTACGGGTTTGATCTAGCTTTGCGATATTTTGTCCCAATTGGTCGCGATACTTTTTCAGCGGAGCCAAAAGCGTATCGGAAACTCCTTGTTGCGTGAGATCTTCGATTACCTGATTCAGTTGATCGTAAGCGCCTTGAAGGCTGGCTTGAAGCTTTCCAAGGGGGTCCTCCTGTTGATCGATGGCATCCTGTAAGTCATTCAGATCATCTTCAAATGGGAGAACCGAACCCGTTACATCTTCAATGGCATCCTGGAGGTTAGAAAGGTGCTTACGGCTGATGGTAGCGTTGTTCAATGCCTCCTGTAAGTCTTCCATGCGGTTTTGTAACTGGGAGAGTGATTGGTATAGACTGTCTAGGTCGGTGCGAAGGAAGTCCGTGGTTTTTATCATGGAATTGATGTCTGCATTGACATCGTTGACCAGCTGTTCCCCGTTTTGTAAATGGGGGACTAACGCTACGATTTTTGAGAGAGTGCGTCCAAATTGTTTAAAGAGGCGTCCGCTTCCTCATATAGATCCCCTTTGGCGGACTGGATGGATGCACGGGCCTGTTGAAGCGATTGCAAACCCTCCTGTGTCATTTTTAAGCTGCCAGACATATCATCCAGGACTTCCAATATGCGATCCAGGCTGGTATAGATGGAATCGGCCGAATCGCCGATGGTGTCTTTGGCTTCCTTTAATGTCTTAATCTCCTTCATTTGCTCTAGGGTTCCGGGAATCATCAACATGACTATGCCGGGGGTTTCAAAACAATCTGTACCAATACGAATGGTAAAAGTGGTATGCTCACCGGGAAGCGCTGCGAACAGGATAGCCTTATACGTACCAATGGATTGGGTTTGCGAACCCGGCGCCTCTATACTGAGAACATCTTCGACGTTGACCATCGTAGCAGCTTGCAGGAGCATGTTATTTTGATAGTAAGCTTCCGCACTGCCGTTAGGGATACACTCAATGCTAATTTCAACGAGTCCGGATGCGCCAGCCAGCTTGGGTGCTTCCGTGGGGACGCCATTGAGCTTATACGAGACTTTGAACGTCCACGGAAGGACGATGCTGTTCTGCTTCGGCGTACATTCATAGAAGAAGTGTTCCTTTGTGTCTGGAGACAACTTCCAAACAACGCCGTCATCTGTCAATTCCGGTTGATCATACCCCGACATGTTCGTAACCTTTGTATAAGAACCATAGTCGGTGAATTCCCGATTGCCATTGAGACTACATCCTTTGACAACACTCGTTCCAGTGATAGCACCATAGTAGTCCATGTTGACATAGACAGCTTCGTCCGTTGTGACCGGTATATTGGCCGCATGTGCAGGAACCGTTGCAATGGGAAGTAGCATGGACAAACTCAAAATATAGGCGAGAAAACGGTTACTTTTCTTCATGATGGGAATCCTCCTTCCAAGCTTCGTTCGCGTGTTCAAGCGATTTTTGCGATTTCTTTTGTTTGCGTTTTTCTAGCCAAGCTTTTCGTTTATGAAAACGCATCGCTTTCCGAATGGCACGTCGGCGCATCCGGCGTTTCGATTCCAACGTAAGCTGTACTTTTCGCATTTTTGCTGCTCGTAGTTTTTCGTATTGTGCGCGGCGATACATTTGATTAAATACAAGTTGATCGCTTAATACCAACAAAACCGGGAGAAGGAATAGCACTAACGTTAGGCTCAAAAGGGCGCCTCGTCCAACGAGATGTCCCATATCGGCAATAGCGGATACAGTTGAAATATAGTACAAACCATATCCTACAATCGTCAGAATAGAGCCCGAGGTGAGGATGGACAATGCACTTTGTGCAATTGCATGAATCGCCGCCTCTTTTTTGGGGAGATTCGTACGCGCATCCAAGTAGTTGTTGGTCATCAGAATGGAGTAGTCCACCGTTGCACCCAGCTGCAAGCAACTTACGATAATATAACCCATATAAATCATGGTATCGCCGGTCAAATACGGCATAGCCATATTGAAAAAAATGGCCACTTCAATGGGAATCATCACGACAATTGGAATAATCGCAGAATGGAACGTAAAAAGAATCACAATGGCGACGCCTAACAAGGAAAGAACGTTGACAAAATTGTAGTCATTCGTGATGATGGATTGGATATCCTGCGTGGAAGGCGTCATACCAACCAGGTAGGAATCTTCTGGATAATAGGATTCAACAATGGATCGAACTTCATCAGTACACTGGTAGGCATATGTACTTTCGTCCTTCGTCTTTAGGTAGATCAGCATACGGCTGTAGTGATCCGTATGGAGCTGACTGGTGAGGGACTCAGGGAGAAAATCCTCGGGAACTCCTTCGGGCAAGGTGCCGGCCAACGATGTGACGGATTTGACATATTTTAAATCCTGTAATTCTTGGGTGAGGGCACGTTCCGTCACATTATTGGTGTTGGGAATCAATGCGAGTACAAGATTGCTGCGCCCAAAGCGTGTGTTGATTGCTTGTTCGTCTTCATAAACTTTTGTCCCAGGGCTGGAACCCAACGCACCATTTCCATAGCGGAATTGGTTCATATTTTGGGCTGTGAATGCTGGAACAACAAGTAGAGCGACTAGAATCAAGACTCCATAGCGAACCTTAAAGACGACTTTGCCAAGCCCTTCAAAAGAGGGCATAAAAGAACGATGTGCGGTTCGTTCGATTTTGTCGCCCCAGCGGAGCAACAGGGCTGGCATCAGCAATAAAACAGTCAACAGGCTGATGACAATCCCTTTTGCAAGTACCAGCCCCATATCGAACCCGATTTTAAACCGCATTAGCATCAGGACAAGGAATCCTACAATTGTGGTTGCTCCGCTGGACAGAATGGACGTTACAGAACTTCTCACCGCATTTGCAACTGCTTGCACCGGTTCAATCCCCGCATGCCGCTCTCTTGTGAAGGAGTGCAGCAGAAAGACCGAGTAATCCATAGCAATGGCCAACTGTAAAATAGCGGCTGTACTGAATGTAAGAAAGGAGATTTCGCCTAAAAAGATATTGGTCCCCATATTGATGATGATGGCAACCCCCATAATGAACAGGAAGAGGAACGGCTCAAACCAGGATGTTGTGGTCAAACAGAGAATGACTGCGATCATGATGACGCCCATTACCATAGCAATCGCAATTTCCCGTGTCAAAGTCTCATCCAGGGATTTGTTTTGTACAGCCGACCCCATCAAGTATCCTTTGTCGCCAGTGATGTCCTCAATCTCTTGGATGGCATCATGCGTTTTGGGGTCGGAATCCCCCTCGTCAAAAATGATGTCCATGACAGCATAACCGTCTTTGTAGTAGTCTTCGATATTGTCATAATTGACGAATAGGTTGGACTGATAGACATCGGTTGCCGTATCGGCCCAAGAAACCATGTTAACGCCGTCGATGTCAGCAATACGGTCTTTATACAGTTTTGCTTCATAGAGTGAAACCTCTCCAACCATCACGCGCGCGGTACCAGGATAACCGAATTCCTCTTCCATGACATTAAGGCCGGCCTTTGACGGCGCATCGTCGGGGAGATATTTGCTTAGGTCATAATTAACCTTGACAAAGCAGAAAGCGATGGCACTGAGGATCACGGCAATCGCAAAAATACGTTCAATCCAGTTGCGCTTGTTGATGATGAAGTCGATTAGATTATGGGAAGTGTGCTTTTTCTTTTCCAATTCCGATCGCCTCCAATGAAAAAGTACTAGGAATGTTTTAGGATGGTTCTGCCTTCATAGGAAAAGAACGTTAACCTGTATTCCGTTGGGCAATGCCAATGATACTGGATAAAAATCAGACTTGTATATAATAAAAATACATAATATATAAAATATTCCATCTGAAATTCAAAAGAAAGTTTGAAGCAAACATACAAATTGGGAAGGTTAGCCGAGGCGGTTTGCTTTGGACAACCGCTGGCCGCGCTTGCGATACTGCTGCGGAGTCATACCTGTATAGCGCTTAAAGATCTGGATGAAATAGCTTTGGGATACAAAGTGCAAAAAATTGCTGATCTCCAAAAAGCTCTGATCAGACAACAGAAGCAGATTTTGTGCTTCACGTACGCGTGCCTGTTGGATATAGGAGGTTATCGTAGAACCTGTTTCCTGTTTAAAGAGGTGGGAAAGGTATCGAGGACTCAGCTGAACCTGTTCGGCAAGAATCGATAGGGAGAGATCTTCATGTAGGTGATCTGTGATATGTTGAATGCACTGTGTAACCGGTTCGGAATAAGTATTCTGCTTTTGTAGATTGGCCACTCGTTCGGTCAGATCAAATACTAAGCGTGCACACAACATGTAAACGTCTTTGACCTCCGTACAAGATTCCACTTGTTGTACATAGACATCGCTGAGGCGACAGGCGGATTCTGCACTCATCCCGCCGGCGATTGCAGCGCGAGCGATAACAGCGGCAATGGCGATGCAGGTATCCTTGCTTTGCCGCAGTGGATTGGAGGAAAGTGTTCCGGCGGTCCCCGAAATGTAAGAGTCCAACAATCGCTTCAATTCGGCGGTATTCCCAGTCTTAACACATTCTGTGAACATCTGCTCATGTTCAAAAGAGACCGGCATATTCGTCAGCTCTTTCTGGGAAAAATAACTGGATTCCAGCGCGCGGTCGATGGCTTCTTGCGGAAGTTGTTCTTGTTGAGCAATGAAAAAATCGGAGAGGCCGATTCCCTCTCCGAGTATCGTTAGATGCAACATCTGCGTGTACCGAATAAACTGTACGGTATTGTGAATGGGCAGTTGCTTTGCCGCATTGTAGAGCCGGTGTGTGTCCTGACAGGTATACAGTGGGGCAACACTGCTGATCTTACTCTGGGAGATTTCTCCCAAAAGCGCTGGCCCTAAAATGAGATAATAAGGGCGGTTGTCCCGGAAAAAAGAAATACAAGCATACGATAAAATGGAATGATACGTTTGTAGGACGGGGCACTGCTTGGCATGGGCAATCAAATTTTCTGCGATGGATTGGGAAAGGCCAATTCCTTGAAATTCCGGTAAAGAAGGACAGAAGAAGCGCGAGGAACCGCACTCGTCGAGAATAAGAATGGGGATTTGCGATACTTCATAAAGTAATTTGCAGAATTCGCAGATTCGCTCCCAGTCATTATGAAATTTCATGTCGATCTCCATTTCCCGCTTTTTCAAAAGCGTCAAGAAAAGTTCAAAAACTGGTAACATATTTTGTGCTGCAAAAGTCTATAGTGAATATACTATATAGAATATATTATATATAAATGAAAACTATTTGAACAAATTATTGCCAACGGAGGTGCAGCATGGAGATCATTGCGTTTAAAAATATGGTATGGGATCTGACGCGACAGATTTCCGATGGTATGGACGAATTGTTTCGCCCGATCAGCGCCCATTATGGGTTAACACATATGCAACTTCGTATTTTGCTGGAACTCTGGGCCGAGCCGGAGTCGCAAACAATCGGCAGCCTTGGACGTGCGCTGGGAGTGACCAGCGGGAATATGTCCTCTATGTGTAAGCGTTTGGAACAGGAAGGATTCCTCATCCGATTTCGTGATATAAAGGACGAACGCGTGGTAAAGGTTGCCCTATCTGAAAAAGGACAGGACGCGGCTCTGGAAATTGACCGGCTAGCAGAAGAACGATATGCTTCCTGCCTACAGAGGCTCGGAAAAGAGCGAATGGAAGTGATCGCTTCTGATTTGAAGGAAATTAACGCACTGTTGCATGAGATGTTGGCGAGTCATCAGAAAGGAAATGTAGAATGAAGGAACAAAAATCACCCAAGAAGCCACTTGTCTACTATTATGTAATTGTAGTGGTGGTGCTCCTCCTCTTGAATGCATTGGTTTTTCCAAGCCTCTTTGGGACACGTGTCACAGAGGTCACGTATGATGCATTTCTGTCCCAGTTGGATGATGGAAAAATCACGCAAGTGGAGGATCAGGAAGACAAGATTGCCTTTATCGGCCAGGATGAAAAAGGTAAAGAAGCGGTTTTTGTCACAGGCAAGATGGAGGATGGAGATACTCTAAGTAAACGGTTGCAGGAAGCTGGCGTGCAATATGGCAAAGAGATTCCAAAGGAGGAATCTCCACTGCTGACCTTTATCCTTTCCTGGGTATTCCCGATCCTCATGTTTGTTATTTTGGGACAGCTTCTTACGCGATACATGCAGAAGAAACTGGGCGGTCCGAATGCCATGACTTTCGGAAAGAGCAATGCAAAAATATATGTAGAGGCCAAGACCGGCAAAACTTTTACCGATGTGGCTGGACAGGATGAAGCAAAGGAAGCGCTTTCTGAAATCGTAGATTTTCTACACAATCCCTCTAAGTATGCCGATATTGGCGCAGCTTTGCCAAAGGGCGCTTTGCTAGTGGGCCCTCCCGGAACCGGTAAAACCCTTTTGGCACAGGCGGTGGCAGGAGAGGCAAATGTGCCGTTTTTTCGATTTCCGGCTCAGAGTTTGTGGAGATGTTTGTCGGAATGGGTGCAGCAAAAGTGAGAGACTTATTTAAACAGGCCCAGGAAAAAGCGCCCTGTATTGTATTCATCGATGAAATCGATACCATTGGAAAGAAACGCGAGAGCGGTGGCATAGGTGGAAATGATGAACGAGAACAAACCTTAAATCAGCTGTTGACAGAGATGGACGGTTTCGATGGAAAGAAAGGCGTTGTGATTTTGGCAGCCACAAACCGGCCCGACTCTCTGGATAGTGCACTCCTGCGTCCGGGTCGTTTTGACCGCCGGATTCCAGTGGAATTGCCTGATTTGGCTGGACGAGAAGCAATTCTAAAAGTCCATTCCAAAAAGATCAAGGTAGCGCCGGACATCGACTACAATGCAATTGCCCGTGCAACAGCAGGAGCTTCTGGTGCAGAGTTAGCCAATATCATCAATGAGGCGGCCCTGCGTGCAGTACGTTGCGGCCATTTCAGTGTGACACAAGCGGATCTGGAAGAGAGTGTAGAGGTTGTCATTGCGGGTTATCAACGTAAAGGTGCAGTGATTTCCCCGAGAGAAAAAGAAATTGTCGCTTACCATGAAATTGGACATGCGTTGGTCGCCGCCATGCAAAGCGATTCAGCCCCTGTGCATAAGATCACAATCATCCCTCGAACTTCGGGAGCCCTGGGCTACACCATGCAGGTGGAAGAGGGAGAAAGGTTTCTGATGTCCCGTGAAGAGGCGTTTAATAAGATTGCTACGTTGACGGGAGGCCGCGCGGCGGAGGAGTTGATCTTTGGTTCCTATACCTCCGGGGCGTCCAATGATATTGAGCAGGCCACAAAGCTTGCTCGTTCTATGGTGACCCGTCTTGGTATGAGCAAGGCTTTTGATATGATGGCACTTGAAACCGTAAGCAATCAATATTTAGGGGGTGACGCCTCTTTGACCTGTTCGCCAGAAACTGCCGCAAAGATCGACCAGGAGGTCTTAGAGTTGATTCGCTCTGCCCATGAAAAAGCGATTGCTATTTTGAAAGAACACACAGAGAAGCTCCATGCGTTGGCACATTATCTATTGGAAAAGGAAACGATTACGGGCGACGAATTTATGGAGATCCTGAAAAAATAACCGAACAGGACGGCCGGGCGATTCCTTTGGGGATTGTTCGGCCGTCGGTCGTGGCGATTCCATTTTGCTTTTATCAGGGGCCTGTGTTATAATCAGACTCGGCTGATATGTGGAAAGGTTATTTGTGGTAGAAAAAGGCGTGATAATTGCCAAACAGGCATGGTCTATTCTTGTAGAGTAAAAGTGTAAGTAGTCAAAAAACGGGTACTTCCCGGGAAATAGGAGCGTATCTATGGCAGAACAGTGGAAAATGGTGATCCCATGCCTACTCGGCGTTGAGGGTTTGGTAGGGGACGAATTGCGTGCAATGGAGGTACAAAATGTGGAGCCGCAAAATGGCCGTGTCTTTTTTACCGGCGATGCAGCGACGCTTGTACGTACAAATCTTGGCTCGCGGTATGGAGAACGTGTTTTGGTCGAGCTGGGAAATTTTGAAGCGCGCAGCTTTGAAGAACTCTTTCAAGGGGTCAAAGCATTGCCATGGGAACAATGGCTTGAAAAGGATGATGCGTTTCCAGTGAAGGGCCGCTCGCTCAATTCAAAGTTGGCCAGCGTTCCGGATTGTCAATCCATTGTCAAAAAAGCGGTGGTGGAGAGATTAAAAGGAAAGTACCATTTAAATTGGTTTGAAGAGACCGGCGCATTACATCAGATTCAATTTTTGATTATGAAGGACCATGTCAGTGTGATGCTGGATACTTCGGGAGCGGGACTTCACAAACGCGGATACCGGGCGAACGCCACGGAAGCGCCGATCAAGGAAACGTTGGCGGCGGCGATGGCGTACCTTGCCCGCGTGCGTCGTGATGGTATCGTCATCGATCCATTCTGCGGTTCAGGGACAATTCTGATAGAAGCCGCGCTCTATGCAAAAAATATTGCTCCGGGTTTGCAACGTACATTCACAGCGGAGCGTTGGAGGAATATTCCATCTGCGGTTTGGAAACAGGAGCGTGCACGCGCGCAGGACTTGGTGCGCCGGGATGCGGATTTTAGCGCATATGGGTATGATATTGATGGGGCTGCGGTTCATCTAACCTTGGAGAATGCACGAAAGGCAGGCGTGATTTCTTGCGTTCATGCGGAAAAGCGGGATGTGGCCTCTTTCCAGCCTTTGGGAGAACGCGGCGATGTGATCTGTAATCCACCCTACGGGGAACGCTTGTTGGACATCCGGGCGGCAGAAGAACTCTATCGGATAATGGGGAAGGTATTTACCCCAAAGAAAAAGTGGAGTTACAATATCATAAGCCCCGATGAGACCTTTGAAGAATGTTATGGTAGAAAGGCAGACCGGCGCAGAAAATTATACAACGGTATGATTAAATGCCAGTTTTATCAGTACTATAAAATGGGATTTAGCAAATAGGGAATTCGTTCGCTATGGTGAAAAGACGGGGTATACCGTGTAAAGAGACAAAAAGGACCGGACCAAAAGGGAGCGCGGATTGGTACAAAGCAACTTATTCGCCAGTGCCAAGACATAATGGCCGGAATTGCATGTGCAGTTCATCAAGCTCTCCTGGAAATCCGGCCCTTTTTTGCATATTTCTGGACGAATTGTAAATAATTTATGAAATTGCATTTTTTCGGGAAAAACCCCTTGATTTTTCAGCAGCAAGTGGCTAAAATAGTCTTAGCACTCAAAGATAAGGAGTGCTAAGATCATATCGTTTCAAGCGGCGCGATCAGAATACCGAGCAGTTTGAAAGGGTACGCATTGATTTTGTATGATATATTTCTGAAGGAGGAAATTTAAATGACAATCAAACCGTTGGCAGACAGAGTTCTGATTAAGATGGAAGAAGCAGAAGAGACCACAAAGAGCGGGATTATCCTGGCAGGTTCTGCAAAGGAAAAGCCGCAGGTCGCGGATGTCATCGCAGTGGGCCCCGGCGGTATGGTAGATGGCAAGGAAGTTGTCATGAATGTCAAGGTGGGAGATCGCGTAATTACCAGTCAGTACGCTGGCACAGCGGTCAAGATGGACGGCGAGGAATACACCATCGTTCGCCAGAGCGACATCCTTGCAGTGGTTGAATAAGTTATATTCGAACATTCATATCATCATATTTGGAGGAATGGATTATGGCAAAGCAGATCATCTATGGCGAAGAAGCAAGAAAAGCTCTGCTGAGCGGTATCAACCAGCTCGCAGATACGGTTAAGATTACATTGGGACCGAAGGGCCGCAACGTTGTATTGGATAAGAAGTTTGGTGCTCCGCTCATCACAAACGATGGCGTGACCATCGCAAAAGAAATCGAACTCGACGACCCGTTCGAGAACATGGGCGCACAGCTGGTGAAGGAAGTTGCGACTAAGACAAACGACGTTGCTGGTGACGGCACAACGACGGCAACCTTGCTGGCACAGGCGTTGATCCGTGAGGGAATGAAAAATGTCGCGGCTGGTGCGAACCCGATGGTTCTGCGCAAAGGCGTACAGGATGCAGTGGACGCTGCTGTAGGCGCTCTGCGTGAGCATTCGAATAAGGTCACCTGCTCTGACGATATTGCCCGTGTTGCAACGGTTTCCGCTTCGAATGAAGAAGTCGGTAAGCTGATTGCAGATGCAATGGAGAAGGTTACCTCCGACGGTGTAATCACCGTTGAAGAGAGCAAGACAGCGGTCACCGACTGCGATGTTGTAGAAGGCATGATGTTCGATCGTGGTTACATCAGCCCCTATATGGCAACGGATACCGACAAGATGGAAGCGGTTCTGGATGATGCTTACATCCTGATTACCGATAAAAAGATCTCCAATATTCAGGAAGTTCTGCCGCTGCTCGAACAGATTGTACAGGGTGGTAAGAAGTTGCTGATCGTCGCAGAGGACGTTGAGGGCGAGGCGCTCACTACGCTGATCCTGAATAAGCTGCGCGGCACCTTCAACTGTGTTGCGGTCAAGGCCCCGGGCTTTGGTGATCGCCGCAAGGAGATGTTGCAGGATATTGCCGTATTGACCGGCGGCCAGGTGATTTCTTCCGAGCTGGGTTTGGAATTGAAGGATACCACCATGAACCAGCTGGGCCGTGCGCGCCAGGTAAAGGTTGACAAGGAGAACACGATCATTGTCGATGGCGCGGGCAATCCGGACGACATCAAGGCGAGAGTGCATCAGATCCGCAGCCAGATTGAGACCACCACGTCCGACTTCGACCGTGAGAAGTTGCAGGAGCGCCTGGCAAAGCTGGCCGGTGGCGTAGCAGTCATTCGCGTTGGCGCTGCAACCGAGATCGAAATGAAGGAAAAGAAACTCCGCATCGAAGATGCTCTGGCAGCAACAAAAGCAGCTGTCGAAGAGGGCATCGTAGCGGGCGGCGGTGTTGCATTGATTGACACCATCCCGGCGGTGACGAAACTGTTGGAGAGCGCAGAGGGTGATGCAAAGACCGGCGTGCAGATTGTTTTGAAGGCATTGGAAGAGCCGGTCCGCCAAATTGCAGCAAATGCGGGCGTAGAGGGTTCCGTGATTGTGGAGAACCTCAAGAAGGAAGCAAAGGTTGGCTATGGCTACAATGCTCTGAGCGGCGAATATGGCGACATGATTTCCTTTGGTATTGTCGATCCGACCAAGGTTACCCGTTCTGCCTTGCAGAACGCAGCTTCTGTTGCACAGACCGTCCTCACCACCGAGAGCCTGGTGGCAGACAAGAAAGAGCCGGTTCCGCCGGCAGCACCGGCAGATCCGGGCATGGGTGGAATGTATTAATTATAAATACCGTGGATGTTTCAAAGGACTTGGATTCCAAAAATCGGAATCCAAGTTCTTTTTTGCGTTTTTTCCAGTTTTTACCCAATAATAATTACAAATTTGTAAGCAATCTATGAAAAGCGCCTTTTTTCGCGATTGCGGAAGCCTGGATTCCCCTCAGAACGTCCTGCTTAGGAGAAATGAGTAGCTTTTCTAAAGACGCCGAAATCCGCCTTCTCTGTCTTTTTCCGCGGTTTGAGGAATTCGACGGGGGTATGATAAGATAAGCACATCACCAGAAAGGAGGTGCGACAATGGGAATGAGTTCTATTTTCTGGCTGGTGGTCATCGTCATCGCTGTCGTTGTAGAAGCTTGTACCGTTCAATTGGTTTCTATTTGGATGGTAGCCGGCGGCATTGGGGCGTTGATCGCCGATCTGTGTGGAGCGCCATTTTGGATTCAAACAGCTATTTTTGCCGGCGTGACAGCTTTGGCGCTCGTGATAAGCCGCCCCATGGTCAAAAAGGTGATGCACTTTCAAAAGGTGGACACCAATGCGGGTCGATACATAGGGAAAACTGGTATCGTAACCGCGCAAATTGACAACACAGAAGGTGTAGGTCAGGTGACTGTGCTCGGCAGTGTCTGGACAGCGCGCTCTTCGGACGGCTCCATACTTCCCGAAGGAGAAAACGTCGTAATCAAAGCGATTGAAGGGGTTAAACTGATTGTAGAGCCGGAACACCGGCGTCCTGAGGCCGAATAACAACTGAGTTGAGAAGAATAAAGGAGAATTGTTTATGCCATATGTCATTATTATCCTTGTCTTGTTGTTGGTCGTAATTGTTATCGCCAACATCAAAATTGTTCCACAGGCCCACGCATACGTTATGGAACGGTTGGGCGCTTATCATGTAACGTGGGAAACCGGGCTTCATGTCAAAATTCCATTTTTGGATAAAATTGCAAAGAAGGTCTCCTTAAAGGAACAGGTGATCGATTTTCCACCCCAGCCGGTTATCACAAAGGATAACGTTACCATGCAGATCGATACAGTGGTCTATTTCCAGATCACAGATCCGAAGCTCTATGCCTACGGCGTAGAAAGCCCAATTTCTGCAATTGAGAATTTGAGCGCGACTACACTGCGTAACATCATTGGCGATTTGGAACTCGATCATACGTTGACCTCTCGCGATGTGATTAACACAAAAATCCGTCAGATTCTGGATGAGGCGACCGATGCATGGGGGATCAAGGTCAACCGTGTGGAGCTGAAGAATATCTTGCCTCCGGCAGAAATTCAAGATTCCATGGAGAAGCAAATGAAGGCAGAGCGTGAACGCCGCGCCCGCATTTTGGATGCAGAGGGACAAAAACGCAGTGCAATTTTGATTGCAGAAGGCGAAAAGGAATCTGCAATTCTGCATGCAGATGCACTGAAAGAGGCTAAAATCCGGGAGGCGCAAGGCGAGGCAGAGGCTATCCTTTCTGTGCAGAGGGCTCTTGCGGACAGTATTAAAATGCTGAATGAGGCCAATCCCGGAGAAGGGGTCATTGCGATCAAGAGTTTGGAGGCATTCGAAAAGGCTGCGGACGGCAAAGCAACCAAGATTATTATCCCGTCCAATTTGCAATCTCTTGCAGGATTAGCAACGTCTTTCAAAGAATTCGTATCGGATGACTCGAAGCTCGCAAAATAATCCGCTCCTGTGTTAGAATATACAAAATACAGGATAAAAAGAAGGAAACGTCGTCCGAACTGGACGAAAACACGAATTCCCTGGAAATCGCTTGCTTTTGTACGAAAAATATCCTAAAATAGAGGTAGAAATTTGCCGTGCCGGCCGTGGCGTCCGGAAAAGCCGGAGGCAGAAAGCAGCGGAGGAATGGCAATGAAGAGGATTTTCGTTCGTAAAGGGGCATTCATGGGAATGGTTGACGGGATGGGTGTATCCTTATCCCTTTCTATATAAAAATTTAGGCTGCGTCGTTTTGCCGTCGCAGCCTTGTTTTTATGTCCGCTTCGAAACGAAAAATTTTCAGACTACTAAGAAACAGGAGCGTGTAAAAGTATGGCAGTCAAAAAAGTGGCAGTGATTATGGGCAGTGACAGCGACTTTCCAACGGTGTCTGCGGCGATTAAACGGCTGAAAGCGCTTGCAATTCCGGTGGAGGTGCACGTGATGTCCGCACACAGAACGCCCCATGCGGCGGCGGACTTTGCACAGAATGCTGTGAAGAATGGCTTCGGTGTCATCATTGCGGCAGCCGGCAAAGCGGCACATCTGGGCGGTGTATTGGCAGCTCATACCACCCTTCCAGTGATTGGTATTCCGATTAAGTCTTCCACCTTGGATGGTTTAGACGCTCTATTGGCAACCGTACAGATGCCGAGTGGGATTCCGGTGGCAACCGTTGCCATCGACGGCGCCGACAATGCAGCGATTTTGGCAGCACAGATGCTGGCACTTTCGGATGAAACGTTGGCAGCAAAACTCCTAGAGATGAAGCAGCAGATGGCGGATGGCGTTGCAAAGAAGGATGCTGCGATTCAGGAAAAGGTAGCGGAATTATAATTTTGTGTGACCGGCTCTGCCGGAGAGGAGAAACGTATGAACAATAACAGCTATAGTGATCGTTATAAAGAGGCGGGCGTGGATGTGACTGCTGGCTATAAGGCAGTCGAATTGATGAAAAGCCATGTGGCGCGCACTGAAATCCCAGGGGTAGTTTCTGGAATTGGCGGTTTTGGCGGTCTCTTCCAGCCAGATCTCGGAGGGATGAAAGAACCAGTGCTTGTGAGTGGCACGGACGGTGTGGGAACAAAGTTAAAAATCGCTTTCCTGATGGACAAACACGACACCGTAGGAATTGACTGTGTTGCCATGTGCGCCAATGACGTTGTTTGCTGCGGCGCGAAACCGTTGTTTTTCTTGGATTATGTAGCCGTGGGAAAAAACGTGCCAGAAAAAGTGGCTGAGATTGTCGCTGGCGTAGCAGAAGGCTGTGTCCAATCCGGCTGCGCGCTGATTGGCGGCGAGACAGCGGAGATGCCGGGCTTTTATCCAGTGGACGAGTACGATCTGGCAGGTTTCTGCGTGGGAATGGTAGACCGTGAAAAGATCATTGATGGCTCAAATTTGAAGGCGGGCGACGTTTTAATTGGCCTTCCTTCGTCCGGTGTCCATTCCAATGGATTTTCATTGGTTCGTAAGCTCTTTGCGATTGACGAGGAAAATATAAAACTCTATGTTCCAGAATTGGGCGCGACCCTTGGGGAGACGCTGCTGACTCCGACAAAGCTTTATGTAAAGCCTGTGCTTGCCCTGTTGGACCGCTGTGAAGTAAAGGCGATTTCTCATATCACAGGCGGTGGATTCTTTGAAAATATTCCACGCATGTTGAAGAGCGGATTGACTGCCAAGGTGGAAATTGCTTCCATTCCGAAGCTTCCGATCTTCGACCTGATGCAGAAGAAGGGCGACATCCCCACCCGCGAAATGTACAATACCTTTAATATGGGTGTGGGAATGTGTATAGCTGTGGCAAAGGAGCAGGTGGATATAGCGCTGTCAGCCCTTAAAGAGGCGGATACCAATGCGTTCGTCATGGGTGAAGTCGTTCCTGGCGAGGAGGGCGTCATCCTATGTTAAATATTGCCGTTCTGGTTTCTGGAGGCGGCACCAATCTACAGGCGTTAATCGATGCACAGACCGCGGGGCAAATTCAAAACGGTACCATTTCATTGGTGATTTCCAGCAGGGCGGATGCTTTTGCTTTGGAGCGCGCCCAGAAGGCTGGAATCCCGACACGTGTTTTGCTGCGCAAGGAGTTTGCACAGCAGGCGGATTACGATGCGGCTTTGCTTGCATTGTTGAAAGAATTCCAGATTGAGCTGGTGGTGCTGGCTGGCTTTATGACCATTATCAGCGAAGAAGTCATCCGGCAATATGAGAATAAGATCATCAATGTACATCCAGCTTTGATCCCGTCTTTTTGTGGGCCGGGTTATTATGGATTGCATGTCCATGAGGCGGCCTTGGAAAAGGGGGTCAAAGTAAGCGGCGCGACGGTCCACTTTGTAAATGAAGTTTGTGATGGAGGGCCGATTATTCTACAGAAAGCAGTGGATGTATTTCCGGATGACACACCGGAAACCTTGCAGCGCCGGATTATGGAACAGGCGGAGTGGAAACTTTTGCCGCGAGCGGTGGAACTGTTCTGTGCAGGAAAGATTGCAGTAGAGAATGGTAAGGCCAGCATTATGGAGTAAGGGAAAGGGCGGAATCGATATGGTAACGAAGAATCTGGCGGAGGAATTGTCCTCCAATTCTTATCCGGGGCGCGGCATTGTTCTGGGCCGCAGTGCAGATGGGAAGAACGCGGTGATTGCTTATTTCATCATGGGTCGTAGCGAGAACAGCCGAAACCGTGTATTCGTCACAGATGGCGCAGGGATCAAAACCAAGGCTTTTGACGAGAGTAAGATGGTGGACCCATCCCTCATCATTTATTCCCCCGTTCGCGTTTTGGACAAAACGACCGTTGTGACCAACGGCGACCAGACGGATACGATTTATGATTTTTTGCAGAAGGGCAAGAGTTTCGAGGACGCGCTTCGCACGCGCACATTTGAACCGGACGGCCCCAATTTTACCCCGCGTATTTCCGGTGTGGTGGAGTTGGAAAACAACTGCTACAAGCTCTCCATATTAAAGAGCGCGGATGGAGATGAATCCTCGACCCGGCGTTATTTCTTTGATTACGATGCCCCGCGTGCTGGCGAGGGCCATTTCATCCATACTTATGAGGGAGATGGCAATCCGCTTCCGTCGTTTGAAGGAGAACCGACTCAGGTGAAGTTGGATGGGGACATCGACGCCTTTACGGCGTTGGTGTGGAACGCACTCAATGAGGACAATAAGGTATCCCTGTTTACCCGGTATATTGACTTAGAGTCAGGGGAGACAGAAACCCGAATCGTAAACAAAAATCAGGAATAGGAGGAGTATAAAATGGCAAGCGAACTCTTGTTGAAATATGGATGTAATCCAAATCAAAAGCCTTCCCGCATTTTTATGAAGGATGGCGGCGTGCTGCCGATTGAAGTTCTGAACGGGAAGCCCGGTTATATCAACTTTTTGGATGCGTTTAACAGCTGGCAGTTGGTCAAGGAGTTAAAAGAGGCGACGGGGCTTCCCGCCGCAGCTTCTTTTAAGCATGTCAGTCCTGCTGGTGCGGCGGTGGGGCTGCCGCTGAGCGATGTGGAAAAAAGATCTATTTTGTGGACGATTTGGAGCTCTCTCCGGTCGCTAGCGCTTATGCACGCGCCCGAGGAGCGGACCGCATGTCCTCTTATGGCGATTGGGCGGCACTTTCCGATGTTTGTGACAAAGAGACGGCAACATTGTTGGCCCGTGAAGTGTCCGACGGCATTATTGCGCCCGGTTACACCGAAGAAGCGCTGGAAATCCTCAAGGCAAAGCGTAAAGGCAGCTATAATGTCGTCAAAATCGATCCGGACTACAAGCCTGCCCCAGTGGAGTGCAAGGATGTATATGGCGTAACTTTTGAGCAGGGACGAAATGAAGTGAAGATCGACGAATCGATGCTCGCCAATGTGGTGACGGATAACAAAGAAATCCCAGAGGATGCAAAGCGGGACCTGTTGATTTCCCTGATTGCGCTAAAATATACACAGTCCAACTCGGTTTGCTATGCAAAGGGAGGTCAAGTGATCGGTGTGGGTGCCGGTCAGCAGTCCCGTATCCATTGTACGCGCTTAGCTGGCAACAAGGCGGACATCTGGTTCCTGCGCCAGCATCCGAAGGTGCTCGGATTGAAATTTAAAGAAGGAATCCGGCGTCCTGACCGCGACAATACCATCGATGTCTATATTTCGGATGAGTATATGGATGTATTGGCAGATGGAGTTTGGGAGAATCTTTTTGAGGAGAAGCCCGAGCCATTGACCTGTGAAGAAAAACGTGCTTGGCTGGATACATTGACTGGCGTTTCTCTGGGTTCCGATGCGTTTTTCCCGTTTGGAGATAACATTGAGCGTGCTCATAAGACGGGCGTACAGTATATTGCAGAGCCGGGCGGTTCGATCCGTGACGATCATGTGATTGAAACCTGTAATAAGTATGGCATTGCGATGGCCTTCACCGGACTGCGTTTGTTCCACCATTGATGCAAGCGGGAGGATGACGATGAAAGTATTGGTCATTGGCGGAGGCGGGCGTGAGCACGCGATCATCCGCAAACTAAAGGAAAGTCCAAAAGTGGATAAAATCTATTGTGCTCCCGGCAATGGAGGAATTGCCAAGGACGCAGAATGTGTTGCAATTTCTGCGATGGACTTGGACGGAGCAGTCACTTTTGCAAAGAAAAACAGATCGATCTGGTCTTTGTTGCGCCGGATGATCCACTTGCAGCAGGAATGGTAGATCGATTTGAGGAAGCTGGAATTCCGGCGTTTGGCCCGAATGCAGCAGCGGCACAGATTGAAAGCAGCAAGGTTTTCTCGAAAAATTTGATGAAGAAATATCGGATTCCCACAGCCAAATATGAGGTGTTCAGCGATCCCAAAGAGGCGGTCGCCTATATTGAAAAGAATAACCAGTTTCCGATTGTTGTAAAAGCGGATGGTCTCGCCCTCGGCAAAGGGGTACTGATTGCGGCCGATTTAACGGAGGCTAAGGATGCTGTCAAGAAGATTATGGAGGACAAGGCATTTGGTGCTTCTGGAAACCAGGTGGTGATCGAAGAGTTCCTGACAGGCCCAGAAGTGTCCGTATTGGCGTTTACAGACGGCAAAAGCGTCAAGCCGATGGTATCCAGCAAAGATCACAAACGCGCCTTAGACAATGACCAGGGCTTAAATACAGGTGGTATGGGGACCATCAGCCCGAATCCACATTATACGGAGGCTATGGCGCAGACGTGTATGGAGACAATTTTTGTTCCAACCATTCGTGCGATGCAAGAAGAGGGCCGTCCTTTTAAAGGGTGCCTTTATTTTGGCTTGATGCTGACACCGGATGGTCCAAAGGTAATTGAGTATAATTCACGTTTTGGTGACCCGGAGGCCCAAGTGGTACTCCCACGGATGAAGACCGATTTGGTGGATGTGATGCAGGCGGTCATTGAAGAACGTTTGGAGGAACAACCCATCGAGTGGTACGATGGAGCGGCAGCCTGTGTAGTTATGGCGTCGGGAGGTTATCCGGCGTCCTATCCCAAGGGGCTGGAAATCACTGGATTGGACGAAAATGGCCAAGTCGCTGATGCGGTAGTCTATCACGCGGGAACGAAGTTGGAGAATGGCAAATTCTACACCAACGGCGGTCGTGTTCTTGGAGTTACTGCAAAGGGCACTACTCTTGAGGAAGCCTTAAAAAAGGCGTACGCCGCTGTGGATAAAATCCACTTCGACGGTGCGCACTATCGCCATGATATTGGTAAAATCACGAAATAATCCATGAAAAGGAAAAGCCCGTTTTGTCTGAGAGAATTGGACAAAACGGGCTTTTTTGAATGCGATTTTCAAAACCCTGGAGCTAAAACAAACTTCTCCAAAGATGGCGCCTCTTTCTCTGGGGTGTCTGTCCCAATCATTTTTTAAAATGGCTGTGTATGAGAATCACCACATGATGCTTGCGGTTAACCACAGGCCAGGGATTTAGCAGCAGGGAAATGCAGCATTTTTTCTGGAAATTCTTGTACAAAGCGGACGATCTGTTTTGTAATTGCAGTATGCCCCTTTTCATTGGGATGAATGCCGTCGTCACAAAAACAGGACTGGTAATGACACATTTCCAGAAAATCCGATGTGATGTCGATCACTGGGACCTTTTCAGCACTTGCTACGCGGTATACCGCCATATTATACATCTCATGCCAGCGATAGATGTGTTCCTCATCACCTAAAAAGCGGAGAATCGCATCGGCATCCAATCCTTGAGAAATCCACTGGAAGTACCGTTCTGCGTCGATGGGAGGAAGGGAGAGCATCAGAGGCGTACCGCCATTTTGGCGGATGAGCTGAACCATCCTTTGATACGTATCCACAAAGGTATTCAGCGGGGTTTTACACAATTGGGGCGCAGCTGGCGCTTCAGCCACTTTGGCCCAATCAAAATCACAGTCGTTTCCGCCAAATTCCAAAACAATATAGTCGTAGTTGCGAATTTGGTCCAAATGTTTTTCTAATATTGCCAACCCTTTGGTTACCGTGCAACCGAATTTGGCGTAGTTTGTCACGGAAATGGAAAGTATTTCAGCTAATTGGTCAGCAAAATTATTTTTTAATAAGCTATATCGATTTTTTACGTTGTCCAGTACAACCCCTTTAGCGACGGAATCACCGAACACACAGATTTTATCGGTCATTAAAAACACCTCTAAACAACATCTAGTTTTTAATACTATATATCATGTTTATTATAATGTCAATAATAAGATGATAGAATTAGAAGATTGTTTACAAATCTAAAGGTGTTTATATTTTTAACGAGGATACCGGATGGTATACATAAAATCATTATTTTGTGAGAGATTCCATTTTTCCGACCAATGAAGCGTTCCGTGTAGCAGAGACATTGTTCAAGAACAGGACATCCTGAATGTTGTTGGAATTGACAAATTCAGGAATGTTTCCATTCCAATAGCGATAGTCAATCACGTGAACGGTCTGATAGTTTGCTGCAAGATATGGGATAAACGCATTGCCAAAGGATTCCTTGATAACCAGACAGGAAGAACCATCCGTCAGATCGGCATTTTGAATGACCGTATAGGGATTGTCTCCACCAATAAAAGTACTGTATTTGGAGGATGCTGCCCAGTTAGAGACATCGGAAATCAGTGGCCAGTCGAAGGTATTGCCTTCTCTGTCGGTATACTGCATTTTAATTGTTCCAGGCGGGACATAGGCTACAACAGTATCTGGATTCTGTGTTAGGGCCGGGTTCTTATTGGTATCCGAATAAAAGGCCCCTAAAAATCCACTGAATTCTTTTCTTTCGCACTGGGAAAGTTCCACTGGGGAAATCCCTTTCAACTCGGCAAACGACCGATAGGCGTAATATGCGCCCAATGCGGTCCAGTGATGATCGGTTCGGAAATAGATGTATTCGTCTGCATGGGCTTTCAATGTGTCATAGATGGGAACCGATTGGATCGAGGGGGAAAGAGAGCCGCTGATATAGGCGATGGCATCTTTCTGAGAAGAGGTATTCAAATTTTGACGGAAGCTCTCCGGTAGGATAATGTCCATACTGGTGGGAACCACCATGTCGTAAACCTGCGCGGACCCTTCTAATTTTTGTGCTGTATGGTTGAGCATACCGATGTATTGATCCGCTACCTCTCTGGAGAAGTTGTAATATTCATACCCACTATCTCCAACAATCAATACGGCTCCAAGGCTTTGTGTCACTTCGCCGGTTACATCTATTTCAGGCGCAGGGGACTCCGAGGAGGTCTGCGAGGAAGAAGCTGTTTCCTCTGGGGTGGAAGAAAGCCCGTTATCCGTTTCGGAAGAGGTTGCCTGCGAAGAAACAGGCGGCTGCATAGGCGCGGAAGGAATCGCGTCGCCCTCTTCAACGTCTCCGCTTACCTGCACAGGCTGTATTCCGTACAGTTTTTTCAAGTAGCTATTACCAGTAATCAGTGCATCGCGGAAAGGAAACGTATCCGAGAACCAGAGATCAATATTGTCAAAGTAACTGCCGTCTGAAAGGGCCTGTATACTGAATGTGGGAAATTTGGTCAGCTCCCGTTTTTCAAACTCAGAATAGGTCGGCCGCAACGGTACGATCCAGGAGGCTATCGAGAGCAGTCCCAGAGAAATGGTAAAGAGTAAAATTTTACGCGCATCAAAAGAGTGGTTTTTTTTCATCAAAATGCCTCACTTTAAAACTGGAAGTACAGGAACGGGTTATAACTGTTGCCCACCAACGCTGCTGTAGAGAGCAGTAGCAGCAGGGGAGGCACAAATAGCTGCACAGTATTATAAACATACGCGGTTCGAAGGCCATTGGAACATCTTTCTCCCAGCTTTTTGAGCAAAGGCGTGGTTGCAATTGCCGCGGCAAGAAGAAAGAAGATATGGTTAAGAAAAATCGTGTTAAATTCAAAGCTGGTAAGAGGGTTTCCGTTTGCGCCAAACATTCCCCCTAGCACGGTATTCAACAAGACCGGCTGGCGGAAGCGGAAAATCGCCCAACCAAAAAAGACAATGATCAAAAGATAAAGATGGGAGAATACGGCGGGAATCCGTTCCAGAAGTTTTCCCAAGAAGAGGCGTTCAACTGCAATAAAAACAAAGAAATATAAGCCCCACAGGACAAAATTCCAGCTGGCGCCATGCCACAGGCCGGTTAAAAACCAGACGATAAATAGATTTGCAATGGTTCGGGGCAATCCACGCCGGTTACCTCCCAGCGGGATATAAACATAATCGCGGAAGAAGGAACCCAGAGAAATATGCCAACGGCGCCAGAATTCAGATACGGAACGGGAAAGGTACGGATAATTGAAGTTTTCTTTATAATGAAATCCGATCATTAAGCCCATACCGATCGCCATATCGGAGTAAGCGGAAAAATCCAGATAGATCTGAAACATAAAGGCAAGGACGCCCAACCATAGAGAGAGGACTGGACGTGCCTGCAATGTCGCCAGATTTTGAGAAAGGGAAGCAGCATTTGAAGCGACTGCATCGGAGAGAAGAAGCGTGTCTGCTAAGGCTCCACAACTATTGGCGAGCAGTGCCTTCTTGGCAAGACCGGTACAGAACCGGCTAATGCCGCGGCTGATTTCCTCCCGTGAGGCTTTACGGCAGAGAATTTTGCGACTGACATCCTGATAGCGAACAATTGGTCCAGCAATGCATTGGTGGAATAGACTGACATACATGAGCAGAAGCCAAAACTTTTTCTGTGCTTCCACCTCTCCACGATAAACATCGACTACATAAGAGATTAATTGGAAGGTATAAAACGAGATACCAATCGGCAAAGCGATTTGTGGAATGACAGATGGAAATCCAGTCAACTGATGGAATGTTTCAGCAAGAAATCCTGTGTATTTAAAGGTTCCCAGAAGGCCTAAACTGACAATTAGCGCGCCAATTAACCCGACTTTGGAAAGGGACATTTTGCCGTCGTCTCTCCCTTTTTGAATCAAACGGGCGAAGAACCAATCTGCAAGCGCCATTCCAACCAGAAGAAATACATATACTGGTTCTCCCCAGGCATAAAAAACAGAGAGAACATCAGCATAATGATGTTTCTTGTTCGAATCGTCTTTGCCAGGGAATAACACAACAAGTTGAGCGGGAGAAACACAAACAAGAAGAACAGATTGGAAAAGACCATAAACCACAACTCTTTCTCTTAAATTGGAGGATATATTTTAGATGACTTTGGAATGAAAAAAGACGGAGATTTCCAAATTTTTTCGTTTCTTTGACAGGGGAAATATCTTTTATTATTGTACCATGTTTCCACGGGATGAACAGCCCGTAGATCATCATTTTAAAAAAATCAGGCTGGAAACCATTTTTTGCAATCTTAATATGAAATTTATGTATCTTTTGGCAAATTGTATGTTTAGCGAAAACGGGCTTCCGCAACGGATTATGAAGTACTTTATAAAATATTTAGGGTCAATCCCTATAGGGACCTCATAATAGCAAGCTTCCGCGAGAGATAACAAATATATCGACTTGCCCCACAGCCTATAAAAGGATGTTTCCTATACCAATGCTAACGTCCGTTTGCATTACCGGTAGTAATCTAAACAAATCAGGCCCGTGGATTTATCAAAAAGGGAAAATCATGTTTCATATGACCTTTCCCTATAGTGAAGCGTGTGATTCAGATAAGTATAGCGTTCTCGTTTTCTTGCAATCGAAGCTCTCTGATTCTCCACCACAGAGGAGAAACCCCATTTTGCTAAATCAAACAAAAAAGAAATGCGACAGACAGAAACTTTCTGACTGTCGCTTTATATACGCACGAAATAATCGATTAAATATTTACACCAGCCCTTTGTAAAGCGCTATAAAGCGCTTGCACATCGGATTGGTATTGATAGGCATACATTCCACATTGTCTGGCTGCCTCTACATTTTCTGCGCGATCGTCTATAAAGAAGCATTCTTCCGGTTCTAACTGATACCGCTTACATAGCAGTTGGTAGATTGCCCCGTTAGGTTTGACCAACTTTTCATCGGCGGACACGATATATCCGTTTAATAGTGGAAACAGGGGAATCTTATGAGCGTATTGGTGAAAACTGTATGCTGCGTTCGATAGGATATACAGACTGTACCCTTTTTGTTTTAATCGCTGTCCTAACTCGTTGGTTTCAGGGATGATCGTCAATTGATCGAACCAATGGTGGAATAGCTCTTTTGCACGTTCCTGCAAATTCTTTGGAAGCCGGCCACAGACTTGGGCGAGCGCTACTTCCGGCTCAATTTTTCCTTCATCCAATAACGGCCATTCGGGACCATCAAAGAGTTCCCGACAGACAAGCGTTGCTTCCGCTGGATCGGAGAAAAATCGCTGGGTATATTCCATGGGTCGATAATCCACCAGAACATTTCCCATGTCAAAAACAATGTGATGAATCAATCTTTATTCCTCCTTTGTAATGGCTTTAAACGTTCTGACAACCTTTATAGAATCATTTTGAAGAGTTTATGATAGAGCCTTTTGGGAAGAAGCATTGGAAAATCAAAACGGTCAAAAAGTTAATTTCATTATATCATGCTCTTCTTCGAAAGCGAAGTTTTTCTGGCATTTTTTAGGAATGGATGGAGCGCTCATTTAAGAAGGATGAAATATTGCGAACGGTTCGCTCATCAATAAAATGTTCTATCCGTTCAACTTGCTCAAGTTCATTTTCAGAATGGTTAATATAACAGAGAAATTGGTTCAGTAGATTGTGCCGGTAAAGGAGGTAATCTCCGAGAGCAACCCCTTCCGCAGTGGGACTGATACAACCATATCGTTCCGCTTGAACAAGGCCGGAGTCCTTTAAATGGTCCACCATTTTGGATGCGGATGATGGCTTGACATTGAGGTGCTCTGCCAAGAGGTGGACACGAGTGTATCCATGGTCCCGGCTCAACCGGCAAATCATTTCTAAATAGTCCTCCATAGCGGCTGTCAACTTGCTTTGTGCTGCAAGCTCATATCCTTTTTGAGTATGAAATTTTGATGGCATTTCCATATCTGCGTCTCCCCTCTGGAACACATCCATTCATAACGCATATATTAGCAGCAGGAAAGAAAGTTTCCACATCCTAATACTTATTTTGAGGTGAACACACTTATGTATAAGATAGATTCCCTGATGAATTTAAAAGAGGGAGAACGTGCGCGTGTATCCTCGCTGTTGTCCAGGGGGAGTATGCGTAGAAGATTGCAGGATATTGGTTTGATTGAAGGGACAGAAGTGGAATGTGTGCAAAAAAGTCCCGCGGGGGACCCGGTTGCTTACCGGATTCGCGGTGCATTAATTGCCCTGCGGTCGGAGGATTCTTCTAATATCTTAGTAGCGTGCAATGGGTGACCTTTTGTGGGCTGAATTCTTGCCGGGAGGCGGGGAAGTGCTTCCCGCCTCCTTTGTACTGCCAATTTTTAAAATGGGGTGATGAGTTTGGGCTTGACCAGTGGTTCTACAGGAATAAAGGCTGTAGATATGGGATTAGTGGTAAAAAGACAGAGTGAAAACGACCGAGTAATCGCTTTAGCGGGAAATCCGAATGTGGGGAAGAGTACCGTTTTTAACGAATTGACGGGAATGAATCAACATACCGGAAACTGGCCGGGAAAGACCGTGACCAATGCACAGGGAACCTGTACATATCAGGGTCGCCCCTTCATTATGGTGGATATTCCCGGTTGTTATTCTTTGATGGCGCATTCTGCCGAGGAAGAAGTCGCCCGCGATTTCCTTTGTTTTGGAAAGCCGGATGCAGTTGTGGTCGTCTGCGATGCCACCTGTTTAGAACGCAACCTGAATCTAGTACTGCAAGCTTTAGAGATCACCAGCAATGTGGTCGTCTGCGTCAACCTGATGGATGAAGCGGAACGCAAGGGAATCCGGTTGGACTTTGAACGCATCGCAATGAGGCTCGGGGTTCCAGTCATTCCGGCTGCAGCCCGAAGCCGAAAAGGATTAGACGCCCTTATGCATGCCGTTTGTGAACAGTTGGATTGTCCCCCTAAGCCCTCGATTCCGGTATCTTATATTCGTCCGATTGAAGATGCTATATCCCTCTTACAACCTGCCGTTGCAGCAGCTTGTGGAGAAGATTATAACGCGCGTTGGATCTCACTGCGTTTGCTAGACTATGATACCGCTCTGATCCGTTCATTGAACGATGCCCTGGGGTTCGACCTGATAGCAGAAGAAGATGTGGCTGAAAAATTACAGGAGGCGAAAAACTGCCTGCGAAACAGGGGAATTTCACAAGAGGATTTACGGGATCAAATTGTATCCTGTATTGTTCGCAAGGCGGAAGAGATTTGCGACGGTGTAGTGGTACATGAAAAACAAAACGTGAATTGCGCGATCAGAAGATCGATCGAATCCTCACCAGCAAATGGACGGGATTTCCCGTGATGTTGCTTCTTTTAGGTGTGATCTTCTGGTTGACAATTACAGGCGCCAATTATCCATCTCAGCTTCTCTCAGACGGCCTATTTTGGATTCAGGACCGCCTAATGGATTGGTTTATTGCCATAGGTGCCCCGGTATGGCTACGAAGTATGCTGGTGGAAGGCGTTTACCGTGTTTTGGCATGGGTTGTATCTGTGATGTTGCCTCCGATGGCAATTTTTTTTCCCTTTGTTTACACTTTTAGAAGATCTAGGCTATCTACCTCGTGTCGCGTTTAATCTGGATAAATATTTCAAAAAAGCGCATGCCTGTGGAAAGCAGGCATTGACAATGTGTATGGGGTTTGGTTGTAATGCTGCTGGAATAGTGGGCTGCCGGATCATTGATTCTCCTCGGGAACGGTTGATCGCCATGATTACCAACTCCTTTGTCCCCTGTAATGGGAGATTCCCTACTATGATTGCCATCATTACAATGTTCTTTATTGGGACAGCCGGGATGGGAGGTTCTATACTTTCAACATTGATTTTGACGGGAGTCATCGTTCTGGGAATTGTGATGACTTTTTTCGTGTCGCGCCTTTTATCCGGGACCATTTTAAAGGGAATTCCATCTTCCTTTACATTGGAGCTTCCACCTTATCGCCGGCCACAGATCGGAAAGGTGATTGTCCGCTCTATATTTGATCGAACGCTTTTTGTTCTTGGAAGAGCCGTGGTAGTAGCCGCTCCGGCTGGATTGATTATTTGGATATTAGCAAATGTTCAATATGGAGATGCCAGCCTTCTTGCACACTGTGCTGCCTTTTTGGACCCCTTTGCCCAATTACTCGGCCTGGACGGAGTCATTCTGCTTGCGTTCATTTTAGGTTTTCCGGCGAATGAGATCGTAGTCCCAATTATCATTATGACTTATATGGCGACGGGAAGCCTAACGGATATGAGCGACTTGACGCAGTTGCATACACTCTTGGTGGATAATGGGTGGACTTGGTTGACAGCGGTATGTACGATGTTGTTTTCTCTAATGCACTGGCCATGTTCCACGACCTGTATGACGATTGCAAAAGAAACCAAAAGTTTCAAATGGACAGCGGTTTCATTTGCCGTTCCAACGGTGGTCGGAATGCTGGTCTGTTTTTTGGTCGCTGGAACAGCTCGCATGCTGGGATGGGCATAAAGCACAATGAATAAAAAGCCTCTGTTGGTTCCCAATGCACGATTGAGAACCAACAGAGGCACCTGTATTTTCTTCGAGACTGTTGCTCATTCACTTGTGATACTTTCCGTGGTTTAAAATTTGAAATGCACGATAGGTCTGTTCACATAACATCACACGAGCCATTTGATGCGGAAAAGTCATCGGAGACATGGACAAGCGCAATACAGCGGCATTTTTTATAGATTCGCTTAATCCGAACGAACTTCCGATTACAAAGCAAAGCCGGCTGGCTCCATTGACCGCCATGGAACCAATTTTCTCCGCAAGCTGTTCTGAGGAAAGCATTTTTCCCTCAATACAGAGAGCAATAAAAGGCGAGTTTCCAACAGAAGAAACAATCTTATCTGCTTCGATTTGTAGAGCAGCTTCGATTTGTGCGCGGGAAGGAGTTTCAGGAAGACGGCTCTCTGGCAGTTCTAAAATCGAAAACCGGCAAAAAGCAGAAAGCCGTTTTGCATATTCTGCGCAGGCCTCCCGCCAATAGGCTTCTTTCAATTTTCCAATACAAATTAGTTGGATGTTGAGCATAAATCCCTCAGAATAGAATGGTTTTTCCCATGCTGTTTTCACGGGGAGCAACGTGGAGTGTATAGTCGGCTCCTTCTTTCATCCCGCAGAGAGCGAGTGAACATACGGAGGTTTGATACGCGAGTTCTGGCGTATTGTTCTCTGCGCTGAGATGCGCTAGAACAAATCGTGTGGTCCCCTGTTCTGCAAAATGATATAATTCATCAGCACAAGCCAAGTTGCTTAAATGGCCAGTTTGGGAGAGGATTCTTCGTTTAAGTGGATAGGGATAGGGGCCGTTGCGCAGCATACCCACATCGTGATTGGATTCAATCGCAATTAGATCGGAGCCGCAAAGGGCGCTGCGCACGGTATCGGTCATATATCCCAAGTCCGTGGAAACCGCAGCACTGCGGCCATCTGCTGTAAATACACGGTATCCAACGCTTTCTGCGCTGTCGTGCGGGGTTCGGAAAGGCTGAATCAGCATACCGGCACATTCGATCCCGTTGGGTGTAATCTCTTCCACGGGAAAATCTCCTTTTAAGCAACCCATTTCCAAGAGAGCGGTCAACGTCCCTCTTGACGAATAAACAGGAATATGAAAACGGGATGCAAACACACGCAATCCCTTGATATGATCGGAATGTTCATGAGTAATAAATATGGCCTGAATAGCCTTTTGGTCAATCCCGCATGTGTCCAGCATATGTACCATTTGTTTGGCAGAACGCCCAACATCGATTAAAACGCCCGCATGGGAGGACCCTATATAATAAGCATTGCCACTGCTTCCGCTAAAAAGCGGACAAAATCTTGCCAAGGGGAGAGCCAACCGCCCTTTCTATAGCAAAATGGACGGTCCACTTTAGCGGACCGCCACTCTGGTCTTTTTAAATCGCCCGTGCAATCACAGGTTCTGACATATGAACACGCTTGATGTCAGCACCAAGATGGCACAATTTCTCTTCAATATTTTCATAGCCACGTTCAATGTGCTGAATGTCTTCCACTTGGGAAGTCCCTTGCGCACAGAGTGCCGCGATCATCATAGCAGCCCCTGCACGGAGATCGGTTGCTTTCACCGGTGCTGCCGATAGATGCTCCACACCTTCGATTACTGCCAGCCGACCGTCTACAGAGATCTGCGCCCCCATCCGTTTCAGCTCTTCCACATAGCGGAAACGATTGTCCCACACACTCTCATTGATGATACTTGTGCCGTTTGCGATGGATAGCAAGACTGCAATTTGTGGCTGCATATCGGTGGGAAAGCCTGGATGGGGCATCGTCTTAATATTACACTTGTTGAGAGCTCCTTCACGGCGGACACGGATGGAATCGTCGTATTCGGTGACTTCAACACCCATTTCTTCCAACTTCGCAGTGATGGATTCCAAATGCTTGGGAATCACATTTTTAATCAAAACGTCGCCACTGGTTGCTGCTGCAGCAACCATATAGGTTCCAGCCTCAATTTGATCGGGAATGATGGAATACGTGGTTCCATTTAAACGATCGACGCCATAGATCTTGATGACATCCGTACCAGCGCCGCGGATATCTGCGCCCATGGAATTTAAGAAATTGGCAAGATCCACGATGTGCGGCTCTTTTGCCGCATTTTCAATTACAGTCATGCCCTTCGCGCGCACCGCCGCCAAAATAATATTGACGGTCGCGCCCACGGAGACCACGTCGAGATAGATATGGCTGCCCTTGAGCTGTTCAGCTTGCACATCCACCATACCGCCATCCAATTTGTAGGAAGCGCCCAGAGCAGCAAATCCCTTCAGGTGCTGGTCGATCGGGCGAACCCCAAAATCACAACCGCCAGGCATGGTAACGACCGCGTGAGAAAAGCGCCCCAAAAGAGCACCGAGCAGATAATACGATCCGCGAATATGCTTGGCGAGCTCATAGGACGCTACGCAAGTGTGAATTTTACGGGGGTCAATCTCAATCGTTGTTTTGTCAATGGTGCGAACTTGTGCGCCCATGTCATAAAGAATACGGGTGATGGAACTTACATCCGTAATATTGGGTATATTTTCAATCCGGCATACGCCGTCTGAAAGAATTGCTGCAGGAATGATTGCAATCGCGGCATTCTTTGCACCGCTGATCGTTACCTCTCCGGTAAGCCGATTGCCACCAGTAATAACAAATTTATCCAATGCGGCACGCTCCAATCTTATAATCGACATACGTCTATCCCACGGCATATGAAAATAGATTCCATATGCTGCCTTGCCCAATGCTATACACAAAAGAAAAGCATCACTAGCTTTTACCGAAATAGCAGATTTAATGATAGGGCAGGCTGTTAATATTTACAAATTTTCAAAGAAAAATTCTCCTTAAATCACAAAGAAAAAGGGCAAGTCTTGCACCTTCACTCCTAAAGATCATAATACACCCCGCGTTAAAAGTCAAGGGAAGGGATTCATTCTGCCAAAGTTTGTGAATGTAAATAAAAATTGGAGGAAGAGGGAATCTTCGTTGTACCAAAAAATGTAAGTTTTTTGAGATTTACATAATTTTGTTTGATAAATACGGGCTGCTTATAAAAACATAAGAAAAAAGCGGCATTTCATCCCTGTTTTAGATGAAATGTCGCTTAAGTGATTACTTTACATAATTAAATGGATTCACACGAGTGCCGTTTTTGTAGACTTCAAAGTGGCAGTGTGGTCCAGTGGAATTACCAGTGCTTCCCACAAGTGCAATTGCCTGTCCTTTCGCCACTTTCTGCCCGGGTGAGACAAGAAGTTTGCTGCAGTGCCCATATAAAGTCTGCAAACCATTTCCATGATTGATCTGAACACGCAGGCCATAGCTTCCCGAATATCCGGCCGCTGTAACCGTCCCGCCATCTGCTGCAACGATTGTCTTTCCATAGGCGCCACTTCCAGAAATATCAATACCGCTGTGGAAGCTGCCCCATCGATATTCGAAACCGGTTGTGATGGTGTGCAGGGAAGGAACCGGCCACATCATACTGCCGGTGCTGACACCGGGCTCTGCGGTCTTTGGACGTTTTTTCGTTCCTGTCACAACGACCTTGTCCACGGGTTCTTCCAGGACAGTTGTACTCAAATTTTCACGCCCAACTTCCACACCGTTGAGATAGGTGACCTTATCCACACAGTGCTGTAACCCATTGACACCTTCCGTAAGAACCTTAGAATAGTCTGTATATTGCCCGTCATCCTTTTGCGTAATGGTTTTGTAAGGAATTTCTACATCATAGGATTGCTCCTTCATGATATTGACGCTGAGCTTGGGAACAGCCATTTCAATGTTAATTAGGTCTCCCTCATGGAGAACATCGATATCGCTCAGCTGGTTGATACTGGCAAGCTCTGTTAAAGACAGATTGTGGGTTTGTGCAATTGAAGTTGCAGTGTCGCCAGCTTTGACGGTATAAAGGACTGCATCCTTTTCGGTACCAGTCAATAGGCTCTCCATCTGCTCTGTGGTCATAATGCTGTTGGTAGGGAATAGACCACTGACGGTTTCTACATTCTGCGCAAAGGCGGCTTCTGCCTGAGTGTCGTCCCCTTTTGCATCGTTCAAAATATTTTGTAGAATGTATCGCAAATCGGCGCTGCTTTTTACGGCGCCAATCAACTCGCCGTCCACATAAAGTCCACTGGCCTCTTCAATGATACCGTCCGACTGTTTAATAATCAAATCACAAACAGCGCTGGCAGCTGAATAACGGTTTTCATCCACAACAGAAAGCTTAAAAGTCGGTGTAATCTCCACCTGTGTGTCTTCTCCCTCTACATCGTGGATCATACGTTGATTGACCATTTCAGTAGCCTGTTCGAATATATTCTCATCTTGAATGGTAGCAATTTCCTGCCCATCATAGGTTAAGACTAAGCCGTAGTTTAATCCGTTCCAATACTGGACCGTAAAAATTAGTAAGGCCAGTGCGCCCAGAGGAGCGGCAATATTTAAAATTCCACATACGAATTTTTTGTGCCGTACAAGGCTTTTCCCCGTCACTTTGACGGATTCCTTCAAAGCCTGTCCCATACTTTGGCGCTTGGCCTCTCGGAGACGCTTTCCCGCAATGGTGAACCCCTCGCGAATAGAATGCAGTTCTTTCAAAAGTCTTGCCAACTGCCGTCCTAGCGTCTTAGCGTAGATTTGTTTTATCAAATTCGTAGCCGGTAAAAAGAACCGATGTATTCGGCGGCGCAAGCGCTTTAAAATGCGAATCGATTGGATGCCAACAATATAAAGAAACGCATAACCTGTAGCCCTAAAAGACTGTATATGCTGTTTGATCAGCCCATGATAATGCGCAATACGCTGCTCTGCGGCTCCTTTCCCAGTGACGATTTTGGGGAATCGCATAGCTATTTCCTTTCATGTTCATAAATTGGTTACAAGTTTGTAATGTGGTTGCGCTTATCATACACGAAAAGTTACAAATTTGCAACCCTTTTTTCGAATTATCGCAAACCTGTCAAAAAACCTTCAATTTTTTGCAAAGAATGCTTGACAATTTGTTTTTCAATATGCTATACTAACCGAGCAGTCGAGAGAGACTGGAACAAAAATGGAATAAATGCGAGAGTGGCGGAATTGGCAGACGCGCTAGATTCAGGTTCTAGTGAGCGCTTAGCTCATGGGGGTTCAAGTCCCCCCCCTCGCACCAGATTAAAGAACAAGTTTTAATACAAAAACAGCCTTCCAATTTGGAAGGCTGTTTTTGTATTTATGACTGAAAAGCTTGATCTTATGGGATTTCCGGGCTCTTTCTGTTTTTCGGGGGCTTGGATACATGGCTCGCCAGCGAGCCGTTTGCCTTGGCGGTGTCTATATGGACGCTGGACAACTCGATTTTGAACACCTCTTCCAGCTCTATAATATCTGAAAACAAGGAAACGTTAAAATGTATCTACCGCCGGCCAATACCCTTTTCCTCAATGAGAACAATTTAGCGCAAGCCACAACACTCATTCATTTTCATTAATCTTAAATAGTGATTCGCTTCCCTTAGCACATGGTCTGCAAGCAACGGTGGAATGATGGATTTTATCCTACATGCCAGCAGTCCTTCGGTTGCTTTCGTCTTAAACGATCGGATTTCTTCTGTGGCATACAAACTGGTTTGTAAAATTTGCTCCTCGGCAGTATATATGCACTCATTCACTAACTTCTCAAATTTTTTTGCTGTTGCCTCGGCAGTTTTTTTGAGGTCTGCTTCTGTCGGATCTAACATCCCGTCAATAAATTCCGCATGTTCTGCCATAATCGTATTCCAAAAGTTCAGCTCGTCACATAAGGTTTCCTTTGGAGGCCGGTCGCTTAAAAGCCCTTTTAATATTCCCAAGTAATGTTCGGCTTCTCTGGTATCATGGTCTAACATTTGTGGATAAAGAGATATGAATATATTGCAGTTTGATGACTGAGATAACAAATACTTCTGAAACGAAATCGTTTCCTGCAGCAGATGGAGCGAGTTGTGATTTAGATTATCAACAGACGCTGATAAACATTGGTTATCATAATGCGGCGAGCTACATGTCAGGGTTTGTTCCCGCTTTGTTATCCCTGTGTCAATACTTGCCCCGGTAAGTCGCGAATTTACGTCTTCCGCCTTTAAGGTATAGGGGGTAACAAACTCATTTGATTGGATGGCGCTTTCAGATACAACTCCCCTTGCGCACGGTAGCGTTTCGTTAAGTAACTGTTCAAATCGTTTTTTCAACGTATTGGCTTTTTCTATATACTTATGGGCAGCGGGTTGTAAATTTGTCTGCAAGAAAAAGAGATGTTCTTTCATGATCCTCTGAAAAAATAGATTTACTTCTACCGAAATTCTAATATGTTCATGGTCTGGCATAAGACTCCTCCTCCAAATATTTCTATGTGCAGTATATGTTAAGAGAAAGAAGAGTATACCCCCATCTCAGCCGATGAACAATTTCGTACAGCCTGTTCAAAACGGATTTTATCCTTGCCTAAGGTTTCTCTAGTTATATTTGTCTGCATTTTTTATCTTTATTCTTTTTGAAAATCTATTGGTCTTATGGAAAGTAAGCTTTTCTAAAGAGAGGAGGTCAGCTATGAAAAACCAATTGGAAGAGTTGTGAAAAGAACATGACATTATACAGGAAGATTCAGTAGACATACTTGAAGTTTCTCGCTAAACCATTGGCTCTTTAGAAAATGGTAGATATAATCCATCTATCTTAATTAGCATTCAAAATTGTGAAATTCTTATTCTAAATAGTTCATACTACTGTGAGTGCCCATTTTAATTTTATAGACTTTAAGAAAAATAGGGTGCTTGCAAGTATCTCGATTGAGCCATTTAACTTAGAACCTTTGAATAATTGACAAATATATGTATAGGAACTATACTGTTTAGTATATAAATATACTAAACAAAAGGAGATAATCAATGAGAGATTGTACAATAATATCGCGCTTAATGGAGCAAATCATATACAAATATATGCAAACAGAAACAATACAAAGAAATTATGGAACTAATATAATGATTACACAAGTAGAAATTCATACAATTGAAGCAATTGGTAATTGTAATGGCATTAGTATTACTGAACTTGCAGAAAATAGACACAAAACAAAAGGTGCCGTATCGCAATTGATTTATCGTTTGGTAAAAAAAGGGTTAGTGAAAAAAACAGTTTCCAAAATTTCTGACGCCCAAGTATCCTTATATTTAACTCCATTGGGTGAACAAGCCTATGAGGGTCACCGAAAATTGCATCAGCAACTAAATGATGAAATTTTTGTAGCATTACGAGAGATGCCGGACAGTACTTATAATGATTTATTTGTGGTGTTAAAAAAATTTGAACGGTTTCTTGATAAACAAATTGCTGAAAATAAATGATAGACGATTATACTGGAATCCATAATACTGTTTTTTATCTTTTGGTATAGTATATATACAGTGTAGAATCTATATAAATGATGTAAGGGGAGGAAACCGTGATTGATAAAAAATTATAGTACATTTTACGGTTATAACGTTTTGTTTTGCCTATTTAGTGTCAGGTGTTTTAATTGTTCTTGGGCAATTTGGATATAGAGTTTATAGTTGGGTTGAGTCGCTACCGCAATTTTGTATGAATATTCCGTTTGCGATCTATATTTTATCGCCAGCCATTGCTTCTTATATAGTGCTCAAGAAAAACAATAAAATAGTCAATTTCCAGGAATGGTTAAAAACCGTTTTCTATGCTAAAAACAATATATATCCTTATTTGTTTGTTATTGCAGGGATTGTATTGTATTATTCAATACACGCAGTAATTGGGGGACATAAAGAAATGTTAACTCCATTTTACGCGTTTTTTCTTTCCTTACCGGGGAATCTTTTTATCGGAGGATTGGAGGAGGCCGGTTGGGCGTATATTTTACAGCCAGGGCTTAATAGGAAATTTGGCTACGTTTTATCTTGTGTATTTTGCGGAATGATTTGGATTGTATGGCATATTCCACTTTTTTTCATACCGGGGACAAATCACGGAGAAGGATTTATTAATTTTTGGATGTTTTCCATTCAATGTATGGCTTTAAGATTTTTCTTTGGGGCAATCTGCAGAATATCACAAAAAAGCTATGTGTTTATGTGTGTACTATTTCATACTCTGTTCAATGCAGCTTCATCTATTTTTGTTTCCATGACAACTACTTGGGCAGGAACTATTGTTGCAAATACGGTGATGATACTCGTTTCTATTGCAACAGTTATGCTATACAACAAAAAACAGACGAATAGTAAGCAAGGATAATGGACAGCAAACAATGTGCGAGAGGGTTGAGATGATAAAAATAGAAGTTGTTATACCCCTGTGTATAGAAATCAAACGAGGCTGAAAATCCGAGAGGATACGGAACTTAAAAACTGTCCGCTATTCTGCCCCAAATGCAAGCAGGAAACTTTGCTCCAGGTTAGAAATTACAAGTGTCAGTTATCAGAGAACCAGACGTAGAGCCGATAACACGCAGATTAAATACGGTTATAAGTTTATCAATTTCAAATAATCCATAAAAGCAGCCGTCCTCTTTTTTCAAAAATTGGGTTGGCGGAGGAGATTCAATTTGCCCTTTTTAAACACATAATGGAATCGTGGAGGTATCATCATGCCCGTTTTCATTTGCTCCAACTCACCGAATGCCTTGCGCTCAAATAAATCGGTCTCCCAAAGCGGGATATTCCGCGCATGAATATAAATACATGTATCATTTTATATATTGAATTAAATCATAGTACCAAACGCCTATGTGGTTTTGTGACCACATGGGCGTTTGCTGTAACCGCCCCCTACTGGGAAGAGAGGAAGTTCGATTATTTATACCGAAGAATGCGAGGAGCATATCGAATACACTTTTGCTGCTTTTTGTAAAGTGGTTCTCTGTAATGCTGCTATATCAGCATGTCGGGATATAGGCAGAAAACAGAAACAGGAAATATTACTTGGATATCTTATGGAAGAAAAGGATTGTAAGCCGTCAACAACAGATTGTTACTTTCAAATACAAGAGCAACCCACGGAATTTGTTGCATATGGCAAAGTAATCGAGATTGAAAATGAACGTTAACAAAAGTATTTTCCAGTCTGACAAAGCAGCGGCGAGAAGTTTTGTTTTTGTACTTGTTTTCCATTAGAGTATGATAAAAAATTGTTCCGTTACAGTTCCGTTATATAGAGAATTTTGGAATGGTTTGAAGTATGTTTATAGTGTTCCACAGATGCCTACAGATTGAGAGAATCGATCTGTAGGCGTTTTTGGTGGGTAGATGTATGTTTTTAATATGGTTGTAGAAAAGATATATAAAATAAAAATTACAAGAAAATATTCTGTAAAATACATCTAAATGAATGTTGCTGTAGTAAACTAAACACATATTATTGTTGTATCAGAATTCTAAACATACAGTAAAGGAGAGAAAGTGTGTATATTGCGCATATAAGAGAAGATGGACAGTGGCAACTTTTGGAAGAGCATCTCAAACAGGTTGCTATTCTTGCGAAATCGTTTGCAGAGGGATTTGGCGCAGGGGACTATGCATATGTTCTCGGCCTAGCGCATGACATTGGAAAATATTCTGCTGCATTTCAGGAATATCTTTTAAAGGATGGAATGGGGGGAGACCATTCGACAGCGGGAGCGAAAGAACTTTACCGTTTACAAATGTTTCCAGCGTCTCTGTGTGCGGCAGGACACCATACGGGCCTCCCCGACGGAGGAGGACCGGGTGATCCATCGGGAATGCCAACTTGGCAAGGCCGTCTGAAAAAACAGGTAGCTCCCTATCAAGAGTATCAAAGGGAGATTACATTACATGCCGTATCCCACCCGCAAGAACCCAATGGGTTTCGAATTGCTTTTTTTACTCGTATGCTATTTTCTGCTTTGGTAGATGCTGACTTTTTGGATACAGAGGCATTTATGAATCCAGTCCAGCGCGGAGGGTATGATGGAATCCCCGTTCTTTTTGAACGGTTAAAACACTACATAGATCCATGGTTACGCCATCAGGAAACAGGGAACCCCATCAATCAAAAACGCACGGAGATATTGCGTTGCTGTTTGGAGGCGGGAAAGAGGGAACGCGGTTTAAAAAGTCTGACTGTTCCAACAGGGGGCGGAAAGACAGTTTCCTCTCTGGCCTTTGCACTTCAGCATGCCGTACAATACGGGTTAAACCGTATTATCTATGTGATTCCATATACGAGTATTATTGAACAGACGGCAAGAGTCTTTCGAAAAATTGTTGGAACCGAAAATGTGCTGGAACATCATGCAAATGTCAATTTTGATCCACGGGGAGACATCGATCCCGCGGCCGAACGGTTTCGCCTTTCCACCGAAAACTGGGACGCGCCGATCATTGTGACCACAAACGTGCAATTTTTTGAATCGTTGTTCTCCAATAAATCTTCGCAATGCCGTAAGCTTCATAATTTGGCAAACAGCGTGGTTGTTTTTGATGAAGCACAGATGATTCCACTGGACTATTTGATGCCCTGTGTACGGGCGATTGGGGAATTGGTACAAGAATATGGGGTAACAGCTGTTCTTTGTACGGCAACTCAGCCTTCCTTAGAAAAACTTTTCCCTAAGGGCATCTCCATACAGGAGATCTATCCGCATTTTCGAGAGCTCTATCCATTCTTTCGGCGAACAGAGTTTGTGAATATTGGAAGATTATCTGTAATTGAATTGGCGGACCGCATGGCTAGACAGAAACAGGTGTTGGCGATTGTGGATACGCGTAAACAGGCAACAGAACTCTATCAGTCCCTTCCAGAAGAGGGACGATTTCATCTTTCTACACTGATGCCCCCTATGATGCGGCGATGGACCCTTCGAGCGATTTGCAGAAGACTAAAACAAGGACTTCCTTGCCGGGTGGCGGCAACCTCTTTGATTGAGGCAGGCGTTGATGTGGACTTTCCCACTGTTTACCGTGCCGAGGCCGGTTTGGATTCCATTATTCAAGCTGCTGGACGTTGTAATCGGGAGGGGAAGCGTCCTCTAGAAGAAAGCATCGTTTATATTTATCAGCCGGAGGGGCGGGTTCCGCCGCGTATTCAGCCGAATGTCAGTATATATAAAAATGAGATCCAGCCAAACTTTGTAGATTCCGCATCTCCAGAGGCCATACAAGCATATTTTGATGCCCTGCATATGTTAAAAGGGGACAGGCTGGACAAAAAGAAGGTTGTAGAGGCTTTTGAAAAGGGAAGGGATGGCGGTATGCTTCCCTTTGCTAAGGTATCGGAAGAGTTTCATCTGATTGACGAGGATACCAAAGCGATTTTATTCCGCTAGGGCAAAGAGCGGAGCGCTTGGCAAAACAGCTGCGGTCTGGTTTATGTTCCCGTGGATGGATGCGAAAGGCTGGTCGTTATATGGTACATGTTTATGAACAGCATTTCCAGGAGCTTTATTGGGCACATGATATTGAAATGATTACAGACGGGCTGGCGATTTTGACAAACCTTCGTCTATACGATCTTGGAACAGGACTATCCTTAGAAGCAGATTCAGGGAAAGCATTTTTTGTTTAATCGACAAAAACGACCGAATGAGAGGGGATGTGACCATTCGAAAAGAAAATCAGTGATTCATAGGAAAGGAGAGAAATGATGGCAATCAAAATGGAGGTCTGGGGAGATTATGCTTGTTTTTCCAGACCGGAGATGAAAGTAGAACGAGTTTCTTACGATGTCATGACTCCGTCGGCTGCACGTGGCATTTTGGAGGCGATTTATTGGCATCCGGGCCTGCGATGGCATATCGATCGAATCCATGTTATGAATCCAATCCGGTTTGCCAATATTCGCCGCAATGAAGTAAAATCGAAAATCTCCGCTCAAAATGTCCGAACGGTGATGATGGGAGGTTCAAAACCACTATATATTCATACGGCAGAAGATATTCAGCAGCGGGCTGCAATGGTTTTAAAAAATGTACACTATGTCATTGAGGCCCATTTCACAATGACCGAGCGTGCCCGTGATGGGGACAATCCTGGAAAATTTCAAGACATCATCAAAAGGCGCTTGAACAGTGGACAGTGCTATCATCAGCCTTATTTTGGCTGTAGGGAGTTTCCAGTATCCTTTCGTCCATATGAAGAAGGGAGCTGTATAAGTTGGTATCAAAATGAAGAAAGAAGGGATCTGGGGTATATGCTGTACGACATAGATTATAGCGATTTACAAAACATCCAACCCATGTTCTTTCGCGCAGAATTGCGCTATGGCGTTCTTGATCTGACGAACTGTGAGGTAGTGCGATGATTTTACAGGCGCTATACGATTACTATACCGCGATGGCGGCAAAAGGAAAGATGGCTAAAGCAGGCTGGAATCCGGCAAAAGTGCAGTTTGCATTGTTGATCGATGAGAAAGGGACGCTTTTAGATATCCTGCGCTTAAAGGAAAAAGGTTACCGTGGTAAAAAAGAAGTGGATGTTCCGCAGATTATGCTATTGCCTAAGCCCGTTACACGGACGATGGGGATTAAAGCAAATTTTTTGTATGATACATCCAGTTACTTTTTGGGAGTAGACAACAAAGGAAATGACAAACGGGCCCAAAACTGTTTTCGAGCGAGTGCACAGCTGCATCAAACGCTGTTGCAATCGGTCGATCATCCGGCTGCCCGTGCAATTTGCGCCTATTTTGCAAATTGGAACCCAGAGGAGGCCAAAAATCATCCGGCTTTGCAAGGGGATTTGGACGAGATTCTTTCGGGAGGAAACCTTGTATTCCGATTTCAAGGCCGGTATGTGCACGAAGAACCTGAAATCGCTCGCTCTTGGGATCAATACCAGAGAGAAGAAGCGACGGAAACAAGAGGGCGTTGCCTAGTGACCGGAAAATATGTCCCTATTGCACGCCTGCATCCGTCTATCAAAGGCGTGAAGAATGCACAGTCCAGTGGTGCATCACTTGTTTCTTTTAATGCCACCGCTTTTGAGTCTTATGGAAAGACACAAAGCTATAATGCGCCAGTGGGAGAACAGGCGGCTTTTGCCTATACGACGGCGTTAAATGCTTTGCTTTCAGATCGCGAACATGTTCGACAATTGGTGATACAACCGTTGTTTATTGGGCACAGTGTGCGGAGCCAGTCTATCAGGACTTTTTTCAGAACTTCGCATTTCAGGATATTGCGGATGGACAAAAACGTACATTTACGGAAAATGATTTAAAACGCGCGATGCATTTGCTTTCTAAAGGACAAGTTTATTCTCTTAATGATGTGGAGCTTGATCCCAAAATGCCTTTTTATATTTTGGGGTTATCTCCCAATGCAGCGCGATTATCCGTCCGTTTTTTCTATCGCAATTGTTTTGGCGATTTTTTACAGCATATTGAAAATCATTACCGGAGATTGGAGATTGTAAAGCCCTCCCACGATGAAAGGGAACGTCTTTCCCCTTATAGCCTGCTGTATGAAACGGTCAATAAAAACGCAAAGGATAAAGCGGCCTCTCCATTGTTGGCGGGGGCTCTGATGCAAGCAATTTTAAACGATACATCCTATCCAAATGCATTGCTACAAAATGTGCTTTTGCGAATTCGTGCAGAATGTGGAATCACACGGGGACAGGCTGCCATCCTCAAAGCAACACTAATCAAAAGTGGGTATAAAGATTTTCGCATCAAACCAGATCAACAAATGAATAAGGAGGAATCTTGGGTGAGACTAAATGAACAGTCGGACTACCTTCCCTATGTACTTGGACGGTTATTTTCTGTTTTGGAGGGAATCCAACAAGCTGCCAATCCGAATTTGAACACAACGATTAAGGATCGGTATTTAACATCTGCATGTGCAACGCCTGCTTCCGTATTTCCGACATTGTTTCGTTTGGAACAAAGTCATATGAAAGTGCTTTTGCGCGACAAGCGTGGATTGGGAGTTACTTTGGAAAAGCAGTTGATTGAATTGATCGATAAAATTCAAGAGACATTGCCCACACATTTTAACCTGAATGAACAAAGTGCGTTTATGCTGGGATATTACCATCAGACACAGAAGAGATATGAGAAAAAAGATCGTATAAATGAGGAGGAATGAAGCATGTCGGATATCATTAAAAATCGCTATGAGTTTGTTATCTTGTTTGATGTAGAGAACGGGAATCCCAATGGGGACCCAGATGCAGGAAATATGCCTCGCATTGATCCCGAAACGGGATATGGTTTGGTGACGGATGTATGTTTAAAGAGGAAGATTCGGAATTATGTAGAGACAGTGCGGGAAAATGAAAAAGGGTATCGCATCTATATTAAGGAGGGAATCCCGCTCAATCGAAGCGATTTAGAGGCATATGCCAATTTAGGCGTAGACGAAAAAACGGTCAAAGAAGCAAAGAAAAAAGACAATCGCTTGGATGAACGTGTCCGTGATTTTATGTGCGAAAATTTTTATGACATTCGAACCTTTGGCGCAGTAATGACAACTTTTATGAAAGCGGCTTTAAACTGTGGGCAAATTCGTGGTCCCGTACAGATTGGTTTTGCACGAAGTATTGAGCAGGTTGTCCCTCAGGAGGTCACGATTACCCGCGTAGCAATTACTACAGAGGCGGATGCAGAGAAAAAAGGAACCGAAATGGGGCGTAAACACATCATTCCATATGGTCTTTATCGGGCGGAAGGTTACGTCTCTGCCAATCTTGCTCGCAAGGTCACTGGCTTTACCGAGGCGGACCTCAATTTACTTTGGGAAGCAATAATCAATATGTTTGAGCACGATCATTCTGCCGCACGTGGGAAAATGGCGGTCCGAGAATTGATTGTATTCAAACACGACTCAGAACTGGGAAATGCACCTTCCTATAAATTGTTTGATGCTGTGACTGTAAAACGTAGGAAAACGGGAGAGGGGGATGAACATGTTCCGGCGCGCAGCTATGCGGACTATGAAGTATGTATAGATGAAGCTGCAATTCCTGAGCATGTCAGCTGTCAGAGGATGATATGAGCACTTACGAAGAAGATGATTATTTACAGTTGTCCGGCATCCAACATTTTTGTTTTTGCCGCCGGCAATGGGCATTGATCCACATAGAACAACAGTGGGCAGAGAATCTTCGGACCGTCGAAGGAGAGATTTTACACGAGCGCGCTCATGACGAGCGAATCACGGAGAAACGGGGAGGACAATTGCTGGTTCGTGGATTAGCAGTTCACTCATCTTCTTTGGGGGTCAGCGGGACTTGTGATGTAGTGGAGTTCCATCAAGCGCCGGAGGGAGTCCTTTTGTTCCATCATAAAGGTACGTGGCTCCCTGTTCCGGTGGAATATAAGAGAGGAAGCCCTAAGAAATCTGATGCGGATCGTTTGCAACTTTGTTGCCAAGGGATGTGCTTGGAGGAAATGCTATCCTGTGACATTCCCAAAGGATTCTTATTTTATGGAGAAAGTCGCCACAGGGAAGAGGTCGTGTTCACAGAAGAACTTCGAAACCAGGTGAAAATCATGCTAAAAGAAATGCATAGCTATTTAGAGCGTCGTTATACACCAAAAGTGAGACCGTCCAAAAGCTGCAATGCCTGCTCTCTGAAAGAACTCTGTCTCCCCAAACTATGTGGAAGGCTCTCTGTTAAGAGCTATATAGAATCCAATCTATTGGGGGAAGAATCGTGAGAAAACTACTAAATACCCTGTATGTAACGTCGCCAGATACCTATTTGGCACTTGAAGGGCAAAATGTGATGGTTTATCGGGAAGAGGAACTTCTGCTAAGGATACCATTACATACATTGGAGCAAATATTATATTTTGGTTATAAAGGGGCGAGTCCTGCACTGATGGGGGCGTGTGCAGAACATGGTATCCGTCTAGCTTTTTTGACACCTCACGGACGCTTTTTAGCGGCTGCCTGTGGAAGATCACAAGGGAATGTTCTTTTGCGTTTGCAACAAGTGCGGGCATCCGATGATCCGATGGTCAGAACTCGTTTTGCACGAAACTTTATCTTTGGTAAGGTGTTTAATAGCCGATGGGTCTTGGAACGTGCCACAAGGGATCATGCCATGCAAGTAGACGTTGCTGCATTGAAAAATGTGTCCAGACAGCTGGGAGGTCAGTTGCCTACAATTCGTGAATGCATCAGTGATGAACAATTACGTGGATTGGAAGGAGTGTCGGCGGAACAGTACTTCCGTGTATTTGACCAGCTAATCTTACAAAACAAAAAAGCCTTTTATTTTCATGGGAGAAATCGCCGTCCGCCTATGGATAATGTCAATGCATTACTGTCCTTTGTATATACCTTGCTATGTAACGATTGCTGTTCTGCATTAGAAGCCGTTGGTTTAGATCCTTATATAGGTTTTTTACACCGGGAACGCCCTGGCAGAACCTCCTTGGCATTAGACCTGATGGAAGAATTGCGTAGCGTCTTTGCAGACCGTTTTGTATTGTCTCTAATTAACAATCGGATTGTTACCGAGAAAGGCTTTTACCAACAGGAAACGGGAGCTGTTCGGATGAACGACGAAACACGAAAAGCGATTTTGGCCGGGTGGCAAGCCAGAAAGCAGGAATTCATTCGACATCCCTTTTTACAAGAAAAAGTTCCATGGGGCTTGGTTCCTTATGTACAGGCAATGTTGTTGGGGCGTTGCCTGCGGGGAGACCTGGAGGAATATCCACCATTTTTATGGAAATGAGGAAATGGGTATGTTGGTCTTGATCACTTATGATGTCAACACAGAGACAGAAGCGGGAAAGAAGCGACTGCGAAAAGTTGCAAAGCAATGTATCAATTATGGACAGCGCGTACAGAATTCTGTGTTTGAATGTATCTTAGATGCAGCGCAATGCCGCAAAGTAAAGTATTTACTTGAACAAATAATTGATCCCCAAAAGGATAGCCTACGTTTTTACTATTTAGGAAATCATTATCAAACAAAAGTAGAACATGTAGGTGCGAAACCAACCTATGAAGCGGAGGGAGTTCTTATGATATAATTGAGTGCGAACGAAAAGGGAACAAAAAAGACTAGAGAGGTTCGCACCATATATTGGAATATTGCGATTTAAGGCAGGATAGATTTTAAATGAGTAGTTAAATTTAAAAATTTCATATAAGTTGCAATTTAATAAAAATTGAATTGAGACTATATGATTTATTATGCGAATTTGCTGTCACCCTCCATGCGGAGGGTGTGGATTGAAATATGGCCCAGGTAACAACGGAGACCTCCCACAGCTGTCACCCTCCATGCGGAGGGTGTGGATTGAAATACCGGCTGGGAGCTGAGAACCTGGGCCGGTCAAGGTCACCCTCCATGCGGAGGGTGTGGATTGAAATAACGACGCCACGCCGAACCTCATCATCGGTATGCCGTCACCCTCCATGCGGAGGGTGTGGATTGAAATCTGGTGTCCGCTGTGGCAGCTCAGGCCGCTATCGTCACCCTCCATGCGGAGGGTGTGGATTGAAATAATGCCTGGTGGAATCATCAGACCGGCCCACCAGGTCACCCTCCATGCGGAGGGTGTGGATTGAAATTTTTCTAATTCAAGTTCTCGCCCGAGATTTAGAACAGTCACCCTCCATGCGGAGGGTGTGGATTGAAATCACGTCGTCCAGCGGCTTGACGGATTAAGATTTGTCACCCTCCATGCGGAGGGTGTGGATTGAAATATCAGAGCATCCATACAACGGGTGCAGAGCGGAGTGTCACCCTCCATGCGGAGGGTGTGGATTGAAATAGCAAGGACAAGGTCACCGATGACCCGCTCCCGCGTCACCCTCCATGCGGAGGGTGTGGATTGAAATATGATATAGCTATGTGTAATGATTTTGAGTATTTTGTCACCCTCCATGCGGAGGGTGTGGATTGAAATCCTTTAGACGTGGACTTCTTTCAAGACGATAAGACGTTACCCTCCTGGCAAATTGAAATCTGAATGTAGAAGTAAATATAACCTGGAGGGAAGTTCCATGTTATGCGAAGGATATGTAATATAATCAGAAAAATTTATATTATCAGGAAGAAAATTTTTGACTTCTCTGCATCTCTTATAGAAGAATTTTCAGCTTAATGATATAATGTATCCGTTATGAACGGGTTTCCTTTCGAATCAAAAAGACAAAAATTAATAATATATTTTTATTAGAAAGGAAAAAGGAAGATTTGTTCCTATTGTAGGGAAGTAGTGATTCCCTAAGAATTTAGAATGGTTGACATACTCCGTCCTCTTGCGCTAAGATGAGAGAAACAGTAAGTTCAAGTTTTCTCCGTGTAACAGTTTGAAATTGAGGTTGCATTGGAGGTGAAAATATGCGTAGCATTCGAGGAGTAGCTGCATCGAAAGGAATTGCTATTGGGAAACTCTGTATTCGGCAGCCTTATGCGCAGACGGAACATCTTTTGTCATCCGAGGATGCACAGGTAGAAATTCAACGTTTGGATGCCGCTCGCATTGCCGCAGAACAAAACATTCGCCAGCTTTATCGTCAAGCGTTTCAGAAATTTGGGGCAGAAGACTCCTTAATCTTTAAAAGCCATATTTTACTTCTTGAAGATCACGATTTTTTCGAAGATATACAGAAACACATCCTTCAGGATCATGTGACGGCCGAGTCAGCTGTATATATGACTGCCCAACACTTCTATCAGCTTTTTTCTAAGATGGAAGATGAATATATGCGCGCACGCGATACGGATATTTTGGATATATCGAGACATCTGCTTCGTTACTTGAATTTGGAAAATGTAGAACCATTAGATGAGAGTATTGGAAAGGGCATTATTGCAGTTGAAGAGCTTTTGCCGAGCGAAGTAGTAACGGTCAATCGGAAGAAGGTGCTGGCCTTTTTATCTCAAAATGGTTCCTGTTATTCACATGCTGCTATACTTCTGAGAAATGCAGGCATACCATTTGTTGTAGGGCTAAAGGAATCCTTTAAAGGACTGGTTCAAGCAGAAAATGTAATTGTAGATGGATTTACCGGAGATGTTGTATTGAGCCCGGACGTGATGGCGTTGAGGGAATATAGCGACCGGCAGTATCAGTATTTTTTACATTTGCGTGCTTTGCGGGAACTGCGGGGGTGTCCTTCTGTAACGAAAGACGGTTACCGTATCGATGTACATGCGAACATCGGACATGCAGAGGATGTTCAACAGGTGTTGGATAATGATGCAGATGGAATTGGACTGTTGCGCACAGAATTTCTCTATTTGGGCAGCAACATGGATTGCTCTGAAGAAGGACAATTCCGCGCTTATAAAATGGTGTTGGAAAAATGCATGGGAAACGTGTCGTCATTCGAACGCTTGACATCAGTGAAGAACCAGAAATTGGTCAGTGGCGCTATAGTGACCGAATCAATCCAGCCATGGGATGTCGGGCGATTCGGTTTAGCTTGCGACGTCCTGGTTTATTTATGACACAGCTTCGGGCAATACTACGTGCTTCTGCATATGGCCGTGTTGCGATTATGTTTCCCATTATTACCTCTGAACAGGAGATCGTAAGGGCGAAGACATTGCTCCAACAAGCACAGAAAGAGTTGTCCGATCAGGGAATTGAGGTGGCAGATCGGATTGAGATTGGAGCGATGGTAGAAACGCCAGCTGCAGTCTTGCTGAGTGATAAACTTGCATCCCACGTGGATTTTTTGAGCATTGGGACAAACGATTTGACACAGTATACATTGGCTGTGGATAGGATGAATCCTTCGGTGACCGCTCTTTATAATCCACGTCATCCAGCTGTACTACGAATGATTGATATAGCGGTTAAGAACGCTAAAAAGCATGGAATACGAATCGAAATTTGTGGAGAATCAGCTGCAGATTCAGCGTTGCTTTGTTTTTATCTCGCGTTGGGGGTGGATGAGTTATCGGTTGCGCCATCATCCGTTTTGGAGATTCGGCGGATGATTCGTCAGATTACGTTAGGGGAGAATAAAGAGCATATTATCCGGCAGTTTTGTAGAGAACCGGGAGAGATAACTGATAAAAGGGCGTGAGATCCACGCCCTTTTATCTTAAATACCTCCGATTAAATATTATCAAGAATAAACTTCGTAAAAGACGCGCGGATTTGTTCTTTAAAGAAAGTCGATTCAATGATTGTGATATTTACGCAGTCTAACTCAATAGAAGAAAATTTGTATTTTGAGTTAAAATGCCAAAAGTTTAGATAAACATTATTTCCAACAGGGTTTCTATTGAATGATATACGAACAATATTAAATAATGAAAAACGATATAGAAGGGGAGCGATTATGTAGATGGCAAAAATATTGGTGTTGGCGGAAAAGCCATCAGTAGGGAGAGAATTGGCACGGGTGTTGGGATGCCGTCAAGGAGGAAACGGTTTTTTATCTGGAAGTCAATATATTGTTACATGGGCTTTGGGACATCTTGTCGAATTGGCGGAGCCGGAAGCATATGGGGAACAGTATAAGACCTGGAGTATGGACACCTTACCGATGTTGCCGGAGAAAATGGAACTAAAGGTGATTCCTGAGACGAGTAAACAATACAGTATTGTAAAAAAGTTATTACATAATCCTGAAGTGGGATCATTGGTCATTGCGACAGATGCGGGCCGGGAGGGAGAGCTTGTAGCACGTTGGATTCTGGAGAAGGCAGGCTTTCATAAGCCGATCAAACGGCTTTGGATTTCTTCACAGACGGATCGTGCCATTCGAGAAGGTTTTGCAAAGCTAAAAGATGGAAAAGAGTATCTCCCATTATATATGTCTGCCCAGTCCCGCGCGGAAGCGGATTGGCTGGTTGGCTTGAATGTCACTCGTGCTTTGACTTGTAAGTTTAATGCACAGCTTTCTGCTGGACGTGTACAGACTCCTACGCTAGCACTACTTGTTCAGAGGGAAGAGGAAATCCGACGCTTTGTTCCCAAAGACTATTACACGGTCCGTGCAGACTTGGGAGAATTTTTTGTTACTTGGCATGACGAAAAAAAGCAGACTGCTATTTCCGAAAAGGCCCGTGCGCAGGCAATTGCCGATAAGATTCTAGGAAAAAAATTTCGGATTACAGAGGTAAAAAAGACATTTGGTTCTACACCGCCCCCTATGTTATACGACCTAACCGAACTTCAGCGCGATGCAAACAAGTTGTATCAATATTCTCCCAAACAGACGTTGAATATCATGCAGCGATTGTATGAAAATCATAAAGCACTTACTTACCCGCGTACAGATTCCCGTTATTTGACAGCAGACATTGTACCGACCTTGCAGGAACGTTTACGTGCAGTCAATCACGGGGAATTCGGTACAATTGTTGGAGAAATTTTCCGTACACGAAAGAATATTTCCCGTGCATGTATCAACGATGCAAAGGTTACCGATCACCATGCAATTATTCCTACGGAAGAGCAAGTCAATTTACTAAACCTTAATCAAGAGGAAAGGCGTATCTATACTTTGGTAGTGAAGCGATTCCTCACTTGTTTTTATCCGAGTTATGATTACAAAAAAATCCGTATTGATCTAACTGCAGAGGGTGAAACATTTTCTGCAGCAGGGCGTGAGATCATCGAACTCGGCTGGAAAAAAGTTGAGAAAGGGCTGGATGAGGATGACGAGGAAGCCGCAGAGCAAGTGCTCCCAAGTTTGCATCAGGGAGATACTTTTCTATGTAGAACAACTCAGCTGAAGGCCCAAAAGACTTCACCACCAGCGCGATATACGGAAGCGACACTGCTTTCCGCCATGGAGAATCCTTCTAAATTTATCGAAGATAAGAAGATGAAGGAATATATTGGCGGAGGCTTGGGAACGCCTGCAACTCGAGCCGATATTATTGAGAAATTGTTCAGTTCTTTTTATGTGGAAAAAGGGGGAACACATTGATTCCAACTTCTAAAGGGATTCAGTTAATCGGTTTGGTGCCTTCCGATTTGAAGGAGCCGTTACTCACGGCACGTTGGGAACAACGATTGGAAAAAATTAGCCAAGGAAAGGAAAATAAGAAAAATTTCCTTCAGGAGATCAGGGGCTATACAACCTCCCTGGTCAGGACTGTAGCCAACAGCGAAGCCACCTATGTCCATGAGAATATGACGCAGAAAATATGTCCCGAGTGTGGAAAGCATCTGCTTTTGGTCAATAGTAAACGGGGAAAGATGTTGGTCTGCCAGGATCGGGCTTGTGGTTACCGGCGAAATGTGGTGACAGAAACCCGGGTTCGTTGTCCCAATTGCCACAAATTTATGGAACTTTTCGGAGAAGGGGAGGGAAAGACATTTGCCTGCCGCTGCGGTTTTCGTTCAAAGGCGGATAAATTTTTTGAGGGGCAGGGAAAACGTTCCGGGGCTTCCAAGCGGGATGTTCAGCAGTATTTGCAAAATCAAAAATAAACAAAAAAATGAAGGGGTCAGCGCATTCGCTGCAGCCTGGGCGAAAAGTTAGAAGAAGAAAAAAGGAAAAGATCGAGTAAGGATGTGTAAATAACACACAAAAATAACCGATTAATCCTTGTTATTGAATCCTAAATATTCTATAATGAAGATAGGAACGGTAGAATTATTAAAAGTGGAACCCTGTTATATTTGGGAGGCAATGGAATGAAACAGTTTGTTATTACAATTGCACGTGGATATGGAAGCGGCGGCAAGTCGATCGGAAAAATGTTGGCAGAGGATTTGGGGGTTAAGGCCTATGACATGGAACTTCTTCGATTGGCATCCGATGAAAGTGGTATTAATGAACATCTTTTCGCACAGGCAGATGAAAAATTAAAAACGCCTCGCCTCTTTAAACCGCGCAAAAGTGCATATACTGGCGAAATCATTCCGCCGGACAGCGAGGATTTTGTATCCGATCAGAATTTGTTCAATTATCAAGCCAAAGTAATCCGGGATTTAGCAGAGAAAGAGTCTTGTGTCATTATTGGCCGGTGTGCTGATTTTATCTTAAAAGACTGTAAACATGTCATCCGTGTGTATGTACATGCTCCGTTTGACTATTGTGTAGAAAAGACGATGATGGTCCACGGAAATATGGATGAGGACGAAGCGAAACGTTACATTCGCAAGATGGATAAGCGTCGTGGCGATTATTATCTTTATTTTACAGGGCGTGACTGGCGCAATGCAGATAACTATGATCTCTGTTTGAATAGTAGTGATCTAGGGTGGGAAAAGTGCATGGCCTTGGTGAAAGCGTACATGGCAATAAAGCTCGGCGATTGAGTCCCCAATAACGTAATAAAAACCCTCTCGGAATTAGATAGAATTCCGAGAGGGTTTTCGTACAATAGAGTCACCGTCTTGGGGATATGTTTTACTGAATGTCAAAGCTTTAAAAAGGGTAGTTGCACAGAGTTTCGTCCTAACAGAGTGATTTTTCTCAGCAAAGGATCGATCGAAATACGGCGAAAAGTAAACATATATCTTTCCCCTTTAAAGAGATGTATCATTAAAATGCTTCTCGATGCCGTTGATGGCGCAACTCCCGACGTTTTTCACCGGCCTCCCATTCGGCCTGTTCCTGAAAGTTTTCTAGTATAAGCCCTGGAACGGTTGTCGGGTTGCCATCATCATCGAGGGCGACTTCTACCAGATAGGCGGTATTCACAAGCTTGCGTTCTCCGGAAAGACTCTCGACAAAACTGTCAACACGAACTTCCATAGAGGTCCGTCCAACGTAAGTAATTTTCCCGTGAAGGACAACGATACTGTTCTCATAGACTGCTTCTTTAAATTGCAAATTATCAATTGCAGCGGTAGTAACATTCCGATTTGCATGGCGGCGTGCCACAATTCCGCCTACAATGTCGATCCAGGCAGCAAGTTGTCCGCCAAACACACGGCCGGACCCGTTTAAGTGGTTTGGCATTATAGCCTGTACTTGTTCTACTTCAGAATCTGCGACACGTTTTGCAGATAGCTTATTTTCCATATAATTAAGTCCTTTCATCTGAATTTACATAGAGTGGTTTTGTATCCATATAGTTTTGTATCCATATAATTGAGGGAACAATAGGGGAACTTTTTGACGAGAAGCTCCTGAATGAACGATTGGAGAGAGGTAAGGTAGAAGTGTTTCGTAGCCATTGGGTTGAGATTCAATGCTCTCTCAGGCGTCGGAAATCTTTGATTCCCACTATTGTTGTGAGGTTATCTAAAAACATCCAAAAAGAATAAGAGGATAAAACCTGTGCAAACAATCCATATCACCAAGCTGGATGTTTCAATGTTCTCTCAGGCGTCGGAAATCTTTGATTTCCGCTAACGCCGTGAGGTTATTATAACTTAAAATGTTCCGCGCTGTAAAGCCGCTTTGGTTAAGAGCACGAAATCGTGAACAAAAGGTTGCAATTAGCGGGAAAGTGGTAACAGGATTGTAGTTGCACCAGGTAGCTTTTGTAGCTATAATGGTTCCTATGCAGAAAGGAGGCGGGGAAATGCCTTGGAGGTCCTGTTGTGCCATCCTTGTAGCGGCGGGAAATTCCAGCCGTATGGGTGCACAAATGTCAAAACAGTTTCTCGCTTTATGCGGAAAACCGGTTATTGTACATACCATGCTTGCTTTTGAGCAAGCGGAACATATTTCGAGCATTGTGATAGTCTGCCGTGAAGAAGATCGGGCTGTCATGCAACAGTTAGCGAATCAGTATGCGGTTCATAAGTTGTTTGCAGTCGTTCCCGGCGGGACAACGCGTCAGCGCTCTGTGGCGGCAGGGGTGGCCGCTGTACCAAAGGACACGGCCTATCTGGCAATCCATGACGGAGCGAGACCGCTTATTCAACCAAAAGAGATTGATGCTACGGTTCAAGATGCGTATAAATATGGAGCAGCGACCCTTTGTACCGCAGTCAAGGATACAATAAAAATACAGGATGGCGATGGATTTATTTCCTCTACGCCTGTTCGCGACTCTCTGCGCGCAGTTCAAACCCCTCAGGTTTTTGAGCGGAGCCTCTATGAGCGAGCCTTATCCTTGGCAGACCAAGAGTGTGCGGATTATACAGATGATTGCCAATTGGTAGAACATATAGGTTATAAGGTCCATCTGTTTACCGGGGGATATACAAATATAAAAATTACAACGCCGGAGGATCTCCCTGCGGCGGAGGCTATTTTGAAACAGAATAAAGGCGGTTGGATGCGAATTGGCCATGGATATGACGTACATCGTCTAGCCTCGGACCGAAAGCTGGTTTTGGGTGGGACCGAAATCCCTTATGAAAAGGGGCTACTGGGCCACTCAGATGCGGACGTTTTAACACATGCAGTAATGGATGCATTGTTGGGGGCAGCTGCCCTGGGAGATATCGGCACATGGTTTCCAGATACAGATCCTACTTATAAAGGTGCAGATAGTATCTTGCTTCTGCAAGAGGTTGTTCGCTTGTTGCAAAAGCATGATTACCAGATTGCCAACATAGATGCTACTATTTTGGCACAGGAACCTAAGTTGAAACCCTATATCCAGTCCATGCGCAGTCGATTGGCAGACGCCATGGGGATCACTTTGGACCAGGTGAGTATCAAAGCAACCACAGAGGAAGGGCTCGGTTTTACTGGCGAGAAGCAGGGGATTGCCGTTCATGCGGTATGCTTATTGGAAAAATAAGCAGAGGAAAGGGTTGTTCTTTCCTAGGAAATAGTCAAAGGGCTTGTTTGTGGCATACTCTGGTAATAAAAACAGAGAGGTGATACTTGTGGGCAAGCCTATGATTATGGTTAGCTCCATCACGTATGCGATGAAGGGGCGAGACCTGCTTTTTCAACATGGCATCAAGTCCTATGTAGAACGAACGCCGCACGGAAACGAAAACGCCGGGTGCGGTTATAGCATATATGTCCCTAGCCGTACCGATGAAGCGCAGGAGATTTTGACACAGGCCGGTATTCGTGTGCTGGGCCGTGCGGAAAGGGAGGACGTGGGATGATTTATTTGGACAATGCCGCTACCACGTATCCAAAGCCACCACAGGTGATCCGTGCTGTCGATGAGGCCATGCGAAGGTACGGCGCCAATCCCGGACGTGCGGGCCATAAGATGTCCATGGAGACCGCGGAAGAACTCTATCGGTGCCGGACGGAAGTTGCAGAGTTTTTCCATGCGCCCGGGCCGGAATGTGTTGCGTTTACACTCAATTGCACACTTGCCATCAACCTTGTGTTAAAGGGTGTGTTAAAACCCGGGGATCATGTGGTTACTTCCAACCTGGAGCATAATGCGGTTATGCGTCCGCTTCGGGCTTTACAGGAGAAAGGCGTTACCTATACGGAAGCGCAAGTGGTCCCGGGGGACAACGATGCCACTGTGGATGCCTTCCGAAAGGCGTTGCGTGCCAATACAAAGCTGATTGTCTGTACACATGTTTCCAATGTATGGGGAATTCGCCTGCCCATCGAACGGTTAGCGGCATTGGGTCATGAATATGGAATTCCGATTGCGATTGATTGTGCACAGAGCGCCGGGGTATTGCCAATCAATATGGAAGAGTGTCGTTTTGATTATCTCTGCATTGCCTCTCACAAGGGACTCTATGCACCGATGGGGACGGGTATACTTGTTACGCCCCATGGAGCCTCATTGGCAACGCTGATCGAGGGAGGGACCGGTACGGCGTCCATATCATTAGATCAGCCGGAAACGATGCCAGATCGCTTGGAAAGTGGAACAGTCAATGTGCCTGGAATCGCCGGGATTCGTGCAGGAATCCGATTTGTAAAGAGTAAAGGAATCGAACGAATCTACCGGCATGAGTTGGGGCTGGTCCAAGCGCTCTATCGCAGTCTCTCCCAAATGGAAGCGATTCAGCTTTATACGCCGGAGCCGGTGGAACCCTATTTTGCTCCTGTGCTCTCCTTTAACGTAAAGGATGTCAGCAGTGAAACCGTTGCACAAAAGCTAAATACAGCAGGAATTGCGGTCCGGGCAGGTCTGCACTGCGCGCCAAGGGCCCATGAAAGTTTTGGAACGTTGGAACAAGGGGCTGTTCGCGTTTGCCCTTCCGCATTCAACAATATGAATGAGATCCGTGTGTTTTCCAACACGATTATGAAATTTCATAGAAAATAAATGAAAAGCATTTGCATATCCAATTAAATGTGCTAAAATTATATTGGATATTTTTATTATATGAAGACATATGGAAGTCAAAATATACATGGAGCTTGTGAAAATCGGAAGATAGTGGGTGCAAGAAAATATGGAGTTTATCACAGGACTGTGGGATACGTTTGTTGCGTTGGTTCACACCTTTAAGCTGAGTGACGCACTGGATGTATTGCTGGTCTCCTTTATTATTTATAATGGAATCAAGCTCATCCGCGAAACACGCGCAGAACAGCTTGTAAAGGGTATTATTATTTTGATGGGTGTATATGTTGCATCGGTTGTCATCCATCTGAATATGATGAAAACCCTTTTGGACTATTTTTCAATTTTACCATTATTGCCCTGTTGGTAATCTTCCAGCCGGAGATCCGTCGGGCGCTGGAACAGATTGGCCGTAGTAAAATTGGAAGTAAGTATTGGTTTCAGATTTCCTCCGAAGAGGCTGAAAAAGTCTTACAACAAAAACGTAAGTGCATCAATGCTGTGGTTGAGGCGGCCGGAAAGTTTCAGAAATCTAAAACGGGCGCCTTAATGGTGTTTGAAATGCAGACGAAGTTGGGGGATATTATTGATACGGGTACCATCGTCAATGCAGAGCCTTCGGTACCGATCATTGGGAATATTTTTTGGAATAAAGCGCCTCTTCACGATGGCGCGATGGTCATTCGGGATGGAATGATCTATGCTGCGGGCTGTATTTTGCCGTTGACAAAGAGCGATAAAGTCAGCATTGATTTGGGAACGCGCCACCGCGCAGCGATCGGTATGAGTGAGAATTCGGACGCGATCGTAGTGGTTGTTTCGGAGGAAACAGGCCAAATATCCATCGCGGTCAATGGCGTTTTAACGCGGAATTATACGCGCGAAACTCTGCAAAGCGCTTTGGAAGCTTTGTTATTGCCGGAAGAAAATGCAAATGGTGAGAAACGTGCGAGTAGAATTCCTTCCATCAGGAGGGGCAGAAAATCATGAGTCATAAAAAGATCAGTTTAGGAAGTTTGTTTTACAACAATAAGTTTGTAATGATTTTCTCTGTTTTTGTGCGTTGGTGATTTGGGTGGTATTTGCAACACGCAATACTGAAGAAATCCCCCGCACTGTGACAGACGTACCGATTGTCGTGAATTTATCGGATTCGGCGCAGCAGTCGGGCCTAAAGGTTTTTAGCCCGGTTAATGCGAAAGCGAAGGTCGCAATAAAAGGGAACAGTCTGACGGTCAATCAGGTAAAAAATACAGATTTACAGATTGAAGCAAAGCAGGCTGCTTCCCTAACCGGACCGGTCAGCAATTACAAATTGGAGTTATCCGCCACAAAGCTGGGGAACCTTTCCAACTATGAGGTGGTGTCCATTGAACCGTCCAGTATTTTGGTCACTGTGGACTATTATAGTGAAAAGGTGTTCAATATCGATACCAGTCAGATTACACCGCCGGTAGACCCGCAGTATTACCTGAATGCGCCGACACTTTCCAGCGACAGTGTGACCGTGTCGGGGCCGAAGCAAGAGGTGGATCAGGTTGCAAAGGTGACCATCCCCTATGAACAGGACAAGACGCCTTTGACGGAGACAAAGCATTTTACGGGTAAATTGGTAATGCTGGATGCGGATGGAAATGAGATCAAAAGCGATAGCTTGACCTTGAGTATGGACGCAGTGGATGTCACGTGCAATGTATTGTACCGCAAGGTGCTGCCGTTGCAAGTGGAGTTTACTGGTAAGCCGAGTGGATTGGACGATTTTGAAAGCCGTGTGACTGTGGAGCCGAAAGAAATTGAAGTAGCCGGGCCCGAGGACGCATTCGCCAATATTTCGGAGCTGGCGTTGCCTGCAATTGATTTCACAACGATCAGCCCTTCGAGCGATGAATTTGATGTGGATGTCAGTTTACCAACCGGCTTTAAAAACGTCAGTAATATTTACACAGCAAAGGTGAAACTGGATCTTGATACCTTTACCACCCGCACGATGGCGCTCAATCCGGATACAATCACCTTTAAAAATCTTCCCGCTGGGTATCAGGCAGAAGTTTATACACAGAGCCTTAGCGTGACCATTGTCGGTCCTCCGAGTGAAATTGAAGCATTTACAGAAAACAATTTGGTTGCACAGATTGATATGACAGGAAAAGAGAACTTTACCGGACAGACGGAAGTTCCTGTGACTATCTCGGCGACAGGCGCCCCAAATTCCTGGGTGTATGGCAGCTATATGGTCAATATTGGTGTAAGTGCAAAAATGGAATAGCATGAAATAGACGGTAGAAAAGGAGCATGCTTGTTGTTTGGCAAGCTGCTCCTTTTTGCTGTACTGTTATCCAGATGGATGAGAAAAACGGATTTATGATGAAAAGAGTTTTGTGTGAGGGCCATAGGTATTGAATAAGAATTCTCAAAATGGTACAATTAAACTCTATGAAAATATAATTTACCATTGCAGACATACAAGCGTTAAATACCTATTCCAAGAGTATATGATTGCGGCTTTGTAATAAAGGTTTAGGGATTTCGAGGTGGACAGGAACATGAAAAAGTGGGACGTATTGCCATGTGACCGGAATATCGCGGAGCGTCTTGCCCAGCAGTACCAGGTACCCTTTGTCATGGGGGCGTTGATGCAGACACGCGGACTGACCGAAACCGGCCAGATTGATGCGATGTTTGGCTCTGCAATTTCTCTCTCCGATCCTCTACAAATGGTAGATATGGACCGCGCAGTGGAACGCATTTGGCATGCGATCAATCATTTTGAGAGAATTACGGTCTACGGGGATTATGACGCAGACGGTGTTACTTCTACGGCAATGCTTTATTCTTATCTGGAATCCAATGGAGCGGATGTGACATACTATATTCCAGATCGAGAGCGGGAAGGATATGGACTGAATTTGCAGGCCATCGATCAACTGCATGCACAGGGGACGCAGTTGATCATTACAGTGGACAACGGGATTTCGTCCGTTGAAGAAGTGGCCTATGCGTCGCAGCTGGGAATGGATGTGGTCGTAACCGATCACCACAGGTCGAGAGAAGTGCTTCCCGCTGCCTGTGCAGTAGTTGATCCGCATCGTTTGGATTGCCCAAGCACTTTTAAAGATTTTGCCGGAGTCGGCGTAGCATTTAAGTTGATTATGGCGCTGGAAGGTCCGGATTATGATCTGACCAGCCTGTTAGAAAACTATGCGGACTTAGTGGCGATTGGAACCATTGGAGATGTGGTTCCGTTATTGGGAGAAAATCGCACGCTGGTACGCGCCGGGTTGCCCCATCTCTCCCGATCCGATCGTTTAGGCCTGCGTTCTTTGTTGGAAAACGCTAGCCTGGATAACCGAATGCTTACAGCGACAAATGTGGCATTTGGTGTGGTTCCGCGCATTAATGCAACGGGCCGGATTGGTTCCCCGGATCGAGCCGTTCGCTTGTTGCTCGCGGAGGACCCGGAGGAGGCAGCTAATTTGGCTGCCGATGTTTGCGATTGTAATGAATACCGAAGGCAAATTGAGAGCGACATCTTTGAAAGGGTCTTGGAAGATTTGGAGCGAGATCCCAGGCCTTTGCTCGATCGCGTGTTGGTATTAGCAGGAGAAGGGTGGCATCCCGGGGTTATTGGAATTGTTGCAGCCCGTATCACAGAGCGTTTTGGAAAGCCAAGCATCTTGATTTCTATTAACGGGGAGGAGGCCAAGGGGTCGGGCAGGAGCATCGAAGGGTTTTCTTTATTTGAGGCTGTTTGTTCCTGTTCGGATCTACTGGTTAAATTCGGCGGCCATCCCATGGCGGCAGGGTTAAGCATCCGGACTGCTGCAATTGCGCAGTTTCGAGAGAGAATCAATCGTTATGCGGCGGTTCATGCGCCGCATATGCCTGTGCCGACGCTTACGATTGACTGCGTGCTGCATCCGGAACAGCTTACGATAGAGGTGCCGCGCAGCATTCGCCTGCTGGAACCATTCGGGACGGCCAATCCGGCGCCTCTGTTTGGGCTTTTTGGCGTCCGCCTTCAGGACATCACGCCGGTCGGCGGAGGCAAGCATCTTCGCCTGACGGTGGTGAAGGACAACTACGCACTGCGTTGTATGCGGTTCGGAGTGTCCTTAGAGGCGTTTCCCTATGCGGTGGGGGATTTTCTCGATTTGGCTGTGACCTTAGACGCAAAGCCTTTCAATGGAAAAGAAACACTATCCATCATCGTGAAAGACTGTAAACCCGCTGGATTGGACGGCGCAGAGGTACTGCAAGGGCTTCAAATTTATGAGAAGGGTAGAAGAAAAGAAAACCTGACTGCACGCGAAGTGGACAGCCTGACCCCAAACCGGGAAGAATTTGCCTCTGTATACCGGTTCTTGCGTGCAAAAAATGGGTTTGACGGTCCAGAAGAGGTACTTCTCTATCGAACATGTGCTTTGCCCGGCGGAAATATGGGAAAGCTGCTGACAATGTTGGATGTCCTGTCGGAACACGGTTTGACCTTGCAGCAGCGGTCCGCAGGGGTGTGCAAATTGACCTTAGAACCGGTGCAGCAAAAGGTCAATTTATTTGATTCAAAGATTTTGGCAGATCTGCGGGCTTTACAGAAGGAGGGGGAACCATATGGCGGAGAAACTCAAAACCTACAATGATCTTTTAAAACTGATCCACGATAGCGAGCGAGAATACGATTTTGCCCTGATTGATAAGGCTTATCAGTTGGCTTATCAGATGCACGGCGACCAGAAACGTCTGTCCGGCGCGCCATACATTTCCCATCCGGTGGCAGTGGCCTGCATCCTGGTGGAGTTGGGCATGGATTCTGAGTCTGTGGCGGCAGGTTTACTCCATGATGTGGTGGAGGATACGCCGGTGGACCTTGAGCAAGTGCGGAAAATGTTCGGGGATGAAATTGCAAATTTGACCAACGGTGTTACCAAACTTGGCCGAATTCCCTACTCTTCTCGGGAAGAGCAGCAAGCGGAAAACCTGCGGAAGATGTTGATTGCAATGGCGGACGACATCCGCGTGATTATCATCAAATTGGCGGACCGCCTGCACAATATGCGGACCATCGAATTCATGGCTCCGCAGAAGCAGCGCGACAAGGCATTGGAGAACATGGAGGTGTATGCCCCCATCGCGCACCGCCTTGGTATCCGGATGGTGAAAGAGGAGTTGGAGGACATTTCCTTGCGCTATCTGGACCCCATTGCGTATCAGGAGATTGAAAGCGGGCTGGCGATGCGCAGCGGCGAGCGAAAGGCATTCATTGAGGTGACCAAGCAGCGCATCTATGACCGTGTATCCCCGGAGATTCCCAATGTATATTTAGAGGGCCGTGTCAAAAGCATCAATGGTATTTATCGAAAGATGTTCATTCAAGGGAAAAGCATGGATGAAATCTATGACATTTATGCGGTACGCGTGATCGTCGATACCATCAATGACTGTTATAACGTGTTGGGCGTTATTCATGACATGTTCCGGCCCATTCCAAACCGTTTTAAAGATTATATCTCCACCCCGAAACCCAATGGTTATCAATCCCTCCACACGACGGTTCTCAGCAAAGAAGGCGTGGCGTTCGAGGTGCAGATCCGAACTTGGGAAATGCACCATACTGCAGAATACGGCATCGCTGCACACTGGAAATATAAGCTCGGTGTCACCAAAGGGGACAAGCTGGACGATCGCCTCGCGTGGATTCGGCAGATGCTGGAAAACCAAAAGGATAGTGGGGATGCCACCGATCTTGTGCGGACCATTAAATCGGATCTTGCGCCGGAAGAGGTGTTTGTGTTTACCCCCAAGGGCGACGTAATCAGCTTGCCGAGTGGTTCCACTGTGATCGATTTTGCTTATGCCATTCACAGTGCAGTTGGAAACCGTATGGTGGGTGCCAAAGTGGACAAACGCATTGTACCGATCGATTATAAAGTAAAAAATGGTGAGATCATTGAGATTCTTACCGCAAAAGAGGGAAGCCACGGACCCAGCAGAGACTGGTTAAAGATAGTCAAGACCAGCGAGGCGCGCAATAAAATCCGCCAGTGGTTCAAGAAAGAACGCCGGGAAGAGAACATTGTGGAAGGCCGGACTGAATTGGAGCGCGAGTTCCGGAGAAATGGAATTGAATTGACGGATGAAGAGCTCAAAGGTTGTTTAGAAAATATCGGCCGCCGCCAGAATTGTACGACGGAAGAGGATGTGTATGCGGCCATCGGTTACGGCGGAATTCAGCTTTGGAAGGTTATGCCAAAGCTGAAGGAGGAATACATCAAATCCCACAAACCGCCAGTACAGCCAGAGGTTCCCAAACAGCAGCCAAAAGTAAACAAAAAACCAGTCGGCGGCGTGACCGTGGACGGAATGGAAGGGTGCCTGATTAAGTTTTCCCGTTGTTGTAATCCCTTGCCAGGGGACGAGATCATCGGGTTTATCACCCGCGGGTTCGGCGTCTCCATCCACAAAAGGAGTTGTTCGAACGTACCCAAGGTCATCAGCGAGGCGCCGGAACCGGAGCGTTGGATTCAGGCGCACTGGGAAGGCGTGGTCAAAGAGGTCTTTAAATCCACCTTGGAGATTGTGGCAACGGACCGGCCTGGATTGCTGGCCGATGTTACACAACAGCTTTTCAATATGCATCTGTTCATCCATTCGCTCAACTCTCGGGAGACGAAGGACGGCAGCGCAGTCATTTCCGTTACGATCACGATCAATGGAAGAGATCATTTACAGACCATTATCAGCCGTTTGATGAATATTTCTGGGATTGCCTCTGTACGGCGGGCGTAATTGTTATGAGTATAGAAATGGAGTAGTTCAATGAAAGTAACCAGATTTACCGGAGGGCCCATGCCCACCAATTGTTATATGTTGACCGATGAATCCACTGGAGCGACCGCTGTGATCGATCCTGGATTTGTCAATGAGAGCCTGCTGAAGGCGGTGGAAGGGGCGGATGTCCAAGCTATTTTGCTGACGCACGGCCATTGGGACCATATTGCAGGCGTGGCAGAAATTCAAAAACAGACTGGCGCGAAGCTGTATATTGACGCGGAAGACGAGCTCTTCTTGTCGGATAGCGCTCTAAATTTGTCTGTGGATTTGACGGGACGCCCGTTGCCTCCCTTAAAAGCGGATGTGACAGTTTCTGACGGCGATGTCATCCCGTTGGGGAATCTGCACATCCATGTGCTGCATACACCGGGGCATACCATTGGAAGTTGCTGCTATGTAGTGGAAGGTGCTATTTTCAGCGGGGATACCTTGTTTAAAATGAGCGCGGGCCGAACCGATTTTCCAACAGGTAGTTATCCACAGTTGTTGGCTTCTTTAAAGCGTTTGTGCGCTCTGGAAGGGGACTATCACGTCTATCCCGGGCACGAATGGGAGACGACACTGGGCTTTGAACGGAAGAATAATCCGTTTGTAGAGGGCTGAACCGATGGCGGAGAAGACGCTATATCAAACAGCCCCCGTGATGCGGCTTTTTATTGCAGAGCATCCCTTTCATTACGAGATGGAAAACTTGTGCCGTATCTTTTTTCCCTATCACCGAATCGAGACGATCTCCTGCGGAACGGATTCAGAAGGGACGCATATGTTGGATTATGGCGCTTTGGGCGCTTACACGGGAATGCAAACGGAATCCGGCGGCGTCCGGTTGCAGGCCCGTTTATTTTATGGCGGAAGAGAACGGGCAGCCGAACAGCGCACCGCGCTTTCTTTTCCAGCGGACATCAAGGAGTTGGAGCGGCGCATGGGGGTGCTGCTTTTTGGGCTTCTCACACAGGTATGTGCTTATACGCCAAAGTGGGGTATCCTAACGGGGGTGCGCCCCATTAAGCTCCTGCGCAATTTGGTGGACCGCATGGGTCTGGAAGCAGCGCTGCGCAGCTTTCAGGGGGATTGGCTGGTCAGCGCGGAAAAGACGGAATTGAGCCGGATCACCATGGGGAACGAGCAAAAATTTTATCGCTTTCTCGTCCGGAGTCTTTCAGCTTATACGTTTCCATCCCGTTTTGTCCCACACGTTGTTCGTATTGCTCCTTTGTATCTTCGACCGTGGAACGCACAGCAAAGCTCATTCCGCAGTATCTGGAGTTGCTATGCGTTGAAGTGTACGTACGGCGGAGGTCGTAAAAGAACTGGGATTGCGGCTGGAATCGGTATATATCGGCGGAGGGACGCCGACAACGCTTTCGGCTGAACAGTTGGCGCGTTTGATCGATACCATCACCTGTGCGTTTGATATGAGCACTTGCCGGGAATTCACGGTGGAAGCCGGACGGCCGGATACCATCACGATGGATAAGCTAAAGGCGATGCGCCCACGCGGGGTTACGAGAATTAGCATCAATCCACAAACCCTCAACGATCATGTTTTGGAGACAATTGGCCGCCGTCATACTTCTGCACAGACTTTAGAGGCGTTCTCGTTGGCGCGTACATGTGGGTATGATGACATCAATATGGATTTGATTGTGGGCCTCCCGGAAGATACCTTGGAAAGCTTTCAGAGGACGCTTCGGCAAGTGTTGGATCTCCATCCTGAGAGCATCACGGTGCATACTCTTTCGCTCAAGCGTTCCGCACGTATTTTTCAGGACGACAGTGAACCCTTCAGCCGGGATGCCGCTCTGACTGGAGATATGCTGGATTGGGGCGATGCACAGCTTCTCCACCATGGGTATGCTCCATACTATTTATACCGGCAGAGCCGCATGGTTGGAAATCTGGAGAATACCGGGTGGGCGAAGACGGGAAAAGAGAGCATCTACAATGTTTATATTATGGATGAGACACATACCATTTTGGCATGTGGAGCGGGGGCCGTGACAAAGGTCCGGGACCCATATTCCGACCAGCTGAAACGTATTTTTAATTTCAAGTACCCGTATGAATACATCAGCCGCCACGGGGAAATGCTTACAAGAAAAGAACAGGTGAGAACCATTTATGAAGAATATCGGCGGGCAAAACAGGGTTTATCCTCTGTATGAGAACGACCTCGAACGCATTAATTATGAAGCAGAACACTGTGCTCCTGCTTTTATTGCCCGGACAGAAGCGGCTTTTCATCGCGATATACGCGACATAGCAGAGCAGATTGCCTCCTCTCCAGAGCTTTGCAAGGTCATTATGTTGGCGGGTCCATCCAGCAGCGGTAAAACGACCACGGCGCACATTCTGCTGGATGCTTTGCGGGAGTGTGGGATTGATTCCCAGGTGATCTCGCTGGACAATTTTTACAAGGGCGAATCCGATGCACCGCTTTTGGAAAACGGCCGGCATGATTATGAATCAGTCGAAGCATTAAATGTTCCTTTATTGGAGCGCTGCCTGTTGAATTTGATGGAAACCAACACATGCGAAATGCCGGTTTTTGATTTTGAACACCATATTCCTCACCCATATACGAAGCGCATTCGCTTGGGAGAACGGGAAATTGTGGTTGTGGAGGGAATCCATGCGCTGAATCCAGCCATTAGCAGGCATTTGCCGGAGGACGGGGTTTTAAAAATTTATATCAGTGTGAAGCAGGGATTGGAAACGCAAGGAAAGATCTTGCTGTCGCCCAACGGAGTCCGTTTGGTACGCCGTTTGGTGCGCGACTATTTGTTCCGAAATAACCCCCCGGGACGCACGCTGGACATGTGGAGCACAGTAATGGATGGAGAACGGAAGTATATTAAGCTACCGGGGAGAGGCGGATATTACGATCAATTCAATGCACTGTTATGAACCGTGTGTCATGCGTGCACAAGCACTTCCACTTTTAGAGAGCGTGGAGCCGTCGGCTTCATACGGCGGGCTGGCCAATCAGCTGGCGGAATGTTTGCGCCGGTTTACGCCGATCTCGCAGGCGCTGGTTCCGGAGACCTCCTTGTTGCGGGAGTTCATTGGGGGAGGTATCTACGGGGAATAACCCAGGATGAAAATAGTTTGGGATGGAATGGAGAATCCCGTGCAATCCCCTTGATTTCCGGATTTAAATGGTGTTATAATTGAGCAAATAAAAACAAAAAAGGGAGCGTGTGACAATGGGACTTCTGGAAGATGTCGTCGTGAATGCGAAAGAAGCAGTCAATGCCGTCGGCAAAAAGGCGGGCCAGATGGTGGATATCTCAAAGTTGCGGTTAAACGCGGCGGATCTGAACAATGAGATCTCCAAGCGCTTTGAAGCCCTGGGCAGGGTGATATATGACTCTAAAAAGACAGAGAACGATTCTGCTGATTTGGTTAATGAGTGTATAACGGCGATTGATGAGCTGTACGAACAGCTGGATGCAGTCAACGATCAGATTTCTGCCCTACGCTCCAGAGTTATCTGTAAAAAATGTGGAGCTGAAAATCCCGCAGAAGCCTGCTATTGCAATATGTGCGGCAGCAAGCTCGACGTATAAGAATGGGAATTTTTGAAAAGAGGGGTTCGCCCCTCTTTTTGTGTTCCTGGGCTTGTCCGGTTGGGTTGGTGGTCTAATCTTCACAGGGATGCCGTATATATAAAATATTGGATGATGCTTTGGGAAAGCGGTTGCGTAGCCGCAAAAAAGATGGATGGGATGGTAGGGTTTATCTATGGAAAAACGAATGGGACGCTCCACCAAACAAAGCTTTCTGCACGGTGCTTTGATTCTGCTGATTGCCATCGCAATTGTGAAGGTGATCGGTGCGCTGTTCAAAATCCCCTTAAACCTGATTATTACGCCGGTTGGTATGGGGTATTTCTCAACGGCGTACAACCTGTATAATCCGATTTTTAGTCTGGCAACCGCGGGATTCCCCATTGCGATTGCCCGTTTGGTATCGGAAAATTATGCACGGGGCCGGTTTCGGGACATTCGACAGATTCACAAGGTGTCAATCCCGATTTTTCTGACTTTGGGCTTTTTTGGCGTTTTGCTTGATGTTCTTTGGCGCAAGGCCGTATGTCTCCTATGCTACGGATAGCGGGGATATGAATGCATTGCCTGCGATTTATTTACTGTCCCCTGCGATTCTGTTCAGCAGCATGATGGCCATCTATCGCGGTTATTATGAAGGTTTGCGCAATATGTATCCCACCGCTTTCTCAGAAGTGGTGGAGGCGCTGTTTAAACTAATCATGGGGTTGGCGGGCGCTTATCTCATCATTCAAAATGGCTTAAACGAATATGCCGCTTCGGGAACAGTTTACGGAATCCCGGTCGAATCGGCCGAATATGCCAAGGCTGCAACCCTGCCGTATGCTGCTGCGGGTGCAATCTTTGGCGTTACAGTTGGTTCTGTTTTTGGATTTGCATTTCTATGGCTTTATCACAAGCGGAATGGGGATGGGATTACACGGGAGATGTTGGTTGCATCTCCACGCCCCTATCCGATGAAGCAGACCATTCAGCGTTTGGTGCGTACCGCGATTCCGGTGGCATTGGGCGCTTTAGCGGTCAATCTCTCCAGCTTGGTGGATACCACCTTTGTACAGCGCCGCCTGCGGGATATTATGTCCATACAACCGGAGGTGCTGCTGCAGGAATACAGTGGCCTATTGAGTGAGGTTGTCATCCAGACGGACCGCGTTCCAACATTCCTGTTTGGCTGTTATGGCAATGCGACAACATTGTTTATGTTGGTGCCGGCGATTACTCAGGCGTTCGGTGTATCCGCTTTGCCAAATGTCACGACGGCTTGGACAACAGGCGACCCCAAAAAATCAAAAATAGCATCGAAACCGTCCTGCGTGTTGTCGCAATGATTACCATTCCGGCCGGTTTGGGCCTTTCCGTTCTTTCCGGCCCGATCACGCAACTGCTGGGTTATAACGAGATCACCGGGAAAATTTTGATCCTTTTGGGGCTTGGTGCAATTTTTGCTGCTACAGATACGCCCATCAACAGTATGTTGCAGGCGGTGGGACGTGTTGATCTGCCAATTAAGCTTCTTTCGGTGGGACTTATCATCAAGGTGGTATTGAACTATTTTTTGGTTGGAATACCGGAAATCAACGTCATGGGCGCAGGGATTGGAACGCTGGTTTGTTATCTGTTCCTCACCGTATTTGGACTCGTTTTGTTGTGCCGGGAAACCAAGGTCAAGTTAAACTGGGTGGGCTTGTTCGTAAAGCCGTTCCTAGCAGGGGGCGTTTGCGTTCTGTCGGCTTATCTGGTGCAGAAATTTGCCGCAATGGTGGTGAGTGTTAGCATTGCAACGATCTTTGCACTTTTTGTGGCAGTTGCCGTTTATGGCGTGTGCATGCTTTGGATGCGGGCGTTGAAAAAAGCGATATTCTTATGTTACCCAAGGGACAAAAAAATTGCCAAAATACTTGAAAAACATGGTTGGATAAGGTAATATAGGAACTGCCCGTTTTTACCCAGCCGCGGGAATTTGGTCGGCAGGAAGCCCGGTTTTGGAAGCGGAGGTGCAAGATACTTGGAATTTAAGAAAAAAGATAAGTATAGCATGGATGACTTGCTGCAGATTATGAAGATTTTGCGTGCCCCTGGCGGTTGCCCTTGGGACCGTGAACAGACGCACCAAAGTATCCGAAACTGTTTCATTGAAGAGACCTATGAGGCGATTGAAGCCATCGACACAGAGGACCCGATTTTGCTTCAAGAGGAACTCGGCGACGTTTTGTTGCAGGTGCTCTTCCACTCGGAAATTGAGCAGGAAGAGGGACGGTTTGATTTTTCAGATGTGGTGGATGGGGAAGCCAAGAAGATGGTGGAACGCCACCCGCATGTGTTTGGCTCCGTTACAGTGGACGGCACAGAGGATGTGTTGACCAATTGGGATGCCATCAAGAAAAAACCAAGGACCAAAAGACGCAGACTGAGGTGCTACAGAGTGTCAGTAAGGCGCTTCCCGCTTTGATGCGCAGTCAAAAGGTGCAGCAGAAAGCGGCAAAGGTTGGGTTCGATTGGCCGGATGTCTCCGGCGCCTTAGCAAAAGTGGAGGAAGAGACAGTTGAGTTGCGTGAAGCGATTCGCGCTGAAGGGGTAGAAGCCTGTGCAGAAGAGTTGGGCGATCTGCTTTTTTCTGTAGTCAATGTTGCTCGATTTTTGCATGTAAGCGCGGAGCAATCCTTGGGTGAAGCATGTGAAAAGTTCATTCGCCGTTTCCAAAAGGTGGAAGAGTTGGCAGGCGCGCGCGGATTGGATATGAAATCCGCGGGCATTGAAGAACTGGACAAGCTTTGGAACGAGGCCAAGGAAACAAAGAATTCGCAAGACTGAAACGCGAAATACTGAAATAATTCTCGGCTTTTCAATCATACTATGGTTGAGGAAAAGGCTGATGAATAATAAAAAACACGGAGGTACATCTCATGAACAAGACAGAATTGATTACCGCTGTTGCGGAAAAAACCGGTATGTCTAAGAAAGATGCGGACAGCGCCGTAAACGCGGTTCTTGATACGATTATCGAAGCGGTTGCCTGCGAGGAGAAAGTGCAGATTGTCGGCTTTGGCACATTTGAGGTGCGTGCGCGCAGCGAACGTCAAGGCCGTGATCCGCGGACAAATTCCCCGATCACCATCCCGGCATCCAAGGTTCCGGCTTTCAAGGCTGGCAAGGCATTTAAGGATGCTATGATCAAATAATTCCGTTTTGTATTCAGGTATCAGGGGCTGCAAGGCTCAGGACGGTTGTCCTGGAGCGTTGCGCCCTTTTTTCTTTTCAAATTTGGTACGTTTGGTGCCTTTCAAAAGGAGTTTGCAAAAAATGAGATTGGATAAGTATTTAAAGGTTTCGCGCATTATCAAGCGCCGTACAGTGGCAAATGAAGCTTGTGATGCCGGACGTGTACTGGTCAATGGCAAGGTAGCCCGCGCCTCTTACGATGTAAAGCAGGGGGATGTGTTGGAACTTCAATTGGGATCACGCAACATCAAGGCGGAGGTGGTCTCCGTCAACGAATATGCCCGCAAGGAAGAGGCTGGGGAGATGTATCGCGTTCTTTCAGAAGAACCGGCGGCTCCGCGCGCTTGACACTTTGCTCCGCATATGCCCGTTTTTCCCCGCATAGAAATAGACCAGAGAAATGGAATGGGAGGGATCGGGCATGACAGAGGAAAAGAAGATTGTAGGCAAGGTACCCCACAGTGTGATCTTGGAAAATCGAAAAGCGTTCACGGCAACAGGGGTATCCAATGTGGATAGCTTTGATGAGCAAACCATTGTTGCTTATACAGATCTAGGAGAACTGGTAGTCAAAGGAAAAATCTACACATCAATAAATTGAACGTCGAAACAGGAGAACTCACGTTGGACGGCGAGATTTCCTCCCTATCCTATGCGGAACCGCAGGCGACGGGAGGCGGAATTTTTGCCAAGCTGTTCAAATAGGGAGTGAATCCTTGTGGAAATCTCACTTGCGGTACAGATGCAGGGGTTTGTCCTTGCGGTCGGTGTCGGTTTTGCCCTGGGGGCAATCTATGATGTCTTGAAAATAGCGCGTACCATGATTCGGAGTACGCCGTCCCATGTGTTTTGGATGGACTTAGCATTTATGACGGTTGCAGGCCTTGTGACCTTTTTGTTGTCGCTCGCTGCTTCCTACGGAGAGGTGCGTTTTTACCTGCTCGCCGGGGAGGGAATCGGTTTTTGCGTCTATTTTATGACATTTGGGCTCATCAGTAGCCGCGTTTTCCGTCTGCTTCGGAAGCTTCTAGATTTTTGTCTATTCCGTCCATTAAAATGTATGATTCACGCGATTGTTCGATGGGTACGAAAAATTTTTCAGCGGATTGCGCAAAAAGTAAAAAAATCCCATGCAAAGCGTAAAAAGCGCTTGAAACCCCGCAGGAAGATAGTGTATAATGATCCTAACAAATCCAATGGAAAGCAAAAAATACGTTCCAAAGGCAGAAAAGGAGGGCGGAACCGAAAACATGAAGGTCATCAAACGAAAAAAGCAGCGGGGAAGCTTACTTCTTAAATTAGCTATTTTTGCCTTTGCCGCATATATTGTCTTTGCGTTGGTCAACCAGCAGGTGCAGATCAGTGAAAAGAGCCAGCAGTTGGCCGATCTGCAGGAGCAGGTAGAAATTCAGAAGATCAAAAACGAGGACATGAAACATGCGCTCAACGCCGATGAAGAAGAGACCAAGGAATACATCGAGCGGGTTGCCCGTGAAGATTTGGATTATGCCAAGCCGGGTGAGCGTGTGTTTGTGAATATTGCCGGAGACTGAACCCCGGTTGGTTTAGCGCGAAAGGCTCTTTTTAAGGAGGAAAACACTTACATATGCAGCTTGAGGTAGGAGCAGTTCTGGAAGGGAAAGTCACAGGGATTACAAAGTTTGGTGCGTTTGTGGAGCTGCCGGGAGGAAAAACCGGCATGGTCCATATTTCGGAAATCGCGCCCACTTTTGTCAAGGAAATCCGCGATTATGTCACCGAGAATCAAATGGTCAAGGTGAAGATCCTCAGTATCAGCGAGGAGGGAAAGGTAAGCCTTTCCATGAAGAGGGCTGTTCCGCCCCCGCCGAAGAGCGCTCCTGCGCAACGTCCTGGCCGTCCTGGAAATTATGAGTGGCAGAGTCGGAAGAGCGAACCGACCAGCTTTGAGGATATGATGTCCCGTTTTAAGCAGGCGAGTGACGAAAAAATGTCCGACTTGAAGCGCACCATGGAGGCAAAGCGCGGCGGCTTTTCCAGACATGGCGGGTCTGGTCAATCGAAATAAAGGCAGAAAGTGAGCGGAGTGCATGCACTCCGCTTTTTTGTAGGGTAACAGAAAAATGATTGTGGATAATCTGGAGAAGCTATAGAGATGATAGGGTTGTCTATTCAGATGATTAGGAGGAATGTGAACCATGCTGATTGTCAATGCCCGTTTGTACACGATGGCGGGGACTTATATAGAAAATGGATACCTACGCACAGAGGGAACCGTCATTGCGGAACTGGGGCCGATGCCAGCGGATGCAAAGCCAAACGAAGAAGTCATCGATGCCCAGGGGGCAGCACTGTATCCTGGTTTTGTCGATGCACATACCCATCTGGGTATGTGGGAAGATGGACTCACCTTTGAAGGGGATGACGGAAATGAAGAAACCGATCCAGTTACCCCTCAGCTTCGCGCAATCGATGCAATCAACCCGGTGGACCGCTGTTTTCGTGAAGCGTTGGGAGCGGGTATTACCACTGTGGTGACGGGTCCCGGCAGCGCAAATGCGATCGGGGGACAGATGGCTGCCATAAAGACCTATGGGAACTGTATTGATCGTATGATTGTCAAGGCGCCTTTTGCGATTAAAATGGCTTTGGGGGAAAATCCCAAGACCGTTTACCATGGAAAGAACCAGACGCCTTCGACACGGATGGCCACTACCGCTTTGATCCGTGAACAGCTTTATAAGGCGAAACGTTACCAAGAAGAGTTGGAACGTGCGGAAAAGGATGAGGATTTTGATAGGCCTGAATTTGATATAAAGTGCGAAGCTCTATTACCTGCCCTCCGTAGAGAGATTCAGGTACATTTCCATGCTCATCGAGCCGACGATATTTTCACAGCGGTGCGTATTGCGAAGGAGTTCCAGCTCGACTATGTAGTGATCCATGGCACAGAATCGCATTTGATCGTGGACGGACTTGTAGAGGAGGGGACACGAGTACTTTCGGGCCCCTTCCTCAGTGATCGAAGCAAACCGGAGCTGCGCAATCAGACGCCGGCTACACCGGGGGTTTTGTCAAAGGCGGGGCTTCGGCCTGCAATTATTACCGACCACCCGGTGATCCCGATTCAGTATTTGCCTGTCTGTGCGGGGCTGGCCGTACGGGAAGGCATGGACCATGAGGAAGCACTGCGTGCAATCACGATCAATCCAGCGAAGATTTGTGGAATGGATCACCGTGTAGGTTCTTTGGAAGTCGGAAAAGACGCGGACCTGGTGCTCTTTGACCAGGACCCGCTGACAGTTGCAGCAAAGCCCAAGATGGTTGTCGCGGGCGGAAAACGGGTGGAATCGGAAGGAGAAATAAAATGAGGGAAATAGAAGCCGAGCAGATTACCGCAGCAGTCCGGCAGCTTTGTATGGATGCAAACCGTGTGCTTCCAGAAGATTTGGAGACATGTATACACTGTGCCGCTGAAGAAGAAACATCCCCACTGGGAAAGGCCATTCTTTGCGATCTTTGCGACAACATGGACGCTGCACGGGAATTGCAAATTCCCGTTTGCCAGGACACCGGTATGGCCGTAATCTTTGCGGAGGTCGGCCAGGATGTCCATATCCATGGGAATTTTGAACATGCAGTCAATGAAGGCGTCCGGCAGGGGTATGTGGATGGTCTGTTGCGCTGTTCCGTGGTGGCCGACCCTATTCGGCGCGGCAACACAGGGGACAATACCCCTGCAATTTTGCATACGCGCTTGGTGGAAGGGGATCGATTGTCCCTGATGGTTGCCCCCAAGGGATTCGGGAGCGAGAACATGAGCCGTATGAAAATGTTCACGCCATCCGCTTCTCTGGACGACATCGTTGGATTTGTGGTAGAGACTGCACGGGTTGCCGGAAGTAACCCCTGTCCGCCGATGGTTCTCGGCGTTGGAATTGGCGGCGATTTCGAAAAATGTGCCATTCTAGCAAAGATGGCTCTCTGTCGGCCTGTTTCGGAGCCTAATCCAGATTCTTTTTATGCGGAGTTGGAAAAACGCATGTTGGACGAGGTAAACGCATTGGGGATTGGCCCACAGGGGTTTGGAGGAGATACCACGGCACTCTGTGTTCATATAGAATCCTTTCCGACACATATTGCTGGCCTACCAGTGGCAGTCAATGTTGGGTGCCATGTAACCCGTCATAAAAAATAACAATTTAGTCATGAAATACTTCCTTTTATTTAGATAATATGTTATATTATAGAGGAGAAGAGATCACGATGTGGCAGGGAATGGTTGGGGTGTTTCCTTGGTGGTACATCGTGTCTGTACTCGAATCCATTCAAAGCATCAAAATTGAAGCACGCGCTGTTCCGGTGTTGTTCCGCCCGGAACGCCCATGACAGGAAGACCTTCGGTGCGTCCTTGCAGCGGCGGCCCAAGCGGGCGGCGTCAGCGGCGCGAATTGAAGAAGGAGATGTTATTATGAAGATTACCATTACCGGAAGAAAGGTCAATTTAAGGGATAATTTTAAAGAGCTTGCGAAGAAAAAACTGTCTCGCTTCGATCGCATCTTTGATGAGGATGCTGACGCCAATGTGGTGGTAACTCTCGAAAAAAACCGTCAGACGGTTGAAATAACAATTAAGCAGCGTGGGATGATCTATCGTGCGGAGTCTACCGCTTTGGAGATGAATGATGCGCTTGACCAGGTGATGAGCGCTTTGGGAAGGCAGATCCGTAAGAATAAGACCAAACTGGCCAAGAAGGTACATTCTGGCGCCATCGATCAGTATCTCAGCGATTTTCCAGTGGAAGAGCCGGTCGCCGATGAGATGGAGGCAGAGCCAGAATATCGTGTGGTGCGTACCAAGCATTTCTTTGTCAAACCGCTCAGTGTGGATGAGGCAATTTTGCAGATGAACATGCTCGACCACCAGTTCTTTATGTTCCGCAATGAGAGCAGCGGAGAGATCAATGTGGTATACCGCCGTAAAAATGGGGATTATGGCCTGCTTGAACCGGATGCGGAATAAAATTGCATCTATAGCGGGGGCTGCTATTTGCAGCCCCCGCTTTTATTGGTTCAGGTCTCCGACAGAGCCGCTGAAGGGTCCCGTAAAAAAGCCTTTGTTTCAAACATCGAGCGAAGCGACTGCTAACGACAACCTTTCGATGATAAATGGTTGCCGTTAAAACGGCGATTGCCCGTTTACGGTTTGTGGGTAAGTGATGTAGGCGGAATAAGATTCCGTGCATCTTGAGACGCTTTTCGGTATATGCCCCCTTATAGGGCCTTATTATTCCACCGGCAGTCGGTAGGTTTGACGAAATACTGGAAGAAAAGGGCACATTTTGAGGTATATAGCTCTTATCCCTCAGCAGTGTGGGCGAAGTGTGGTGGACTTGTGAATAATGCGTGAAATGCAAAGGAAATGCTTTACAATGCGGAACGCATATTGTAAAATAATAGAAGTTGTAATACAATTTATAAAATCGAAAGTAGGAGTTGTTAGATTTGCAGCCGAAATATAAGCGGGTTCTTTTAAAGTTGAGCGGAGAGTCCCTGGCCGGGAAAGAGACGCATGGCATTGATTTTGATACGGTTTTGCGCATTTGCCGTCCGATCAAAGAGTGCGTCGACATGGGCGTTCAAATTGCCATTGTTGTTGGCGGCGGGAATTTCTGGCGTGGTCGCAGCAGTGGACAGATGGATCGCACCCGTGCAGATCATATGGGAATGCTGGCGACGACTATCAATGCGCTCGGCGTAGCGGATGCATTGGAACAGCTTGGATTGACCGTGCGGGTACAGACCGCGATCTCCATGCAGCAAATCGCAGAGCCGTATATTCGGAACCGTGCAGTCCGCCATCTGGAAAAAGGGCGTGTCGTAGTGTTCGGTTGTGGAACGGGCAATCCGTTCTTCTCTACAGATACAGCAGCTTCTCTGCGGGCGGCGGAGATCGATGCGGACATCATTCTAAAGGCGACGATGGTGGATGGCGTTTATGACAGCGATCCGAAGAAGAATCCGAATGCTGTGAAATATGATACCCTTTCCTTCATGGATGTATTGAATAAAAACTTGCAAGTGATGGACAGCACGGCTGCCACCATGTGTAAGGACAATAATATTCCGATCTTGGTATTTAGCATTGACCAACCGGCAAATATCACAAAAGCCATTTGCGGAGATCCGATTGGCACAATTGTAAAGGAGGAAGAACATTGAAAGAAGTATTGAAGAACGCAGAAGAACGCATGGAAAAAAGCGCAGCAAATTTGGAACATACCTATGCGGGTGTCCGCGTAGGAAGGGCAAACCCGGCTGTGTTGGATAAAGTAAAAGTGGATTATTACGGCGCGCCGACCGCGATCAATCAGCTGGCAGCTGTATCGGTGGCAGAAGCGCGTGTGCTGGTGATCCAGCCATGGGATGCTTCGGTTTGCCGCGCTATTGAAAAGGCGATCCAGTCCTCGGATATTGGGATTAATCCGCAGAGCGATGGCAAGGTAATCCGCATGACCTTCCCGCAGCTGACGGAAGAGCGCCGTAAGGAGCTGGTAAAAGAGGTCAGTAAAATGGCAGAGGATACCAAGATCACAGTTCGCTCGATTCGCCGGGATGCCATTGAAAAGCTGAAAGCAATGGAAAAGAAAGCGGAGATCAGTGAGGACGATCTGAAAAAGGGCGAAAAAAAGACGCAGGATCTTACCGATAAATACTGCAAGGAAATCGACTCCATCTTTGAAAAGAAGCAAAAAGAAATCATGGAGATCTAATCCAGCTGCATATCTATATAGAGAGCTGGGATAAACGGAAGGAAAGATACGACCAGTATGTACAAAGGACAGCATCTCCCAGAGCATGTGGGGATTATCATGGATGGGAACGGCCGCTGGGCAAAAAAACGCGGTTTGCCGCGTTCAGCGGGCCATGTGGCCGGTGCCTCCAATTTCCGGACCATTGCTAAGTATTGCAGCCAGATTGGCATCCGCTATTTGACCGTATATGCTTTTTCCACAGAGAACTGGAAGAGGCCGCAGGAAGAAGTAAAAGCCCTAATGCGCCTTTTTAGACAATATCTGGAGGAAGCGCTTCGGGATTTTACGGAGGAGAACATCCGTACCCGTTTTATTGGAGATGTTTCTGTCTTTGCTCCGGTTTTGCGCGATTTGATTGAGCAGGTGGAGGAATCCAGCAAAAACAAAACAGGCATGGTGCTCAATATTGCTATGAATTACGGTGGCCGTGCGGAGTTGACGCATGCCATGCGCCAGTTGGCGCAAGAAGTAAAACACGGCTCTATGCAGCCGGATGAGATCGATGAAGCTGCTATTGAGCGTTGTCTTTACACCGCTGGACAGCCCGATCCCGATCTGATTATCCGGCCCAGTGGAGAAAATCGGACGTCCAACTTTTTGCTCTGGCAATCGGCATACAGCGAATATGTCATCATGGATATTCTGTGGCCAGATTTTACTACAGAGGATTTGGATCACGCCTTGGAAGAGTTTGTCAAACGAAACAGGCGCTTTGGAGGGATATAATTGAAATCGAGAGTGGCTTCTGGAGCTGCATTGGTTGCTTTTTTACTGGCAATTGTCATTTTTAATCAGATTTTTCCCTTGGCGCTCAACATAGCAATTGCACTCATTTCGGTAATGGGTGTGGTCGAGATTATTTCCGCACTCGGCATGTCCAAAAATTACATCTTAATGATTCCCAGTGTCGCTTTTGCCGCCGTACTGCCACTGCTTCAGGGCACGTGGCAGCAGGCGGCCTATTATATTTATACCGTTGTGATTTTTAGTGCGCTGATCTTTTACCATCAGCTGTTTACTTTTCGTGAAATTGGGGTTGTCTACAGTATGACACTGTTGATTCCCACCGCTTTGGGAACATTGGTCGGTTTGCGGGCGTTGGGTGGAAATCACGGAATGTTCTACGTGATCATCGCAATTTTTTCTGCTTGGATTGCGGATGTCGGCGCCTTTTTTGCGGGGAGCTTTTTTGGTAAACGGAAGCTTTGCCCACAGATCAGTCCGAAAAAGACTGTGGAGGGCTTGGTAGGTGGCGTTTTATTAGATGTCATTGCGATGCTGGTGTTCGGCTACGTCTTCCAGGCGTTGTTGTATTCCTATGAGGTTCGTATTTCGTACCTGTCGCTTTTGGTTATTGGCCTTGTGGGGTCTGCGCTTTCTGTTATAGGGGATTTGGCATTTTCTTTGATTAAACGCAGTTGCCACATTAAGGATTTTAGCGAAATCATTCCTGGACACGGCGGGATTTTGGACCGCTTTGACAGTGTGATTTTTGTGGCGCCGTTTATCTATTTTCTTGTGCAGTTTTTACCGATCGTGATATAAAACGAGAGAACGGTTCATAATACTTCATAGAGGGGCCGGCCGGAGCTGAATTTGCAGACGGCCCGCCCTTCGCCCTGAAAGGGGATTTTTCATGAAACAGATGCTATCTATATTGGGATCTACGGGTTCCATCGGCACACAGACCCTCGACGTGGCACGTCGTCTGGGGATGCGTGTCTGTGCGCTTGCGGCGAATCGCAACGTGGAGATGCTTGAAAATCAGATACGAGAATGGAAACCGCAACTTGTTGCGGTTTTTGACTTAGATGCGGCTAAAAGGCTCCGGCTTGCAGTCGCAGATACCCCGGTCCGTATCGTACAGGGGATGGAAGGACTTTGCGAGGCGGCGTCCATCGCCGCCGCGAATGTTATCTGCAATTCTGTGGTGGGAATGGTGGGGTTGCGTCCAACGTTGGCGGCAATTGCAGCCAAAAAGGATGTGGCGTTGGCCAATAAAGAGACACTCGTCGCAGGCGGCGCCCTGGTTATGCAGGCGGCGCGTGAAGCTGGTGTCCGAATTCTGCCAGTGGATAGCGAGCATTCGGCAATTTTTCAGTGTTTACAGGGATGCCCGGAAAAAAGGCGTTGGGGCGTATTATCTTAACAGCATCCGGTGGCCCATTCTTTGGGAAAAGCCGTGAAGAGTTGAAGGCTGTTACACCGGAACAGGCGTTAAAACATCCCAACTGGAACATGGGGGCAAAGGTAACCGTCGATTCGGCTACATTGATGAATAAAGGTTTGGAAATCACAGAAGCGTTCTGGTTATTTGATGTTTCGCCGAAGCAGATTGATGTGGTGGTCCATCGGGAAAGCATCATCCATTCTCTGGTTGAATACACCGATCATTCGGTGTTGGCGCAACTGGGGGTACCGGATATGCGAATTCCTATCCAGTATGCTCTTACGTGGCCGCAACGTTTTCCTTCGCCGGTGGAGCAACTCGATCTGGTGAAGTGTGGGGTATTGCACTTTTCTGAGCCAGATGAGGATACTTTTACCTGTTTGCGGGCTTGCAAGCAGGCACTTTTTCGCGGCGGTTTGGCATCTACAGCCGCAAACGGTGCAAATGAAGAGGCGGTCCGGCTCTTTTTAAACCGGAAGATCTCCTTTTTACAGATTGGAGAACTGGTCATGCAGGCGATGGAGCATCAACCGGATGCACAGGTCGCATCCGTTGAAGATATATTGTCCGCCGATCAGGCAGCACGTGAATTTGTGCGCCATATGGTGGGAGTTTGAGGTGATTGTTATCGTACAGGTTTTATTGGTCATTATCGCAGTTCTGCTCTTTGGCTTTATCATTTTTATCCATGAATTTGGCCATTTCATGACAGCAAAGTTAAGTGGAATACGGGTCAATGAATTTGCAATTGGCATGGGACCCACATTGTTCCGCTTTCAAAAAGGGGAAACGACCTATGCTCTTCGGTTGTTGCCCATCGGCGGTTTTTGTGCTATGGAAGGGGAAGATGAGGACAGCGACGACGAGGGTGCTTTTAATAATAAGCCGGTTTGGAAGCGAATTCTTGTAGTTGTTATGGGCGCGGTGATGAATATCATCCTAGGTTTGGCTTTGATGATGATTCTACTTGTACAGCAGCCGGCTTTTAGCTCTACGACCATAGGAGAATTTCAAGAGGGTGCAGCGACCCAGGCTGCTGGGTTGCAGGTCGGTGATACGTTCACAAAGGTGGATGGCTACAAGGTTACGACGGACCGCGATTTGAGCTTTGCCCTTGCGACAGCAAACCCGAATGCTGTAGAAATTGAGGTGCTGCGCGACGGTCAGACGTTGACTTTTTCAGATGTGAAGTTCCATACAAAGGACAATGATGGAACAAAAGTCTTGATGTTGGACTTTTATGTGAACCCTATTCCAAAGAATGTGGGGACTTTGATTACAAAGTCTTTTCAAGATACGGTTTCCACTGTGCGCATGGTGTGGTATAGCCTTGCTGGGTTGGTGACCGGTAAATTTGGCTTGAACGACATGGCGGGGCCAGTCGGCGCGGCAAGCGCTATTGGAGAAGTTGCTTCGCAAGGATTGCAGCAGAGCTTTGGAACAGCCATCAACAATATTTTATATATGATGATGATTATCACGGTCAATTTGGGCGTAGTGAATCTGCTTCCTTTCCCGGCGTTGGACGGAGGCAGGTTGGTATTTCTCCTGGTGGAAGCCGTGCGCCGTAAGCCGGTCAATCCAAAGTATGAAGGTTGGGTAAACGCTGCGGGATTTGTCCTTTTGATGTGCCTAATGGTGGTTATTACCTTTAGCGACATCCTGCGGCTTGTGACAGGAAAGGGGATTGGCGCATGAGACGACAGTCCAAGCAGGTATTTGCAGGAGCGGTAGCCATCGGAGGTGGGGCGCCGGTCAGTATACAGTCCATGCTAAATATTCCCGCCTCGGACATAGATGGAAACGTGCGGCAAGCGATGGAGCTGGAACGCGCTGGATGTGAAATTCTGCGCGTTTCCATCCCAGACCGGCAGGCTGTTTCCCTGATACCGGCGATCAAAAAAGCGATTGGGATTCCATTGGTAGCGGATATACATTTTGATTACCGGCTCGCCCTGGAGTCCGCAGCCGCGGGAATTGACAAAATACGTATCAATCCTGGAAACATCGGGGGAAGCGATCATGTTAGAGCGGTAGCGCAAGCCTGCCGCGAAAGGGGAATCCCAATACGCATTGGTGTAAACTCCGGTTCTGTCGAAAAGGAGATTTTAGCAAAATACGGTGCCCCGACTCCAGACGCTCTGGTGGAGAGCGCGCTTTATCATGCCTCTCTATTGGAGCGCTTTGACTTTACAGACATTGTTCTGTCGATCAAGTCCTCCGATGTGGATACGATGATTCGGGCGTATGAGCTCTGTGCAGAGAAATGCAGGTATCCGCTTCATTTGGGAGTGACAGAGGCGGGCACAGAACGAATGGGATTGGTAAAATCTTCGATCGGGATCGGTTCCCTCCTGCAGCGCGGGATTGGAGATACCATCCGCGTATCTTTGACAGCGAATCCGGTAAAGGAAATTGCCGCCGGTATGGACATCCTGAAGGCGTTGAATTTGCGCCAAGAAGGGATTCAGTTCGTTTCCTGTCCCACCTGCGGCCGAACCAAAATTGATCTGATTGCTATTGCAGATGAGGTGGAACGACGTTTAGCACATTGCAAAAAGCCGATTAAGGTTGCGGTGATGGGCTGTGTGGTCAATGGACCGGGGGAAGCCCGTGAAGCGGACATCGGGATTGCCGGTGGTGATGGCGTAGGGCTGCTCTTTAAAAAGGGAGAAATTGTTCGCAAGGTCCCAGAGGACAAGCTGGTAGATGAGCTTGTTCGAGAAGTAGAAGCTCTTTGAAATTTGTGAAATGGTTGGGGGATTTTTCTGTCGTTCGATGGAGATATATGCGTCCCTTTTGTTGCGACTTTGTTTGTAAAAACATCCCCTTTATCAAATGGAAAATATCCGAAACAGGGAAAGGGTGTCCGTTGCGCTGCCCAAAAAGTGCATGGTTCAATACTTGTATATGTATTTTCGATCTTCGGAGGATGTTGGAACTTGAAAACTTTTGGTGAATTCTTTGGCCCTTACATAGAGCTCTCTGGATATCCGGAGAGTATGCATCGCGGTGAACTGACTGGTTTGCAAATTGATACGCGCAATCGCGTGTTGACGGCGAAGGTGGCGTTTCCAGCACTTGTAGACCGCAATACGCTGTTTCGAGCAGAAAAAGAGATCTCCCGTTGTAAAACCTTGCAACTTCATCGGGCGGTGCTGGACCCGCAGTTCCCGAGAGAGAGTTTTACGGTGGACTATTATCCAAATCTGGTTCAGGAATTAAAACGGCGTGATGCCAGTATCAATGGAACATTGAATCAGTCCTCCGCACGCTTAGAGGGGGACCGGTTTATCGTAACGCTTAGCCACGGAGGCGGAAATTTGCTGCTTTCCCGGCATGCGGATCGAATGCTTTCCGAGATCATTCGAGAAGAGTTTGGCGTTTCGGTCCAGGTGGAGTTCGATGGAACCTTAACACTTGATAGCGACAGCGTAGTCTACATAGAAAAGCAGAAAAAGCAGGAGGAAACGGTGCGCCGCGAGGCGGTGGTGCAGGAGATGGAAGCATATGAGCAAAGTATGGAGAAGGCTTCTTCTCCCACAAAAAAGAATAAAAGCATCAGTGTTCGAACCCAAGAGACGATGTTGCCTACCATTTTGATCGATACAGCGAAGGCTTTGTATGGGCATCCTGTCAAGGCCAAGCCTATGCCAATCAGCCGGATTACGCCGGATATTGGCAGCGTTACCATTTGGGGAGAGATCTTTTCGGTGGATTCAAAATTGACGCGCGATCAAAATCGAAAGATCTACTCGATCAATCTTACTGATTATACGGGCTCGATCACTTTGAAGATGATTGAGCTCACTACCCAATGTAAAATGCTGGATACGCTGAAAAAAGGGATGTCAGTCATTGTGCGCGGCGATGTGGAATATGACAAATATGACCATGAGATCGTTTTGCGGCCCAAAGGGCTATCTACTGTAGAACAACTTAAAATTGTAGATGATGCTCCTGAAAAGCGTGTGGAACTGCATTTGCACACCAATATGTCCAGTATGGATGGCGTGAGTTCTGCGGAGGACTTGATTAATCGCGCCTATGAATGGGGCCAGCCTGCCATTGCGATTACAGACCATGGCGTTGCACAGGCATTCCCAGACGCGATGAATGCTTTGGAGCGAATTACCGGAAAGGGCGGAAAATTTAAGGTGATCTACGGCGTTGAGTCGTATTTCATCAACGACATGGTTCCAGCGGTCACAGGCAATTCCGAAAACACGCTGGATGACGAATTCATCTCCTTTGATATTGAGACAACTGGTTTAAGCCCTAATAAGGAGCGAATCACAGAAATAGGTGCGGTACGCATTCGCAACGGTGAAGTGGTGGACAGTTTTGACACGTTTGTCAATCCACAGATGCCTATTCCGCCCAAGATCACAGAATTGACAGGGATCACGGATGAGATGGTGAAGGACGCTCCTTTGGAAAAGGAAGCGCTGGAACAGTTTTATGCTTTTTGTGGGAAGGATGCGGTTCTGCTTGCACACAATGCAGAATTTGATACTTCCTTTATTCGGATTGCTTCGGAACGCTGTGGGCTGGGGTTCCCTTATGCCTATATTGATACGCTCCCCATGTGTCGGGCAATGCTCAAGGATTTAAAAAATCACAAGCTGGATACGGTGGCAAAGCATTTGAAATTGGACCCATTTAACCATCACCGCGCTTGTGATGATGCAGCCGTACTGGCTAAGATCTTTATTGTCCTGATGACTCGCCTAAAAGAGGATACCGGAGCAAAGACAGTTAAGGATATTAATACCTCATTGGCCGGGGGCGACCCAAAGAAGATGCGCCCTTATCATCAGATTATTTTGGTAAAAAATCAGACAGGTTTGAAGAATCTATATAAATTGATTTCTTTTTCCCATCTCGACTATTTCTTTAAAAAGCCGCGTATTCCCAAGAGCGTATTGACCAAATACCGTGAGGGGTTGCTCATAGGTAGCGCTTGCGAGGCTGGTGAACTGTACCGTGCAATCTTCAATGGGCAGCCTTGGAATACGCTGTGTGACATTGCCGGATTTTACGACTATTTAGAAATCCAGCCGTTGGGAAACAATTTGTTTATGGTACGCAATGGCGACGTGCCGAACGAAGAGACATTGCGTGAATTTAACCGTACCATTGTCAAGTTGGGAGAAAAGCTCAACAAGCCTGTGGTTGCCACCTGCGACGTACACTTTCTAGACCCCAAAGACGGGGATTACCGCAAAATATTGATGGCTGGACAGGGGTTCGACGACGCCGATCATCAGGCGCCACTTTATATGCGCACCACAGCGGAAATGTTGGAAGAATTCGCCTATCTTGGCAAAGAAAAAGCCTATGAGGTGGTTGTCACCAATACCCAGAAGATTGCCGATATGGTGGAGCAGGTGCGCCCCATTCCAGAAGGGGTATTCCCGCCTTTCATTGATGGCGCAGAAGAACAGCTGAATGAAATCTGCTGGAAGCGAGCGAAAGAAGTCTATGGAGATCCGCTCCCGAAGATTGTCCAGGATCGTTTGGACCGGGAGCTTGGGTCGATCAACAAACACGGTTTCTCGGTATTGTACATGACTGCACAAAAATTGGTGGCCGACTCCGAGGCCCACGGATATCTCGTCGGTTCACGTGGTTCGGTTGGTTCATCCTTCGTCGCCAGTATGTCCGGTATCTCGGAAGTCAACCCCCTTTGCCCGCATTATATTTGTCCAAACTGTAAAAATAGTGAGTTTATCACGGACGGAAGTTACGGGTCCGGCTTTGACCTCCCACCCAAAAAATGCCCTAAGTGCGGAACGGATTATAACCGGGACGGCCATACCATTCCCTTTGAAACCTTCCTTGGCTTTGACGGCGACAAGACGCCGGATATCGACTTGAATTTTTCTGGCGAATACCAATCCGGCGCACATCGGTATACGGAGACCCTGTTTGGTAAGGATCACGTTTTTAAAGCCGGTACGATTGCAACGGTTGCGGATAAGACAGCCATTGGATTTGTAAAAAAGTATGCGGAAGAACATAATACGGTGTTGCATCGTGCGGAGGAACAACGCTTGGCGATCGGCTGTACAGGTATCAAGCGGACGACTGGACAGCATCCTGGCGGCATGGTCGTTGTCCCCAAGGGACACGACATCTTTGAGTTTTGCCCTGTTCAGCACCCGGCAAACGATCAGAATTCTGACAACATAACGACACATTTCGATTTCCATTCCATCCACGACACGATCTGTAAGTTGGATGAGCTTGGGCACGACGTCCCGACCATCTATCATTATTTGGAAGAATACACGGGAATTCCTGTGATGTCTGTGTCCATGAGTGACCCGGAAGTCATGTCGCTGTTTGAATCGCCAAAAGCCCTGGGCGTCACAGCAGAGGACATCGATTGCCAGACCGGGACGTTTTCTCTTCCTGAATTGGGGACGCCGTTTGTCCGGCAGATGTTGGTAGATGCAAAACCAAAGACTTTTTCCGATCTATTGCAGATTTCCGGTCTGTCGCATGGTACGGACGTGTGGTTAGGCAATGCGCAGGATCTCATCAAGAAGGGAACCTGTACCATTTCAGAAGTCATCGGTACGCGTGACAGCATTATGACCTATCTCCTGCACAAGGGGCTGGAGCCCAAAATGGCGTTTAAAATTATGGAGATTGTGCGTAAGGGGAAGGCCCCAAAGCTCTTGACAGACGAGCACAAGCAGGCCATGCGGGATCATGACGTGCCGGAATGGTATATTGAATCCTGTTTAAAAATCAAGTATATGTTCCCAAAGGCGCATGCGGCAGCTTATATGATTTCGGCCTTGCGGCTTGGATGGTATAAAGTACACCGGCCGGTGGAGTATTACGCCGCCTATTTTAGTGTACGCGGGGAAGACTTCGATGGCGCGACTGTGATTCAGGGGCGTGAAGCGGTGCGCCGCCGTATGAATGAAATCAGCATGAAGGGAAAAGAGGCGAGCGCCAAAGAGGAAGCGGCCTATTCCACCTTTCAGATTGCGAATGAGATGCTGGCGCGTGGTATTGAGGTGCTTCCTGTGGACCTTTACCAGTCGGATGCGAAAAAGTATCAGGTGGAAGATGGAAAAATCCGCCTACCGTTTTCCTCGTTGGCTGGTGTTGGAGAGGCAGCTGCAACAGCTTTGGCAGAAGCTCGTGAGACAGGAGGGCCATACATTTCCATCGATGACCTACAGACTCGAGCAAAGGTGACGAAAGCGGTCATCGAGATGTTAGCGCAGGCAGGCGCTTTAAAAGATCTGCCGGCGAGTTCCCAGATGACATTGTTCTGATATAAAAATGAGGCGAAACAGATGAGACAAAAGCAAAGGATTGCACCTACGGCTCGGATCGCACGCGGCGCTGTTCTTGTGGGAGATATCTCCCTCGGCGAGAAGAGCTCTGTATGGTACAATGCGGTGGCGCGTGCGGATAACGCGCCGATTCAGATCGGCGCGCGCTCAAATATTCAGGATTGTTGCGTACTGCATGTGGACGAAGGCCACCCAATTCGAATTGGAGACGGCGTAACCGTAGGCCATGGAGCCATTCTGCACGGTTGTACCATTGATGATAATTCCCTAGTTGGAATGGGAGCGGTGGTACTCAATGGAGCGCATATCGGTAAAAATTGTATCATAGGAGCTTCTGCTCTGGTGACCCAGGGGATGCAGATACCGGATGGTTCCCTGGTGATGGGGGTGCCTGCAAGGGTGTGCCGCCCTCTCTCAGAGGCGGAGATTGAAAGTAACCGCCATGCGGCGGAAGAATATACCCGCGCCATGGAATGCATGGACGGATAGGAACAATAAGGGGTGGCATAGTGGCTGAAAAACCAGATCTTTTTCAGCCATGCGAGTGCGGATAAAGAATTGGTGGAACGTGTGATCGACTTTTTCGTTTCATCGATGGACATTCATAGGCAGGAAATCTTTTGCACATCTATGAAAGGGACTTTGCCCCCTGGAAAACCGTTTATCCCCAGCATACAAAGGGCAATTACAGGCTGCAACGCAGTTGTCATCCTTCTCACACAAGCATATTTGGAAAGTCCATTTTGTTTAGCAGAATTGGGGGCAGCTTGGGCACTGAACCAAGAAATCTACCCTTTGACCGTGTCGCCAATCACGTACAAAGATTTGGAACGAACGCCCTTACAGGGAATTCAATGTCTGGATCTTCAATCCAAAGATGATCTCGAAATCTTATATGACCGCTGGGCCAAATGCGGGATTGCGTCCAGGAATTTCGGTGTGTTTCAGAAGGGATTAAACCAGTTTTTGTCCGATAGTCCTATGGATGTAGGTATATCAAGAGATAAAAAGGGAAAGGTGGAGCCGTCCCAGGGATTAAAGCGTTACATCGAGACATTGGAAATGAAAGCAAAACGGGGGGATTTGCAGTCCCAGTTCCTTTTGGGCTACATGTATTCCGAAGGGATTCTTGTCCCATTGGATGAGAGAAAAGGAATCGACTATTTACGAGAGGCTGCCGGTCAGAACGAGCCGGCGGCACAGTACCGCTTGTCTAGTTTGTATTACAAGGGGATTGCCGGGCGGCAGGATTTTGATAAAGCCTTTGAATGGGAAGAGAAAGCGGCTCAAAATGGATATGTTCCAGCGATGGAAGGTTTGGCGTGGTTGTACAGAACGGGGTTAGGCTGTAAACGTGATTTAAAAGAAGCCGAGCGCTGGTATGAGCGAGCAATCGAAAATGGATATTCGAGTGCTTACCGGCCTTTGGCGGAAGTATGCGAGCTGCTTTTGCAATTTGATGATGCGGTAGGATGGTGGGAAAAAGCCGCAGAGCGGAATGATTCCTATGCTTGTTATCGGTTGGCAAAGCTTTATAAAGAGGGGTACGGGGAACATCCCGGATTATTTGAAAGTCGCGGAGTGGTTCCGAAGAGCATCCGAGCCAGAGTTTAACCAAATTGAGGCGCAATTTGAATTAGGTCAAATGTATTATTTGGGATATGGCTTTGTAAAGAGAGATTTTAAAGAAGCATTGCGATGGTTTCAAAAGGCAGCAGAAGCTGGACAAGTGGATTCGCAATACAATACAGCCTATCTCTATCAATATGGCTTGGGTGTAGAATCGAACCTAGAAACAGCCATTCGATGGTATGAACGGGCAGCCCGGCATGGACATGCGCTGTCCCAAGTCGATGTGGCAAATCTTTATGCCAGCCAGCGTACCGCTTGGGGATATGAACGTGCAAAGTTTTGGTATGAGCATGCTTGCAGCCAAAACTGCTTTGAAGCATATCGAAAGCTGGGCGACCTGTACTATTGGGGCTTGGGGTGCGAGGTTGACCGGGCAAAAGCCGTGTGTTATTATCGAAAAGCCGCGGAACAGGGCGATATACTTTCGAAAATCAAATTGGATGAGCCGGTTGACTAAAGGTAATTACAAAAAGATAGGAGAGTGTGAGTTGGGTAACTACACGACGCTGTTGCTGGATGTGGATGGCACACTGCTGGACTTTGAAGAGGCGGAGCGTGTTGCCTTGGAGGTAACTTTTCGCCGTCATGGCTATCCGCTGGATCACTCGATCAAAAAGATGTACCATAGTATCAACCGCACGCTTTGGAAACAATTTGAGCGTGGAGAAATCTCCCGGGAACAAGTCATCTATAGCCGGTTTGTCGATCTGTTCCAAGCGGCCGGTATCGAAGGAGACGGCCGTACATTTGAGGATGAATACCAGGAAGAATTAGGGCGTGGGGCGTTCTTGATTCCTGGCGCGAAGGAGATTTGCGCCTATTGCGCACAATTCTGTGATCTGTATATTGTGACCAATGGGGTATCACGCACGCAATACAGCCGTCTGCGCGACTCTGGACTGGATCGCTTTATGAAAGGGATTTTTGTCTCTGAGGATGCAGGGTATCAGAAGCCGATGAAGGAATACTTTGATTATATATTTGCACGCATTCCCGGATTCTCCCCGAAGAAAACGCTGATTGTCGGCGATTCATTGAGCTCTGATATTCAGGGTGGAAACAATGCCGGAATCGATACCTGTTGGTATTGCCCGAAGGGTGGAGAGATTCCTGCGGGGGTCCGGGTAAATTATACGATCCACCGCCTGGATGCTCTGAAGGATTTGATTGGATGAAGGCCTGCATAAAGCAGGCCTGTTTTTTAGGAATGGCCTCTGAGGTTTCCTTCTGGAAAGATGTTGTAAAAAGGTTGACACAGTTGATTTGCTATGATATTATATTACCACGCTAAAGCGAGGCGCGAAATGCTTTGCTCCAATTTGAATCAGAAACGGTAGGTTTTTATGAAGAAATACAATAAGATCACGCCAGAAGGGACAAAGGATTTGCTCTTTGAAGAATGTCTAGCGCGGCGCTACGTAGAGCAAACATTGTCCCAGGTCTTTTCGTCCCGTGGCTTCAACGAAGTGGTTACGCCGGGGTTGGAGTTTTACGACGTATTTGATCCGGATTTCTCGGGTATTAGCCAGGAGACCATGTATAAGATGAGCGACCGGCATGGCCGTTTGATGGTGATGCGGCCGGATTCTACGATTCCAATCGCACGTCTGACCGCCACTCGATTGCAGAAATTGCCGAAACCAGTGCGTCTGTATTATAATCAAAAATTTATCGCAGCAATCCGGGCCTGACGGGCCGAAATAACGAGGCAACACAGACCGGTATTGAGCTGTTGGGCGCACCGGGGCGCCGGGCAGATTTGGAAGTGATTGTCACTGCGGTAGAAGCGCTGAGCCGTTGCGTGCCGAATTTCCGCTTAGAGTTGGGACACGCGGGGTTCTTCCGGGCCTTGGCTGCACAGCTGCCCATCAATGATGACTTGCGGGAAGATATCCGCAGTACAATTGAATCCAAGAACTATGCGGCGTTGAATACAATTTTGGATAAATTGGGAAACGGTTGTTCGGTTGATGCGATGCGCCGTTTGCCGCGGTTGTTTGGCGGCGAAGAGGTCTTTGCACAGGCTGCACCACTCTGTAGCGATGATGCGTCTAGTAAGACGCTGGCTTATCTACATGAGTTGTACCGCGCGTTGGTAGACCTAGGCCTCGGCGACCGCATGATTGTAGACTTGGGGCTGGTACAGCGCAATGACTATTATACAGATATTATTTTTAGCGCCTATGTGGAAAATGTAGGCGATGCCGTTCTGTTAGGGGGGCGCTATGACAACCTTTTGGCGCAGTTTGACGCACCGATGCCTGCAGTCGGATTTGGAATCAACGTGGATGTGCTGGCGGAATTGTTGCTCAAGCAGGGCCGGATTCAGGCGCCGCCTCCAGTGGAGATTTTGGTACACAGCGACGAAGGATATGAGATCAAGGCGTTGCAGTATGCATCCCGTTTGGCAGGGGAGGGGCGTAAATGTGAAAGTTCCGTGTTTGAGACGAGGAAAGAAGCGCTCGATTATGCGAAGATGCGTGGGATTCGCCGGGTTGACTGTGTGTGTGACACGGTAGAAACCATCGATATCGTAGAGGAGACAGTATGAAACCATTAAGAATCGCCCTGACCAAGGGCAGGCTTGAAAAAGACACCATAGCCCTGTTGGAACGCATTGGCTACGACTGTGGTGCAGTACACAATAAGGGACGAAAATTGATTTTGCCAGTGGGAAACAGCTTGGAAGTGGTTCTTGCAAAGGCGGCAGACGTCATTACCTATGTAGAGCACGGCGTATGTGATCTGGGAGTGGTGGGAAAAGACACCATTATGGAAAATGGCACCAGCTTTTATGAGGTGCTGGACCTAGGTTTGGACGCTGCAAATTTGCGTTGGCTGCACCGAAAGGCAGCGATTTTTTCAGCGGTTATACCAGCCGCACCATTGCTACCAAGTACCCCAACGTTGCGCGCAATTACTTTGAAAGCAAAGCGATGGATATTCGTTTCATTAAGATTGAAGGCTCGGTGGAACTGGCGCCTCTTTTAGGGCTGTCCGATGCAATTGTCGACATTGTAGAAACCGGCACAACGCTAAAAGAGAATGGTTTGGAAGTCGTGGACACCATCTGTGATATTTCAGCTCGACTGATTGTGAACACTGCAAGCCTAAAATTGCGCAAGGCGGAAATTGAAGGACTAGTTGCGCAAATGGAACAGGTAAAGGAATATCAGTAAGGAGGACGGAAACGTTGATCCAGTATGTGAAGGAAGGCGGGGCGTTTGGCCGCGCTTTTATCGAACAATTGAAGGAACGCAGCGCAAACTCCGGTAAAAAAGTGGACGATGCTGTTGCAGAAATCATAGCAACTGTACGCCGTGACGGGGATGCAGCTGTGCGCATGTATACAGAACGATTTGACGGAAGCGCGCCAGAAAAACTGGTGATTGAGCAGGCGGATATGCGGGAATTGGTCCGGGCATGCGATCCGGCCTTTGTGGCGGCGTTGGAGCGGGCGGCAGATAATATCCGGGATTTCCATGTACGGCAAAAGCAACAGAGCTGGTTGCAAACGGAGTCCAATGGAGTCATCATGGGCCAACGTGTGCGCGGTCTGGCTCGCGTGGGGTTGTATGTACCCGGTGGAACGGCCGCTTATCCGTCCTCTGTACTCATGAATGCGATTCCCGCCAAAATCGCCGGAGTACGGGAGCTGGTGATGGTAACTCCGCCAGGGAAAGACGGAAAGCCTAACCCAGATATTATGGCTGCCGCCTTAGTTGCCGGCGTGGACCGTGTATTCTTGGTAGGCGGCGCACAGGCAGTTGCTGCTCTGGCATTTGGCACAGAGAGCATTCCGAAGGTGGATAAGATTGTCGGCCCGGGGAATATTTTTGTGGCTACTGCTAAGCGCCAGCTCTATGGGACCGTGGACATCGATATGATCGCCGGTCCAAGCGAAATTTTGATTCTTGCGGACGATACAGCGTATCCAGAGTTCTTGGCAGCTGATCTGATGTCCCAAGCAGAACACGACCCCTTGGCTTCTTCAATTTTGCTCACGACTTCGGAGCGCATCGCGGAGGAGACGATTGCGGCTATTTACCGTCAAATAGAGCGCTATCCCGAAAGGAGATCATTCAGCAATCTCTTGACAACTTTGGGGCGGTGATGTTGTGTGGCGATATGGAGGAAGCAGTTGCATTTGCAAATGAACTGGCGCCAGAGCATTTGGAGGTTTGTGCCGCCAATCCGATGGAATTCATTGGGAAGATTGATAACGCGGGATCGGTATTCCTTGGAAACTGGTCGCCGGAACCGCTGGGCGACTACTTTGCCGGACCCAACCATGTACTTCCCACCAGTGGGACAGCGCGATTTTTCTCGCCGCTTTCCGTGGACAGCTTTGTCAAGAAATCCAGTTTTATCTATTATACAGAGGATGCTTTGATGCAGGCCAAAGAGGATGTTATCAAGTTGGCTGAGACAGAAGGCCTGACCGCGCATGCCAATTCCATCCGTGTGCGCAGTAATCGCGTGTCGTCTGATTGATGTGCGTGAATAAGAACGGAGGGACGACAATGCCGTATATGCTCAACAACAAATTAAAGGATCTGCAACCGTATGATCCGATTGCAGGGAATTATTCCATCCGTCTGGATGCCAATGAATCCTTTTTAGAGTTGCCTATGGAACTTTTGGAAAAAGCGCAGTACTCCATGGCAGATGTAGCGTTCAATCGGTATCCCGACCCATATGCCACCGAACTTTGTGAGAGCTTTGGGGCTTACTATGGCGTGGACCCAGCACTTGTGACAGCGGGCAATGGTTCAGACGAATGGTTGTTTATCATTGCTACATCATTCCTGATGCGGGGGGACAAACTCTTGACCGTGGAGCCGGATTTCTCCATGTATCGCTTTTATGGTTCCTTGGCAGAGGCGGAAAGCGTCGTTTATAAGAAAAAAGAGGATTTGTCCATCGATGTAGATGATTTGATCGTCCAAGTTCGTGAAAGCGGCGCGAAAGTCGTTTTGTTTTCCAATCCTTGCAATCCGACTTCCCTGGGATTGCGCCGGGAAGAGGTGCGAAAGCTGATTACCTCCGTTTCTGCGCTTGTCGTATTGGATGAAGCGTACATGGACTTTTGGGATCAATCTCTTTTGGGGGAAGTTGCACAGTACGACAATTTGATTATCCTGCGGACATGTTCCAAGGCGTTTGGTATGGCTGCGATCCGCCTTGGATTTGCTGTTGCAAACCCGACGCTGACGCGGACATTGCGTGCAGTGAAGTCGCCCTACAATGTGAATGCCATTACGCAAAAAATGGGCGCTTTGGTCATGCGCTCTCCAGAATTGCTCCACCGTGCACTGGATGAGATCATCCTGTCTCGTAAGGCATTACAAGCTGGCTTAAAAGATCTGGAAACGAGGTATCCTGAACAGATGCACGTCTATGACAGCTACACCAATTTTGTGTTGGTGAGGATGCCGCGGGCGAAAGAAATCTTCGAAGGACTTCTATCTAAGGGAATTGCCGTGCGTTTTATGGGCGATACGCTCAGAATTACTGCAGGCAGCGAAGAAGAAAATGCGCAATTGTTAAAAAATTTAGAATCTCTTGTTTCATCCTCCACAAATCCATAAAAATGGTGTAAAATAAATTGGATTCAAAAAGCGAGGTACAGCTATGAGAACCGCACAGGAAACTCGGAAGACAAAAGAAACGGATGTTGCAGTATCGCTTTCACTGGATGGCGGCACTGTGGATATTTCGACCGGAATCGGTTTCTTCGATCATATGTTGCATGCTTTTGCCGTACATGGCGGGTTTGGATTACAGGTCAAAACTATAGGAGATCTGTACGTGGATGGGCATCACACCGTGGAGGACACTGGAATCGTCTTGGGAAAGGCGTTTGCACAGGCCTTTGGAGATCGGTCCGGTATTGCACGTTTTGGTAGCTTTTATGTGCCAATGGATGAGGCGTTGGCCTTTGCAGCGGTCGATGTCAGTGGAAGGCCGTTTCTGGCTTTTCGAGCAAACTTTTCGCAGGAGCGTACAGGAGAATATGACTTGTGCCTGACAGAAGAATTCATGCGTGCGTTTGCTACCAATGCTGGTATAACCCTGCATGTCCGTTTGGAGTATGGCGCCAATGCGCACCACGAAGCGGAGGCTATCTTTAAGGCGGTCGCACATGCTCTCCGGCTTGCAGCCACCCAAACCGGGGAAGGAGTTCTTTCAACCAAAGGTTCTCTGTGACGTTCGGTCTGTGACTCCTTTTTGTAACGGAATCTTATGGAAATACGGAATAGGAGGTAGGCAAGAAGTATGGTTATTCTGCCTGCAATTGACATCAAAGATGGTAAATGTGTTCGCTTGGTACAGGGGAAGTACGACTCCGCTTATACCGTTGCGGAGAGTGCAGCGGATACGGCCAAAGCCTTTGAAGCGATGGGTGCGACGTGGCTCCACATGGTGGATTTGGACGGTGCGAAAGATGCTGTTCCAGTCAATACGGACCTGATCTTTGAAGTATTGAAGCAGTGCAACTTGAAGGTTGAGTTGGGCGGCGGAATCCGTAACATGGAGACGATTGATTATTATATGGAGCATGGAATCTCCCGTGTCATTTTAGGTTCTGCTGCATTGAACAATCCTGCACTTGTCAAGGAAGCTGTTTCAAAATATGGGGATAAAATTGCCGTCGGCATTGACGCGATCGACGGAAATGTTGCAGCGGAAGGCTGGACGCAGACCTCCACAGTGAATTATATTGATTTGGCGAAGCACATGGAAGATGTCGGAGTAAAGTATATTATTTTCACCGATATTTCTCGTGATGGAATGATGGATGGCCCCAATTTTACAATGCTGGACAAGCTCAACCGGTCGGTTTCCTGTAAGGTGATTGCCAGCGGTGGGGTCAGTAGTTTGACGGATATTGTGGTACTCACGGCATTGAAGTTGCACGGTGCGATTTGTGGCCGTGCGCTGTACACCCGTGACCTCAGCCTGCGCCAGGCGGTTGACCTTTGTAAAGGAGTCAAGGAGGCATGACGGAAGCGATGAATCGAATCGATGATGCCTTTATCGAGCGCTTCTTCCAGAAAGCAGATCTTCTGCCTGCAATTATACAGGAAGCCGGTACAAATGAAGTGCTGATGCTCGCCTATATGAACCGGGAATCCATGAAAAAAACCCTTGAGACAGGATATACCTGGTTTTACAGCCGTTCCAGACAAGAGCTTTGGAATAAAGGGGCAACTTCCGGCCATTTACAGAAGGTAATCTGTATTCATGGGGATTGCGACGATGATACGTTGTTAGTACAGGTAGAACAGACAGGACCAGCTTGCCACACCGGCGCGCATAGTTGTTTTTTCATAAGATTTGGCAGAGAGAAGCACCAATCTGAAGACATGTAGAAGGGATGAGTGGTTATGAACGACACCTTCAAAAATTTATATGAAACTGTTTTGAGCCGTAGGGATAGCCATACAGAGGGCTCTTATACCTGTTATCTTTTTGAGCAGGGTTTGGATAAAATCCTGAAGAAATGCGGAGAAGAGTGCAGCGAGGTTATCATCGCGGCGAAAAACGGCGAGAATCGTGAAACTGTGATGGAGATCTCAGATCTGCTCTATCACTTGACTGTTTTGATGGTACAATCCGGCATTTCCATGGAGGAAGTGGAGGCTGAATTGGACAAGCGCAGCAACAAGACCGGTAATTTGAAGAAATTCCATACAGTGGATAAAAATAGTTAAAGGTAAAAAGCCATAAAAAAGAGTCCAGCAGAACATTTTCTGCTGGACTCTTGTTTGTACCTCGAAACTCCCGGGCAGAGCCGGTGGAAAAGCCTTGTAAAAAGGCTTTCGCTTGAAGCATTGGGCGAAGTAAGCCGTTGGCAACAATCTTTGTTGACAGAAAGTTGCCGCGAGAACGGTGATGCCCGTTTACGGGCTACGGGGCAAGTGATGCAAGCGGGAGAATGTAGCTCCATGCCTTTTGAGACGCTTGCCGGTAATAGGTGCTGATAGGACCCTTTTAAACCACCGGACTAGCCGGTGGTTATGACTACAAATCCCTTTGATACGTTGCAGATAGATCCAATAAAATGATTTTAGACGCATAGGAATGGCAATCGTAGGAAACCATCTACGGCCGCTACAGTTATATACATAATATACTTGCGCCCAAAATGAAAAGTAGGATTCCTAAGATAAACGAACAGATCCATCGAACAGCCTCATGCTGGAAAACTCGTATACCTTTTTGAGCCAAGTTCTGTAGGATTACATAAATTACAGCGATTAGAACCATGCCAATTGCAGCTCCAATCGCTCTGGCCAGAACGATTTGCAACATTTTTGTGCCCACCCCTGGAATTAAAAAGCAGTTGAACGCCTTGAATCACATGCCAGAGTTTGAGTGACATGATACCGGAATATAGCCTGCCTTTTGGTGATCCAATTTCTATGATTGCATCTATGTTGGATTTGTAAATGTGCATTCCTCGGAATCAGGATACCTTTAGCAGATAATCCCACGAGGGGATCGTCTTGCATCCGAAACGAAGAGAAGCAATATGGCCTTTTAACGGCGATCGTATGCTATATCGATGGAATGAAAGTCCAGCATGCGCCTATGAATGCGGCGAAGCCGGTCGGATTCCTGCGCCAGACACTCGGCTTCCAGATCATTGAGCGATTTTATGTGGAGCCCGGACTCGCGCTGCTTGGCGGAAGAAAGAATACGGACTTCCTCGTACGGGATTCCAGAGAGATATTGCGTGATCTCGTATTTGAGACTCTCAAAACGGAAGGTGACCACAGCTTCCGTGATGCGAAAATTCTCTGCCAATTCCCCTTTAAAGCGTAGATAGTCTTTCCATGTATGTAGTGCTGGATACCGTTCCCGAACAAGGGGGAGGAGAACACGTGCGGGGAGAAGAAGTTCGGCGGCCCCTTCATTCGCCTGCCACTCCAAAAAACGGTCCTGATTGGGGCGCGCTTTTTCAAAGCAGTTGAACGACTTAGCCGGGCCATCGCGATGGAGCGTGATATGAATCAATTCATGGCCACAGGTAAAATTATTTTCACGCCAGGATAGATTTCCATTGAGAAGGATAATGTCCGGACCGCCGTCGGTGGAGAGACAGGAAACTCCCTTAAGGCCGGGGGTTTTGAAAGGAGGAAATCCCAGGGCAAGGTTCGGGAGTGCTTCACATAGCGAGATCATGTCCAATGGTTGATCCGACTCCGGAATGTTTAGGCGTTTGCGCAATGCACAGACCGCCCGATAGAGCTCCGCTTTTGTGCAGTGCCGGTTCATTTCTGTGCGTGTCTCCTTTTTAGCTTCTTGATCATGTCAATGGCCAAACGGATGTCATCCGGGTCAATATCATTTTCTTGCGCTTCGCGTGCGAAATTAAAGTACACATTGCTGAGTTTCCCTTCTTGGGGAGGGACCTCCCAACCGATCAGGTAATCCGGTGTGACTTGAAGGACTTCTGCCAATCGGGCAACTTTATCTGCACTCAGGCTTGCAATTTCGCCGCGTTCCCAACGGGAAACGGTGGCGGCACTGACACCTACCGCTTGGGCGACTTTTTCCAGAGTAAGTCCTTGATGGATTCTCCGGTTCTTAGCGCGATCCTTCCACTCCATGCAACCCCCTCCTTATGAACGAAATTTGCAGATGAGCATTTTGCCACGATCGTGGAAAAACGTACATTTGTTTTTTATTATGGCACAGCTTTTGCTTTTTTGCAATCATTATTCTGATTTTTTGGAGGTTTTGTATTGCTTTCTTTGCCAATTTATGTAATAATATAAAAACGTTGGATAAAAGGGAGGATACATATTCTCTTTCGAAGTGGAGTTTTTTGAGAGTTTGTTCGGAAAGACTTGACAGAGCTGAAAAGTGTATGTATAATAACTTTTATGTAATTGAGTTACTATTAACCCCTGCCTTTCGGCGGATGGGAGGGAAAATAAATGGCTGAAATCAGAATTAAGGACAATGAGTCCCTGGAAAGCGCGCTCAGAAGATTCAAGAAGCAGTGTGCAAGAGCGGGTGTCATTGCTGAAGTTCGCAAGAGAGAAGCTTATGAGAAGCCTTCTGTCAGGCGGAAGAAGAAGTCCGAAGCGGCCCGTAAGCGTAAGTACAGATAACGTTTACAGGAATGAATTTCACAAAAAGCGGGCTTAAAGCCCGCTTTTTTAACGTTTTAAGAAAGCGTCCGCCAGACGCTTTCGATCCAATACGGGAGGTGCCCGATGGCGTTGCTTTTGCCCACAATAGCAGTAGAGAATTTGCTGGATGTCACACCGGCTATGCTGACCGCATTGGAGGTGGACACCATCCTTCTGGATGTGGACAATACGTTGGCTTATCACGGTTCTCAGGAGCCTTTTCCGGGAACGGTTGAGTGGTCGCATGAGATGCGCCGCCAGGGATTTCGCGTGATGATTCTATCAAACAATTTTGCGAAACGGGTGGCCCCGTTTGCAGCGAAGTATGATCTGCCGTTCTTATCCTTTTCGATCAAGCCATTTCCGATTGCGTATCTTCGCGCAATTCGCAAACTAGGGGCTAAAAGGGAAAAGACGGTTGTGATCGGTGACCAGGTGTTTACGGATGTGGTGGGGGCCAATCTCTCACGAATGAAATCGGTTTTACTCACCCCACGTGGAGCAGAAAAGGGCTTTTCTATCCGTATTCGCCGTGCATTGGAGAAGCCGGTCCGCAGGCGGCTTGCCCAGCGACAGGGGAAAAAGGGGGGAGACGTATGAAACGAGTTTTGGTGATTCTAGGTCCGAACCTCAATATGGTAGGCGTCCGAGAAAAGGGCGTCTATGGCGATGAGACAGCAGAAAGTATCAATCTACAGATTTTGGAGCATGCAAAAAAGCTGGGATATACGTGCGACATCTTTCAGTCCAACCACGAAGGTGACATCATTGATAAAATTCATGCCAGTCGGGGAAACTACGATGGAGTGGTGCTGAATGCTGGCGCATTGACCCACTACAGTTATGCGTTGCACGACGCGATTTCCTGTGTGCGCATTCCGTTTGTGGAAACACATATGTCCAATATCCATGCACGGGAAGAATTCCGGCATAAATCTGTTATTGCGGATGTATGCGCAGGTCAGATTTGCGGTTTTGGCAAATACAGCTATTTTTTGGCATTGGATGCCCTCAAGAATCTGATGTGAGATTCGCGTATTGTGAAAAATTTGTCTTGAAAAATGGCAGGAAATATTATACACTAAAGGATAGTAAATTAGTTATTGGAGGATACGGTCATGATATCTGCAGGAGATTTTAGAAATGGCGTGACTTTTGAAATGGATGGCAACGTTGTTCCATCATCGAGTTTCAGCACGTGAAACCCGGCAAAGGCGCTGCTTTCGTCCGCACCAAAATTCGTAACGTCATTACAGGCGCCGTTACAGAAAAGACGTTCAACCCGAACGACAAATATCCAACCGCTTTCGTAGAGCGCAAGGACATGCAGTATCTGTACAATGATGGAGACCTGTATTATTTTATGGATTCTGAGACCTTTGAGCAGATTCCGATCAACAAGAGCGTTTTGGGCGACAACTTTAAGTTTGTCAAAGAGAACATGGATTGCAAGGTTCTCTCCTATAAGGGGAATGTGTTTGGTGTAGAACCGCCGAACTTTGTCGAACTCGAAGTGGTCAAGACAGATCCGGGCTTTAAGGGCGACACCGCAACCAATGCTACCAAGCCGGCTACCTTGGAGACAGGCGCGGAAATCAAAGTCCCGCTTTTCATCAATGAGGGAGAGACAATCCGTATTGATACCCGTACAGGTGAATATATGGAGCGCGCATAACGCACAATACATTGGGATTCTTTTGAAGGAAGTGTCGTTTTCGGTGCTTCCTTGCCTACGTTTTTGCTTTTGGCCGCTTAAAGCGGTGGGAAGAATTGATTTGAATGAAATTAAAGGAGGCACAAGTCATGACGAACACTGAGAAAGTTGCGTACATCCGTGGTTTGGCAGAGGGCCTAGAGCTCGACGACAACAAGAAAGAGGTCAAGGTTCTGAACGCGATCATCGAATTACTGGACGATATGGCAATGTCCCTGTCCGACCTGGAGGACGGCTATAATGATATGGCCGATCAGCTCGATGCGGTTGACGAGGACTTGGGCTCGCTGGAAGATGACTTTTATGGAGACGAAGAGGACGATGAGGATGAGGACGAGTGCTATTATGAAGTGACTTGCCCGAATTGTCATGAGACGATCTGCCTCTCCGAGGACATTATTGAGGATGGTCAGATGGACTGCCCGAATTGTGGCGAGACGCTGGAGTTCGACATCGATGAGTGCGATGAGGACAGTTGCGGCTGTGGCTGCGAAAGTTGCAGTGAATAATTTTTAGAGCTTCGGACGAGAGGGCACCGTATCTGCTTGGGCGGATACGGTGCTTTTTCCAATATCATCTTTCTTGCAAAGCTTTTGCAAAAAATAAAAGAGTTTTTATGAAGCAAAAGGAGGAATTTGCCATGAATTTCATGAAACGTTTGACAGCGATGGCGCTTTCATTGTGTATGTTGGGGGCGGTTTTGACTGGATGTGGCTCACAGCCGGAGGAGGCCAGCAGTCAAGCGCCGGAGAGTGTGCCAGCGTCTTCATCGAAGGGTTCAGAAGATCCTTCCAGTTCTCCGAAAGAAACGATCACAATCAAAATTGCCGCGCAAAAGGGACCGACCGGACTTGGTATGGTTAAGTTGATGCAGGACAGCGAAGAAGGTTCCACAGTAAATACTTATGACGTGACGATTGCCTCTTCCCCCGGATGCAGCGGTTTCTATGATTTCCAGTGGAGAAGCGGATGTTGCGGCACTGCCCACCAATACAGCTGCAATTCTTTACAATAAGACGTCTGGGAATGTTCAGCTTGCTGCTCTCAATACATTGGGCGTACTCTATATTGTGACGAATGGAGAAGACATCAGCAGCATAGAGGATCTAAAAGGAAAGACGGTTTATTCTTCGGGTCAGGGTGCCACTCCGGAATATGCTTTTAACTATATTCTGACTGAGAATGGTTTGACTCCCGGGACAGATGTAACCGTAGAATATAAGGCAGATCACAGTGAATTGGCAGCAAGCATCCTGTCCGGTGATGCAAAGATCGCAGTGTTGCCAGAGCCCTTTGTCACACAGGTGACGGCAAAAGATCCGAATGTCCAAGTCGCTTTAAATCTCACCGATGAATGGAATAAAGTTGCAGGGGACAAGAGCGTGTTGACCATGGGATGTCTGGTAGTGCGTAAGGACTTTGCGGAACAGAATAAGGAGGCCTTTGACGCCTTCCTGGATGAATATAAAGAATCGGTTGATTTTACAAATAATCACGTCGATGAGGCGGCAGAACTTTCTGAAAAATATGACATCATGCCAGCAGCAGTTGCAGAAAAGGCCATTCCAAACTGCAATATTGTTTACATGGATGGAGAGGAAATGCAGAAAAAAATGCCAGACTTCCTGAATATTCTGTTCACAGCCAATCCAAAGTCCGTTGGAGGAGAGTTGCCGGGTGAAGATTTCTACTATATCAAATAAGGCGGCCTCATCCCAGAGCCGTATAGCAATATGCATGCGGAAAGTGTTGGTAGCTTTATTTTGGTTGATTCTCTGGCAGATTTTATATTTGGTTGTCAAACAGGAGATACTGATTGTATCTCCTGTTCGCGCATCACAGCGGCTTTTGGAGTTGGCAGGGGAAGGGGAGTTTTGGCTCACAGCGATGTATTCCATGCTGCGAATTGTTTCCGGATTTCTATTGGGCGTAGGAATTGGAACTCTTTTGGCAGCCTTGACGTCAATGTCGCGCTTCCTGTACGACCTTTTCCATCCGATTGTCAGTATTATAAAAGCAACCCCAGTGGCTTCTTTTATATTGCTTGCTTTGGTTTGGATTGAATCCCCTTACGTGCCGGTCTTTACATCTTTTCTGATGGTATTGCCCGTTGTATGGGGGAATGTATCCAATGGAATTGCAAAAACCGATCGGAATCTTTTGCAGATGGCAGCGGTCTACCGTTTTCATACAATGAAAACCATCCGTCGAATCTATCTGCCGTCCGTCATGCCTTATTTTACGGCTGCCTGTACGACCGGCATGGGGCTGTCTTGGAAGGCGGGCGTTGCCGCAGAGGTCTTGGCCAACACGAAACACTCCATCGGCGGCAATATCTATAATGCAAAGATCTATATTGAAACGGCCGACCTCTTCGCATGGACTGCAGTTGTTATCGTCATTAGCGTTGTACTGGAAAAGCTGATGGTGAAGCTGATGAAAGCCGTTGGAAAAAAATACAATCTTTCGTGAGGAACCTACATGAATGTTACCATACAAAATGCCTGTAAGGCGTATGAAGGGCGGGCAATATTGGATCAGTTTGATTTAGAATTTCCTCAAAAGGGTACAATTTGCCTATTAGGTCCTTCGGGGTGCGGAAAAACAACTCTGCTAAATTGTATTGCAGGTTTGGAGATGTTGGATTCTGGCGCTGTTTTGGGGATAGAGGATCGTAAAATCGCATACATGTTCCAAGAAGACCGTTTATTACCTTGGATTAGCGCACGTGAAAATGTGGAAGTTATATTAAACCATCCACATATAAAAACAGCCGAACGATGGTTAGAAGCCGTTGGATTGAAGGATGATATGGAAAAGCGTCCAGCGGAATTGAGCGGTGGGATGCGTCAACGTGTGGCGCTTGCCCGAGCGTTGGCATTTGGTGGGGAGATCTTTCTATTGGACGAGCCGTTCCGAGCTTTGGATCATAAGACGCGCCTGCGGATGCAGACTCTGCTTCAAAAGCACACACAGGAGGCCCTCAAAATTCTGGTGACACACGATTTGGAGGAGGCACGTTCTTTGGCAGATCAGATTCTCTATTTGGAAGGACCACCCTTGCGTGTCGTACATTCGGAAATACAAGGGGCTCAACGCAAGAATGCCTGATATTGGCTCCATTTTTGTAGCGATTTGGAAGAAGATGTTCCTTTTATGGGAAATCTATGCTATAATCGAAAACAGACCCTTTTGTAAAAGGATGCCAAAGACCGCGTCCTGGTAGTTGCCAGGTCGATAAGGATGCGGCGCTTCAGCGCTGTGGATCATGATACTGTGGGGAATGGTAATGAGACAAAAGAGGGCGAATATATGGTCGGCCCTGCCGCAGGTGTTTTTTGACATTGTTTGGGTGTATTTCAGCTATTGGATTGCTTTAATGCTCCGGTTCGATGGGAAAGTGCCCTGGTGGGAATTTGAGTATTTTCAAATTCAAATTCCGTGGGCGACTGGTATCTGTCTGATTGTGTTTTTTCTGTGTCGATTCTATACAACGATGTGGCAATTTGCCAGCCTTGATGAATTGATTCAGATTTTTTTTGGAGTATCCATCTCGAGCGTTTTAATTGCTGCGATGGGTTTCACCATGGCAGATCCTGTGTTTCATACAAATCGTTTGCCGATTCCCGTATATTTGATGGGGTGGGCATTGATGTTCCTGTTTGTCGGCGGTTCTCGGTTTGCCATTCGATTGTGGCACCGGCGGAAGCGCCGCCTGTCCCAGCAGGATAGCGAAGAGTTCCATCGGGTTATGGTGGTTGGGGCCGGTGAGATGGGGTCTATGGTCATAAAGGATATGAAATCCGCCCCAGAGAGCAAGGGAATTCCAGTTGTAGCAATCGACGATGATAAAAGCAAGCGAGGGACCCGCATCCACGGCGTAAAAGTGGTGGGTGGCCGGGAAAGCATTCCGCGGATGGCTGGCCGTTATAACGTCGATCAAATCGTTCTGGCCATTGCCTCGGCCAAGCGGGAAGACCGTCAGGATATTTTGAGCATCTGTGCGAAAACCGGGTGCAAATTAAAAACGATTCCTGCGTTGTATGAGATGATCGAGGGGGATATGGAGCATCCCGCAGTGCGCGATGTAGATATTTTAGACTTGCTGGGGCGCGATGAGGTCAACCTCAATGTGGAGGAAATCAGCGGTTATTTGAAGAATAAAACGGTATTGGTTACAGGAGGCGGCGGATCGATTGGTTCGGAATTGTGCCGTCAGATTGCACACTTCCATCCCAAGCGCCTGATTATATTTGATATTTATGAAAATAATGCCTACGATCTTCAGAACGAACTCTTAATGAAATTTCCAAATTTGAATTTGGAGGTTTTGATCGGTTCTGTACGTGACCGGGCACGTGTTGAGCATATATTTGAAGTATGCCGGCCCGATGTGGTTTTCCATGCTGCTGCGCACAAGCATGTCCCGTTGATGGAACTGAGCCCAGGCGAGGCGGTCAAAAACAATGTCTTTGGTACGCTCAATGTTGCTCAGGCTTGCGATCAATACGGAGTGAAACGGATGGTCATGATCTCGACGGACAAGGCAGTCAATCCTACCAATATCATGGGAGCGACCAAACGTATCTGTGAACTGATTATTCAATATTGCAGCCGCCACAGCCAGAATACAGACTATATGGCCGTGCGATTTGGCAATGTTTTGGGAAGCAACGGCAGCGTTATTCCGCTGTTTAAGCGGCAAATTGCAGCCGGTGGGCCAGTAACCGTTACACATCCTGATATTATTCGCTATTTTATGACCATCCCGGAAGCGGCGCGGCTGGTCATTCAGGCTGGCGGAATGGCACACGGCGGAGAAATATTCATTCTCGATATGGGAGAGCCAGTCAAGATCGTGGATTTGGCCCGCAACCTGATTCGTTTGTCAGGATTGGAGCCGGATGTGGATATTAAGATTGCGTATACCGGTTTGCGTCCGGGAGAAAAGCTCTATGAGGAGCTTTTGCTGGACAGCGAGGGCGGTTGTCAAAAGACTTCGCATGAATTGATCTACATTGGCAAGCCGATCCCATTTGACGAGGATACCTTCTTAAATGATCTGGAACAATTGCGTGGCGTAGCCGGGGTGGACAATGTAAAAATGATTGAGATTGTACACCGGTTGGTGCCAACTTATACAGGTCATGCAGAGCGCAGCGATGCCTTAGCTGCTGAATAAACATTTTTGTAACAAAACTGAAAGATTTTGGATGCCTCCCTTGTATTGTGTATGTATAGGGGAGGCATTTTTACGGTTATTTCCAGTCGCTGCCGAGTGAATTTTTTCTTGAATTCCCATGCATCATCGCATATAATAGACTTCATGGAACAGAATTCTAAAGTTTATGACTAAAATTTGTTCGGATTCAGAGCTTTTACATAGGAAATCAAGACAAATGTTTCCTGAGACAGAGAAATCAATGAGAAAAGGAGCGTACACACGTGAAAAAATGGAGAAAGATTGCGGCAGCTGTACTCGCGGCAGCCATGTTGTGCAGTAGTGTCGCATGTTCGAGCGCCCCGCAGAAACTGGAGGATTCATTGGTGACAAATGATTTTGTTTCCAGTGAAATTTTAGTAGAGAATTCTTCCGCGCCTCAATTGTCCAGCGAGTTGGAAGAGGTGTCCTCTGCAATGAATTCATCTGTATCCGAAAAGGCTGTCACAGAGAGCTCTCAAACGGAATCGACCGTAGAGACCAGTAAACCAGAGCTGGTGGAGGGCACTGTCAGTAGTCCATCTTATAATGCGCCGGCGACTACTACGCCCGTTGTACAGGAACAGGAGATGCGGGCGGTTTGGGTTCCCTATCTTAGCTTGGATATGACCAAGGAAGCGGATAAGAGTTATGCTGCTTTCCAGAGAAAGTTTAATGACATCATTGCTAAGGCCAAAAATAGCGGCGCGAACACACTGGTTGTACATGTGCGTTCTCATGGAGACGCATACTATCCTTCCAACTATTATCCGTGGACGCATTTCTTGAGCGGTACCCAGGGGGTGGGACCGGGATACGATCCTTTGGCTTACATGGTTTCTGCAACGCACCAGGCTGGTATGAAGTTCCACGCATGGTTTAATCCACTGCGGATCAAAGCAGGAAATTATCCGCCGGTTGTCGCTTCAAATAGCCCATACAACCAGTGGAAAAATGATCCGGTCAAATCCAATTGGACGTTCACAAAGGATGGGGCCATTTATATGAATCCTGGGTATTCTCAGGTGCGTGATTATATTGTAAATGGAATAAAAGAGGTCGTCCAAAAGTATGATGTCGATGGAGTACAATTTGATGACTATTTCTATCCGTTCAATGTGAATTCGGCGGATGTAACTCTTGACAAAGCGGCCTATCAGCAGAGCGGTTCAACCTTGTCCATTGGGGCATGGAGGACGCAGAACATCAATAGCTTGGTGGCTGCTGTATACAAGATGGTAAAGGAGACAAAGCCAAATGTTGTGTTTGGCATTTCTCCACAGGGCAATATTGCAAACGATCTCAATGCAGGTGCAGATGTGTATACATGGTGCAGTAAGCCAGGCTATATCGATTATATTTGTCCGCAAATTTATTGGACCTACGATCATCCGACCGCTCCATTTGAGACTCTGGCGAAAAAGTGGAAGAGCCTTGTAACGGCAGATCATGTAAAGATTTACATAGGCTTGGCCCTTTACAAAGCGGGAACGAATTCGAGCGGATGGGAAAAGGCAGATAATATCATCGCCCGGCAGATTCAAACCGCCCGCAGTCTGGATTGCGACGGATTCATGCTTTACTCTTGGGCATATCTTGATCATCCACAGACTGCAAAAGAGATGGCAAATGTGAAGAAGCTCCTGAACGGTTGATTTCTGTATCAGGAGAAATACGGCCCGCCAGCAGGAGTTCTCTGTTGGCGGGCCGTATCACATAAATTCTACAAATCATTACATTCTTTTCACAAATAGAGAAATTCTGGGAAACGTGTGTTATAATAACCTCACGGCATAAGCGGAATCCAGCGCCGTGGGAACTTGCAGACTTCCGATGCCAGGGAGGACATTGAAACATTCAGAGGATGATCGGGCAGGTGCCTTTGAACTGGCTTTAAACTCTATACGAGA